>NZ_JANFQO010000005.1 GCF_024437735.1 Tahibacter harae | reverse complement strand
TCCAGCACCAGCGCTGACTTGCGCCGCGCCGTCCAACGCTTGATGTCTTCTTCCATCACTGCACTCATGGGGTGTCTCCTTGGTTAAGGTTACACCTGAGCAGGTTTTCACTGGGTCAGTACAATTGGTCAACGCTGGTTGCAGGGCGCCCAGCTGGCTTGGCGGCTGAGTTAGGCAGGCGAGACGCTTTGGCCATGCAATCCGGCGTTCCGCCGGAGTAGAACTCGTTGGCGGCTTGTCTTCGTCGCTTGTCGGACACGAAATTTTGATGCCACATTTTGTGGCGTCCCGATTCTGCTCCCGGGTTGTTCTGTTCTGGCGCTGAGTTTCAGGTCTACGGTTACAGAAAACCCGCGGAAAGCAGTCGGATGATTCAGGACTGTGGGTGTCCCAGATTTTATCTGCAGATCCTCGACTGGACCGGCAGAGCGCTGGCGCCCGGCAAGCATGGCAGGATCGCTGAAGGCGCTCCTGCAATCCTCGCTGTCATCGACAGGGATGCCCCGCGGTGGGCGATGCGAGTAAGCGGCTACGGCGGCGGCTGGGCACGCGCCGCAGGCTGTGCCCAGGACTCGATTGACCTCGCCGCGCGAATCGGCCAGCGCTGGCTGCAGGGCGTCCGGCTGGCTTGGTGGCTGAGTTAGGCGGGTGAGACGCTTTGGCCATGCAATCCGGCGTTCCGCCGGAGTAGAGCCGTTGGCAGGTTGTCTTCGGTGCTTGTCGGACACGAGAGTTTGATGCCACATTTTGTGGCGTCCCGATTCTGCTCCCGAGGTGTTCTGTTCCGGCGCTGAGTTTCAGGTCTACGGCGACAGAAAATCCGCGGAAAGCAGTCGGATGATTCAGGACTGTGGGTGTCCCAGATGCTGCTTGCGGCTTTGTTTTTCGGGTCAATGACCTGGCGTTAAGTCAGTGACATTCTAACCTGACCCCGTTTATCGAGTCTTGAAACGTTCGTGGAGATTACTTTAGGCATAGATGACACGTTGTCCGGCATCTGTATGCTCGGGTTCTGCGGATCTTGGGTTGCTTTTCGGGTCTAGCGGTGGCGTTGTTTGTACTTGGTCACGGGCTTGCTGTGCATTTTGAGACAGAGTCGTTTCCGAAGATTTTTGCGAATGCGGTCCGCACGCTGTGTTTTAGTAGGAAATTTTAGATTTATGCATTGTTTGTAAAATAATGCTGATGAGTCGATTCGAAGATTTGCGGGGCTTCAATAAAAAATGATGTAAAGCAGTGAGGCTTAAGAAGTGCTAATCAACAGGGGAAATCATGAAACGGTACGTATTGGCCAGCACATTGGCGGCTTTTTGTTTTTCCGCCAGTGCTCAGACACCTATCAATCTAATTACATTTGTTGCTCCGCAGCCAGCTCAGTCGCCGCCGGGAGAGTTTTTAGAGTCATGGAGCGCGGGATTTAATACTGCATCACTTAGTTCCGGTATTTCTTCATTGAGACTGAACCTACCCGATGGTGCTGTAGAAACAGTAGATCTTGTGTATTTTGAGCCTCGCCATGGATACCTCGCAGTTGATCTCGATGGCGATGGTGATACCGAAGACGTCATCGATCCGAATGCTTCTCCGGAGGAGATTTCGTGGCGTTGGTACGGACGATCGTCGAATTGGACGGTTGCATTGACCCTTGAGTCTGGCGTCCTCGCAGGGCGCATATCCGGACCAGATCATAGGTACGGGATAAAGCCAGGGCGCAACGGAACTACATTACTGGGTCTTGTGAACAGCGAGCACTGGCAGTTGCATTCAGGCGATACAGACGAAGACGCGCATCAGTTAGTTTCGTCGATCGCTGAGCCAGACAAAAAAAATGATGAATTGAGTAGTAAGTCCGTGGCTGTACCTATGGCCTGGGACACAACCTGTGCAGCCCCCCTTGAGCCAGGCGTGAGAGTGGTTGATCTGTTGATTCTTTACACGTCGGGTGTTGTAGATAGTTCGGGTGGCACCAGCGCGGGCGCTCGGGCAGCGATTCAAAGTTCGATGGACGACGTTTCTCAGAGCTTGAGAAATACAGGGATAAGTCGCCTGAAATTTGCCTTGCGCGGGATAGAAGCAGCGGATACTTTGGTTTCTTATGACACTCTTTCGTTATCAGATGCGTTGAGAGCATTTGGTGGGTGGGAGGATCTGCCTGCTCCTGACTATATTGGCTTCCCTGGAAATAGCCATGTTCTGGCTAGAAGAAACGCTAATGAGGCGGATATAGTCGCACTAGCGAGAGCCGCCGATGACGGCACTTGTGGTGTGTCGCTTATTCAGCACAAGACTTTGTCAGGATATTTGCGTGAGCCGGGGGCGGGATTTGAAAAATTTGCTTATCTAGTATTCAACCCGAACTGCAACGCGGACAGACTGAATCTTGCACATGAGCTTGGCCACTTGTTTGGCATGGAGCATGATCCTAAAAATGCAACTTCAGTGCTCGCAGCTACGCGATCCTGCCCTTGGTCTCATGGGCACCGTAGGACCAGCACAATACCCGGTGATCCGCTGAGATTTCGTACTGTCATGTCATACTGGCAGAACGGCTCGGCATCCGGAGGGCCTGGCGGATGTGGAAGCTCAACAGGATGCCCGTTGATTGATGCGTACTCATCAACGGCGTACGAATGGAATGGAGCCAGCATCTTGCCGGTAGGTACATCTACGTCGGCGTTGATGATTGGCGTGCCTTATCCTGCTGCTCCTAACTGGGCGGCGAAGGCGGATGATACCCTGGTCCGACTTGCGAAGATCGTAGAGCAATTCCGCACGAGCTCGGAGATCATTTTCCTTGATAATTTTCAGTAGAAGTTCGGCGTTATTGTTAGGCGTTCTGCTGCTGGCTTCGCCAGCAGCAGTCGCAATTCAGGCAGATGCTCCCCAATTGGCGAGCAAGACGCATCTGGGCTTGCCTCCGTTTGGTCCCAGCGACAACCCGCGCCTGTCGAGTGACGGCCGGTTTCTCGTTTACTACTGTCTATCCGGTGACGTTTTGCCAGGCGATGACAATGATCGCTATGACACCTTTCTGCTGGACCGGCAAACAGGCATAACCCGCCGCGTCAGTTTCAATGCCGCGAACCAGGAGCAACAGAGCCATAGCGGCATTGGTTATCCCTCCGATAATGGCTCGGAAGTGGTATTCGATGGTCAGGGCATGTTTCATCCCGACGTGATCTATGTGCCCCCGGGTACACCGGACTATGAAACGCAAAACGTGTTTCTGCGTGACTTGGCGACGTCAGTGACGGAATTGCTGAGCCGAGCTCAAAGTGGTGAGGGAAACCCGGAGCGCCGGGGAGCGCTGATCCGAGATGCGCTGATGGATAGCAAGAACATTCTTTTTTCCAGCACCGCAGACTACATCGGTGATCGCGGCCCGCTGCCAGCGCCGTCTCTCATCCAGGAGGTCTATTCGCGCAACTGGATCAGTGGTGTGGTAGAACGGATTTCCGCCCGGCCGGATGGGGCTCGTAGCAACCGGTCGTCAGGGTTGGCCAGTTACTCTGCGGATGGGAGGTATGTTGTATTTACCAGTCAAGCATCCGACATCACATCAGATAACCCGGGGCAGCTGCTTCAGCTTTTTTTGCGAGATAGAGCCGCAGGGATCACGACAAGACTCAGCTGGCCGCGATTCGGCAGCGAGTTTACTTCCACTCCCAACTACATATCCCCTCGCGTAACGGCGGGTGGACGCTTCGTTGTCTTCACGGCTACGCAGAACGACGAGTTCGTCGCCGACGACAATCCCGGTGTTGGCGATACCTATGTGATCGACCGGCACACCGGCACCACGGAACTCGTCTCGCGGACCTATAGCGGTGCACCGTCCGATGGATCTTCCCTGGATGCCGATGTCAGTGCCGACGGCCGTGTCATTGCCTTCTTCAGCCGCGCCACCAATCTGCTTCCCGGCCAGCCGGCTAATCCCGGCATCTACGTCAAGGATCGACTCACGGGCGAGCTGATCAATGTTACGGCAACACTGGGGCAGGTCACCCCGCTCTTCATTTCTCGGCTCAACCTCAGCGCGGACGGCCGGCATCTGGCCTTCAGCTGGCGGGTGAACGATCCGGCACAGCCCCTGCTCCATGACCGAGTGGTTATCTATACGGTCGAACTCAGTGGATTGGGGGCGCCGCCAGTGGCGCTGGCGGTGCCGGCGGGGACTCTGCTTGGATGGATGGCGACGGTAGGGCTGTTGGGATTATTTGGCTTGCGCCGACTGCTGCGGGACAACGTAGTCCAATAGCGTGGCCAGGGCAGAGGTTGCTCTGGGCTCGCCTTGTCAAGCTGACGCCAAGCTGCACTAGTCGGCACTGATCGCATACCGCACCTCGTGGGCGACCTCTCTATGACCGACGACCATCCCAGATGCGTACAAATAATTTTTTCGGGTCTTCGCGGATCAGTGTGGGTGTAACCGAGCATTTTCAGGCAGCGCGGGCAAGAAACTGGCGATGACTTTGAGCTTCAGGTAGGCCTCGTCACGGTAGCCGTAGGCGCTGCGCTGGATGACACGGATCTTGTTGTTCAGTCCTTCCACCAGGCCGAGGCTGACCTTGTTGTGGTGGTGGCAGTAAGTGACGATGCCGTCCCAGTGGCGCTCGATCATCCGCGCGAACTTCTGATATGGCTCCAGTCGCTGCCAGCGCAGGCTCTGCTTCCATTGCTCGAAGAACGCGCGAGCGCCGCGGTCGGTACGGTAGCTCCAGAGCTCGCCGAAAGACTCTTTTAGCAGGTACGCCGTGTTCAGGCGCTTGTTGGCTGCGAGCAGCTTCTTGAGCGACTGACGGCCATCCAGGGTGAGGTTGTTGCGGTGACTCAGCAGCGTATACCGCTGGCCCTTGATGTAGCTTCGGTCCTTACCTTGCAGGCGCTTGTACTCGTCTCGCCGTACCTGATCGAGCGCATCGGACAGGTGGCGTACGATGTGGAACTTGTCGAACACCACGCTGGCGTTGGGCGCGTTCTTCTGGACCGAGGTGCGGAACGGTCGCCACATGTCCATCACCGCCAGTGCAATATGTGCGCTTTTTTGCGGCCCCAGATCGACGAAGAACTGGTCGATGTCTGCTTCGGTACGACCGCTGCCGCCGAACCAGATCGGCCGACCACGGTCCAGGTCGCTGACGACCACGCGGTAGTCATGCCCCTTGTGGATGGCGATCTCGTCGATGCCAATGGCGCGTGGCGCCGGCATCCCGGCGCGCCGGACCTGCTCGGCCATGTATAGCTTGGACAAGTCCTTGACCGTGCTGTCGTGCAACCGCTCCAATTCGGCCACCGCCTTGTTGGTCATGGTTCGGCACAGGTTGCCCACATGCAGGGCAAAGCGCTCAGTGTAGCGCGGGTTCTTCGCCAACCAGTCCAGCTGCTCTACGTGCACGCCGCCGCATTCCGGGCAGTGAACCCGCCAGTGCTCGAACTCCACCAGCAGCACCTAGCCCGCCACTCGGAGGTCGCGAGCACGGCACACGCGCTTGTCGTGGCGGCTGCGGCAGCGATGGCCACACTCAGAACACACCGCGTTTTTTTCGGCGCCGCAAAGTCACGACCCGCGCCTTCGGATCACCGTACACGCCCTTGAGCGTCGCCGCTGCCGCGAAGCCAGGAAACGAAAACAACTCGCGCAGATTACGCCCCGTCTTCATCAGGAAATTCCCCAGCACACAGTCAGAGCAGGAATCCGCCGACCTTCCGCAGCCGAAAGATGGCTTGATTGACGACGGGACAGCAACTACTGGATGCCGGAATCACCCACACGATTCCGCGATGAGCCCGAATAATAGAGACTCTCAGCAAAGGAGAGTCCCATGCGGAAGTCGAAATTCAGCGAAGTGCAGATTGCAGCGATATTGAAGGAGGCCGAAGCCGGCGTGGCGGTAACCGAGGTGGCTCGCAAGCACGGCATCAGTGCGGCAACGTTTTATCAGTGGCGGTCGAAGTAAGATACCCCCCTTGGCGCTGCCCATCGCGGTATGTACGATCCTCCCGTTGCCGCCAATTCGGCAACCGGGCTTGGCGGCCCGAACTCTTACGGCGCACACAGCGCCGCACCGAAGCCGGCGTTTTTTTATGCCCGGAATCCGTGCGGCGTAGCTTGCCGATTTCTGGCGGCGGTGTGCGGGGAGCCGCAAGGCTCGCCGGTCCGTAAGCCGGTCCGCCAACCCGCACACCGTTCGCCACCCCTTTCGCATCCATCCGGGTGGCGACTCCATACAAAGGGAGTTGACCATGGAAGACCGGTACGCTTGTTTCCCAGCACCCAGCCAACGCTTGATGCCTTCCGCTGCGCCTGTCGCGGGTTTCGCCTTGGGAGGGCCGCGCCATGGCTGATCACGGCTCGTTCTACCCCATCGACCGATTCGTGAAAGAGGCCACGCCCGTGCTGTTCGCGTTCGTGACCAATACGCCGGCCCAGCGTGAGGCGGTACGTGAGGAGATGATGGCGCGGCTGACGGCCATCGCGGAGCTTAGCGAAACGCTGACGTTATCGGAGCTGGAATCGCCGGATCCACGCTCCCACTGCGCCATCCTGGAAGCCGTGGCGATCCTTTCCCGCGACGTGCGCGGCCTGCTGGAAGCCAGTTTCCGTGTCAGCCATTGATTGACCACCGGGGCGGCCTTGCGCCGCCCCGGCTTGCGTCGGGACACCCGAAGCGCGAGCGATCAGAATTTTCCGACGCACTTGTCGGAATTGCCGCAGCGATTCCCGCCGATAACACCGAGGTCCACAACCGAAAGCTACCGTTGCGCACGGGCACCAGCATGCCCCGTCCGTGCGGAACTGCCTCCGCCGGAAACGCCGCCAGTGTCACCCTGCCGGCGTTGGCCGGCAGACGCCGCCGCCTTCGTCTAAGCCCTCAGTCCAGACCATCCCCGAACAGATAATCCGTCTCTACCCGCCCGACAAAGTAATCCGCTCCGGCATTGGCGAAGCACTGCGTATCCACCCGCCCCACAAAGGCCGGCCGTCCCTGCCACAAGGTCATGCGGTAGATTTCCTGCGCCGGCGGGGTGACGGCGCACGCGCTGGTGTTCGGCAGGAACTGGGCGGCCATGGCGCCGCCGTGGCCCCAATAGATTTCGGTACGGTCATCCGCGGCGCTGCGGCCGATTCGGGCAAGCGCGAAGTATTCGCCGGTGCTGGTATCGGTTTTCAGCAACGTGCCGCCAAACAGCACGCGGCCGCCGGGCAGGACCTGTACCCCTTGCTGACCGGGTGTGGCCGACAGGCTGGTGGCCATGCCGTTGAGCACCGGGGCCGGCAAGGCGAGGATGCTGACCTGCGTTTCGCGGAATACCGCCAGCGCGGGCCGGTAGCCGTAGGGCGCCTGGATAGCCACCGCCATCGCCACGGTGCCGGGCCGCACGGCGCGTGCGGTGCTGGGGTAGACGCCGCTACCGGTGGTGTTGTCCAGGCGGCCGGTCTGCGCCAGCGTCGTGCGATCCAGGGTCAGCCGGCAAGCGCCGTAGCCGGTGGAGCCGAAGGCCCAGAGCGCACCTGCCGGGTTTTCCAGCACCGTCGTCATTATCCAGCAGCTGGTCAGCGTGACGGCCTGCACGTGGCCGGCGGCGTTCAGCAGTGCCACGAAACCGCTGATACCGCCGTTGGCCAGCATGGCGTAGCCGCTCAGCGCCAAGTCGCCGTTGGGCAAGGCGTTGAGGCCTACCGGAACCTCATCGCTGCCCAGCCCGGAAAGGTGTGCATCCAGGTCCAGGTCGACCACGCCGCCGTTGCCGAAGCCGGCCACCGGCAGGCCGGTGTCGCGCCCCACGCGGACCAGTCGCAGGTTGCGCTCGCCCGTGCCGTCGGTGACGGTGCCGGTCATGACCGGATCCCCCTGCGCCAGACACACCGAGGCGGTGGTGCTGGCGAAGCTGGTGGGCAGGTCGAAACTTTCCTTGCCGTCGCCGCTGAACGTGTCATCGAAGCTGCCATCCGGCCGCAGGCGCACGGTGACGATGCGCTGGCCGTTGGAGGCAGCGCCGACCACAACGAAGGTATCCCCTGCTCCGGGACACCCTACGCGGGCGGCATCGCCCGCCTGGCCGTTGACGGCCTGGAAGCCGTAGTGGGCAAAGCCGCCGTCGCCAAAGCGGGTATCCATGGGCCCCGAGTGGGCGTGCAGGGCCGGCGCCGCGGCAAGCGTGGCGGCAAGAAACAGCGAGCGAGTCCGATTCATGGGGGTTCTGGCGGTACACGCAGGATTCGCGCAAGGCGCAGTACGCGAAGGACGCGCGTTTTCTCCGGCGGATGAGCACATCGGCAACATTCGTTTTTTCGTAGCACGAGGCGGCGACTGTTGGCGTGGATTGCGCTGCCGTTCGCGCTGGATTCCTTTCCGGTGGCGCTCAATGGGTATCCTCAGGCGCTGAAAGCGCATCCGGTCGGGCTATTTGCAGTGAAGGTTGGCGCTTTCCGGCTATCGGGAAAGGCTTTTTGCCTTTTCCGTTGCGGCTTTTTTCTCTGCGGAAGCGCTTTTCGTGTATCCGGCGGCGGAAAAAGCCTCAATGCCGAGGGTTTTGGGGTTTCCGGCGGCACTTTCAGCATCGTGATTGACGCTTTTTTGCTCAATGACGGCGCTTTTTCAGTATCCATTGGCGCTTTTTTCGCCAACCGCGGGGCTTTGCGGGTATCGGTTGCCGCTTCGCGCGCCTGAGCCCGGAGCGGAGGCTGCGCACGCAGACGGCATGCCAGGAGAGCCGGCTGGTGTCCGGCAGGGCAGCGCCGTTACGCGCAGGCGCGGCGCGATGGCGTCGTTCGTCGCGCACTACCGCAGCTCGCGCATGCCGGCCGTCGCTGGTCGCAGCGGCCTGGACAGTCTGGGGCCGCCTGCGCACACTCCGGCGCCCCGAGATTGGCCCGCACGAATTCCTCATGACACCACACGCACTGGATTGGTCGCCCCAGGTTTATGCCCGCATCGGCGGCTTGCTGTATCTCGTCATCATCGCGTTCGGGTTCTTCGCCGAGGGGTATGTCAACAGCCAGCTCATCGTGGCTGGCGATCCGGCGGCCACGGCGAACAACATCGCCGCGGCGCCGCTGCTGTGGCGCATCAGCCTGGCCGGCAACCTGCTGGTGCCAGTGCTGGCGGTGGGGCTGCTGGTGGTGGAGTACGTGCTGCTCAAGCCGGTCAGCCGGCCGCTGGTGCTGCTGGCCGTGTTCTTCAACCTGGTCTCGCTCGCGGTAGAGGCGGTGAGCAAGATCAATCTGCTGGAGATGCACGCGCTGCTCAGCGATCCCGTCTATGCGCAGGCCTTCGCGGCGCCGCAACTGCAGGCGCTGGCGCGCTTCGCGCTGGAATCGCACGATATCGCGTGGAATATCGCGCTGCTGTTCTTTGGGTTCACCTGCCTCGTCAATGGCTATCTCATTTTCAAGTCGGGCTACCTACCGAAGGCGGTCGGGCTACTGTTGCAGGCGGCCGGCCTGAGCTATCTGGTCGCGTGCACTACCGCGCTGTTGTTGCCGGCGCTGGCCAATGCACTGTTGCCCGGCATCCTGCTGCCGGTGCTGGTAGGTGAGGCGTCGTTCTGTCTGTGGCTGCTGATCAAGGGCGTGGACGTGGTGCAGTGGAAAGCGCGCGCCGGCCAGTGACGGCGGCCGGCGGCTGTTTCTGCACGCTCACGGCGTGAGCACGCAGCGAGGCCTTCCGCGCTCGTAGCGCCGGTTTCCTGGCGTCCTTGCCGCAGCTGTCTGCCACCGCGTTCATGCGCCCGGCCGGCGCGCCCAGCGTCAACGGCTACGTGCCGACACCCGGGGGAGCGCGACAATGCCACCATTCGCGCGCTACCGCCGCGGCCTGGCCGGCGCGCTTTGTCACACGGCCCGGCACAGAGCACACTGGCATTCCGGCGCCGCTTGCCACGGCAGGGCCGGACTATCCGCCTACGAGTTTCCGGACCATGCACGACCCCATCGCCACCGACGACGAAGACCTGCCCGGCGCATCCGATCCGCCCAGTGAAAAGGAATGGGCAGATTTCAAGACCCTGGTCGGCCGCGACCGGCCGATCCCCGCAGCCTACGCAGACTTCCTGCACACCTGCGATATACGCCGCCTCAAGGACTGCGTGTTCTTCGATTCGCCGGAAGGGCCGCTGACGGCGTCGGTGGTGTTTCCGGTCACACGCGAGGACCGCGCGGCACTGCTGCGTCATCTCGGCCATCTGCGTGCGGAAATCGGCGCCGATTATTTCCCCATCGCCGACGACGCCTGCGGCAACTTCTTCCTGCTGGGTTGCGGCGAAGCAAATGCGGGGGAAATCGCCTTGTGGAACCACGAGACCGGTGCGCTGCTGGATGTGGCGCCCACGTTCGAGGATTTCATCGAAGGGCTGTATCCGGACCGGAAGCCGGCGAAGAAGAAGCCGGCGCCCGCCTCCGGATCGGGCTGGATTTCCTGAGGCGCGAACCGCCGGCACCGTGCTGATGGCGGCGAGTAGCGTCCGCGCCGTTCCGATGGCGGCGTGCGGACCGGCGTCGCATCGAGCAGGCCCGCGGGCTATCGCCAGCTCGCTATACCGGGATCGCGGGATCCGCGGCGCCGGAATGGCAAATGTCCGCCTGACCGTGTCAGGACCGCCGGCGAGAGGGCGCCGCCGGCCCGGCCGATGCACCCGGATTCACTCCGCCGCGGGAGGTACGGCGGCGTGTTCCGGCAAGGTGTAGTCGAAGGCGTAAGCGTGCTTTCCGTCGGAAACATGGATGGTCAGCGTGCCGGCCAGGCCTTCAAGCTCGCCGGTGCCCGAATCCGGCACCACACTGACGAGCAGTTCCGGCACGCCGCGGTTCATGCTGCCCACGTGCCGCAGCACGAAGCTGCCGCTGCGGCCGCCCAGGCTGCCGGTGACCTGTTCGATGGCCACGTAGGCGGCCGAGCCCTTGGTCTGCGTGCCGGCGCTCAGCATCTCGCCGATGCCGGTGGCGGACAGGTCGCCGCTGTAGGTCTTGTCGATGTGCAGGCGGCCGAGCAAGGGCTGGCCGGTAGTGCTGGGCTGCGGCGAGAGGGTGACGTCGAAGCTGCCGGTGGCGTGGGCGTGCATGGCTGTCCGTGTAGTGTGGCGTGGCCCGAATAGGCAGCGGAAGACTAGGCCTGGATCGATGGGCGGTGCGTGGCGATGCGCACAGTCCGGCGTTCTGCCTCCTCGTCCCGCCGGGCGATGCTGCCGCCAGGCGGTACGTAACGGTAGTATCGGCAACATCGAGGGGGCCTCAATGTCTGCAACCGATGTGGCTGTTTTTCCGGCGCCGCGCATTCCGCTTGCGTTGAAAATCGCCTTCACTGTCTTCATGGCAGTACTGGTGCCGTTCTACTGGATCACCTACGGCCCGACCAATTTCCTGTATTTCTGCGACGTGGCCATGTTCTTTACCCTGGCCGCGCTGTGGACGGAATCGCCGCTGCTGGCGGCCATGCCGGCGGTGGGGCTGATCGTGCCGCAGTTCGTCTGGTGCGTGGATTTCATCGCCGGCTGCTTCGGCGTTTCGCTGCTGGGCATGACGGACTACATGTTCGATCCGGGCATCGCCCTGTTCGCGCGCGGGCTGTCGTCCTTCCATGCCTGGCTGCCGTTCGTACTGGTGTTTCTGGTGGCGCGGCTGGGCTATGACCGGCGCGCGTTTCCCTACTGGACCGTGCTCGCCTGGGCGCTGCTGGCCGTGTGCTATCTGCTGCTGCCGGCGCCGCCACCGGATCCGGCACGGCCGAACGTGCCGGTGAACATCAACTACGTCTACGGTTTCAGCGATGCGGCGGCACAGACCTGGATGCCGGGCTGGGCCTGGCTGGCGCTGCTGTTTGTCGGCCTGCCGCTGCTGGTGTTCTGGCCTACGCACCAAGTGCTGCAGCACTGGCGCGGGCAGCGCTGAGCGGCGCACGGGTGATTGTCGCGGCGCCGTCGTGGCGGTGCCGCGAGCAGGAACGGCCTTGCGGCGGGAGGATTGCGTCTCCCGTCGCACTGGCATCTGGAGACGGCTGCCTTCGCGGCGGCCCGTATTGCCCGTCATTGCCGGAGTACGCCCATGAAACGTGCTATCGCCCCGCTCCTGCTGTCCTGGCTGGCCTCTACGGCCGCAGCGCAAACGCCGGCCGACCGGATCTACCAGAGCGGGTTCGAAGCGGCCTTCACCATTGCCGGCCATATCGGCTATCCCACGCCGCTGGCCGGCGCCACGGTCGAGGCCCACGCCGGTAACCAGGTGGCGGCCACCCTGTCGGCGGCGGACGGCACGTATCGCTTGGCCATCGAATACCGCCATCTGACGCCGGATACGCTGATCGACCTGGTCGGCTTCGGCCGCGGCGCGCGCAGCAGCGAGGTCTGGGCCGGCGCGCTGGGACCATATTCGCGCCTGCAGGTGCTGGCGGGCGGCAACACCCTGAGCGACAGCCAGGAAGCGTTCGCCCGGCTGGGCCCGTACAGCACGGCTGTCAGCGCGGCGCTGCGCGGCTTCAACGGCTTCCAGCGCATCACCGATCCGCTGCTGTTCGAGCGCGCGGCACGGGCCAGCGCGCCGGACCGCTACCTGGTCTACGGCCTCGCCCTGATCGCCAACGGCACGATCACCTTGCCCGCCGGCGCGGCCAACACCTTCGCCGCCGTGTTGTCGCCGGCGCCGGCGCGGGCGATGTATACCGATGTCGCCGGCCAGGACACCGCGCCCTGCACCCAGGCCAGCGATTCGCCGGTCTGCGCGCTGCGCGCGACACTGGCGCTGGACGCGGCGGTGATGCCCACTGCGGCGCTGACGCCGGGCGTGAGCTACATGCCGTTCCTGCCGTATGGCGGCTCGCTCAACACCACGGCGGAAGCCGCGGTGGCTTATCGCATCAGCAATGGCAGCAGCGGGTTGATCTTCTACAAGAGCGCGCAAGGCCTGGCCGCAAACGTGAGCAGCGATGCGCAAGGCCGCCTGACGCTGGCGCGCAGCGATGGCCTGCCGCTGGATAGCACCACGTCCACCGTGCTGATCGGCAACGTGCAGGTGCAGCAGACGCGCGAGGTACTGTCGCTGGTGGTGCGGCCCAGTCCCGGCCCGGGCGGCGTGATGCGGCATGCCTACGCATTCAACGTGCGGCTGCTGTACCCGAACAACCCGGAGATTCCCACGCAGCAGCAGCCGGCGATGATGAATCCGCCGCTGGAAGTCGCCGCCGACGACCTGGTGCTGCCGCCGCTGTTGCAGGCCAGCGCGCCCAACCTGGTCAACGGCGACTACCTGCTGCCGCTGGCGATCGACCTGGGCGTACCGGCCGACCCGTTCGGGACACGCTTCGGCTACGACCGGCACCAGTTCACCGGCAGCAACGGCGCGGCGCTGCGCCGCGGGCAATCGTTTACCTGGAACAGCCCGGGCGCCGGCCGCTTCTCGCTGCTCTACGGCAACACCCAGGCCAGCCTGCGCCTGCTCAACGAGGAAGAGCCGGGCGTGTGGCGCGTGCTGCTGCGCTCACAGAACGCCGGCCAGGAGATCTGGCTGACCGGTGTGCTGATGGCGCATGACGGCGCCGGCTGGAGCGCGGGTTCGCCGCCGGCGAGCTATCTGGCCGATATCAACGGCCAAGTCTGCTCCACGCCCTACGGCGCGCTCAACGGGGATGTGTCGTTCGGCGTGTGCGAACCGCTGTTTGGCTGGGTATTCAATCCCAACAACACGCTGGACCGGCTGGATACACCGGGCTGGGGCAACTGGGCCTACGCCACTGGCGCGGACACCGGCCGGCTGCTGATGAACCGCGGCAACGGTACACAGCGGCGCGGCTGGGAACAGGTGCGCCTGGCATCCGGCCGCGGCTTCGTGCTCGAGAACGTGACCAACGGGAATCCGGCGCCGGCGATCAGCTTTGCGCCAACGGGTCGGCTGGTGCGGATTACGGTGAATTGAGCGCGGCGGCGCAGCGTGAACGGCAGCCCTGCGCCAGAGCGCCGGGACTATTGCAAAAATGCCGCGCACTGGTAGAAACGGGCGGGCCGGCGCCCTGTCGCCGGCGCACTGTCACAGCGACAAATCCGCTCGTAGCCAACGGCTTCCCTGGAGATCCTGATGAAGAGGCGTATCTGTTCCAGCGCGCTGACTGCCGCGCTGTTCCTGCTGGCCGGCGTACAGGCCGAAGCGCTTGAAAACAGTGGCGGCGAGCCGGCAGCGCAGGCCCAGCCCGGCAAAGAGGGCTCGAACACCTCCTCCATCGCGGTACGCAAGACCTCGGACGCGGAGAAACGGGCGCTGGATCTGCTGCTGGCCGATACGCTGACCGATCCCATGAGTGCCATCCAGTACCGCGTTTCGTCCCAGGCCGTCTCCTGCAGCGACGCGCTGCCCAGCCAGACCGACCCTGGCTGGAACGGCAGGACCTGCATCTGCTACGAGGTGAATACCCGAGGCGCGAACAATGCCTACCAGGGAAGGAAAACCATGGTCGCCTCCCTGCGGCAGGAAAAAGACGGCACTGTTACGGCCGATGGCGTAGCGCTGCAGATGGATAACCGGAGAATGTGGACAGCCTGCTCGGCGGCCGGGTGGGAAAAGCGCGCGTCCAAGCTGATTCATGAATTGGTGAATTAGTGCTGCGCAGCGGCGGGCTCTTGGGGGCTCGCCGCCTTGGAAAAGCGTCTCGCATGGGTTTTGTTTGGGGCTTGCTGGACGGTTTCGGAGAGCGGTCCGGGTCACCAACTTCCGCACAGCCCGCACCCGGGCGTTGCTGACTTCGGGACCGGATTCCAGGACACCCACTTATTTCAGGAAACCAGACAGCCCGTGCAGCCCGAATGTGCGTCGATTTCGGGCCACCCCGCTTCCGCCGCCCGATTGCAGGGATGCGATGGTGGTTCCAGGACACCCGGCCTTTTCCACAAACCCCGGCGGGATGATTCGGGACACCAGCCGTTCCGCACCTTCAGGCGCGGCATTACACGGCCGCCCGCGCGCTTTCGGCGTTCTCCTGCGGACTCCGCACCGCGCTACCCGCCCGCCGCCGCACTCCTGCGCGGCATCGCATTGGCATTGTCCATATCTGCCGCGATGCGCCAGCCGCCATCGCCGGCACGCCGCAGCACCAGCACGAATTTGCCGAAATCCGGTTTGTCCGCAGCGCCGCCGAAACCACCGATGATGTAGGCCATGTCGCCGGACTGGACGTAGTGCAGCGCGCGCAGGCTCAGCGGCGAACCGGCGTTGCGCTGGTAGGCCGCGCGTATCGCCTCGGCGCCGGCCGCGGGCGGTTGGCCATTGGGAAGCGCGTAGCCGTCATCGGTGAACAGCGCCGCCAGCGCGGCGGCATCGCCGGCCATCCAGGCTTTTTCGTAATCGCGCAGGACGCGCGCAAATTCCGCGGGAAGTTCCACTGACGCCGGCACCGCACGCGCGGCAGCCGGCGGCGCAACCGGGGAGGCGCCCGGGGCGGCCGCTGCGCCAGACTGCGCCGCAAACACCGGCGCCACCGCGCCACACAAAGCAAACGCCAACACCGCCGCCTTCATTGCCGGAACTCCTGAGAAAGAACTGCTGAAGACGCAACGATGCCGGCTGAACCCTCGGCTCCGCCTGGGCCGAACGGCATGGATCGGCGAGCGCGCAATTTCTGCAAGGCTGCAAGCGGCCACACCCAGGCGGGAGCGCGATACGCTGCCGCTGCAAGCCATCCCGGCGGACAAGCGCCAACGGCGTCAGACAGCCACCGGCACTTCCAGGCGACCGGCGGCAATCCCACGCGATACACCGACGGATACGACACCCGCTCGCCCCTCGGCCCGCGGCAACCGCCGCCGCATGCCGCGGTGATCGCCCCGCAATGCAAGCGGCCGCGCCGCGACGCTTGCACAGCAACACCCGCGACACCGCAGAAACCGCGTGCCACCGCCGCGAAACATCGCCCTGCACATGCCCGACGCGCTGGGCTCAGTCGCCGATTTCCTCGGTCAGCACTTTCAGGAAAGCCTCGCCGTATTTCTCCAGCTTGCTCGTTCCCACGCCGCTGATCTCCGCCATTTCGCGCAGACTGGTCGGGTGCTCGCGCAGCATGTCGAGCAAGGTGGCGTCGTGGAAGATGACGTAGGGCGGTACGTTCTGTTCCTTGGCCAGGCGCGAGCGCAGCGCGCGCAGGGCGTCCCACAGCGGCCGGTCTTCGTCGCCGATTTCCAGCGAATTGTGGCGCGTGCGGCCGCCGGCCTTGGCGCTGCGGGCACCGCTGCGCGCGGCCTTGCGTTCGGCGCGGCGCTCCTCGCCCGCGGCCTCGTGGCGCATGAAGATGCGCACTTCGCCCTTGAGCACGCCGCGGCTGGTCTCGGTGAGGTGCAGCGCGCCATAGCCTTCATGGTCGGCGGCGAGATAGCCCGCGGCAACGAGATGGCGGAACACGCCGCTCCACTGGCGCGCATCCAGATCCTTGCCGATGCCGAATACGCTGAGCGTGTGATGGTTCCAGCTGCGCAGCTTGTCGTTTTCCTCGCCGCGCAGCACGGCGACCAGATGGCCTACGCCGAAGCGCTGTCCGGTGCGGTAGACCGCCGACAGCGCCTTCTGCGCGACCTCGGTCGCATCCCAGGTGCGCGGCGGCTCCAGGCAGTTATCGCAGTTGCCGCAGGCATCGCCGCGTTCCTCGCCGAAATAGCGCAGCAGCAGCTGGCGGCGGCAGCCGGTGGCTTCCGCATAGCCGAGCAAGGCTTCGAGCTTGGCCCGTTCGACCCGCTTGCGCTCCTGGCCGGATTCGGACTGGGCGATCATCTGGCTCATGGTGACCACATCGCCCAGGCCGTAGCACAGCCAGGCCTCCGCCGGCAGGCCGTCGCGGCCGCCGCGGCCGGTTTCCTGGTAGTAGCCTTCCATGCTTTTGGGCAGGTCCATGTGCGCCACGAAACGCACGTCGGGCTTGTCTATGCCCATGCCAAAGGCAATGGTCGCGACCATGACTACGCCGTCCTCGCGCAGGAAGCGCTGCTGGTTGGCGGCGCGCGCAGCCTGCTCCATGCCGGCGTGGTACGGCATGGCGGTGAAACCGTCCTCGACCAGGGCGGCGGCGGTCTCGTCCACCTTCTTGCGCGAAAGGCAGTAGACGATGCCGGATTCGTCGCGGTGGCTTTCGAGGAATTCCTTGAGCTGGCGCCGCGCGTTGTTCTTCTGCACCACGCGGTAGCGGATATTGGGCCGGTCGAAACTGGCGACGAACTGGCGCGCATCCTCCAGCCCCAGGCGTTCGACGATCTCGGCGCGGGTCGGCGCATCGGCGGTGGCGGTCAGGGCGATGCGCGGCACCTGCGGGAAGCGCTGGTGCAACAGATTGAGGCCGCGGTATTCGGGTCGGAAATCGTGGCCCCACTGCGACACGCAATGTGCCTCGTCGATGGCGAACAGCGAGACGGGCACGCGCTCCAGCAGTTCCAGCGTGCGCTCGCCGAGCAGGCGCTCGGGCGCCACGTACAGCAGCTTGAGTTCGCGCCGCAGCAGGCGCTGCTCGACTTCGCGCTGCACCTGCGGCGACTGCGAAGAATTCAGGAAGGCCGCAGCGACGCCCAGCTGGATCAACGCATCGACCTGATCCTGCATCAGCGCGATCAGCGGCGAGACCACGATGGCCGTGCCCTCGCGCAGCAGGGCCGGCACCTGGTAGCACAGCGACTTGCCGCCGCCGGTAGGCATCAGGACCAGGCAGTCGCCGCCCCGATCCAGGTGTTCGACGATGGCGGCCTGCTCGCCGCGGAAGCTGGCGTAGCCGAAAACGCGGTGCAGTATGTCCAGGGCTTGGGGTTTCATCGCTACATGCTAACGGATAGGTCAAGCCCCGCATCAGCGGCGGGATGCCGGTGGGATGGGAATTTTCCTGGCACGTGCCTGTGCGGTTGACCGTGGCTGCATCGCCGCTGCCTTTTCCGCTGGCGGCTGGCGATGCAGGCATGGCCGGCTCGCAGCCGTACTCGGCAGACCCGGCCGCCGTCTGCCGGCATCAGCCGAAACAATGGAACTTTTAAGCAAACCGCGACGTACCTCGGCGCGGAGCGCACGCCGCGCGTGCTGCCGAAATGCAGTCCGCGACCGCGCCGTGGCGAAGTCAACCAAGGACAGCCCTGCGTCCTCGCATTGCCGCCTGCCTTACCGTCGCGCTGACCAGCGCCCATGCCTGGTCGCCGACGGATTGCAGCCGGATGAGAACACTCCGCTGGTACCGGACGGTCCCGACGCAGCGCTGGAAGCGGCCAGGGCTTGGCCGGCGCGGCCACAGTGAGCGGCCATCGCGCGGCCGCCGACCCAGGGCGCGGCTGCAGCGGGCCGTCAGCGTCGACTCCCGCTCTCGCCGGCTCTTCGCGCCCGCGGCAGCACAGCTGCGGCATGATCCGCGGCACCCGCGGCAACCGTATGTGAGGACATTCCCTTCGGAGTGCCCGCCATGCGCCAATTCCTTCTCGCCGCCGCCCTGGCCTGCAGTGCGCTCGGCGGCGGCGCCGCTGCCGCCGACGGCGCCCTGGACCCCAGTTTCGGCACCGACGGCGAATTCCCGGGCTATGGCTTCTATGCCAATCCCAACGGCACGCCGAATTTCTCGCTGGATACCGTGGGCGGCGTGCTGCAGCGGCCCGACGGCAAGCTCTGGCTGGCGGGACGCATGCGCGCGCCCGGCGCCTACCGCCTCAGCCTGTACCGGGTCGGCGCCAACGGCTATCCGGATGTGGACTTCGGCGAACTGGGCCTGCGCAGCGTGATCGGGCCGTGCGCGGATTTCAACGTCTCCAACGCCGTGCTCGATGCAGAGGGCCGGGTGGTGCTGGCGATCAACGGCTGTCCGGATTTCATGGTCTATCGCTTCCTGCCCAACGGCGATCTGGACTCCAGCCTGGCCGGCAGCGGCGTACTGACGGTGCCGTTCGACCAGGGCGGCGACAACGAGGATTTCAGCCAGCAGGTGGCGGTCGCGGCCAACGGCGACATCATCGTTGCCGGCACCGTCACCACGGCCGGCACGACCCAGCTCGGCATCATCCGCTACAGCGATGCCGGCCAGCCGGTGGCGGCGTTCGGCAGCGCCGGCAAGGTGCAGCTGCCGTTCGAGTGGTCGGTGCCGGAGATTCGCGGCGTCAACGGCCTGCACCTGATGGCCGACGGCCGCATCGTCGTGACCGGGGCGATCTCGCAGTCCAGCCAGGCCGTGTCGGACAAGAAGCAGTTCGTGGTGCGTCTGCTGGCCAACGGCAGCATGGATCCTTCCTTCGGCAATGTGTCGGCGGGCATTTCCAAGATCAATCTGAAATCGCCGCTGGGCCTGAGCGAATCGCCGTGGAGCTATGCGTCGCTGCTGGAATCCGACGGCCGCGTGATCCAGGTCGGCAAGATACAGTCCAACCAGGTCAGTTCCGACGGCGATATCTTCCTGCTGCGCTGGCGCGCGGACGGCCAGCTCGATACCAGCATCGGCGCCAATGGCGTGCGCCAGTACGCGCTGGATTTCGCCGGCCCCAACCCGGCCGAGCCGCGCTACAACTGGGAAGCCGCGCGCGCCATCACGCGCCAGGCCAACGGCAATTACCTGATCCTGGCTTCCAGCAACAGCAACCAGGGCGAGTACGTCGCCACTGCATTGCTGCGCCTCAAGCGCAATTTCGGCGTGGACACGAGCTTCGGCAACGGCGGCAAGATCCAGCATCTGGTACAGATCTCCACCACCGGCCAGCACGGCCTGAACGGCGATGCCCTGCTGCTGCAGCGCGGCCGCATCGTGGTCGGCGGCACCGCGTTCACCGGTCTCAACGGCCGCACGCAGATGATGTTCGGCATGCAGCACGACGAAATCTTCGCCGACACGTTCGACTGAGACAGCGACGGCGGCAAGGGGCAGGCACGGGCGGCTGCGTACGGGAGTCGCGGCGTCGGAGCGGCCGCGGCGGCGGCACGGATAACCGGATGGGAAACCTGCGCTGCCGCTGCACAAGCGTTCACCACTGCGCTCGCGGATCGCGACAGAACGCGCTGTCCGCACGTCCTGCCGCTGAACCACCGCGAACTGCAGCGTTACGACTAGACCGTACTCGCCATCCATGCCACGGCGGCGGCGCAGTTTTCCGCCAACCTGCTGCACGCGCTGCGTCTGGTGGCGATGGCGACACCGTGGTGGACTGGAACAAGGTCGCGGGCCGCCCGCGCTGCGCCCGGCAGGATCCGCCGCCCGACCGCCCGCCGTCGAGGCCGCGTACAGGCCCGCCCCGCACGGTATTTTCCCCTGGTCCTGCCGCAATCCCGGCGCGGGCGCCCGCCCTTGGCCGCCGCGGAATCATTGCCTGGTCATGCCGGCCAAACTATGGTTCCGGCCGCCGGCCCTTTGCTCCCGCCGCCGGCCCCACGCTAACATTCAAACAATCGTTTGAGGCCCACCGATGAAGCTGGCTATCCTGGTTCGCGCTGCCCTGATCCTCCTGGCCTTTTCCCTGCTCGCCGCCTGCGGCGGCGGCAAGCCGGTGCGCCGCATCAATCCGCCGGCGGTCAGCATCCAGCAACTGGCGGTGCAGGCCGACGGGCGCTGGCAGCTGGAGCTGCGGGTGCAGAACTTCAGCACCGTGCCCATGCAGTTCGACACCTTCGAGGCCGGGCTGGAGATCGAAGGCGCCAATGCCGGCAGCATCTACGTGCGCCCGGCGCTGGAAATCCCGGGGCAGTCGGCCGACGTGGTCAGTGCCACGGTATCGCCCAGCCGCGAAGCCGCCGAACGGCTGGCCCAGTCCGCCCGCGACGGCAGCATCGGCTACCAGCTGCGCGGCGAAGTCGTCACCAGCGAACCCAATCGCAAGTTCCCCGCGTCCCATGCGAGCCGGCTGTCGCCGGTGCCGGGCCGTCCCAATACCTATCGTTGACCACCAAAGGCCGAATCATGAGCAAGTACGCCGCACCGCTGACCGATATGCGCTTTGCCCTGTACGACGTGCTCGGGGCGGAAGCCCTGTGGGCACGCCTGCCCGGCGGCGAGGCGGCGAGCCGCGACGTCGTCGACGCCGTACTGGACGAGGCGGCGCGCTTCGCCGAACAGGTGCTCGCCCCGCTCAACCAGAGCGGCGACCAGGAAGGCTGCCATTTCGCCAACGGCGTGGTGACCACGCCCAAGGGCTTCAAGGAAGCCTACGCGCAGTTCTGCGATGGCGGATGGCCGGCGCTGAATGCGTCGGAAGAGTACGGCGGCCAGCACGTGCCCGAGGGCGTCGGCGCGGCGGTGAAGGAAATGCTCGATTCGGCCAATCTGTCCTGGGCCAACTTCCCGCTGCTGTCGCACGGCGCGTCCGAGGCGCTCAGGCAGCATGGCGAGGAATGGCAGCGCGAGGTGTTCCTCAAGCCCATCGTCTCGGGCAAATGGACCGGCACCATGTGCCTGACCGAGCCGCACTGCGGCACCGACCTGGGCCTGCTCAAGACCAAGGCAGAACCCAGCGCCGATGGCAGCTACCGCATTACCGGCACCAAGATCTTCATCACCGCCGGCGAGCACGACATGGCCGGGAACATCATCCATCTGGTGCTGGCGCGCCTGCCGGATGCGCCGCCGGGCACCAAGGGCATCTCGCTGTTCATCGTGCCCAAGTTCAAGGTCGCCCGCGATGGCACGGTGGGTGAGCGCAACACCCTGGCCTGCGGCTCGATCGAGCACAAAATGGGCATCAAGGCCTCGGCCACCTGCGTCATGAATTTCGACGGCGCCGAGGGCTATCTGATCGGCCAGCCCAACAAGGGCCTCAATGCGATGTTCACCATGATGAACACCGCGCGCATCGCCGTCGGCTACCAGGGCCTGGCCCTGACCGAACGCGCCTACCAGAACTCCCTGGCCTATGCCCGCGACCGTCTGCAGATGCGTTCGCTCAGCGGTCCCAAGCGGCCGGACAAGCCGGCCGATCCGCTGATCGTGCATCCGGACATCCGCCGCATGCTGCTGACCCAGAAGGCGTATGCCGAGGGCGGCCGGGTGCTGGGCTATTACGCCGCGCTGCTGGTCGACACCATCGAACGCAGCGAGGACGCCGCCGAGCGCCAGCGCGCCGACGAACTGCTCGGCTTCATCACGCCCATCGTCAAGGCACTGCTGACCGAGACCGCCCAGGAAAGCACGTACTGCGCGCTGCAGATCTTCGGCGGCCACGGCTATATCGCCGAATGGGGCATGGAACAGTTCCAGCGCGATGCCCGCATCACCACGATTTACGAAGGCACCACCCAGATCCAGGCGCTGGACCTGCTGGGCCGCAAGATCATGCAGCTGCAGGGCGCGGGCCTGCGCCATTTCGTCGAGGAAATCAGCGCGTTCTGCCATGCCGAGCAGGCCAACCCGGAACTGATCGAATTCATCAAGCCGCTGGCCGAACTGACCCAGGAATGGATAGGCCTGACCCAGGAAATCGGCCGCAAGGCCATGGCCGACGCCGAGGAAATGGGCGCGGCGGCGGTGGATTACCTGTTCTATGCCGGCCACATCGCCCTGGCCTATTTCTGGGCGCGCAGCGTGGCCGCGGCCGACGCCTCGGCCAGCCACGGCGCGGAGTTCAAGCAGGCCAAGCGGCTGACCGCGCGTTTCTTCTATTCGCGCCTGCTGCCGCGCACCCGCGGCCATATCGCCGCGATCCGCGCCGGTGCGGAAAGCCTGATGGCCATGCCCGACGCCCTGTTCGGCTGAACCCGCGCCGGGGCTGGCGCAGCCACCGCCGCTTCCGCTACTTTGTGCACGCCGCCGGCAGGTCGCCGGCGGCCTTCCCGACCACCACAAACCCTCGAATCTGCGAAGAAACTCGGGCTATGGACGCGCAATCCGGTATCCATATTCGCCTGGCCGATGCCGGCGACGACGATTTCATTCTCGGCCTGGTGGATCGCTTCGTGGATTTTGAACTGCCGCGCTGGCGCCGCCGCGGCGAAACCGCCGAGGGCATACGCCGCGACATCGCCCGCCACCTGCGCGAACAGCCGGCCGGCTCGCACCTGTTCGTGGCCGAGGATGACGACGGCGAACGGGTCGGTTTCCTGCACCTGATGCTGATGACCGACTTCTTCACCGGCGCGCAGAACTGCCATATCTCCGACCTGGCCACCGCGCCCGGCCACGAAGGCAAGGGCGTCGGCAGCGCCCTGCTCGCCTACAGCGAACGCTTCGCCCGCGAACACCATTGCCGCCATGTGACCCTGGCCGTGTTCGAGGGCAACGCCCGCGCTCGTTCCCTGTACGAGAGCAAGGGCTACGGCATCGAACTGCTGCGCATGGTCAAGCCGGTCAAGTGACCCCGGAAACTCCCTCACGCCGCTGACGCGGCCCGGGCATACAATCCGGCGGCGGATTTCCGCCGGGAACGGGAATCCGGCGGCTGCCGCAATAGTTCCGACAGCTTTTCTGCGCTTGCTTGCGTACGAACGGTCCGCGCCCGCGCGCGGTGTCGCTTTTCCATTCCGGGGGGTTACCCAATGTCCATCTACACGAAGATCCGCCAGCTGTGCGCGCTGCTGCTGCTGTGCACCCTGTTCAGTTCCGCCGCCTATGCCCAGGCCACCCGCACCTGGGTTTCGGGGGTCGGCGACGACGTCAATCCCTGCAGCCGCACCGCGCCATGCAAGACCTTCGCCGGCGCCATTTCCAAGACCGCGGCCGGCGGCACCATCAACGCGATCGACCCGGCCGGCTACGGCGCCGTGACCATAACCAAGGCCATCACCATCGATGGCGGCGGCACCATGGCCAGCATCCTGTCGGCCGGCACCAACGGCATCATCGTCAACGCCGGCGTGAACGATAACGTCGTCCTGCGCAATATCGTCATCGAGGGCGTGGGCACCGGCCTGAACGGCATACGCTTCCTCAACGGCAAGTCATTGCTGGTGGAAAACGTCACCATCACCAACGTCACCACGCTGGGCATAGACGCGGCGACCAACATCGCCTCGCAGCTGGTGGTGCGCAATACCAGCATCAGCGGCGCCGGCAGCGGCGGCATCGGCATGACCCCGGGCGCGGCAGGCAGCCTGGACGCCCTCATCGACAGCAGCAATTTCTCCCGCAACGGCTTCGGCGTGCAGGCCAAGGCCCGCTCCAAGGTGGTGGTGCGTAATTCCACCGCCGCCAACAACACCTCGTCGGGCTTCAACCTGACCGGCGCGGCGACCATGACCCTGGACAATTGCGTCGCCAGCGGCAGCACGGGCACCGGCCTGAACGCTTCCGGCGCTGGCGCCATCTTGACCTTGACGCGCAGCTCGGTACTCAACAACGCCACTGGTCTGTCGCCGAATTTCGGCGCCGTGATCCAGTCCACCGGTGACAACCGCGTAATCGGCAACGGCTTCAGCACCCCGCCGACCCCGGTCGGCCTGGAGTAAGCCACGCCACGGCCGGGCCGCGCCCAGAGCGCGGCCCGGGCCTTGCAAGCGATTTGCCCCCGATGCTCCGCGAAATCCGCTATGCTCCCCGCGCAATCAGGGAGTTACGGCGGCAGGAACGCCCGTTTCGCAGTTGGCGTGAACGGAGGACTGAATGCTCGGGGCTATCCGAACCAGCAACGACATCCATACGACGCGCGTGCTGTCGTTGGATTCCACCGGCCGCATCCTGGACTGGATGAGCTGGCAGGATGCGGTTTGCCTGTATGTGCGCGGCGCGGTCGCCTGGACCCTCGGCGATCCCTGCCTGACCATCCACGGCGGCATGAACCGCGAAACCGGCTTGCAAAGCCAACTGGACCTGCACCCCATCGTCGCCAGCCGCGGCCATGCCCGTCCTGGCAGCTACGATCCCGCCCCGGCGCTGACCAATACCGCATTGTTCGCGCGCGACCGGCACCTTTGCCTGTATTGCGGCCAGCATTTCCACAAGACGCAACTGACCCGCGACCACGTGCTGCCGCTGTCCAAGCGGGGGCTGGACGAATGGGAGAACGTGGTCAGCGCCTGCCTGAGCTGCAATGTGAAGAAAGGCAGCAGGACGCCGCAGCAGGCAGGGATGCCATTGCTGGCGGTGCCTTACCGGCCCAGTTGGGTGGAGCATCTGATTCTCTCCAATCGCAATATCCTGGCGGATCAGATGCAGTTTCTGGTGGGGCATTTGCCTAAGCACAGGAGGGTTAGTTGATTTCCTCCAGGCCTTCGGTGGTTTTTCTGGGGTGGCAGCCACCTTCTGATATGCTCGCAACCGTTTGATTCTTTATTTATTTTTCAATCCGCGGGCGCCCGACATAGTTGGACTTGCTGGCGGATCTTGTGTGCCAGTGGCGCTTAGCTGTTAAAGCAGTTTCGTCCGCCTGCGGCGGCCGACCTACTTTCTTTTGCTTGTGCAAAAGAAAGTAGGCAAAGAAAACACACCCCAGAAGCCGCGGCCTACGGGCATCCTGCCCTTCGGCTGCGCGAGTCGGCTCCGGGGTCCGCTGAAGGGCCATCCTGGCCCTGCAGCGGACTCGCGCCCATCCCTGGGCGCGACCCGCGCGGTACGCGGGCTTTTCCTACGCCGCCTCGCCGCGGCTTATGGGGCCCCGGTGGAGCGGCGCACATCCCTGTGCGCAGAAGCAACGGCAACAGCCGGGCAACAGCTATCGCGACCGCAACGGGAACGGCGAAAGCGGTTGGAACAAACCTCAGCGCCCAAGAATCCACACCGCAAAGCCCTCTCCTCCAAGCTTGCTTGGGGGAGGGTTGGGTGAGGGGGCGCCGCATCAGTCGCCAGCGAGTCCAGTCTTCGCCACAACACATCAGCACGTGCTGGGCAAAGTCCCCGGGATTTCCCCGCGCCACCAGCCAACGCCACAGCCCACTCCTGCGAATCCGAATCGCAATCCCCGCCCCAGATCCGCCCCCAACCGAGTCAACATGCCGCACCCCTGCCCTTGTTTTGCAAGTTTGTTTCCTTGCCCCCGCCGCATTGGTCGCCGAAAATAGTGGCCTGCCGTCCGGATTTACCCGCAAATGATCGATTCTGAGCGCTACCCGCTGCTCGCCAAGCTGGACACTCCCGCCAACCTGCGCCAGCTGACCGATGCAGACCTGCCCGCCGTGGCGCAGGAACTGCGTGCCTATCTGGTCGAGTCCGTCGCGGCTTCCGGCGGGCATTTCGGCGCGGGGCTGGGGGTGATCGAGCTGACCGTGGCCCTGCATTACCTGTTCGACACGCCGCGGGACCGCCTGGTCTGGGACGTGGGCCACCAGTGCTATCCGCACAAGATCCTGACCGGCCGGCGCGACCGCATCACCACGGTCAAGAAGAAGGATGGCCTGGCGCCGTTCCCGCGTCGCGAGGAAAGCGAGTACGACACCTTCGGCGTGGGGCATTCGTCCACCTCGATCTCGGCCGCGCTCGGCATGGCCATCGCGGCGCAGCGCAAGGGCGACGGGCGCAAGGTCGTGGCGGTGATCGGCGACGGCGCGGCGACGGCCGGCATGGCTTTCGAGGCCCTGAACCATGGCGGCGATGTCGAGCCCGACATGCTGGTCGTGCTCAACGACAACGGCATGTCGATCAGCGAGAACGTCGGCGCCATGAGCAAGATGCTGGCGCGGCTGATGTCCAGCCGGCGCCTGAACCAGCTGCGCGACCGGGCCAAGGCCGCGATGCCGCGGGGCTCGTTCATCTGGCGTTTCTTCCGCCGCTGGGAAGAGCATGCCAAGGGGATGTTCGTACCCTCCACCCTGTTTGAGGAACTGGGCTTCCACTACACCGGGCCCATCGACGGGCACGACCTCCCTGCCCTGCTGCATGCGTTGCGCACGGTCAAGGAACTCAAGGGGCCGCAGCTGTTGCACGTGGTCACGACCAAGGGCAAGGGCTATGCGCCGGCCGAGTCCGAGCAGATCGAATACCACGCCGTCGGCCCGTTCGACCCAGTCAAGGGACTGGTCAAGAAGGCGCCCGGCAAACCGACCTATACCGACATCTTCAGCGACTGGCTGTGCGACATGGCCGCGGCGGACGAGCGCCTCTACGGCATCACGCCGGCCATGCGCGAAGGTTCGGGGCTGGTGCGTTTCTCGCAGGAATATCCGCAGCGCTATTTCGACGTCGCCATCGCCGAGCAGCACGCGGTGACCCTGGCCGCGGGCATGGCCTGCGAAGGGGCCAAGCCGGTGGTGGCGATCTACTCCACCTTCCTGCAGCGCGCCTACGATCAGCTGATCCACGACGTGGCGATCCAGAACCTGGACGTTACCTTCGCCATCGACCGCGCCGGCGTGGTCGGCCCGGACGGCGCCACCCACGCCGGCAGCTTCGATCTTTCCTACCTGCGCTGCATCCCCAATATGCTGGTGATGGCACCGGCGGACGAGGCCGAATGCCGCCAGATGCTCAGCACCGGCTTCCGCCACCCCGGCCCCGCCGCCGTGCGCTATCCGCGCGGCACCGGCCCGGGACGGGCTGTGCCGGCGGACCTGAGCGAACTGCCCATAGGCAAGGCCGAGCTGCGCCGCGAAGGCCGCGGTATCGCCGTGCTCGCCTTCGGCAGCCCGGTGACGGCGGCCGAGGTGGTCGCGCGCGAACTGGACCTGACCCTGGTCAATATGCGCTTCGTCAAGCCGCTGGACACCGAACTGCTGCGCCAGCTCGCCCGCAACCACAGCGCCTTCGTCACCGTGGAAGACAATGCCGTACAGGGCGGCGCCGGCTCCGCGGTAGCCGAATTCCTCGCCGCGGAAGCCCTGGACAAGCCGCTGCTGCAACTGGGCCTGCCGGACCTGTTCCTGGACCACGCCAGCCGCGAAGACCTGCTCGCCCAGAGCGGCATCGACAGCGACGGCATACGCCGCGCCATCCGCCAACGCTTCGCCAGCCTGCTCGGCACCCAGACGACGCCGCTGCGCAGCGCGGGGTGATCCCTCGCCTACCGGAGGCGGATCGTCGTCCGAACCGATTCGAGCGCTTGGTGCCGCGACGGCTGGCGGCGTGCCTTGCTGCGCCGATTGTGTGGGTGGCAGTGCCGGGGCGGCGTTCGGGAGGGCAGGTAATTCAGGACACCCACAATCCGCCCGGTAATTCAGGACGCCCACAATCCGCCGATGACACAGCGCCTCCGTCCCACTCCGGCACGGCGATGGTTCGGGACGATGGTTCGGGACACCCACAATCCGCAGACGATGCGGCGCCTCCGTTCCAGCCTGCAATCGCCCCCTGCAGCACAACGATTAGCCCGTCACAACAACGAATTAGCTCAATTCAGGACACCCACAACCGGCGCCGGATCGCCCATCGCCAGACGAAACGCCAGTTCAGGCCCTGATTCAGACATCCATTGCCGGGCCCCGACAGGATCGCAACGGGACGCCCAAAAAAGAGCCCCCGCACAAGGCGGGGGCTGTGAGCACGTTCCGTTTGGCAGCGACAAGGTCGCCAAGCCTTGGGGTCCCGCCGCGCCTGCCTCACGACAGTCGCTGTGCACTGGAGCCGGTAAATCGCTCCACCGCGGGGGCCACACCAGCCATGTGGCCTGGAGCGTATGTTCCGGATCCGGCAGGGACGTGTCCGTGAGGTGTGAGCCGGTTGGCAGTTGATGCAGTCGAGGGGTCGACTGTGACTTACATCACACTTTTACGGGATTCGGGATACGGGTTTGCAAAGGCGTCGGAGCTTTTGCCGATAAAGCACCAGGAGCTTCAAAACGCAAATCGCAAGGCAGCCAGCGCCCGCAAGCGCCCGCCAGCTCAGGAATAAATCCTGCGCGCCTAACCCTTGATCCCCGCTCTTCCCCCGCTCACCCGTTCCTGCCCGCCCAGATCCCGCCACGTCGCCACGTCCGCAAATCCCGCCGCCGTCAGCAACGCGCGCACCGCCTCTCCCTGGTCATAGCCATGTTCCAGCAGCAGCCAGCCGCCGGGCCGCAGATGGAGGCAGGCGCCAGCAACGATGCGGCGCAGATCATCCAGTCCGTCCGCCCCGGAAGCCAGCGCGCCAACGGGCTCGAAACGCAGATCCCCCTGAGACAAATGCGGATCCTGCACCGCGATATACGGCGGATTGGACACGATCAGATCGAACACGCGCCCCCGCAGAGCAGCGAACCAGTCGCTTTCCACAAATTCAACATTGCCAATGGACAACTTGCGCGCATTGCCGCCCGCAACCGCCAGCGCCGCGGCACTGCGGTCGGTCGCGACGACCTGCGCCCGCGGCCGCTCCTTCGCGATGGCCAGCGCGATCGCGCCGCTGCCCGTGCCCAGATCCGCGACGGCGGCAGCGCGATCCAGCGGCAGGCGCTCCAGCGCGAGTTCCACCAGGCGCTCGGTGTCGGCGCGCGGAATCAGCGTGGCCGCGTTCACCTGCAACGGCAGCGACCAGAATTCCCGTTCGCCGGTGAGATAGGCCACCGGCTCGCCGGCAAGGCGGCGCTGCACCAGATCCTCGTAGCGTCCGGCCACGCACGCATCGAGTTCGTCGTCGGCATGGGCGAACAGCCAGGCGCGCGGCCGCTGCAGCAGATGCAGCAGCAGCACTTCGGCTTCGAGCCGGGCTTCCTCGCCGGGCAGGCGCGCGGCCGCCGCGGCGAGGCTGTCGCGCAGCCGGCTCATGCGGCCGGCTGCGTGGCGGTGGCGCTCATGCCGTGCCCGGCGGCGGCGCCGGCGGTTCCGGCGGCATGCTGATGCGCGGCTTCAGGGTGCGGCGCCAGTAACCGCCGCGGCTCCAGGCGCTGAACGCCCAGCGCAGCCAGCCGACCAGGGCCGAGGCCAGCCACAGCGCCCAGGCCAGCATGGCCAGCTTGTGCAGCCACAGCGGCAGGGTCAGGGCGCCGGCCTGGGGCAGCGCGGCGGCGCTCTGGTCGGCAAACCAGCGCAGGTTGCGCGCCGACGACCAATTGCCCGTGACGCTCATGTCCGGATCGCCGAGCAGGCCCGCATACACCGCACCGACCAGGCACAGCATGGCCGGCAGGGTGAACAGGGCAATGCCGATCTGGTACAGGTTGAACGCGGCGTCCGAGGCCGGATTCCAGCGCTCGCGCCAGTCGAACAGGAACAGCCAGACCGCCACCACGACCAGGGCCATCCACGAAGCCGTGGAAAAGCCGAAGCCCAGCAGCAGCCAGTGCCACAGCTTCAGCGGCGTGCGCCGCAGCCGGCTCAGGCCCCAGGCGACCAGGATCATCACCACCAGTTCGCCCCAGTAGAGCACCGCCGGGCCCACCGCGGGACCGTAGGTGAACAGCACCCAGCGGTCCTGCGGCAGGTTCATGGTGAGCTGCAGATTGGCCGAGGCCAGCCCCAGGTCGAACGCCGGCGTCTTCGCGCTGATGCCCAGCTCCTGCGCCTGGCGCAATTGCACTTTGTAGCGTTTGCTGCCCGGCACCACCGGCAGGCTGAGCTTGCCCTCGCGCGGACGCAGGTTGATCGCGACGCCGTCCTGCTCCACCGAGATCACCTCGGCGCCGGCCGGCAACAGGATGCTGTGCTCGCCGCCCTGGGTGCTGCGCAGGGCCAGTTCCAGCAAGGTATCGGTGGCGCGCTTGCTCACCGTCGTAGTGACCTGCACATCGTCGATGGCGATGCTCTTGCCGACTTCGGCCTCGGGCCGCGACAGCGCGATGCTCAGCTTTTCCCCGGGCAGCGGATGGAATTCGTGGATCCACTGCTGCGCCGGCGCCTGCGCGCGGGCCTCGGGTACGCCGGAGAAATCCGCATGCCAGGTCGGGCTCAGCACCACGCTCCAGACTTCGGCGCGGTCGGCCAGCGACGGCGCGCCGAGTTCGATCGTGTCGCGCCGCGCCAGCGTGCTGTTCCAGCTGACTTCGTCCGCGTCGGCGCCGAAGGACAGCAGCACCTGGCCGGCTTCGACCTTTGTGTCGGGACTCATCACCTGCTCGCCTTCCAGCAGCGGCACGCGCACCGAGAAGCCGCCCTCGGCCGGCGCAAGACGGCGCACGGTGGTCAGCACGCGCCATTCCAGGTCGAAGGCGAGGTTGCGTTCGATCTGTACATAGGGCGGGAACTGCTGTGCGCCGCCGCGGACCGGGCCGGCGCTGGCGGTACGTTCGCGGCTCAGGGTGACGGTGTCGCCGAGCAGGCGGTTCTCGCTGACGCCGCTGGCCTGCCAGCCAGTCAGCAGCAGCTGGGTCTCGGCCGGGGCCAGCGGGAATTTCAGCGCCACGTGGTCGGAATCCACCACGCGGTAGGCCAGCGCCAGGCGATGCACGCCGCGCGGAAGCGCCAGCCAGTCCTGCTCCTCGTGGCGCAGCACGGTCTCGGCGGCGACGCCGTCGATGCGCACTTCCTGCAGCGCGACGCTGCCGTCGACCTCGGGCAGCGGCACGGCGATGCGCTCGCCGGCATGGACTTCCAGGGCCAGATCCAGCGCGTCGCCGGCCAGCTTCACCTCGACACGGGCGGCGCGGGCGCAGTCCGGCGCGCACTCGGGCGTCTTGGTCAGGTGTTCGCGCAATTGCGTGAGCAGCGCGGCATCGGGAATGCCCGCGCGCACCGCATCCTGCGCCAGTACCGGCGCCGTGGGCAGCACGGCCAGTCCCAGCAGCAGCACGGAAGCCGCCGCCGCGCGTGCGGCCGACGGCGGCGAACGGCCCTGGAACAGGCGCCGCGCAAGGCCGGCGATGGTGGCCAGCAGCAGGCCCAGCATCAGCACGCGCAACAGGCGCGTCATCCACGGCGGCGAGATCACCAGGCGCACGGTCTGGTCGGCCAGCACCGGGCCGCTCCAGGCCAGCTGGTAGACCCGGCCGTAGCTCCACGACGGCTCGCCGCGGCCGGCCTGGATCACGGTGTTCTGCGCATAGCGCTGCACGGCGTTGTTCTGCAAGCGGTTGCTCAGGCTGCGCGAAAGTTCCTTGCTCTTCTGATAGGCCGGGCTGGCCGTCTGCGTATCGACCTTGCTGATGCGCGAACCGGTCACTTCGACCTGCTCCAGGTTATCGGTCGCCTGGTTGGGCTCGGGCGGCGGCGGAGCCGCCGGAGCCGGCGCCGCCTCGTAGGCGACGGCTCCGCCTTCGGCCTGCGGTTCCATCTGCTTGGCCTCGTATTGCACGTTCGGCCCCCAGCCGCTTTGTCCTTCCAGTTGCGGATACAGCGCATAGCGCACCTGCTGCGCCAGGAACGGCAGGCTGAGCACGACCAGCAGCACACCCAGCGCCAGCGCGCCCACGCCCGCCACGCTGCGCAATTTGCCTGCAGGCAGGGCCCGGGCGATCAGGCCCAGCGCCAGGACCAGCAACAATGTCCACAACGGCGCATTCGGCTCGTGATAGCCCAGCACCAGATAGCCCAGGGCCAGCGCTCCGCCAAGCCAGCCGAGCAGGCGCGCGGCCAGCAGCGCGGTGACGGCGACCAGGAATACATCGAGCAGGGTCCAGCGCGAGATCCAGCTGCCGTCGGCGCGGTCGGCGCCGGGTGCGGCGAGCAGGCGGTAGCTGTAGGGCAGGTGCAGGTTCCAGCCTATGGCATCGAACGACTGCTGCCAGCCAGCGATGAGCAAGGCACCGCCGCGTGTGCCCACGCGCACGCCGGCACTGAGCGAGACGGCGGCCTCGCGCAGCTCCACGCCGGTGCGGCCTTCGCCGGAGCGGGTCACCAGCAGGCCTTCGCCGCGGCTTTGCGCGCGCTCCAGCACGTAGGGCGCGACCACGTCCAGGCGCCAGTCGCGGTGCATGGTGCCGGCGATGGTGTCCTTGGCGTACAGCCCGCTGCCGTCGAACTGCAGCCACACCTCGCGCTGCAGATTGAGCCGGTTGCCGTCTTCACCGGACAGGCCGCGCGAACGTTCCTCCACCGTCAGGACACCGGCGGCGGCTACGGCGAACGCCGGCAGCGCGCGCCATTCCTGCGGCACGCCGGCCTGGGCCGGGTCTATGGGCGTATCGGCGCTGGCGCCGCTCACGCGCAGCCAGGGCCGCGCCTGGAAGCTCCAGATTTCCTGTTCCGGCCAGGGTTCCTCTATGGCCGGTGCGGCGACCGTGGCCAGCGGCGCGGTCGCGCGCGCATGCACGGCCAGATCCCAGTCGCCCGGCTGCACCTGGATATGCAGGCGGCCGTCGTTGCCCAGGCGCGCGGTGAGGCCGCCGCTCAGGGCCAGCGGCAGGAAGCCTTCGGGCAGCACCGGGCCTACGCTTTCCTCGCGCGCCTGGCCGGAGACATGCAGGCGCAGGCGGGTTTCCAGCCGCGCGGGCACATCGTCGACCAGCAGGCGGAACACTTCGATGGAGATTTCGTCCGCCTCCGGCTCGGCCGCTTCGCCGCGGCCCAGGGTGAGCTGCTCGCCGCTGCGCTCCAGCGGCAGCACCGCCTTGCCGTCCACACGCAGGTCGACCAGGGCGATCTGCTGCGGCACGCGCAATTGCTGCGGCCGGCGCACCCAGCCTATGCGGCCCTCAAGGCGGTAGCTGCCCGGTCCCAGGCGCAGCGCCGGCGCGCCTTCGTGGTCCAGCACGGGCGCGGCCTGGCCGTTGAGCTGCACATCCTGCGGCCAGTTCTGCGCATCGCCGGGCAGCGCCACCCAGCTGGGCGCATCCACGCGCCATTGCTGGCTGAAGCGCAGGCCGCCGGTATCGGCGTCGAGGTTGAGACGGCCCGGCCAGGCGCAGACGAAATCATCCGCGTCCTCCGCGGCGCTGCCCGACAACAGTGGGCAGGCGCGGTATTCCAGGTCCTTGAGCACCCAGCCGCGCCAGTCGCGCAGCAGCGGCGGAATCGGATCGGCCGTAACGGCCGGGGTCTGCGCCTGGGCGGCACAGGCCAGGCAAAGCAGCAAAAGCACACGCAAGACTCGACGCATGACCGGCTCCATGATCGCGGCGAAGGGACTGCTGCAACGGCAGGCGCGAGTCTAAGGGGTTGGCGGCCCCGGCGGTGCGGCCTTCAGCCGGTTTCGCTCTTGCGCGCCGACGGCAGGCTGCGCCCGAGGCGCGATCCCACCCAGGCCGACAGCACGCCGGCACCGGCGGTGATCAGGGCCAGCCCGGCGGTGGCCACGCCCAGACTGCGCAAGAGGTTCAGGCTGCTGGTGACGGCCAGGTCGCCGAAGCGCCAGACCGCCGTATCGATGAAGTTCTTCGCCTTGTAGCGGGTTTCCGCATCCACTTCGGTATAGAGCGAATCCGCCGCCGGCTTGAAGATGCCGTAGGCGCTGGCGCGGGTGATCACCGCCACCGCGACGATCCACCAGCCGCCGACCACGACCAGTCCCAGCAACATCACCGCCTTGACCGCGCCGTCGAGCACCACCGCGGATACCGGCCCCAGGCGGGTCAGCAGTTCGCGCGTGAGGAAGATCTGGAACAGGATCTGCAGGATGTTGGTGGCCAGATCCAGGCTGGAGGAAAAATCGATGCGCGCCTCGCTGGTGGCGAAGGCGCTGCGGTTGTAGTCGACCAGGAAGGCGTAGACCACGGTGCCTACGCAGTCGCCCAGCACCATCAGCAGGGCCACGCCGCGCAGGAAGGGCGAACGCAGGGTCTCGATCGCGCCGGCCAGGATGCCGCCGCCGATCACGCGCTCGTCCCGGTCCGGCTCGCCCGCCACCGGATGCCGCCGCGACCAGCCCAGCAACCAGTACACGCAGCCTATGCACAGTCCCAGCAACAGCGCGGAAATCACCAGCAGCCCGGACACGCCCACGCGGAACACCAGCAGCTTGGTCAGGATGGGGCCGAAGATCGCCCCCAGCGCGCCGCCGACCGCGATCAGCGGAAACAGCCGGCGCGCCTGCTCGCGGTCGAACAGGTCGGCCATGAAGCTCCAGAACAGGGCGACCACGAGCAGGTTGAACACGCTGACCCAGACGAAGAACACCGAACCCAGCAGGCGCGCGCCTATGGCCTCCTGCATCTGGAACAGCGGGATGAAGGCGATGGCGCAGAGCAGGAAGAAGGCGTAGATCGCCGGTACGAACTGGCGCCGCTTGAAGCGCGAGGCCAGCACGCCGAACACCGGGGTGAGGATCAGCGTGGCGATGAACACGGCGAGGTAAAACACCGGCAGCTGGGTGGAACCCACCGCGGCCGAAAGCTGGTCGCGCACCGGCCGGATGATGTAATAGGCCGCGAGCACGAAAAAGAAATACGCGGCGGCGACAGCCAGCGCCGGCCATTCGTGCTCCTTCACCGGATCCTTCAGGTAGGACTGCAACTTCCCCAGCGATGGCACTCGGATCCCCGCGACACGGTAAGGCGGCGCAAGCCTAGCACGCAGGCATGCAGGCAAGTCGGTTGCATGCCGCGCACGGGAACGTGCCGCGTCCGTCGCCCAGGCGCAGCCGCCGCCGAGCGCGGCATAATCGGCGCATGACGCCTACACTTTCCGCCTTGCATATCTTCCCGGTGAAATCCTGCGCCGCGCTGTCGCCGGCCGAAGTCCAGGTCGAGCCCCGCGGCCTCGCCGGCGACCGGCGCTGGATGATCGTCGATCCCGCCGGCAAGTTCGTCACCGGCCGCCTGTACGCGCGCATGCCGCTGATCCGCGCCACGCCGCTGGCCCACGGCCTGCGCCTGGAAGCACCGGATGCGCCGGCGCTGGAAATCGCCTTCCCGGCCGCGGATGCGCCGCGCCTGGCGGTGGAAGTCTGGAAAAGCCGGGTCGACGCCGTCTGCGCCGGTGCGGCGGCAGATGCCTGGATCAGCCGCGTGCTCGGCACCGGCCTGCGCCTGGTCCACATGGATCAGGCCGCACAGCGCGCCGTCAGCGCCGACTACGGCCGGCCCGGCGACGAAGTCAGCTTTGCCGACGGCTTCCCGCACCTGCTGATCAGCCAGGCAGCGCTGGACCAGCTCAACACCCGGCTGTCCACGCCGGTGAGCATGCTGAATTTCCGGCCCAACCTGGTCGTCAGCGGCACCGCGCCGCATGCCGAGGACGACTGGAAGCGCATCCGCATCGGCGAAGTCGAATTCGACCTGGTCAAACCCTGCACACGCTGCGTGTTCACCACGGTGGATCCGCTGCGCGGCGAACGCCGCGACGACGGCGAGCCGCTGAAGACCTTGACCAGCTATCGCCGCACGCCGGCGGGCGTGACCTTCGGACAGAACCTGATCGCGCGCGGCCAGGGCGTGATCCGCGTCGGCGACCGCGTGGAAGTGCTGGCCTGAACAACGCAGCAGCACAGAATCTGCGCCGATCCGGCATTCGGACTGCACGCGACGCTGCCGCGGCGACGGCACCGCCGCACGAAACGATTCGCGCCCCCGCTGCTGTAGCTGCAAAAACAACGGCCGCGTCCCTGCAAAGGACGCGGCCGTCGCGATGGAAGACGCTGCCGCAATGCCGCCGGCGGCGTCACCGGCCTACGGCACTTCTATCGCCGTCACACCGCTGGGCAGCAGCGACAGCGCGACGAACGTGTTTGGCCAGTACTGGCCCACCACGAACAGGCGCTGCGCATCGGCCACGCAGATCGCCTCGGCACCGTGGGGCGCCACCCACTCGGTACGCAACGAAGCATCCAGCGGCGACAGCTTGACCAGGCCATGGCTGGGCTGCGCATTCACCGTGCTGAAGCGGCCGGCGACGTAGATCTCGCCGGCGGCGTCGACATCGATGGCATCGACCGGACCGTTGACCGCGGGCAGCCAGGTGGTATCGGGCGTGGCCGAGGCTGCGCTCAGGCGAACCAGGTTGGCGCCGCCCTCGCCGCTGTTGGTGAAGATGCCGTTGAAGTGGCCGCCCACCAGGATATCGCCGACCGCATCCGCCGTGACGGAATTGATCTGGACGTCGCCTCGATCACGATAGACGAACGCCCGCCAGGTGAACGGAGAAAACTCGCCGTCCGCCAGGGCGAACCGATCCAGCGAAATCTGGTACTGCTCGCCCGGCATCCGGTGGCGAACGTACAGATAGTCGCCGATGACGTCGACGCCCTCAGCCACGCTCATCGGTAGATTCCAGTTGGGATCCGTCGCGCCGGAAGGCTGCAGCACACGCCGCACGCCGTAGGGCGCCTGCGGCACATAGATACGATCCTGTGTATCAATGGCCAGATCCGGCGGCGGCGCATCCAGGCTCAGGGTCGGCATCCAGGAGAAATCCGGTGCTCCCGTGCTGCCGTTGAGCTTGGCCAGGAAATTGGTCGGAGCCGTGTAGACGGAGGCGAACGGACCGCCGATGTATACCGAATTGTCCGAGCCCACGACTACGTTGGTGACGGCTCCGTCGAGAATGGTCGACCAGTCTGGGTCTACGTCTCCCGCCGGCGTCAGGCGGAACATATGTTGCCGCGGCAACTTGCCCGCCTTGATGAAATCTCCGTAGACGATAGTGCCGCCGTTGGGCTGCGGCGCGACGCCGTCGATGGTGCCGTTGCCGGTGATTTCGTAGCTGTGCGGCAAGCCTGGAAGCCCGGGAGCGACGACAATGAAGCTCTGGCTGGAATATCCGCCGATGGCCGAGAATTTACCGCCGATCAGCAGTTCACCGTTGTTGGGCCACAGCTGATTGACGCGCTCGCTCAGGGCCTGATCGTACGATTCCAGCAACGAGCCATGCATACTGGCATATTTCTTCACACCGCCGGCCGCTGCCACGTAGAACCTGCCGCTGGAGTCGATTTTCATATCCCGCAAGCCAGGGGCTGTCTGCCAGCTGAATAGCGTGCCGCCGTTGGTGACATCGAAACCCCGGATCAGGCCATTGGCGTGGCCGACGTAGAGCACACCGTTCTCGCTCTGCTGCAGCGCCACTACATCGCTGTTGACCTCGTCCCGTTTACTCCAGACGCTTTGCAGGCCGTCGCCGGATGTACTGATCTTGGAGATACTATTTTCCCAGCCATTGTTTTGCGAAGCGGCGTAAAGCGAACCGCCGAATTCCAGCAACAGCTTCTTCGCCGGGGAGCCTTGCATGGACGGGTGCTGCCAGTTCGCGTCGGCGCTGCCGCCGATGTCGAGGCGGGTGCGCCGCACGGAGCCGTTCGACTCGATGTAGTACATCCAGCCGCGGCGGTCGAATACCGGATCGAAGTCGCAGTTCGTCGTAGGCGCCGTCCAAGCCGTATCCAGCGTGCCGTCAGGCTTGAGCTTGACGATGCAATCCACCGCCTGCCCATTGATCTGCACCAGATCGCCGGAGACGAAAATGCCGCCGTCCGGCGCCATCTTTACCCGGCGCGGCACCGTCGGAACGGGACCCAGCCAGATGGGAGCAGGATCCCAGGCCGTATCCAGCACCGCGCCATTCAAGCGGGCAAGTCCATTGCGCGAAAAGCCTTCAAACTGCGTGAACGAGCCTGCCAGCAGCAGGCCGTGATGCGGCTGCCAGTCCATGCTCTGGATTTCACCCAGGTCGATCAGCGCCACATCCGGCGTTTCCAGCGGTATCTGCTGTGCATGCACCAGGCCGGCCAGGCCCAGCGGAACCGCCAGCGCGACGCGCTGCGCACGCCATTTGATCCGTGATGCGATGTTCATGAAAGTTCCTTTTCTTGGGGCAAAAAACACGTCCGGAGACACCGGACGCAAAACCACTCTTGAGACACAGAAACTTTTACATTTTTTCATCTCCACCGTCTGCAAATGAAAGCCAGCACAGCCCGCGCCGGCACTGCGCCAGCTGTTCATGAGGAGAAATGCACCGGAATAGCCTGTGCGTGGCCGGACGAGCCCGATCAGGTTCGCAGGACGGCGGTCAGGACACGGGCCCTGGTCCGGAAGTAACGCTGGTTATCGTCAAGAGAAAAGTTGCCTTCGTCTTGCCGCCGTCCTCCGCTCGACCGACAAAGGGCGCGGATCGTGATCAGCCTGTATCGGTCAGCGGAAAAGGCGGCCGCTCGCGCCTGGCCTGACAGCGGTGCCGCAACTGCGGCGCACCGGCGCGCGTTTCGCGCAACCCGGTCCGAGTATTGGACCGCATTCCGATCTCAGCGCCTAAGACGCGGAATTTCCGTGATTTTCAACCGCGCTATTGCGTCGATGCTGCAGCGCGATGGAGCATCTGCTCTAGCCTGGCCCAACAGACTCGGCCGGTCCTCCCCAGGGCGTGAGCAATGACTTACGACTACATCATCGTCGGCGCGGGTTCGGCCGGCTGCGTGCTGGCCAACCGGCTCAGCGCGAATCCCGCCACCCGCGTACTGCTGCTGGAAGCTGGCGGCAGCGACTGGCATCCCTTCATCCACATGCCCGCCGGCCTGGCCAAGCTGGTTGGCAAGAAAGGCGTGAACTGGGACTACTCCACCGAACCCGAGCCGAATCTCGCCGGCCGCCGCCTGTGGTGGCCGCGCGGCAAGGTGCTGGGCGGTTCCAGTTCCATCAATGCGATGTGCTATATCCGCGGCGATGCGCGCGACTACGACGAATGGGCGCAGCTCAGCGGCGACGCGGGCTGGGCCTGGGATTCGGTGCTGCCGTACTTCCGCCGCAGCGAAGGCAATGAACGCGGCGCCGACGCTCTCCATGGCAAGGACGGTCCGCTGGCCGTGTCGAACCTGCGCCATCACAATCCGCTGTCGCAGGCGGCCATCGACGCCGCCGCGGCGCTGGGCTATCCGGTCAGCAGCGATTTCAACGGCCCCAGCCAGGCCGGCTTCGGCTACTACCAGGTGACCCAGAAGAACGGTGCGCGCTGCTCCACCGCCGCCGGCTATCTGCGTCCGGCGCGTGCGCGGCCCAACCTCACCGTGCTGACCCACGCAGCCAGCGAGCGCGTGCTGCTGGCCAACGGCCGCGCCGTCGGCGTGGAATACCGCCGCCGCGGCCGCCTGCAGCGTGCCGAGGCCGGCCAGGTGATCCTCAGCGGCGGCGCGCTGAACTCGCCGCAGTTGCTGATGCTGTCAGGTATAGGCCCGGCCGCGCAGCTGCGCCAGCACGGCATCGACGTCGCAGTCGACAACGCCCAGGTCGGCGCGAACCTGCAGGACCATCTGGATATCTGCACCCTCACGCGCTGCACGCGACCGATCACCTACGACAAGACCAACGATGTCGCGATCGCGCTGGAATTCCTGCTGCGCCGCAGCGGCATAGGCACATCCAACATCGCCGAGGCCGGCGGCTTCGTGCGCTCGCGCCTGGCGCCGGACGAACGCTGCGACCTGCAATTCCACTTCGTGCCTGCGCTGCTCGACGACCACGGCCGCAACCGCCTGCCCGGCTTCGGCTATACCTTGCACGCCTGCGCGCTGCGGCCGCGCAGCCGCGGCCACCTCGCGCTGCGCTCGGCCGATCCGGCGCAGAAGATCGCCATTCACGCCAACTACCTCGGCGACGCGGAAGGCTTCGACCTGCGCATGCTGCTGGAAGCCGTGCGCGTGTCGCGCGAGATCCTCGCGCAGGCGCCGTTCGACGTGTATCGCGGCGAATCCATCTTCCCCGCGCCGGGCACCGACAGCGAAGCCGGACTGATCGAGTTCATACGGCGCAAGGCGGAATCGATCTACCACCCGGTCGGCACCTGCCGCATGGGCAATGACGCCCAGGCCGTGGTCGACAGCGAACTGCGCGTGCGCGGCGTCGAGGCCCTGCGCGTGGTCGATGCCTCAGTCATGCCGGTGCTGCCCGGCGGCAATACCAATGCGCCCACGGTGATGATCGCCGAGCGCGCCAGCGACCTGCTGCTGGCCGACGCCGGCAGCCAGGCGCGCGCGGCCTGAGGGCACGGCCGGGCCTGATCCGGAAGCACCCCATCAGGTCCGGCTGCAGCGCAGGAAATCCGCACCGCCGCTGCGGCCCTCCCGCACCGGCGCAAATCCCGGATCTCCAATCCCGAATCCCGGACTGCCTCCCATCGCAGCCCGTGAGATACCCGCCGCGCACACTTTCCGCGTCGCTCAGCCGGCGCCGCGACGGCGCCGCCACGACCGCGACGAAACCGGACCCGCCTGTACCGCCCGTCCCCTGACGGGGCTCCCGGCTGCGCGTGTTCCGGCCAATCTGGTCCCAACACGCTCGCGAGAAATATCGATGCCACTGCAAGAACTTCCATTGTTCACCATCAGCCATGTACACCTGCCCTGGCCGGAGCGGCGCTGCCGCGCCCCCGTAGCCAGCAGCGCCCGGCGCCGCCTGCGGCGCCTGCTCGCCGCAGCCTGCGCCAACGACGTACCCGACGAAGGCGGCCGCAGCCTGCTGCTGGACCTGCACCAGCAGCTGCGCCCGGCCGCCGGCAGCGACTGGAAACCTGGCGAAGCCTGCTGAGGAATGCCGGCGCAAGAAACGGATGGCAGCGGCAGGGAGGCCGCTGCAGCATGGACGCCTGATCCTTGAACAGGCCACGCCATGTCCTTCCGTATCCAGGGCCTTTCCGCCGAACCGTTCCGTCCTTTCTACGGCCTTTCCGACGCCGCGCTGCGGGAGCGCGGCGTCACCCGCCATATCGCCCACTGCACACCCGGCTTTCCCGACCGCATTGAGCTGCGCGATGCCAGCCCCGGCGAAAGCCTGCTGCTGCTCAACTATCTGCACCAGCCGGCGGATACGCCGTATCGCGCCAGCCACGCGATCTTCGTGCGCGAAGGCGCACTGCAGACCTACGATGCGGTGGACACGGTTCCCGAAGTGCTGCAGCGGCGCATGATCTCGCTGCGCGCCTTCGACGCGGACGACCTCATGACCGGCGCGGAACTGGCGACCGGCGCGGCCATCGCCGCGGCGATAGACAAATTGCTGGCCGATCCGGCCGTGGCCTATCTGCAAGCCCACTACGCGCTGCGCGGCTGCTACGCGGCGCGCGTAGTGCGTACGGCGTAGACGAATATCGCGGCCAGGCACCGCACGCCGCGCCGGCAAGTCCGCGGCCTTGCCGGTGCGGCGCGCATCAACCTGTCACCAGCCGTTGCAGCGCGGCCACTGCAGCACCGCGTCGCCATCGAGCAGGTTGTAGTGCTCGTACGCCGCGGCCGTCATGCAGGCATGATTCGGCAGCACGCGCACACGTGCGCCTATCGGCAGGGCCGCGAACATCGCCGCCGCGTCGTCTGCATCCGCCGGCGCGACCAGGCCATGTTCCTGGTTCACCTCGACCACGCGCAGTCCCGCCAGTACGCTGCCGTCGGCCGCGCAGACCTGGCCATAGCCGTAATCGACGGCCTGGCTTGCCGTGCCGTGATCCTTGGACAGGGCCAGGCCGCCGGCGTCGATGATCAGGCGGCCGGTGTCCGGCTTGTGGCTGATCACCGTCGCCAGCACCGACAGGGCGATATCGTCCAGCAGACAGACACCGATATTGCTCTGCACCAGATCGTTGAACACGTAGACGCCGACGCGGGCCTCGGTCACCCCGGTAAGGTCTTCGGCGAAGCTGATGCTGGGCGTGGAACCCACGCTGACCGTCGCGCATTCCAGCCCCGCCGCGTGCAGACGCGCGGCCGCGCTCACCACCGCATCGCGCTCCATGCGCGCATGGGCGCGCAGCGCCGGTGCGCCCACGCAGCCGTAGGACGAGCCCGCGTGTGTCATCACGCCGCCGAACTGCAGATGGCTGGACGCCTGCAGCTGCCGCGCAAGGGCGATCACGTTCGCGTCGTGCGGACGCAGGCCGGCGCGGTGGCCATCCGCGTCAATCTCGATCAGCACCTCGAAGCGCACGTCCTCGGCCGCGGCGCGGACGGCGATGGCTTCGGCCGCGTCCAGCGCATCGACGATCAGGCGCAGCCGCGCGCCGGCGCGCACCAGGCGCGCGGCGCGGGCGACCTTGGCCGGCGCCATGCTGACCGCATAGAGCATGTCGTCGAAACCATCGGCGAAGAAATATTCCGCCTCGCGCAAGGTGGAAACCGTGATCGGCCCGGTCGCGCCGCCGAAGATGCGCCGCGCGATCCCGGTGCATTTGGCCGTCTTCACATGCGGGCGCAGGCGCACGTCCAGGTAATCGATGCGGGCGTTCATGCGCGCGATGTTGCGTTCCAGCCGCGGCTGGTCCAGCAGCAGGCACGGTGTTTCCAGCGTTGCCAGCGCGGCGGGAATCTGTGAGGTCGGAAGGTTCAAGCGCGGGTCTCTCCGGAGTGAGCGGGGCCGGGACTGTGACGCGGTTGCGGCAGCGAAGAACAGTGTCGCCCTGCGCGGCCGTCGTGAGGCCGCGGCGCTTTGTCGCAGACGTCCACATGACCGGCCGCGCAAGGCTAGCACGCGCACTGCGGCACATCGCCGCAGCGGGCTGGACTGGGCTTGACCCGCGGCCGCCGCGCGATAAATAGTTAATCAACTGATTAACTGATGGAACGCCGTGAACAAGGTCTTTGAAGCGCTGGCTTCCGCGGCACGGCGCAAGATCCTGGCCTATCTCAACCAGGGCGAACTCAGCGCCGGCGAGATTGCCGAACGCTTCGACTTCAGCAAGCCGGCGCTGTCGGCGCACCTGCGCATACTGGAGGAAGCCGGCCTCATCACACGCGAGAAGCGCGGCCAGTTCGTCTTTTTCCGGCTGGTGCCGGAACGCCTGGCCAATACCGTGTTCGCCTGGGCCGCCGAACTCTGCCCGGTGGCGCGGCCGCTCAAGCGCGAAGTGCGCGCCCGGCGCAAACCGGCGGGTTGAATCAGCTACGTGCACGGAGTGCCGCCATGCTTGCCCTGACCCAGGTAGTGCCCAGTTTCCCCAGTGCGCGCATCGCCGGCCGCAACGGCGGCCCGCCGGTGGAAGTTTCGCTGATCGCCCAGCTAGGCATCGGTGCCGGCGACCGCCTGATCGCCGATGCCTGCGCGCGCCAGCGCCGGCACGAGCATTTTGTCGACGAGCTGGATGAACCCTCCACTCGCCTCGCCGGCATGGACCTGGCCAACAACGATCCCAGTTCGCTGTATACCTTTGCCGTCGGCGCCAAGGGGCATCCGTTCCATCGTCACGCCGGCCACCGCGTGTTCACCGCGGTTTCCGGCAGCGCCGGCGCGCAGCTGCGTTTCTCCAGTGCAAGCAGCGAGCAGATTGCGCAGGACCCGCGTCATTTCCTGCGCCAGCTGCGCCACATCGACATCCCGCCGGACAGCCTGTTCACGGTGCGCTTCGGCGGCGAGACCTGGCATCAGTTTGCGCCGCGCGACGCTGCCTCGGCGCATCCGGCGTTCTTTGCCCTGTCCTGCCATACCAACGAACTCGGCGGCGCGCTGACGCCGGCGCTGCAGGCCCGCATACTCGCCGGCAACGCGACGATACCGGCGCTGACCGAACTGCTGCCGCCCAGCGTGACGGCGCTGCTGGCCGGCAACGACTACGATCCGCGCCAGGTACCGACCATCGCGCTGGCCTTGCATGCGCCGGCGGCCTCGCCGCAGGCGGCGCTGTGCAGCAGTCTGCGCCGCCTGGCCGGGCGGCTGCGCAGTCTGCTGCCGCGGCGGGCGGCGCGTGGTTTCCTCAGTGCGAACGGCAGCGGCCACCGTGTCGAAGCCAGCGACGAACTCGATCCGCGCTCACTGCTGCGCGAACAGTTCGACGAACAAGTGGATCACCAGGATTGCTTCCGCCTGCACTGCGCCGCCGGCGAACTGGCGGCGGATTCCGCCGGCGCCTGGCTGTCCGCGCTGCTGCAGGGCTTTCTGGACCGGCCGCCGCTGGGCGTTTCCCGCCTGATGAACCTGCGCAATGCGCTGGTGCGGCCGCTGGGGCTGCGCACATCGCCGCTGGGCTGCCCGGTGTCGTCCCTGCTCAATCCGCAGTGCGGCACGCGCTTCGACGGCCGCTTTCCGGTGCTGGAGCAGCAAATCGCCGCGGACGGCCGCCGCGCCGAAGTGCTGCTGGGCGCGGACGACAGGCACCTGGCCTTCCGCTCCAGCGTCGCCGTGGAGATAGACCCCGACGGCGCCGTCTGCTTCAGTCTGGCCACGCGGGTGCGCTGCCGCAATCTGTTCGGCCGGTTCTACATGGCCTGCATCGCGCGCGTGCACCGCAGCTACGTGGCGCCGTCCATGCTGCGGCTGGCAGTGGCCGCGGCGCTGGAGCAGCGCGCCTGAGTCACGGTGGGCGAAACAGACAACCGCCGCGAAGCCGCGGCGCGGCCGGCGACAGCCTTCGCACCGGGCCGGCCGCCGACCGGCTCAGGCGCCGAACATCGTACGCACCCGCTGCCACACCTTGCGCCGCGCCTCGAACAGGCGCAGGCCCAGCACCGCTGCGGTAACCCACATCAGGGCTTCGGTACTCAGCGCGGCCGCAGTGGCCAGCACCAGCCGAGGCGTGAAGCCGACGCCCAGCAGCAGGCCGGCGGCCAGTGCTATCCAGCTGGCCAGGCACAGGCCGGCGGCCAGTGCGATCAGCCACCATTTCTTGCTGCGCGGCGTGGAAACGGCGATCTCGGCGGAAGTGGGGGTTTGCATGGAACGCTCCTTTGCAGGTGATGGCGCCGATGTCTCGTCGGCGATGGGTGTCAGCACAGTCAGTCGGGGCCAGGCGGCTGTTCCTTACAAACCCACTGCGATTTGCCGCGCCTGTAAGAAATCGCGCGGCGGCGGCGACTATGCTGGGCTGGCAAATCCGCCGCGGCAGACGAGCACCCGCCCCTGATGCATGCCCTGTGGCCCGAAGTCGAACGCTGCCTGCCGCACCTGTGGCGCACCGTGCGCGGCTACGAGGCCAATCCCGCGCTGCAGGAAGAACTGATGCAGGAAGTGCTGCTGGCGATCTGGCGCAGCCTGGAGCGCCTGCGCACGCAGGACAGCCTGCTGCCCTTCGTGCTGCGCATCGCCCACAACCTGGGCGCCAGCCATGTGCGCGACGCCGCGCGGCTGCCGCGGCGGCTGTCGCTGGAGGAAGCGGCGCCGGAAGAAGCCGCTGCCGATCCGGCCGAGGAAGAACGCCGCTGGCTCCTGGCCGCGGTGCGCCGGCTGCCGCTGCCGCTGCGCCAGGTCCTGCTGCTGCAGCTGGAAGGTTTCGACTACCGCGAGATCGCCGGCATGCTCGGCATCAGCGTGGACAACGTCGGCGTGCGCGCGCACCGCGCGCGCCGGCAATTGCAGGAGATGAGCGATGGATGCGGATGAACGCCTGCGCGCCCTGTGGCAAGGGCAGCGCCTGCCCGCCATGCCGGCAGCGCAGTTGCTGGCCCGGGTACAGCGCCACCAGCGCCGCCTGCGGCTGCAGCGCGTGCTCGAAGCCGCGATCAGCCTGATTGCCGTGGCCTGGTTCATCGCCATCTTCCTGCATCGGCCGTTCGCACCGGTGGAATGGCTGCTGCTGCCATATTTCAGCACGTTCCTGGTGGTGGCCTGGAGCTTCAACCTGCGCCACAGGCCGCGCCGCCAGGCAGTGGCGGAGAACACCCAGGTCTATGCCGGCCTGCGCCTGGCGCAGCTGCGCGCGCGGCTGCGCGAACTGCAGCTGGTCCGGCGCAGCGCGCAATGGTTGCTGGGCTATGCGCTGGCGGCGCTGCTGCTCGCCCTGTTCCGCGGCACGCCGGACTGGCACAGGGCGACGCTGAGCCTGGCCATCACCGCCGTGGTCTGGCTGCTGGGCTGCGAACTGATCGCGCGCCACTGGAGCCGGCGCTGCCGGCGCGAATACCGCGCGCTGCGCCGGCTGCGTTGAGCCAGCACTCGCCACTGCAGACGTAGCGGCCGCGGCGCGGACGGCGACCGCGCCGGCGAACCTACGTACAATCGCGCCGATGTCCGACGATTCCGCAACGCCAGCCCCGTCCCTTTCCTCGCCGCGCTACTGGCCTTCCCGCCTGGGCCTGGCCCTGGTGCGCGCCGTGGCGCGCCTGCCCCTGCCCTGGCTGCGCCGGCTGGGCACGCTGCTGGGAAGGATCGCCGCGCTGCTGCTGGTGGTGCGCAAGCGCGTGGCGGAACGCAATCTCGCGCTGTGCTTTCCCGAGCTGGACGAAGCCCGGCGCCGCCAGCTGCTCGCCGCCAATCTGCGCGACAGCGGCCATATGCTGGTCGAATTCGCCCTGGCCTGGTTCGGCAGCGATGCCGCCATCGCGCGCATTCCCTGCCGCGTGGACGGCCTGGAACATCTGCAGCGCGCGCGCGAACAGGGCCGCGGTGTGCTGCTGGTCGGCGGACATTTTTCCCATCTGGAATTGTGTGCACGGCTGGTGTCGCGCCGCCTGCGCATCAGCGGGATGTATCGGGTGATGGACGATCCGGTGTTCGAACAGGCCGTGCTGGCCGCGCGCCTGCGCTACGCCGACGCCATGTTCACCAAGGACGAGCTGCGCGCGACGGTGAAATACCTCAAGCGCGGCGGCACGGTCTGGTACGCGCCGGACCAGGACATGCGCGGCAAGGACACGGTGTTCGTACCGTTCTTCGGCGTAGCCGCATCGACCATCACCGCGACGCATCATCTGGCGCGACTGTCCGGCGCGCTGGTGCTGCCGTTCTTCCACCGGCGCGAGGACGACGGCAGCTATTCCCTGCGCCTGGAAGCGCCGCTGGACGATTTTCCCAGCGCGGATCCGGTCGCCGACACCGCGCGGGTGAATCTGGCCATCGAAGCCATGGTGCGCGAGGCGCCGGCGCAATACCTGTGGCTGCACAAGCGCTTCAAGACCCGGCCCGAAGGCAGCCCGCCCATCTACTGATCCAGCCGGTATCACGGCGCGATACCGCCGCAGCCGGCCGCGACGGCCGGCGCGGCGCCGGCTAGAGTGTGAACGTCGCGTTCATACGGGAAGTGGACATGGGCTGGCTGTACAGTCTGATCGGTTTGTTCCTGGGCGCCTTTCTCGGCGGCGTGGTGTTCCGCTACGAGATGGGCTGGACCAGCGCGGCCATCGGCGCCGTACTGGGTGCGCTGTTCGGCCGGCTGCAGACACTGGGCCAGCGCGTACAGCGTCTGCAGCACGATCTGGATGTCCTGAGCCAGGCCCGGAGCGTCCAGGCCGCAGCGCAGGAAGCACGCCAGGCCAGTGCCGCACGCAACCAGGCGGCCGCACACGCCGATCGCCACGACGTGCCGCCGGTATGGCCGGCCGAAGCGCCCCAGGCACGGCCGGCTGCCGCGCCGGCCTTTGCCGCGGACAGCACAGCCGCCGCGGCACCGCCGTCCATCTCCACACCTCCCGCCACGGCGGCCCAGGCCGCCGCCGCGAAGACCAGCGCCGCAACCATCGCCGCCGCCGCCGCCGGCACGGCCGGCACAGACGCGCCGGCAACGCCGCCGCCCGGCCCCGCCGACTTCGATTCACTGCTGCTGCCCGAACCACCGCCCGCGCCCACGTCGGGCCGTGCCGTGTTCGATATCGGCCCGGCCCCGTCGAAGCTGCCGCCCAAGCCCGTCACACCGCCGCGCATGCCGCGCAGCGCGCCGGTGCGTGAAACCGCGCGCAAGACGGACGTTTATCCGCCTTCGCCGCTGGAAACCGCCTTCGACGCGGTCAAGCGCTGGTTTACCCAGGGCAATGTGCCGGTGAAGATCGGCGTGCTGGTGCTGTTCCTGGGCGTCGGCGCGCTGATGAAATACGCCGCCGACCAGGGCTGGCTGCGCGTGCCGATGGAACTGCGCATGGCCGGCATCGCCGCGGCGGCCCTGGCCGGGCTGGTGTTCGGCTGGCGCAAGCGCGAAAGCCACCGCGCCTTCGCCCTGTCGCTGCAGGGCGGCATGATCGGCATTCTGCTGCTGGTGGTGTTCAGCAGCTTCAAGCAGTTCGGCCTGATTCCCGCCGGCGCGGCCTTCGCCCTGCTGGTGGTGATCGTTGCCTCGGCCGGCGTGATGGCGGTGGCGCAGGATGCGCTGGCCCTGGCTGTGCTTGCGATCGCCGGCGGCTTTCTCGCGCCGATACTCACCGCCAGCGACAGCGGCAACCATGTCGCCCTGTTCACGTACTACGCCGTGCTCAACGCCGCCATCCTCGGCATCGCCTGGGTCAGGCCCTGGCGCGGCCTCAACCTGCTCGGCTTCGGCTTCACCTTCGTCGTCGGCACATTCTGGGGTGTGCTCAAGTACCGGCCGGAGCTGTTCGCCAGCACCGAGCCCTTCCTGATCCTGTTCTACGCCTTCTACCTCGCCATCCCGCTGCTGTACGCCCTGCGCCAGCCGGACGAACACCGCGGCCTGGTCGACGGCAGCCTGGTGTTCGGCACGCCGCTGCTGGCCTTCCCGCTGCAGGCCGGGCTGCTGCAGGGCGATACCAAGGCGCTGGCGCTGTCGGCTTTCGTGCTCGCGCTGACCCACCTGGGCGTAGCCGTGGTCGCGCTGCGCCGCCTGCAACTGAACCTGCTCGGCCAGTCGCACGCCCTGCTCGCGCTGGGCTTTGCCACCCTGGCCGTGCCGCTGGCCCTGTCGGCGCGCGCCACCGCTTGCGCCTGGGCGGTGGAAGGTGCGGCCCTGGTCTGGCTGGGCCTGCGCCAGCAGCGCCAGCTGCCGCGCGTGATCGGCTATCTGTTGCAACTGGCCGCCGGCGCCTCGCTGCTGATCAACCTGGCCGACAGCGGCAGCAGCGAGGGCCAGCGTGCGATCTTCAACGGCGACTTCCTTGCCATCGCCCTGGTCAGCGGCGCCGGCTTCATTTGCGCCCAGCTGCTGCGCCGGCACACGGCGGAGACCGCGCTGTCGCGCCTGCTGCTGGTATGGGCGCTGGGCTGGTGGCTGGTGCTGGGCGTGCACGAGATCCTGCGCTTCGTGCCGTCGGCGGAAGCCAGCCCCGGCGCCGTCGCCAACTGGCTGCTGGGCTTTGCCGCGCTGACCGCGCTGCTGGCCAGCGAAGCCGCACGCCGCCTGGACTGGTCCGACCTGGGCTGGCCGGCCTTCATCGCCATCGCCGTCGCGCCGCTGTTCGTCGGCGCCACCGCGGCGCTGAATCCGGCCGGGCCGATCAGCGGCGCGGGCATCGCCGCGTGGATCTTCTGGTTCGCCGCCAGCCTGCGCGCCCAGCGCAATCTCGCCGCGCAGGAACTGCCGGGCCTGGCCGCCGCGCACTTCATCCACACCTGGACCTGGGCCACGCTGCTCTGCCTGCAGATCATCGATTTCACCGACCGGCGCTGGCAGCTGGGCGCAGTGTGGCAGGTGCTGGCTGCGCTGGTTCCGTTCGCGCTCGCCTTCGTCGCCACGCTGGCGCGCTGGCAGCCGCTGCGCTTCCCGCTGGACGAGGCGGCGGAGAAAGCCCGCCCGGCCCTGCTGGTCACCCTGGGCGTGCTGCTGGGTTCGTGCTGGGCGATAGGCCTGGCCGCCGCGGGCGATCCGGCGCCGTTGCCCTACCTGCCGCTGCTCAATCCGCTGGAGCTGGCCCAGATCGGCTTCGTCGTCGCCCTGCTGGCCTGGTACCGCCAGGCCGGCCGCGACGGCGACGCCGCGCTCGACGCCCAGTTCCGCGCCCAGCTGCTGGCCGGCGTGGGCTTCGCCCTGCTCACCAGCATCACCCTGCGCAGCGTGCATTTCCTCGGCGGCGTGCCCTGGGGCATGGGCCTGTTCCAGTCGGCCCTGACCCAGGCCTGCCTGTCCGTGGTCTGGTGCCTGGCCGGCCTGGGCGCCATGCTGCTGGGCGCGCGGCGCGCCTCGCGTCCGGTCTGGATAGGCGGCGCGGCCCTGGTCGGCCTGGTCATCGTCAAGCTGATCCTGGTCGACCGCACGCACCTGAAGGATCTCTACGCCATTCTCGGCGTGCTCGCCGTCGGCAGCCTGCTGATGGTGGTGGGCTGGTTCGCGCCGAATCCGCCGCGGGCCGAAGCGCAGGAGCCGTCATGAAAACCTGCCGCGCCCTCGCCCTGTTGCTGCTCGCCGGCGCCGCCCAGGCCGGCCAGCGCGACGACTACGCGCGCGAATGGCCGCTGCGCCTGGCGCGCGAGGACGGCGGCGCCTTCCGCGTCGTGCTCAGCGAGGAGATCTACCGCAGCGCACAGCACCCGGCCCTGGCCGATATCGAAGTGTTCAATGCCGCCGGCGAATCACTGCCCGTGGCCCTGCTCGGCCCCGAGGCTGCCGGGGCGCAGGAATGGCCGCGCCAGACCGTGCCACTGCCCTGGTTTCCGCTGCCGCCCGCCGGCACCGGCGCGGAAACGGCGGACTGGAGCGTGCAGGCCGAACGCAACGCACAGGGCCGCATCGTGCGCGTGGACACGCGCATCGGCGACAGCACCGGCGCGGCACCGGCCGCGCCGCGCGAATTCCTGGTCGACCTGAGCCAGAACAGCACGCCGCTGCAGGCCCTGCTGCTGGAATGGCCGGCAGACAGCGCGCCGTTCCAGAGCCAGGTCGTGCTGTACGGCAGCGACGACCTGCAGCACTGGAACCGCCTGTCCGACGGCCTGCTCGCCGAGCTGCGCAACGCCGGCGAACAGCTGCGCCGCAATCGCCTGGAACTGCGCCCCGAGGCGCACTTCCGCTACCTGCGCCTCAGCGCGGCGGCGACCGCGCCCCTGCCGCCGCTGCGCGGCATCGCCGCCGAATCCGCGCCGCCGCCGCCGGAACCCGAATGGCGCTGGCTCAGCCTGCAGGGCAAGGAACAGCGCGACGGCGCACAGATCCACTACGACTACCGGCTGGAGGCACGCATTCCGGTGCAGCAGCTGGACGTGCTCGCCAACACCAGCAACAGCGCGGTCGACTGGCTGGTGCACAGCCGCGAGCAGGAAGACCTGTCCTGGAACCGCCGCGCCGGCCCCTGGACCGGCTACCGCGTCGCTGCGGCGAGCAGCGTCGAAGCCTCCGCGCCGCAGCGACTGGGCGCGGCCACCCGCGACCGTCTCTGGCGCGTGGACGCCGCCCAGCGCGTGAACGCCGTGCCAACCCTGAGCCTGGGCTACCGCCCCGAAGTGCTGGTATTCCTGGCCCAGGGCCAGGGGCCTTACGCCGTAGCCGCCGGCAGCCGCCGCGCGCAGCGCCAGGACGCCCCGCTGGCCACCCTGCTCGACGCCCTGCGCCGCCACCACGGCCCCGACTGGAAACCCTATCCCGCCGTGCCCGGCCCCGGCCGCGTGCTCAGCGGCGAGCGGGCCCTGGCCACGCCACCCGCACCGCCGCGGCCGCCGGTCGAATGGACCTCGGTGCTGCTGTGGGTGCTGCTGGTCGGCGGGGCTGCCTTCATCGCCGGAATCGCGCTGCGCCTGTTGAACGCACCGGAGCGATGAAACGGGATTGGCATTGCGGATGAACGTGGCGCGGGCGGCGCTCAATCCGCCGCACCGTCGCGCCGGCGCTGTGCCTCGTAGACCTTGGCGTATTTGAGAAAAACGTAATACGCCGCACTGACCGCGTTGATGAAGCCGGCCCAGCCGTCGAGGAACCAGCGCTTGCCGAGGTACTGGCGCAGAAAGAACCACCACGGATACAGCACCAGGCGCAGGCCCAGCAGCCGTGTCCCGCGCGTGCGCTTGTGTCCGACCAGGCCGGTGGAATAGGCGTTGATCTTGGCGACCTTGGTGTGGATGTCCGGCTCGCCGTAGTGCAGGAATTCGGCGCCGGCCAGGGTTGCGACCGGCTCGCGTGTCTCCGGCGCCGCATGTACCGGCACCTGATTCATGCGCACGCGGCTGCGGTCGAACAGGCGCAGGTGAGTGTTCAGGCGTACGCCGCGGTGGTTAAAGGCCCAGAACACCAGCTCGCGCCGCGGCAGGCGGAAGCCGGCCACCGCCGGCGCCTGCAGCGCCTGTTCGATCGCATCGCGCGCGCCGGCGGCCAGGGCTTCGTCGGCATCCAGCAGCAGCACCCAGCGGTGCGCGGCCTTGTCGATGGCGCTCTGCTTCTGCGCGGCATAGCCCTTGAACGGCTCGCTGTGGATCTGTGCGCCATGGCGCCGCGCAATCTCCAGCGTGGCATCGGTGGAGCCGGAATCCAGCAGCAGGATCTCGTCGGCCCAGGCGGCGCTGGCCAGGCATTGCTCCAGGGTCGCGGCGTTGTTCAGGGTGGTGACGACCAGGCTCAGCGGCTCACGCATCGCTGCCTCCGGAATAGCTGCTGCCGCTGTCGGAGGAGGAACTGCTGTCGCTGCCGGAACTGCTGTCCGAACTGGAGCTGCTGTCGCTGCTGTAGCTGGAAGGGCTGTCCGCGGCGAAGCACGCCGCCGGGCGATGGTCCGCCGCGCGATCGTCCGGTGCGGCGCATTCGGCTGTGGCGCCCGGAGCCGCGGCGCTGGACCAGGGGCTGTCCGGCGCAGTCGGGTGGCCGCTGAAGCCTGTCGATGCAGGGCTCCCCATCGTGGCGCTTTCCGCCGCGCCGCTGTCGCCGGCCAGGCCGTCGTCTTCCGCCGCGTCATCGCCGGCGTCATCGCCGGCCGGTGCAGCTCCCACCGCCCGCTGCACCGGCAGGGCCGCACAGAACTGCGCCAGCAGCCACCAGAACAGCAGTCCCCACCAGGCCGAATAGAACGCCAAATGCGTATTCAGCGGAAACGCCATCGCGACCAGGGACAGGCCGGGCGCAAACGCCGCCTCGCGCGCCGCGGGTGCGGCGCGGCGCCAGGCGCGCACCGCCGCGGCCAGGCCTGCCAGCCACAGCGCCAGCCCGGCGAAACCGGTTTCGCTGAGCACTTCCAGCACCAGCTGGTGCGCATGCGCCGCGCCGCTGCCGTCGGGTTGGACGAAGCTGTCGCCGGGAGCGGCGTACGCGGCATAGGCGTAGCGGAAACCGCGCACGCCGACGCCGTTGAACGGATGCGCCCGGATCATGTGCACGGCCGTGTGCCAGATCTGCGCCCGGCCGGCCAGGGCGAAATCGATCTGTCCGGAGGAACCCTGCAGCGCCAGCAGGGTGCGGTCCATGCGCGCGTCGAAGGCTTCGGAATGACGCCAGGCCACCGCGACAGCCAGCGCCGCGGCCAGGCCCAGCGCGGCCGTGCCCGCGAGGAAGGCCAGCGGGCGGCGCGTCTCGCGCCAGAGGAACACCGCGGCGACCAGGGCCAGGGCGAACCAGCTCGCACGCGAACCGGCCAGCAGCACCGGTCCCAGCACGGCGAGGAAGGCCAGCAGCAGGCCGCGCCGGCCCCATTGCTGCCGCGCCATGTGCAGCAGGAACGGCGACAGGGTCGCCAGCACCGGGCCCAGTTTCAGGTTGTCATTGCCGAACAGGCCGCTGAGGCGCTCGGCTTCGGGCGCGCCGCCCAGGCTGTAGCCGGTCAGCGCCTGCACCCAGGCATCGGCCAGCCATAGCGTCAGCACCACGGCCACGCCCCATTGCAGCGCCTGCGGCCGGGCCCGCGGCAACGCCAGCGCGGCATACAGGCCCAGCGGCAGCAGGCGCAGCGCGGCCAGCACCGTACCCCAGCTCTTGTCCGGCTTGACCGCATCCAGCGCCGACAGCGCCGCCGCGCCGGTGTAGCAGGCCCACAGCAGCAGGAACAGCCGCCAGCGCCGGTTCGCGCGCCAGCGGCCGGGTTCGCGCCAGAGCAGCACGACGCAGCCGACCAGGGCCGCCACCACACCCAGTTCGGCGCTACGCCCGAACGGCAGCAGCACCGCCACGAGCAGCAGCGGCAGCAGGGCCAGGGAAAACAGGGACGCGAAACGTTCGCGCAGCGGCGGTGTGCTCATGCGGGGCGCGATCATAGCCCAGGGCCGTGGCGTACGGCCGGGGCACAGCCGCAGGGCCTGGGCGCAGGTGCCATCGCAGCCGATGCAGCCCGGCGCGCCACCGGCCGCCGCTCAGCTCATCGCATAGGTGGAGCGCAGGCTGCCCGGGTCGTCATAGGCCAGGGACTTGTACAGGGCCAGGGTGGCGCGCTGCATGTCGGCCAGCTGATAGCGGCGCAGTGGCGGTATCGCCGGGGCCACGCGCAGCAGTTCGGCCACGCGCTCGACCAGGCGGCCGAAATCGGCGAAGGGCACGCGGCCGGAGGGGTAGAGTTCGCTGAGCAGCTCGCCCACGCCGCCGTGGGCATAGCCGACCACGGGCCGGCACAGGGCCAGCGCCTCGATTACGGTGCGGCCGAAGGCCTCGGGCTTGTTCGACAGCTGCAGCACCAGCGCGCTGGCCGCGTAGACATCGCGCACATCCGGCCGCGCCGCGGCGAAGACCACATCGTCGGCGACGCCGCGTTCCTCGGCCAGGCGCTGCAGTTCGGCCACGTAGCTCATGCGGCTGGGCTCGACCACGCCCAGCAGCAGCAGGCGCGTGGCGATGCCGCGGGTCTTCAGCGCGGCGGTGAGTTCGATCGCGTCCGCATGACCCTTGATGCGCGTGCCGCGGCCCGGCAGGGTCAGCAGCGGCGCGCCGCGCAGGCGCGGGTATTCGGCGAAGAAGGCGTTCAGCCAGTCCTCGTCCGGGCGGTGGCCGTAGGGAAATTCGTCCAGGTCGATACCGCGCGGGATGACGACGATGCGTTCGGGATCGATCTCGTAATGGCTGATGAGAAAATCCCGCACCGTATGCGAGACGGCGATCACCCGCTCGCCGCGGGTCATGATCGCGCTGTAGCGCCCCGGCGAGTTCAGCCCGTGCGCCGTGGTCACGAAATGCATGGAGCGCGGCGCGTTCTTCAGCGCGAAATGGGCCAGCCAGGCCGGCAGGCGCGAGCGCGCGTGGACGATGTCGGGCTTAAGCTCGTTGAACAGGCTGCGCAGGCCGGCGATATGACGCAGGCTCAGCAGCGACTTGGCGCCGATGTTGCGCTGCACATGTTCGCTGCCCTCGGCGATCAGCCGCGGCACCAGGCGGCCGCCGGCGGAAACGACGACGGAGCGGTGCCCGGCGGCCGCCAGTGCGGCGCCGACTTCCAGCGTGGAACGCTCCACCCCGCCTGTCTCCAGGGCGGGTACGAGCTGCACCACCGTGAGCCGACGCTCCTGCACAGCGCCCCGGTCAGTCTTTGAGCACGTAGCGCGCGCCGCAGTAGGCGCAGACCGACTCGCCGCCCTCGTCCTCGATCGGCAGATAGACCTTCGGATGCGAATTCCACAGGCTCATGCCCGGCATCGGGCAGGACAGCGGCAGGTCAGTGCGCGTCACTTCGTAACGGTTCTCGGCGTTGGCAGGGATGGTCTTCGCCGCCGCGGGATTGGTTCTGGCCATGGGGGTTCCGGACAAACGCAAAGGAGCAGGCGAGTCTACCAGTTTGGACCGTGAACGAATGCACGGTTTGTGCCGGCACCAGCGCACAGCATCTTTGCGACCGCCTTGTCGCGCGCAGGTTCAGTTCCGCGGCTAGAATCGGCAGCTGCGCCGGCGGGTGTAATCCTGCATCCGCCCCTTAGACCGTTGCTGGGAGAGCCATGGATATCAACAAGCTGATCACTCGTGCGAAGAACATCATCCTGACGCCGAAAACGGAATGGCCGGTCATCGCGCAGGAGCAGACCGACATCGCCGGCCTGTACACCGGCTACGTCATGATCATGGCGGCGATTCCCGCCGTCTTCGGCCTGCTCGCCAATGTCATCTTTTCGCCGCTGGGCATCGTGTTCTCGTTCATCACCATGCTGCTCTCCTACGCGCTGGCGCTGGGCATGGTCTTCGTCATGGGCCTGATCATCGACGCGCTGGCGCCGTCCTTCGGCGCGCAGAAGAACCAGATGCAGGCGATGAAGACGGCCGCCTACTACGGCACCCCCGGCTGGGTCGCCGGCGTGTTCCAGATCATCCCGGTCCTGGGTGCGCTGATCATGCTCGCCGCGGGCATCTACGGCCTGTTCCAGCTGTATTTCGCCCTGCCGCACACGATGAAGGTGCCGCAGGAAAAGGCCGTGGGCTATACCGTGGTCATCGTCGTCGTGGCCATCCTGCTCTCCCTGCTCGTAATGGGAATTCTCGGCGCCATCGCCTTCATGGCCGTGGCCGGCACCGCCGCGCTGCGCTGATGCGGCGCTGACCAAAGAGCCGACGCAAGAACCGGAAAGGCCGCCCGCCCGGGCGGCCTTTTTCTTTGCCCGGCTGCGCGCCAGCCGGCTTACTGCTGCAGCAGCTCTATGCTGCCGACGACCGGCCTGGCATCGCCGGCCGCCTCGCCCGCCGGCACCAGGGTGACGCTGGGCTTTTCGCTCAGGGTCCTGCTCTTGCTCAGACGGCCGAGCAGGTCGGTCACGTCGAAGCTGTAGAACTTGTCCTCGGGCATGACATGGGCGCCGCCGCTGCCGTGGTCCAGGTGCTCGGCGTCGAAGAAGCTGATCGTGCCGACGTGGTATTCGCCGCCCTTGGGATTTTCCTTCTCCGGCAATTCCAGATAGACGTGGTAGAGCACCGCCGGCTGGCCCTGGGTGCTCAGCTTGCTCAGCACCAGCAGCAGGCGCTGATCCGGCTGCAATGCCGAGACGGCGCGGATCAGCGGCAGCGATTCGGAATTCTGTGCCGGTACGGCCGGCGCGGCGGCCTCCAGCTGCACCCGTACCGGCTTGGCGCCCAGTGCGACCCCGGTGGCCGCGGTGACGCGCGACAGGCGCCGCGGCTTGCGCGCCGCGGCCTTGGCCGAGAGCATGGTCCTGGGCTTGGGTTCCAGCCGCTCATAGCTGTAGCCCAGCTTGGCAATGTCGAAATAGTCCGACACCTTCGCTGTGACTTTTTCGCCCTTGGCATCGGCGAAGACGAAGGTGTCATCGCCCCAGGCTTCCTGCGGATTGACGCCGCCGTTGGCGTTCCAGCTCGCCCACAGCCGGTCGATGTTGCAGTGATGCAGCCAGAAGATCGGATCGCGCGCCGCCCAGGGCACCCGGCCCATGTTGACGGTGTTGCCGGTCAGCACGTGGATATTGCCGTGCAGGCCCGAGTCCAGCGCCAGGCAGAAGCCCTGCACCGCGCCCTGCGGCGAATACTGCGCCTGGCTCAGCGCCTGCAGGCCCAGCGGATCATTGGGCTGGCCCTCGTCGATGGGCTTGCCGTTGTTGGCCAGAGGATTGCGCTCGGCCACGTAGAGCGGGCCGAACACCGGATCGGCCGGATCGAGGAACTGCGGCGGCAACACGCCGTGGGTGGGGCCGCTGGCGGAATAGTTCCAGTACGGCAGGGTGAAGTCATCGCGCTTGCTGACCGCGCGGATGATGTCCTCGAAGTACAGGACGTACATGCGGTGCCAGGGCAGGAACAGGTTCTCGTTCTGGCCGGAATGGGCCTGGCAGGTGTTCCACATGGCTTCGGCCAGGGCCTTGTGCGGGCTGGAACCGCTGCCGAACACGCGCTGTACTTCGGCGCTCTTGCTGGTGGAATTCTTGACGAAGTGGGTATACCACTGGAAGGTCCAGTTGCTCGGATCGGTCTCCGGCAGCCCCTGCATGGCCTTCACCGCGCCGGCGTAGATCCTGAGCATCTCCACGCCCTTGCTGCTGCGCGCGTCGTAGCGCACCCGCGCCGGCTGCGCGCCGAGCCGCTTCATCAGCCACAGTGACAACGGAATGCTGGCGGCGCCGCGGACGAAATCGCGGCGGGAAATCGAAGTCATGGTCTTGCTCCCCTTGGCCTGGTGGTGGGTGAGACGCAACGTAAGCCGCCGCCCCGGGCGGAGCAGGCGGATCGCCACATTACGCCAAAACGCCACTCGTATACATGGCCACTGTTGCAGCAATCCATCCGCGCCGCCGCGCGGCGCGCAGCTCATTGCAGCACAAGGCAAATCTGGCCTATCTCCACTTTCGCGCCGGGCGCCGCCGCGCCGGACGGGCGCAGGCGCAGGGCGAAGCCGCCGCGGGCGGCCAGGCGGCGCACGGCGGCGGTGACGGCGAAGCTGCGCCGCGCGCTGGCACCGGAGGCATGGGCCACGCCGTACAGGCTGAAGCTGCCGGCCGCTTCGGGCGCCGCCCCGGGTGCGGCCAGTGAGACCAGCTCGACCTGGTAGAGCACGCCCGGATCGGCCTCCACGCGCAGTCCGTCCAGCACCAGATAGACCTCGCGGCCCGGCGCCGCATCTTGCAGCTGCCGCACCAGCGCGGCGGCCTGCACCGCGCCGGCCAGTTCGCGCTCGACCGCCGCCGGCCCCAGCTGCAGCGGCGCCGCGGCGCGGACCAGCACCTGCGGCTGCGCCGCCCCGTCCTCGCTCATGCTGCCTCCCGCCGGGCCGGGCCGGAGCAGCAGCGCCAGCGCCATCAGGCCACGTATCCACCGCCCGCTTCGCATGTCCGCCTCGCTGTGCCGACGACACCTGCCTGGACCGCGCCATGGTCGGACAAATTCCCGGCCCGGTCATCCCCGCTCTGCCGTTCTGCTCGTGGACACCGCGCAGCCGCATCGGTAAAAAGGCGGCATCGCGGCAGCGGTCCGCGCGGGAGCCGGGGCAATGATCTATCTGCTGGTCGCGTCGCTGATCGTGGTACTGCTGGGCGTAGGCATCTGGCTGGTCCAGCGCCAGTCCCGCCCGGCGACGGCGGCCGGCGCGCGCGGCAATCCGGACGAGGTCGACGACGAGCTGCGCGGCGTGTTCATCGCCGAGGTCAAGTCGGAGATCGGCAACCTGCGCCGCAACCTGCTGCTGTGGCGCGCCGCCCCGTCCAACCTCAACCGGGTCATGCCGCTGCGCCGCTCCTTCCACACGCTGAAAGGCAGCAGCCGCATGGTCGGCGTGCCGGCCCTGGGCGATTTCAACGCCCGCTTCGAACGCCTGCTCGATCGCGTGATCGACAAATCCCTGTACCCCGACCCGCCCGTGGTCGCGGTGGTCGAACAGGCCGTCGCCGCCCTGCCGGAGCTGCTGGCCCAGTTCGAGGGCCTGCGCACGCCGCGCGCCGACATCGCCGCGATCATGAAGACCGCCGACCGGCTGATCAAATCCGAGCGCAATACCAGCCGGCCGCTGCAGCGGACCACGCCGCCGCCGCCGAACCGGGATGGCATCGCCGCGTCGTATGCGACGGACGCCGACGCCACATCGGCCGGCTACGGTTCCGCCGCGGCGCGAGCCGCCGAACCGGCCGGCATGAACGACCCTTACGACGGCTCCGGCGACGCGAACAACGCCAACAGCTAGGGCGGCACCGCCCCCGGCCGGCGCAGCGCCGGCCGGCAGCGCCGCCAGGCAATCGCGAGTTGCAGCGTCAGCTCGTCGTCCTTGCGCCGGGAATGGTGCAGCACGCGCCGCTGCGCGCAGGCCAGCCTGACCAGATTCCCGCAGGCCGCGCCGGGCATCAGCCGGCTGAGTTCCAGCAGGGCGCCGGTCTCCAGCCCCGGCGGCTCGCGCCGGCCGGCCCGGCGCTGCGGTCTGCTTGCAGAGACGCCAGCACCTGCTGCCGCTGCGCGGCGAGGTGTTCCAGCCGTGCGGCATAGGCATCGATGGCGTCGGCCGGCGGCAGTTGATCGAGCGCCGCGATTTCGCTGGCGCCGCCGTCCGGGAAAGTCATCCAGCAGTTGCCCCGGCGCCGCGTGACAGCAAAGCCCGACGCCGCGAGGCGTTTGCGCAGCAGGGTAATCACCGGCTCATACGCATCCATGGCTCAGCCGATTCCGCAACGGGCACAGGCCGGCCAGTGTGTAAGCAACGCCCCGCGGCTGCAATGCGACGGCACGACCTGACCCGCCCACATACCAGCCGGGCGACGCCGCGGCCGATCGGGCCGTCGCGTCCGGCCGTCATTCGTCCGCCCCGATCCGTCGGCGGTCGCACGCGGTCTTGGCCGCTGTCGCCGTGCCCGGGCAAGGTCGGCGCAGATCGCTGCGGCACCACCAATGGGAGGACATCATGGAAAACCCCGGCAATCTCGGCCGCTGGCTAGGCGCCGGCCTGCTCGCCACATTCGTCATGGGCATCTATTCCAATTTCGCCCTGCAGCCGCAGCTGTTCGGCGGCGAAGGGCTGCTGGTGAACGCGGCGGCGCATCCGCGGCAGATCGGCCTGATCACCGTGCTGGGCATGGCGACCAGCCTTATCTCGGTCTGGCTGGCGGCGCTGTTGCTGCGCAGCCTGGGCCGGGCACGGCCGCTGCTGGCGACGGCGTATTTCGCCCTGGTCGTGGCGGGGCTCGCAGTCTCAGCCGTGGAATACGCCACCCTGATCGCGTTCCGCACCCTGGGCGAGCACTACCAGACAGCCGGGCCGGAGCCGGCCAGCCTGTACCTGGCGCTGAAGAAACTGCTGGGTGGCCTGCGCAACGGCATCCACTTCCTGGACGTGAGCCTGGGCGGGCTGAGCATGCTGCTGTTCTTCTGCCTGCTGCGGCTGGAACGCCTGCTGCCGGCGGCGCTGGGCTGGGCCGGTATCGTCGCCACCGGCACGCAGATACTTGCGGTGGCGCCGGCGCTGTTCGGCGGCAGCGTCATCTATCCCCTGCTGGCGCCGCTGGCCCTGGTCTATCTGGCCGCCATCCTCTGGCTGGTCTGGCGCGGCTTTCCGGCCGGCGCACTGCGCGACGGTGCGGCACTGGGCGCCGCCACGCGCTGAACGCTACTTGCGCTGCAGCAGATCCCATTTGGTGCCGTACAGATCGTGGAACACCACGACCGTGCCGTAGGCTTCCTCGCGCGGTTCCTCGGCGAAACGCACGCCGTGGGCGCGCATATGCGCGTAGTCGGACCAGAAATCCGCGCTGTCCAGGAACAGGAACACGCTGTCGCCGCACTGCCGGCCGACCAGGGCCTGCCGGGCGGCGTCCTCGGCGCGGACCAGCACCAGGCCGGCGCCGCCCTCGCCCGGCGCTACCACCACCCAGCGCCTGCCGCCGCCGCGGTCGCTGTCTTCGCGCAGGCGGAAGCGCAGGGCCTGGGTGTAGAAGCGGATGGCCTCGTCGTAGTCGTGCACCAGCAGGGCGACCAGGCCCAGGCTGTTGCTGCTCATGACACGAGGTGCTGGCGGTAGTGTTCGGCGAACAGCACGGCGGCACTCGCCGCAATGTTCAGACTTTCCACCTTTCCACTACCGGGAATCTGCAGGCGCAGATCGGCGGCCTGGATCAGCGCCGCGCTCATGCCTTCGTTCTCTGCGCCGAAGATCAGCGCCAGGCGCGCCGGCAGCGGCTGCCGGTACAGCGCTACGCCGTCGCGCGGCACGGTGGCGGCAACGGCGTAGCCGGACGCGCGCAGCAGCGCGAGCAGGTCTTCGCCGGGCTGCGGCCGCGCCAGCGCCACGGCCTCGGCGCCGCCCTCGGCGACGCGGCAGGCGGCGCCGGAAAGACCGAGACTGGAATCGGCCGGCACGACGATGCCGCCGACGGCGAAATTCGCCGCGCTGCGCAGCACGGCGCCGAAATTGTGCGGATTGCCCACGCCGTCGAGCACGACCAGCAGGCTGGGCTGCGGTGCCGGCGGCTGCTGCGTCAGCAGCTCGGCCAGGCCCAGCGGGTTCTGGCGGCGCATTTCCAGGCAGATGCCTTCGTGGTGCTGGCTGGCGCTGAGGCGGGCCAGATCGGCCTCTTCCACCACGCGGTAGCCCAGGCGGTGCTTCACGCACCAGGCCAGCAGTGGCTTGAATTCGGCGATGCGCTGCTCGGTGAGATAAGCCTTGCGCAGATCCTGCGGCCGCGCCGCGAACGCGGCCTTGCAGGCATTGATGCCGAACAGGCGCAGTTCCTCGTGGCGCTGCTGCAGCTCGGGCCGCGGCGCGGTTTCGGCGGCCTGTTCGTCGCTGCGCCGTGCGCCAGTGCCGGAACGCGGCGCGTAGGATTGCGGCGCGCGCGGCGCATACGCCGCGTCGCGCGGCGGGCGGCCCTGGCCGGCGGCCTTCAGCCGCTCGCGTTCGCGCTTGTCGGGGCGGGCCTGGCCGCTGCGCGGGCGCGCGCTGCTCCAGGGACTGTCGGGCGGGCCGCGGCGCGGACTGTCGTCGTCATGGGAATTCATGCCCCAGCTTGAAGCGGGCGGCGCGCGGTAGCAAGTCCGCGCGCCGCCGGTGGCGCGTGGATCAGGCCGTTTCCGCGTCCGGATGAGCGGTTTCCTGTTCTTCCAGCTCGCGCGCCACCGCTTCCGGCGAGCGCGTGAAGCGTGCCAGCAGCAGGTAGAACACCGGCACCACGAACAGCGACAGGAAGGTGGACAAGGTCACGCCGAACACCACCACCACGCCGATGGTGACGCGGCTGGCCGCGCCGGCGCCGCTGGCCAGCACCAGCGGCACGGCGCCGGTGACCGTGGCGATCGATGTCATCAGGATGGGACGCAGGCGCACCGCCGAAGCTTCCAGGATCGCCTCGCGTATGCCGCGGCCCTGGTCGCGCAGCTGGTTGGCGAATTCGACGATGAGGATGCCGTTCTTGGCCGCCAGCCCCACCAGCATCACAATGCCGATCTGGCTGAACAGATTGAGGCTGGAGCCCCACAGCCACAGCCCGAGCAAGGCGCCCAGCACCGCCAGCGGCACGGTCAGCATGATGACCAGCGGATGCACGAAGCTCTCGAACTGCGCCGCCAGCACCAGGAATACGATCAGCAGCGCCATGGCGAAGGTGAAGGCGACGGCGCCGCCGGCCTTCTGGAATTCGCGCGATTCGCCCTTGTAATCGATCTGCGCGGTATCCGGCAGCTCTTCGGCGGCAACCTTGCGCATCCAGTCCAGCGCATCGCCCAGCGGATAGCCCGGCACCAGGCCGGCGGAAAGCGTCACCGCGCGCAGGCGGTTGAAACGGTTCAGCGTGCCCGGCTCGGCCAGCTCGCTCAGGCTGACCAGGTTGGCCAGCGGGATCAGCTGGCCGCTGCGGGCGCGTACGTAGAGGTTGGTCAGGTCGGTCGGGCTGCGCCGGTCGCTGTCCTGGGCCTGCATGATGACGTCGTATTCCTCGCCGCCGTCGACGAAGGTGGTCACGCGGCGCGAGCCCATCATGGTTTCCAGGGTGCGGCCGATCTCGTCCACAGAGACCCCCAGGTCCGCCGCGCGCGAGCGGTCGATGCTTACGCGCAGCTGCGGCCGGGTTTCCTTGTAGTCCGAATCCACCGCGAACATCTGCGGGTTCTGCTCCATGCGCGCGAGCATGCGGTCGCGCCACTGCACCAGTTCCTCGTAGCTGGGCCCGCCCAGCACCATCTGCATGGGCTGGCCGCCGCCACGCACCAGGCCCTGGCGGATCTGCGGGATGGCGCGCACGCCGGGAATGTCGGCGAGCAGGGCGCGGGCCTGGTCGACCACCTGCACCGTGGTCTTGTCGCGCTGGTCCCAGGGCTTGAGCAGCACGGTGGACTGGCCGGTATGCATTTCCTCGCTGCGGCCCCAGCCGCCGGGCACGCGCGAGTTGATGCGGTAGATCGGGCTGTCGTCGCCGGCCAGCGTCATCAGGCGCTTTTCCACTTCCTGCATCTGCTGCACGGTGTAGTCGTAGCCGGCGCCTTCCGGGCCCTGCACCAGGGTGAAGAACGCGCCGCGGTCTTCCGGCGGCGCCAGTTCCTTGGGCACGCGCACGAACAGCAGGCCGATCGCGACCAGGGCCAGCAGCAGCACGCCGCCGACCAGCAGCGGATGGCCTACGCTGCGGTCCAGCGCGCGGCGGTAGCCCTGGCTGAGGCGGCCGAGCTGGCGCTCGGTCCAGGCGACGAAGCCGCGCTGATGATTGTGCGCGCGCAGCAGGCGCGAACACATCATCGGCGTCAGCGTGAGCGCGACGAAGGCGGAGATCGCCACCGCGCCGGCAACGGCCACGGCCAGCTCGCGGAACAGGCGGCCGTTGTTGCCTTCCATGAAGGCGATGGGCAGGAACACCGCGATCAGCACCGCCGTGGTCGCGATCACGGCGAAGGCGACCTGGCGCGAGCCGCGATACGCGGCGACCAGCGGCGGCTCGCCCAGGTCGACGCGGCGCTGGCAGTTCTCCAGCACCACGATGGCGTCGTCCACCACCAGGCCGATGGACAGCACCAGGGCGAGCAGGGTCAGCAGGTTGATGGAGAAGCCGAAGATGTACAGGCCGAGGAAAGCCGCGATCACGCACACCGGCACGGTCACCGCCGGAATCAGCGCCGCACGCACGCTGCCCAGGAACAGGAAGATCACCACCAGCACCAGCAGCACGGCCTCGCCCAGCGTCTTGTAGACCTGGTCCACCGAGGCAGCGATGAAAATGGTGGAGTCGTAGCTCACGCCCATGGTCGTGCCTTCGGGCAGCGAACTCTGGATGCGCGCGATCTCGGCCTTCACGCGGTCGGCCACGTCCAGGCTGTTGGCGGTGGAAGTCTTGACGATGCCCAGGCCGACCATGGGCTTGCCGTTGCCGCGGAAATAGGCGCGGCGGTCTTCCGCACCGCGCTCGACCTTGGCCACTTCGGCCAGGCGCGTGACATGGCCGTCCTCGGACTTGGCGATGGCCAGCTCGGCGAAGTCCTCCGGCCGGCGGTAGTCGCGCGATACGCGCAGGGTGAAATCGCGCGTGTCGGATTCGATGCGCCCGGCCGGCAGCTCCACGTTCTCGCGGCGCAGTGCGTTCTCGATGTCGTTGGGCGTGAGGTTGCGCGCGGCCAGGGCCTTGCGGTCCAGCCAGATGCGCATGGCGTAGCGCTGGCCGCCGGCGAAATTGACCTGGGCCACGCCGTCGATGGAGGACAGCCGATCAATCACGTAGCGGTCGGCATAGTCGGTGAGCGCCAGCGTGTCCAGCGTGGTGGAACTCAGGTTGAGCCAGACGATCACGTCCGCGTCGCCTTCCACCTTGGCCACCTGGGGCGGGTCGATTTCCTCGGGCAGGCGGTCGGCGGCGCGCGCGACCGCGTCGCGCACGTCGTTGGCAGCGCCTTCGATGTCGCGGTTGAGCGTGAATTCCAGGGTGATGCTGGAGCGGCCGTTGCGGCTGGAGGACTGCACCGTCTCCACGCCTTCGATGCCGGCGATGGCGTCTTCCAGCACCTGGGTGACGCGGGTCTCGACCACGCCGGCCGAGGCACCTGTATACGTTGTATCAATGGATACGATGGGCGGATCGATATTCGGCAGCTCGCGCAGCGGCAGCCGCGTGAACGCGATCAGACCCAGCACCAGCAGGATCAGCGAAAGGACGGTGGCGAAGACCGGGCGCTTGACCGAGACATCCGACAGCAGCATGGGGCGCCTCCTCAGTGGCTGGCGGTGGCGCCGTTGGCGGCCGTGCTTTCCTGTACCGCGACGCGGCTGCCGCTGCGCAGCTTCACCGTGCCGTCGAGCACGATGCGGTCGCCGGGCTGCAGCCCTTCGCGCACTTCCAGCTCGCCGCGCCGGCGCGCGCCGGCGACGACGCGCACCTGCTCCACGCTGCTGTCGGGCTTGATGCGGAACACGTAGGAATCGGTGCCGACCTGCACCAGCGCGATCTCCGGCACCACCAGCACCTCGCGCGGCGCGCGGAACACCTGCACCGACAGCAGCATGCCCGGGCGCAGCACGCGCTCGGGGTTGTCGATCTCCGCGCGCACCAGCACCGAGCGCGAGGACGTATCCACGCGCGAGTCGATCGAGGTGATGCGGCCTTCCCAGCGGCGCTCGGGCCAGGCCGCGGTCATGGCCTGCACCTGCTGGCCCACGGCAAGGGCGCCGAGCAGGGTTTCCGGCACCGAGAAATCCAGCTTGATCAGGTCCACGTCATCCAGCGTGGTGATTACCGTGCCCGGCGTCACCAGGGTGCCCGGGCTGACCCGGCGCAGGCCGAGCACGCCGCTGAAGGGTGCGGTGATGACGCGGTCGGCGAGCTGGGCGCGGATCGCATCGACCTTGGCGCTGCTGGAATCGCGCGTGGCCGTGGCGGTGTCGAACAGGGCCTTGGATACCGTGCCCTGCTTGACCAGGTCCTGCTGGCGCGCGTACTGGCGCTCGGCATCGCGCGCCATGGCCTGGGCGTCCTTGAGCTGGGCCGCCTGCTGGCTGGAGGTGAGTTCGACCAGCACGTCGCCTGCGCTGACCGCCTGGCCATCGGCGAAATTCACCTTGCGCACGGTCTCGGTGATCTTGGCGGTGAGCACCGTGGATTCGTTCGCCTGGGCCGTGCCCAGGGCTTCGATCACGTCCGACCAAGGCTTGAGCTGCACGATCTGGGCGGTGACCTTGGCCGGCGGCTGGGCCGCGCCGGTGGCCGGCGCCTGCGGGCTCTTGCACGCGGCCAGGGCGATACAGGCGAAAACGAACGGATACAGCAGGTGACGCTTGAGCATGTGGTCTTTCCTTGGGCCGTCCGCCGCCGCGGCGGGGACGGTGCACCGGCGCGCGCGGCGCGCCGGTGCCTGATCGGTGGCGTTGTCAGCCGCCGCGGTGGACCATCCTACGCCCGGTACGTGGCGGGCGGGTGAAGCTCAATGATCGACCGCGGCGGCGGCAGGTGCCGCAGCGGCACCGCGTTGCGGCCGGCGGAACAGCAGCAGCAGCGGTATCGCAGCTATGGTCAGAATCATCATCAGCCAGAAGTCATTGAGGAAGGCAATTGCGGCAGCCTGACGCGAAACTTCGCCATTCAGTGCGGCCAGGCCGGCGCCGCTGGCCATATCCAGGCCCGCCGGCAGCGGGGTATGGCCGTAGGGCGTGATGCGGCTGGCCAGTTCGGCGTGGTTGGTCTGGGTGCCGCGCGAAAGCACGGTCATGACCAGCGAGATGCCGATGCTCGACCCCATATTGCGGGTCAGGCTGAACATGCCGGCCGCCTCGGTGCGGCGCTGCATAGGCAGGGTGGCGTAGGCCATGGTCGAGACCGGCACAAACACCAGGCCCAGCCCCAGGCCCTGGATCACGCCGGCCCAGATCACCGGCGCCGCGGGCATGTCCGCACTGAAATGCGCCATTTGCCACAAAGATACAACCGTCAGCGCCAGGCCGGCGAAGATCAGCGCGCGCGCATCCGTCCCGGCGGCGAGCAGACGGCCGACCAGCAGCATCGCCACCAGGGTGCCCACGCCGCGCGGCGCCATCAGCAGGCCCGTGGTCACCACCGGATAGCCCATCAGGCTTTGCAGATACGGCGGCAGCAAAGCCATGGTGGCGAACAGCACGATGCCGATGACGAAGATGAAGACATTGCCGGACAGGAAACTGCGGTCGCGCAGCAGGCCCAGGTCCAGGAAGGGCCGCTCCGCCGTGCGCCAGTGCACCCAGTAGAGATAGAAGCCGAGGAAAGCGACGGCCGCCTCGACCTGGATTTCCAGCGCGGCAAACCAGTCCTTCTGCTCGCCGCGGTCCAGCATCAGCTGCAATCCGCCGATGCCGGCGGCGAGCAGCAGGAAGCCGCGCCAGTCGAAGCGGTAATCGTGCGCATCGTCCGGCGGCACGCTGGCGAGCACGCCGATCAGGGCCGCCGCGCCTATGGGCACGTTGATCAGGAATACCCAGTGCCAGCTGTAGTGATCGGTCAGCCAGCCGCCCAGCGGCGGGCCGAGGATGGGACCTATCATCACGCCCATGCCCCACATGGCCATGGCCGCGCCGTGCTTTTCGCGCGGGAACACATCGAGCAGGGTGGACTGGGAAATCGGCACCAGGGCCGCGCCGAACAGGCCTTGCAGCACGCGGAACGCGACCATCTGGCCGATGTCGGTGGCGACGGCGCAGAGCACCGAGGCGAGGGTGAAGCCGCTGATGGCGATAGCGAGCAGGCGGCGCCGCCCCAGGGTCGAGGCCAGCCAGCCGGTGGCCGGCGTGGCGATTGCCGCGGCGACGATGTAGGAAGTCAGCACCCACGACACCTGATCCTGGGTGGCCGACAGCGCGCCCTGCATATCCGGCAGGGCGACGTTGGCGATGGTGGTGTCGATCACCTGCATCAGCGTCGCCAGCATGATGGAGACGACCAGCAAAGGCAGGTTGGCGACCTGGCGATGGCCCTGTGCCGCGGCGGCGCTCATGGCGATGTCCTCAGCGGCTCGCGACCGGTTCCTGCGCCGGCGCCGCGCCGAAGAAATGGCTGTAGCGGGCGCGTTCGCGGCCGGTGTCGATCTGCACTTCGGCGCTCATGCCGGCGCGCAGCTGCGGTGCGCCGTTTTCTGGTTCCAGCAGCAGGCGCACCGGAATGCGCTGCACGATCTTGACCCAGTTGCCGGTGGCGTTCTGCGCCGGCAGCACGGCGAACTCGGCGCCCGAGGCCGGGCTGATCGAGGCCACGCGCGCCTTCCAGTGGCGGCCGGGATAGGTGTCGATAGCCACTTCGGCGGACTGGCCCACGCTGACGTTGGTCAGGTCGGTTTCCTTGAAGTTGGCTTCCACCCACAGGTTGCCGGTGGCCACCAGCGGCATGGCCGGCTGGCCCACGCTGAGGAATTCGCCGGCCTGCAGGTCGGTCTTGCCGATCACGCCGTCGACCGGCGCGCGCACTTCCGCGTGGCTCAGGTCCAGCCGGGCCTGGGCCAGCTGGGCCAGGGCCAGCTTGTAGCCCGGCAGGGATTCGTTGTTCGCACCGGGCAGGCCGCCGAGCAGGTTCTGCGCCTTGGCCACCGCAGCGGAGTTGGAATCGCGCTTGCCGCGGGCGCTGGCGACGGCGTTGGCCGCGTCGTCCAGCGCCTGCTGCGCAACGAGGCCGCGCGTGCGCAGGTCCTGCACCCGGGCGAACTGCTGCTGGGCATGCTGCAGGTCGGATTCGGCCGAACGCAAGTCGGCCTCGGCGCCGCGGTAGCCGTTGCGCGCGCCGTCGAGCATGCTGCGCACGGATTCCAGCTGTGCTTCCAGGCGCTGCACAGCGATCTGCAGCGGCTCCTGATCCAGGCGGAACAGCAGGTCGCCGGCCTTGACCGGCTGGTTCTCGCGCACCAGCACCTCGCTGACGCGGCCGCCGATCTGCGGCGCAATGGTGATCTGGTCAGCCTGCACGTAGGCGTTGTCGGTATCCACGTAGCGGCCGCCGGTGAGATAGAAATAACCCGCCAGGCCCAGCACCAGGGCCGGGCCGACGATCCACAGCAGGGTGTTGGCGCGCTTGCGCGGGGCGGCGGCGGGCGCCGCGGTTTCGGTGGTGGCGGTCATGGCGTACTCGCGGTTTCAGCTGTTCTTGGAAGGGGTTTCCTCAAGCGCGAGCAGGTTCTGCTTCATGCGCTCCAGGACATCGATACAGGCGGCCAGCTCGGCATCGTTGACGCCGGCCAGGGCGTCGTCGCGCAGGCCGGCGGCGATCACTTCCATGTCGTCGAGCACGCCGTGGGCCTTGTCCAGGGTGTGCAGGCGCCAGACGCGGCGGTCGGCGGGATCGGCGCGGCGCTCGACGAAGCCGGCCTGCTGCAGGCGGTCTATCACCCGGCCCACCGGGATCGGTTCCATTTCCAGCAGTTCGGCCAGGGCTTTCTGGCTGATGCCGGGCTGGCGGTGGATGACCTTGATCGCGCGCCACTGGGCGCGGGTCAGGCCCAGCGGCTCGGCGCGGCGGTCGAAGTGCTTGCGCAGCAGCCGCGTCACGTCCAGCAGCGGGTAGGCGAAATTCGAGCGGAGGTCGGGTCGGTTCATGGCTGCCGCAGACATTATTGCCTAGGCAAGTATCTTTCAATACCGGCGAGTTCACTAAACCACCCGACCAAAGTCGGTCCTAGGACCCAGGCCGGATGAGGGCTAGTCCGTACGGCCAGGCCGGGTTGCCCACCTAGGTTTGCGCGGGCCATCCGATGCACCATAGCGCCGCGGCCAGGGGACGCTGGACACGGAGGGCGCGCGCCATGCAGGTCGTTGTGGAAGCCATTCAAGCCGATATCACCCAGTTGCCCCTGGATGCCATCGTCAATGCCGCCAACGAAAGCCTCAGCGGCGGCGGCGGCGTCGACGGCGCCATCCACCGCGCCGCCGGCCCGGGACTGGCAGCCGAGTGCGCCACCCTGCCCTGGGTGCGGCCCTACGTGCGCTGCCCCACCGGCGAGGCAGTGATCACCGGCGGGCACGCGCTGCCGGCGCGGCATGTGATCCACACGGTAGGCCCGGTCTGGTACGGCGGCGCCAAGGGCGAGCCGGCCCTGCTCGGCGCGTGCTATCGCAACAGTCTGGCGCTGGCGCGCCAGCACGGCCTGGCCAGCATCGCCTTCCCGTCCATCAGCTGCGGCGTGTTCGGCTATCCGCTGGACCAGGCTGCGGCCATCGCGATCGAGGCCGTCCACGAACTCACCCTGGATCCCGGCCCGGTCGCGCGCGTCATCTTCTGCTGCTACAACGACAAGGCCCTGCGGGTGTATCGCACCATCCTCGCCGGCTGAATGACGCGCCAGAAGAAAGCGCCGGTCCCATCCTGCCCCGCACGCTGACGGATGCGGCGGGCTTGCAGCGCGAACCGGCGCAGGTCCTCGCCCGGCTCTTTGCCTGCGGCGGCTTCTCCGCCGCCCGGGCAAGCCGAGTACGGCAACCCGGCGGATGAGCAGCGCGGGCCGGGCGTAGCCGCCGCCGTCGACGCACTGCTGCGCCCGCTCTGAAACAAACGATTACTTTTCCATTATTCGACTACGCGCCCAAGCGCGCATGCTAAGTTCTGCCGCCTCAGGGGATCCGCCACTTCGAGGAAGCGTCATGAGCCAGCCCGCTGCCCGCGCGTTGCGCCGGGGATTCCTGTCCATCCTGTTGCTGCTTGCCGCCGCAGTACAGGCCGACCCGCCTGTGGTCGGCAGCCGCGGCGCCGTCGTCGCCGATCCGCCGCTGGCCGCGCCCGCTGTCGAACCCTGCGTGGTGCGCCTGTATCAGGACGAAGTGTTCGACGATTTCTCGCTGCACGATTTCAGCTACGCGCCGCCGGCCGCCTGCCCCGGCCCGTTCGCGAAAATCGTGCTGCGCGCGGATTTCTCGGTCACCACCGGGCGCCAGTTCGACCGCACCGCGAATATCTGGCTGGGCGCGGTGAACCTGTATTTCGGCACCACACAGGAACCGTCCGCGACGGTGGCGCCGCGCTGGCGCATAGAGCGCGACATCAGCGACTACCAGAGCCTGCTGGCCACGCCCCAGGGCGGCAAGATCGACCTGGGCAACGTGGTCAACGAGACCTATACCGGCATTCTCCACGGCAGCGCCGAGATCCTGTTCTATCCGGTGGCAGCGAACTGGCCGGCGCCGCCGCGGCGGCCGGACCTGATCCTGCCTCTGGCCAGCGGACCGCTGGGCGGCAGCACCGACGTGACCGGCACGGCCGAGTTCAGCCGCAGCCTCAACCTGCCGCGCAACAGCGAGCGCGTTTTTCTCGACGTGATCGCGCAGAGCCAGGCCGGCGACGAATTCTGGATGACCTGCGTGCCCAGCGAATACGCCGACGCACTGCAATCCTGCGGCAATACTGCCTTCCGCCAGACCCAGGTGCGCATCGACGGCCGCCCGGCCGGCGTCGCGGCGGTGATGCCCTGGCTGTATACCGGCGCCATCGACCCCGGCGCCTGGCGGCCGATACCCGCGGTGCAGACCCTGGCCTTCGAGCCCTGGCGCGTGGACCTGTCGCCGTTCGCGGCCCTGCTCAACGATGGCCAGCCGCATACGGTCTCGCTCAGCGTGTTCAATGCGGGCGAGCGTTTCTCGGTCGCGGCGAACCTGCTGATCTACCGCGACGCCGGCCGCGCCATCGTCACCGGCGCGCTGACTGACAACACCCTGGACCGCGATCCGCCGATGCAGATCACGCACGATTCGGCCGAGGAACAAGGCGCCGTCGTGACCGATCTCGGCGTCACCTCGCGGCGCGCCTATTTCATCTCCGGCTACGTGGAAACCTCGCGCGGGCGCGTCACCACCACGGTGCTGCAGGACCTGGAATTTTCCAATGTGCAGCGTTTCCGCATCTCCGACAGCGACTACGTGCAGGCCATAGAACAGGACACGCGCGTGCGCACCGAGACGCGCATCGAGCACAAGGGCCGCAACCACGTGCTGATCGACACGCGCCGGCTGCCGCTGAACCTGGTGTACAGCTATGCGGAGCTGGACGAGGGCGCAGAACAGAAACTGGAAGTACGCCAGCAGTTCGAGCGCACCCTGGACGTAGGCACGGCAGGCTTCACTATGCGCCGCGCCAGCCTGAGCAACGCCATCCACAACGGCGGCGAGCTGCGTTTCGCCAGCGACGGCTCGCTCGCCCTGCGCACGGCGCAGTACGGCGAGCAGGCCTACGATTACCGCGACGATTTCGGCGCCTGCTACAACCGCCGCCTGGTGGCGGGCGCCGGCGCCATCACCAGCGTCGCGGACGGATCGGGCTGCCCCGGCGACAGCAACCGTCTCTACGCCTTCGACGCCTTTGCCAATTTCGCCTCCAGCCTGCTCGGCGCGACGGTGCGGCTGCAGCCATGAGCGATGCGCCGGTGCGGTGCATGCGGGCCGGCGGCGGACTGGCCCTTTTCGCTGAATATCAGGATCTGATTTCGACAGCGACCGCCGGATCCGGAAACAGAAAAGCCGCCCGCAGGCGGCTTTTCTGCTGCAGCCACCGGCGCCGGGCGCCGGCAGCTGTCATGCGGCACTCAGGCCGACTTCTTCCACTGGCCCAGCGCCGCCAGGCCGTTCTCGCGCGCACGCTGCGCAACGGTCTTCTGCGCGTCGGCGAAGTTCGCGTTCATATCCTTGGACCACAGCTTCAGCGCGGCCGACTGCATGGCGCGGCCGTAGGAGAAGCTCAGCGGCCACGGGTGCGGGCCCATCTGGTTCATCGCATTCAGGTGGGCCGTGGCCGCTTCGTCGGACTGGCCGCCGGAGAGGAATACGATGCCCGGCAGCGAGGCCGGCACGCTGGCCTTGAGGCAGCGCACGGTGGCTTCGGCGACTTCGTCGATGCTGGCCTGTTCCGGGCAGTCCTTGCCGGAAACGACCATGCTGGCCTTGAGGATGGTGCCTTCGAGCATGACGTTCTGCTCGTACAGCGAGGCGAACAGCGAACGCAGGGTGACTTCGGTCACGTCGTAGCAGACGTCCAGGTCATGCGCGCCGTCCATCAGCACTTCGGGTTCCACCATCGGCACGATGCCGGCTTCCTGGCACAGCGCGGCGTAGCGCGCCAGCGCGTGGCAGTTGGCTTCGATGCAGGTGGAGCTGGGCATGTCGTCGCCGATGGTGATGACGGCGCGCCACTTGGCGAACTTGGCGCCGAGGGCGGCGTATTCCTTGAGGCGGTCGCGCAGGCCGTCCAGGCCTTCGGTGACCAGCTCGCCCGGGAAGCCGGCCAGCGCATGCGGGCCCTTGTCCACCTTGATGCCCGGCAGGATGCCGTTGTCCAGCATGATCTTGGTGAACGGCACGCCGCCGCGGCTGGACTGGCGCAGGGTTTCGTCGTACAGGATCGCGCCCGAGATGTGATCGGACAGGTTCGGCGTGGTCAGCAGCAGTTCGCGGTAGGCGCGGCGGTTCTCTTCCGTGCATTCGATGCCGACACCGTCGAAACGCTTCTTGATCGTGGCGTTGGACTCGTCGATCGCGATGATGCCCTTGCCCGGGGCGACCATTGCCTGGGCAATGCTTTCCAGCTGTTCGATGCTCATGGATGACTCCGTGGGGATTGAATCCGGGCCGCGACGCATGTCGCGGGGCGACCGCCGGGCGGTCGCGGGCCGCGGATTATAGGCCAGAAGTCGGGCGCCTGCCCGCCGCGGCAGCCCGGTGGGCAGGTGCGGACTCAGCCCGGCCGCAGGCGCCGCCGCACCGGCAACAGCAGGCCCAGCAGCAGCAGGATCAGGCCGGCCGCCCCCAGCGCCGGCACCGGCACTGCGGACGACGCAACCGCACCGACTTCCTGGTAGCGATACAGGCGTATCGCATCGTTATCTGCGTGCCCGATCAGGATGCGCCCGGCGCGGTCGGTGATCGCCGCAAAGCGGTCGTCGTACAAGCCCGGCAGGCCGCCTTCTACCTCGCCGCTGAAGCCCGGCACGGGATTGCCGGACCCGTCGACCAGGCGCAGCGAAAGCGGGCTGCCCGGCGGCGGCGTGCCGCCGAAGAAGTCCTGCCCCACGAGCAGCAGCTTGTCGCCCAGCGGCTGCGCCGCGATCAGTTCCCGTCCTGGGCAGGACTCGAATTCACGCAGCAGCTGTCCCTGGCTGTCGAACAGGAACAGGTGGCAGCCCAGGCCCTGGCCGAGGTGATGGCCGCCGGGCAGCGCAAACAGGTTGGCCACGTAGCGGCCCGCTCCCGGCGCGACGGCCTGCTCCCCGGCGCTGCCGAAGGTCAGATCGAGCGAGCCATCGCCCCGGTAGCGGCGCCAGAAGCTCTGCCGCGGCAGCTCTGGCGGGTTGAAGATTGTGTACAGCGCCTGGAAGCCGCCGCCCGGCACGCTCATCCAGCTGTAGCTAAAAGCGCCGGCCCGCTCCGCGATCAACAAGCCGGCCACGCCGAAGCCCGGGTCGGGCGTACCGTCGGCGCGGATGCGCAGGGCCTTGAAGCGACCCTGCGGCGGCGCCGTGTAGATGCTCGCCAACAGCAGCACGGCGTCGTCCTGCAGCAGCATTTCCTCCAGCGGACCATTGTCCGGGCTGCCCAGCGCCGGCAGCGGCAATGCCGCGCCGCCGTTGAACCCGGGAACCGGATTTCCGTCCGGCCCAAGTCGCACCAGCGTATGGGAATAAGCCGGCGGCGAACCCAAAAAGGACTTCCGCGTCACCGCCAGCCATAGCCCACCGTCACTCCGGACTTTCAGACTGGCCACCAGACTGGTGTCCCAATGCTCGGCGGCCACGACGACCTGACTGACGCCATGGTTGCCGAAGCCGCTGTCCAACCTGCCATCCGCCAGATAGCGTGCGACGCGCACGGTCGGAACATCGGCCACAGCCATGTTGGCCACGACGAAACGGCCATCGGCCAGCCCGGCCAGCAAAGGCCTGTCGTCACGCGAGCCAGACGCCGCCACCACGAGCGAGCCGCCGCTGCCGAACCCCGGATCCAGCCGCAGTTCCGCCTGGGCCGCGCCGCTGAGCAGCAACAGGACAAGCAGCCGCAGGAAGATGTTTTCGCGCATGCGCCCTCAGACCGGCATCAGGCGGCGGCGTGCCAGCAGCAACAGTCCCAGCAGCACCAGCCCCACACCTGCCGGGCCCAGCGCCGGCACCGGCGCGGCGGAAGGAACGCCGCGCACATCCAGATAGCGGAACAGGCGCAGGCCCGCTGCGTCCCGGCGTGCCAGCAGGATGCGCCCATCGCGGTCGGCCGTCACGGCGAAGCTGTCATGGGGCTGGTCCGGCGGGCGCCAGCTGCGATCCGGCTGATTGCCGAAGCCGACGTCGGCGGCAGCGGACCAGTCGACCAGCCACAGATAGGTGCCGTCGCTGGGCGGCGGCAGGGTGAACGTACGCTGCTCGCCGCTGACCAGCAGCCTGTCGCCCAGGGGCTGTGCGCGGAAATTCCAGCCTTCGGCGCAGAAGCGCAGTTCGCGCACCGGCTGTCCATAGCTGTTCAGCACCGTCTTGATGCAGTCACCCCGCACGCCCAGCTGCAAGCCGCCGGGAAGCGCATTCAAGCGGTCGATCAGCTGGCTGTACGGCCAGGGCGAGGCCTGTTCGCCGCCGCTGCCGAACGCGGTGTCCAGCGAACCATCGGCGCGATGGCGTTGCCACAGATTGGATACGGCCGACAGACCGGACGATCCGAGCACCGAATACAGCACCTGGAACCCGCCGCCCGGCAGGATCATCCAGTCGCTGGCCTGGGCTCCGGCACGCTCCACGCTGAGCACACCGCCGCTGCCGAACGCCGGATCCGGCGTGCCATCGGCGCGTACGCGCATGGCGCGGAAACCGACTGCCGGCGAACTTTCGGTCGCGACGGGCGCGAAAACCAGCACGTCGCCGCCATAGGTCAGCAGGCGCGTCGCGATTGTCTGCAGACCAGCCAGCAGCAGCGGCGCGCCGCCGTTGAAGCCCGGCACCGGATTGCCGTCCGGTCCCAGCCTTATCAGCGCAGTCGAGGCTGTGGACGCGCCGTTCGGCACGTTGTTCGCCCACGACACCAGCGCCAGCACGCCGCCATCGGCCTGCGGCAGCAGGTCGACCAGCTGGCCGAAATTCCAGCTGCCGGCGCCCAGCACAACGCTGCTGACGCCGGCGCTGCCGAAGGCCGGATCCGCTGCGCCGTCGGCGAGACGGCGCGCGACGACCAGCGTAGGGACTGGCGTGTCCAGCAGACTGCCGACGAGCAGGCGCCGGTCGGCAAGCTCGACCAGCCGCGGTGTGACGGCGTAGTACGTCGGCGCCGTATCCGCTACGGCCGTGCCGCCGCTGCCGAAACTGGGATCCGGCCGCATCACCGCCTGGGCGCCTGCGCTGAAAAGCAAAGCGGCAGCGAGCAATCCCTTGCAAGAAAGAAACTTTGTATACATTCACCCATCCCCTGAGGTGCGCGCTGCACGTCTCTACAGGACGACGCAGATCGACGAGTCCCCCAACCAATGCCGCCAGGTGGCGCCCGCAGCGCCGGATGTCGCATCGCAGCGATATGAATGGATATTTAAGCGATAGAAAGGAATCAGGATCGGCGACACACGGCAATGACGAAAGCACGAAAAATAATCCCAACTGTATGATTAATAATCAATTTATAGAATGACCGCCGAGCTGGCACAGCGCTTGCCATACGGAGTCCGCCACACGAACGGAGACCAACAATGGCAAACCATCAGCTCTTCAACAGCCAGCGCGGCACGCAGGTACCCGCCGCGGACGCCCGCAACGAGGCCGGCGGCCTGGCCTACCAGCGTTCGCCGGAAGCGGCGCTGGCCCTGTACGCCGCCACCGGCTGCCTCAACGGCACCTACTACGCCGATGCGCAGACACAGCTGGACCAGGTGCTGCAGCTCTGCGCCAAGGTGCCGGCCGAGCTGATCGCCAGGACCGCCGTCTACGCCCGCCAGCGCGGCCAGATGAAGGACATGCCGGCGCTGTTGCTGGCCTGGCTGGCACAGCACGACGGTGCGCTGTGCGCCAAGGTATTCGAGCGTGTGATCGACAACGGCCGCATGCTGCGCAACTTCGTGCAGGTACTGCGCAGCGGCGTGGTCGGCCGCAAGTCGCTGGGTACGCGGCCCAAGCGCCTGGTACGCCAGTGGCTGGAGCGCGCCGATGTAGCCGAGATACTGAACGCGGCCATAGGCCAGCAGCCCTCGCTCGCCGACATCGTGCGCATGGTCCATCCCAAGCCGGCTGACGCGGAGCGCGAGGCGCTGTACGCCTGGCTGATCGGCAAGCCGTATCAGGCAGAGAAGCTGCCGGCCCTGGTGCAGCGCTACGAGGCGTTCAAGCGTGGCGAGGGCGCGGGCGAGGTGCCGGAGCTGAATTTCCAGTACCTGACCGCGCTGCCGCTGTCGCAGGCGCAGTGGCAGTCCATCGCCCGGCGTGCGTCATGGCAGACCAAGCGCATGAACCTCAACACGTTCCTGCGCCACGGCGTGTTCAAGGACGCCGCGCTGACCAGGCAGATCGCCGCGGCCCTGGCCGACGCCGGCCAGATCCGCAAGGCACGCGCTTTCCCGTACCAGTTGCTCGGTGCATGGAATGCGGCCAGCACGGAAATGCCGCAGGCGATCCGCGACGCGCTGCAGGACGCCATGGAAATTGCGACCGACAACACGCCGCTGCTGCAGGGCAATGTCGTGGTCGCGGTCGACGTGTCGGGTTCCATGCATTCGCCGGTCACGGGACACCGCAAGGGTTCGACCACGGCACTGCGCTGTGTCGACGTCGCTGCGCTGGTGGCCGCCTGTGTCAAGCGCAAGAATCCGTCCGCACGGGTGATGCCGTTCGACACCGCGGTGCGCAACACGGTGATCAACCCGCGCGACAGCGTCATCACCCAGGCCAGGCAACTGGCCGCGCTGTGCGGCGGCGGAACCGCGGTCAGCGCGCCGCTGAAGAAGCTGAACCAGGAGTCGGCGCGGGTGGATACGCTGATCATCATTTCCGACAACGAGTCCTGGGCCGATACGCGCAACCGCAGCACGGCGACGATGACGGAGTGGGCGGCGCTGAAGGTGCGCTGCCCCAAGGCCAGGCTGGTCTGTATCGACCTGCAGCCCTACGCGACCAGCCAGACCGTGGCCGGCGCGGATGTCCTGCATGTCGGCGGCTTCAGCGACGCAGTGTTCGATCTGCTGGCCGGCGCGGCCAACGGCGAGCGCGACTGGCTGCAGCAGATTGCAGCCATCGAACTCTAGGTTTTGAAATACGGGCAGACGACCGTATTTCCGACTGGAAGTAAGCTGCACATCCAATGACAACCGGCCGCGGCGGTGTCCCCGCCGCGGCCCCTGACGGAGCGGCGCCCGTTTGCGCCGCCGGGTTTTCTTCGCAGCGAATGCCTGGTGGAACTACACCCTTCCACGGTCCAGGTCGCGGGTTCGAATCCCGCCGGCTCCACCACTGCGGGGCCGTAGCTCAGAGGCCAGAGCGGGAAAAACGTTTCACCCCTACTTGTCGCTGCATTCATTCATCGCACCACGCGGCGCAAGCCGCACCGCAAACGATTTTCGGCGAATGCCGGCGGAACTACACGGTTGAAGGGCGCAAGCCCTCGGGTTCGAGTCCCGGCCTGCAGTAAAAGCGCAGGATGTTTCGCACCAAACTTGTCGCCATTTTTTTTCAAGGAAGCCTCATGGCAAGCAGCAACTACAACGTGATCCAGGAAGGCGGCGTGCCGATCAAGGCGTGGACCCGCGGCGTGCCGCTGGAAGACGAGGCACGCCAGCAGCTGATCAACATGTCCAAGCTGCCGTTCATCCACAAGTGGATATCGGTAATGCCGGACGTGCATCTCGGCAAGGGCGCGACCGTGGGCTCGGTAGTGCCCACCGTAGGCGCCATCGTGCCGGCCGCGGTCGGCGTGGACATCGGCTGCGGCATGATCGCCGCGCGCACCAGCCTGGTCGCCAGCGACCTGCCCGACGACCTGGCCCCGCTGCGCAGCGCCATCGAGAAGGCCGTGCCGCACGGCCGCACCGTAGGCCCGCGCGACAAGGGCGCCTGGGCCAATCCGCCGACGCGCGCCGTCGAGGGCTGGAGCACGCTGGCCGAGGGCTTCAGGCGCATCGTGGAAAAACACCCCAAGCTCGCCCGCAGCAATAACCTCAACCATCTGGGTACGCTGGGAACCGGCAACCATTTCGTCGAGGTCTGCCTGGACGAGGAACAGCGCGTGTGGTTCATGCTGCACTCGGGTTCGCGCGGCGTCGGCAATGCCATAGGTACGCACTTCATCGAGCTGGCCAAGCAGGACATGCGCCGCTGGATGATCAACCTGCCCGACCAGGACCTGGCCTACCTGCCGGAAGGCAGCGAGCACTTCGCCGACTACGTGCACGCGGTCGAGTGGGCGCAGCAGTTCGCCCGCACCAACCGCGCCATCATGATGGAACACGTGGTACAGGCGGCGCGCAAGGTCATCGCCAAGCCGTTCGAGGTGGCGACCGAAGCAGTGAATTGCCACCACAACTACGTCAACCGCGAACACCACTACGGAAAGGACGTGCTGGTGACGCGCAAGGGCGCGGTAAGCGCGCGCCAGGGCGAAATGGGCATCATCCCGGGCAGCATGGGCGCCAAGAGCTTCATCGTGCGCGGCCTTGGCCATGCGGAAAGCTTCCATTCCTGCAGCCACGGCGCCGGCCGCGTGATGAGCCGTACCGAAGCCAAGCGCCGCATCAGCCTGGAAGACCACCGCAAGGCCACCGCGCACGTGGAATGCCGCAAGGACGCCGATGTGGTCGACGAATCGCCGGCCGCGTACAAGCCCATAGACGCGGTGATGGCGGCGCAGTCCGATCTGGTGGAGATCGTGCATACGCTGCGGCAGGTGGTTTGCGTGAAGGGCTGACCACCCCTTGAAAATAAAAAGCGCGCCGGATTTCCCGGCGCGCTTTTTTATCCCCGTTGCCGCTTGAGCGCTGCGTTATCCGCCGCGAAACTCCTTGATGAACCGCTCCGCCTCCGCCGTGGCCCGCTGCACATCGCGCTGCAGATTGGCCGCATCGCTCTGCATGCGCGGCAGTTCGTCCTTGATCGCGCCGATGGCCGCAGCGTTGAGGTTGTGCTTGAGATACAGCACCTGGTCGCCCAGCACTTTCAGCGCCGGGGTGAAGCTGGCCTCGGCCCGGCGCATGGCCTGGTCCAGCGTACGATAGCGGCTGCGCGTGCGCTCCAGCTGGGCCTTGGACTTGGCGCGCAGGCCGGCGTCGCTGTACTGGGCCAGCTCGCCTTCCCATTCCTTGAACAGCGCCTCGGCCACCGACTCCACGGCGGCGATGCGCTTGCCGAAGGCCTGCGCGCGGGCCTGGGCTTCGTCGTGGCTGGCCTTGAGACGTTCGTAGACCGATTCCAGTTCGCCCGCATCCACGCTGACCACGGCGCGGAACTGGGTCAGCGCATCGACGTAGGCCTGCTCGGCCTTGCCCTGGGAGTTACGCGCCGCGTCGACGCGATCCAGCAACAGGTCGCGCTTGGCGATGCCGACTTTCTCCAGTGCGCCGTAGTAGGCGGACTGGCAGGCAGTGAGACCGAAAGCGAAGACACCCAGCAGTGCAAGCCAGCGCCGGCGGCCAGGATTCATGCGCGCAGATTCCAATGGAGAGAACCTGGCCAGAGTAGCAGCCTCAGGGTGTGGCTGCAGCGGGCGGAGCGGCCTCCTGCAGAAGGTCTTGCAAAAAGTTGCCGCCGAAGGCCGCGTCGAGATAGTCGAATTCGAGTACGGTCTCGCGCTGATCGTCCTTGTCCCACAGGGTCAGGGTGAGGGTCAGGTAGCGTCCGCCGTCATAGGGCTCATAGCTGCGATAAAGAAGCTCCTGACCGGTTGCCAGCACCACGGCTTCGGCATCCTGCACTGCCAGCACCTTGATCGGCACCTGCCCTTGCAGTACGGCACGGTTTTTCAGCGCGTGCCCGAGCAATGCCTCGAAACGCTGCCGGCGCTGTTCGGCGAGGACCTCGTTGCCATCGGCGCTGGCGCATTCCTGCGCCACCAGCCACAAGCCCAGGCCGACGCGATTGATCTGCAGCGCCGCTTCGATCTCGGCAGCCTTTTCATGGCACAGCGCCGTATCGAGCGCACCATTTTCGGTGCGCAGCGCATTCACCAGTGCGTACGTCTCAAGCGCGTTTACGCCGCCCTTGCCGAGCAGTTCGCTCCAGTCCGCGGCGACATCATCGCCAGCCCAGGCCGCCGGCGCAGCGGCAAGCAGGCAGGCGGCCAGCCAGCCCAGACGCCGGCCGTTTTCAGTCCGCATCATTGTTCTTCCCGGTTGCAGCCTTGCGGTTGTCGTCCATCACTTCGCGCAGCAGGTTGTTCAGGCGCTGCTTGCGCACCTGATCGGCCTTGTCGGCCGGCAGGGCCAGCACCCAGCGCTGCAGATTCTGTTCCCGCGCACTGCGGCGCCAGTTCAGGTGTTCGCCCATACGCGCAGGCTCGACGCTGGCCTGCCGCGCAACCACGCGCTCCTCTGAAAATACAACGTTGTCTTCAAGGCCCGAACGGTAGCGGTAGCTCGCCGCCGCGTCGTCCAGGTCGCGCTGGGCGGCGCCGTTGCTCCAGCTCCAGCCGGCGGGCAGCTGCAATTCGATGCGGTGCTCCACGTCGCTGGGAAAGGGCACCGCTAGCGGCGACTTGCGCTTGAGCGTTTCGGGCAGGCTGAGCATGCCGGCGACGCTGTCGGCCGACACATCCAGCGCGCGCTGGCCGGGCGTTTCCTGCGCCCAGGGCCGGTCCAGGCGGTACTGCTCGGTCAGCACAAGGCGGTTGGCGGCGGCATCGTCTTCCACCTGCAGCGGCTGCAGCACTTCCACTTCGGCGTGGCGGCGGCGGTAGAAGTCGGCGTAGCTGCGGCTCAGCGCCTCGGCGCCGCGGTAGCGCAGGTTGCGCCGCATGAAGTTGGCGGCGTCGCCGGAATATTCCGCGCGTACCTGCAACGTGAGCTGGGCGCCCTGCTGCTGCGGCTCGTAGCGCTCGACAATGCGCATGCGGTTCAGGCTGGCCGGATTGCGCGCCACCGCGACCAGATCGGCACTGCCCGGCGCCACCGGCAGGGCGTAGCCGAAATCGCTGATCTCCTGCGCCGCGGCCGCGCCGCGCTGGCCGGTGCTGGTCGGGTCCAGCCATAGCGATCCGCCGTCGCGGCGCACTTGCACGATGACGTGGTCGAAGGCGCTGGCCGACGGCGGCAGGCCGGCGATGTGCCTGCCGTCTTCCAGGCTGACCAGGGCAGGATTCGCCGCGATATCCAGCGCCGCGAGAATCGTCACCAGCAGGCGCGTCTTGTCCTTGCAGTCGCCGCGGCGCTGTTCCCAGACCAGCGCCGGCTCGACCGGCCTGTGTGTGTTCTCGCCGATTTCCAGGCCGAAATAGCGCACGTCTTCCTGCACCGCGAGCAGGGCCGCAGCGATGCGGGCATCCGCATCCGGCAGCCGGCGCCACTGCGCGATGCGTTCGCGCAGATCCGCCGGCAGCGGCGCCGGCGGCGGATACAGCGTGCGCGCCCAGTCGGCCACCTGGGCCCAGCTGCGTTTCTCGCTGACATAAACCTGCGGATAGCGCTGGAAGCCGGCTGGCTCGCGGTCCTCTGCAACAATCGGCGCCACGTTTTCGGCCAGGTAACGCCACTCCTGCCATTCGCCCTGGCGCCGCACGCGCGCCGCGGCCACGCGCGGATCGCGCAGCTCCTGCACTGGCACATCGGAATCGAACAGCACACGCAGCTGGCGTCGCAGCAGCGGCCCGGACCAGGCGAACACCGCACCTTCGCCGTCCAGCCCGGCCATGATGGGATTGCGCCCGGCCACGCTGTAGCGCAGGCGCACCACGTCGCCGCGGCGCAGGTCGTCCAGCACGATCAATGTCGCTGACCGAGGATAGCCCAGCGGTCCTCGCTATCAAATCGCAGCGGCGCGGCAAGCCTGATCACGAGGACGGCGCCAGCCGCGTGGTCCATGCCGGTGCGGCTGCCGGGTTGCTTCTCGCCGGCATGTTCACAGCCGGATTCTGGAAGATGCGGCTCAGGCCAGCGCGACCACCTGGTTGCGCCCCTTGTCCTTGGCCTTGTACAGACACTGATCCGCGGCCTTGAGCACCTCCGGCGCCGCGCGCCGCGTGCCGCCGCGGGCGGCCACGCCGATGCTCGCGGTGACTTGCACGGTGGCTTCGCGTTTTTTCTCGGCGGATTTGCCGCCGCCCTTGGCGCCGCTCTTCGCCGCCGGCTTGCGCGGCAGGGCCACGCGCAAGGCTTCTATGGCCTGGCGTGCTTCCTCGCAGGCGTCCCTGGCCAGCTCGGGCCGGCGGAACAGCAGACAGAATTCCTCGCCGCCGAAACGGAACGCCGTCGCCGCGCGCGTACGGCCCAGGCTGCGCGCGACCGCGGCCAGCACGCGGTCGCCGGCATCGTGGCCGTGCTTGTCGTTGAACTGCTTGAAGTGATCCACGTCGACCATGGCGAGTGCGTAGTCGCCGGACAGGCGCGCCAGGGTTTCATCCAGCGCACGGCGGTTGGGCAGCCCGGTCAGTGCATCGAGGAAGGCCAGGCGCCAGGATGCGTACACCACACCCAGGCCGATCACCGCCGCGGCGGCCAGCAGCCAGCTGCGCAGCTCCAGCCCGCCGAGCTGGATCCAGCCGAGGGCGCCGGCCAGCAGCGCGAAGGCCAGCGCCGCATCCAGCGGACGCCGCTGCCACAGCCAGTAGCCGGCGGCGATCGCCGCCGCGAGCAGCGCCAGGGTCAGCGCAACACGCGAAGGCCGCGCGCTGGACAGGCCCAGCGGCAGCAGATCCTGCAGACCATTCCAGACATGCTCCGGCGCCGCGGCCACCAGCCAGGCCGACAGCCCCAGCGCAGCCGCGAACACCAGCATGCGGCGCGAACGCAACGGCGGCTCCGGCAGCAGCAGCGCCAGCAGCCACAGCCAGGGCAGGAACATGGCGCAGGCTGCGCTCGCGCGCAGTCCGACCGTCTGCGCCGGCGGCAGCGACAGTGCCGCCACCGCCAGGGCGATGGCCGCCAGCAGCATGGCCGCGCGATGGCGGCGGAACGCCAGCGCCAGGGCCAGCACCAGTGCACAGAGAAAGGGCGCGAAATAGAGCGAGGTCATAGGCGACGTCGACAGAGAACGCGCAGCTTGGCAGATCGCCGCCGGGACGGGAATGTCCCTGCCGTTCTAGCCGGCCGGCGGCGGCAGCTGCGCCAGAAAAGTGCGTATCGCCGCGACGGCCTGGGCCGGCGCTGCCTGCAACAGAAAGTGCGGCGCGCGGATACGCACGCAGCGCACGTCCGGCCGCAGCGCGGCAACGCGGCGCAGCGCCCACGGCGGCACCACGCAATCGGCGCTGGCCTGCAGGTACAGCAGCGGACAGCGCGTGGCCGCGAGCGCAGCCTGCCCGTCAGCCAGCAGCGCGCTGCGCAGACGCTGGCGCAATACAGGCTGCGGCAGCGGACGCAAGGCCGCGCCCAGCTGCCGCGAACGAGCGCGCGTGATCCAGGTGCCCAGGTTGGGCAACGCTTTGGCCCAGTCGGGCAAAGCCTGCAGCGGCAGCCAGTCCAGCAACGGCGCCAGCGGCCGCAGCCAGGGCTGCGGCGAGGCAGCGAACGTGGCGCACAGGACCAACGCCCGCGGCACGACTGCGGCCTGCGCGGCCAACGCCATGCCCAGCGGCCCGGCAAAGGATTCCGCCAGAATCACGCAATCCGCATCGATCCGCACCCGCGCCTGCAGCCCGCGCAGCAGCGTTGCGTAGTCCTGCGCCCCCGCGCCCGGATAACACAGCACCTCGACCGGCCCCAGCACTTCCAGTTGCGCGGCGAAATCGCGCAACAGATCGCCCGTGCCATCCAGGCCTGGCAACAACAGGAATCGCGGCATCGGCAGATCCCGATTAATTGCATCGGATTGTGCCGCGCACCGCCGCGCCGCGCGCAAACTGCGACGACCCACCGCAGACCGCGCCGGCAACACGGCTGCTGCCCGCCGCCGATTCCTGCCCGCAAAAACGCCTGAAACGCAACCGCGCTGCACCACGAATCTTTCCGTTGGCTCCTCCCACAGAGTCCTCAGGTCAACACCACCAGCGCAAGCCAGACACACCGCCACCACCTCCGCCATCGCAACCAGCACACCAGGGCATTGCCGTTGCTGTTGCCGTTGCTCGTGCTTGGGCTCGGGCCCTTGCACTGCAGTGACTTTGGCTGTGGCCGCGGCTCTTGCAGTGCTCCTGCTGTTGCCGTTGCCGTTGCTGTTGCTGTTGCTTCTGCGCACACGGATGTGCGCCGCCTTGCCGGGGCCCCATGAGCCGCGACGAGGCGGCGCAGGATGAGCCCGCGCACCGCGCGGCTCCGCTGAAGGGCCAGGATGGCCCTTCAGCGGACCCAGAGCCGCCTTGCGAAGCCGAAGGGCAGGATGCCCGTAGGCCGTGGCTTCTGGGGTGTGTTTTCTTTGCCCACTTTCTTTTGCACGAGCAAAAGAAAGTGGGCCGGCACCGAAAGGCGGACGAAACCGCTTCTAAATCAAAAATCTAAGCGTAAACCCCAACACACAAGCCCCCCACAACCCCATCCACCGCAAGCAGGCGCTGCCCGACCAGTCTCCCGAGCTTGAAATTAAATTGATCGACAATTAAATTTCACCGCCATGAGCATCCCTCGAAAACCCGCCCCCCGCCGCCGCGGCCGCCCACCCGCCAAAACCATCCCGGGCGAAGCCGCCGACATCCGCCTCCACCTGCTCGATACCGCCCTCCACCTCTTCGCCACCCAGGGCATAACCGCCACTCCGCTGTCCCAGATCGCGCGCAAGGCCGAAGTCACTCCCGCCCTGCTCCACTACTACTTCGGCAGCAAGGAAAACCTCGTCGAATCCCTGGTCGAAGAACGCCTGCTTCCCCTGACCCGGCAACTCGGCCAGACCCTGAAGCCCTCACCCCGGGACCTGCGCGAAACCCTGCAACACCTGGTCGGCGACCTGATGGACCTGCTCGCCGCCAATCCGTGGTTTCCCCAGCTATGGCTGCGCGAAGTGCTGCAGGAAGGCGGCCAGCTGCGCGATTACCTGGTCGGCCGCCTGGCGCCGGTGCTGGCGCACAAGGTGCGCGACCTGGTTGCCGCCGCGCAGGCGCGCGGCGAGATCAACCCGCAGCTGGAACCCCGCCTGTTCATGGTCACGCTGGTCGGCCTCAGCGTGTTTCCGTTCGCCGCCCAGCCGGTGTGGCGCAGCATCTTCCCGGCCGAGGACATCACTCCCGACGTGATGAAACAGCACGTGCTCTCCCTGCTCCTGCACGGCCTGGAACCGCCGCCCGTGCCGCCCGGCTGAACCGCCATCGCCCCGCATCCACTCCGACCCGGCCCACCGCCATGTCCATTTCTCGCATCCTCGTGATTCTCGCTTTTGCCGCATTGCTCGCCGCCTGCGCCGGCAAAGCACCGCCGCCGCTGCTGGGCACCCTGGAATGGGACCGCATCGCCATCCAGGCCGAAGCCGCCGAACCCATCGTCGCCATCGCGGTGAGGGAAGGCGACAGCGTCGCCGCCGGCCAGCTGCTGTTGCAGCTGGATCCGCGCCGCGCCGATGCGCAGTTGGCCCAGGCCCAGGCCGAACTGGCACGGGCCGGCGCCAGCCAGGCGGAACTGCAGCACGGCGCGCGCAGCGAAACCCTGGCCGCGGCCCGCGCCGAACTGGCCCGGGCCGAAGCCGGCCGCAACGACGCCCAGCGCGAACGCGAACGCGCCGCCGAACTGCGCCGCCAGGGTCTGGTCGCCCAGGCCGAACTCGACCGGCGCGATACCGCGCTGAAATCCGCCCGCGCCGAAGTCAACGCGGCCCAGGCCAAGGTGCTGGAACTCAGCAACGGCACGCGGCCGGAACAGCTGGACCAGGCCGACGCCGCCGTCGCCGCCGCGCAGGCCCGGGTGGACGAACTGCGCATCGCGCGCGAACGCCTGGACGTGCGCGCGAGCCAGCCCGGCCGCGTCGATGCGATCCCGTACAAGCTGGGCGACCAGCCGCCGCGCGGCGCCAGCGTGATCTCGCTGCTCGCCGGCCCGGCGCCGTATGCGCGCCTGTTCGTGCCGGCACCGCGGCGCGCAACGCTGCAGCCGGGCCAGCGTTTCACGGTACAGGTGGCCGGCATCGCGCAGCCGTATGCGGCGCAGGTACGCGCGCTGCGCTCGGAGGCGTCGTTCACGCCCTACTACGCGCTCAGCGGCGATGACGCCAACCGGCTTTCCTACCGCGTCGAATTGCAGCTGGATGCCTGCGATGCCCAGGACTGCGCCAACGCCCCGCGGCCGCAGGATCTGCCCGCCGGCCTGCCGCTGACCGCCGCGAGCGCCGGCCATGGCCGCTGAAATCGCGATCCAGGCGCGCGGCCTGAGCCGCCGCTTCGGCAACCTGCTCGCCGTGGACAATGTCGATCTCACCGTAGGCCGCGCCCAGGTCTACGGTTTCCTCGGCCCCAACGGCAGCGGGAAATCGACCACGATACGCATGCTTTGCGGCCTGCTCTCGCCCAGCGCCGGCGCGATCGAGGTACTGGGCCTGCAGGTACCGCAGCAGGCCGAGCAGCTCAAGCGCCGCATCGGCTACATGACGCAGAAATTCTCCCTCTACGAAGACCTCAGCGTGCAGGAGAACCTGGAATTCCTCGCCGCCGTGCACGACCTGCCGCGCGCCCGGGCACGCACGCGCATCGCCGGGTTGCTGCAGCGCTACTGGCTGACCGAGCGGCGCAACCAGCTCGCCGGCACCCTGTCGGGCGGGCAGAAGCAGCGCCTGGCCCTGGCCGGCGCGGTGCTGCACGAACCGGAGCTGCTGTTCCTGGACGAACCGACCAGCGCGGTAGATCCGCAGTCGCGGCGCGAATTCTGGGATTCGCTGTTCCAGCTGGCCGACGCCGGCACCACCATCCTCGTCTCCACCCACTACATGGACGAGGCCGAACGCTGCCACCGCCTGGCGATCCTGGACCAGGGCCGCCTTGTCGCCGACGGCGCGCCGCGCGAACTCTGCGCCGCCCTGCCCTATGCGGTCTGGCTGGTGGATTGCGCCGCGCCGCGGCGTGCGCAGCAGGCCTTGCAGGATCAGCCGGGCATCGTCGCCCTGGCCCAGATCGGCGCGGAGCTGCGCGTGCTCGCCGCGCGCGAGGGCTGGGACGCGGCCAGCCTGCAGCACCGACTGGGCGACTGCGGCATCGCCGCCACGGTGCGCCGCGGCGAGGCCAACCTGGAAGACGTATTCGTCGCCGCCACGCAGAAGCCGGTGCGCCCGGCCGCCACCGGAGCCGCCGCATGAGCCTGCGCCGCCTGTTCTCGATCGTGCTGAAGGAACTGCGCCAGCTGCGCCGCGACCGGCTGACTTTCGCCATGATCGTCGGCATACCGACCATGCAGCTGCTGCTGTTCGGCTTCGCCATCAACCTGGACATACGCCACCTCGACGCGGCCGTGCTGGACCAGGCCAATACCGCGCGCTCGCGCGAGCTGGTCGCCGAACTCGCCGCCTCGCAGGTCATCACCCTGCGCTACCAGCTGTCCGCGCCGCAGCAGCTGGACGATCTGATGCGCGAAGGCAGGGCCGGCGTCGGCATCGTCATCCCCGCGGATTTCGACAACCGCCTGGAACGCGGCGACCGACCGCCGCTGCAACTGGTGGTGGACGGCTCGGACCAGGTGGTGCAACAGGCTGCGCGCCAGCTCGCCGCCTATCCGCTGGCGCGCCTGCGCGATCCCGCCGCGGCCGTTCCGGCCGGTGTGGAAATAGTGAATTTCTACAATCCGGAACGGCGCGCGCCGGTGAACACCGTGCCGGGCCTCGTCGGCGTGATCCTGACCATGACCATGGTGATGTTCACCGCCATGGCGCTGGTACGCGAGCGTGAGCGCGGCAATCTGGAAATGCTGATCGCCACGCCGGTGTCGCCCTGGGAACTGACGGTGGGCAAGGTGCTGCCCTTCACCTTGATCGGCCTGGTCCAGGTCAGCCTGGTGCTGGTCCTGGGCCAGCTGATCTTCGCCGTGCCCATACGCGGCAGCCTGCTGGAGATCTACGCCGCTGCACTGCTGTTTATCCTGGCCAGCCTGTCGCTGGGCGTGTTTCTTTCCACGCTGGCGCGCAGCCAGTTCCAGGCCATGCAGCTGGCCTTCTTCACCTTCCTGCCGCAGATCCTGCTGTCGGGCTTCATGTTTCCCTACGCCGGCATGCCGCGCGCAGCGCAATGGCTGGCCGAGATCCTGCCCATGACCCACTTCCTGCGCCTGATCCGCGGCATCGCCCTGCGCGGCGCGAACCTCGCCGATCTGTGGCAGGAAATGGCCGCGCTCGCCGCCTTCAGCGTGGTCGTGCTCGGCATCGCGGTGACGCGGGTGAGCAAACGGCTGGATTGAGGACGGCGGCGCTGCGGAACTGTCCGCGCCGCGGCCGTTGCGGCATCCTGCGGCGATGGCCGCGTCGGCGCGGCGCTGCAACCCTGCGCACCGCCGCCGCATCCCATCGCGGCCCCCTACGGAAGTCTTCGCATGCTGAGCAGAATCCTCGCCGTCCTGTTGCTGGCTGCCGCAGGCGCCGTTTCCGCCGGAAAGCCGGCACCGGAAGGAACCTGGCTGCTCACCCATGTCAGCGTGATCCCGCTGGACACCGACGAAGTGCTGCAGGACCAGGACGTGCTGATCCGCCAGGGCCGCATCGCGTCCCTCACGCCGGCGGCGGAAAAATTGCGCGTGCGCGGCGCTACGGTGATCGACGGACGCGGCAAGTTCCTCATTCCGGGACTGGTCGACGCCCATGTGCATATCGCCACCGAAGGCGCGATCCGCGACAGCAAGGATGCGCGCATCGCCGCGCTGCCGCTGGGCGAGGACCATGCCTACGACCGCCGGGTGCTGCTGGGTTTTCTCAAGGCCGGCGTGACCGGCGCGGCCAATCTCGGCGGCAGCGCGCGCAGCGACGAGGACCTGCTCTGGCTGCGCACGGAGATCGCCGCCGGGCGCATCGCCGGGCCGCGCCTGTACGTGGGCAAGCGCATCAACGGCCCGCGCGCCGATGTGGTGGCCGGCAGCGGCGAGGCACCGCCGTCGCGGCCGGAATCGCCGCGCACCGCCGACGACGGTGCCGCCGCGGTGCGCGCGGCGCAGCAGCGCGGCTACGATTTCATCAAGCCCTATCAGTACCTCAACCGCGAGACCTACGAAGCCGTGGTCGGGGAAGCGCGCCGCCTGCGCCTGCCCAGCACCGGCCATCTGCCGGAACTGGGCTGCGCGCGCTGCGCCGACCGCGAATCCGCCTTCGCCCATCCGCTGGACAATATCGCCCATGCGGAGGAACTCGCGCGCTACGCCCGCAGCAGCGATTTCGCACCGCGGGACATCGACGCGCTCGCCGACGAGGTCGCCGCGCGCGGCATCGGCGTCACCCCGACCCTGATCACGCTGAAAACCATTGTGCATATGTACACCCAGCGCGAAGTGCCGGCCGTGCCGCCGGGCTGGCTGGCGCTGGTCGATCCGGTGACGCGGCGGGACTGGGCGCCGCCGGCCAACCGCTATCTCAGCGAAGCCTTCCGCGCCCAGGAAGGCGCAGACACGTTTTCCATCGGCTACGACTTCGCCCGCCTGCTCACGCGCCAGCTCTGGCGCCGCGGCGTACCGTTGACCGTGGGCACCGACGCCGCCCTGCCTGGCCTGGCCTTCGGCGTATCGGTGCAGCAGGAAATGTTCGAGCTGCGCGAGATCGGCCTCAGCCCGCGGGAAGTGCTGCGGGCGGCTTCGCTCAACGCCCATCGCCTGTTCGCGCCAGGCAGCGGCGAAGGGCCCGTACGCCCCGGCCGGCGCGCCGATCTGGTGTTGCTGGAGGCCGATCCGCTGGCGGATATCCGCAACGTCTCGCGCGTGGCCGGCGTGTTCGTCCACGGGCGCTGGTTGCCCGCGGCGCAGATCGACGCCCTGCTCGCCGGGCTGGCACCGCACGACGCGCTGCTGCAGCACGCGCTGCAGGCGGACGGCGAACGCTAGCGGCGCCACCGCAAGGGCGGCTTCTGTGCGCCGGGCCAGGGCGACGAGGCTTGCACAGTCTCACCGCGAATCACGCAATCGCCTGCGGGATTCACGGTAGGTCACGCCGCACCCGCTGTCCGGCGCCGGCGCACCTGCCGTTCGTCGGCCAGGCCGGCCGCTGCGTCGTCAGGACGCGACCGGGCAACTACCATCGCCGCAGCCGGCACAGGGGAAAGATCTGGCGGCGGAAGCCGATGCGTCCAGCACCGGGACGGCGGAGCATCACATTCCGTTGACGTCCGCCCAGACCTGATTTCACCTGTGCGCTTGTATACCGCGACTGCCGGCCGGCCCGGCACCGCTTGCCCAACCCGAAGCCCGGGCCGATCACCGTGCAGATACCCGCCGTCGCCGCACGCCGCAGCTCCCCAGGAACATCGCCATGAAAGTGCTGGTCACCGGCGCCGCGGGCCGCATAGGCCGGGCCATTTGCATACGCCTGCTGCCGGAGCATGAAGTCATAGGGCTGGACCGCACGCCGGCGTCCACCGTACAGCTGGTCGGCGACCTGAGCGATCCGCTGCTGCTGCGCCGCGCCCTGCGCGAGGTCGATGCGGTGATCCACACCGCTGCGCTGCATGCGCCGCACGTGGGCATCAGCGCCGACAGCGAATTTGAACGCATCAACGTACAGGGCACCGAACTGCTGGCCAACATGGCCGCCGGCTACGGCGCGCGGCGTTTCATCTTCACCAGCACCACCGCCCTGTATGGCGCGGCCAGCCAGCAGGCCACGCGCGCGGCCTGGGTGGACGAGGAACTGCCGCCCCGGCCGGTGAGCATCTACCACCGCAGCAAGCTCGCGGCCGAGGCCAGCCTGAGCGCCGCCGCACGCGCCGGCATGTCGGTGACGGCGCTGCGCATGTCGCGCTGCTTTCCCGAACCGGCGCCGCTGATGGCCTGCTATCGCCTGCACCGTGGCATCGACGCCCGCGATGTGGCCGAGGCACATGCCCTGGCGCTGCAGAACGAACTGCCCGGCCTGCGCCGCTACATCATCTCCGGCGCCACGCCGTTCCAGCCGGAGGACGCCGAAGCCCTGCTGCACGATGCACCGGCCGTTCTCGCCCTGCGCGCACCGGCCCTGGTCGAAGCCTTCCGCCAGCGCGGCTGGCGCCTGCCGCGCGCCATAGACCGGGTGTATTCACCGGCGCTGGCCATGCGCATGCTGGCCTGGAGACCGCGCTACGGCTTCGAGGAAGTTCTGCGCCTGCTGGACGAGCAATCCTCGGAAGTGCTGCCGCCCTGCCGCGAATAACGGACGCGGACGGCGCCGGTGAAGGCTTGCCCCGCCGTGGTATTGCACCACGCCGGCAGTCCGCGGAAATCCGTACGCGCCTGCACATTTCCCTGAAACCGGCAGCGGACGAAGCGCCTGTAGCGTAGCGGCAGTCACCCGCGGGCAAACATGCCAGGCTTGAGTTCATTCATCCGGTATCGCGCCAGCTCGCACGCAATGAGTCCGTGTTGCGCCTGCCCGGCAGATCGTTGCCGGATACTGCCTGATGTACCGCGGGCAGTGCCGGCGCCGCGGCCAGTCAGCGGCCGCGGCGCATTTTCCTCAGGCGGCCGCGACTTCGGCTTCGACCGCTTCACGCGCCACGCGCGGCTTGCGGCCGCGCCGCTTGGGTGCCGCAGCCGGCGACTGTTCCGCCGCCGCGCGCGCCTTGCGCTGACGGCGCGGCTTGGCAACGGCCTCGCCGCCTTCCGCCGCGACCCGCGGCTTGCGGCCACGACGCGGCTTGGCGGCCGCTTCACCGGTTTCCGCCGCGGCGCGGGGCTTGCGGCCGCGGCGCAGCTTGGCTTCGCCTTCCGCTTCCACCGCCGTGCCTTCGAGCTGGGCGCGCACGGCCTTCTTGCCCATGCTGCGCAACTGCGCCAGCTGCACCAGCTGGGCCGCACGCGGCGTGGATTTCTTCTGCTCCCAGTTATAGACGGACTGGCCGGTCACGCCGAGCAGGGCGGCCAGCTCCGCCGCGGACAGGCCCAGACGCGCGCGCAGGGTCTTGAGGCCCTTGGCCACAAAGCGCGTCTGCCGTTCCGGTGCTGCCGTCTCGGCGGCAGCGGCGGTGGAAATCTTGCTGCTGCGCTTGGCCATGGCGCCGAGGCGCTTTTCCGATTCCTGCAGTTTGCGCTTGAGCGCGGAGATCTCCTTGCGGTACGCGATCGAGGCCTTGCGCAGGGGATCGAGATGCTTGCGCATTTCCTTGCGGCAAAGTCGGGAAATCTCTTCCTTGAACGCGGTCGCAATATTGGGCATGGCTTTCTCGCTGGGGTAGCTGGCAAGTGGAAAACGTGGATAGTAAACGCGCAAGCGCGTGATTGTCTTGCATTTGGCGCGATGGCATTTTTTTGAAACGCCGCGCCGGCATTTTCGCAACGGCAGATAACGATCAAAAAAACCCGCAAGCGAACGGACTGCAACAGCCGCAAGCGCTTTTTGGAAACCACGCCCCCGAACATCGGAAAATCGTACAAAAAGCTGTCATCGACTTTGGTCGGAAGCAAACCGGACAGCGCGCCGGACAAACCGGACCTGGTTTCGGCAAGGCGCAATTCCGTGATGCAGTTCTGCTTCGCTCCCGCTGGCCGCGCCGCCGCACAAATTGCGGACTGGCGAACGATTTCGCCTGCCGGCGCGCGCACGGTCAAGCGACCGGCACACCCATCGCACGGACAAATTGTAAAAATTGTCGACCCCGACGCAAATAATCCGGCGGTGCAAATAGGCCGCCGCGCAGGCGTGGGCGGGCCGCGATGCAATGCCGGGCCGCCGGATTTCCGCACCGCGAATTCCGTATCTCGACATAATTTTCACGCTGCTGCACACCGGCAGGCCGCGATTCGCGCAAATGCACCGCGCCGCTGCGTACGGTTCCCGCCGCGGACATTGCCGCGTTCCGCCGCCGGCACCGTGCGGATCCGTCCCGGCGCCGATTCGCCCGCTGCGCGCGGCGCAGGCCATGTCCGGGCCCAGTCCTGCCGCGCAGCCGGCATCCTGCACCCTGCGCATTCGTACGCGGCGACAGATCACCCCGCTACACGCCTGGCGCACTCCGACAGGTCGCGGCCGGGCTGCGCCGGCAAACCTTTTTGCTTTGTGAAGGCAAGTCATGGCGGAGAAGTTTCCACATGGCGCAGCGGCGGGGCTTGCGCGTCGCGCAAGCCGGAGCACCGGCAACCGTAATGCAATGTCGTTCCTCTAGGCTTGCCGGCCGCAGGCAGGGTCCAAAGTCCAACCAGGGAGAAAATGCAATGCGCAGCATGGGAATGATAGGCGTGGGCGTGCTGTCGCTGGCCATGGCCGGGCCGGTTGGCGCCTGGTCGCAGGAAACGCACAAGCGCATCGTGGTCGATGCGGTGCAGTACATGAAGAACAATCCAGCCACCACGCAGTACGCCCGCCTCGCCGCCTGGGCGCAGAGCGCCGGCATCAGCGTGGACCAGCTGGGCCAGATCATCGGCCAGTCCGCCTATGACGTGGACGATTTCCAGGACACCTACATCTGCGGCGCCATCAGCGGCGACTGCGTGCGCGCGCCGCTGTGGTCCAGCCTGGATTCGCTGGCCCACTACACCTCGTTCTGGCATTTCCAGAACCATACCCGCGGCCGCGACGCCCACGGCAACGATTTCGGCGGCTACAACTACAGCCAGCTGACCCAGGCCGGCGACGTGGACGAACTCGCCGCGGGCTGGCTGTGGAACGACCATCTCGACGACGGCGCCGGCGGCATGAAGGGCTGGTTCTCCGACGGCACGAAGTACAACACCTACGGCGTGACCGAGGCGCGCTACCGCCAGGGCTCGGCCTCGTCGCCGTCCATGTACCAGGACTACCAGAACTTCCCGTTCCAGCCCATCGACAATCTGGGCCAATACTGGTGGAGCCAGTTCCTGCAGAGCCCGACACCGCAGAGCGTGGGCTATGTGCTGCACGCCACCGATCTGCTGCAGCCCCACCACACCTGGACCAGCAGCGGCAGGAATCACTCGGGCTGGGAAGGCTGGGTCAACGACTACTACTACAGCGAAGGCTTCAACAATGCCGCCCTGGTCACCGCCGCGCTCAACGACGGCACCTTCAGCACGTGCGGCGACAGCCCGGCGGCCGATATTCGCGGCGTGCTGACCCAGGGCGGCGCCTATTCCTACCGGGTCGGCGGCGCGGTGCTTTCGTCGCAGGCACACGAGGACCGGGTGCGCGTGGCGCGCCAGACCATTCCGCACGCGATCGCCATGGCCGTCGTGGTACTGGACTGCGCCGCGCTGCGCGTGGCGGCACGTTGAAACGCATGGATGTTTTTGCAACCGCTTCCGCGCTGCGCCTGCCGGTGCGGCTCGGCCAGCTGCTGGCCGCGGCGGCCTGCGCCGCTGCGGCGCAGGCCCATGGCCTTCCCGAAGCACCCGCGCAGCCGCCTGCGGCAACGGCACCGTCGCTGCCCTTGCCGCCGCTGCCCACGACGGACGAAGACAGGACTGTCGCCGAGATCGACGGCGAACGCCTGGGCAGCAATGCTCTGGCCCTGCTGCTGCGCTACCAGCGCATGGCGCAGCGCGGCGCCGATGCGACGCAGTTGCTGGACGAAGTGATCGAACAACGCCTGCTCGCGCGCCACGCGGCGGCACGCTTCACCCGCGCCGAACTGTTCGCCGATCAGCGCGTGGCTTTTGCGCCGGAAGTCAGCGCCGAGGAAAAACTGGCCGGCGTACTGCGCACGGTCTATCGCGAGCGCTTGCCGGAGGAACTGGCGGCCGAGGCCGGCGCGGACATGGAAAAAGCCATCATCGCCCAGCCGCCGCTCACAACGCAGCAGCTGCGCGACGTGCTGGGCGATCCGGCGCGGCTGCGCGTCGAGTACGCGCTGACACCGGAACAGCAGCAGGCCGCCGCGACCCTGTCCGTATTGCGCTATCGGCTGCCCGGCGGTGTCGAAGACAGTCTGAGCCTGGCGGACATCTACGCCCGCCAGAACGTGCAAGGACGCATCAGCCTGCATCAGCTCGACGCTGCCTTTCTGGCCGGACAGGCCCACCGGCGCCTGGCCGAATTGCTGGCGGTGGACTGGGCTGCGCGCCAGGCCGGTGCCGCCGCCGTAGCCGAGCTGCGCCGCAATCTGCTGGATCGCGAATACGCCCGTGCCCTGGCCGAATACTATGGTCTGAGCCGCGATATCCATGCCGCCAGCGCTTACCAGGCCGCGCTGCGCAACAGGATCGACCAGGCCCAGGTCGGGCGCTGGTACGACACGCACAGGGAACAGTTCCGCCGCCTGGACCGCGTGCGTGCCCGGCATATCCGCCTGGCCGACGAAGCCGCGGCCGCGCGCGTGAATGCGCAACTGCACAAGGACGGCAGCAATTTCGCCGACCTGGCGCGGCGCCACTCAGTCGCGCCGGATGCGGCCGGCGGCGGCAAGCTGGGCTGGCTCGCGCGCCAGGACAAGGCCGACTGGTTCACCGAACTGGTCTTTGCCCAGCCGCCGGGACAGAACGGCCTGGCCGTGCGCGAGCCGGCGGCGGCCGATGCCGCCGCACACTGGGAAATCGTGCGCGTGGAAGAACAGGCGCACGGGTATTTCCCGCGCGATTCGGAAACCGTGCGCTACCTCGCCGCCCAGACCCTGGCCGAGCAGCAGGCGCGCGCCGACTACGAAGCGCTGCGCCGGCGACTGCGGCGCGAAGCGCGCGTACGCCTGGCGGCAAACACGGTGGCGGCGAAGGGAGACCGCCCATGAGTCCCTGCAAGCGGCGTGTGCGCGGGTGGCTGGCGGCGGCCTGTCTTGTATCGGGCGGCCTTGCCTGGATCGCGTTTGGCGGATCCGCGCCGGATTCGGCATTTGTCCACAACCGTCAAGATTCAGGAAATGCAGCTACCGCGCGCAGCGAGACCGCGACAGCGAAAGCGGCGACGTCGTCCGCCCATCGCACAGGCCCGGCAACGGCCCTGCCCGGCGCGCCGCCGGCAGCGCGCCTTCCACGCGATACCTCCGCCAGCGCGGCCGTGGCCGCCCCCGCCTACGCGCCAGCCAGCGTCCAGCCCGATGCCGCGCACAGCCTGGCCCAGGCCTTGCGGTACGGCGACGAGCGCAGCCCGCCGATTGCCCACGAGGAAAGCCCAGCCGAAGCACCGACACCAGCCGAATTGGCCGACCCGGCTGCCTACCGCCGCTACGAGCACCGGCGCCAGGAAAACCGCTACCGCGCCTATGAACAGCAGGCCGTCATCGCCCTGGGCGAAATGCAGCGCGACCTGCAGCGCGCCCGCGATGTGCAGTTGCCGCCGGAGCTGATCCGGGAAGGCGAAGAAAAGGCGGCGCGGCTGGCGCAGACACTGCGCGCACTGCGGGAAGGCGAGCTGGGCGAACCGGCCGCCGCTGTGCAAGCCGCGGAATCCACGGACGGAAAGTAGCTGGAGCCAACGCCGCGCCGGACGTACCGGGTGCAGCAGTCCGCCGCCCGCATGCTACGTTGCGTCATCCCTGTGCGCCGGAACGCCCGCTTCGGGACTCAAGCCTGCATGTCGAACTTGCCTCTCCAACTGCGCCTCGCCCACCTCGCCGATCACCCGCAGTACCAGCCCGAACTGTGCCGCTGGTTTGAAACCGAATGGGCGGACTACTACGGCCCGCAAGGCCCTGGCGATGCTGCCGCGGACCTGGCCGCGTTCGCACAACGCGAACGCCTGCCGCTGGCCCTGATCGCCCTGCGCGGCGGCGAGCTGTGCGGCATCGCCGCGTTGAAAGCGGAATCGATTTCCAGCCGGCGGCAGCTGACACCCTGGGCCGCGGCCGGACTGGTCCGCGCCGATCTGCGCGGCCAGGGCATAGGCGCGCGCCTGATCGCGGGGCTGGTGGCGGAGGCGCACCGCCTGGGCCATGCCCGGCTCTACTGCGCCACCGCCGGCGCGCATACGCTGCTGCGCCGCGGCGGCTGGCAGTGGCGCGAAACGCTGGATCACGACGGGCACGTGCTCGGTTTGTACGAGATCGCTACGGCCTCAGCTTCCGCAAGCGGCGACTGAGCGCGACGGGAGCAACGCTCAGCCGCCGCGAACACCGCTCGCCTTTATCCACATTGACAATCCGCACGGCGACGTACCAGCGCCCCGCGCGCAGCAACAGGGCGCGCCGCAGCCCTCAGGAAATGGTTGCGAACGAATTCCCGCGGGCCGCCACCACGGCGTTGCGGCCCGCGTCCTTGGCGCGGTACAGCGCCTGATCGCAGCGCTTGAGGCAGTCTTCCAGCGGTTCGCCGGGCTGGATCTCGGCCACGCCCAGGCTCAGGGTGACGCGCAGGCCGCGCACCGGCGTGGGCATGCGTTCTATGCGCGCGCGCAGTTCCTCGGCGCGGCGGCAGGCATCCATCAGGCCTACGTGCGGCAGCAGTACGAAGAACTCCTCGCCGCCCCAGCGCGCGGCGTGGCGGTTGTCGCCCTGCAGCTGTTCCAGTTCCTGCGCCGCGGCGGCCAGCACCTGGTCGCCGACGCCATGGCCGTGGGCATCGTTGATGCGCTTGAAATGGTCGATATCGGCCAGGATCACGCTGAAACCGCCCTGGCCGCGGCTGGCCTTTACCGCCTGCACCAGCATTTCCAGCATGGCGCGGCGGTTGAGCAGGCCGGTGAGGCCGTCGGTCAGCGCGGCCTCGGCCAGCAGGGCTTCGACCTGCAGGCGGTTCTCGATCTCGGCCTTGAGCTGGTGCGTGGCTTCCTCGATCGCCCGGGTGCGTTCCTCGACCCGGCCCTCCAGCGTGGCATTGGCCCGGGTCAGCGCAGCCAGCGCGGCCTCGCGCTGGGCCGAGGCTTCGCGCAGGCGCTGGGCGGTGGCGTCGAAATCGGCGATGACACGGTCGAATTCGTCGCCTATCGGCAGCTGGTCCACCGGCAGCGGCTCGCCCGCGGCCAGGGCCTGGCAGCGCTCGCCCAGCGAACGGATGCGCCGCTGCAGGCGCTCGGCCAGCAGGCGCGACAGCACCAGTGCCAGCAGCACGCCGAACAGCAGCGCGCCCAGGGTGGACAGGCGCAGCAGGCGCAGGCTGCGCTGCAGGCTTTCCGCATTCAGACGCACACCGACGACGTAGCGCTGCGGCGCAGCGCCGATCGCGCTGAGCGCGGTCAGGTCGGCCCGCTCGCTGGCGGCCACGCGGATGTCGCTGATCACCGCGCGTTCTATGCCGCGGCGCAACAACTCGCTTTCCTCGATGGTCAGGTAATCGCTGCTGGCGGCGCCGGCCGATGGCTGGCTGGTCGCCAGCACGCGCAGGGAATCGCTGCGCGGTTCCACCACGTAGGCGCCGGAAAGATCGGGGTTGATCGCCACGGCGCGGCGCAGGCGCTGGCTGAGGCGCTCGCCCGCGGCCGAATCGGCGCGGTCGCCGAAGGCGCGGATATCGTCGATGTCCAGCGAGGATTCCAGCAGCCGCGCATTGTCCAGCAGGCGCTGGCCGACCGCGTCCAGCATCTGCCCGGACACCGCCCAGTACATGTAGGCGCCCAGGGCGCCGGCGCCAAGCAGGATCACTGCCAGGTGGCTCAACAGCAATCGTCGCTTGATCGTGAGCACACTTCCCCCTGCGCCGCCACCCCGAACGGCAGACCGTCCCCGAGTATAGGCCAGCTGCCGCGGGCCGTACTGCGGCCTCGCGTCAACAATCCGCACGTCCGCCGGCGGCCGCCAGGCGGCGTTCCGCGCTGCAGCGAAACCCGTCAAATCGCCGCGCCGGCAGGCACTTGGCAGCGCCCGTCACGGCGTGGCCGCCTTGCCTCGCCATTCGGGCTTGAACTACGCTCGGCCAACTTATGCGGCGGGGTTTCTCCTGACCGCCTTCTCGGGTTGGGGAAAATCATGCTGGATGCCCTTGGGCAAATTCTGTTCGGCTTTTTCGGGCTGTTCGTACTCGTCATGATCGCGTTCGCCTTTTCCAGCAACCGCCGCGCGGTGGACTGGAAACTGGTGCTGACCGGCATTTCGCTACAGATCCTGTTCGCCGCCTTCGTGCTGAAAGTGCCGCTGGGCGCGCTGATCTTCGACAAACTCGGCAAGGGCTTCGTCCACCTGCTCGAATTCAACCGGGTCGGCTCCGAATTCATCTTCGGCAAGCTGCTCGATGCCAATGCCTTCGGCTTCATCTTCGCCTTCCAGGTGCTGCCGACCATCATCTTCTTCGCCGCGCTGATGGGCGTGCTGTATCACCTGGGCGTGATGCAGCAGATCGTGAAGGGCATGTCCTGGGCCATCACCAAGGTCATGAACGTATCCGGCGCGGAAACCACCTCGGTCTGCGCCAGCGTGTTCATCGGCCAGACCGAGGCGCCGCTGACGATCAAGCCCTACCTGGAAAAGATGACCGAGTCGGAACTGATGACGGTCATGATCGGCGGCATGGCGCATATCGCCGGCGGCGTGCTGGCGGCCTATGTCGGCCTGCTCGGCCAGAACGATCCGGCGGAGATGGCCAAGTACGCCAAGCACCTGCTCGCCGCCAGCATCATGGCCGCGCCGGCGACGCTGGTGCTGGCCAAGATCCTGATTCCGGAAACCGGCGAGCCGCTGACCCGCGGCAGCGTCCGCATCGAGGTGGAACGCCACAGCGCCAACGTGATCGATGCCGCCGCCACCGGCGCCGGCGACGGCCTCAAGCTGGCGCTCAACGTCGGCGCCATGCTGCTGGCCTTCATCGCACTGATTGCCACGCTCAACGCACCGCTGCAGTACCTGGGCACCATCGTATGGCCGCGCTGGGGCGTGGCCGCGGCCGGCATCGGCGGCGTGCTGCTGATCGCCGGCGGCATGATGCAGTTCCGCCGCCATCGCGCGGCCCGGGCCGGCGGCTATTCCGGTCTGGGCGTGGGCCTGTTCGTGCTGGGCATCTGCAGCCTGCTGCTGACGGCGGCGGCCGTGGCGGCCAACGGCGGCACCATCAACGACTGGCTGTCCGCGGGCAAGACAGTGCCGGTGAGCCTCAGCCTGCAAACCATCCTCGGCTACGTGCTGTCGCCGATCGCCTGGCTGATCGGCGTGCCGTGGCAGGACGCCGTGCTGGTCGGCAGCTTCATCGGCGAAAAAGTCGTGCTCAACGAATTCGTCGCCTACGTGGACCTGTCCAAGAACATGCACCTGCTGCAGGAGCACAGCCGCGTCGTCGCCGCCTACGCCCTGTGCGGCTTCGCCAATTTCTCCTCCATCGCCATCCAGATCGGCGGCATAGGCGGCCTGGCCCCGGGCCGGCGCGGCGATCTGGCGCGGCTGGGCCTGCGCGCGGTGCTGGGCGGCTCCCTGGCCACCTTCATGACCGCGACCATCGCCGGCGTGCTCAACCAGCTCTGAGGACATGGCGCAGCGCCGCTTTGAAGACCGCATCAACGCCCTGTCCGACCAGGACTGGGCCTGGTGGCCGCTGCTGACGCTGCGGCCGCCGCGCACACAGGCGATCAGCGAGGCGCGCCTGCTGCTGATCGCCCTGCTGTTCGGCGGTTTCTGCGCCCTGGCCGGGCTGCTGCTTGTGTACCTGGTGCTGGGCGAGCTGCCGCCGGATGCCGGCGCGGCCGTCGCCGCGGCCTGCCTCGCGGTGTTCTATCTCGCGCTGCGCTTCACCCTGTTCCTCTGCTGGAACCGCCGCGCCGGGCGACTGGCCGCGGCGGCGGCGGAACGGGACTAACCACGCGGCCCTGCCGCCTCGCCAGGGATTTACCCATGTCGCGCGTCGTCGTCGTCGGTTCCTACAACCAGGATCACGTCTGGAGCGTGGACCGCTTCCCGCAGCCGGGCGAAACCCGCCGCGGCCAGGCCTTCGCCACCGGCCCCGGCGGCAAAGGCTTCAACCAGGCCGTGGCCGCGGCGCGCCAGGGCGCCGACACGGTGTTCATAGGCGCCCTGGGAGACGACGACCTGGCCCGGGTCGCGCGCGCGCTGGCATCGGCCGAGGGCCTGGATGCGCGCTGGCAAACCGTGGCCGGCACGCCTACCGGCTCCTGCGCCATCCTGGTCGATGCGCAGGCGCAGAACCAGATCGTGCTCTACCTGGCCGCAAACGAGTGCCTGGAAGCCGGCCACGTGCAGGCGCAGGCCGACGCCTTCGCCGCGGCGGCCGTGCTGCTGGTGCAGCTGGAAACCGGCCTGGAACCGATACATGCGGCCCTGCAGGCCGCCCCGGCGCAGTGCCTGCGCCTGCTCAACCCCGCCCCGGTGCACGCGCGGCTGGACGCGCCCCTGCTCGCCGCCGCCGACCTCATCACACCGAACGAAACCGAATTCGCCGAGCTGCTGGCGCGCTTCGCCGGCGTGGAACTGGCCGCCGACGCCATCGCCGGCTGCAGCGACGCGGAACTGCACGCGCTGTGCCGGCGCCTGGGCCGGGCCAGCGTGATCGTCACCCTGGGCGCGCGCGGCTGCTTCGTCTCCCACGCGCAGCGCGAGCGCCACCGCGACAGCGAGGACTGCTACCGCCTGCCGGCCGAAACGGTGCAGGTGCGCGACACCACCGGCGCCGGCGACGCCTTCAACGGCGCGCTGGCGGCGGAGCTGGCGCTGAACCCGCAGCAACCCTTGCGCCGCATCCTGCGCCATGCCGGCCGCGCCGCGGCGCTGAGCACGGAACGGCCCGGCGCCGCGACGGCCATGCCGACGCGGCAGCAGGTGCTGCAGCGCTTCGGCGCGGCCGCGGATTGACGCGGCGGCGAGCGCAAACGCAGCGATCGACGGAAGGCTACGCCGCAGCGGCCGCGGTCCAGCGGCGCCCGAACTCCAGCGGCGCCCTGGCCGTCGCTGAAATCCGACGCGTACCTTCAATAACCGGCGCCGCCCACATCAAGAATCGGCCGCCGCCGCCGCACCGCGCCATTGCGCCGGAATCGGCTGGCCGGCGCGCTCCAGGTGGTAGTACAGCCCGACGATGCGCCAGCGCCCTTCCTGTTGGTACAGGTGCACGCTGTTGATGCCGGTGAAATCGGCCGCGCCGTCCGGGTCGGCGGTGCGCGATTCCACCGTGGCGAACACTTCGGCGAAGGCGCCGTAGCGGCGCGTCTCCCGATGCACCTCGCGCTCCAGGAACGGCCGCGGGCTGGGCTGGGCCTGGCGCGCGATGAATTCCGCCGCACTGCGCCGCACCAGCACCAGACGGCCGTCCTTCTCGGCCACGCCGTAGACCTGGGCCGAAGGATCGAACAGGGCCTCCAGCGCGGCCTTGTCGGCGCCTTCGCCGGGACCGTGGGACAGGGCGCGCCAGAGCGCGCTCACCGCCGCTTCCGGCGTCGCCGGCTCGGCCGCGGCGGCGGCGCTGGCCAGGGCGACGAAAGCCAGCAGAAAGCGGCGCAAGGCATGAGCAGATGCAGTCATGGCTGGAATTGTTTTCTCGGCTGGGGAACACAGGGCCGGCGGCTGCACCGGCGTTTGTTAAAGAGACGAAAAGCGGTGGCGGAAACTCGCACTCCGTCACACTGGCCAATGCGCCCAGCCTGAGCTAGTGTCCGGCGCCAACAGGACCGCCGGGCGCTGCGCCGTCTTCCGTCGCCGCGCAGCGCCGCGTTCCCTTGCCGCCGCGCCGTCATGGATTCCCGCTGCGTGCCGGAGCCCTGCAAAATTTCCTCAACGGCATTACCCGACCGAGCGCCGCGCCCACCGATGACCGCCCAGACCGAATTCCGTCCACTGAGCCTGTGCCTGCTCACCGTCTCCGATACCCGCACGCTGGAAACCGACAGCTCCGGCGATTACCTGGCCCAGGCCCTGGCCGCGGCCGGCCACCGCCTGCACCAGCGCCGCGTGATCAAGGACGACAAGTACCGCATCCGCGCCGTCGTCGCCGAGTGGATAGCCGACGAGGCCGTGCACGGCATCCTGGTCAGCGGCGGCACCGGTTTCACCGGCCGCGACACCACGCCCGAAGCGGTGGAACCGCTGCTGGACAAGCTCATGCCCGGTTTCGGCGAACTGTTCCGCGCCGTCAGCTTCGAGGAAATCGGCACCTCCAGCCTGCAATCGCGCGCCTTCGCCGGACTGGCCAACAATTCCTTCGTGTTCTGCCTGCCCGGCTCCACCTCGGCCTGCCGCACCGCCTGGGAAAAACTGATCCAGCCGCAGCTGGATGCGCGCACGCGCCCGTGCAATCTCGCCGGGCTGATGCCGCGGCTGCGCGAATGATCCGGCGGCCGGCGCTGCCGCGGCAGTGGCTGCGGCGGGCCGGGCCTATCCAATGCCCTGACGCCCGCCGGGTTGCGGCGGGCGTCGGGCGCGCCAGGAACATCCGTGCGATCGGCCTGCGCTAGCGGCGCGCGACGAACTCATAGACGTAGTGGCTGCTCTGCTTGTTTTCCCAGCCGGCGAGCCGCTCGTAGGTGCGCTTCCAGAACCAGAGATAGCGGGTGCGCCGGAACAGGCGGAACTTGATCTTCTTGCCACGCACGATCTCCACGCTTTGCGCGAAAGCCGGCTTGACCAGATAAGTGCCGTCGGGGAACTGCTGGAAAATGCCGGCATCGGTGACGGCGCTCGATTCCTCGATGTTGTTCCATTCGCGGCTCAGGTAGCGGCGCTGGACACCGGCCCCTTCCGCGAACGCGCTGGGCCACGGATTGGCCGCAACTCCGCCGCCGTCGTAGGAATGATCGGCGACCGACTGCAGCAGCGAATAGTGATTCGGATAGCGCGCCCGCGTATCCCAGGGTGTGCCCGAAAGCGTATTCGCGACCGGCAGCACCATGCCCGTGGCCGACAGATACGGCGTGCACATGCCGGCGAGGTAAGACAGCCCGCCCGGATGCTGGCCGCGCATCAGGTGCTTCTGGCTGATAAGAAGCTTGGCGGCGCGCCAGCGGTTGTCGCCAAGATCGAAGCTCTTGAGCAAGGATCCGACGATGACGCCGCTGGGAGCGAAACCGCCGTCCGGCGCCACCGGCAGAGGATTGCCGCAGGCCGAGTTGGCCGAGACCACGCCATCGTCGATGCCCGGCAGCAGCAGTTTCGTCAACGTGGTGTAGTTGCCGGTCGGATGGCCGCCGGCGACGGTGAGCGTGATGACCGGAGAACCGCTCAGCACCGGCCCCCACACCCGTTGGGCGACCACCGGCATCAGGTCGGTCAGGATCGAGCGCTCCAGGAAGTCCGCCACGTTCTCGCCGGGCCTGGCCGCAGGCGCCGTCTCTGCGCCTGCCGCTTCCCGCGTAACGGCGCACAGCGCCGGGGTGGCGAACACTTCGCTGACGAGCCTGCACAAGTGCGTGCCGCCATCGGAAGGCATCAGCGCGCGGGAGACTGCCAGCGCCGCCGTGGCGAGGCGGCTGCCGGATATTGCTCCGCTGAATGCCACGTGCACGCGAATGTGCTTGAGCAGGTCCTTCATGCGCGAGCCATAGTCGCCGCGCTGGACCGCGCCGAACGCCGAGCTGACCAGCAGGCCTCCGGTCGAATGGGAAATGACGACGCAGCCGTTGGCACAGAACGGTCGTCGCTCGTTTGCCGGAAAATTGGGCGGTGTCACGACGTTCTTGTTGTAGGCAATCGCCTCTGCAACCTGCTGCAGGAAAGCGTGCTGCGCATAGACCAGGCGCTGGTTGCTCGACCAGGCGACGATCAGATAGCGGTTGTACTTGGGCCGGTAGAGCGGCCCCGGATCGCCGCTGGAAGCCCACCACTGCCAACCGGTGAGCGGATCGGGCGTCGGGCCGGGAACCGACAGGTGTTCACGGATATGGTCGCGCCAGTAGCGCTCCGCGTACTGGCGGAAATAACCGGACGAATCGGTGAACTCGTGCGCATCCTGCGGCCAGCGGAGCTTCGCCGGCGCGTAGTTGCCGATGTAGTTCTTCAGGTGATCGGTAGCCAGCCCGTGTACGTAAATGACATCGCGGCCGTCGAACGGCTGGTCCCCGCGCAACTGCTGCGCGCAACTGGCGATGTCCCAGCTGCCGCTGTCGAAGCGGCGCCAGCAGATGTCGTCGGGAATGGAAATCGCAGGGAACTGGAACGGCATCCTGGAGTTCTGTGCGGCAGCGAGCGCGGCGCCCCGGCCCTGCTCGTAGCGTTCCAGGGTTTCCACGGCGGCCAGGTCGCGGTCCGACGGCGGTGCGTCCACTTCGGCGGGCAGCGGTTCTTCGCCTATCGACGGCGTGCACGGCTGGCTGTCGCGGAAATCGCCGGTGCGCGTGTCCTTGTCCGGGTAAAGCTGCGACAGCAGGCCGCGTGTTTCGGCGACTTCCGTGGCCGCTTCCACATCGATGGCTTCCGCCGGCAAGCCCTGCTCGGCGCCCTGATCGCAGGGCGGTTCCGGAGGGGGCGCACCGCAGCAGGCGGCGGCGCTGCAGCGATGGCGGAACGGGTGGATCGGATCGCTTTCGTCCACGCAGGCAGCGTCTTCAAAGCGCAACATTTCCTGCGGTGCGGGACAGGCGGCGCCGTAGTTGCGCTGCTGCCATCGGGGATCGAAGAAGACATCCGGCCCGGGAGCGGACGCCTGCGTGAACAAGTGGGTGACCAGGCGCGTGCTTGCGCAGGCGGCCGCGCGCTCCGGATTCGGCAAACCGGTATGGGCGGTGCCGCCCGGCAGCGAATCGTCCGCGCCCGCCGCGGCGGAGCAGTGCATCAATACGGCAAAGACGGCAGATAGCACACGGGCTGACCGCAGTGGACGGCCAGAGTAAACAGCTCTCATCGCAGCGACTCCGAAAGAAAAAGGGAGACCGCCGGATGCGGGGCGTCCGGCTGCCGCGGCGAATCCGCTGCGCAGACGGACGCGGTAGCCGCCACACGCGAGGTTGGAGGGAGTGCGGCCGGCGGTGCGCCTAGACTGGGCAACAGCGCTTCCCGGCGCGTCCGTAAAATTGACGAACCCGCCTCCGGCACGAGTCCGGCGGCGGCGCGGGAAACTTCCCGATGCTTCCACGCTTCGGCCAGCGGCGTATGCACGCATTCACTACGTCACGCCCGCATCGTTCGCCGGCGATACGGTGTGGGCGTGCTTGCATGGCAACGGGCGTGGACAGCCCGGTCTATGCCACACTCAGGCCGCGGCGAAATCACAGGCCGCAGCGCACGCACGCCCGGCTGCCGCGAACGGCGCGCACTACCATGCTCCCCCGACGCAAAGGTGCTCGAATGAGCGATATGAAGCGCAAGGACTACGAAGCCGCGCTGGAACCGCTGCAGCGCGAATTGCTGGACGCGCAGCGCTGGCTGATGGAGGAAGGCAAGCGTCTGGTCGTGATATTTGAAGGCCGCGACGCTGCCGGCAAGGGCGGCGTGATCAAGGCCATCACCCAGGTGCTGAATACGCGCGGCTTCCGCATCGTCGCCCTGTCCAAGCCCAGCGAGGCCGAGCAGGGACAGTGGTATTTCCAGCGCTATATCAGCCATCTGCCCAGCGCCGGCGAGATCGTGCTGTTCGACCGCAGCTGGTACAACCGCGCCGGCGTGGAACAGGTGATGGGCTTCTGCAGCGATGCGCAGTACCGGCAGTTCCTGCAGCAGTGCCCCGTGTTCGAGAAACTGCTGACCGATTCCGGCACGCTGCTGCTGAAATACTGGCTGACGGTGGATCAGGCCCTGCAGGAAGAACGCTTCGCCGAACGCGCCGCCGATCCGTTCAAGCGCTGGAAGATCTCCCCCATCGACATTGCCGCGCGCGAAAAATACGCCGAATACGGCAAGGCCCGCGATGCCATGATCGCCGCCACGCACACGGCCAACGCGCCCTGGTTCCTGGCCGATTTCAACGACCAGCGCCGCGGCCGCCTGAACCTGATCCGCCATCTGCTGGACTGGCTGCCCGATCACCAGGAGCCGGAAAAGCCGCTCAAATTGCCCAAGCTGAAAGGCAAGCCGGGGCGGGAGAACGTGGCGGATGAGGGGCGCTGGATCAAGGCGCGGTGGTAGGGGTACGGGATTCTAGACCCGGGTCCGGGATTCGAGACTCGGGCACGGGATTCGGTAGCGGAGGCCAGCGCTTTCAGGGATGCGAAACCCGGCCCAGGGTATTCATGCTCCGGCCAACGAAGCTGCGAACTCCCTGTCCCCCAAGCGCGTTCCGCGCTTGGGGGACAGGACTTTCACGGCGCCGCTTCGACATTTCCGAATCGCACAATCCTGAATCCCGCAATCCCGAATCCCGAATCCCGCATCTCAGCCCGTAACAAACCCTTGCCGATCTTCCACCGCAATCGCTTCCCGCTGCAGACTGTCGACCCGCGCCATCGGCGGCCCTTTGCGCAGCCATTGCTCCAATGCGGCGATTGCCGCGGCATCGCCTTGCGCATGCACTTCCACCCGTCCGTCCGGCAGGTTGCGCGCGTAGCCGCTCAGGCCCAGGCGCAGCGCCTCGGTGCGCGTGGAGGCGCGGAAGAACACGCCCTGGACGCGGCCGCTGACGAGGAAGCGCGCGGCTGTCGTGCTCATTTCAGCCCGGTGGCGGCGCGCAGCGCGGCTTCGTCGACGGGGCCGGTGAATTTCTTGGCGATGCTGCCGTCGGGGGCGATCAGGTAGGTGGTCGGCAGGCCGCGCGGGGTTTCCAGCGACTTGGGCGGGTCGAAGGTATCGACCTGGGCGATGGGGAAGACCACCGGATGCTTTTCCAGGAAGGCCTTGATCTCGGCCACGTCGGTATCTTCGTAGGCCAGGCCGATGGCACGCACGTTCTTGTGCGCCTTGACGAAGTTGGACAGCTCCGGCAGTTCCTTGATGCAGGGCGAGCACCAGGTCGCCCAGAAATTCAGGATTACCCAATTGCCTTTGTGGTCAGCCAGGTTGAAGGTCTTGCCGTCCAGGGTCTTGATGCTCAGCTCCGGCCTGGCCGCGGCGGTTTCAGCGGCGGACAGCGGCGCGGCGGCGGACGCGGCGATGAACAAAGCAGCGAGCAGGCGTTTCATGGGTTCTCCGGAAGAACGGGGCCTGCCGCAGCGGACCGGCCCGGGGCAGGAAATATTTCGATCAGCGGCACGTCCAGCGCCGTATGCAGATCGTTGGCCACATCGGCGATGACGCGGCGCAGCGGTTCGGGCAGGCGGCAGTTCGCGCTTTGCTCCGGCGCCTCGGTCAGCGGCAGGCGGTACAGGCCGCTGGCGTAGAGATCGAACAAGGTCACGCTGTCCAGGCTGCGCGCCAGCACCCATTCGCCGAAATCCGTGCGCCGCACCATGCCGGCCAGATGCAGGTCGGAAAGATAGCGCTGCAGCAGGTCGTCGGTGAGGAAGCGCTCGCGCTGGCGCAGATCCTCGGTGCGCAGGCCCTGGCCGGCGCGCTGGGCATCGACGAAATGGTTCACCACGCAGAGCAGGCCGGTGAACTCGTGTCCCGGCGCCAGGCGCTCGTGCAGGCCGCGGTATTCAAACGCGCTGATCGCCGCGCACACGGAAGCGCCGAGCAGCACCACCAGCCAGGAAAGATAGATCCACAGCATGAAGACCGGGATCACCGCGAGCGCGCCGTAGACCTGCTCGTAGGAGGTCACCTGGCCGAGGTAGAAGGCGAAGCCGCGCTTGGCCGCCTCGAACAGCAGCGCCGCGAGCAGCGCACCGACCGCCGCGTCGCGGGCGCGGATATTGCGGTTGGGAATGATCAGATAGCTGGCGAACAGCGCCACCCAGACGATCAGGAACGGCAGCAGGTTGAGTACGCGCGATTTCAGGCCCAGCTGCGCCTCGTAGCCGGCTACCAGCGGCAGCGCGAACAGATAGGAACTCAGCGCCAGCGCGGCGACCAGCAGCAGCGGGCCGAACGACAGCGCGGTCCAGTACATCAGGAAGCGCGAGGCGGCGCTGCGCGCCGTGGCCACGCGCCAGATGCGGTTGAAGGCATCCTCGATGCTGGTCATCAGCGAGATGGCGCTGACCAGCAGCACGACCACGCCGATGGCCGTGGCCTGGCTGGCGTTGTTGGCGAACTCGGTCAGATAGCTCTGCACCGTGCTGCCCGCGGCGGGGACGAAATTGTTGAATACGAAGGTGGTGAGATCGGCCTGCCAGCGCGCGAACACCGGGAACGAGGACAGCACGCCGAGGATGGCCGCGGTCACCGGCACCAGCGAGATCAGCGTGGTGAAGGCCAGCGCACCCGCCGATTGCGGGCAACGGTCGTCGCGGAAACGCTGCCAGAGGAAAACGGCGAAAGCCTGCAATTGGTCGCGGTCTATCCTCATTCGCGGGGCGGATTCCTTGCAGCGCACTCTGGCCGGGCGGGCGCGATGATAACCTCCGCGGGGTTTTCCGCGTGTCAAACGGTGCAATGAGCGAGATCCTGATTGTGTACTACAGCCGCCACGGCGCCACGGCCCAGCTGGCCCGCCACGTTGCCCGCGGCGTGGAAGAGGTCGACGGCATGCGCGCGCGCCTGCGCCAGGTGCCGCCGGTGGCGCCGGTGACCGAGATCGCGGCGCCGCCGGAACCGGACGAGGGCGCGCCCTATGCCAGCCGCGACGACCTGCGCGAATGCGCCGGCCTGATCCTGGGCAGCCCCACCCGCTTCGGCAACATGGCCGCGCCGCTGAAGCACTTCATCGATTCCACCGGCGCCGAATGGGCCAGCGGCAGCCTTGCCGGCAAGCCCGCCGCCGCGTTCACCTCCACCGGCACCCAGCACGGCGGACAGGAATCCACCCTGCTCTCCATGCAGCTGCCGCTGCTGCATCACGGCATGCTCATCGTCGGCATTCCCTTCACCGAGCGCGGCCTCAACAGCACGCGCAGCGGCGGCACGCCCTACGGCGCCAGCCATGTCGCCGGCGTCAGCGGCACCGAGCCGGTCAGCGAGGTAGAACGCGAACTGGCCCGCGCCCTGGGCCGGCGCGTAGCCGATATCGCCCGCCGCCTGGGAGCCACCGCATGAATCCGCGCAAGCTGGCCCTGGCCGCCTGGGCCGGGCTGATCCTGCTGCATCTGGCCTGGCACGGCTGGCTGGCGCCGCCGCAGAACGGCTCGTCGGGCCTGGCCATCGCCCTCACCGCGGGACCGCTGCTGCTGCCGCTGCTGGCCCTGCGCCGCAGCTTGGCGCGGGCGCTGCTGTGGGTGGGAATTCTGGGATTGTTCTACTTTTGCCACGGCGTCATCGCCGCCTGGGGCGAACCGCGCGCGCGCGGGCCGGCGCTGGTGGAAATCGTCCTGTGCCTGGTACTGATCGGCGCACTGGGCTGGAGCGCCCGCGGCTACCGGCGCAAGCCGCGCCACTGAGAAACAGGCCGCCGCGGCGCAGGCTGGCCGCCGGCGGCCAGTGGGGCACGGACAAGACAACACGGCAAGGAAGATACGCAAGCCATGAGCGAACCACTGCCGCCGCGCCTGGTGAAGCTGAGCAAATTTCTCAGCCTGATCCTGCGCCACCAGCCCGAAACCATAGGCCTGACGCTGGACGCCCAGGGCTGGGCCGACATCGCCGAGCTGCTGCACAAGGCCGCCGCCGCCGGCCGGCCTATCGAGCGCGAAGACCTGGACCAGGTCATCGCCGACAACGACAAGAAACGCTTCACGCTCTCAGCCGACGGCCTGCGCCTGCGCGCCGCGCAGGGCCATTCCACGCCGGTGCAGCTGGACCTGCCCGCGCGCACGCCGCCGCAGCGGCTCTACCACGGCACGGCGACGCGCTTTCTCGACGCCATCCTGGCCGAGGGCCTGAAGCCGCAGGCGCGGCAACATGTACATCTGTCCACAGATATCGCAACCGCACTGGACGTGGGCAGCCGCCACGGCCGCGCCGTCGTCCTGGGCGTGGATGCCGCCGCGATGGAGGCGGCGGGCTGCCGCTTTTTCCAGGCGGACAACGGCGTGTGGCTCACCGCAGCGGTGCCGGCGCAATTCCTTCGCCCGCTCGATGCGGAAGCCTGAGCGCCGCTCAGTACAGCATGCGTTCGTCGCTGGCCTTGCCCACGGCCAGCACCGCGCCGCTGTCGCAGGTATGGCCGGAACGCCCCAGCAGCACGCGGTAGCGTGCCGGCGGCAGCGTGGCGGTGCCGACATAGCCGTCGAAGCCGGCATCCTGCTGCATCGCATCCTTGAATATCGCCGCGAGTTCCGGACGGACCTGGCGATCGTCGATCTGCAGCGCGAAAGCGGGGCCCTGCTCCGGCACCAGGCTCACGATTAGCGGGTCCGCCGGAGCGAAACCGGGCCGCACGCTCCAGCCGGTGAGGCGCACGGCCGGCATGAAGGGCATGTCGACCTGCCGGCTCTGATCCAGCTCGGCCAGGTTGACGCGATCCAGCGCGCACCGCGCGGCGGGATCGACCGGCGGCGGCGCCGCCGGCTGCAGGGCCGCCGGCGGACTGCGCAGCAGATCCCAGACTGCATAGGCGTAGCGGCTCAACGGTCCCACCGCGATACCCGCCGCCGGCGTGTTGCAGACCAGGCCGCCGCGCGCCGGGACCGTGGAGGCATCGCTGAGCTGCCAGCGGCAGCGGGTCGGATTGCCCCAGGGCAGCGGCTCGTCCGCCGGACGCAGCGACAGCGGCAACAGACTGCGCACCTTCGCGTCGCTGAGCGAACGGCCCAGGCTGGGCGGATCCGGGTTGAGCACATACGGTCCGTGCTTGCCCAGCAGGATGCGCTCGGCACCGTCCAGGAACGAACGCACATAGCCCGCGCCTATGCGCGTGCTGAAGAAATGTTCCTGCAGCGGGCGCCATTGCAGCCGGGTCTGCTGCACCAGGCCTATGCCGACGGCCGGCAGCACCACGGCGAGCGGAACCAGGCACAGGGCACGCCAGCGTCCGGGAGCGCGCCGCACCAGGGTCAGCGCGAAATACGCGGCGGCGAGCGCCCCCAGCGCCAGCACTTCGGTATAGCGCGCGGTGACCAGTTCCAGCCCATGGCCGCGGCTGTAGGCGCTGGCCGCAGCCGTCGCCAGGGCCCAGACGTAGATGCCGGCGAAGAACGCATCGAGCGGGTCGTAGCTGCGCCGGCGCCACATCTGCGCCAGCAGGAACAGGAACGGTACCAGCGCCAGCAGCGCCACCGGAACGGACGACGGCCAGCTGGCGAATATGCCGAGGGCGTGGAAGTATTCGCCCAGGTTCTGCGCTTTCAGCCACGACGCCGACTGGCCCGGATAGGCGGCGACGGCGGCGGCGGCCACCAGCAGCAGCGCGCCGGCCGGCAGGGCCAGGCGCTTGAGGCTGTCCTGACCGGCCAGCCAGCGCAGGCCCAGCACGAACAGCGCGACGAACGGCGTCAGCAGACCGGCGGCGATGCTGAACTGCGCGCACACCGACAGCACCAGGAGCAGCCCGGCGGTGACGGCACCGGCCGGCCTGACCGCGGCGATCCACAGACTCAGCAGCGTGAACAGATACAGGAAATGGAAGCCGCTCTGGAAACCGGCCAGGGTGTTCTCCCAGCCATACGGCAGCACGCCGATCAGCACCAGCAGCAGGCACAGGGCGGCAGCCAGCGGCCACGGCGTGCGGCGCACCAGCAGCCAGGCCAGCAGGCCTATCGAAAAAAGATAAATGATGACATTTGCATTACTTTCCACCCGGCCGTCCCACTGGCCGTCGTTCAGCCGGAAAAGGCCCATCGCCAGCAGCCGGCTCGCGGCGATGCGGTGCTCGTTGTGCGCCGTCCACAGCTGGCGCCAGTCGTAGTTGCCGTCCACCATAGGCAGATACAGCGCACCGCCTTCGGCGCCCCACTGGTCCCAGTACGGCACGCTGGTGCCGTAATCGGCGATCAGCGACAGGCGCGCCAGGCCGACCACGGTAACGACCAGCAGCATAGCCAGCAGGGCGAGCCGGCGCGAGGCAAAACGCCGGCCCGCGCGGCCCGGCAGGGCGTCGTCTCGCGCTGTGACAGCGCCAACGGGGTGGGAATCCATCTGTCCAGCTCCTGGCCGACGCGGCGCTGCCTTCGCATTTGCCGCGCTGCAAAAGACCGAACCATAGATATGAAAGCAGGCCCAGCGCAAATGCCGCCGTACGGAAGCGGCGGCGCAGGCGCTGCGGGCCGGGCGGCGGTGACGGCGGCGATTCGGGCTGCGGGCGCGCGGCCAGCCGGGAAATTCTTGAAGAAACCCCTGCCCGCCGCGGGCGGCCAGGGGTTCTCCCGTTACTGCCGCCGGCCCGTGCGCCGGCGGCTTGAAGGCAATGGCCGTAACGAACGCCACGCCAGTCCGGAAACACCACGCAGCGGACTGCGCGGGTACCGGGCTCCTCCCCTCCGAGGATGGTTGCGGCAAGCGGCAGGGCCGGCTTCCGCGATGGGTAGGCGGGCGGCCTGCGGCCGTCGCGCCGGAATCTGGGTCGCGGCCGCGTCTGCGGCCGGCTTGACCGGGTCCGGTTCCGCGGCTGAGCCGCGGAACCGGCAAGTCCCGTGCGCCTCCCTGCGCTACCGCCGTGTCCGTGTGGCGGTCTGGCGGCGGACTCCTGTCCGCCGCCGCAAGCTATTACTCGTAATTGCGCTCAGAACTGGATCGACCACTGGTTGATATAGCCCGTGTCGCCCGAGTAGACGTCGGTGACCTTGAGCTGCCAGGTACCGTTGCGCGGCGAGCCCGAGGTGTTGACCGGGTAGGTCGCGATCACGTTGGCGGCGCCGTCGCTGGAGCTGGAGTTCTTCAGACGGGTGCTGGTGCCGTTGGGCGCGATCAGGTCGATCTGCAGATCGCCGCGGTAGGTGTGGACGATGTTGACCGACACCTGCGTGGCGGTGGAACCGTTGCCGCTCTGGCCGCTTATCGTGATCGGGCTGGAAACTGAGCTGGAATCCGGGATGTTGTAGTCCGTCGTATTGGTGAACGGACCGCTGCCGCCGCCGCCGGTGGTATAGCTGCCCTTGAGGCTGACACCGGAGAAAGCCGAGTAGCCGCGCACCTTGACGTAATAGGTGCCCGCCTGCGCCGTGGTGATGTTGCAGGTCTCGGTGTTGCCGCTGAGGTAAGGACGGCAGTCATAGCTGCTGGTGGTCGGCGCGGAACCGAACTTGACGTACAGGTCCGCATCGCCCGTGCCGCCGGACTGCTCGAACTTGAGGCCGGTGGCGCCGGCCGGAACGGCCAGGGTGTAGGTCAGCTCGCCGTTGGCGGCGCCGGACAGGCCGGTCACGGCCACGCCGTTGGTCAGCACGTTGCCGCCGCCGCCCGAGGACACCGTGACCGACGAGGTCTTGGTGTTGGTCGCGCCGCCATTGTCGGTGACGGTCAGGGTGACGGTGTAGGTGCCGGCCGCGGCGTAGGTCTTGCTCGGGCTGGTCGCGGTCGAGGTGCTGCCGTCGCCGAAGTTCCAGGAGCGCGAGGCGATGCTGCCGTCGCTGTCGCTGGAGCTATCGGTGAAGTTCGCCGTCAGGCCGCTGGTGGAGACGCTGAAGTTCGCCACCGGCGCGACATTGCCGCCGCCGCCCGTCACCGCCGCCAGGGTCTTGGCCGCGTCGATGATGCCGGTGCCGCAGCCGCCGGAGCAGCTGCCCGGCAGCGGCTTGGCGTTGTTCTTGATGAGGGTCTCGATCTGGTCCGGCGTCAGCGACGGGTTCTTGGCCAGCATCAGCGCGGCCAGGCCGGCCACGTGCGGCGAAGCCATCGAGGTGCCGGCGTAGAAGGCGTAGCTCTCGGTGCTCTGCGTGCTGCTGCCGGAGTTGAGCGTGGAGAGGATGTCGCCGGCGCCGCCGCTGCCGTCGCCGCCCGGAGCGGAGACGTCGATCAGCGCGCCGTAGTTGGAATAGCTGGCGCGGCTGCCGGCCTTGGTGGTGGCGGCGATGGAGATGACGCCGTTGCAGTTGCCGGGATCGAAGCCGGACACGTTGGCGTTGTCGTTGCCGGCGGCGATGGCCAGCACGGTGCCGCGGGAACGGGCCGAGTTGATCGCATTCTGCTCGGTCGAGGAGCAGGCGCCCTGGCCGCCCAGGCTGAGGTTGATCACCCGGGCAGGAGTGGCATTGGCCGGCACGCCGGAAACCGTGCCGCCGGAGGACCAGATGATGGCGTCGGCAATGTCGGCGATGGAGCCGCCGCACTTGCCCAGCACGCGCACCGGCTGCACCTTGGCGTTGAACGCCACGCCGGCCACGCCCTTGCTGTTGTTGGCGATGGCCGCGACCGTGCCGGCCACGTGGGTGCCGTGCCAGCTGGAGCCCGAGGAATACGACACGCCGCACTCGTTGGCGGCGAACCAGTCGCCTTCGTCGTTGGGGTTGGAGTCGCGGCCGTTGCCGTCGCGCGCCGTGGTGGAGCTGGAAATGAAGTCATAGCCGGCAACCGTCTGGCCGGCCAGGTCGGAATGCGGGGTGATGCCGGTGTCGATCACCGCCACGACCACGCCGCTGCCGGTGGACACGTCCCAGGCCGACTGCACGTTCATGCCGCCGACGGAATTGAACATATCCCATTGTTCACTGTAGCGCGTGTCGTTGGGCACCAGGAAGGCGCGCACGCGCTTGTTCGGCTCCACCTTGGACACGCCGGGATTCTTGGCGAATTCGACCATCGCGCGCTCGTAGTCGAACGCGGCGCGCTGGGAAGCGCGGTCGCCGGCCAGGGCCTGGGCGCGCACGAGGATGCCGCCGGTGGCCAGCTCGCGTTCGATGGCGAGGCCCACACCCATCGCCTTGGCCACGCGCTCCACGTCCTGCGCCGCCAGCGCCTGCGCTTCGCGCGAGGCGGATTCGCTGCGCGAGAGCTGGGTTTCCTGGCCGTTGTAGTAGACGATGAAGCTGTCGACCTGCTCACCCGGAGCGGCGACGGCGAAATTGACGCGGTCGGCGAACGCCGAACGCTCGGCTGCACTGATGCCCGCGGCCTGCGCCGAAACGGCTGCACCGAACAGAGCCAGTGCCAGCGCACTACGGCGCATGCTGCGTTGCGAAACTACTTTCACGATCAACCCCCCACCGGATTAGGAATGAACCGGCCGCCACCCGGCGGCCAGATGAGTCGCTCCCGTTTCGCCCGCAACGCACTTCCCCACCGCGAGGGCTCCCGGAACCGGGCGCCGCGGTTCTGCCGTCTGTGCTGTTGAACCGCGGCCCGATCTGGGCCGGTCACCGGTTCCTGCGAGCGTGCATCCGAAACCCCCCGGTTCCGAAAACGCGGCGCAAGCTAGCAGCGCCTGCAACCGTCCGTCAACCAAATCCGACCGCTAAGTGATTGATCCATCACGATTTATATTGCTCTGCAACAATTATGTCCGGACAAATTAAGTAAACTACGAAATTGTTCGGAGGCGCTCCAGGCCGCGCCATTGCTGGCCGCATGGGGCTTTGGCACGGCTGCCAAAGAGTGACCGGATTTGTCACAAAACGACGCGACCCCGGCCGGCTAGCCAGGCGGGCTCGACGGCAGGATTGCGAGCTGCGCAAGCCGTTTTGCGAAAAACTCCGCCGGAAACGAGAACTGGCGCAACAAATCGAGGCCGGCCGGCACCTCCGCCGCGAGGTACCGGGAGAATCCGCCATCCGGCCCGGCCCTGCGGCACGGGCAATGCACTGGCAGGGCGATCCGTCGTGTTGGGCTCGCCAGCGCTCGCGACAGCAGTTCCCGGCCCGCGTTGCGGCCAGGCCGGAACCCTCATCTACACGCAGTACCGGCAATGCGAACATGCTTGGCGGAGCCGGCCGCCGGTGCGAATTCAGGGATTCGCTGCAGATGAAGTTCAGGGTGTCAGCGTGCTCGTGGCATAGCCGTCGGTCGGAAGGGCGCTTGTCCCTGCCGTACGCTGTTGCCGGCGAAAAAGGCTGTGCCGCGGCGGATTTTCCGCGGCCGTCGGCAGCGATTTCCGGCCGTTGCGGATCGCCGGCTGACGCCGCTTCCAAGCCGGCTTCCGTGTCGCGCGGCGATTGCAAAAACGCAGCTTTTATCAGAGCGGCACGCCGCCTGCAGCGCACTCACTTTAGCTTTGTCGACATCTCCACATCCCCGGCCGCCGCTGCGCCGCCGGGGCCGATTGAGGGTTCCCGGGCCGTTATTGCGTCTGAATGGACACGCCCGCCGTCCCACTGCATGGACCAAACTGTGATTGCACGCACGCAAGACCGCTACGCCACGGCGCATGCTGGCCGCCAGCACGCGGGCCGGCCCGCGCGTCCAGGAACGGCACAGGGCAAACGGATGGCTAAACGGGTCATCGAAGCGAACGCTGCGGCGATTGGCAGGCCAGCGAGGCCGCCGCGCCGCACCGGGATGTCACCCGCATGAGCAACCAGGGCAGCATACGCACCGATGCCGCCGCGCGCGACGAGCTGCGCGAGCGCTGCCTGTCGCTGGTGCGGCGCTGGCAGCCGCTGGCCCAGGGCGGCTGGGACCGCAACGCCGCGCGCCAGCTCGGCGACGAGATCGACCAGATCGCCGATACCAGCGAACGCCTGGGCCTGGATGCGCTCAACAGCGATGCGCTGGAACTGGCCGCCTACCTCTGTTCTTTCATCGACGACGCCCTGGTGCCCAACACGCGCGATCTCGCGCGCCTGGCGGAAATGGTGCAGGCCCTGGGTGCCGACCTGACCGACCTGTCGGCCACGACCAAGGCCGCCGTGCATACCCTGCCCAGCGCGCGCGTCAGCGCGGAAATTCCGGTAGTCAGGCCCGGCGGCACGGCGCAGGAAACGCCGCTGCGCAGTCCGGCGCCGTCCGCACCTTCGCCGGCGCCGTCGCAGGCCGGTGCGCAGAACCCCGCCGCACAGAGCGGCACCGGCCGGCCCGCTGCACCGCCGCCGGATCCGGCAATGCAGGCTGCGCCGCCGGCGCACGCGCCCCAGCCGCAAGCGCCGCTGCCGGCTTCGTTCGCTCCGCCACCGGCAGCGCTGCACGTCGGCACGCAGCAGACGGCGGCGGATACGACCGGGCTGTCACCGGCCGCCGCCATTCTCGAAGCGCGCATCGCCGAGCAACAAGCTGCCGACACGGCCGAAAGCCCCCAGTCGCTGACCAGCGGCGACAGCCTGATGCGCCTGCCGCGCGCGATCGCCCTGCACGGCATCGACGACAACATAGCACCGGGGCTGATCAGCGCGCTGCGCGAGCGTGGTTTCGACACCCGCATCTCCACCGAAACCTACGAACTGCTGGATTTCCTCGAAAACGCCGTACCCGGCGCGCTGATCCTCGATGCGCGCAAGCTGCGCATCTACGGCCGGGTGCGCGCCATCTACGACAAGCTGGCCGCCGAGGGCGAGGCCCTGCCCAGCCTGGTCGTGCTGTCGCCGGATACCGACCTCGGCCACCGCCTGCTTGCCATGCGCGCCGGCGCCGCCGGCTTCTTCCAGGCGCCGGTGGACAGCCTGCGCGTGCTGGCCAAGCTGGATGAACTGCTGGCCCATACCGCGGCACCCGCCTGGCGCGTGCTGCTGGTCGCGCCGGACCGCCACAACGCCATCGACGCCGCGCGCGCGCTGGCCGAACGCGGCATGACCGCGCGCATCGTCGGCAACGGCCAGGGCACCCTGGCAGCGCTGGCGGAATTCCGTCCGGACGTGGTCGTGCTCGACTGCAATCTGCCGGACGTGGGCGGCATAGAACTCACCCAGATGATCCGGCAGCAGCCCGAATACGCCGCCGTCCCCATCATCCTGGCCGCCGACGCGGCTTCGCTGAACCTGCGCTTCGATGCCATCGCCGCCGGCGGCGACGAATTCCTGGTCAAGCCGCTCAAGACCCGCCACCTGCTCAGCGCGGTGACTTCGCGCGTGCGCCGCGCACACTGGCTGCGCGAGGTCATAGGCAATCCCGACGGGCGCGACTCGCGCACCGGGCTGTACTCGCGCAATGTGCTGATCGAGAAACTCACCGCAGCGCTGGGCGACCGCTCCGCGGCGCTGCTGACCGTGACCCTGGACCGCGCCGGCGAGCTGCGCGAGAAGATCGGCCTGACCGGCCTGGCCGCCATCGACGCCCACGTCGGCAACCTCATGCGCACCCAGCTCGATGAGCTGGACCTGCCGGCGCAATACACCGATTTCCACTATTTCGTCCTGCTGCACCGCCGCTCACGCAGCGATATCACCGACATGGCCGAGCGCCTGCGCTTCGCCCTGGCGACCCAGCCCTTCATCTACCAGGGCCAGAGCCACGCCCTCACCGCCAGCATCGGCATGGCCCTGCTCGGCGGCGAACACAGCAGCGTGGACGAAGTGGTGACCAATGCGGAAGCGGCGCAGATCGCCGCGGCGCACCTGGGCGGCAACCGCGTGCTGTGGTTCGAGGCCAAGGAAGCCGCGCTGCTGCCGTCGGATCCGCTGCTGGCCGTGCGCGCGGTGCTGAGCCGGCCGCTGACGCCGGAGCAGACCCAGTTCGAGTTCCAGCCCATCGTCGCGCTGGCGGGCAAGCTCAGCGGCCAGTTCGAACTCAGCTTCAAGGTCAAGAGCACGCAGGAAGCCGGCGTCGCCGTGGCCTATGCCGATCTCGCCCCGGTGGCGGCGGAATGCAACCAGCTCACCACGCTGGACCGCTGGCTGCTGGAGCGCTCGCTCAGCGTGCGCGAGGAACAACTCAAGCGCGGCCGCCAGCTGCGCCTGTTCGTGCCGCAGTCGGTGTCCACCCTGCTCGATCCGGATATTCCGTACTGGCTGGCGCGCGAACTCAAGGAACGCCATCTGTCGGGCACCGGCCTGACTCTGGAACTGCCCTGCTCCCAGCTGATCGACGCCGGTGCACGCGCGGCCGAGCGGCTGAAGTTCCTGCACCAGAGCGGCGTGCGCGTGTGCCTGGTCGATTTCGGCCGCGACTGGGCCGCGGTACATGCGCTGAAGAACCTGACCATCGACTTCGTGCGCCTGTCCGCCGGGCTGGTATCGGAACTGGGCACGGCCAAGTCGATGAGCGACACCTTGCTCGCCCTGATCCGCAAGGCCCACGCCGCCGGCTGCGCCGTGATCGCGCCCGAGGTCGATTCCATCAACCGCGCCCACCTGCTGCTGCGCCTGGGCGTGGACTACGGCCTGGGACCGGCCTTCGCCCGCGCCTCGGGCACGCCGGAATTCGATTTCTCGCGGCCGTTGTGGTGAGCAGGCAGGCGCACGGGCGCAGCGTTCAGCGCCCGTCCGCCGGCAACGCGACCTGTGCAGTTGCAGCTTTGTCGGCGATTCCACGGCAGCGGCGGCGGGAGGCGATCTGCGCCATCCAGTGGGCAAGGTTTGACGACGGACCGCAGCGGCCGCCACTGTCGGCGTACGTCTGATGACCTACGACGAGCACAGTATCGAAGTGGTTGATGCTTTGCGCCATGCGGACATGGACGACAGCGCGCTGCGCAATGCCCTCAGAGCATGCCGGTTTCCAGCTTGGCCACATCCGACATCATGGCGTGGGTCCAGGGCGGATCGAAGGTGAGTTCCACGTCGGCCGCGGCGATGGTCGGTATCGCCTCGACCTTGGCGCGCACGTCGTCGACGAGGATGTCGCCCATGCCGCAGCCCGGCGCGGTCAGGGTCATGCGCACGCGCACTTCGCGCTCACCGGATTCGCCGCGCACCAGGTCGCATTCGTAGACCAGGCCCAGGTCGACGATATTCACCGGGATTTCCGGATCGAAGCAGGTGCGCAGCTGCTGCCACACCAGTTTCTCCACCTCGGCATCGCTGGCGCCCTCGTCCAGAACGATGGCTTCGGGCGGTTCCTTGCCGATCGCATCGGCGTCCTCGCCGCGGATGCGGAACAGGTTGCCTTCGACATAGACGGTGAAGCTGCCGCCCAGGGCCTGGGTGATGTAGCCGATCTGGCCGGCCGGCAGGGTGACGCTCTCGCCCTGGGGCACCATGACCGCGGCGCAGTCGCGTTCCAGTTTGATGGGTTCGGAAGTGTGGCTGTAACCGGACATTGGCGGGTTCTGATCCTTCCGGCCAGGCCGGGGGAAAACGGCGATTATGCGGCCTGGCGCCGGCCCAGGCCCAGCTCGGCCAGGCAGGCGCCGAACAGTTTCATGGCGGCTTCGATATCGGCCGGCGGCAGGCTGGCATAGCCCAGCAGCAGGCCGTTGCGCGAGGGCTGGCCCAGGAAATAGGGTTCGATCGGATAAAGTCCAAGCCCGCGCTCGGCCGCCAGCGCGATCAGCCGGTCCATCTGGCCGCGGCTGACGCCGGGCAGCCAGGCCACCAGGTGCATGCCGGCGTGGGTGTCGGCGACCTCGACCGCCGGCGCGTAGCGGCGCAGCCCGCCGAGCATGGCGTTGCGGCGCTGTTTCAAGGTCTTGGCGGCGTCGCGCAGGTGCCGCTCGAAGCTGCCGTCGGCCATGAAGCGGGCCAGCGCGCCCTGCTCTATCGCCGGACAGCCGCGGTCGCAGAACCATTTCGCGGCGATGAAGGATTTCTTCAGCCCCGGCGGCAGCACCATGTAGCCCAGGCGCAGCGAGGGGAACAGGGTCTTGGAGAAGCTGCCGATGTAGATGACCCGGCCGTGCCGGTCCAGCGACTGCATGGCCGCGAGCGGATGGGCGTCGTAGCGGAATTCGCCGTCGTAGTCGTCCTCGATCACCCAGGCGCGCTGACGCGCGGCGTATTCGATCAGCTCCAGCCGCCGCGCCAGCGACATTACCGCGCCGGCCGGGAACTGGTGCGAAGGCGTGACCACGATCAGGCGCGCGCCGCGCTCGGGCAGTTCCTCGGTGCGCAGGCCGTCGGCATCCACCGGCACGGCTTCCACCCGCGCGCCGTGCGCCTGGAACACCTGGCGCGCGCCGCGGTAGTGCGGATCCTCCAGGATCACGCCGTCGCCGGCCTCCACCAGCACGGTCGCGGCGAGGAAGAAGGCCTGCTGCGTGCCCGATACCACGAGCAGGTCGTCCGGCGCGCAGACGATGCCGCGGCGGCGCGCAAGGTAGTCGCAGATCTGCTCGCGCAGGATGCTGAGGCCCTGCGGGTCGGGATAGTCCATCTCCGCATGCGCCGAGGCCTGGGCCAGGGCGCGGCGCCAGGCGCTGGTCAGGGTGGGATTGGTCAGCGGCAGGCCGTACTGCAGGTTGTAGCGCAGGCCCTTGTACTGGCGGCCGGGGATGATGTCGTCGAACACCTCGCGCGCGCGCTTGGCGTAGCGCGCGACCGGGCTGTTGGGCACCACCCGCGGCGCCGGATGCGGCTTGCGCGCGGCCTCGATCTCCGCCACGTAGCTGCCGGAGCCGACCTTGCCGACCAGGAAGCCCTCCGCATGCAGCTGCTCGTAGGCCGCCAATACGGTATTCCTGGATAAATTCATTTCGCGCGAAAGTACCCGCGTCGCCGGCAGGCGCGCGCCGGCGGCGACGCGGCCGGCCAGGATGGCCGCCTTCAGGGCCCGGGTGAGTTGCGCGTACAGCGCGCCGTTGCCGTCCAGTTCGAGATACACGATTGGCCCTTTCGCGCAAAGCGATTGCGGTTCTTGGTGGGTCCAATTCTGAGCCAGATACTGGCCACGTCAAGAGCCGGAGCCGCCCCATGCCAGCCAATTCCCGCCATCAGGTCCGCCGCACCAAGGAAAGAGCCCAGTACGAAGCCGCCGCGGTCCACGCCGTGCTCGACGCCGGCTTCCTCGCCCATGTCGGCTTCAGCGTCGACGGCCAGCCCTTCGTCATCCCCATGCTGTATGCGCGCGAAGGCAATGATCTGCTGCTGCACGGCTCCATCGCCAGCCGGCTGATGCGCAACCTGGCCGAAGGCGTGCCGGCCTGCATCAGCGTCAGCCATGTGGACGGCCTGGTGCTGGCGCGCTCGCACTTCCACCATTCGGTGAACTACCGCTCCGTGGTCTGCTTCGGCACCGCGGTGACGGTTGACGATCCGGTGCAGAAAGCCCAGGCCCTGGCCCGCTTCGTCGACGCCATCCTGCCCGGCCGCGCGGCCGAGTCGCGCGAATCCGACCGCAACGAACTGGCCGCGACCCTGCTGCTGCGGTTCCGCATCGAAGACGCCAGCGCCAAGGTCCGCAGCGGCGGTCCGCGCGACGATCCCGCCGACCGCGGCCTGCCGCTGTGGGCCGGTGTGGTACCGCAGGAAGTGCGCTTCGGCGCCGCGATTCCGGCCGAGGACTGCGACCTGCCGCCGCCGCCTTCAGTGCAGCGCCTGCTCGGCGGAGCGCAGCCGTGATCGACTACCGCGACGATGTGATTCCCGATCTGGCCACGGCGCGCGCGCTGTATGCCGACTGCTCGCTGGGCGCGCGCCGGCCTATCGCCGACGACGCGCGCTTCGGCGCCATGCTGGCCAATGCCAATCTGACCATCACCGCCTGGGATGGCGCTGTGCTGGTCGGCATCGCGCGCAGCCTCAGCGACTTCGGCTGGACCACGTATCTGGCCGATCTGGCAGTGCGCGACGCCTACCAGCGCCGCGGCATCGGCGTGGAGCTGATCCGCCGCACCCGGCGCGCCGCGCCCCAGGCCAAGATCGTGCTGCTGGCCGCGCCGGCGGCGGTGGACTACTACCCGCACATCGGCTTCAGCCATCACCCGCAGGCCTGGCTGCTGGACAGCGACGCGCCGCTGTCCGGCTGAGCGGCCGCCAACACGGCGCGGCGCCTAACAACTGCTTTGCGGACGGCGGCGGCGGTGCGGCTTATGATGCGCGGCCTCTTTGCCGCCGGTCGTTCCCATGCTCCTTGCCATTGCTCCGTCCCATGGCCGCTAAGCCAGGTTCGTTCACGCCGCTGCTGGGCCTGGCCACGGCGCTGATGGTCGCGCTGGCCGGCGCAGCCGTGTGGGCGCTGGCCGCGCTGTGGCGCAACGGCGACCTGTGCCTGCTGGCCCTGCCCCTGGGCGTACTGATAGGCCGCGTACTGCAACGCCACTGCGGCGCCTGGCGCGGCGTCGGCGCGGTCTTCGCCGTCGTCTTCAGCCTGGCCGGCTCGGCCTATGCGCTGGGCCTGATCGCCAGCGCCCGCGTCGCCATGCTGATGGGCATGCGCCTGAGCGACACGCTGGGCCGCATCGGCGCGGACATGGCCCTGGCCGTGGCCTGGGCACGGCTGGACCGGCTGGAAGTCGCCAGCCTGATCGCGGCCGCCCTGCTTGCCGGCGGCGTCGCGTTCTGGCGCAGCAAACCGCGGCCGCTGCCGTTCGGCCAGGAAACGGACCCGCGCGGCGGCTGAAAGCCGCGTTGCCGTAACTGCGCAGTTGCGCCGGCGGCCGCGCGCCGCGTTGCCAGGCGCGGAAGCCGGCACGGATACTGGCCGCGTTCCCGTATCCGTCCTGTCCATGCTCCGAACCGCCCTCGCCCATATCGAAAGCGGCCGCTACCGCGATGCCGAACAAGCTTGCCTGCAGCTCCTGCTGCAGGACGCCGACGATGCCGGCGCCGCGACCCTGCTCGCCGTCAGTCTGCAGGCGCAGCAGCGCTTCGACGAAGCCATCGCCCTGTTCCAGCGCCTGGCCGCCGCGCCCGGCGCCGGCGCGGCCCAGGCCAACAACCTGGGCAACTGCCTGCGCGAAGGCGGCCGCCACACAGCCGCCGCGGAAGCCCTGCAGCGTGCACTGGCCCTGGGCGGCGAGCAGCCCGGCGTCCTGCTCAACCTGGGCCTGAACGCGCTGGACCAGGCCGATGCGGACACCGCCATGCGCTGGCTGGACCGCGCCCTGCAATTGCAACCCCAGGACGAGGAAATCCGCACCTACGCCGCCGCGGCCGCCTTCGATGCCGGCGACACCGGCAAGGCGCGCGAACTGCTGCAGCCCGCGCTGCACTGGCCCCAGGCTGAGGCCGGGCTGCTGGCCGAAGCGGCCTGGCTGCTGTTCCGCCTGGATGCAGTGGCCGAAGCCGGGACACTGCTCGCCCGCGCCTTGCAGGCCGATCCCGCCCAGCCGCGCGTGCTGCTGCGCGCCGCAGCCATCGACGAACGCTGCAACCGCCTGGATGCCGCCGCGCGGCGGGTGGCGCAACTGGAAGCGCAGGGCCCGCTGCAGCGCGGCCTGGCCGAAGACCTGGACTTGTTGCGCGCCGCCCTGGCCGGCCGCGGCAAGGACGGCGCAGCAGCGCGCCGGCTGCACCAGCGGCTGATCGAAGCCGGCGGCAACAATGCGCAAAATCCCAGTCTGTATTTTTCCCTGGCGCGCCTGTGCGACCGCGAAGGCGATGCACCGGCGGCGATGCAGGCGCTGGAAACGGCGCATGCGCTCAAGGTCGCCAGACTGCAACCCCGCTCGCCGCAGCTGTTCGCCGCGGCGACACCGTTCACCATCACGCGCTACCGCCTGGACGCGGCCGGCTACGCCGCCTGGACGCCGGACGAAAACGCTCCGGCCATGCAGGACAGCCCGGTATTCATCGTCGGCTTCCCGCGCTCGGGCACCACGCTTCTGGAAACCGTGCTGGACGCCCATCCGGGCCTGGCCTGCATGGACGAACGCGCCTATCTGCAGGACCTGATCGAGCACATGCAGTCCCGCGGCCTGCGCTATCCGGAAGACCTGGGCCGCCTGTCGCCGGCGCAGTGCGCCACACTGCGCGCGATCTACCGCGACCGCGTCGCACGCCATGTGGACTGGAGCGGCGGCGTGCGCCTGGTGGACAAGAATCCGCTCAACCTGCTCAAGCTGCCGCTGCTGCGGCGATTGTATCCGCAGGCGCCCATCCTGCTCGCACTGCGCCATCCGGCCGACGTGGTGCTGAGCAATTACATGCAGAACTTCGGCTCGCCGGTTTTCGTCGCCCTCTGCGCCACGCTGCAATCCACCGCACGCGGCTATGCCGAAGCGATGGACTTCTGGCGCGACCAGCACGGCGTACTCGGCGGCCATGTGCTGGAATCCCGCTACGAAGACCTGGTCGGCGACCTGCCCGGCCAGGCACGCAAGATCCTCGATTTCCTGCAGCTGCCCTGGCATGACGCCGTGCTCGCGCCGCATACCCATGCCGCCGCGCGCGGCTTCATCTCCACGCCAAGTTATGCCCAGGTCGCCGAACCGGTGAACAGCCGCGCGGTGCAGCGCTGGCGGATGTATCGGGAGTGGTTCGAACCTGTGCGGGAAGTGTTGGGGCCTTGGGTGGAGCGGTGGGGGTACGAGTGGTGAGGGGGCAGCGCGTCAGTTCGTGAAAATTCCGGTTTCCGCCAGCTCTTTGCGCGGTGAAAAATCCGGCGGAAATCCAGGGAGAAGAGGCGCGTTGATCGTCTCCCCCACCCAGCCCTCTCCTCCAAGCGAAGCTTGGGCGGGAGGGCGGTTTTCGCTTTTGCTGGCGGAATCCGGCAATTCCGTTGCCTGGAAAATCCGATCCCGCCGTGCACTCAGCGCAGGTCCGAGTCCCGAATCCCGAACCCAACCCCGATTCACTCCCGCCGAATCGTCACATCCCCGCTGAAGCTGTCCAGCGAAATCTCGCCGTCCCCGTCGCCCACCTTCACCCGCAGACTGGAACCCGGCCCGTGCTCCGGCTTCTGCACGGTGCCGAAGTCCGAACGCAAGGTTCCGCTGAAGCTTTCGGCTTCTATGCTGGCGGACAGGTTGCCCGGCAGCCCCAGGCGCACGTCGCCGCTCATGGTTTCGATCTCGATGCGGCCGCCCTTGTCCAGGCCGCCGCTGATCTCGATGTCGCCGGAAACCGAGCTGGCCTCGGTCTGCTTCAGCGGCGCGGAGGCGACGATCTGCAGCTTGCCGGAGACGGTTTCCAGGCGGGTACGGCCGCTGACGCCGCGGGCGGTGACATCGCCGCTGACGGTCTCGATCGAGCTGTCTTCGGCCTTGCCGTCGAACTCCACGTCGCCGCTGACGCTTTCCAGGCGCAGGCGCGGGCTGTTCACGGCGGAGACGCGGATGCGGCCGGATACCGAATCGACCTGCACCTGGCCGCCGGAAAGCTCGCTCACCGCGACCTCGGCGCTGACCACGCCCACTTCCAGCGAGGCGCCGCGCGGCACTTTCAGATTGAGTATGGTTTCCTGCATGGAGGAATCCGAACCCCAGCTCAACATGCCTTTGCGGTCCGGGCCTTCCACCCGCACGCTGAGGGAGCCGCCGCCGCCTTCGATGGCCAGGCGCTTGGCGCCTTCGCCCAGGCTGCCGGTGATGCCGACTTCGTTCTTGTCCCAGGCGCTGACGGTGACCGAGCCTTTGACGTTGCTGATGTCGATGCGCGCACCGGCGTCGACGCTGCGGGTTTCATTGATCGGCGTACCGGCCAGTGCGAGGCCGGGGGCTAGCAGCATGCCGAGGAACAGCAATTTGGTGTTCATGTAATCTCCGGGACAGATCAGCTTGAGGCGAGCCCCATGCGCGCAAGCTTCAGCCGTCGTTCGTTGGTGCGGTTGAGCAGGCCGACGAGGAACACTGCGTCGGGCTGTTGTTGCAGCATCTGACGTATTTCATCCGCCGCGGCGTCGAGTTCCACCGCCGCTGCGGCCAGGCGCGGATCCTGCGTGCGCACCTGCTTGAACTGCTGGTCCAGCTGCGCCAGCGCGGCGGCGGGATCGGTCTTCACCGAAGCCTGCTGCGGCGCCGGCGGCACGGCCGGGTTGTGGGAAAGCGCGGCAACCAGCACGGCCAGCGCGACGCTGGCGGCGGCGGCGAAGGGCAGCGCCCAGCGCCGGAACGCGGGCCGCGGCGCGGGAGCAGCGGCGGCTTCGGTCTGAATGCGCGCGGCGATGTCCAGCCACAGGTCGCGCTGCGGCTGCACCGGGCCGGAAAGGTCGCGCATCTGGCGCCGCCACTGGAAATCATGCTCGTTCATGCCGCTGCTCCGAGTAGTTTGCGCACCAGGCCGCGGGCCCGGTGCAGCTGCGCCTTGGACGAACCCACCGCCATACCCAGCTCTTTTGCAATTTCTTCATGTTTCCACCCTTCCACATCGTGCAGCACCAGCACGGCGCGGGCGCGCGGCGGCAGCTTGGCGACGGCCTGTTCCAGGTCGGCGCGCTCGCCGGCACAGAATGGCACATCGCCGCCGGCGGCGAACTCAAGCACGTCGTCCTCGACCGTCTGCTCGTTGCCGGCGCCGCGCAGGTCCATCAGGGCGACGTTGACGCCCAGGCGGTACAGCCAGGTGGAGAAGGCGCTTTCGAAGCGGAAGCCGCCGAGCTTCTGCCAGGCGCGCACGAAGGCATCCTGGGTCAGCTCCTCGGCGCGGGCGTGGTTCATGCCGACGATGCGCAGTATGGCGCCGTGCACGCGGCCGACGTGCTTGCGGTACAGCAGTTCGAAGGCGCGCAGGTCGCCGGCGATGGAGCGCTGCACCAGGGCGCCGTCGTCGCTGCCGGCGGCAGCCGACTCAGGCATCGCGTAACTCATGGTCAGGCTGGCAGTATTCATGGTGCCAGCTTGGATGCGGCGAACCAGCCGCGGGTTTAAAGCGCGAGGGCATGGCGCCGGCGCGCCAGTTCCGCGGCGGCGCGGACGGTGGCGAAGTGGATGTCCACGATGTCGGCGACGTCCGCCGCATAGCCGCCCGCCATGCTGATGGAGAGCGGCAGATCATGCCGCAGGCAGGCATCCAGCACCATCCGGTCGCGTTCGGCCAGGCCGGGCTTGCTCAGGGCCAGGCGGCCGAGGCGGTCCTGGGCATACGGGTCGGCGCCGGCGAGGTAGATCACCGCATCCGGCTCGGCCCGCTCCAGCGCCACAGGCAGATGGTGCGCCAGCGCATCCAGGTAATCGGCATCGCCGCAGCCGTCGGGCAATTCCACGTCGAGGTCGCCGGCTTCCTTCAGCGCCGGGTAGTTGCGCGCCCCGTGCATGGAGAAGGCGAAGATGCTGGGATCGTCGCGCACGATGGCCGCGGTGCCGTTGCCCTGGTGCACGTCCAGATCGACCACGAGCAGGCGCCGCGCCAGCCCCAGCGCCTGCACATGGCGCGCGGCAACGACGGAATCGTTGAACACACAATAGCCGGCGCCGTGACCGGCGAAGGCGTGGTGGGTGCCGCCGGCGAGATTCACGGCCACGCCGTCGCCTTCCAGCGCGGCCTGCAGCGCCGCCATGGTGCCGCCGGCGGAACGGCGCGAACGCTCGATCATCAATGCCGACCAGGGGAACCCGATCTTGCGCTGCTCGGCCGCGTCCAGCCCGCCGCGGCTGGCGCGTTCGACGTAACCGCGCTCATGCGCGCGGCACAGGGCGGTGTCGTCGGCCGGCTGCGGTTCGCGCAGTTCCACGCCCAGTTCCGCCGCAGCGGCGCGCACGCGCTCGTACAGCAGCGCGTACTTGGCCATGGGGAAACGGTGTTCCGGCGGCAGCGGCAGTACGAAGTGGTGGCAGTAGAACGCCTTCACGGCGGGCATGGCGCGGGCGGAACGCGCCGTCCCGGCAAACCGGGCCGGCGCTGTCCGGTCCCGCTCAGCCTACGGCGACCTTGGCCTGCGGCTGCGCGGCCGCGGCCAGCTCGGCGCTGACGCGGGCGTGTTCCTGCTGCAGCGCGGCCGGAGTGCGGTCGCCGAAGGAAGCCAGGTACTCGCCGATGCCGGCGTATTCGCGCGCCCAGCCTTCGCGGTCGACGCTGAGCAGCAGATCCAGGTCCGCATCTGCCAGGTTCAGGCCGGCCAGGTTCAGGTCCTCGCGCCGCGGCAGGTTGCCGATCGGCGTCTGCACCGCCTCGGCCGTGCCCTTGCAGCGGTTCACGATCCACTCCAGCACGCGCATGTTGTCGCCGAAGCCCGGCCAGACGAACTTGCCGTTGGCGCCCTTGCGGAACCAGTTGACGTGGAAGATGCGCGGCAGCTTGGCGTTGCCCTTGTCCAGGCTCAGCCAGTGGGCGAAGTAATCGGCGAAGTTGTAGCCGCAGAACGGCTTCATGGCCATGGAATCGCGGCGCAGCACGCCGACCGCGCCGGTGGCCGCGGCGGTGGTCTCCGAACCCATGGATGCGCCGACCAGCACGCCGTGGCGCCAGTCGCGCGATTCGAACACCAGCGGCACCAGCGATTCGCGGCGGCCGCCGAAGATGATGGCGGAGATGGGCACGCCCTGCGGATCTTCCGCCCGCGGCGACCAGCTCGGACACTGGCGCGCGCTCACGGTGAAGCGCGAATTCGGATGCGCCGCCGGGCCGTTGGCGGGATCGTAGTCGCGGCCCTGCCAGTCCTTGGCCGGCTTGCCTTCGGGCAGGCCTTCCCACCAGGGCTGCTGGTCGGCGGTCTCGGCCACGTTGGTGAAAATCGCGTCGTGGTCGAGCATGGCCAGCGCGTTGGGGTTGGTGTTGCGGCTGGTGCCCGGCGCCACGCCGAAGAAGCCGGCTTCCGGGTTGATCGCCCACAGGCGGCCGTCGGCGCCCGGCTGCATCCAGCAGATGTCGTCGCCGATGGTCCACACCTTCCAGCCGGGATAGGCCGCGGGCGGGATCAGCATGGCCAGGTTGGTCTTGCCGCAGGCCGACGGGAAGGCCGCAGCCACGTAGAAGGTCTCGCCCTGCGGGCTTTCCAGCCCCAGGATAAGCATGTGCTCGGCCAGCCAGCCTTCCTGCCGCGCCTGCCAGGAGGCGATGCGCAGGGCATGGCATTTCTTGCCCAGCAGGGCATTGCCGCCGTAGCCGGAACCGATCGACTTGATGGTCAGTTCCTCGGGGAAATGCATGATGAAACGCTTGGCCGGATCCAGGTCGCCGGTGGAGTGCAGGCCCTTGACGAAGCTGCCCTCGCGCTCGATCCGGCTCAGCGCCGGCGCGCCCATGCGGGTCATGATGCGCATGTTGGCGACGACGTAGGGGCTGTCGGTGATTTCCACGCCGCAGCGTGCCAGCGGCGAATCGATCGGCCCCATGCAGTACGGGATCACGTACAGGGTGCGGCCCTTCATGCAGCCGGCGAACAGGGCGTCGATCTTCTGGTGGGCCTCTTCCGGTGCCATCCAGTGGTTGTTGGGGCCGGCGTCCTCGGCATTGCGCGAGCAGACGAAGGTCAGGTGCTCCACCCGGGCCACGTCACTGGGGTTGGAGCGGTGCAGGTAGCAGTTCGGATGCGTGGACGGATTCAGCTCGGTCAGGTCGCCGGTATCGAGCATGAGTTCGACCAGGGCCTGGTATTCCGCCTCTGAGCCGTCGCACCAGTGGATGCGGTCGGGCTGGGTCAGACGGGCGACTTCATCCACCCACCGGTTCAACGCATCGAGCTTGCTGGCCATTTGCTAGATCCTGGGCCTACCGGGGCCCTGCCTGAAAGTAAGGCAGGCCACGTTAGCGGCGGGCCGCCAGCATTGCAACAAATCCGCTGGCGGCCCTCAGTTGGATCAATGGCTTGCGTCGTTACCGCGGGATCACGCCGGAATCAGCGTATTGATGGTGTGCTCGACGTACTCGTCGAACTCCGCGTGCGAGAGCCGCGGCAGGCCCAGCTGCATCGACAGCTGCAGGAAACCCGCATAGGCCGCATAGGCCAGGCGCGCGCGGTAGGAGGCGGCGACCTTTTCCAGGCCGAGCTGGCGGTAGGCCAGGGTGAGGAAATCGATGCGCCGCTGCGACACCCGCGACATGACCGGCTGCACCACCGGATGGTCCAGTGCGCGCAGCAGGGCGGAGTAAATCACGTGGGACTGCATCTCCCGGCTGGTGCGCCGGAACAGGGCGCGCAGGCGTTCACGCGGGTCGCGGATGGGTTCCACGCCGGTGAATTCGTCCTCGTCGGCCCGCTCCCAGCGTTCCAGCGCCGCCTTGAGCAGGGCCTCGCGGGTGGGGAAATGCCAGTAGAAGCTGCCCTTGGTCACGCCCAGGCGGCGCGCCAGCGGCTCCACCGCTGCGCCGCTGACGCCGTGGTCGGCGATCGCGTCCAGGGCGGCCTGTTCCCAGTCGGCCGCCGACAGGCGCCCGCGTGTTTCAAATTGAGCAACGGTTTGTTCCATGACTGTGGTTCCGGCAAGACCGCCGCCACGGCGGTACGCCTGCGAACCTAGGTGGTCGGAGCGTATGGATACCTCTATTCAGAAAATTTTTATCTGAAAACGAGAAAACCCCGGATTGATTACTCTACTTCGGACCTGATACTCAAACGTATGTTTGAAGCCCGCCAGATGCCTGCCAACACCTTGACGCCAAAGGTCCCCGTCACGCTGCTCAGCGATGACGGACTGGTCCTTTCCTGCGATATGCACGGCAATGCCGGCGACCCGGCCCTGGTGTTCGCCCATGGCTTCGGGCAGACCCGCCTGGCCTGGCAGGGCAGCGCGGCCCGGCTCGCCGCGCAAGGTTTCCTCAGTCTTTGTTTCGACGCCCGCGGCCACGGCGGCAGCGGCTGGCAACCCCGCGGCGACTACGCCCTCGATCACTTCATCGCCGACCAGGCAAGCCTGGCCCGCTACGCCGGTCCCTCAGCCGTGCTGGTCGGCGCCTCCTTCGGCGGGCTGATCGGTCTGCTGGCCCAGGCCAGCCAGCCCCAACTGTTCCGCGCCCTGGTACTGGTCGACATCACCCCGCGCTGGGAGACGGCCGGAGTCGAACGCATCCTCAGCTTCATGCGCGCGCATCCGGACGGCTTCGCATCGCTGGAGCAGGCGGCCGCGAGCATTGCCTCCTACCTGCCGCACCGGCGCGAGACCCGCTCGCCGCAGCGCCTGCAATCCCTGCTGGTGCAGCGCGAAGACGGCCGCTACCGCTGGCATTGGGATCCGGCCCTGCTCGACCGCGTGGCCGAGAACAGCGAGCGCCACCAGGCCGTCCTGATCGAGGCCGCGCGGCAGATCCGCGTGCCGGTGCTGCTGCTTTCAGGCAGCGACAGCGATGTGGTTTCGCAGTCGACCATCGCCGAATTCCTGCAGCTGGTACCCCAGGCCCGCCATGTCGTGGTGCCGCGTGCGACCCACATGGTCGCAGGGGACCGCAATGACCTGTTCACCGACGCTGTGCTTTCCTTTGTCCGTACCCTGCCTCCGGGCCGGGTTTGATCTACGAGGAGTTCCCCATGCAACACTGGATCCCCTTGCTGGCTGCGCTCCTGGTATCGCTGGCCTGCTCCTACCGCCGGGTCGGCCTGCGCACCTGGAGCATCGCCACCGGCCTGGCCATCCTCGTCGCCGGCTACCTGGCTGGCGCGCACTGGGCCGCGACCGCGGGTACCCTGCTCGCGTTCGGCCTGATCGCCGTGCCGCTGAACCTGGCCGGCTTCCGCCGCAGCCGCCTGAGCGCGCCGCTGCTGGCCATCTACCAGAAGATCACGCCGCAGCTGTCGCCGACGGAAAAGATCGCGCTGGAGGCCGGCACGGTCGGCTTTGAAGGCGAGCTGTTCAGCGGCAAGCCGAACTGGAACCGCCTGCTGCGCGAACCCGTGCCCACGCTTTCCGCCGACGAGCGCGCCTTCCTCGACGGCCCGGTGGAAGAACTCTGCCGCATGGTCAACGACTGGGAAATCACCCACGAACTGGCCGACCTGCCGCCGCCGGTATGGGAGTTCCTGAAGAAGAACAAATTCTTCGGCATGATCATCCCGCGCGAGTACGGCGGCCTGCAGTTCTCCGCCCTGGCCCATTCGGTGGTGCTGCAGAAGCTGGCCAGCATCTCCACCACGGTGGGCTCCACGGTCGCGGTGCCCAATTCGCTGGGTCCGGCCGAACTGCTGCTGCATTACGGCACCAAGGAACAGAAGGACTTCTACCTGCCGCGCCTCGCCGACGGCCGCGAAATTCCCTGCTTCGCCCTGACCGGCCCCTACGCCGGCTCCGACGCCACCTCGATCCCGGACTACGGCATCGTCTGCAAGGGCGAATGGAACGGCGCCAATGTGCTCGGCGTGCGCCTGACCTTCGATAAGCGCTACATCACCCTGGCCCCGGTCGCGACCGTGGTCGGCCTGGCCTTCCGCATGTACGACCCGGAGAAACTGCTGGGCGACACGGAAGACCTGGGCATCACCCTGGCCCTGGTCCCGCGCGAGACCAAGGGACTGGAAATCGGCCGCCGCCACATGCCGCTGAACATTCCGTTCCAGAACGGCCCGGTGCGCGGCAAGGATGTATTCGTGCCGCTGTCGCAGCTGATCGGCGGCCCGGAGATGGCCGGCGAAGGCTGGCGCATGCTGGTGGAATGCCTGTCGGTGGGCCGCGCCATCTCGCTGCCGTCCAATGCCACGGGCGCCGCGCGCATCGGCTCCATCGCCACCGGCGCCTATGCCCGCATCCGCAAGCAGTTCGGCATGGCCATCGGCCGCTTCGAAGGCGTCGAGGAAGCGCTGGCGCGCATCGGCGGCTACACCTATGCGATCAGCGCGCTGTCGCGCGCGACGGCCGCTGCCGTGGACCGCGGCGAAAAGCCGTCGGTGCCCTCGGCCATCGGCAAATACCACGCGACCGAACTCGGCCGCGAGATCGCCAAGGACGTCATGGACATCCACGGCGGCAAGGGCGTGATCCTAGGCCCGCGCAACTACGCCGGCCGCGCCTGGCAGGGCGCGCCCATCGCGATCACGGTGGAAGGCGCCAACATCCTCACCCGCAGCATGATGATCTTCGGCCAGGGCGCGATCCGCTGCCATCCGTTCGTGCTCAAGGAAATGCAGGCGGCCCGGCTCAGCGACTATTCCGAGCGCGTCGCCGCGTTCGACAAGGCCCTGTTCGGCCATATCGGCTTCGCCATCTCCAACGCTGCACGCAGCTTCGTGCTGGGCCTGACCCACGCCAAGATCGGTTCGGCCCCCGGCGACAAGTACACACGCCGCTTCTACCGCAAGCTCAATCGCTACGCCGCCGCGCTGGCGCTGACCGCGGATACCTCGATGCTGGTGCTGGGCGGCAAGCTCAAGTTCAAGGAAAAGATCTCCGCCCGCCTCGGCGACGTGCTGTCCAACCTGTACATCGCCTCGGCCATGCTCAAGCGCTACGAGGACCAGGGCCGCCCGGTGGCCGACCAGCCCATGCTGGCCTGGGCCTTCCACGACTGCGTCTGGCGCATGCAGATGGCGCTGGACGGTGTGCTGCGCAATTTCCCGCTGCGCCCGGTCGCGTGGCTGCTGCGCGCGCTGATCTTCCCGCTGGGTCGGCGCGAAGTGCCGCCGTCGGACCGCCTGGGCCGCCGCGTCGCCGCGATCCTGTGCGCGCCGAATGAAACCCGCGACCGCCTGGCCGGCGATGTCTACCTCACGCCGAACGCGAACAACCCCATCGGCCGCATGAATGCGCTGCTCGCCGACGTGATCGCGGCCGAGCCGGTGGAACGCAAGTTCCTCAAGGCAGCCAAGACCCTGGGCGCCAAGGCCTATGACTACAACGGCCAGCTGGCCGAAGTCGAAGCCGCCGGCGGCATCACCAGCGAGGAACGCAAGCTGCTGGAGCGCGTGCGCACCGCGACCTTTGAATTCATCAGCGTGGACGACTTCGATCCGCGCGAGCTGGAGGCGGCAGTGAAGCACGGCAAGACGGTGCTGCGGTCGGTGGCGTGAGGCCGGTGCGGAGCCTTGCGCCGCTGTGTTGGAATCCGCTACTGGATTTCAAGGCAGTAGTGGAGGCTTGGCGCAACCGAGGCTGGAGCTGCGATCGGATTTCATGCGGCACCGCAAGGTGCCAGCGGTCTGCGTGAAGCACACGCGGTATCAGACAAGCCCAGGATCCTCTTGCTCCCTCTCCCCCGAGCCCGCTCGGGGGAGAGGACCGGGGTGAGGGGGCGACATCAGATCTGCACCGACGCAGCAGCTTTCGCCGCGCCGTAGCTGCACTCAGGGTCTTCGCGAAAACCTCCGCGTTGCCGCGCATTTGACGTTGCCCCCTCTCCCAGCCTCTCCCCCGAGCAAGCTGTGGAGAGGAGCAGAAGCAGCCGGCCGAGGCAGCGCAAGCCGACCTGGCACAGCCATCGGCAACACATCCATCGGCAGCATGTTCACGATTGCGGCACACCCCGCCAACCGTAGCACGCCCATCACCCGGAGAATCCCATGGCATCCGCAGCCCTCAGCCTGTTCCGCAAACTCGGCAGCTCCGCTCCTGGCCGCTGGCTGTATTCGCGCCTGATCTGCTGGCGCGCGCCCTACTTCGGCAGCATCGCGCCGCGAGTGGACGTGCTGGAGAGCGGCCGCTGCGTGGTGCGCATCGCGCACCGGCGCCGGGTGCAGAACCATATCGGCACGGTGCATGCGATCGCCCTGTGCAACATGGCCGAGATGGCCGGCGGCCTGGCCACCGATGCGACCATTCCCGCCGGCATGCGCTGGATTCCCAAGGGCATGAGCGTGCGCTATCTGAAAAAGGCCAACGGGCCGATGACGGCGACCGCGCTGGTGCCGCCGGTCGCCGATCCGGCCAGCGGCCAGGACCTGCACGCCAAGGTCGAAGTGCGCGACAGCGCCGGCGACGTGGTATTCGACGCGGATATCACGATGTGGGTTTCGCCGGCCCGGCGCGCCCAGGCCGCGGGCGACTGAACCACATACGCCCCAGGCCCGGCCCGCTCCGGACTCACCTGCCGAACAGCATCCGCAACGCCTGCTCGCCGCAGGCGAATACGAAGCCGGCCAGAAAGAACAGATAGCTCAGGCGCAGATAGCGGTATTTGTGCCGCGCCAGGTACAGGCCCAGCGAATACAGATCCTTGGCCTGGGCCTCGTAGACGCTGCCGTCGGCCTGCATGGTGCGCGCCATCTCGGCCAGGAAGCGCTCGCGGCTCAGTTCGGAGAAATGGCCGAAGAACAGCAGATTGAAAAACGGCGGCAGTTCTTCACTCTGCAGGCGCAGCGGCCGGTACTTGGGCAGCACAGCCAGTATGGCCAGCAGCAGCGCAAGCAGGGTGAAGCCAATCAGGATCAGCACGGCCACGCGCAGGTCGGGCTCGGCCAGCCGGCCCAGCGACAAGGTCAGCACGATGGACGACACCGTGATGATGATATTGGCCTTGGTGTCGGCCATGGCCGACAGCTGCACATGATGCTGCTGCGCCGTGCGCAGGATATTGTCCGAGGTATTGCGCTCGGGCACCTGGGCGAAGACGCTGCGCCTGGTCTCGCTGTCGCTCATGCCGCAGCCCTCCTCCGGCGGTTTGGCGCATCATAATCGCTGGCCGGCGCGGCGGAAGCGCGCGCCGGCACACCACCGTGCGGACTATTTTCCGGCCTGGCCCCGGGCCCAGGCAGCCAGGCTGGCCGTGCCCTGGCGCTCGCGCCGGGCGGCGCAGAGCGTGATCGCCTCCTGCGCGCGGCGCAGGCCCTGGGCAACGCCGCTGACCTGGAGCGGGTTCTTGCCGAAGAACTCCGCCACTGCCGCCGCCTGGCGGGTTTCGCACCAGCCCTCGCTGAGCAGTTCCGGCAGATTGCCGTGGACGAATACCGGCGTACGCGCAACCACCTGGGCGTAGCGCCGCTGCAGCCATTGCCACAGCGCGGTGCGGTTGCGCGGCTCGTACTGGTGCGTGGCCAGAATGCGCGCGGTCTCGCTGATCTTGGCCGCGTCGCTGACGGCGAACTCGCGCACGCGCTCGCCCAGGGCGGGATCCGTGGTCGTGCCCAGGGCCATGGCCATGCTCAGGCGCAGGCTGGCGTCGTTGTTCTGCGCCAGCTCGACGATCAGCGCTTCCACCGCCGGCGCGCCCAGTTCCTGCACCGTCACCGCCAGCACGGTGCCCAGCAGATCGTAATTGGCCGCGCCGAAGCGCAGGCGGCCGGCGGCGTCAGGCTGCAGCACGGCCTTGCCCTGCTGCAGTAGGGCCGCGCGCACTTCGGCATTTTCCACTTTGCGCCCCAGCAGCTCGGCCAGGTCGGCGCGCAGCAGGGCGTCGTCGGGATTTTCGCCGGCGCGGCGCACATAGCCCAGCGCGCGCAGGCGCGGCAGGTAGAGCTGGCTCACGTAGGCATCGAGCGGCGGCCGGGTCTGCGCGTCGGCCAGGTTGCGGCGCAGCCAGACCAGCTCGTTCTGCAGGGCCAGCGCGACTTCGCGCGGCCTGGCGTCCGCCAGGCGGCCGGCCGCGGCCAGCACGGCCGCGGCATCGACATCGCCGCGCCCGAAACCGGCCTTGATCGCGTCGGCGAAGGCGAGCTGGTCGCGGTCGTCCAGCGTGGCGGCAGCCGCGGTCAGGTGCTGCAGTTCCTCCGGCAGCAGCGCGACGCGGTAGTAGCCGCGGCCCTGGGCATTGGGCAGGTACCAGTCGGGACAGCCGCCGTCTAGCGCCATCGTGGCGGAAGCCTGATCCAGCAGCTGGCATTGCGTAGCCTGCCTGCCGTCCTTGCCCGTGCGCACGCAGAACGGGATGCCCCAGCGCTGCTCGCCGGACCCCTGCGAGCCGGCCGGGAAATAGCGCTGCTGGTGCAGCTGCAGCACCGCCTTGCCGCCGCTGCACTGCAGCCGGCTGCTGACCAGCGGCACGCCGGGCTGGTCGAGGAAACTGCGCATGGCCTTGCCGAAGCGGGCGTCCTTGTCGCCGGCTTCAGCCAGCGCGTCGATCAAATCGTCCGAGGTCGCATTGGCGAAGGCGTGTTTCTTCATGTAGGCGCGCATGCCGTCGCGGAACACGTTCTCGCCCAGCCAGGCCTCGAACATGCCCAGCACCGCGGCGCCCTTGCCATAGGTCAGGCTGTCGAAGGCGCCTTCGATATCGCCGTTGTCGCCGATGGGCTGGCGCACGCGGCGCGCGCTGGCCAGGCTGTCAGCGGCCATGGCGTGCTGGGCCGCGGCGATACGCTGCAGGTCGGCGCGCTGGGCCGGGCGCAGCTGGCCGGTGATGCGACCTTCCATCCAAGTGGCGAAGGCCTCGTTGAGCCACAGATCGTCCCACCAAGGCATGGTCACGGTATCGCCGAACCACTGGTGGGCGAGTTCGTGCGCATTGACCTCGAAGGAACTGTGGCGCAGGTCGGTGGGCGAATTCGCATCCAGCAGCAACAGCGCTTCGCGGAAGACGACCAACCCCGGGTTTTCCATCGCGCCGGCGCTGAAATCCGGCGCCGCCAGCAGATCCAGCTTGCCGAAGGCGTAGGGATAGCCGAAGTAGTCCTCCAGCGCGCGCACGATCGCCGGCGTGGCGGCCAGCGCTTCCTTCAGTCGCGGTCCTTCGCCCTGCGGCGCCAGCGCGCGCAGCGGTACGGGCTCGCTGCGCCAGCGGGTCGCGGCGATGGTTTCGCCTTCGACGATATCCCACGGCCCCACGGCCAGTGCGATCAGGTACGTCGGCAGTTTCGGCGTGCTGCGGAAGCGCAGCCGGCGCCAGCCGTCGGCAAGCTTTTCCTCGCCGCTCTGGGCGGTATTGGTCACCGCCTGCTGGCCGGCCGGAATGTCGAGGCTCACGTCGAAGACCGCCTTGAAGCGCGGCTCGTCGAAGCCGGGGAAGGCGCGCCGCGCACTGATCGGCTCCATCTGCGTGACCACGTAGGGCTTGCCCGCGCGCACGGTGCGGTAGATGCCTTCCAGCTGCGAGTTGTAGCGCGCGCGGTAATCGAAGCTCAGCGTCAGCGTCTGCGCCGGCAAGATGGCGCCGAGATCGACACGCGCGACGCCGCTGTCGCCCTGGGCGCTGAAACGGGCCGGATGGCGCTTGCCGGCCGCGTCGCGCAGCTCGACCTTGGTCACCTCCAGCTCCAGCGCGTGCAGCCACAGGTGATCGGCGGGTTCGCGCAATTCCACGCGGATCGCTGCGCTGGCGCTGAACCCGGCCGCGGCCGGATCCAGGCGGAAATTCAGCGTGTACTGCAGCGGCCTGGCCGTATCCGGCAAGCGGCCCAGCGGAACCGGCCCGGCCTGGACGGCGCAGGCCCAGCCCAGCAGCAGACACCACAGGCAACGCAGCATGGCCATGGCTTCCCCTCCGGCGGCAAACCGCCCGAGGCTAGCATCAGGCCGTCCGGCTCAAAAGGCCGCGCCGGCGCTGCGCACGGGCGCAGCACCGGCGGCGGTGGAGAGAAAGCGCCGCCCTCAGTCGTTCTCGGGCAGGCTGACCTTGCCGCCCACGTCGGAGTGCTGGATGGTGCTGGCGCCGCCGGATTTCTGCTTCACGGTGAAGTCGCCCGTGATGCCCTCGGCGCGGATGGTGCCGCTGCTGTCGGAGCCGACTTCGGCATTGCCGGTAATGCGGCGGAAGCGGATATCGCCGGAGCTGTCGCGGTCCACGCGCGCATTGCCGCTGACATTGGAGATGCGGATGTCGCCCGAGCTGTCGTCGTCGATCAGCACGTCGCGGCGGGCGCCGTCGATCTCGATATCGCCGGAGCTGTCGCTGCTCACGGTGACTGCACCCTCGGCCTGGTCGACCTCGATGTCGCCGGAACTGTCGGCGATGCGCAGGTCGCCGCGGGCGCGGCTGATGCGGATGTCGCCGGAGCTGTCGCGCAGTTGCACTGCGCCGGCGTCGTCGATTTCGATATCGCCGGAGGAATCGTCCAGATCCAGCGCCAGCCCCTGGGGCACGCGCACCTCCAGGTCGATATAGGCGTAGCTGGAACCGAACAGGGAGCCGTCGATCTGCTCCGGCGCGGTGGTCAGCACGCTTTGGGTGCTGCCGCTGCGGGATTGCTGCAGGGTCAGCTTTTCCAGCGCCTCGGCCGTGCTGGCGCAGGCGCGGCCGCGGAATTCCAGCTGCTTGAGGCCGGCGACGCCGGTGATGCGCAGGTCGCCGGCACGGGTCTGCAGCTTGAGTTCGCTGAGGCCGTCGGCGGGCAGGTCCAGGTTGCGCTGGGCGGTGTGGCTGCAGTCTTCGGCCAGGGCGCCGCCGGCGGCGAGAAGGAACAGGGATGCCAACAGGGTACGGGTCATGGTGGGCTCGCAGGGTCAGGGACTACGCACAGATACGGCGTGCGGGGAATCGGATGCAGCCCGGCCGCACAGGGTTTAAGCGGATCGCGCAACGGCGCAGCGCGGCCCGGCCGGGCCAGCGCGCGCCGCTGCGCGTATCATCCGCCGCCCGCCCCGCCGCCGCACGCCCATGAATGCCAAGCGCCTGACCCTGCTCGACACGGCCGCGATTCCCGGCGGCGGCGAACTGCGCCTGTTCCAGGAGGGTGCGCATTTTTCCATCAAGATCGCCGGCAGCGGCGATCTTATGTCCACGCGCATGCACGGCTCCGAGGACGCCCTGGCCGAGCTGGCCTGCCGCCGTATCGCCGCGCGGCCGGCGCCGCGCGTGCTGATCGGCGGCCTGGGCCTGGGCTTCACCCTGGCCGCGGCGCTGCGCCACCTGGGACCGCACGCCGAAGTGGTGGTGGCCGAACTCGTGCCCGGCGTGGTCGCCTGGAACCGCGACGTGCTCGGCGCCCACGCCGGCCATCCGCTGCGCGACCCGCGCGCCGTGGTGCAGGCGGTCGATGTGGCCCAGCTGCTGCGCGGCGCCCGCGCCGCCTATGACGCAGTGATGCTGGACGTGGACAACGGCCCCGACGGTCTCACCCATGCCGGCAACGAATGGCTGTACTCGCCCGCCGGCCTGCGCGCGATCCACACGGCGCTGCGCCCCGGCGGCGTGCTCACGGTGTGGTCGGCCGGGCCGGACCGGCAGTTCTCCGTACGGCTGCGCAGCCACGGCTACGCGGTCGAGGAAGTGACCGTGCGCGCGCATGGCAACAAGGGGGCGCGGCACAGGGTGTGGGTGGCGCAGAAAGGCTGGGATGCGGGAGCCGGGATTGGGGATTCGCGGACGGGCGTCGGCGCAGCGCGGCGCGAGGCCGCGGGCGGAGCCGGCAAGCCGCGCAGCGGCGCGGCTGGGTCGCTCAGGAAAGCCGCGAGCGGGAGCGGCGATCGTGGCGGTATCGCCGTGCACGGCAAGCCGGCGGACAAAAGCGGCGATCTGCACAGTGGAATCGCCGCGGCGCGCAGAAAACCGGCGAGCGGGGCCAACGATCCACGCAGGGGCGGCATCGTGCCGCGCGGGAAGCCGGCGGGCGAAGCCAGCGATCCACGCGGTGGCGGCATTGCTCCCCGCCGCAAACCGGTGGGCGGAAGCAGTCCCGTGCGTCGCGCCGGTACGACGCAACCCGGCGTCCTGACGAGCAAGCCCGGCAGTTCGCGCACCGATGGGACGGCAAGGCCGAAACGGCGCTAGCGTTCACGCGCCGGCGCGCCGCCGGGATCCGGCACCGCAGCCGGCGGCTGCGCACCCGTGCGAAGCCAGCATGCCGCGCAAACCCACACGACAGATTCCACACAGCAAGACGGGCGGCCCTAAAGCCGCCCGTCCGCACCATACAAGCAACGCAGCCGCTACCGGCCGCGCCGCGGCCTCAGCCGCGCTGTTCCAGCGTCACCGCGGCCGCGTGCACCACCGCGGCGATGCGTACCGCGCTCTGCACGGCCTGGGCAGTGAGTTCGTGCTTGCGCAGGGTCTTCTCGTGGGAGTCCATGCACATGCCGCAGCCGTTGATGGCCGAGACGGCCAGCGAGCACAGCTCGAAATCGACCTTGTCGCAGCCCGGGTTGGCCATGGCGTTCATGCGCAGGCCGGCGCGCAGCGAGGCGTATTCGGTATCGCTGACCAGGTGGGTGAAGCGGTAGTAGACGTTGTTCATGGCCATGATCGCTGCAGCGGTGCGCGCGCCGTTGAGTTCGGCCTCGCTGGCATGCGCGGCGCCTTCGGCGGCCAGCGCGGCGACCAGCGGCTCGTAGCGCGAGGCGATGGCCGAAGCCAGCGCGACCAGCGCGATCTGCTTGCGGCTCAGGCCCGGCGCGCCGCCTTCGCTGAGCACGGAATCCAGGTTCAGGCGCAGGTCCTTGGCGTAGTCGGGGATCTGCGATTTCAGTTCGGCAACACTCATGGGGGCGCTCCTTGTTCTGTCGATCGCGCGTCCGATCGCACTTTGTTTCAATTGTTAAATGTGGAAACGCTTCCAGCGGCAGCGCGCGCGGCGCGTCCTGCTGGGGGCGGATCGGGTTGAAAAATCTGCCCGGTGCGGAGGCGGGACAAGCCCGCCTCCCTGCATCGGTATCGCCGCGCCGGCGGCCGGCTTCGCAGCCGTCCGGCGCCGCGCATCAGGCCGATCAGCCGACCTTGATGACTTCCTCGCCCTGGTGCCAGTTGCACGGGCACAGTTCGTCGGTCTGCAGCGCGTCGAGCACGCGCAGCACTTCTTCCGGATTGCGGCCGACCGACAGGTCGGTCACGTAGACGAAGCGGATGATGCCCTGCGGGTCGACGATGAAGGTCGCGCGCTGGGCCACGCCGGCGTCCTTGTCCAGGATGCCCAGGGCCGAGGTCAGCTCGCGCTTGATGTCGGCCAGCATCGGGAACGGCAGACCGTTGAGGTCCTTGTGGTGGGTGCGCCAGGCGTGGTGCACGAACTCGCTGTCGGTGGAGCCGGTCAGCAGCTGCGCGTCGCGGTCGAGGAAAGCCTGGTTGTGCTTGGCGAAACCGGTGATCTCGGTCGGGCAGACGAAGGTGAAATCCTTCGGGTAGAAGAACACGACCAGCCACTTGCCCTTGTAGGTGTCGTTGTTGATGTCGACGAAGGCGTTCTTGAGATCGGTGGAAACGGTCGCCTTGACATTGAACTGCGGGAACTTGTCACCAACGCTGAGCATGCTTCTCTCCTGAGGTTGAGATGATTCCCTTCGGGGAAGGGAGGACTGAAGACGGGGCGTAATGTACCGTCCGCGTAGGCATGGATCCAATCAATTGATAGCATCAGCACGATAGACCCAGGCTATGACACCGCCATGAACCTGCGTGACCTGCGCTACCTCGTCGCTCTGGCCGAGCACAAGCATTTCGGCCGCGCGGCCGATGCCAGCTTCGTGAGCCAGCCCACACTGTCCACCCAGATCAAGAAACTGGAAGACGAGCTGGACGTGGCCCTGGTCGAGCGCACGCCGCGCAAGATACTGCTGACCGAGGTCGGACGCGAGATTGCCACGCGCGCACGCCATGTGCTTGACGAGGTCGAGCAGATCAAGGCCATCGCGCGGCGCACCAAGGATCCGGAATCCGGCAGCCTGCGTCTTGGCATATTTCCCACGCTGGGCCCGTATCTGCTGCCGCATGTGGTGCCCGGCCTGCGCGAGCGCTTCCCGCGCCTGGAACTGCTGCTGACCGAAGAAAAGACCGAAGTGCTGCTGCAGCGCCTGCGCGAAGGCCGCCTCGACGCCGCCCTGCTCGCGCTGCCGCTGCACGACGACCAACTGCACGCGGAAGTGCTGTTCGACGAGCCCTTCCTGCTCGCTGTGCCCACCCAGCATCGCCTGGCCCGGCGCAAGACCTTGAGCATGGACGACCTGGAAAGCGAGAGCCTGCTGCTGCTGGAAGACGGCCACTGCCTGCGCGACCAGGCGCTGGATGTGTGCCAGCTGGCCGGCGCCAGCGAGCGCGACGGCTTCCGCGCCACCAGCCTGGAAACCTTGCGCCAGATGGTCGCCGCGAATGTCGGCATCACCCTGCTGCCGCTGCTGGCGGTGCGTCCGCCGGTGGTGCAGTCCGAGGCGATACAGCTGCTCTCCTTCCGCGGCAGCGCACCCAGCCGGCGCATCGCGCTGGTCTGGCGCAAATCCTCGGCGATGAAGAATTTCCTCGGCGCGGTGGCAGCGGAGCTGAAGCGCCTGGCGGGACAGGTGCTGCCGCGCTGAGGCGCAGGCGCGCGCGGCGGATGATGCCGACGCCACCCTGACAGCAGTCCGCCAGTCCGAGCTGCGTGCAGCGGTTGAGCCGCGCCGCGTCACTCCCCTGCCCGCTTCTGCGGCCTGCGCTCCACGCGAGGACGTTGCCGCTCAATTCACCGCAATCACGCGCAACTCGCGCGTATCGCTGCGGCCGTGGTCGTCCACTGCGCGTGCGGTATGCGTGCCGGCCGCGGCAGCCTGCCAGAACAAGGTCTCGCCGCTGCCGGCCGCGCCGATGTATTCGTCATCGACGAACCAGTAGACCTGGCGCACGCCCGCATCGACCGTTGCGCTGAAGGCCACCCGCGATTCCTCGCCGCCGCGCGCGCGCAGCGTGTACGCGGCACCGCGCAGGGGCGAGGTGATGCGCGGTGCATCGCCGTCGCCAGCGGCGCAGTCGGCGTCGTCGGGCGGCTTGCGCCGCGGGATGCCGGCCTGGGCGAAAACGCGGGCCAGGTCCGAGGGCCAGAACTCGTAGATCTCGGTGCGCGTGGTGGCCGGGTCGTAGGGCGGACAGGCGACGCGGCCGGTGCGCGTGTCCACCACCACCGGCCGGTGCACCGTGCTCACGCGGATCGGCGACTTGCCCGGGATGAACCAGGTGGTGCCGCGCTGCGGACACCAGGCATTGGGCAGGTCGCCGCTGGCCAGGCAGATTTCCACTTTGCGCAGCTGTGGCGGAATCGTCCAGGCCGGCTCGGCCAGCCTGCGATCGTGGGCGAGGATGGCGTCGGCCATGCGGAAGAACAGCGGCGCGGCGGTTTCCACGCCGATCAGGGCCGGGTTGCCGGCGCCGTCGAAGTTGCCCATCCACACCACCAGCACGTAGGGGCCGAAGCCGCCGGCGGTCCAGGCGTCGCGGAAGCCCCAGGAGGTGCCGGTCTTCCAGTAGATCGGCAGCCGCGCCGGCGTGGCCGTGGTGGCTTCGTCCGGGCGCGGGTTCTGCTTGAGCATGTCCAGGGTCATGAAGCTGGCCTCGGCGCTGAGCAGGCGCACGCCGGGCGCTACGGGTTCGTCCTGACGCAGGCGCAGCGGTCTGAGTTCGCCCTGGTTGGCCAGCATCGCGTACAGCCCGGCCAGTTCCTGCATGGTCACTTCGCCGCCGCCCAGTACCAGCGCCAGGCCGTAGTGACGCTCGCCCAGCATGCGGCTGATGCCGGCGCGCTTGAGGAATTCGTACAGATTGGGCGAGGCCAGCTGCGAGGCGACCCAGACCGCCGGGATATTGCGGCTGCGGATCAGCGCCTCGGTCGCGGTCACCGGTCCCAGGAAACGGCCGTCGTAGTTCTCCGGCGTGAACGGCCCGAACGAACTGGGCACGTCGCGCAGCACCGTGCGCGGATGCAGCACGCCCTGGTCCATGCCCAGCGCGTAGATGAACGGTTTCAGCGTGGAACCGGGCGAACGCTTGGCCGCGGTGCCGTTGACCTGGCCGGCGATGGCCGCGTTGGCATAGTCGGCCGAGCCGACCAGGGCCTTGATGCCCATGTCGCGCGTGTCCACCAGCAGCGCCGCGGCATTGTCCAGGCCGCGCGCGCCTTCGCGCTGCAGGGTTTCGCGCAGCTGGCGTTCCAGTACGCGCTGCAGGCCGGCATCCAGCGTGGTGTCGATGCGCGGCGCGTCGCCATGGCCGGCCAGGCGCGCTTCGCGCAGCACCTGTTCCACCGCGTGCGGCGCGATAAAGGGCAGCTGCGCGGTCGCGCCCAGGTTCAGCGGCAGGCGCATCAGCGCATCGTCGCCGGCGTCGGCGCCGTGGCGTTCGCGCCAGCGCGCATAGAGACGGTCGCGTGCGGCGCGCAGGCCGCGGTTGAGATCGGCCTGCTGCAAGGCCGGCACGGCGCCGGTCGCAGCGTCGGCGGCGCCGCGCAGGCGCCGGGTCGGATCCTGCGGCACCACCGCCAGGGTCAGCGCCTCGGGCAGGGACAGATCCTGCGGCCGCTTGCCGAAATACACCAGGCTGGCCGCGGCCACGCCTTCGACGTTGCCACCGTAGGGCGCGTAGTTCAGATACGCTTCCAGAATTTCATTTTTGGAATAGCGCAGCTCCAGCCAGACCGCGCGCAGCACCTGCTCGGCCTTGCCGGCCGGGCTGCGCGTATTGAGCCGGTACAGCAGCCGCGCCAGCTGCATGGTCAGGGTGGAGCCGCCCTGGCGGTTGCCGCCGCGCACGTAACTGACCCAGGCGCCGCGCACCAGGCTGACCGGATTGAAGCCCGGATGCCAGCGGAACCAGGCGTCCTCGTGCAGCATCACTGCCTCGACCAGGGCCGGCGGCATCTGCGCCAGCGGCAGCCACTGACGGTATTTGTCGTCGCGGCTCAGGGTCAGGCGCAGCAGCTGGCCGCTGGCATCGTAGACGCCGGTGGACGTGGACGCCTGCGCCGCCAGCGGCGCATGCGGATAGCAGCGTATGCCGACCAGCACCGCGGCCAGCAGCGCCGCGCCGACCAGCCAGTTCTGCCAGCGCAGGATCAGCGTCCAGATCCCGCGCCCCAGCGCGTGCAACAGACGTAGCGGCATTTCCCGATCAGGACGGCGGGCCGTTCAGACCCGCCGCCTGCTCCCTTGCGTATGCGCCTTCCGCCTCACTTGGGCTTGACCACCGTGATGCGGCCGCCCAGCGACTGCGCCTGCACGGTGCGGTCGTACATGGATTCGCCGTAAGCCGGCGGCACCACGAAGCTGCCCACGTTGGTCGCCTTGATGCGGTAGACGAACTCCCGCACATCCGTGGTGGCCTGGCCGTAGATCACGACGCGGTCGTCGCGCACGTCGGCGTAGTCCGGCATCCAGGTCGAGCTGGCCAGGCCTACGGTCGGGCGCGCCGCGGCGGTGTCGGTGGATTCGCCGCTTTCGCCGTCTTCCGGCGCCGGCGCGGCCGGAATCTCCTGTACCACCTCGAATCCGCCGGGCAGCAGGTCGACGATGGCCGCATCGCCCACGCCGTCGGCGCGGGTGGAGCGGATCTTCAGGCGCACCAGGATTTCCTCGCCCAGCTCGACTTCGCTGACAGCCTTGCCGTCGGCATTGGTGAACTCGCGGATCACCTCCAGGCCTTCCTTGCGTTCCTGCGCCGGCGGCTCGCGGTCGAAGCCGGTCTGGTTGACGCTGTACCAGGCGTTGAGTTCGGCCTGGTTGGACACGCGCAGCGCGCTGGCCGCGGCGCTGAATTCGGCATGCAGCACCAGGCCGTCGTCCTTGCCTATGGGCTTGGCCGCACCGGCCCTGTCCACTTCGGCCAGGCCGAGCTTGCCTTTGGCCAGCTCGCCGATCTGGCGCGCATAGGCATCCAGGCCGAGGATGGTCATGGCCGAGGACAAGGTGTTGTAGCGGCCGTTCTGCAGCGACTTGACGATGTTCTGCAGGCCGCTCGGCGGCAAGGCCTTGGCGCGTTCCGGGAAGTGTTTGGCCAGCAGGTACAGCGTGACCGCGTCGCGGATCAGCGGATCGTGGTAGCGCGCGTACTGCCAGCCGGTTTCCTCGGCGGTGCGCGTGAGCAGGCGTTCCGGACCGACGATCAGCTTCAGCGCCTCGCGTTCTTCCTTGAGCAGCTGCAGGCTGGCGGCGACATAGGCCGCGGCGATGTCCTTCTCCCACACATCGGCGTGGCGGTCCTGCAGACGCTGGCGCAGCGAGGCCAGGGCATTGGTCGTGACCACGCCCTGGCGGGTCAGCAGGTAGATCGCGAACGCACGCTCGCGCAGGCCGTACAGGCTGCCGTCGCTTTCATCGGCGGCCAGCTGGTTGAGATAGCCGTTGGCCTTGTCCAGCAGATCGCGCGGCACATCCCAGCCATGCTCGCGCGCTTCGAGCAGGTACAGCACGGCGTAGGCCGAAACGAAGCGCTGCGATTCCGCCGTCGCGACCCACAGACCGAAGCCGCCCTGGTCGTTCTGGCGCGAGCGCAGCACCGCCAGCAGCTGGCGGAAGGCCTCGGCGGTGGTGGTGTGTTCGTTGCCGCGCATCAGCTTGCCGAATTCCGGCCGGCTGTCGAACACCAGCGCCGGCACGGCCTGGCTCAGCAGCTGCTCGGTGCAGCGGTGCTGGAAGCTGGACAGATAGGCCGACAGGCCGCGGCCCAGCACCAGCGGCACGTAGGACGCATTCGCCTCGCGCTCCGCATGCGCCTCGAACATGCCGCGCAGCGGTTTCACTTCCGCGTTGGCGCCGGCACCCAGGCTGCCCACGGCGACCTCGGTGCGATACGGCGCCGCCGGACGCACCGACAGATCCACCGACTGGCGCGCCGACTTGTCGCCGCTGCTGGCGCTGAATTTCAGCGTGGCGGCGCCGGGCTCGCCCTTGGCGCGCAGGCGGAACAGGGCCACGCCTTCGCGCATTTCGCCGAGCTTGAGTTCCTGCACTGCGCCGTCAACGGCTTCGACCTGGGCGCTGGGTTCCAGCTTCAGCGCGATGGTCGATTCCTTGCCATTGAGGCCGGTCAGGTTGTTGGCCACGCCGACGCTGACTTCAAATTCGTCGCCCGGCGCAACCATGGCCGGCACATTCGGCGACAGCACGAAATCGCCGCGCACCGTGGTGGAACCCTCGAAGCGGCCGATGCGGTCGGACGAGACCGAAATCGCCATGACGCGCAGCTTGCCGTTGAAATCGTCCGGCACGGTCCAGCTCAGCTCGCGTTCGCCGTCCACATCGACGATGCCCGACCACCAGGCCACCGGCGGCTTGCGTTTCTTCTTGAACGGATTGAGGTGCTTGCCGAGCAGGCCGTCGGCGTCGCCGCCGGGCGCGGCCATGCCGGTGAGGCGGGCGAACTCGGGCAGGATCAGGTCCAGGATCTGGCTGGTGGAAACTTCCAGCATGCGCTTCTGGAAGAAATGATCCAGCGGATCGCCCAGCTTGTAGCGCGCGACCTGCAGGATGCCTTCGTCCACCGCGAACACGGCCACGCGCGCACGGCCGCCGCTGCTGACCTTCATGCTCAGCTTGTCGCCGGGCTTGATCAGCGCCGGCGTGTTCACCGCCAGCGCATTGCGCCGCGCGGCGCGGTTGACCGAGAACGGCACCACGCCGTAGCTCAGCGGACTCATGAAGATTTCCGCCGAGGACGGATCGCGCACGTACTGCACGTTGACGTAGCCATTGCCTTCGAAATCCGCCGGCACGCGGATGTGCTGCACGGAACCCGTGGTCGCCGCCTTGAACCAGGCATGGGCGTAGACCTTGTCGCGTTCAATCGTTATCAGGCCCGAACCGGCGTACGGCGCGCGCACGGCGATCTCCACTTCCTCGCCCGGCGCATAGTCCTTCTTCGACAGGGTCAGCTGCAGCTCCGCATTGCGCTCCAGCGAACGCGCCAGGTTGGCTTCGCCGGCGACGGAGTAGCTGACTTGGTTCAAGGTCTCGCCCTTTTCGTTGCGGATCAGCAGGGCATAGTCGCCCGGCTGCTCGGTGGCGAGGCGGAAATCCATGCCGGCGGCCGGCAGGTTCAGCGCCTCTTCCTTGATCGGGATTTCCTTCATGCGCGACTGGTATTTGTAGACGCCGGAATCCTGCTTGGTCAGCACGGAGACATAGCGCCGCTCCACCAGCACCGCCTTGAGGCCTTCGGCCGCGCGGCGCCTGGCCTGGTTGTCGATGGCGACCAGGTTGATGCGGCGCTCGGCGCCGCGGGTGACGTAGTCGAGGTTGTCGATCACCTTGACGCCGACCAGGTAGTCCAGCGACGAGACCAGGCTCACCGTCTCGGCCGATACACTGCGGCCGCCTTCGGCCTCGTAGCCCTTGGCCAGCAGGTGCAGGCGGTAGCTGGCCGTGCCGTACTTGGCCAGGTCCAGCGGGAATTCGGCGATGCCGTTCTCGTCGGTGCTCAGCTCGCCCAGCGGCTCGCTATAGCCTTCCTTCGCCTTCTGCGGATCGTGGAACACATGCTCGGGCCAGCTGCGGAATACCGGCAGCGACGGCGACAGGGTCAGCGTGGCCTCGACGCGGCGGTTCTGCGCCGGCGTGCCGAACAGGTTCTGCAGGCTGACCCGGGCACTGAGGTTTTCCGGCTTGATCCAGCCTTCGACCACTTCCTGCGACAGATGCACCGTCGCCTTCATGCGATCGGGCAGGAATTCCTTCACTTGTACGGTAGTGGAACCGATCAGCTGGGTCTGGTCCTTGTCCTTGACCAGGGACAGGTTCACCGTCCAGGTGCCGGTGGGCGAGGTTTCCTGGGTGGTGAAAGCCAGTTCCTCGAAGCCGACCTCGCCCAGGCGCAGCTTGCGCCGCTCCACGCTGAGGCCGCGCGCATCGAGGATTTCCGCTTCCAGCGGCACGCCGGAGAGATCCCGCGTCCAGTCCGCCGCGCGCACGATCATGCCCACGTGGAAGGTGTCGCCGGGCCGGTACAGGCCGCGGTCGGAGAACAGATAGGCGCTGAGCTGGCCGGCGCTGCGCGCATTCTTGATGCCGCCCACGTCGAAGCGCGACAGATCCAGGCGGCGGTCGTAGGTGCCCACGGGCAGGAAGGAAAGGTCCTCGCCCTTGCGTACCACGAACAGGGCCGGCGTCTTCTCGCGGGTGAAGGCATCGACCGAGGCGAAGCGGGCGTGGCCGTCGGCGTCGCTGGATTCGCGCATCAGGCTCTGGCCGTTGCGTCCCAGGATCTCGATGCTGGCGCCGTCCACCGGCGTGCCGGCGGCGATGGACTGGACATAGACGTTCAGGCTGCCGTCCAGCGATTTCTTCACCACCAGGCCCAGGTCGGTGACGACGATGAAGCGCGCGTCGCTGAGTTCGGAGTATTCCCCGCTCTCGCCTTCGCCCTCGCCTTCCCCTTCGTACTCGGAATATTCGCCTTCGCCGCCGGAGGATTCCTCCGGCGCACTGAGTTCTTCCTCGCCTTCGGCCTTGGGCGCGGGTTCGCTGGACGGGTCGTAGTCGCGCAGCTTGAGCAGGAATACACCGCGCTTGCCGCTGTCCAGGTACTGGGCCAGGTCCACGCCCTCGTAATGTGCCTTGGTCGGGTCGTCCGCCTGGAAGGCGATCTTCTGCTCGAAGCGTTCGGTGATCTTGTCCGCTGACATCGCGCCCAGTTCCGGCGCGGCGAAGGTACCGTTGTTGAAGGTGACCAGGTGCTGCAGCTGGTCGGGCAGCACGCGCGCGATCTCCAGCTTCATGCCGGGCACGTTGCGCGAGACCACGGCGATGCGCTTCTCGCCCGACAGCGACAGCAGCGCGCCGTCGGCCATGAAGCGCAGGATGCGCGGATAGTCCGGCACCTGCACCACATTGTTGCTGTTCTCGCGCAGGGCGTAGCCGCCGAAGGAACGCAGGCCCTTGTTGACGCGCACGTAGATGTAGCGGCCGGGATCGGCGCGGTACTTGAAGCTCTGCAGTTCGGAATAATCCAGCTCCGCCGCCACCGGCTGCAGGTTCAGCGGCTCGGCCGCCTTGAGCACGCGCTCGTCGATCTCGCTGGCCGCCCAGTTCCACACTTCGTCGCGCTGCTCGGCCGCAGCGAAGGGATTGTGCAGCGGCAGCAGCCAGGCCTTGGTCGCGCCGTTGATGTCTTTCTCGCCGACGGCGTGGGACAGGTTCAGCAGCATCACCTGTTCCGGCTCGAACTGGCTGTTGTCGACCAGGGTCGGCTCCACGCCGCTGACGGCCAGGCTGTACATGCCGGGCACGTTCACGCTGGCGGTCACTTCGTCGGCGCTGCCGCTGCCGCCGCGGGCGGCGGTCACGCCCTTGCCGATGGCGTATTCCAGCGTGGTCGAATCCTTGGGCAGGCCGGCCAGCGGCGCCGAATGCACCCAGGCGTTGAGCTTGAGCTTGTCGTAGTTGACGACGAACTTCTGCGTTTCCTTGCGGCCCTTGGGATCGAGCAGGGCCAGGGCGATGCGCTTCTCGAACGCGGCGCTGTCCACCGGATGGCTGAAGCGCAGGTTGGCGATGCTCTTTTTCAGGGCCGGATCCTGCGGGTCCTGGTAGAACTCGCTGCTGACCAGGGTCACTGTGAACGGCGCGGTGGCGAACTCAAAGCCTTCGTCCTTGATGCGCACCTGCGGCGCGAACAGCACGGCCTTGTCGAAACGGCCGGCGTAGTCCTGCCCCACCGGCCAGTCTTCCTTGGGCGTGAAGCGCAGCAGGCGGTCGCTGACCCAGCTCCAGCTGCCGGCGACGGCCGGCTTGAGTTCGATGCCGGCGGTGACTTCCTTGCCGACCAGGGCCAGCGGCGCGACCGACTGGCTGAAATTCAGATCCAGGGTATGGATGGTGACCGGGTCGGATTCATAGTCGGTCAGCGCCGGCGCGCTGAGCTGCAGGGTCGCCGCGACAGGTTCGGGCGGCCGCGGGCGGTCGCGCCAGGCCGCGTAGCCGAACCAGCCGGCGCCGATGAGTACGGCCAGGCTGCCCAGGACGGTGGCGCTGCGGCCGGGATTGCGCCGGACCACGTTCCAGCCGGCCAGGCCGGCGCGTTCACCTGCGAGCATCCAGCCCGGCGCCTGCCAGGACAGGCGGCCGAATATGACGGCCAGCAGCAGTCCGACCATGCGCAACACAAATGCCAGCAGCCGCCACAGCCCGCCGATCAGCAGCAGCGGCAGGCGCGCCAGAGCGCGAAGCAGATCCATGTGATTCCCCAGTCATGAGACACGGCGGCAACGGCCGCGGTGCGGTCCAAACACGCCCGGCACGGCATCTTCTGATGCGCCCGAGTCGCGCAATGGTTCCCGCTTCCGTCGAATCAGGCAAGCCGCAACCGCGCCTGATCCGCTATTAGCGCGTCGTTTTGTGTCCGAATCGAGGCAAGGCGCGGGCGGAGCGGCGATGTCTGCTGCTGCAGGTCACGGCAAAAGCCGGCCGGCCAGGCCCGGGGACGGATGGCGCGGAGACCCGCCGCGCGGCAGCGGGCTTTCGCGCAGGGCACGCGGGCGCCGCCTGCGCGCGTCCGCTCAGCCTGAAGTAGTCAGGCCAGTTTTCAGCACGCCCGTTTTCAGGCCGTAGCTCCGGTGCCCAGCGGACAGCTCACGCCGGTGCCGCCCAGGCCGCAGTAGCCGTTGGGATTCTTGGCCAGGTATTGCTGATGGTAGCCCTCGGCGTAATAGAACGTCGGGCCCTGCGCGATCTCGGTGGTGATCTGCCCCGCATGGCCGGCCGCGGCCAGGGCCTGCTGGAAGGCGTCGCGCGACTGCTGTGCCGCGGCCAGCTGGCCGGCGTCCTCGGCATAGATGGCGGAACGGTACTGGGTACCGCGGTCGTTGCCCTGACGCATGCCCTGGGTCGGATCGTGGTTTTCCCAGAACACCTTGAGCAGGGCCTGCAGCGGGACCTGGTCCGGGTCATAGACCACCAGCACGGCTTCGGTATGGCCGGTCTGGCCGGAACAGACTTCCTCGTAGGTGGGATTGGGCGTGTAGCCGCCGGCATAGCCCACGGCCGTGACCAGCACGCCGGGAATTGTCCAGAATTTCCTTTCTGCACCCCAGAAGCAGCCCATGCCGAACAGGATGCGCCGCGCACCGGGGAACTCGCCCTGCAGCAGCCGGCCGTTGACGTAGTGCTTTTCCGGCACCGGCATGGGCAGGCTGCGGCCGGGCAGCGCCGCAGCGGGCTCCACCATGCGTTGTTTGAAGGCGCCTATGCCTAGCATTGCGGTTCTCCTGGAGTTCGGTGCAGCAGCAGATGGGGATGGCGCCGGCAACGCGCAAGCCGCCGGCCGCCGCAGCAGACCGGCGCAGCGCGCTTCAGCTGACAGCCTCTTGCGCCGCCGGCTTGCGCGACGGCAGGGCACCGGCCAGGAAGATGCCGGCCAGGGACACCAGCAACCCTATCCAGTCCGCCGCGACCGTGGGCCGGCCGAACAGGATCACATCCAGCACGAAGGAAAGCCCGGGCTGCAGCAGCAGCAACAGGCCGACCAGCGAGGCCGGCAGCTGCGGCATGGCGTAGGCGATCAACAGCCAGCCCAGCACCTGCCCGAACAGGGCCAGGCCCAGCAGGGCGGCCAGGGACTGGGTATCCGGGATGCGGAAACTGTCGCCTTCGGCCAGCACCACCAGGGCCAGCAGGCCGGCGCAGAGCAGCGAATTCAGGCACAGCAGCTGCGCCGGCGAGCGCTGCAGCTTTTCCTTCTGCGCGTGGCGGAAGCTCAGCATGTAGGCCGCATAGGCCACGCCGGTGAGGATGCCGAACCACACGCCGGCACGGTATTGCGCGTCCACGCCGGTCCAGTTGCGCCCGACCAGCAGCCACAGGCCGGCGAAGGCCAGGACCAGGCCCGCAGCGAAACGCCAGCCCAGACGTTCGCGATAGAACCAGACCCCGGCCAGGGCCATCACGAAGACCTGGAAATTACCCAGCAGCGTGGCCAGCCCCGGCCCCACGTCGCGGATACTGCGATGCCACAGCACCAGGTCGACGGCGAAGGCCGCGGCCGGGAACAGCATCCACAGCAGGTCGCGCCGGTTCACGCCCTGCCAGCGCCGTTGCACCAGCAGCAGCAGAAACAGCAGCGCACCGCCGAAGCCCATGCGGTAAAAGGCCGACACGGTCGGTGCCACATGGGCCCATTTGACGAAGATGCTGGTGGTGGAGATCACCAGGGCGCCGGCGGCCATGGCCCAGACCGCCGTCCGCGGCGGCGGCGTCACCGGCTGTCGCGCTTGGCCGCGCGCTGCTCGGCGTCGGCGTCGGACAGCCATTCGCGCAGGGCCGGCAGCGCCAGCAGCGCGTCGATGTAGCCGCGCTCCACCGGGCCGACCTCGATGCCGTAGCTGATGATGCGCAGGGCGACCGGCGCGTACATCGCATCGGCGATGCTGAAGCCGCCGAACAGGAAGGGGCCGCCGGCGCCGTGGCGTGCGCGGCAGTCGCGCCAGAGCACGCCGATGCGCTCGATGTCGCGCTGCACTTCGGCGCTGACCGGATCGGTGCTGCGCCGCACGCAGTCCATGGGGCATTGCGTACGCAGGTTCTGGAAGCCCGAATGCATTTCCGCACTGACCGCCCGCGCCAGCGCGCGCGCGGCGCGCTGCTGCGGCCAGCCGGCGCCGTCCAGCCAGCGCTCGCTGCTGTATTCGAGTATGGCCAGCGAATCCCATACCACCAGTTCGCCGTCGATCAGCACCGGCACGCGGCCGGTGGGCGAATACTTGCCGATGGTGGCGTAGAACTCCGGCGTATCCAGCGGCAGGCGCACTTCGTCGAATTCGACCCCGTGCTGGCGCAGCAGCAGCCAGGGACGCAGCGACCAGGACGAGTAGTTCTTGTTGCCTATGACCAGGGTGGGACGGGATGCAGTCGTCATCGGAAGGCTCGCGGCAGGAGGATCGGCGCCGGCGGCGGCGCAGACGGACGCGGCGCGCCGGTATGGGCGGCGCGCCGCGGGAATCCGGCAAGACTAGCATCCGGCGGTGACCGGGCGCGGCCTGCGCGCGGGCGTTTTGCGGGCGTCAGCGTTGCTGCAAGTCGTGCTTCTGGTGGCGGATGCTGCGGCTGGAATGATCCAGCTCCCGCTGCAGCTGGCGCCGCTCGGCGCGAGTGACCACGCCGTCGGCCTTGGCGCGGCGCTCGTCCCGGCGGATATGCGCCTGCTGCGCGCGCAGGCCGGCGGCTTCGCGCCGGGTCAGCGCGCCGCTGGCGACACCTTCGTTGATGCGGGCGCGCTGGTTGGCCTGGCGCGCGTCGATATTCGGTGTCGCGGCGCCGGCGGCGCCGGCCAGCAGCAGGCCGGCGATCAGGGTGGTGAGGATCAGGGGCGTCTTCATCGTCGTGGCTCCTTGCGCCAGCCCATGCTGGCCCCGATCCACAACGCCGCCGCGGCGCGGCAGTTGACCGCCGCCGCGGACGGTTTGCGCGCGGTTCAGCCGGCGCGCACCTGCACCGCGTCGCAGCGATAGTGCGCGCCTATGCTGGCGCCGCGGCGCGTGGCGGCAGCGACGATTTCCGCGGCGACGCACAGGCGGTCGCGCTCGGCCTGGTTCGCGGCGCTCTGCGCCAGCGCCTGCAATTCGCGCTGCGCCGCCGCCAGCCCGGCCGCGTCGCGCACCAGGCCGGCATGGCGCCAGAGCAGGTCGCGCACGGCGCCGGCAATTCCGCTGCCGACTTCGCCGCCCGCATCGGGTATCGCCGCCGCGGCCGGCAATACCGTACGCGGCAGCTGCGCCAGCCGCGCACCGAGCGCGCGGCCGAACACCAAGCCTTCCAGCAGGGAATTGCTGGCCAGGCGATTGGCGCCGTGCACGCCGCTGCAGGCCGCTTCGCCGACGGCGTACAGGCCGGGCAGGCTGGTCGCGGCCCCGGCATCCACGCGCACGCCGCCCATGTGGTAGTGCTGCGCGGGAACCACCGGTATCGGCTGGCGGCGCGGGTCTATCCCTTCGGCGGCACAGGCTGCGAATACAGTGGGAAAGCGCTGCGGGAAATCCTCGCCGACGGCGCGGGTCGCATCCAGATACACGCTTTCGCCGCGTTCCAGTTCCTGCCACACCGCGCGCGCCACTACGTCGCGCGGCGCCAGCTCGGCCTCGCGCGCGACGGCGCAGAGGAAACGCCGGCCGGCACTGTTGACCAGCACTGCGCCCGCGCCGCGCAGGGCTTCGGTCAGCAGCGGCAGCTGGCCGCTGCGGCCGTCGCGGGTGCGCAGCGCGGTCGGATGGAATTGCACGAATTCCATGTCGGACACGGCCGCACCGGCCTGCAGCGCCAGGGCCAGGCCGGACGCATCGGCGGTGTCCGGATTGGTGGTGTAGCGGTACAGCGCACCGATGCCGCCGCTGGCCAGCACGGTCGCCTGGGCCGTGAACGCGGCCGGCCCCTGCGGCCCCTGCGCGGCGACGCCGTAGACACGGCCGTCGCGGCTGAGCAGGCGCGTGGCGCGGTGCTGCTCGAAAATCTGGATATGTCCCGCCGCGCGCGCCACGGCGCCGAGCGCGCGCATCACCACGGCGCCGGTGGCGTCGCCGTGCGCGTGGACGATGCGCGACTGCGAATGCGCCGCCTCGCGGCCCAGGCGGAAACCGTGTTCGTCGCTGTCGAAGCCCACGCCCTGCGCGGCCAGCCAGCGCACCGCAGCAGCGGCCGCGGCCGTCAGCGCCTGCACCGCGGCGGCATCGTTGAGGTGATTGCCCGCGACCATCGTGTCGCGCGCATGCGCCGCAGCGCTGTCGCCCGCGCCCAGCGCCGCGGCGATGCCGCCCTGGGCCCAGCGGCTGGCGCCGTCGGCGGCCAGTTCCTGCCGTGTGAGCACGGCCACGCGCCGCGGCGCCGCCGCCAGCGCAGTGCACAGGCCGGCGATGCCGGAACCGATCACGATGAGGTCGAACTGCATGGCTGCTCCGCAGAACATTCGCAGGGCGCCGGCCACGTCGTCCGCCGGCTCGGCGGCGCGCGGCGCGGGCGCGATTTCAGGCGTTGAATTCGTGGATGACTTCGATCAGCCCGACGATGTGGTCGTTGAGCTGCTCCAGTTCCCCGGCCGGCACCCACCACTCCGTATGCTGGCGGCCGCCGACGGTCTGCAGCGGGTAGCGCTGCATGAATTCCGCGTCCACATCAAAGCGCGTGACATAGCCGCTGCCGCTGGCCGGCACGTTCCAGTCGCGCGCGATCTGGATGGCGTAGTCCTCGTTGGTGACGGGATAGAAGATGGGCTGGTCCGGCAGACGCGGCGGCCAGCGGCGGAAGCCGCTGGCGCGTACCAGTTCCAGCTCGCGCGGACCGGTGGGCCGGTACAGTACGACGACCGGGCGCTGCGCGCTCATGCCGCTTCCTTGCGCCCGTACGCCAGCATGCGCTCCACCGCCTGGCGCGCGCGGCCGGCAACGGCGGGATCGACCTGCACTTCGTGACGCATATGCAGCAGCGCGTCGTGGATGCGCGGCAAGGTGATGCGGCGCATGTGCGGGCACAGATTGCAGGGACGGGTGAACTGGATGTCGGGAAATTCGACCGCGACGTTGTCGCTCATCGAGCACTCCGTGATCATCACCACGCGGCGCGGCCGGCGTTCGTTGAGGTGGGTGATCATGGCCGCGGTGGAGCCGACGAAATCCGCTTCCAGCAGCACGTCGGGCGGGCACTCCGGATGCGCCAGGATGCGCACATTGCCGTGGGCGCGGCGGTAGGAACGCAGTTCCTCGCCGGTGAAACGCTCGTGCACCTCGCAGGAGCCTTCCCACAGGATGACCTTGACCTGGGTCTTGGAGGCCACGTACTGGCCCAGGTACTTGTCCGGCAGGAAGATGACCCGGTCCACGCCCAGCGATTCGACGATATGCACCGCGTTGGCCGAAGTGCAGCAGACATCGGATTCGGCCTTCACATCGGCCGAGGTGTTGACATAGGTGACCACCGGCACGCCGGGATATTTCGCCTTGAGCAGGCGCACGTCCTCGGCGGTAATGGATTCGGCCAGCGAGCAGCCGGCGGCGGTGTCGGGAATCAGTACGGTCTTTTCGGGGCAGAGGATCTTGGATGTCTCGGCCATGAAGTGCACGCCGCACTGGACGATGACCTTGGCCTCGGCCCGCGCCGCCTGCTGCGCCAGGGCGAGCGAGTCGCCGGTGATGTCGGCGATGGTGTGGTAGATCTCGGGCGGCTGGTAATTGTGGGCCAGGATGACGGCGTTGCGCTGCTTCTTCAGGCCCTGGATGGCGTCGATCCAGGGCAGATGGGTCTGCCACTCCAGCTCGGGGATCACTTCGCGTACGCGCTCGTACATCGGGGCGTAGCGCTCAAGCAGGGCGGGGGTGAGTTCCGGCACGACGCCGGGAAGCAGGGAAAGCGTTGCCATGGACCGACCTCTTATGCTCACGATGAGCATATGTAAGCCGCTTATGCTAGGGATGAGCATAAGTCGCGTCAACCGTCGCCAGGCGCAGGCGGCTGTACGCGCAGGAATTAGCTTATGCGGCGGCGCCGGTTCCGCCGCCGCGGCGCGCCGGGAAGCGGCGCGGGGCTCAGGCCGGATCCGGCAGCAGGTCGTCGTCGAAAGCGGCGGGTTCCGGCGGCAGGGACAGCTCCGCATCGACTTCGGCCGCGAGCCGCGCGGCCTCCTCGAAATCCCGCTCGGCCACCAGCACGTTCACCAGCCCCTGCAATGGCAGTTCGCCCATGGCGCCGATCAGGTATTCGCCGCTGACATGGGCGGCAATACCGTGCTGTTCCAGCACATGGCGCACCAGGTGCGCGTCGATGATGTTCTCGGCCCGATAGACGATGCGCATGGCGCCTCCCGTTGCACGACGTAACGCTAGCGATTGCTCCGGCCCCGGTCAAAGCGCGTATCCTGCGGCCTTTGCCGCCGCCGGACCCGCCATGGACCTGCACCAGCACCTGCGACTGATGGCCGATTACCATGCCTGGGCGCTGGACCGGCTGTACGCGGAAGTCGATGCGCTGGACGAGGCCGACTACCGCCGCGACTGCGGCCAGTTCTTCGGCAGCATCCACGGCACCCTGAATCACCTGCTGCTGGTGGAGCACCTGTGGCAGGCACGCCTGCAGCACACGGTGTATCCGGCCAGCGGGCTGGATCAGGAAATCGAATCCGACCGCGCCCGGCTGAAACAGCGCCTGTGCGGCTTCGCCCGCGGCTGGCGCCCCTTCGTCGATGCGCTGGACCCGGCCACCCTGGCCGGCGACCTGAGCTACCGCAGCCTGCAGGGCCAGGACTATCGCCTGCCCTATGCCAGCCTCGTGCTGCACGTGTTCAACCACGCCACCCACCACCGCGGCCAGGCCTCGATCGGCCTGCTGCAGCTGGGCCGCCAGGCGCCGGTCATGGACCTGCCGTTCTTCCTCAACGAACTGCCGGCGCACACGCTCCATGCGGCCTGAGCCCACGCCGCCGCGCCGCCTGTCACGCCCCGGCGCGGAATTGCGATAAGCCCTGCGATGGTCATTGATTCCGTCCACTCGCCGTTCCCGCCGCGCTATCGCTTCGACGATTCGCTGGCCCTGCGCACGCGCGAATGCCTGCTGCAGCTGCTGGATGACTGCGTACCGGCCGCCGGTCTGTGCCCCACCGAGGTGGCGCGCGTGCTGGCCGGCCGGCTGGGCACGGAATGGCGCGACCTGATGCGGCCGGTGCGCCTGATCGCGGCCGAGCTGGCGCGCGAAGGCGTGCTGGAGATCCGCCAGAACGGCCAGCGGGTCAATATCCTCGATGCCCGCGGCCCGTTGCGCCTGCACCGGCGCAACCGCTGGGGCCCCGCGAACGGGTAGACTTGAGGGTCCGACTCACGTCCCGGCCGTCCGCGGCCCACCCGAACATGACCAACGAAGCCCCGCTGCACAATCACTTCATCCGCCAGATCGTGGCCGAGGACCGCGCCAGCGGCAAACACGGCGGCGCGGTGGCGACACGCTTCCCGCCCGAGCCCAACGGCTACCTGCACATAGGCCATGCCAAGTCGATCTGCCTGAACTTCGGCATTGCCGAGGAATTCGGCGGCCGCTGCAACCTGCGCTTCGACGACACCAACCCGACTAAGGAAGACATCGAATACGTCGAGTCCATCCAGCAGGACGTGCGCTGGCTGGGCTTTGAATGGAACGAGCTGCGCCACGCCTCGGATTATTTCGAGGTGTTCTACCGCTGCGCCGAGAAGCTGATCCGGGACGGCAAGGCCTTCGTCTGCGATCTCTCCGCCGAGGAAGTGCGCGCCTACCGCGGCACCCTGACCGAAGCGGGCCGCAACTCGCCGTTCCGCGACCGCAGCGTGGAAGAAAACCTGGACCTGCTGCAGCGCATGCGCGCCGGCGAGTTCCCCGACGGCGCGCGTACGGTGCGCGTCAAGATCGACATGAGTTCGGGCAACATCAACCTGCGCGACCCGGCCATCTACCGCATCCGCCACGTCGAGCACCAGAACACCGGCAACGCCTGGTGCATCTACCCGATGTACGACTACGCCCATTGCATTTCCGACGCGGTGGAAGGCATCACCCATTCGCTGTGCACGCTGGAATTCGAGGATCACCGGCCGCTGTACGAATGGTGCCTGCGCGAGATCGACCTGCCCAATCATCCGGAACTGGTCGCCGGCCTGGCCGAGCGCGGCCTGGGCGCGCAGCCGAGCACGCCGCAGCAGATCGAATTCTCCCGCCTCAATCTCGATTTCACCGTGATGAGCAAGCGCAAGCTCATGACACTGGTCGAGGAAAAGCTGGTCGACGGCTGGGACGATCCGCGCATGCCCACGCTGTCCGGCGTGCGCCGGCGCGGCTTCCCGCCGCGCGCGATACGCCTGCTGTGTGAGCGCATAGGCGTGACCAAGCAGAACAGCGTGATCGAATTCTCCGTGCTGGAAGGCTGCGTGCGCGAGGAACTGGACGCAAACGCGGCGCGCCGCCTGGCCGTGATCGACCCGCTCAAGCTCGTCATCGACAACCTGCCCGAAGGCCACGGCGAAACGCTGACCTTCTCCAACCATCCCAAGAACGAAGCCTTCGGCACCCGCGCCGTGCCGTTCTCGCGCGAGCTGTGGATAGAGCGCGAAGACTTCATGGAAGTGCCGCCCAAGGGCTTCCACCGCCTGGTTCCCGGCGGCGAAGTGCGCCTGCGCGGCGTGGGCATCGTCAAATGCGAGCGGCTGGAGAAAGACGCCGACGGCACGGTGACCGCGGTGCACTGCAGCCTGGATGCGGAAACCCGCCCGGGCCTGGCCGGCGCCGACCGCAAGGTCAAGGGCACCATCCACTGGGTCAGTGCGGCACACGCTGTCGCGGCGGAAATCCGCCTCTACGACCGCCTGTTCAACGTGGCCGACCCGGACGACGACAGCGACGGCAAGACCTACCGCGACCATCTCAACCCGGATTCCAAGCGCGTGGTGCAGGGCTGGGTGGAGCCGGCCGCCGCCGGCGCCGCCGCCGAAACCGCGTTCCAGTTCGAGCGCCTGGGCTTCTTCGTCGCCGACCGCTACGACCACAGCGCCGGCAAGCCCGTGTTCAACCGCGCCGTGACCCTGCGCGATTCCTGGGCCAAGGCGGGCAAGGGCTGATTGCGGCGCGCCGGGCTCCGGCCCGGCGCGCTCCATTACAGCGGGAGAAACGCCGCGGCGGCGCTTTTCCCGCGCCGCACGGCCATCGCCTGTATCCTGCCGCGGCGCGCGAGCCTGCGCCGCGGCCCGTTCACGCACCACCGCTGCCTGCGGTGCAAGAGGACTATGCATGCTCTACGTCCAGGTCCACCTCACCCTGCCCGCCTGGGTCCACGACGAAGTCGACACGGCCGCGCGCTACGAAACCGACGAACAGCGCATGGCCCTGGCGATACAGCTGGCCCGGCGCAATGTGGAGCTGGACACCGGCGGCCCCTTCGGCGCCGCCGTGTTCGACGGCGCCGGACGCCTGATCGCCGCGGGCGTCAATCGTGTGGTACAGCACAATTGCTCGGTGGCGCATGCGGAGATGATGGCGTTCATGACCGCCCAGGCCCGCACCCAGCGCTTCCGCCTCAACGACGACGGCCAGCGCTACAGCCTCGCCACCAGCGCCCAGCCCTGCTGCCAGTGCTACGGCGCCAGCGTCTGGGCCGGCATCGACGAACTGCTGATCGGCGCGCGCAGCGAGGACGTGGAAGAACTCACCGAATTCGATGAAGGCCCGCTGCCGGCCGACTGGGTGGGCGAGCTGCAGCGCCGCGGCGTACAGGTGCGGCGCGACATCCTGCGCGAGGAAGCGCGTTCCGTGCTGGCCGCCTACAGCGCCCGCGGCGGGCTGATGTACTGATGGCCACGGCCATCACCAGCGCCCCGTTCGCCAGCGGCGTGGTGGTGTACTGCCGCGCCGGTTTCGAATCCGAAGCCGCGCAGGAACTGGATGCGACCGCCGCCCACGCCGGTGTCGCCGGTTTCGCCCGCACCGAGCGCAGCGCCGGCTTCGCCGAATTCGTGCTGACCCAGCAGGGCGCGCCCGATGCGCTGCTGCGCCTGCTGGGCTGGTCGCGCCTGATCTTCGCGCGCCAGTCGCTGGCGGTGATAGGCCAGTTCAAGAGCCTGCCCAAGGAAGACCGCCTCACGCCGCTGCTGGCCGCCTTGCCCGAAGGCTTCGGCGTGCGCGACGTATGGGTGGAGGCGCCCGACAGCGATGCGGCAAAACCGCTTTCTGCATTTTGCCGCAGTTTCAACAATGCCTTCGTGCAGGCGCTGCGCCGGCGCGGCGGCCTGGATCCGGCCAGCCCCTGGCGTCTGCACGCGCTGTTTCCCAGCGGCGAACGCTGCCTGCTCGGCCTGGCCCTGATCGACCACGCCGCGCCCTGGCCGCAGGGCATTCCGCGCCTGAAATTCCCGCGCGAGGCGCCGAGCCGTTCCACCCTGAAGCTGGACGAGGCGCTGCAGATCCTGCTCAGCCCGCAGGAGCGCGAGCGCTGGTTCAAGCCCGGCATGAGCGCGGTCGACCTGGGCGCCGCCCCCGGTGGCTGGACCTGGCAGCTGGTGCGCCGCGGCCTGCACGTGACCGCGGTCGACAACGGCCCCATGGATGAAAACCTCATGGCCTCGGGCCTGGTCACGCACAAGCGCGAGGACGGCTTCCGCTTCCAGCCGCGCCAGCGCGTGGACTGGATGGTCTGCGACATGGTCGAGCAGCCGCGCCGCGTGGCCGAGCGCATGGCCGAATGGCTGGCCGAGGGCTGGTGCAAGCATGCCGTGTTCAATCTCAAGCTGCCGATGAAAAAGCGCTACGCCGAAGTGCAGCAGGCCTTCGAGCTGATGCAGGCCGTAGTCGCGCGCCGCGGCCGCGAAATCGAGATCCGCGCCAAGCAGCTGTATCACGACCGCGAGGAAATCACGGTCTTCGCCTGCGAGCGCTGAGGCGAGGCGGCAATCCGGAATCGGGGATCTGGGATCTGGCAGTTCCGGCAGCGGTTGAACCGGGCTCGAACTGGAGTTGTTCGCGGACAGTGGGTTGCCGGCCGCAATCCCGCCTTGCCCGCCTGCATCCCGCGCCTAGTCCCTGGCCATCGCCGACAGGCGCCGTCCACGTTCCTCACGCCTGAATCCGGATCAGCCCTGCCGGCCACTGCCCTCCGGCGCCCGGCAAACGCCCCCGCGCCGTGCGTTTCGCAAGCCGGCCTCGGGCATTCCGCGCGAGCTGCAAGCCGACGCGGCCGGAAACCGCACAACCACACCGTCCCGCCCCTGGCACGCCCCTTGCGCCCCATCTTGCAGTCCGCAAGGAGTTCAGCCCCATGGTCCTGATCTTCGATCCCACCGTGCACTATCACCGCCCCGTCACCCCGGGCGACCCCACGCCACAGCCGCCGGGCCAGCCGACACCGCAGCCCACACCATCGCCGCAGCCCCTGCCTCCGGCCGAACCACCGCCGGTCCGCGCCCGCGCCGCCGACGTGTTCGCCGGCTTCCTGCGCCTTTCCTGCGGAGCCTGAGCCATGCCCATGATCCGCCTGCAGATCACCGGCAGCGACGACGCCGCGAACGAGCTGATCAACCTGCTCTCGGCGATCGAAGGCATTGAGCACGTCGAGGAAGTCGGCGACCTGATGCCGCACATGGACGACGTCGACTCCAGCTCCGCCGGCCTGCCCGACGACGCCGCACCCGGCTTCCACCAGATCGAAGTGCGCGTCCCCAACGCCCTGGCCCTGGAACGGGTACGCGGCGTCGCCGAGGCGCTTGCCCGCGAGCGCGGTGCGGCGATCGAGTACGACGAGGACGTGTGAGGGGCGGGATTCGGGATTCGGGATTCGGGATTCGGGATTCGGGATTCGGGATTCGGGATTCGCAGGGAGTGCGCGGCGGAATCCGAGGTTTTTGGCAAGTGACAATTGCCCGATTTCTTCGAGAAAAAGCGGAAGGCTCCCTCTCCCCCAAGCTTGCTTGGGGGAGAGGGCTGGGGTGAGGGGGCGACGATCAACGCGCCTCGCCGTTGGGTTTTCGCAAAAATCTTCAACACGCGAAGAGCCGGCGAAAACTGGAATTCCTCGCGACTGAAGCGCCGCCCCCTCACCTCTCACCAACCACACCCCGGCGGCCAGGACCGATCCACCTCGACCTCCAGCTCCGCCAGAAAAAACTCGCCCGACCGCCCCCCATCGCGCTGCGCAAACAGCAGCCTGTCGCCGCGCGGCGAATGCAGCGGCCCCACCTGGAACTCCGTATCGGAGGCGGCGATGCGTCCCTGCTCGCGCCATGCGCCGCCGACGCGCCGGTAGTGATACAGATGCGAGCGCGAGCCGCGGTCGGCGACCGTGACCAGGCTTTGGCCGTCCATTGAAATATCCGCCTCGTATTCATTGGCCGCGCTGTTGACGGGCGCACCCAGGTTGGCGACCTGCCAGCCGCCGTCGGCTTGCGGCGTGGCGACGTAGATATCGCCCTGGCCGTGGCCGCCGGGCCGGTCCGAGCCGAAATACAGGCGGCCGTCTGCGGTTTCCCGCGGCAGCAGTTCCGAGCCTGGCGAGTTCACCGGCTCGGGCAGCCGCTGCGGCGGCTGCCAGCGGCCGTCCTCGCCGCGCCGGGCGCGCCAGATATCGAGCTGATCGCCGCCGTCGCGGTTCTGCCGGGTGGAGACGAAATAGACGCGCCTGCCGTCGGCCGAGACGTAGGGATCCGCGTCCAGCGCCGGCGGCGCCGCGGCGAAGGCCGCCGGTTGCGGTGCGCTCCAGGCGCCGTCGGCGCAGCGCGAGAACAGGATGCGCCAGTTGCGGAATTGCGTATCGCTGCGCATGAAGTACAGCTCGCGCCCATCCGGCGAGAAGGCTGGCGAGGATTCGTACTGATCGCTGGCCAGACCGGGCGGCGCCCAGCGTTGCGGCGGCCGCGCAATCGGCAGCGGCTGTTCCGCTCGCGGCGGCTGCGCTGCGCGCTCCGGCTGCGATGGCGGCTCCGCTCGCGATAGCCGTGCAGATGACTCCGTTTGCACGGGCTGCGCTGTCCGCAAAGACGGCTTCACCTGCGCCGCTGTCTGCGACGCTGGCAGCAAACATCCCGTCACAATCGCGGCCACGGACCAAGCAACGATCTTCATATCCCACCCCATGCTGCGTCCGCTGCGCTGCCGCAAACGCTGCGCCCTGCCGCTGCTGCCGCGAAACGGGCTTTACGCCTCATTCCCGCACCGCCCGCGCTGAAAATGCCGAACCGCAGCGATGCCGCAGAACGTTCTTCGCGCCCGTTCCACGCCACGCCCACTGCACCTGTGGAAAACGCCGCATCCTGGCGGTGCTGCCGCAGAACGCTCTTCATGCCGCCTTCCCGCGCCGCGCCCGCTGCGCCTGCTGGAAACGCTGCGCCTTGGCGCTGTTGCCGCAGGTCGCCATGTCGCACCAGCGGCGCCGGCCGCTCTTGGAGGTATCCAGGAATACCCAGCCGCAGTCGTGACCGGCGCAGATGCGCAAACGCGCCAGCTCCAGCTGCTGCAGGCTGACCACGGCCCGCGCAGCGGCGACGTGGGCAATCAGGTCCAGTCCGCTGCGCTGCGCCGTCCATTCCTGTGCCAGCCCCTGCGGCTGGCGCACCAGGCGCGCCGCCTGGGCCGCGGCGCGGCGGGCAGCATCCAGCTGGGCCAGCGCCGCGCGTTCGGCCGCGGCGCCGGCGGGCTGTCCGCCCAGCGCATACGCCAGCACGCATAGCGCCTCGCGCAGCCGCTTGATCCGCACCAGCGCCGCGCGCGCCTTGAGCGGCTGGCGCCGGGCCAGTGCATCCAGCTGGCGCAGCTCCGCGGCTGCGAACACGCCGCTGTGACCTGCCCAGTCCAGCAGCGCCGCATAGTCGGCCAGCCAGTCGCGCGGCCGGCTGTCGCGTGCGGTCACGGTGTTGACCAGATCCAGGGCGAATTCGCCGGCGACCAGGTCGGCGGCGCGGAAAGCATGCGGCTCCGTTTGCATGGAATTAACCTTTAAAAGCGTTTTCAGAGGTTAATCATGGAACCGCTGCGCGTCAACGACGACTGCCGCCTGTCGCGCCACGCCGGCCCAGGCCCATCCCACGGTCGGCCTGTCCACAGCCGTTCGCGGCCTACAGCGCGCGCAGCGGCGGGCGCAGCAAGTCCGGCACACTGGAGCGGCTGGTGCGCCTGGCGCCGGCGGTATTCGTACTGGGCCTGCTGGTCGCGGCCAGCCTGGGCGCGCAGCACCTGCTGCTGCATGCGGACTCGCTGCCGGACGGCAGCCACTGGCCGCCGCGGCCAGCTTTCGCCACGCGCTGCCAGCGCTCGTTCGATCCCTGCCTGGCTTACCTCGGCGACAACGCCGCGACGCTCAACGGCACGGTCGGCCTGGTCGTCGCGCTGGCGCTGTTCGTCTGGCTGCTGTTCAGCGTCTTCGTCAACGTGAACGAGTTCTACCGCAACCGCCTGATGCGCTGCTATCTCGGCACCAGCAACAGCCTGCGCCAGGCCGAGACGATCACCAATTTCGATCCGCGCGACGACATCAGGCTGGGCGACATCGCCGCAGACGAACGCCACAAAGTACCCGTCCACTCTTTCCGCTGATCGGCACCGCGCTGAACCCGGCCGCCTCGCGCCAGCTGGACTGGCCGGACCGCAAGGCCGCCTGGTTCTGCCTGACGCCGCTGCATTGCGGCTATATCCCGCCGACCTCGCGCCGCGGCAACCACGGTACCGGCGCGCCGGAGCGCAGAGAAACTGCCGCTGGAGCGCATTGCGGCGCAGGCCAATCCGTTGTGGCTGCCGCAAGCGGGTCCGCTGTGCGTATAGGGTGTGCCGCTGGAACCCGCCTCGACGCCGTAGCACTCCCTCTCCTTCAAGCGCGTGAACACGCTTGAAGGAGAGGACGTTCAATCGAGGGCTTGATTGCAGTCCTTTGCAACGCGATGAAAATGTTCTGACAAATTCAAAACCGAAAGATCATTCGGAACCACGTTCTTCTCCGCTCCCGCGGACCCCGGAGCCGCCAGCCGCATCCGCCAGCAGCACCGCCATCACGGCTTCCGAAAACTCCATCTCCTCGCCGCGCAGCAGGACGCGGGCCGGCAGTTCTTCCGCCTCGCTTCCCGGCAGGCGCACCGCCTGCGGCAAGCCGTGTGCACGCAGGGCACGGGCGCAGCCGGCCCAGTCGCCCGGTCCCGCCGGTTCGTTGCAGGAAGCCCAGGACAGCGTGCCCAGCACATCGCTGCCGTAACCGTGAGTTTCGCGCCAGCTGGCGCCGTGGGCGAGCAGAAATTCGGCCAGTGCCGCGTCGCCGCGGAATACGCTCCAGTTCAGCGCCGAGCCGCGGAACGGCGCGTCGCCGCCGCGCACGGCAATGGGCCAGCCCAGGCTCACCATCAGGCGCACCGCATCGGCGCAGCCGTTCATGGCCAGCTCCGGCAGCCGTGCCAGGCGCGCTTCGCCCAGGCGTTGCAGCACGTCCGGCTGGTGCGCGAGCAGCTTGCGTGCCGCAGCTTCATCGCCGCGCGCGCAGGCGGCGGCGAACACATCCTCGTCCGCCAGTGCTTCGCCGGCCCCCAGCGCTTCCAATGTCTGCGCCACATCGGTCAGGCCCTGCCCCAGGGCATAGCGGTAAGCGCTTTCGCCTTCGGGCGTGCGCGCCTGTACATCGGCACCGGCATCGAGCAGAAGCCGCACCAGCGCTAGCGGGCAGCGCGCGCGTATCGCCGCGAGCAGCGGCGACAGTTCCTGCGCTGTGGCCGCGTTGACGTCGGCGCCGTGTTGCAGCAGCAGTCTTACCGAATCCGCATTGGACAGCGCAATCGCATGCGCCAGCGCGTTGGTGCCTTCGGTATGTGCCCCGTGCTGCAGCAGCAGGCGCAGGCAGGCGGGGTGACCGGCGGCGTGATACAGCGATTCGCCGTCGTCCGGATTCGCGCCGGCCTGCAGCAGCAGCCCGGTCAGGATGTCGTCGTGGGCCTGGCCTGCGGCGCCGTACAGGGCGCTGAGCTGTTCTGCGCCGGGCTGCTCCAGCGAGTGCGGCGGCCAGCGGTTGCCTACGGACTGATCCGGGCTGGCGCCGGAGCGCAGCAGCAATTCGACGCAGCCCCGTATGCCCGCGGCGAACGATTCCAGGCGCAGCAGCGAGGAATGCGTCGCCGCGACCAGCGGCGGCAGGTCCAGCGGTCCGCCGCTGCGCTGCACCCAGGCCGGATCGGCGGCGATTGCGGCACGCACGGCGTCCACATCGCCCACCGCACAGGCGAACCAGGCATCGCCCTGCAGCAATTCCGGCTGTTCGGCCAGCAGACGCGCCGCCAGCCGCGGCCGCGCGCCGAAATAGTCGCCGGACAGATCGCCCGCATAGATCAGCTGGGCCAGCTGCCTGCGCTGCGCGGCCATATCCCCGCTGCGTAGACGCTGCAATTCGACCTGATGCTTAAGCTGATGCCAGGCGGCGAAGCCGTACTCGCGCGCGATGCAGGACTGCGCATCGTGCAGGCGCAGCGGCAGGGCCGCGATTTCCGCATCGCTCTTGCCGCGTGCCAGCGGCAGCGACTGGCGCAGACGTTCAAGGGCCGCCGCCTCGCCGGCGCGGAACTGCCGCAGCAGATCCTTGGCCTGCCGGCGCAGGTGTTCGAGATTCGGCCGCCCAGGTAGCGGATTCATGCAAAACCTCCATGCAATGATCGCCGACGGTCCGCATTTCCGGCTGCATAAAGGTTTTCGGATTGAGTGTGCAGCAAGTGGGTTCGACCCTGCCCGCGGACCTGGGTGCGGCTTGCTCCGCCGGCGGATTCTAGCCTGCGGCGCGGGGCCGGCGGCAACCAGCGCGATGCGTTCGCGATCGGGTCATGGATGCCGGCGACGACAATTCACACCCGCCTGCGGACGGCACGGAGCCTGAGACACGATGTGGCTGCCGCATGGGCAGTTCGTAATAGCTGATGATGGCGCGGCGCTGCACCAGGAAGATCCACCGCCGCACAGGCAGCTCGGAAAATGGGTGGTCGGATTCGCAGGTTCCACCGCCGGCTCGTCGCCGCGCAGGCAGCCCCGGCAATCCACCGCCGCGCCCGCGGACCAACTCCGCTACTGCTGGAGAAACACCACCAGCCTTCCCGCTGCCGCGTCGATCAGCGCGAAATCGAGCCTGCCGTCACTGTTGTAGTCGCCGCGCGCGAGACCGGCGGCATCGAAGCCCGCGCCCAGGTTCTGCGGCGCATCGAAGGTGAAATCGCCGCGCCCGCGCAGTATCGCCGCGGCGGCATTGCCGCCCTGGAGCGCCAGCAGCAGGTCGGCCTTGCCATCGTTGTCGAAATCGCCCAGGCGCAGCCCGCTGACCGCCGACGGCGGCAGCCGTGTGGTCTGGGTGGTGAAGGCATAGCTGCCGTTGCCGCGGTCCAGCCGCAGGTAGGAGCCGTTGCGGCCGTCGATCAGCAGGGCCAGATCGAGCTTGCCGTCGCCGTCGATATCGCCGGGCGCGGCCTCCGCAAGCGATTCCAGCCCGATCGACGGGAAGGCATGCTGGACGAAGACCGCGCTCGCCGTGTCATAGCGCGTGATGGCCGGCGCCCCCGAGGCCGCGCCGATCAGGATATCGCCGCGGCCGTCGCCGTTCGCATCCAGGCCGAGCAGACGCCGCGGCCACAGCGGCGCCGGCAGGCGCGGCCGCGCCGTGTCGAAAGCGCCGCCGCCCAGGCCCGCGGCGAAGAACACGCTGTTGGCGGGCGTGCCGCTGTTGGCTTCGTCGTTGTCGGCCGCAGCGATATCGGGCTTGCCATCGTTGTTGAAATCGCCGGCGAGCAGGGCTTCGACCAAGCGCGGCACCGCTGCCGTGCCCAGATCGATGCGCACGCCCGGCTCGAAGCCACCGCTGCCCTGCAGCAGTACGCGCAGCCCGGTCGCGACCGCGTAGACCAGGTCGGTGCGGCCGTCGCCGTTGAAATCGGCCAGTGCCATCGTGTACGGGAACACGGCGTCGTGGGCGACGCTGCTGCCGCCGGAGAACGTGCCGCCGGCCGTGCGCGCGAACACGAACACGCCGCCGCTGTCGGTCAGCACGACCAGATCGGCCAGGCCGTCGCTGGTGAGATCGGCGCCGCCGAGCAGGCGCGCCGGATGTTCGCGCGGGGCCAGCGGATAGCTCTGCGCGGAGAAGACCGGCGCCGCGGCGGCACTCTGCAGCAGCACGGCGGCGACGGCAGCGATGGATATTGCAGCTTTTTTCATGATGCGGCCGTCCCTGTCAGTTGAAGCCGTTCGCGAAGATCCGGTCCCAGCCGTCGCGGTAGCGGTAGATGCGCAGCTCCAGCGTGCTGTCCGCGGCGGCATAGGTCGCGGTCGCGAAATCCAGGCGGCCGTCGCCGTCGAAATCCGCGCAGGCCAGGCCGTAGGTCAGGGCGTTGATGACGCGCGGCGAGGCCGTGTAGCGGTAGCCGCTTTCGCCGAAATACAGGAGGTCACCGTCCAGCAGTACATCGGCGACACCGTCGGCGTCGAAGTCGCCTATGCACTGCGTCAGTGCGGCCGCCAGCGGCGCCGTGGCGCCCAGGGCCAGTCCCTGCCCGCCGCGGTTCTCGATCACCACCCAGCTCGTCTGGCCGGCCTTGCGCAACTGGACCAGCGCATCGGGACGGCCGTCGCCGTTCAGATCGCCGGCGGCGATGCCGTCGATGGCGGTCGCGTCCAGGCTCAAGGTCTGCTTCAGTACCAGCTGTTGCGCTGCCGCGTCCCAGCTGGTCAGGCCCACATCGCGCTGGCGGCTGGCGATAAGCAGGTCGGGCAGATGGGCCGCATCGCCGGTGAAATCGGCGCTGGCGACGAAATAGGGGTTGGCCACGGCAGGCAGACTGCGTTCGCTCTGGGCGGTACCGACACGGCCCCAGGCGATCACACCGTTGCTGCGGCCGTCCGCGCCCCCCTGCGCGGGCACATCGACCAGGGCGATGTCGTTGCGCCCGTCGCCGTTGAAATCGCCGGCCGCCAGCGCGGCGAGGACGCCGACCGCGCCCTGGTAGGGCAGCAGTTCGAAGCGGTCCGCCGTCGGCGCGTAATTTGCCGTACCGCCCAGCCACTGCAGGCGCCGCGCGCTGTGCGTGGTGTCGGCATAGACGATCTCGCGCGGGGCACCAGCCGGCGCCGCCGCCGAGGCGAGCAGCAGGCGGTCGATATAGCCCGAGTCGTAGCGCGACAGCGCCGACTGCGGTTTCGGCTGGAAGCCGCCGTAGCCGGGCGCGGCGGCGGCGAACACGACCACCGGCACACCGCCGAAGGACACGACGATGTCGGCGCGCCCATCGCGGGTGAAATCGCCCGCCAGCAGGCTGACCGGACCGGCATCGTCATCCGGCGGTGTGGGCAGCTGGTGGACACCGATCAGTTCAAACGGCGCCGCGGCCGACACCGGCGCCGCGGTCAGCAACAGCAGTATGCACGGCAGCAGGCGCCGTCCCAGGCGATAAGACATGACAGCTCGTGAGCACGCTGCCGGAATGCAGCGGGGCCGCACTATCGGGATCTGGACGGGGCTGGTCCTGACCGAAAGCGAACGAAAAAATACCGTTTCCGATCAATTGCCTGGATCGTCGACGGATACCGGCGCGGACGCTGTGGAGCGCGCCCGTCGCAGCGATAAGGACATCATTCAGCGCGTGCCACGCCCGGCCGCGGATCGGTTCATTGCCTGCGGCGCAGCTGACTGCGGACAAGGCGGCATCGAAGCCGCCTGCCTCACACTCCGCACTGCCGCAAAAAGGCGACAGCCGGGCTGCCGGGCTGCCGGCAGCACCGCACGCCTCGCCTTTCGAAATCGCAACCCGCGCGAGCCGCCCTCAGCGCGTGGAGGACAGCCGCGGCAGGCTCGCCCGCCGCAGCTCCTGCGCGCCCGGCGGCGGCTGCGAAATCAGCAAGCGTTTTTCACCGGGCGTGACTGCGATACCCAGTGCGGCGATGCCGTCGGTGGGCTGCACCAGCACAGGCGTGGCGCCTGCGACGCCGACGCGGTACAGGCCGAAGTCGCGCCCGCCGGGCTCGCGCAAGGCGTAGACAGCGTCGTTGCCGAGCGTCCAGGCGTAGGTGGTCCAATAGCCCATGTCGTCCAGCCAGGTCTCGCTGCGGCCGTCGTCGGGCGTGCGGCGCACCAGCGCCTGCCGCGCCGCGTCGATATAGAACACGCCGCCGCGGCGGTCGCAGGCAATGGGGCCGGCGGCCAGGCCTTCGGCGATGCGCTGCTCCGCGCCGGTCTCGCGCGACCGCCGCCACAGCACGCGCATCTCGGCACCGCCGCGCACGACGTAATAGATCCAGTGCTCATCCGGCGACAGCGCAACCTGCTCCACATCGCCGTTGGCGCTGTCGACGCGGCGCCAGGCCGGCGCGTCGGTCGCGCTTTCGTACAGGCCGCTGTGGCCATCGGCCTGGCGCATGGGCACGAATACGCGCCGCGCGTCGGCGCTCAGTGCCGGCGTCGCCGAGGGTTCGGCGCCCGGCAAGTCCGGCAGGCGCAGCAGGCGGCCGTCCTCGCGGCCGACATGTACCGCCGTAGGTCCGTCGCGGTCGGACAGAAAGGCCAGCGCCAGGCCATCCTCGGACAGGCGCGGAAACCATTCTGCGCCGCGCGGCGCAGCGAAAGCCTGCACCGGCGCAGCCGCCGGCGCCGCGCCGATCGCGACGCTGACCAGCGCATAGCGGCGCAGACTGTGGGTGTACAACAGCGCATCGCGCGCGGCGACCGGACAGGTTGCGCCGCGCAGGCCGAGGTAGGTCTTCTCGCCCGTCTCCGCATCGACGCGCCACAGCCCGGCGCGTTCGCCGTCGTGCACGCCGATCAGCAGCGCGCTGCCATCCGGCAGCCAGGTATAGCCGTCCAGGCCGAAGGCATCATCGACCAGTTCGCGCCGCTCGCCGCTGCGCAGATCGACCACGGAAAGCCCGCTGTGCGGCTGCGCGCCGCGGCGTATCGCGAGGCGGCGGCCGTCCGGCGCGTAGCGCGCCTGCACGTCGTTCATGCCGGCCACGCGCGGGTAGTCGTAGGCGCGCGCGCTGCCGTCGGCCAGGTCGATGCGGTGCAGGCTCATCACGTTCTCGCCCGGACGCATGCGCGGCGTCAGCAGGAAGCGCCCGTCCGGCGAGAACTCCAGCCATTCGGCGAAACGCGAGCTGCATCCGGCCAGTTCGCGTTCGCTGCCGCTGGCCACCTCGTGCAGGCGGATGCGGCAGGCACCATCGGCGAAATGCTGGTAGGCGATGATGCGGCCGTCGTGCGACACCGCCGGCGCGAACTCGGCACCGCCGGCTAGCGCGCTGACGCGCCGCGGCGTGCCGCTGCCGAAAGGCCGCGTGACCACGCGCACCGTCGCCTCCAGCGGCGAGGCGTACAGCGCGGCACTGGCATCCGGCAGGATGTCGACATAGCCCAGGTATTCGCGACCCGTCGCGACCACCCGCGGCGGCTGCGCCAGACTCGCGCGCAGGGCGGGGGCGGAATAAAGACCGGAAGCCGGCCTCGAAGGAATCAGCAGCCAAGCCAGGATCGCGCCCGCGGCCAGCAGCAAGACGGCGGCGTAGCGCCAGGACCTGCGCGGCCTCGACGCCGATTTTTCCGATACTGGAATTACGGAATCGTTAACATTATCAGGATTGGATAAAGATGCAGAAACGGACGGCTGCCCTGTTGCGGCAGCGTCGCCTGTGCCGGGCGGCAGAACATGATCGGACTGCGCCGCGCAACGCCCGTCCGCGCCGGAAACGCCTTCCGCAGCCGCCGCATCCGTTTCGCCGGCAGCCGCATCCGCCGTCGCGGCCGGCTCCAGCGGCCGGCATGTACAGATCAGCCGGTAGCCCAATTTGGGAATCGTCTCGATAAAGCGCCGCCGCCGCGTATCGTGATCGCCCAGCGCCAGGCGCAGCTCGTTGATCGCCTTGCTGACAACTTCGTCGCCGGTTTCCGCCTGCGCCCATATCGTGGACAGCAGCACATCGCGCGACAGCGGCCTGTCGCCCATGCCGATCAGCGCGCGCAGCACCGCCACCGCCCGCGGCGTCAGCCGCACCTCGCCGCCGCCGGCATGCCGCACGCGCTGCGTGGCCAGATCGACCACCACGTCGCCCAGCATCCATACATCACAAGCGGTCACGCGGGATCTCCGGCAAGTTGGCCCAGTGCGGCAGGCGCGAGCATACGCGCTGGTGTCGCCGCAGCGGCGAAACCAGCCGAGGAACTCGCCGGATGGACAGCACAGGCGCCCCAGTTCCACGCCGCCGCGCACAATGGCTGCAGCCGCCGGCCGGCGAGTCCCGCAAAAGCTTCCACACACTGCCGTCCGGCTCCCGCGAAAACGGCCCTGCGCGAGCATTAGGTCCGGCATGCGGCATGCCAGCTAAGCTCCGGCGCAATGGAACGCGGCCTGCTTCGCGGGCGGATTCTAGCTTGCGGCCGCGGGATCGCCGCAATGTTCCGTGGTTCCGGGCGGAATACATGATCGGGGTATTCCTGCCTGAGCGCCGCGTTTTGCACCCGCATCCGCAACTCCGCAACCAGTTGCTGGGGTTCATACGAGGAACTGCTTCAGAGGCGTGCGGGCCAAGGGCCAATGACGTCAGACTGCCATCAGCTCTGCGCCGGCCTCGCTGAGCGCCGGTTTGTTCCCGCAATAGCCGCGCCAGACTGGCGGAGCGAAGGCTGCCGGCGCCTGGCGCCGCCGACGCGGAAACGGAACCACAGACTCGGGCGCAAATCCTCGAACCCTATGGAAATAACGATCCCGGAAACCCTGGCGTCCGCGCCGGTTCGCCCTGGAATCTGCCCGCCTCATCCAGGAAAATCTCGTGCAGCCGCCATTCATTTCTTGCATTCTCGAGGCTGCGGCCGGCTACAGCCCGGTAGCCGCCTGACACGGCCAAAGTAAAGGTAAGCATGCAACGGCGCTGGGCACTCGCTGCAAAGGAGGTATTTCCAGCTTTCCTGATGCTAGGCCTGACGTCTTTCGGCGGACCGATTGCCCACCTGGCCTACTTCAGGCGCGAGTTCGTGGAACGGCGGCGTTGGCTGAGCGAGCAGGCGTATGCCGAACTGGTCGCGCTGTGTCAGTTCCTGCCTGGCCCATCGAGCAGTCAGGTCGGAATGGCCTTGGGCCTACGCCGTGCCGGTATTCCCGGCGCGCTGGCCGCGTGGTTGGGTTTCACCCTTCCTTCCGCGCTTCTGATGATCGCGGCCGCCTATGGCGTAGCCCGTCTGAGCGGTCTGGCGCATGCGCCGTGGCTGCATGGCCTCAAGCTGGCTGCGGTGGCCATCGTCGCCCATGCCGTGTGGTCGATGGGCCGGCAACTCTGCATCGACGGGTTGCGCTTCGCGATTGCCGCAGGCGCAGCGTGTATCTGCATTGTTTATCCGTCCGCCTGGGCGCAGCTCGGCGCGATCGCGGCCGGAGGCTTGCTCGGCTGGCGCCTGCTGGATGGAACAACGGCGGGCGAAGCCATGCATGAGCGGGCTCCGTATCGACGACGCTGGGCGCTAGGTGCGCTGGGTCTCTTTATGCTGGGCCTGGCAGGTTTGTCGCCCCTCGCCGCCTGGAGCGGCAGCCACGGCGTCGCCGTTTTCGACGGGTTCTATCGCAGCGGCGCGCTGGTTTTCGGGGGCGGACATGTGGTGCTGCCGCTGCTTGACGCCCAAACGGTCGGCCGCGGCTGGCTGGATGCCGATACGTTTCTGGCCGGCTACGGCATTGCCCAGGCGATCCCGGGGCCGTTGTTCACTTTTGCCGCGTTCCTCGGCTACTCGATGACACCGGCGCCGAATGGCTGGACGGGAGCGCTCATTGCGTTGCTGGGCCTGTTCCTGCCGTCCTTTCTGCTGCTGATAGGTGCCTTGCCGTTTTGGGACCGTCTGCGCCGATCCGTCGGCGCGCGCGCAGCTCTGTGCGGCATCAACGCTGCTGTAGTCGGTCTGCTGGCTGCGGCCTTCTACGATCCGGTGATGACCAGTGCCATTCACACTCCGGTGGACGCCCTGATCGCCACACTGGGACTCGCGCTGCTGCTTGCGGGAAATGCGCCGAGCTGGCTGGTGGTGGCGCTTTGCGTTGCTGCTGCGAATCTTCCGAATGTCTTCGGAGCCGTCTGACGCAGCAGGCCCTTCGTTCGGGTCGCAGGTTGTATCGCTGCGCAAGCCAGGTAGCAGACCGGCAACGTTGCCGGTTTGCTCAGATCCAGGCGCAGTGTTGACCCCGATGGCGAGAAGCTTCTACCGGCCTAAGCGGCGATACTTGAGGCGCCAGAGCTTGCCGCCACTCGGGGCGACTTCGAGGTACAGGCCACCACCGTCGAAGAGGCGGAAGAGCTTATCGCCGGGCTTCGTGGCTCGATCGCAGTATCGGTCAGTGCCATTGGGAGCATCGGCCTTCGGGGAAGCTGAGATGCCCCCAGTTTTGCGACTGTCAACGGACAGGATCGGACACCAACGAACGCAAAACGCTGTTGTGGCGCGGTTTCCAAGGGGCTTGGCGGATGCTGGCGAACTTCGCCGGACTACTTCGTGGCCGTGATGCTACCGAATCAACGCACCAACTATCTGTTCTATAAGAATATTTCTGACATGCCCCAGTAAAGTTGCCCCCAAAGCTGCCCCCAAAACGACTCGCCTGGGTAGCGGAAGACCGGCCGCTAGAAGCGGAACAGCTCTGCGGGGTCAACTTCTAGGGTGTCCGCAATCTTGCAGATGTTCAGCAAGGCAACGTTGCGCTGCCCGCGCTCAATGCCGCCGAGATAGCTTCGCGCGATACCGCTTTCCAGCGCAAGGCGCTCTTGAGACCAGCCTCGCTCTTTTCGAAGCGAAGCCAGCCTTCGCCCGAACAGTTTTCGAGGGTCTTCCTGCATCGGCCGATGCTAGGAAGGGGGCCACTATCGTTCGACGCTCTATGAGTGACAATCACATCGTCCGAAGCTAGAGTCTTGCCGCGAGTTCAAAAGGGAGACTTATGGGCCCGGTGATCGTTGGCGAGATTCTCGGCTGTTTCGCCGTTTGCTTGGCCGGCGCGCTTCTGGCGGTGCTTGTCGGAAGAAACAGCCGCACCCCACTCATTCCACATGCGATAGGCATGGTTGGCGCGCTTGCCCTCGCCGGCATGTCGTCTTACAACGACATGAGCGTGTTGTATCGCTCCGTATTCGCAACCGCGCTCGTTTGCATAGTCCTGCAATGCAGCTACCGCCGTGCAATCAAAGCGCCTCCCAGCGGGTACGCGCGCCTGTACGCGATACTACTCGGGGCTCTCGTAGTTTTCGCTATTGGCGCCGTCTTGGTAGACGAAAGGGACTCGTCTGACGTAGCCGCCGTGTTCGGGACCATCCTTTGGCTAATCTTTGTCGTCCGCTTCCTCGCGACCTGGGTTTGGCGCGGATTCTTCCCAGCGTCATCCACGAGCCAGCGCCCCCACGTCGACAGCGCCAAATCGACTGAGTAATCGCCGACTGTCACTCAATCACGCAGCGAGCCGAAGCTGGTAGTACGACCACTCGCAATCCTCAAGGACGGCTTGCGTCGCTGCGTAGTTGTCGGGCTGCGGATTCAGCCACGTGTCTAGGTTCGCACATCGGATCGGAACAATGCGCCTGTTGTGACCTGCCGCGGCCACCTCCAGCGGAGGCTCGTCAGTGAAGAGTGCGAACGAATCCAACACCTCGCCATCCCACCCCTCCAGTGCGACCAGATGCGGGCAGCAATCACGTCCTCCATTCCCTACGGGTCGAATTCCATTTCCTGCTTGCACGGCTGGCGTAGCTGACGGCATGTACAGAAAATCCGCACAGCTACAATGACACTCCCGCTTCGTTTTCAACTCGCAAGCCGTCCATACAAGCTCCGGCTTGCCTTGGCTAAGCAAGTACATTCTTTGACGAGAGAGTCTTCAATGCCAGCGCTATACTGAACATCACCGCGTTGAGCCATCCGATTCTTGAGCGACAGCGCTTTGCAATCGCGAAACAGCAGATATAAGCACACGGCCGTTGCGTTCAGTGCCGGTCACCGCGATGCGAACGCCTTCAGTTAACAGTTCCAGCATTTCATCTAGCAACTCTTCGTCGAACGTAGCTTTCAAGTCAGTAGCATTCTCCGTTTCGCGAAGTATGAAGGTCAGATTGTCTCTATCGACTTCGCCTACGCGACCGACGTATCTCACAACTTGTTCTGAATCCACAGACTTGAGTTCTCGACGAACCCGGCGCCCCGAGTTTCGATCAAGGACAAAGCGACGGTTCGACATCCAAGCACCCGAAACCTGCACCTCGTCGATTGCACCGCCGGCCGGGGGGGTCAACAGCAAGACGGCTCGCAATACGGCCTCTCGCTCTGAATTGTCGCCTGACTTAAAGTCTCCGTCGCCCTCGCTCGCCCAAAGCAACCCACTCTCAAGCTTTGCTATCGCAAGCCTCACATCCCCGTCGCTTAACCCATCGCCGACGGGAGCGCCGAAGCTGACTTCAAAACTAGCGAATTGAAATGATCGGACCGGCAAATCGTATCGCGACCTGTGACCTTCGGTCGGACGTCCGCCGGTTGGCATTGCCAGCTGGTAATCGAGTACGGCCTTTACCGCGCGGCGCGTAGCGTCAGCAACGAATGCGACGACGCTAGCAGGCATTTGCCCGGGTATCACGTTCGTCCCAACGGCTCTTGTACTCAGAACAGGAACCATGTCATGGCGAAGTGGTGTGCCCGAGATCGGTAGGTATTGCTCCACATCGCTGACCGAAACCGGCCAGGCTCCGCCATCTGAAGATTCTCGATGCAACATCAGCCACGATGCGGTCAAAGCGTCGCGTACGTACACATTGCCGAGCTCTAGCGAACTGAGGATCCCGTGAGTTGTGGGAGATAAGAGCGTGAGCGTCGAATCTCGATCCTCAAAAACCACAAGCGCGAGCAGAAGCTGACCTTGCTCCGTCTCGGTGGAGAAAATGATAGGCGCCTCTGCTTCGTATAGGACATGTCGTATAGTCAACCGATCCGGCAGAATACCTGCGGGAATGCGCGGACGTTTGAAAATATCGAGGTTCACGACACGACCGAAAACAGTGGAACCGGATCGAAACCGCTATACACCCACCAAGTCTGGTGCCCCGCGTTGTTGGGTGCGGTTATCTTGCCCGAACTCACATCTAGCGTGGCCCGCGCAACAAACTTTCCCAAATGAGGGCTCAAAGCCATTCGATGCCGAGCTCCTTCAATTGAGCTGTAAACTGACAATCCACGCCGGTTGCATTCATTTGCGGTCTTCGCAGTTCCCAAATCAAAGTGGCTCACGAAATCCGTCGCGGCAACATTCTCGGTGTGTAAGATCCTGAAAACCGTCCCTCCACCGTCAGCTGCAGTCGATGGTGGGCAAGTGTTGGGATAATGGCTAGGGAATGAGCTCATTGATATAGCGTATCCCAAAACTGGATAAGTTTGCGGACACCGCGCCGCCTACAGCGGCCGAGAATCCGTGCAAGTGCCCTTAACCGTAGGGACTCTGTACTCAGCACGCGCTTGCGTAGCATGATCAGAGAACGAAAACAATGCCGCCACAAGAGGGCATTTGTTTCCAAATTAGCAACAATAGCTCCGCGGCAAGTGCGACTAGCCGGCCGCAACCATTCGAGGACTTCCGAGCGCATCCGGTTACGCTTCCCTAAACTGGATCAAGTTGAGCAGGGCCGATCGCCCCCCCCGGGCGGTTTTTGGGCCGGTACTTAAACCCTCATGCCATTTACAGCGTTTCCGGCCCGGGATCTTTCCCCCTGGCAGGGCGTTCCTAGCTGCGTACGCGCTCCGCAAGGAACTCGGCTGGCTGGTCTTCGCATATGCGCCTCCCGAAGTCATTTGCGCGTGAGGGGCGCATTGGTTGGTCCGCCAAACGGACATTGACCTAACGGACGGTTTCCGCCTGACGCTGCAGCAGCTGCTGAATGGCCGCCCTGGTGAAAATGACGCCGCAATGCGGGCAGGTGATGACCATGCATTCCTCGGGGGAGGGTGCACAAGCTCTGCCGCGGCACGGCCGAACCCCTCCGCCAGAGTGGCGGGGGAAGGGATCAGGGGAAGATCACGCAGGAAACAGTGCTACTGGACGGCGCGCAGCCTGGACGGCCGCGTGGTATACATTGCACCACCAAAGCTACCGCGGGGGGCGGTATGGACGACTTCATGTTTCCGCAAGCAATTAGAGCCGATGTTCCCGACTCGGAACATAGACTAGAGTTCTTTCGCTATAGCGAGCTTAGTCGTTGGCTAAAGAAGGAAGTAGATGCATGGTCACCAATCCTTGAGAACACGAAGGATACCAGGCGCCACTACTCTGAAGCTCGTCGAATGCTAGCCCAGCCCTTGAATGCTAGTGAGTTCCTTGAACGCATGAAGCTTGTCGTTGAAGAGAACAAAAAATGGAACAACGACGAGCCGACACTTAACGCGGGAATTGCTCGAATCACTAAGATGTTTCGAGATATCGAGAACGGCGACCAACTCTGTCTACAGAGTCCGCAGTCCAGTCGCGTCCTTCAGATTGCTCGCACCGACCCATCTGCAGCAATGCTGTTCGCAGCACTGAACATGCGGGGGGCTAGAAATGACCTAAACCCTGCCTCGCTTGGCAACGTATTTCCTGACGTCCTTCTCGACGCAATTATTTGTGCAGTCCCAGCCAGTGCTGACGTAGATGTCGAGAATTTGAAAGCCCTGCTCCGGAGCGCGCGAATTGAAGCGGATGAGCAACTCCGGATCACTGAAGTTAGAAACGAGCTGCTTCACGATCAACAAAGAGCTGTTTTCGACGGCAATATCGGCTCTCTCGAAAAACTAAAGGAAGAATTCGCTGCCGAACAACTACGTTGCAAGAATGATTTGGATGGATTCCGAAGGCACTATTCAAATAGTTTGGCTTTAAGTGCGCCAGCTTCCTACTGGAAAAAGAAGAAAACCAGGCATCTGCGCATCGCGTCCCTATCTGCGTTAGGGTTCTTGATTCTGGCCGGCGTGGGACTGTATTTGCTGCTCTTCTTTGGAATCCCAGAACTTATGAAATTGGGCGCCGGCTCTGATCACACAACTATTGCTGCTGCAGCGTCGACTGCAACTACAAGTGACAAGTCTGCGCCTTTCGCTTATCTGAAATTGTCGGCGATTCTAGCGCCAACGTTCATTTTCATATGGCTGCTTCGCATCCTCGGCCGACTGCTCGGCACGCATCTGGCTCTGATGGAAGATGCAGAGGAACGGGTAACCATGGTTACGACTTTCTTGGCTTTTTCTGGGAGTGAGCATGGCGACAAGCTTGTGACAGACGCTGACCGCCTGCTTGTGCTAACTGCGCTATTTCGGCCGTCAGCGATCACAGCAGCAGACGACTCGCCAACCGCCACGGTTTCCGATGTCTTGTCCAAACTCAAGCCTTGACTTCACTCGCTCAGCGCCTAAGAAGGACCAACGCACGCCAGCGTACAGACGGATTCCCGCGCCCTGCGCTAGGCTGTAGCTGCACCCTTCGGAGGCCGCATGCCCTGGCGCTATGACGTGTTCGTGACCCCGGTTGCCGGCCGCTGGCGCGTGTCGGTGCTGGACGCTGCTGCGGCTGTGCTTGAGCGCGTGTGCGACCTAGCCGACCACGAAGCGGCCCTGCAGTTCGCCCGCAGCCTCGCCGAGGATATGGTCAGTCTCGGCGACCAGGTAACGCTGCACTCGACCTGACGCGCAGTCAGCGGCCGGCTCAATTTCGCGCCCGCTGATTCGCAACGGAAGCACACAGAATTTGGGTGTTTCGTACTGGCGGAACATCGGAGCAGAGCTGCCCAGATGTTCCGGCGCCCACCTGTGACTCATCAGCTGCCCCCCCCCCTGCGCATCAGCAGCGCGAGCTGAGGCTGAACGCACCGATTGCGGCCAAGCGCTCACAGCGCAGCGCCATCGCGGCTGAGCGCACTGTCGGTGCCACCCACCACGCTGAGCTTCGGGCCAGCCGGCTGTGCCGGTGCATACTCATGCGCAAGCTGCGCAAGTGCGGGCGAAGAACCGCAGCCCGCGGCGACTAGCTGTTCCTGGACAAGCTCCGCGGCGCGGCGTAGGCGCGCAACGCGGGCGCCGGCAAGCGGTAGGTTTTCCAGCACCGCTATGTCCTCGACGTCGGCCACGAGCCTGAGGACCTCGGTCAGACTAACAACATCCTTCTTCAGGCTGGTCACCACGCGCAGCAGCGCCTGGATTCGCCGTCCGAAATTGAACCAAGTTTTGCAACGACTTCCGCTTGCCCGCTTCGGTCCGCGGTCCCGTACTGAGGCCGCCATGCCACTTGCACCGCTTGCGCCCTGGAATCTTCCCTCCTTGGCAAGGAGTGCCCCGTCGCGTATGTGCGCCACAAGGCGGCCGGCTGGATCTTCTCTGCATCACTCGCCCTCCGAAGTCATTCGCGCATCCGCGCGCTGGGGGTGGTGGTGGTTTGAGCGTTTGTAGACCCAATGCTCAATTGCATCTCCCTGATAGCGGCTTGGTAGATTGTAAGAAGGGCTACGGAATGCGTACTGGAGATAGCGGCAATTAGCGTCCCTGTCCATTCGACATCCGTACTGATTTGAGGCTTCGACATCCGCCAGCAGTACGAGATACGTACTGGCGCTAGACGGAATACGTAGTGGACGATTGTTTTCGTCGCGGCCTTTTGAATTCGGGCACTGCCACCTTCCAGTCGTGGCTAGCTACACTGGACGGCGGTAAATCCAGGCTCTTGCTACTCTCGTCGATTGGAAGCCAGCTGAGCGCGTACAGGTTTGGCGCTGGGAAATATCCTTGGCGAGTGAGCAGCAACAAGCCGTAGTGACGCAGCTCCCGCACAGCCCAAGTAACGGTCTCGGGCGAGTTCCAACCCCGATGTCGTAGTACCCCCAGCGCAGCAGTCAAGTCGCCGTTGTTCCGACCGTTATACTGTCGAGCAATATCCATCAGCAGCTTAATTGCAGTACCGCTGCAATTCCGCCAGTTTTCAGAATCTTGGACGACGTGAAGCAAGCGCGTAAAAGTGAATCCCTCTCGGCGCCCGCGCGACCTTTGAAAACTTCGGGATTTCAATCTAAGCCCCGCGTGGCGGCGCGCAGCAGCAAAGTTTCGGCATCCGCCAAGCAATCGCAAGCGGCGATCAATTCCGGCGAGGGGTTCCCGCAATCGTTTGCCATGATATCGATGAGGGCCAATGTGGGAGTGATTAGCCCCAAAAGCGTCTCAGCAACTTCAGCGGTCGCACTGTCGCTGACTATTCCGGACATTGGCGCTGCATTCCGCAACTTGGTCGCCCGTTGGGCGGGCCGGACTGCTGCGGAAGTCACGGGTATGCTCCTGGCTGAGCAGCTGAAACTAGTGCCCGAATGTCCTCCACCCGCCACGCGGTTATGCGGGGACCGAGTGCGTGAGTCGGTTTCGGAAATTTTCCGGAGCGCACTCCCAGCCACCAAGTCGATTTGCTGACGGGAATGATTGGCGGAATTGCCGGGCTGGACGGGGATGCTCGCCGGCCAATGATCTGAGAAAGACGAAGAAACCCGGTTTCGGGCAAAGTCGGACTGCTGTGCATTGCGTAGCTCCTCGTTGAACGACGCCACCCTAACGAGGTGCCCGCGTTTCCGCGAGGATTGATATGCGGGTTATTCGTCCGCGCTTGGCGGTCGCCGACGAGCCTTGCGCATCATTCTCAGGATGCTGTCAGCGTCCGGCTTGCCGCCCAGTTGCGCGCTCACAGCCTCCGCGGCCCCAATTGGCGTTTGCCCTGCACGGACTAGCTGGTCATAGGTGATCTGAATGCGGAATAGACGAAATGCGGACTTCTTTCGGCTGGCGAAATTTCCGGCACGCTTTTTCGGCTTTCCTAGAAAGGCTTCCTCCAGCGTCAAGCTCCCGGCTGCCGCTACATAGGCATGCCAGCAGTCGCTAAGCACAATCAACAGTTCCGGTGGCGGATAGAACCCACCCTCAATGAAGTAGAAGAGCGTGGACAATGGGGTTTCTGATAGCCGCTGTAGCTCTGAACCGCGCTGAATACTGGTTCGACCGTCATACTGATAGCATTCTTCCAGCTTTTCCCATGCGCATGCTAGTGAAGCTGGCACCGGATAATTGCCGGATTCAGGCGCGATGAGGAATTCATGCCAGTCCACAAGCCTTCGGACTTGATCGACTAACGACGGCGCTGTGGTACCGAGGGGGTATTTCGGAGGCCGCTTCTGATCCTCGGACATAGTTCTTCGGCCTAGCGCGCGGTGCGGTTTCGCAGCCCGTCGAGATAGTCTGCCCAGGCTTGCATCATCTTCCGTCGCCCCGATAGATGCGCGGTACGGTTGTAAGCTCTGCCGTTTGCGTCTTTCACAGCATGAGCGAGCTGGTGCTCAATCCAATCAACCCGGAACCCCAAGACTTCATCAAGGATTGTGCGCGCCGTCGCACGGAAGCCGTGACCCGTCATTTCGTCGGATCCTATTCCCAGACTGCGCATTGCCATCAACACGCCATTCTCGGACATTGGCCGGCTGCCGCCGCGCGCAGTCGCGAAGACATACTTGCCTCGCCCCGTCAGGCCTTGTAGCTCGCGAAGCACCTCTACAGCCTGGGTTGCTAGAGGCACGATATGGGCGGAATTGGTCTTGCTAGTCGTAAAGCGCCATTCAGCCGCGCATAGGTCCACGTGCGCCCACTCCATGGTTCGTAACTCGCCAGGACGCACGAATAGCAAAGGTGCAAGCTTGAGGGCGGCCCGAACGACCGGGCCGCCAGCGTAGCCGTGTAGAGCCGTCAGCAGCGCCGGTAGCGCGTTAGGGTCGGTGACAGCAGCGAAGTGCTTTTGGCGCACGGAGGGCAGCGCGCCGCGAAGGTCGCTCACCGGATCTCGATTCGCCCGCGCCGTAGCCACGGCGTATCGGAAAACTTGTCCGCAGGCCTGCTGCACCCGATGGGCAGTCGAGATTACGCCCCTGCCCTGAAGCTTCTGCGAAACGGCCAAGACCTCGGACGCGGTGATGGTGGCAATCGGTCGCTTGCCAATGGCGGGAAATGCGTACAGCTCCAGGCGCGAGGTCATCTTTTCTAGGTGGGACGGCACCCATTCTTTGGCCTTCAGCGTAAGCCATTCGCGCGCCAACGCTTCAAACGTGTTTGCCGCCTCATCAGCCCCAGCCAACCGAGCAGCTTTGCGCGCGTCGCTTGGGTCGGTGCCAGCTGCGACCAACTTGCGCGCCTCATCGCGCCGCGCTCGCGCATCCTTTAGCCCTACCTCCGGGTAGACCCCAAGGGAAAGCCGTTTTTCCTTTCCCAGAAGCCGATACTTCAGGCGCCACCACTTACCCCCGCTGGGGGCAACTTCAAGGTACAGGCCGCCTTCGTCGAACAAGCGGATCGGCTTGCCAGCCGGTTTGGCAGCGCGGATTGCGGAGTCGGTAAGCGCCATTGGGGGCAACTGCTTTGGCGACAAGTGGAGTTGCCCCCAAAGCTGCCCCCAGTTGCCCCCGGATGTCAATGGACAAGATTGGACATTGCCGGAGTAACTTTGGCGCTACGAGCCGGTTTTAACTGAAGTTTCTGGATTTCGGCGGACGTTGCCGGACTAGTATGTGGTGGGCCGTGATGGACTCGAACCATCGACCAACGGATTAAAAGTCCGCTGCTCTACCAACTGAGCTAACGGCCCACAGGAGGTGCTGCGTGGCGTCGGCTTGGGGCCGGCGCGCGAGGGAGGCGAAGTTTAGGGCCTGGGCGTGGGCTAAACAAGCCTGGATGGACAACCACTTGCGCCGACGGCCGAGGCGCTGCTGGCCTGTACGGGCCGTATGTCGATTCTGGCGGGGTGGAGTGCTGGCGGCGCGCGGCCTCGAGGCAAATGCGAGGAAGGTCGAGGGAGCGGGATCCCCCTCCGAAGACGATGGCCGGTGGAGCGGGCGGCAGCAGGACGACAAGCAAGGAGTACCGTGCGTCCAATGTCGCTGCGCCGGATGGAAATGCCGGATTCAGGCGGGCCTGCTCGCGCGGGAGCTTCTGCTTGCGGGCGGCGGACGCTGAGTAAAGGCCTGTCTCTCACCGATGCGGCCTGTCTCCCATTGATACATGTCGCCGCTCATCGACCGGGTCTGGCTCTCATTGATGCAAGCAGCCTCTCACAGATACGGCCTGCCTGCCTCTCACTGATACGGGCCGCCTCCCCGATACGGCCCACCTCTCACCGATACCGCGTCGGATCCACCAGCCCCGCCTCGCGAAACCCTTCCGCGCGCAGGCGGCAGGCGTCGCAGTGGGCGCAGGCGCGGCCTTTTTCGTCGGCCTGGTAGCAGGAGACGGTGGCGGCGAAGTCGACGCCGAGGCGCTGGCCCTCGCGGGCGATGTCGGCCTTGCTCAGGCGCATCAGCGGGGCATGGATGCGGATGCCGGCACCTTCGACGCCGGCCTTGGTGGCGACGTTGGCAAGTTGCTGGAAGCTGTCGATGAAGGCGGGACGGCAGTCGGGGTAGCCGGAGTAATCCACGGCGTTGACGCCGCAGAAGATGTCGGCGGCACCCAGCACTTCGGCCCAGCCCAGGGCGATGGACAGCATGATGGTGTTGCGCGCGGGCACGTAGGTGACGGGGATGCCGGCGCCGCCCTGTTCGGGGACGTCGATCTCGTCGGTGAGGGCCGAGCCGCCGATGCTGCGCAGGTCCACCGTGACAGTCTTGTGCGCGGCGGCGCCGAGCATGGCGCAGACGCGGTCGGAGGCATCGAGTTCCGACACATGGCGCTGGCCGTAGGCAACGCTGAGCGCGTGGCAGGCGAAGCCCTGTTCGCGGGCGATGGCGAGGACGACGGCGGAGTCCATGCCGCCGGAGACGAGTACGACTGCGGGTTTGCTCATTCGGTAGTGCCTTGGTTGCTACGGGGTCGCGCGGCGCGATGGGGGACTCTGCGGATTTCCCACGGGCCGGCCCGGCAGGAAACTAATGTCCGGGCTCATCGCCCCACAGCAGCTTGTGCAGCTGCAATTGCATGCGCACCGGCAGGCGGTCGGCAAGTATCCATTCGGCCAGTTCGCGCGGCTTGAGGCTGGCGTGCACCGGCGAGAACAGCACTTGGCAGCGCGCCGCCAGCGCGTGTTCGCGCAGCACGCCGCAGGCCCAGTCGTAGTCGGCGCGGCCGGCCAGGACGAATTTGATCTGGTCGTGGGCGCGCAGATGTTCAAGGTTGGACCAGCGGTTGCGTCCGGCCTCGCCCGAATCGGGCGCCTTGAGGTCCATCACCTTGCGCACGCGCGGATCGACCGCGGCCACGTCCAATGCGCCGGAGGTTTCCAGCGACACTTCGTAGCCGGCATCGCAGAGCCGGCGCAGCAGGATCAGGCAGCGTTTCTGCGACAGCGGCTCGCCGCCGGTGACGCAGACATGTCGTGCACCGTGGCTGGCGACCTCGGCCAGGATGGCATCGATGGAGCGCCACTCGCCGCCGTGGAAGGAATACGTCGTGTCGCACCAGGTGCAGCGCAGCGGGCAGCCGGTCAGGCGCACGAATACGGTAGGCCAGCCCACCGCGTCGGCTTCGCCCTGGATGGAGTGGAAGATCTCGGTGATGCGCAGACGCTCGGGCACGGCGGCCGGCGCAGTCGCCCGCTCCGGAGCCGGAACGGGCGCGTTGCTGACGGTGGCGGGAGGGGCAGCTTCAGCCGACATGGCCGCAGCCGCCGGTCCGGGTCCTGGCGCTCAGTGCGCGCCTTCGGACTGCAGTGCGCGCAGCCGGCCCTGGGCCAGGCGCGCGACCACGGTATCCGGATACTTCTGCACCACCCGGGTCAGGGTGGCCTTGGCCGGTTCCCACTGCTTCAGTTCGTACTGGCAGTAACCGGTCTTGAGCATGGCGTCCGGGGCCTTGGTGCTGTCCGGATAGTTCTTCAGCAGGGTCTGGAAGGTTTCCAGCGAGACGCGGTAGTTCTGCGTCACGTAGTAGGACTCGCCCAGCCAGTAGTAGGCGTTGCCGGCCAGTTCGCTGGACGGATAGGCGTCGATGAAGGCCTGGAAGCGGCGCGCGGATTCGGCATAGCGGCCGTCGCGCAGCGCAGCGAAGGCTTCGTCGTAGCTGGCTTTTTCCGCCGCCGGGTCGAAACGCGTGGCGGACGGCGCCGCCGCAGCAGCAGGCGGGGTTGCCGCGGCAGCCGCCGCAGCGGCGGGCGCGGCGGCCGCAGGGGCCGCAGGGGCCGCGCTGCCCAGGTCCAGCGCCGGGTCGGTGGACGGCGGCGGGACATTGCCGGTCGCGCCGTTGGGCGCGCCCAGCTGGATATCCTGGAGTTGACCATTGTTGGCCGGGCTGCTGGCCGGCGCGGCTGCACCGCCACCGCCTTCGAGGCGGCCGACGCGGGAGTCGAGGTCTATGTACTGCTGCTTGTTGCGCTCTTTCTGCTCGTCGAGCTGATGGCGCAGCTGCTCGACCAGGCCGTTGAGCTGCTGGACTTCGGTCTGCAGCGCCTGGATCTGGTTGACCAGATCGACCGTGCCCTGGCCGGCCTGTGCCTGGGCTTCGAGAGCGGCGACGCGCTCGGCGAGACTGAGGCGTTCAGCGGCGGCCGGCATGGAAACAGTCGCGGCGGCCAAAGCCGCCGCGACCGTGATGCGGGCACCGAGGGTGTTCGTGAACACTCGCATCGGATTCCTTTATTTACTGCTTACTTCGTGGTGTAGACCAGTTCGACGCGGCGGTTCTTGGCCCAGCACGATTCGCTGTGGTCCTTGCAGGTCGGACGCTCTTCACCGTAGGAGACCACGTTCAGCTGGTTCGACGGGGCGCCGGCCGAGGACAGGGCGCTCTGCACGGCGTTGCCGCGGCGCTCACCCAGGCCCAGGTTGTATTCGCGCGAACCGCGCTCGTCGGCATTGCCTTCGAGGGTCACGTTGTAGTCCGGGAACTGGCGGATGAACTTGGCGTGGCAGGCGATCTGGGCCTGGAACTCGCCCTTGATCTCGGTCTTGTCCAGATCGAAGTAGATCACGCGCTGGCGCAGGCAGGAGTCGGTGTTGAGGGATTCGCGGGTGTATTCACCGCCGTTGTCCGGGCGGCCGGTGTCCGGGGTCTGGACATTGCTACCGCCGGAGGTGTCACCGCCACCGGGCTTGGTCTTCTTGGCGCAACCGACCGCGGTCACGCACAACAGGGCGGCAATGGCGAGGCGAAGCGAAGTGTTCATTGTTGTAGTCCTTAGGAGGTCAGGTCAGTACACAGTACAAAGGTCAGTAGCCAGCGCCGGTTACCCGGCGTCTTTAAATTATCGCTGTCGGAAAGGTCCCCATGCCGGCTCGCGCACGTCGCCATCGGCCAGAACCAGCCTCTGGCGAACGCGGCCGTTGGCCGACACTGCGTACAGTACGCCGCGCGGTCCGTCGGTAGCGGCATAAAGCAGCATGCTTCCATTCGGTGCGAAGCTAGGCGACTCGTCCACGCTGCCGGGCGAAAGGACATTCATCGTCCCCGCGCCCTTGCTCCGGTCCAAAACCGCAATACGATACACATTTCCAGTGCCTTGCGCCATAGCGAACTTCTTGCCGTCGTGGGAAATCGACGGCTTGGCGTTGTATTCGCCCTGGAACGTCAGACGGGTGGCGTCTCCGCCCGCGGTCGAGACCTGGTACAGCTGGGGCTTGCCCGAGCGGTCGGAGGTGAACACCAGGCTCTGGCCGTCCGGCATCCACTGGGCCTCGGTGTCGATGGAGAAGTGGTTGGTGATGCGCTTGGTCTCGCGGCTGGCCAGGTCCATGATGAAAATGTCCGGGTTGCCGAGGTAGGACAGGGTCAGGGCCAGGCGGCTACCGTCCGGGGAGAACGCCGGGGCGCCGTTGATGCCCTTGCGGTTGGAGATGACCTGGCGCGCGCCGGTGGCGATTTCCTGGATATAGATGGCCGAGTCGCCGCGCTCGAAGGAGACATAGGCCAGCTTCTTGCCGTCCGGCGACCAGGACGGCGACAGCAGCGGCTCGCGCGAGCGCACCAGCACCTGCGGGTTGTAGCCGTCCGAATCGGCCACCATCAGGGCGTAGTTGATGTTGGGGCTGACGCCGGCCGCGGTGACGTAGGCGATGCGGGTCCAGAATGCGCCGCGCTCGCCGATGATCTTTTCATAGACCAGGTCGGCAATCTGGTGGCCGACGCCACGCAGGTCGCTGCGCTGGCCGGTGATGGCCAGGGCCAGCAGCTTTTCCTGTTTGGCGACGTTGAACAGCTCGAACTCCACCCGCATCGCGCCGCCGTCGGCGTCCAGTACGCGGCCGACGGTGATGAACTGCTGCTTGAGCAGGTTCCAGGTCGGGAACTTGATGTCGCTGCCGCGGGACGGGAATTCGACCACGTCCTTCTTGTCCAGGGCGTTGAACAGGCCCGAACGGGCCAGGTCCATGCGCACGATGTCGGAAACGTCGGTCTCGGCCGGCGCGCCGGCGGCTTCGAACGCGAACGGCACCACGGTGATGTTCACGGCGCTGGCCGTGCCGGTGTTGATCACGATGGTGGGCACGTCACTGCTCAGCCCCTGCCCTCCCGCCGGCGGGCTGGTGCCCTGGGCGTGGGCTGCGGCGCCGCACAGGCACAACAGCAAGGTGGCGAATCGGATGATGGGGTTTGCTCGCATATCGGTTCCGCCTCAATGGCCGTCTGTCTGGAAAATCAGGTTGACCCGGCTCTGAAAGACTTTCTCAAAGCCGGCATAAGGTAAGGGTGAAGCACCGAGCACGGCGCGGTTGATCGACGCGCGCGCCTGCGCATCAGCATTGCAGGGCTGGCCTAAGCTGACCTGAACGACCTCGCCGCCGGGACGCAGGACGATCTCCACCACACAGCTGAGATCGGTGGCCGATTCCGGCCGCAGCCAGTTGGCGGTCACGGCCTGCTGCAGGGCACGCATATAAGCCAGCTTCTGTTCGGTGATGTCGCCGGCGGCGGGCGCGCCCAGCGGCAAGACAGCGGCCAGCAGCGGCAGGGCGCGGCGCAGGCTAGCCGTCATACTTGAACTCGAAACGGATCTTGCGCTTGAACACGCTTTCGTAACCGGTATACGGCAGCGGCGAGGCGCGCAGCGGCGCCTGCTGCAGCGAGTCGCGCGTGACCTCGTCGGCATTGCATGGATTGACCACCACCGCATTGATCACTTCGCCGCCGACGATCTGGGTGATCTCCAGCGTGCAGCGCACGCCGGGCGGCGTGGTCTCCGGCCGCAGCCAGGCGGCGGTGACCACGCTCTGGATCGCGGCGTAGTACTGCGCTTCCAGGCTGGTGTCGATGCCGTCCTGGCCGGTCTTGGCCTCCTCGGCGATCATCGCTGCCAGGCGCGCGGCCTCGGCCTTTTTGTCCTTTTCCGCCTGTTCGCGCGCGGCCTTGTCGCGCTGCTGCTTGAGCTTTTCTTCCTTGAGCTTTTCCTGGCGCTCGGCCTCGGCCTGCTTCTCGGCCAACTCGATCTGTTCCTTCTTGCGCAGCTCTTCCTGGACCTTGTCCTGCTCGGCCTTGAGCTGGGTGATCTGGTCGGTGACCTTTTCCTGGTCCTTCAGATCTTTCTTGGGCGGCTCGGGCGCGGGTTCCTCGACCTTGGGCTGGGCCGGCTCAGGCTTGGGCTCCACCGGCTTGGGCTTGGGTTTGGGCTTGACCGCCTTGGGCTGGGGCGCCTGCGCGGGGCCGACCAGGGTCGCCTCGATGATGGGCCCGGCAATGCTCACGGCCACCCTGTCGCTGGTCCAGAACAGGCTGCCGGCGATCAGGGCGACGATGGTGAGATGTACCAGCAGCGAGTAGATCCACGGCCGCAGGCTGTCTTCATTGCTAGCCATCAGCGGGCGCTCAGTTCGCCTTTTCCTGCGGCGGCTGGCCCATCAGGCCGACCTTGGCCACGCCGGCACTCTGCAGCAGCGCCATGGCGTCGTAGACCTTGCCGTATTCGGTCTTGCTGTCGCCGGCGACGTAGACCGGGGATTTGGGATTGGTCTTGACGTAGGCCGAGACCAGCGCGGTCAGCTTGGCCGTGTCGACTTCCTCGCGCTGGGCGTCGGGCAGGGTCAGGTAGATCTTGCCGGCCTGATCCACGCTGACCACGACCGGGTTCTTGTCCACGTTGAGGCTGCGCGCGATGGACGACTCGGGCAGGTCGATGTCCACGCCCAGGTTCAACAGCGGCGCCGTCACCATGAAGATGATGAGCAGCACCAGCATCACGTCGATGTACGGCACGACGTTGATGTCGGACTTGAGTTTCTTGCGCTTGCGGCGGTGGCTTTGCATCGGCGGCTCCAACGGACGGGGAATGGGCGCGGGGTGGCGCTCAATCCTCGATATGTGCCTGGCGCTGCAGGATGGAGGAGAACTCCTCGGTGAAGGTGTCGTAGCGCGTGGCGACGCGGTCGACCTTGTTGGAATAGCGGTTGTAGGCCCAGGAGGCCGGGATCGCCGCGATCAGACCCATGGCGGTGGCGACCAGGGCCTCGGAAATGCCCGGCGCGACGCTGGCGATGGTGGCTTCCTTGACGTTGGCCAGGCCCTGGAACGAGATCATGATGCCGTAGACCGTGCCGAGCAGGCCGACGTAGGGGCTGATGGAGCCGACGTTGGCGAGGAATTCCAGATTGCCTTCGAGGCGGTCGATTTCGCGCGTCTGCGCCACGCGCATGGCGCGCTGGGCGCCTTCGAGCAGGGTGCGCGGATCCACGCCGCGGCGCTGGCGCTGGCGCGCGAATTCGCGGAAGCCGGCTTCAAAGATGCTTTCGATGCCGCTGATCTGGCCGCCGCGGCCGGTGACTTCGCGGAACAGCGCGGCCAGGTCGGCGCCGGACCAGAAACGTTCCTCGAATTCGTTGGCACTGCCCAGCGCCGTCTTCAGCATGCTGTGCTTGCGGAAGATGATGCCCCAGGAGAGGAAGGAGAACACCAGCAGCACGAACATCACGAACTTGACGAACAGGCTCGCGTGCACGATCAGCTGCCACAGATTCAGGTCACCAGCGTTCATGCCTTGGAAATCTCCACAAACAGGCCGTCGGGAATGGGACGTGGACGGAAACCGGCGGCATCGACGCAGGCCGCCCGCACGCTTGCCTCGACCAGCAGCAAGCCGTCGGACTTGCGCAGGATCTGTTGCTGGAACATGAGGCTGGCCGGGCGCCGCCCGACCAAGGCCACGGTGACGTCCAGCAAATCATCGAGCCGCGCCGGCTTGAGAAAGCCGATCGCGATGTCGCGCACGACGAAGACGGCGTTATTGTCCTTGCGCAGCGCCTCCTGCTCAATACCGAGATGACGCAGGTACTCGGTGCGGGCGCGTTCCAGGAAGCGCAGGTAGCTGGCGTGGTAGACCACTCCGCCCGCATCGGTATCTTCCCAGTAGACCCGGGCAGGCCAGCGGAATGGATCGGTCGCCATGTCGCTCCTTGGGTGCGGGTGGGGAGCTGCAGCAAGGGGCTGCTGCAAGCAAAACGATGCGGCAGCATAGCCGCTGCCGCCTGAACAGGCGCGCACCCGGCCTCAGCCGGGGTCGAACAGGTCGGGCGGCTGATCGGCCCGCCGCGGCGGGCGCAGGCCGAAATGCTGGTAGGCGCGCGAGGTCACCATACGGCCGCGGGCGGTGCGTACCAGATAGCCCTGCTGGATCAGATAGGGCTCCAGCACGTCCTCGATAGTGCCGCGTTCCTCGGACAGGGCTGCAGCCAGGGACTCGGCCCCGACCGGACCGCCGTCGAAACTTTCCATGATGGTCTTGAGCAGGCGCCGGTCCAGCGCGTCGAAGCCTTCCGGGTCCACTTTCAGCATGTCCATCGCCGCCTGGGCCGCTTCCAGCGTGATGACGCCGCCGGCGCGCACCTCGGCATAGTCGCGCGCGCGGCGCAGCAGGCGGTTGGCGATGCGCGGCGTGCCGCGCGAACGGCGCGCGATCTCGGCCGCGCCCAGCGGGTCGCAGGCGATACCGAGAATGCGGGCGGAGCGGCGCACGATCGCGCCGAGTTCTTCCGGCGTGTAGAACTCCAGCCGCTGCACGATGCCGAAGCGGTCGCGCAGCGGACTGGTGAGCAGCCCCGCGCGGGTGGTCGCGCCGATCAGGGTGAAGGGCGGCAGGTCCAGCTTGATCGAGCGCGCGGCCGGGCCTTCGCCGATCATGATGTCGATCTGGAAATCTTCCATCGCCGGGTACAGTACTTCCTCGACCACGGGCGAGAGGCGGTGGATCTCGTCGACAAACAGGACATCGCGCGGCTGCAGGTTGGTCAGCAGCGCGGCCAGATCGCCGGCGCGCTCGATCACCGGGCCCGAGGTAGTGCGCAGGTTCACGCCCAGCTCATTGGCGATCACATGCGACAGCGTGGTCTTGCCCAGGCCGGGCGGACCGAAGATCAGCACATGGTCCAGCGCCTCGTTGCGCCGGCGCGCGGCTTCGATATAGATGCCCAGCTGCTCGCGCGCCGCCTGCTGGCCCAGGTATTCGGCCAGGCGCTGCGGCCGGATCGAGGCTTCGAGCAGCTCGTCCTCGCGCGTGGACGCGCTGGAAGTGATCCGGTCGTTCATATCTCCACCTGTGTACCCAGCTCGATCAGGCGGTTGCCGGGTATCTGGAAGAACGCCGTGGCCGGCAGCGCGTTGCGCTGCATGAAGGCGAACAGCTTGTCGCGCCACTTGGGCATGCCGCGGTTGTCGGTGGCGACGATGCTCTCGCGGCTGAGGAAGAAGGTGGTGTCCATCATGTCGAACACCAGGCCGACCTTTTCGCACTTGGCCAGCATATCGGGCACGTCGGGATCTTCGGCGAAGCCGTAGCGCAGGGTGAGCTGGTGGAAGTCATGCCCCAGCGCGACCAGTTCGATGCGCTCCTCGGGCTCGGCCGTCGGCGTCTCCAGCCATTCCACCGTGAGCACCACGTTCTGCTCGTGCAGCACCTTGTTGTGCTTGAGGTTGTGCAGCAGCGCATGCGGCACGGCGTCGGGCTGGGCGGTCAGGAACACGGCCTGGCCGGGCACGCGCAGCGGCGGATGCTCGGCGATGGATTCGATGAAGGGCCGCAATGCGAGGCCGGCGTTCTTGAGTTCGCGTATGACCAGCTCGCGGCCGCGGCGCCAGGTCGTCATCACCGAGAACACCACCAGGCCCAGCACCAGCGGGAACCAGCCGCCGTGCTCGACCTTCTCCAGATTGGCGCCGAGGAAGGCCAGATCCACCACCAGGAACAAGCCGCCCAGCGCCGCCACATGCCAGCGCTTCCAGTGCCAGATGCGCCGCGCCACGATCATGACCAGGATGGAATCGATGGTCATGGTGCCGATCACCGCGATGCCGTAGGCCGCGGCCAGGTTGGTCGAACTGCGGAAGCCGATCACCACGGCCACGGTCAGCACCAGCAGCGCGCGGTTGAGCCAGGGCAGGTAGATCTGGCCTATGGTCTCGCGCGAAGTGTGGATCACTTCCATGCGCGGCAGATAGCCCAGCTGTATTGCTTGGCGCGTGACCGAGAACGCGCCGGAGATCACCGCCTGCGAAGCGATCACCGCCGCCAGCGTGGCCAGGCCGATCATCGGATACAGCAGCACCGGCGGCACCAGCAGGTAGAACGGGTTCTGCGCCGCGGCGGGATTCTCCAGCAGCAGCGCGCCCTGCCCCAGGTAATTGAGCATCAGCGCCGGCAGCACGAAGGCGAACCAGGCGCGGCGTATCGGCCGCTTGCCGAAATGGCCCATGTCGGCGTACAGCGCCTCGGCGCCGGTCAGGGCAAGGATGACCGAAGCCAGGGCGAAGAAGCCGACCCGTCCGTTCTCCAGGAAAAATTCGACTGCGTAGTAGGGATGCAGCGCGCGCAGCACCTGCGGCGCGTCGATGATCTTGATGACGCCCAGCACCGCCAGCGAGAGGAACCAGATCACCATTACCGGCGCGAACAGCCGCGCCACCTTGGCCGTGCCGCTGCGCTGGATCGCGAACAGCACGAACAGCACGATCACCGCGATGGGCACGACGTAGCGGTGCAGCGCCGGCGCGGCCACTTCTATGCCTTCCACCGCCGAGAGCACCGACATGGCCGGCGTAATCACACTGTCGCCGAAGAACAGCGCCGCACCGAACAGGCCCAGCACCATGATGACCCAGCGTGCCCGGGCGCTGGAACGCACGCCGCGATGCGCCAGCGTGGTCAGGGCCATGATGCCGCCCTCGCCCTTGTTGTCGGCCGACATGATGAAGGTGGCGTACTTGATCGACACCACCACGATCAGCGACCAGAACACCAGCGAGAGCACGCCGAGCACGTTGTCCGGCGATACGGCCACACCGTGTGGGCCGAAGGCTTCCTTCAGCGTGTACAGCGGGCTGGTGCCGATGTCGCCGTACACCACGCCGATGGCGCCGAGGGCCAGGGCATACAGGTTCTTGTTGCCGTGATCGTGGCTGCTCATGGTCGGAGAATCAGGAAGTGAGGGAAACGCGCATCAGCGCAGGGCGGCGCGCAGGGCTTTGCGGATGATGGCTTCGGCGGTGTCGCCAGGCGCAGCGGCATCCTTGACCAGGCGGGTGACCTCGGCCGGCTTGTAGCCCAGCTGCTGCAGGGCGATGCCGGCTTCGGCCACCGGGTCATGCGGCACCGCGCCGCCGGGAACGATGCCGGCGACGCCGCCGCCCAGCCCGTCCACGCGGTCGCGCAGCTCCACGATGATGCGCTCGGCGGTCTTCTTGCCTATACCCGGGATGCGCGTCAGCGCAGCGATGTCGCCGGCCTGCACCAGGCGCGAGAATTCCTCGACCGACGCGCCGGAAAGAATTGCCAGCGCGATCTTGGCGCCTATGCCGCTGACCTTCTGCACGCTGCGGAACAGGCTGCGCTCGGCCTCGCGCAGAAAGCCGTACAGGGCGACGGAATCCTCCTTGACGGCGTAGTGCGTGCACAGCACGACTTCGCGCCCGGCCTCGGGCAGGTCGTAGAAGGTGGACATGGGCGCTTCCAGTTCGTAGCCGACGCCGTTGACGTCGACCATCAGCCACGGCGGCTGCTTGGAAACGAGGATGCCTTTCAAACGTCCGATCATCGCCTGCGCCTCCATGCGGTACGCGGTATGCCTATGCGCTGCATCGTGGCCCGGGTATGGGCGTGGGTCAGGGCGATGGCCAGCGCGTCGGCCGCGTCGGCCTGGAGTTTACCCGGCAATTGCAGCAGCACGCCGACCATGTGCTGGATCTGGGTCTTGTCCGCGCCGCCGCCGCCGACCACGGCCTGCTTGATCTCCTTGGGCGCGTATTCGGCCACGCTGAGATCGCGGCTGACCACGGCGCAGATCGCCGCGCCACGGGCCTGGCCCAGCTTGAGCGCCGAATCGGCGTTCTTGGCCATGAAAACGCGCTCGATCGCGACCTCGGTCGGCTGGTGCGCCTCGATGATCGCGCCGATGTCCTCGAAGATCTGCTTCAGGCGCAGGGCGAAGCTTTCGTTGTCGGTGAGCTTGATCGCGCCGTGGAAGATGTGCCGGGCCGCGCCTGCGGCATCGACCTCGATGATGCCTATGCCAGTGCGCTGGGAACCCGGATCGATGCCGAGTATGCGCGCGGGCGGCAGCGCCGCGGCGGCGGCGTTCAACTGGCGCAGGCCGATCATGCCGCGGCCGCTCCCGCGTCGAAGCGGCCCGAACGCAGGAAATTCACCGTCAGCTGCGCCGCTTCGCGCGACACCGTGAGGCCGGTATGCGAGGTGGCGACTTCGCGGTGCGCGTCGGCGCCGGCCCAGCGCGTCTCGGCCACGGCCACGGTACCGTCGTTGGGTTCGTCGAAAATGCCGGCCAGCTGGCCCAGGCCCAGTGCGCGCGTGCCGGCAAGCACGCCGACGCCACCGGCCGGCGCCCGCGCCGGCAGACCTTCGCACAAAGGCTGGCGGCTGCCGCCAAGCAGGCGGCCGCCGCCCAGTCCGGCGATGCGGCGCGCGACCGCGCTGCCGTTGAGCGGCGAACCGAGACAGACGATGCGGCCGCTGAGACCGCCGGGCAGGTGCTGCACCGTCTGCAGCGCGAGCAGCCCGCCCATGCTGTGGCCGACCAGGTGCACCTTGGCCGCGTTCTGCGCGCGGATGCGCCGCTCCAGCCGCGCGCGGCTGCGTTCGCCGCCGCCCAGCACGCTGGCATAGTCGAACAATTCGGTGTGGAAGCCGGCTTCGCGCAGGCGCCGGCGCAACAGCAACAGGCTGAATGCGCGCATCCAGACACCGTGTACCAGGATGACCGCCTCGTCATTCATGCCTGCATCCTGCGCGTGCAGCGGCCTGCCAGGCAAGCCGCCGCCGGTCAGTCTCAGCCCTTCACCGGCTTGACCACGCGCACGTGCAATTCCTGCAACTGCGCCTCGGCCACGGCCGAAGGCGCCGAGGTGAGCAGGCACTGCGCGCTGGCGGTCTTGGGGAAGGCGATCACATCGCGGATGGACTCGGTGCCGGCCATCAGCGCGGCGATGCGGTCGATGCCGAAGGCGATGCCGCCGTGCGGCGGCGCGCCGTACTTGAGCGCGTCGAGCAGGAAGCCGAACTTGGCCTCGGCCTCTTCCGCACCGATGCCGAGCAGGTCGAACACCGTGCTCTGCATGTCCGGGCGGTGGATACGGATGGAGCCGCCGCCGATCTCGTTGCCGTTGAGCACCATGTCGTAGGCGCGGGCGACCGCGTTCTCCGCATTGGCGCGCAGGTCGGCCACATCGTCGACCTTGGGTGCGGTGAACGGATGATGCAGGGCGACGTAGCGCTTGGCGTCGAAGTCGTATTCGAACATGGGGAAGTCGACCACCCACAGCGGACGCCAGCCTTCGGCGACCAGCCCCAGATCGCGGCCGACCTTCAGACGCAGCGCGCCGAGGAAATCGCTGACGGTCTTGTACGGGCCGGCGCCGAAGAAGATCACGTCGCCGGTGCGTGCGCCGACCGCGGCGAAGATGGCCTTGACCGCGTCGTCGCCGAGGAACTTGACGATGGGCGAGGTCAGGCCTTCGCGGCCCTTGTCCAGATCGTCAATGCGGATCCAGGCCAGGCCCTTGGCGCCGTACTTCTGCACATAGACGCCGTAGTCGTCGAGCTGCTTGCGGGTGAGTTCGGCACCGCCGGGCACGCGCAGCGCGGCGACGCGGCCGCCGGCATCATTCGCCGGGCCGGAGAACACCTTGAAGTCGCAATCCTTGACCGCGTCGGCGACATCGACCAGTTCCAGGTCGATGCGCAGGTCGGGCTTGTCCGAGCCGTAGCGGCGCATGGCCTCGGCATAGGTCATGCGCGGGAATTCGGCGTCGAGATCGACATCGACCACCTGCTTGAAGATGCTGCGGATCATGTTCTCGACGAAATCCTGCACGTCGCGCTCGCCGACGAAGGCGAACTCCATGTCGAGCTGGGTGAATTCGGGCTGGCGGTCGGCGCGCAGGTCCTCGTCGCGGAAGCAGCGCGCGATCTGGTAGTAGCGGTCCATGCCGGCCATCATCAGCAGTTGCTTGAACAGCTGGGGCGACTGCGGCAGGGCGAAGAATTCGCCCGGATGCACGCGGCTGGGCACGAGGTAGTCGCGCGCGCCTTCCGGCGTGGCCTTGGTCAGGATCGGGGTTTCGATGTCCTGGAAACCCTTGGCGTCCAGGTGGTGCCGCAGCGCCGAGACCAGGCGCGTGCGCATGCGCAGCTTGCGCTGCATGTCCGGGCGGCGGATATCGAGGTAGCGGTAGCGCAGGCGTGCATCTTCGCCGACGTTGTCATCCAGCATGAACGGCAGCGGCGCGGCGCTGTTGAGCACTTCGACGCTGTCGGCGACGACTTCGATCTTGCCGGTGCGCAGGCGGTCGTTGACCTGGCTGGCCGGACGCGCGCGCACCGTGCCGACGATGCGCAGGCAGAATTCGTAGCGCACGCCTTCGGCCTGCTTGAACGCTGCGGCGTTGTCCGGCTCGATCACCGCCTGGACAATGCCTTCGTGATCGCGCAGATCAATGAAGATCACGCCGCCATGGTCACGCCGGGTATCGGCCCATCCGCACAGGGTGACGGTCTGACCGATCAGGGTCTCGTCGACGAGACCGCAGTAATGGCTGCGCATACGCTTCAGGGCTCCGGAATGGGGTGCCCGCCCGATACAGGCGGAAAGGCCGGAATCCTACGGAGGAATTTGGTGCGCTGCAAACAAGCGCAGGAACTAAGCCGGCCGCCTTCCCCGCAGCGGGAAGACGGCCGGAAATGGAGCAAAGACTCGAAACCGCAGGCTCAGCGCCAGCGGCGCTCGACCTCGAACTCCGCAGCACAGCCGCCGTCCACCCACACGCCGGCGCGGTTGTAGCCCCAGGTGCGACCCAGGACGCAGCGCGTGTCGGAGATCTGCCGCACGATGCGTACATCGCCGCCGCGGCCGACGTCGACCTGGCACATGTTGTAGCGGAAGTCGCGGCTCTGGCAGACGAAGCGGATGTCGCGGTCCCAGTCCGGACCGGGACGCCAGCCGCCGCCACCACCGCCACCGCCACCGCCCCAGCCACCGCCGCCACCGCGGCCGGCTTCGGCGAAAACGGCGCCGCAGCCGCGGTCGACCCAGATACTGCCGTTGCGGTCTATGCCCCAGGTCTGGCCGCGCACGCAGTGGGCTCCGGACAGCTGGCGCACCAGACGGGCATCGCGCCAGCCCACGTCGCAGCGGTTGTAGCGATAGTCCTGGCTGCGGCATTCGACCGTGTCGCGGCCGCCGCCGTAGCCGGGCTGCGCCTGCACGACCGAAGGCGCGGACAGCGCGCCCAGTACCACGGCTGCAAAACCAAGCACTCGCGTAATCATCACCTTCTCCTTATGGCTGAACGCGGCGCTAGTGTACGGCGTGCGACGTCAACCTGAACGTGAACGACGGTGCCCGGTCCCGGTCGGTATTCAGCCTGGCGCCAGCCGGCTCTCAGCCTGCCGGCTTATCGCTGGATGCCGGCGCGGCGCTGGCGCCGGCGTCGCTCTTGGCGGGTTCGCTTTTGGCTGGCTCGGCCTTGGACTCGCCGCCTTCGGCCAGATTGCGCTTCTTGTCGCCGTCCTTCTTGAAGTCGGTCTCGTACCAGCCCGAGCCGGCCAGGCGGAAGGCCGGGGCGGTAACGCGCCGGCGCACGCTGGCGCGGCTGCAGGCCGGGCAGTCGGTGGGATCGGGGTCGGACAGTTTCTGCAGGCGGTCGAAACGCTTGCCGCAGTCGGTACATTCGAATTCGTAGATGGGCATTGCAGCACCTGGATGACGGAATTCTCCCGCCAGCCGCGGGAAAGCGGCCCGCATTGTGCGTGCCAGCGGCGGGTTTTCAAGCGTTGCGGGCGTCGGAACCGCTTGCGACCGCCGCAATACGCGCCTTTCCAGGCCGCACGGCCGCAACCCCGGCGAACCGGCGGCGGTGCGGAGGCCGCGCCGCCGGTCCCGGCCTCACCGCGGCGGCCGGCTTTTCATGCCGCCGCGGCGGGAACAGCTCAGGCCAGCGCCGCCGGCGCAGCGCTGCCGAACACCAGATGGCCGCCCTGGGCATCGACCGTGACCGTCTCCCCGGCCGCGAAGCGGCCTTCGAGGATCTGCCGCGCCAGCGGGTTTTCCAGCTGCTGCTGGATCGCCCGCTTCAGCGGCCGCGCGCCGTAGACCGGGTCGAAGCCGGCCTGGCCGAGCAGGTCCAGCGCCGCGTCGCTGATCTCCAGGCGCAGCTGGCGCTCGGCCAGGCGCTTGGCCAGGCTGGCGGTCTGGATGCGCGCGATGGCGCGGATCTGCGCCGCTTCCAGCGGGCGGAACACGACAATCTCGTCCAGACGGTTGATGAACTCCGGCCGGAACTGCGCCTGCACCACGCCCATCACCGCAGCCTTGATCTGGGTATAGCCTTCCTCGCCGCCGATGCCGGCCGCTTCCTGGATCAGCTGCGAGCCCAGGTTCGAGGTCAGCACGATCACGCAGTTGCGAAAATCCACCGTGCGGCCCTGGCCGTCGGTCAGGCGGCCATCGTCGAGCACCTGCAGCAGCACGTTGAACACGTCCGGATGGGCTTTCTCCACCTCGTCCAGCAGGATCACGCTGTAGGGCCGGCGGCGCACGGCCTCGGTGAGATAGCCGCCTTCCTCATAGCCGACATAACCCGGCGGCGCGCCGATCAGACGCGCAACCGAGTGCTTTTCCATGAACTCGGACATGTCCACGCGCACCAGCGCGTCGGTGGAATCGAACAGGAAATCCGCCAGCGCCTTGCACAGTTCGGTCTTGCCCACGCCGGTGGGACCGAGGAACAGGAACGAGCCGGAAGGCCGGTTAGGATCCGACAGCCCGGCGCGCGCGCGGCGTATCGCATCGCTGACCGCGCGCACGGCCTCGCCCTGGCCGATCACGCGCTTGTGCAGTTCGTCCTCCATGCGCAGCAGTTTCTCGCGCTCGCCTTCGAGCATCTTGCTGACCGGGATGCCGGTCCAGCGCGCGACCACCTCGGCGATCTCCTCCGCGGTGACCTTGTCCTGCAGCAGAGTGAAGCCAACCTTCTCGGCTTCCTGCGCCGCCTTGAGCTGTTTTTCCAGTTCCGGCAGGCGGCCGTACTGGATCTCGCTCATGCGCGCGAAATCCTGGTGGCGCTGGGCGGCTTCCAGTTCCAGGCGCGCCTGCTCGATCTGCTCCTTGATCCTGGTTGCGCCCTGCAAAGTCGCCTTTTCCGATTTCCACACTTCTTCCAGGTCGGAGAACTCGCGCTCCAGCACGGCGATGTCTTTTTCCAGATCGGCCAGGCGCTGGATGGATTCCGGATCCTTCTCTTTCTTCAGCGCCTCGCGCTGGATCTTGAGCTGGATCAGGCGGCGCTCGCGCCGGTCCATTTCCTCGGGCTTGGAATCGATCTCCATGCGGATGCGCGAGGCCGCCTCGTCCATGAGGTCTATGGCCTTGTCCGGCAGCTGGCGGTCGGCGATGTAGCGGTGCGACAGGGTGGCCGCGGCGACCACGGCCGGATCGGTGATCTCCACGCCGTGGTGCACGGCGTAGCGCTCCTTCAGGCCGCGCAGGATGGCGATGGTGTCCTCCACCGAGGGCTCGCCCACGAACACTTTCTGGAAGCGGCGCTCCAGCGCGGCATCCTTTTCCACGTATTTGCGGTATTCATCCAGCGTGGTCGCGCCTATGCAATGCAGCTCGCCGCGGGCCAGCGCGGGCTTGAGCATGTTGCCGGCATCCATGGCGCCCTCGGCCTTGCCGGCGCCGACCATGGTGTGCAGCTCGTCGATGAACAGGATCACCCGCCCTTCCTGCTTGGCCAGGTCGTTGAGCACGGCCTTGAGGCGTTCCTCGAATTCGCCGCGGAACTTGGCGCCGGCGATCAGCGCGCCCATGTCGAGGCTGAGCACGCGGCGGTCGCGCAGGTTTTCCGGCACTTCGTTGTTGACGATGCGCTGGGCCAGCCCCTCGACGATGGCGGTCTTGCCCACGCCGGGTTCGCCGATCAGCACCGGGTTGTTCTTGGTGCGCCGCTGCAGCACCTGGATGGTGCGGCGGATTTCCTCGTCGCGGCCGACCACCGGATCGAGTTTGCCGCTCTCGGCGCGGGCGGTGAGGTCTACGCAGTATTTCTCCAGCGCCTGGCGCTGTTCCTCGGCGCCTTCGGACTGCACTTTCTCGCCGCCGCGCATCTTGTCGATGGCGGCTTCCAGCGCCGCCTTGTTCGCGCCGGCGGCCTTGAGCGCGCTGCCGAGTTCACCCTTGTCTTCCAGTGCCGCGAGCACGAACAGCTCGCTGGCGATGAACTGGTCGCCGCGCTGCTGGGCCAGCTTGTCGCTGAGGTTGAGCAGGCGGTTGAGATCGCCCGACACATTCACATGGCCTTCCTGGCCCTTGATCTGCGGCAGGCGCTGCAGCGCCTCGGCCACGCGCTGGCGCAGCAGCGGCGCGTTGATCTGCGCCTGGGCCAGCAGCGGCACGGTGGAACCGCCTTGCTGGTCCAGCAGCGCGGCCATCAGGTGCAGCGGTTCCAGCATGTTGTGGTCGCGCCCGACGGCCAGGCTTTGCGCATCGGCCAGTGCTTGCTGCAAACGGGAAGTGAACTTGTCCAGACGCATGGATCACCCGGGAAAAAGAGAGGGCCGGCGCAGCCGGCGATGGCGGATCAATGTGGCCGCGGCCGCGGCGATTCAACCCGGGCGCGGCGCTGTTTTCGGCGCGAACGGCGGCCGCAACGCGGTCATCCGCCTGGTGCGTCCTGGCGTGCGCCCGCTGCCAAGCGCGCGCCGCCGCACTAGCATCGGCGCTTTCCACAACGGGAGCGCTTATGCGCTGGAGCGTACTGCTGCTGGGCGCCTACGGCCTGTTCGGCGCGCGCATCGCCGCCCGCCTGGCGCGCGAGGCCGGCTGGCGCGTGCTGCTGGCCGGACGCGACGCGCGGCAGGCGCAGCGGCTGGCCGATACGCTGCGTGCAGCGGCGGACTGCCGCGCCGAACTGACGGCCGTCGCAGTCGATGCGCAATCCGCCGGACTGGCCGCCCTGCTGCGCGCGGAGCGACCCGACCTCGTCATCAATTGCGCCGGCCCGTTCCAGGGCCGCGATCACGCCGTGCCGCGCGAATGCCTGCTTGCCGGTGCGCACTACGTCGATCTGGCCGACGGCCGCGACTATGTGCGCGACTTCGGCCCGGCGCTGGACGCGCTGGCGCACGAGCACCATCTCCTGGCGGTCTGCGGCGCGAGCAGCGTGCCGGGACTCAGCGCCGCCGTGGTCGACCGCTACCGCGGGGATTTCGCCGCACTGCACGGCGTGCACATGGGCATCAGCCCCGGCAACCGCACCGAGCGCGGGCTGGCCACGGTCGCGGCGATCCTGAGCTATGTCGGCCGGCCGCTGCCCTGGCGCCGCGGCGGCGCAGAGTACGCCGTCCATGGCTGGCAGCAGTTGCAGCGGCGGCGCTACGCCGGCGCCGGCCTGCGCTGGCTGGCCGCCTGCGACGTGCCCGACCTGGACCTTTTCCCGGTCCGCTACGGCCTGGCCGAACTCAGCTTCCGTGCCGGGCTGGAATTGCGGCGCCTGCATTTCGGCCTGTGGCTGCTGTCCTGGCTGGTGCGCGCCGGGCTGGTGCGCGACCTGGCCGCCCACGCCGGCACGCTCAAGCGCGCGAGCGAATGGTTCCTGCGCGCCGGCAGCGACTGCGGCGCCATGCATGTGGAACTGCACGGCCTGGATGCGCAGGGCCGGCCGCTGCAGCGCTGTTGGGAGATCGCCGCCGCGGACGGCGACGGGCCGCAGATTCCGGCCACCCCGGCGGTGGTGATCGCCGGCAAGCTGGCGCGCGGCGAAATCGCCCGGCGCGGCGCGCGGGCCTGCGTGGATCTGTTCACCCTGGAGGAATGCCTGGCATCGCTGGGCGGCTTTGCGATCCGCACGCGCTACGGCTGACGCGGCGACGCCACCGGCGCCTCAGTCGCCGTCACTGCCGCCGTCAGTGTCGTAATCGCCGTCGCGGCGGCCGGAATCGGCGCCTTCGAGGTCGGGCTCATGGCGCTGGTCCACCCGGGGCAAGGCATCGCCGGCGCCCGACGACGTATCCACCGCCAGCCAGCCGCGGTAGTGCACCAGTTCGCCCGCCAGCGGCAGCGCGGCAGCCACCTCGAAGCAGTAGCGGCCGGCGTTTTCGTACTCGCGCGCATAGACGCCGCGGAACCAGCGCGCCGGCAGCGGCAGGCCCAGCGCGCTGACCTTCTGCACGCGCCAGCACAGGGCGCCCTCCTCCACGCTCAGGGCAAAGGCGAAGGTGACCAGGCCCAGCCGCTCGCACAGGCGGCCGGCCTTGCGCCACAGGCGCGACTGCATGGGATAGCCGCCGAAATCGCGGCGCCAGCGCTCGCCCTCGGGTGCGGCGGCGATTTCCACCGCCAGCGGCGCCGCGCTCATGGCCGGCGGCAGGTTGGTGGCGAAGCCGCACAGGCGCGCCAGCGGATTGCGGTTGCGCCGGATATCCACTTCGCCCTGGTAGCGGTGCGTGCCGCCGGCCAGGTGCAGGGTCTGCACGGTCAGCGGCAGGCGGGAGAACTCCCGGCCCAGCAGCCGCGGGAACGTCAGCCGCGACGCGCGCACCCGTGCCGCCAGTGCGCGGTCCGCGGTGCCGTTGCCGGCGTAATCAATGTCGCGCGATTCGCGCCAGATCAGGCTGACGAAACGCCCGGTCGGCCGCGCACGCCGGTGCGAGTAGAAGCGCTCATCGGTAAAGGTATCGAAACCGCCGCCGCTGACCGAATGCACGCCGGCCGCCCGCAGACGCTGCCGCGCCAGCTCGTACAGGTCGCACAGCCAATGGCCGGGACGGGTTTCGGTGAAGGCGGCCGCCGCATGCGGATGCGCGCTGAGGAAGGCCGCGCGCACGTCCTCGCCGACCTCGTAGCTGGCCGCGGCGATGGCCGGGCCCAGCCAGACCCGCAGCTGTGCCGGCGGCGCGCTGAAGCGCGCCAGGGTGGCCTCGATCACGCCGGCCGCCAGGCCGCGCCAGCCCGCATGCACGGCGGCGATCTCAGTGCCGTCGCCGCTGCAGATCAGCAGCGGCAGGCAGTCGGCGGTCTGCACCGCGCAGACGATGCCGGAGTCGCGGCTGTAGGACGCATCGGCGACCGGGTCGGCATGCGGGTCGCGGCCGGCCACGCCGGGCGCGGCGGCGTCGAACACGTCCACGCCATGGACCTGGCGCAGCCAGACGGGCTCGGACGGGAGATCCAGCCCGCGCCGCAGCACGGCGCGGTTGGCGGCGACGTTTTCCAGTTCATCGCCGCAGCGGGCGCCCAGATTGCCGGCCTCGAAGGGCGAAGGCGATACCCCGGGCAGCCAGCGCGTGCTGACCGCGGCGCGCACGCCGGGCGGCAGTTCCCAGTCCGGGATCACGACGCCGGGCACCGCCGTGCTGCTGTCCCGGCCCGCCGGCATGGCCTAGCGCCGCCTCGCGTTGTCGGCTTCGCCATTGACCTTGGTATCGGCGCGCAGCGCCAGCACAAGGCCGGCCAGGTCGGCCGGCCGCTCGGCTTCGACGGCGACGGTCTTGCCGCCGACCGGATGGGCGAATTCCAGCCGCTCCGCGTGCAGGGCCTGGCGCTTGAAGGCGCGCAGCACCTCGGTGAGTTCCGGCGTCGCCGCCTTGGGCAGGCGCAGGCCGCCGCCGTACAGGGTGTCGCCGACCAGCGGGTGGCGGATATGCGCCATATGCACGCGAATCTGGTGGGTGCGGCCGGTTTCCAGGTTGCACTGCACCAGGGTATGGGCGCGGAAGCGTTCGCGCACCCGGTAGTGAGTCACCGCCGGGCGGCCGGCGGGTTCGTCGACGATGGCCTGCTTGACCCGGTCCTTGGGATGGCGGCCTATGGGCGCGTCCACCGAGCCGCCGGAGATCATCGGCCCCATCACCAGGGCCTCGTACTGGCGGTGCATGGCGCGCTCGGACAGCTGTTCCACCAGCGAGGTATGCGCGCGCAGGCTGCGCGCGACCACCATCAGGCCGGAGGTGTCCTTGTCCAGGCGATGCACGATGCCGGCGCGGGGGATCTCCACCAGGCCCGGATCGTAGTGCAGCAGGGCGTTCTGCAAGGTGCCGGCCGGGTTGCCGGCGCCGGGGTGGACGACCAGGCCCACCGGCTTGTTGATGACCAGGACGTCGGCGTCCTCGTAGCGGATGTCCAGGGCGATGGCCTCGGGCGCCATGGGCACTTCCTGCGCCGCCACGGCGACCAGGCTGACCTGTTCGCCGCCCTTGACCAGCTGCCGCGGCGCGACCTGGGCGCCGTCGAGCAGGGCGTCGCCGGACTTGATCCAGCCGGTCAGGCGGGAGCGGGAATAGTCCGGAAACAGTTCGGCCAGCACCTGGTCGAAACGTCGGCCGGCATACTGGAAGGGGATTTCCACGGTCAGGGTTGAGCTGGCTTCATTCATGCGGGATTTGGCCTGGCCGGGGCGAGGCTGGATTCTTTGGGCTATGATCGCGGCCCGCATTTTCGCAGAGCGTGGCCGTACCATGCGAGTTTCCCTGCTGATCCGCCTGATTTTCCTTGCCGCCCTGCTGGCCCTGGGCGCCTGTACCCGCGGGGGCAAGAAGAACAATCCGGTCGAGACCCTTCCGGTGGATCAGGTCTATGCCATCGGCAAGGAGGCCCTGCAGCGCAACAACCTGGCCCGCGCCACCAAGACCTACGAGCGCCTGATCGCGCGCTTCCCGTTCGGCCCCTATACCGAGCAGGCCCAGCTGGAACTGGCCTATGCCCAGTACAAGGACCACAAGCAGGAAGAGGCCTATTCCTCGGTCAACCGCTTCATCAAGACCTACCCCACCCACAAGCACATCGACTACGCCTTCTACCTGCGCGGCCTGATCAACTTCGGCCGCTCCGACGGCCTGCTCGAACGCTATTTGAGCCGCGACGAGACCAAGCGCGACCAGGCCTACGCCCTGCAGTCGTTCGAGGACTTCGGCGAGCTGGTCAAGCGCTACCCGGAAAGCCGCTACGTCAACGACGCGCGCCAGCGCATGATCTACCTGCGCAACAACATGGCCCAGGCCGAGATCGGCGTTGCCCTGTTCTACCTGCGCCACAAGGCCTACGTGGCCGCGGCCAACCGCGCCGAGAAAGTGGTCGAGAACTACCAGCGCACGCCCCAGGCCGGCGACGCCCTGGCGGTGATGACCGAAGCCTATGCCCGCCTGGGCCAGGAAAAGCTCAGCAGCGACGCGCGCCGCGTGCTGGAACTGAACTACCCCGAACACCCCTATCTCAAGGGCGAGTACCCGCCCAAGCGCAGCACCTGGAAGCGCCTGGTGCCGTTCACCGACCGCGGCTGATCCGCACGCGAAGCGCCCCGGAAGCCCGGCGCAGGCGATAAACTCCGCCTGCGTAGTGTTCCGGGGATGCAGGCTTCCCCGCCTGGCCGCCGCTGACGGGGAATAGGCATGAGTCAGATCACGCTGTTGCTGGAGCAGGCTCACGGCGGCGACGAAGCCGCCTGGCAACAGGTCGTCGCCCTGCTCTACGACGACCTGCTGCGCCTGGCGCGCTGCGCCAATACCTCGGGCAAGGCCAATACCCTCAACGCCACCGCGCTGGTGCACGAGTGCTACCTGCGCATCGCCGGCAGCGGCGGCGAGAACGGCATCGGCAACCGCTCGCACTTCCTCGCCCTGGCCGGGCGCGCCATGCGCCAGATCCTGGTCAACCACGCCCGCGACCGCATGGCGGCCAAGCGCGGCGGCGGCGCCGAACACACCACGCTGGACCAGCACGACCTCGCCGCCGACCGCGAGGCCGAGGAACTGCTGGGCGTGGAATCCGTGCTGGAACAATTGGGCAAGGAGGACGAGCGCCTGGTGCGCGTGGTCGACTGCCGCATCTTCGGCGGCCTGACCGAAGTGGAGACCGCCGAAGCCCTGCGCATCCCGCTGCGCTCGGTACAGCGGCTGTGGGCCCAGGCGCGGGAGCGTCTGCAGAACCTGCTGGTGGCGTGACGCCGCCATGTCCGGCCTGATCGAGCGCATGTTCGAACCAGGCCGGCTGCTGCAGGGTGCGCTGGTGCGCAGCCTGCTGCATTCGGCCGGCCTGGCCGAACTGCAGCCCGGCGCCACGCTGGGGCCGTTCCGCATCGTGCGCGAGATCGCCCGCGGCGGCATGGGCATCGTCTATCTGGCCTGCCGCGCCGACGGCGAGTACGAGCAGGACGTCGCCATCAAATGGCTGCCCCAGGGCCGTCTGGACACGGCCGCGCTGCAGCTGTTCCGGCACGAGCGCCAGATCCTCGCCGGCCTGCGCCATCCGCATATCGCGCGCCTGCTCGACGGCGGCCACGGCGAGGACGGCCATCTCTGGTTCGCGATGGAGCATGTGGAAGGCGAAGCCGTGGATCGCCACGCGGCCGCGCACGGCCTGGGCTGGCGCGAATGCGTGCAGCTGCTGCTGCCGGTGGTCGATGCGGTGCAGTTCGCCCACGGCCGCCTGCTGCTGCACCGGGACATCAAGCCGGACAATGTGCGCGTGGACGCCGACGGCCGCGCCAAGCTGCTGGATTTCGGCATCGCCACGCTGCTGTCGGATACCGACGCCCGGCGCGCCTTCACGCCGGGCTATGCCAGCCCGGAACAACTGGCCGGCGCCGTGCCCCAGGTGGCGTCCGACGTCTGGCAGCTGGGCCGGCTGCTGCACGAAGTTCTGGCGGCGGGACGCGGGCCGGCGCCGCGCGATCTGGGCGCGATCGTGGCCAAGGCCATGGCCGACGACCCGGCCCGGCGCTACGCCACCGCCTCGGCATTGCAGGCCGACCTGCGCCGGCTGCTGGCCTACCAGCCGGTGGGCGCGCGGCCGCCCAGCCTGCTGCATCGCGCGCATCTGCTGCTGCAGGCCTATCCGCTGGGATCGCTCGCCGCCGGCCTGGCGCTGACGGCGTTCTTCGCCGTGATCGCCGGCTTCATGCTCAAGCTCGCGCGCCAGCGCGACGCGGCCGAGCAGGCGCGCGAAGTGGCCCAGGCGGTGAACCGCTTCATCAACGAGGATTTCCTGCCCGGCGCCGACCCGCTGCAGCACGGCAGCGGCGACATCCGCGTGGCCGAGCTGATGGCCGGCGCGCTGGAAAAGGTCGAGCAGCGCCTGTCCGGCATGCCCGAGGTCGCCGGCGAGATCGACCTCAGCCTGGGCCGCTCCCTGGCCGGCCTGGGCCGCTACGAACTGGCCGAGATCGCCCTGGGCCGCGCCATCGCGCGCCTGGGCGAAGCGCGCGGCAGCGGCCATGCCAGCGTGCTGCAGGCGCGCCTGATCCAGAGCCAGGTGCGCATAGGCGCGCAGAACCTGGCGCACAACGAGAACGACCTGCGCGCGCTGCGCGCCGACGCCGCCGCCTCGCTGGGCGAGACGGCCGTGCTGGTCGCCGATATCGACAACCAGATCGCCCGCGCTGCCTTCCTGCGCGAGGAATTCATCCTGTGCGAGCAGCGCTTCCTCGCCCTGCTGCCGCGCACCGCGCAGATGCCGCCGGATTCCCGCGCCGACACCTACATGGGCCTAAGCCTGTGCGAATCGCGCCTGGGCCATTTCGCGCCGGCGCTGGAGCACGCGCAGCAGGCGCGCGACATCTACATCGCCGGGCGCGGCGCGGATCATCCGTTCACGCTGGAAACGCATATCGCCATCGAGACCGCCCTGGTCGGCCTGGGCCGCTACGACGAGGCCGTGACCCTGCTGCGCGAATTGCAGCAGCAGCTCAGCCTGCGCTACGGCGCCCATCATCCGACCACGCTGACGGTGACTCACGATCTGGGCTTTGCGCTGAGCTGCGCCGGCCGCGCCGAAGGCGTGGAATGGCTGCGCCTGGCCGCGGCGAGCCGGGCGCAGATAATGGGCGAGGAACATCCCTGGCATGCGATGAGCCTGGCCGTGCTCGGCATGGCCCTGCTGCGCCAGGGCGATACGGCTGGCGCCGCGCAGGCGCTGGACCGGGCCGACGCCATCCTGCAGGCGCCCGGCGCGGCGACGCCGTTCGTACAGGCCATCGTGCTGGAAAACCGCGCCGACCTGGCCCTGGCGCAGCAGCGCTACGCCGCCGCGATCGAGCTGTTCGACGCCGCGATCGCCGCGGCCGAGCCGCTGTACGCGCCGCAGCACCAGCGCCTGACCATATTGCAGCTGGGCCGCGGCCTGGCCCTGAGCCTGGCCGGCCGTACCCAGGGACAGGCCCTGCTCGCCGCCGCCCTGGACCGCCTCGGCGACAGCCCGGACTGCCGCGCCAACCAGATCGAGCAGGCGCGCCGGCTGCTGGCCGGCGCGCCGTGACGGCAATTTCCGGACAAATCACAAAAGCGACAAATCCAGGATGACGCCGGCCGGATTCCCAAGGGACCCCTCCCTCTATCCGGCCGGCGCACCCGTTGCCCGGCCTCAGCGGTTCATGCGCAAGGTGTGGGTCCAGCTGTGGTCGTAGGCGGCCGACACGGTCCAGTTGTAGTTGGACCAGGTATAGCCCTCGCCCGGCCAGGGGTTCATATAGGCCACGCGCTGGGTGCCGCTGCGGTCGTCGTAGCCGTAGCCGACGATGAAGTGGCCGCCGCCGCTGTACCAGCCGAAGCGCATCACGAAAGGCCGGTTGGCGTTGACGTCGTTGACCACGGCGTTCCAGCTCAGCGCGTAGCCGTAGCCGGAACTGGACAGTCCCCAGTTCGACAGGATGGCCTGGATGCTGCCGCGCTGGCCGTACATTCCGTTGGGCGTGTTCGCGCCGGAGTTCCAGTTGAATACGCTGTTGCCGCAGGCGTCGTTGCGGCCGTAGGCCCAGTTGACCACCCCGCACTGGCTGGGATTGGAGCCGTACCAGCGCAGCACGTCGACCGCGACTGCGGCCCAGCACCAGTTGCTGTGTTCCTGGGTGACAAGGTTCACGTTGAGATAACGGTACCCGGCGGAGCTGCTGGCGCTGGCGGCGAGCAGGGCGGCGAGCACGGCATGACGGAGAATGGCTTTCATGGAGGCTCCCGGCTTCAGCGTTCGACGTTGCGCGCGACGGCATCGCGCAGTTCAGGCAGCAGTTCGGCTTCGGCCATCAGGCCATCGCCCACCCGTGCCTTGAGCAGCAGCGCTTCGCGCGCCGCCCGCAGCGGTGCGAAGCGCGCGGCCTTGTCGCCGCTGCGCACTTCGATGAAATCCGCCGTGGCCTGGGGCAGGCGCAGATAGCGCAGCTGGGTCCCGCGCGCCTGGGATTGCACGATCGCATCCATTTCCTGCACCAGCCCGGCGCCGCCGAAGGACACCGCCTGCCACTGGTCACCCTCCTGCACCAGGGTGACCAGGCCGATGGGACGGCCCCCGCGCAGCACCGCGAAGCGCCAGGTGCCGGTGGCCCGCGCCGCGGCGCTGAGGCCGCTGCCGGCGGCCAGGCTGTTGGCGTCCACGTCGTAGACCTGAAAACCGTAGCCCAGGCTGGCATCGGCCAGCTCGGCCACATCGCCGACCTGCAGCGGGAAGCCCGGCGGCAGGCTGCCGGCCTCGCCGCGGAACTGCGCCGCGAACTGGCGCAGCGCGGCGGCCGCGCTGCTGCGCGCCGGGGTTTCCACGCGCGCCGCGGGGGCGGCGAAATCCGCCTCGGCCAGCGGTACCGCCGCCTGGGCGGTGCAGGCCATGCCGGCCAGCAGGGCCAGCCCTGCCGGAATCAGAAATCTGCTTTTCATGTTCACTCCTACGTTGCACTGGATGGACGCGGCCGGCCGCGGGCCGAAGCCCGGCAGCTGCCGCACGCAGGACGCCCCCGCTCCCCGGATGGCACTCCCCAGTCGCTAAGAACACGGTTTCGCGGCGAATCCCGCCAAAGGGCCGGGAGTGGGGACGGGGGATTGGGGATGGGATGCAGGAACGGCGGCTGCGCGGGGTCGCGGGCGCAGCTATGCTTGCGGGTCCGCCTGTAGGAAACCGGCAATGTCCGATGCCAACCTCATCCTGCTCGCCGACATAGGCGGCACCAACCTGCGCTTCGCCCTGTGCGAATCGGCCGAGGTGCCGCTGCGTGCCGGCAGCGTCCGCCGCTATCGCGCGGCCGAGCACTCGTCGCTGGGGGAAGCCGCGGCGAAGTATCTGGATGAGGTCGGCGCCCGCCCGCCGCAGGCGGTGTTTGCGATTGCCGGCCGGGTCGATGCAGGCGAGGTGCGGCTGACCAACCTGCCCTGGAGCGTTTCGGCCGCGACGGTGGCCTCACAGCTGGGCATGGACTCGGTGCGCGTGGTCAACGATTTCGCCGCGCAGAGCCGCAGCCTGCCGCTGCTGCGCGGCGAGGATCTGGAAATCCTGGGCACGCCGCCTGCGCCGGAACTCGACGGCCGCCGCGACCGCTGCGTCGCTGTGGTCGGGCCCGGCACCGGCCTGGGCGTGGGCGCGCTGCTGCTGCGCGGCGGCCGCGCCATCGTGCTGGAGACCGAAGGCGGCCATCTCAGCTTCGCCCCGGGCACGGACGAGGAAATCGCCATCTTCAACGAGCTGCGCCGCGACTACGGCCGCGTCTCCAATGAGCGCGTGATCTGCGGCAGCGGCCTGGTCAATCTCTACGGCGCGATCTGCGCCCTGGCCGGCGCCCCGCGGCGCGCGGATACGCCCGAGCGGGTGATGCAGGCCGCGACCGATGCCAGCGACGCCCAGGCCGTGCGCGCGGTGGACCTGTTCGGCGAAATCCTCGGCGCCATCGCCGGCGACCTGGTGCTGGCCTACGGCGCCTGGGACGGCGTATTCCTCGCCGGCGGCCTGCTCGATCCGCTGCTGCCCACCCTGCGCCGCGGCGGCTTCCGCCCGCGCTTTGACGCCAAGGGCCGCTTCACGCCGACCATGAAACAGATTCCCACCGTCGCCGTGCGCCATCCCAATCCGGGCCTGCTCGGCGCCGCCGGCATCGCCCTGGACCAGCGCGACGGCGGTTGAGACCGCGCCTCAGCGCCAGCCCGACGTGATCGGATAGCGCCGCTCGCGCCCGAACGCCCGGCGCGACACCTTCGGCCCCGGCGCGGACTGGTGCCGCTTCCACTCGCTGATGCGCACCAGGCGCAGTACGCGGTCCACCGTGGCCGCGTCGAAGCCGGCGCGGACGATCTCGTCGCGCGACTGCTCCTGGTCGACGTGGCGCAGCAGGATGGCGTCGAGCACGTCGTAGGGCGGCAGCGAATCCTGGTCGGTCTGGTTCTCGCGCAGCTCCGCCGAAGGCGGCCGCGTAATCACCTCGTTGGGAATCACCGGCGCACCGGCGATAGCGTTGCGCCAGCGCGCCAGCGCAAAAACTTCGGTCTTGTACAGATCCTTGATCGGCGCGTAGCCGCCGCACATGTCGCCGTAGATGGTGGCGTAGCCGACGGCGTATTCGCTCTTGTTGCCGGTGGTCAGCACCAGGCCGCCGAACTTGTTCGCCAGCGCCATCAGGATGGCGCCGCGGCTGCGCGATTGCAGGTTTTCCTCGGTCGTGTCCACGGCCGAGCCGGCGAAATGCGGCGCCAGCGCGTCGAGGAAGCCGCGGAACGGGGCCTCTATCGGCACTTCGATGATCTTCACGCCCAGCACGCGCGCCTGTTCGTCGGCCAGGTCGTTGCTCAGGCCGGATGTGTAGCGCGAGGGCATGCGCACGCCGGTGACGTTCTGCGCGCCCAGCGCATCCACCGCGATGCACAGCACCAGGGCCGAGTCGATGCCGCCGGACAGGCCCAGCCAGACCCTGCTGAAACCGTTCTTGCGGCAGTAGTCGCGGGTGCCGCGCACGATCGCGCGCCAGGCCAGCGAATCGCGGCTTTCGTCGGCCTCGGCCGGCCAGCGGCGCGGGGCGAAGCGGCGCGTGGCGCTGTCGTAGTCGGCCAGCAGCCAGTGATCCTCGAACGCGACCGCGGCGGCATGGATATGGCCGTCGCCGTCGGCCAGCACCGAGGCGCCGTCGAACACCAGCGCGTCCTGGCCGCCGACCACGTTGAGATAGGCCAGGCCTACGCGCGCCTCGGCGACGCGCGCGGCCAGCAGGGCGTCGCGCTGGGCGTGCTTGTCGCGCTCGAACGGCGAGGCATTGGGCACCAGCACCAGCTCGGCGCCGGCCTGTACGCTGGCCGCCAGCGGCTCGCTGAACCACAGGTCCTCGCAGATGATGAGGCCGACCTGCACGCCGTCGACCGCGACCACGCAGGGCTCGCCGTCGGGATCGGTCTCGAAATAGCGGCGCTCGTCGAACACCGCGTAGTTGGGCAGCTCGCGCTTGCGGTAGGTGCGTTCCACCGCGCCGTCGCGCAGCACGCTGGCCGCGTTGTAGACCACCGCACCGGCCGATTCGGGCCAGCCGACCACGGCGACGATGCCGCTGACCTGGGCGGCGATGCGCTGTATCGCCGCCTGGCATTCGGCCAGGAAACCGGGACGGTAGAGCAAGTCCTCCGGCGGATAGCCGCTGAGGGCCAGTTCGGGAAACAGCACCAGCCCGGCGCCGTGTACGTCGCGCGCCTCGGCGATCAGTTCGAGTATGCGTTTTTCGTTCTGCAGTACCGCGCCTACCGGAAAATCGAACTGGGCGAGAGCAAGACGTAGGGCGGCCATGGCATCGCGGCGTACGGACAGGAGGGCCGCATCATAGCCCAGCCGCCCCGCCGCCACGTTCGGGTCCGCGCCGCGCCACTGCGTAACAGAAGGCCGACGCAATCTTGCGCAGCCATCCGCAGGTGTTCCTGATGTCTTTCGCCAACCCGATCGCGCGGCTCTGCGCACTGGCCGGCCTGCTCGCCGCGGGTGCCGGCCACGCCGAACTGTTCACCGTCGGCGCAGCCGACGATCAGTACGGCTGCACCCATACCAGCATCGCCGCCGCGCTGCAGTCGGCCCAGCTCAACGGCCCGGGGCTGGACATCATCATCGTCACCAACGGCGCCGCCTATACCGGCCAGGCCTTGCGCATTGCCAGCCAGTCGGTGGAGATCCGCGGCGGTTTCTCCACCTGCGGCCTGGGCGCGGACGAATTCCAGCCGTATGCGCTCATCAACGGCAATGGCACCGATCCGCTGCTGCGCATCGAACCGGCCACGGCCGGCGAATACGAAGTAACCCTGATTGATCTGCGCCTGAGCGGCGGCGGCAGCCCTTCCGTGGACGGCGGCGCGATCCAGCTCAGCCCGGGCACGCTGACCTACGTGACGCTGGAACTGATTCAGACCGAGCTGAGCGGCAACCGCGCCAACCGCGGCGGCGGCATTTACGCGCGGCGCGGTCCGGCGCCCGACGGCGACTACCGGGTGCTGCTGCGCAACGGCACGCGCATCCTCGGCAATACCGCGGCCGGCAGCGGCGGCGGGCTGAACATCAACGACAGCGCGCTGCATATCGAGTCCGACAACGTGCGCATAGCCAACAACACCGCCGGCGGCGCCGGCGGCGGCATCTACCTCAGCAACGGCACACTGCTGGTGGGCAATCCCGTCGCCATCCCGCCGCGCAACGACGTGAACGGCGCGTGGGTCGAAGGCAACAGCGCCGGTACGCTGGGCGGGGGCATCCTGCTGATCGGCAGTTCTGCGCTGATGGAGGCGCGCGAACTCATCGTCGACGGCAACAACGCACCGGCCGGCGGCGGCATCGCCGCCACCAACGGGGCGCGCCTGTCCCTGCTGCGCGACGCGCCGGCCGACCGCGCCTGGTATTGCCCGCCGGCGAAGGAATGTACCCGCCTCAGCAACAACCGCGCCGGCGACGGCGTCAGCACGGGCACGCGCGGCGGCGCGCTGGCCTTGTATAGCGGCGCCGTGGCTGAGCTGTCGCAGGCCATCGTGCGCGACAACCGGGCCCAGGACGCCGCGGCCGTACTGGTCGACGGTGCCTCGGTGCTGCGCACCGAGGGCGTGCTGTTCACCGGCAACCGCGCCGTCGACATCAGCGGCCAGGCCGGCGCGCTGATCCGTGCCAGCTATCAGCTGCCGTCGGCGCCGCCGGACCTGAGCCTGGCCTACACCACTTTTGTCGACAACCTGCGCCGCGGCACCGACAGCATCGAACGCGCCGCCATCGACCTGATCGGCCAGAGCGGCACCACCCTGGCGGTGTACAGCTCGGCCTTTCTCGATTCGCCCTACGGCTGGACCATGTACAGCGCCCACACCAGCGACTGCGCCGTGGTGCGCGACGGCGGCGGCCTGCCCGGCACCGGCACGCATACGCGCAGCTACACCGTGCCCGAAATCGTGAACAACAACCTGTTCCTGCGCCCGGGCGCGGCCAACGGCTGGCGCCCGCGCTTCAACTCGCCGCTGACCGACTTCTGCGACAGCTCGGCCTATGCCGCCCGCTACCGCGATCGCGACCTGCGCCCGCGCTGCCGCGACGAGGCCAAGCCCAACCGGTTCGGCACCTGCGACGCCGGCGCGTTCGAGAACGACCAGCTGTTTGCCGACGATTTCGCCGACGATCCGGCCGCGGGCTGAACCCCGGCGCGCAACGCCGCAGACGCAAAACGCAGAAAGGCCGCGGATCGCTCCGCGGCCTTTCCGTTTACAGCAATTGCGTTGGAATCAGCCGCCCAGACGCGCGGTTATCGCCTTGCCCAGGTCGGCCGGCGACTTGACCGTGGTCACGCCGGCCTTTTCCAGCGCGGCGAACTTGGCCGCCGCCGTACCCTTGCCGCCGGAGATGATGGCGCCCGCATGGCCCATGCGCTTGCCCGCCGGAGCGGAAGCGCCGGCGATGAAGGCGACGACGGGCTTGGTCACGTATTCGGCGATGAAATCGGCCGCTTCTTCCTCGGCGCTGCCGCCGATCTCGCCGACCATGATGATGCCTTCGGTCTGCGCGTCGTCCTGGAACAGCTTGAGGCAGTCGATGAAGTTCAGGCCGTTGATCGGATCGCCGCCGATGCCGATGCAGGTGGACTGGCCCAGGCCGGCGTTGGTGGTCTGGAACACGGCTTCATAGGTCAGCGTGCCCGAGCGCGACACGATGCCGACCTTGCCCGGCTTGTGGATGTGGCCCGGCATGATGCCGATCTTGCATTCGCCCGGGGTGATGACGCCAGGGCAGTTCGGGCCGATCAGCACGGCGTCCGGATAGCCCTTGAGCGCGTTCTTGACGCGCAGCATGTCCAGCACCGGAATGCCTTCGGTGATGGCCACGATGACCTTGATGCCGGCATCGGCCGCTTCGAGGATGGCGTCGGCCGCGAACGGCGGCGGCACGAAGATCATCGACGCATCGGCGCCGGTTTCATCGACCGCGTCCTGCACGGTGTTGAACACCGGCAGGCCGATGTGCTGGGTGCCGCCCTTGCCCGGTGTCACGCCGCCGACCAGGCGGGTGCCATAGTCCACGGCCTGTTCGGAGTGGAAGGTGCCCTGCTGGCCGGTGAAGCCCTGGCAGATGACCTTGGTGTTCTTGTTGATCAAAACGCTCATGGGTCGATTTCCTTACGCTACGGCCGCGACGGCTTTCTGGGCCGCATCGTTGAGATCGGTCGCCGGGGTGATCTTCAGGCCGCTGTTGGCCAGCAGCTCCCGGCCTTTTTCCACATTGGTGCCTTCCAGGCGCACCACCACCGGGATCTTGACGCCGACTTCCTTGACCGCGGCGATGATGCCCTCGGCGATCATGTCGCAACGCACGATGCCGCCGAAGATGTTGACCAGGATGGCCTGCACCTTGTCGGAGGAGAGGATCAGCTTGAACGCTTCGGACACGCGCTCCTTGGTGGCGCCGCCGCCCACGTCGAGGAAGTTGGCGGGCTCGCCGCCGGCGAGCTTGATCACGTCCATGGTCGCCATGGCCAGGCCGGCGCCGTTCACCATGCAGCCGATGTTGCCGTCCATGGTGACGTAGTTGAGGTTGTGCTTGACCGCGATGGCCTCGGCCGCGTCTTCCTGCGACTCGTCGCGCATGGCGGCGAGCCTGGGATGGCGGAATTCGGCGTTGTCGTCGGAATTGACCTTGCCGTCCAGCGCCATCAGGTCGCCGCTGCCGACGATGGCGAGCGGGTTGAGTTCGACCAGGGCCAGGTCCTGATCGTTGAACAGCTTGTACAGGCCCAGCATCATCTTGGTCAGCTGGTTGACGTGCTTGGCCGACAGGCCCAGGGCGAAGCCCAGCTTGCGGCACTGGTAGGGCTGCAGGCCCTGCACGTAGTTCACGTCGAGGGTCTGGATCGCGTCCGGGGTTTCCTCGGCGACCTTCTCGATCTCCACGCCGCCTTCGGAGGAGGCGATGAAGGTGACGGCCTTGGTCGAGCGGTCCACCAGCACCGACAGGTACAGCTCCTTGACGATGTCGTTGGCCTCGGAGACCAGCACCAGGTTCACCGGCAGGGCGCGGCCGGCGGACTGGTAGGTTTCCATGTTGCGGCCGAGCATGCCGGCGGCGGCGGCCTTGACCTCGTCCAGCGACTTGCAGAACTTGACGCCGCCGGCCTTGCCGCGGCCACCGGCGTGGATCTGGGCCTTGACCATCCACTGTTCGCCACCCAGCGCCTTGGCTGCCTCGACGGCGGCCTCCGGCGTGGCGGCGACCTTGCCGGCGGGCACGGCGATGCCGTACTCGGCAAACAGTTCTTTGGCCTGGTACTCGTGGAAGTTCATGCGAACACCTTGCGGGAAATGAAACGGATTGCTGGGCGAGGAAGCCGATGCCGGCGCGGCGCGCCGACGCGAGCTGGCTTCCCGGTTGCTGCGCGACCAGGGCGCGACCGCGCCCCGGCAGAATGGGCGCGTATTCTGGGCAAAGGGCGGGTCAAAGGAAAGTCTGGCGTACCCGACCTTGGGCTAGGCCGGCGCCGGACGGGCGCCCGCGCGGGCCGCGCGCCCTTGCCAATCCGGGCAAAACTGGCGACCCTGCCGCCCCATGGCAACCGTCGCAAGGCCGCGCAGCATCATTTCGGTGGGTTCGGCCAAGACCGGGGAGGCGACCCGGCGCGAACTCTATTTCTTCAACCTGTTCCGGGTGCTGCAGGCCTGCATCTACACCGGCCTGGCCTTCAGCCCGCTGGCGGTGACCTGGATAGACCTGCGCTTCCCGCTGCTGGGCCAGGTCAACGCCCTGCTGTTCCTGGCCTTCGCCACCATCCTGTTCCTGCGCACCAGCCAGATGCTGCGGCACGTGACCGGCATGGTCTCGCTGGCCCTGGTCTGCGACATCGTCGCCACGGTGCTGGCCATCGCCAGCATCAACGAGCCGCAGTCGGGCATCGCCATCCTGCTGATGTTCAACATCGGCGCCGGCGCGCTGCTGCTGCCGCCGCGCATTGCCGGCATGCTGGCCGTGTTCGGCGCCGCGGCGCTGGTGCTGGGTGTGAACATCGTGCGTTATTACGATGCGCACTATGAGATAGGTCCGCTGGAATCGCTGCTGTTCGGCACCGCCTATCTCGCCTCCTACGGCATGTTCACCGTGCTGGGCCGCCAGATGCGCGCCACCGAGGCCCTGGCCGAGCAGCGCGGCACCGACCTGGCCAACCTGTCCCAGGTCAATGACATGATCATCCGGCGCATGAAGACCGGCGTGCTCGTGGTCGACGACGCCAACCGCATCCACCAGATCAACGAATCGGCCTGGATGCTGATAGGCAGCCCCAAGCCCGACCTGCGCGACCTGGGCACCGTCGCGCCCGAACTCTCGCGCCGCCTGTACCACTGGCGCACCACGGGCAAGACCGAGAACCGCGCCGTAGCCCTGGCCGAGGATGTGCCCGAAGTGCTGCCGCGCTTCACCCGCCTGAGCCCGAACGAAACCACCAATGTGCTCATCTTCCTGGACGACACCTCGCTGGTGTCGCGCCGGGCCGAGGAACTGACCTTGAGTTCGCTGGGCCGGCTATCGGCCTCGATTGCGCACGAGATCCGCAACCCGCTGGCGGCGATCAGCTATTCGGCCCAGCTGCTGGCCGAATCCGAAGACCTGGTCGACGCCGACAAGCGCATGGTCGAGATCATCAACAACCACTGTGCCCGCGCCAACGACGTGGTCGAGAACATCCTGCAGCTGTCGCGGCGCGAGCGTTCGCGGCCCGAACTCGTGGACGTGAACGCCTGGGTCAACAATTTCGTCGAGGAATACAAGGCCAGCAACGACCTCGGCATGGACCTGCTGCGCGCGGTGACCCAGCCGCGCCTGATCGACGGCCTGTTCGATCCACAGCAGCTGCAGCAGGTGGTCTGGAACCTGGTGCAGAACGCGATCCGCTACGGCCGCCTGCCCGGCGAACCGGCCCGGGTCGCGGTGGTGGCGCGCATGATCGGCGAAAAGGGGCCGCCGGTGGTCGAAGTGGTGGACCGCGGCCCGGGCATACCGCCCAAGGTCGCCGCGCAGATCTTCGAACCCTTCTTCACCACGCACGAATACGGCACCGGGCTCGGCCTTTACCTGGCGCGCCAGCTGTGCGAGGCCAACCAGGCCGCGCTGGAATACGTGCCGGTGGCCGGCGGCGGCAGCTGTTTCCGCATCACGCTTGTGACGCAGATCGCAGCTCCGGCGGGGCGCGCTTGAGGGCCATGTCTTTACCCGCTAGGCCCTGCGCATTACCCTGCCGCCTCGGGGGCGGACGGCAGGCAGGATTGCATAGGCGATGAGTAGACAGACCGCTCTGGTGATCGACGACGAACGCGATATCCGCGAGTTGTTGACCATCACCCTGGGTCGCATGAACCTGGATGTGACCACCGCCGGCAGCGTGGCCGAGGCGCGCCTGCGGCTGGCCGAGCGCAAGTTCGACCTGTGCTTCACCGACATGCGCCTGCCCGACGGCTCCGGCCAGGAAATCATCGAGCTGGTCTCGCGCCAGTATCCCGAAACCCCGATCGCCATGATCACCGCCTACGGCAATGTCGACGCCGCCGTGGTCGCGCTCAAGGCCGGCGCCTTCGATTTCGTGTCCAAGCCGGTCGATCTGGCGATGCTGCGCCGCCTGGTGCAGACCGCGCTGAAACTGGGCGAGGAACGCCGCAGCGGCACCAGCCTGGTCGAAAGCAAGCTCATCGGCGATTCGCCGGCCATGGAACAGGTGCGCGCCACCATCGCCAAGCTCGCGCGCAGTCAGGCGCCGGTCTACATCAGCGGCGAATCCGGCGTGGGCAAGGAACTGGTCGCGCGCCAGATCCACGAACTGGGCCCGCGCGCCGGCGGCGCCTTCGTGCCGGTCAACTGCGGCGCGATTCCGTCGGAGCTGATGGAAAGCGAGTTCTTCGGCCACAAGAAAGGCAGCTTCACCGGCGCCCATGCGGACAAGGACGGCCTGTTCCAGGTAGCCCAGGGCGGCACCCTGTTCCTGGACGAAGTGGCCGAGCTGCCGCTGCACATGCAGGTCAAGCTGCTGCGCGTGATCCAGGAAAAATCCGTGCGTCCGATCGGCGGCCGCGGCGAGATCGCGGTGGACGTGCGCATCCTCTCGGCCACGCACAAGAATCTCGCCCGTCTGGTCGAGCTGGGCCAGTTCCGCCAGGACCTGTTCTACCGCGTCAACGTCATCGAGCTGCGCGTGCCGCCGCTGCGCGAACGCAAGGAAGACATACCCAAGCTGGTCGGCCGCGTGCTGGAACGGCTGGCCCGCGACAGCGGCGAGCCGCCGGCCAAGCTGCGCCCGGAGGCGCTCAAGGCCCTGCTCAGCTACAACTTCCCCGGCAATGTGCGCGAACTGGAAAATGTGCTGGAGCGCGCCGTGGCCCTGTGCGAGAACCGCAGCATCGACATCGACGACCTGCGCCTGCTGCCGGCCGCGCCGGCGGAAACCTACGACCGCAGCGCCATGGCCGAACGCACCGCCGGCGCCGCCGAATTCCCTGCCCATGCCCCGCCCGGCAACACCGCGCCCGCGGCATTCAACGCCACCGGCGAGATGGCGATACCGGCCGACCTGGCCGCCGCCGTGGCCGAGACCGAGCGCGCCGCGATCATGAAGGCGCTGGAATCCACGCGCTGGAACCGCACCGCCGCGGCCAAGCAGCTGGGCCTGACCCTGCGCCAGCTGCGCTACCGGCTGGAGCGTCTGGGCATCGAATAGGGACGCGGGTGTTGGCGCGTTGTTTGCTCTGCGCTGCGCACTGAATTCTTGACCGGAATGCCCCGATGTCGCGCTGGAAAGCCGCCGCCATTCACTCCCTTCTCAGCCTGCTGGCCGGCGGGCTCGTATTCGGCCTGTTGTTCGGCCTGTGGTTTCCGCCGCCGTATTTCCACGCCGCCGGCGCGGACAAGCTGGTGCTACTGCTGTTCGGCATAGACCTGACCCTGGGGCCGCTGCTCACGCTCATCATCTTCAAGTCCGGCAAGCGCGGGCTGAAATTCGATCTCACCGTGATCGCCGTTCTGCAGGCCGCGGCCCTGGTCTATGGCCTGCATGTGATCACCGGTACCCGGCCGGTGTTCCTGGTCGGCGCCATCGACCGTTTCAACCTGGTCAGCGCCAAGGACATCGAAGCGGCCGATCTGGCCGAGGCGCGCCATGCGCAGTTCCGCCGCCTCTCCTGGACCGGCGCGCTGCTGGTCGCAACCAAACGTCCCGACGATCCGGCCGAACGCACCAAGCTGCTGTTCTCCGGCCTGGAGGGCAAGGATCTGGAACGCCTGCCCAAATACTACGTTCCTTACGAAGAGGGGGTCCAGTCGCTGCTGGAACGCGCGCAGCCGTTGGACAAGCTGCGCCCCAAGGATGCCGACGTCGATGCCGAAGTGAACGCCTGGCTGGCGCGCAACGGCCGCAGCAGGGACGACGTCGTCTGGCTGCCCGTCATGGCGCGTAACGCCAGCCTGACCATGCTGATGGACAAACGCAGCGGCCAGCCGCTGGGCGCCCTCGACATCGATCCCTGGTAAGCCGCGACGGCTTCCGCCGTACGGTATCGGCCGCCGGACAAGCGTCGCCTGCATTGCGCAACTGCGGGCCTGTTCGCCTGACGGGTGCAAGCGGCTTCGCGTATCCTCACCGGACTTAACGGAGGATTCGACATGGCGGAAGGGGACGCAGGCGGTACGCGGCGCTGGTTCGGCACGGGTTTGCTCATCATCTTTGCGCTGTCGGGCTGCTCCGGCCTGATCTACCAGTCGATATGGTCGCAGTACCTCGGGCTCTATCTCGGCCATGCGGCCTATGCCCAGAGTCTGGTGCTGGCGATCTTCATGGGCGGCATGGCCATCGGCGCCTGGTGGGCCAGCCGCTACAGCCTGAAATGGGGCAACCTGCTGCGCGCCTACGCCCTGGTCGAACTGGTCATCGGCATCGCCGGCGCCCTGTTCCATCCGATATTCCTCGGCGTCACCGCCTTCGCCTATGACTCGGCCTTCCCCGCCATGCCCGGCGGCTGGGCCGTGCAAAGCTTCAAGTGGACCAGCGGCGCGCTGCTGATCCTGCCCCAGGCCATCCTGCTGGGCACCACCTTCCCGCTGATGAGCAACGGCCTGATGCGGCGCCTGGACGTGGGCAACGGTTCGGTCCTCGGCGGCCTGTATTTCACCAACAGCATAGGCGCGGCCTTCGGTGCGCTGTTCGCCACCTTCGTGCTGCTGCCCGCCATCGGCATGCCCGGCGCGATGCGCTTCGGCGCCATCCTCAACGTCGTCGTCGCGCTGATCGCGTTCCTGATGTCGCGCGAGGCCGAGACCGTCCCCGCCACCGCGGCATCCGGCGCCAGCACGCGCCGCCCGCCGGTCGAGCGCCTGCTGCTGCTCGCCGCCTTCATCACCGGCGCCACCTCCTTCGTCTACGAGATCGGCTGGATCCGCATGCTCAGCATGGCCTTCGGCGCCACGGTGCATGCGTTCGAGCTGATGCTCACCGCCTTCATCGGCGGCCTGGCCTTCGGCGGCCTGTACATCCGCAAGCGCGCCGATGGCTACGCCGACGCGGCGCGCGCCGGCGGCTGGGTGCAGGTGCTGATGGGCCTGGCCGCGCTGGCCAGCCTGATCCTCTACGACCATTCCTTCGAGTGGGTCGCGTGGTTCCTCAACGCGCTGGGACGCTCCTCGGCGTCCTACGACATGTACAACACCGTGACCGCCGTAATCGCCATGCTGATCATGGCGCCGGCGGCCTTCTTCGCCGGCATGACCCTGCCGCTGTTCACCCTGGCACTGCTGCGCGCCGGCGGCGGCGAGGCCAGCGTGGGCCGCATCTACGCCACCAACACCATCGGCGCCATCGTCGGTGTGTTCTGCGCCGTGCATCTGCTGATTCCGCTGCTCGGCCTCAAGTTGGCGATGATCATTGCCGCCGCAGGCGACTTGGTGCTGGGCGTCGTACTGCTGCGTCCGCGCGGCACGCCGTACAGCAGCCGCTCCTATGCCGCCTCGGCGGCAATCAGCCTCGTCGCCGTCGTCATCACCCTGGTCGCGGCGCGCTTCGATCCCGCGTCCATGGCATCGGGCGTCTACCGCCACGGCAATGCCAGCATCGTCAAGGCGGACCAGAACATCGACTATTACCGCGATGGCAAGACCGCCAGCATCGCGGTGTTCTCCTCCAAGGCAATGAGCACGCGCTCCATCGCCACCAACGGCAAGGTGGACGCGGGCATCCGCATGGACGACAGCGGCAAGCCTTCGGCTGACGAGATCACCATGGTGCTGGCCGGCGCCCTGCCGCTGCTGTATCACCCGCAGCCCAAGACGGCGGCCGTGATCGGCTTCGGCTCGGGCCTGTCCACTCACGCCCTGCTCGGTGATCCGCGCCTGGAACGGGTGGACACCATCGAGATCGAACCGGCCATGGTCGAAGGCGCGAAACTGTTCGGCTCGCACGTCAGGCGCGCCTACGAGGATCCGCGCTCGCACATCCACATCGAGGACGCCAAGACCTACTTCGCCGCCAACCAGCTGCATTACGACATCATCCTGTCGGAGCCGTCGAACCCGTGGATCTCCGGCGTATCCAGCCTGTTCAGCGAGGAGTTCTACAAGTTCGTCCCGCGCCATCTCAACAAGGACGGCCTGTTCGTACAGTGGGTGCAGATCTACGAGACCAACGACGAACTCGTCGGCACCATCATGCGCAGCCTGTCGGGCAGCTTCAGCGACTATCGCGTCTACCTCGCCAATGCCTCGGACATGCTGATTCTGGCTCGCGTCGAAGGCAGCTTCGGCAATGTGAACGAGGAAGCGCTCAAGTATCCGGAGCTGCAGGCCATCATGAAGCGCGTAGGCGTAGGCACCCTGGCCGACCTGCAGGCGCACCAGCTGGGCGACCGCAAATCCCTGGGCGCGCTGTTCGACTCGCTCTCGCGAAGGGTCAATTCGGACTTCTATCCGGTGCTGTCGCTGGACGCACCGCGGGCGCGCTTCATCAACCAGATGGCGTCGACGATCTACAACCTCCCGGGAGCGGACCTGCCTTACCGCGAAGTCATAGGCGGCCTGCCGGCCCCGCGCGCGGACCAGATCGAACTCAACCCAACCTACCATTACACCGCCCGCGTGCACCGCGCGTCGGCCATGGCCGACGCGCTGATCAACGACCAGCTCCTCAGCGGCAAGGTCGACGCGGGCGATACCGCACTGCTGGTCTACGTGCGGGAAATCGCGGGCCGCTGCGCGACGCCGGGCGATCTCCAGAGCGCTTATCTGCAGATCTTTTCCACCGCCATCGCCACCATTCCCTATCTTGAGGCCGAACACCGGCGCAGGTTGTGGGACAAGCCGGCCTGGATCACCTGCGACAACCAGGCTCCGGACGTGAAAGCGGCGCTGGACCTGGCCGCCGCCCTGGCCCGCGACGACTGGCCGCAACTGCAGCAGCAGGCATCGGCCCTGCTTTCCGGCGATCGCAAGCAGTTGCTGCCGCGGGTGCAGGATTGGCTGCTGCGCACGGCGATGCTCGCGGCCATCGGAAACAAGGATTTCAGCGGCGCCATCGAAATCGACGACAAGATCGGCAAGGATGTACCCACTTTCCCGGACACCTTGAACTACCTGCGCTACCTGCGCGTCCACGCAACCCTGGAAAACGCCCGCAAAGGGTAGAAGCCGGGCACTCTGCCATCTGCATTCAGGCCCCGCCCCGAGCGGGGCTTTTTCTTTGTCCCTGTGCCGATTTGTTTCAGCTGGCGCTCCGCTGGCCTGGCATTGAACTTGCGATGGCCGGATCGAACAGGTAGCGGACAAGTTTTCGGCCAGGAACGGCGCAGGAATGTCAGATTCTGACGCGCCTCGCCAGCTCTGCCTCCCGAAACGAGATCTATGTCGCAACCTGAACGGCCTGCCGGGACTCGGCGGCCGCAAATGGCCATGGCATGGAATATGCTCTGAACGCTCTGAGGTTTCGGCCCCCGTCTGGGGAACGGACAGTCCCATCGGGGACCCACCGAAGCTTCAGGGGCAACACTGGTTAGCTGACCAAATGAGGATTCACATGAAAATCAATAAGATGAAGGGCTTCACCCTGATCGAGCTGATGATCGTCGTCGCGATCATCGCCATCCTGGCCGCCATCGCGCTGCCGGCCTATCAGGACTACGCGATCCGCTCGAAGATCTCGGAAGGCATGGTCGGCGCCACCGCCGCCAAGACCTCCGTGTCGGAAGGCTTCCAGTCCGGCGGCATGCTGGGCGTCGAGAGCGCTGCTGCTGAATACGCTCCGGGCAATGCTTCCACCAAGTCCAAGTACGTCAACGAAATCAACGTGAACAAGGTCACCGGCGCGGTGACTTACAAGGTCCGCGGCAACGCCGACAACGGTATCCCGCCCCCGCTGAACGACAAGACCATCATCCTGACCCCGAACATCAACAAGGTCGGTCTGGCTGCCACCTCGGTCGGTCCGATCGACTGGGCTTGCGGTTCGGCCACCACCGTGACCGCTTCGGGCCGTCTGTTCGGTGCGATCACCGCCGGCGACCTGCCGCCGAAGTACGCTCCGGCCGAGTGCCGTTAATCGCCTCGCTGTCTAGGTAGATTCTACGGGTCCTGCGCAACGCAGGACCCGTTTTTGACGAAGCCAGCGATGGCACGTGCAAGCCAACTCTCCGAACTCTCGGAGCAGCTATGAAGACCACGCAAGGCTTCACCCTCATCGAATTGATGGTGGTGGTCGCTATTGTTGCGATACTCGCCGCCATTGCATTGCCGCAATACCAGCTTTACGCGATTCGCGCCAAGCTGGCCGAAGGCACCATTGCCGCCGCCACGGCACGCGAAACCGTGACAGTAGGCTATCTGAGCGGCGGCGTGCTGAGCATGAGCTCTGCCGCAGCGTCCTTCAACTCCGGACTGACCAAGTCCAAGTACGTCGACAACGTCTCCATCGACCCGGCCACCGGTGCGGTGCGCATCGCCTATGCGGCTGATGCGACCAACGGCATTCCGCCCCCGCTGAATCTCAAGACCATCGTCTACACGCCGCAGGTGCTCACTTCCGGCGGCTATGCCCTGCTGTCGTCGAATCAGTACGGCTCGGTGGACTGGGCCTGCACCTCGGAAACCAGCGTTACCGCGACCGGCCGCAACATGCTCACCGTGGGCGGCGGCGATATGCCGTCACGCTTCGTGCCGACGGAATGCCGCTGAGGCGACAGGTCCTTTTTCACGCATCGGATCCGCACTGACCCGGCGCCCTGCGCAGGGGCGCGCATTGCGGTTTGCGCGCCCTGCCCCTAGGCTGTCCGCATGCGTTCCGACATCCAGTGGCCGCGGCCCTCGACCTTGTGGCTTCTCGGAGCGTTGCTGCTCTGCATCGCCGTATATCTTCCGGGCCTGCAGGGCGGCTGGTTCTTCGACGACTACGCCAACATCGTCGACAACACCGATGTGCAGCCCGCGCGGCTTGACGCCGAATCCATCGCCCGCGCCGCGCTGTCGTCGCCGGCGAGCCAGCTCAAGCGCCCGCTCGCCTCGCTGAGTTTCGTTGCCAATTATCTCGCCGGCGGGCTGGCGCCGTTCGGCTGGAAGGCGGTCAACCTGCTCGTCCATCTGCTCAACGGCTGGCTGGTCTGGCTGCTGGCGCGGCGCCTGCTGGCCGCAACGGACAGCGCAGCCGATGAGGAATCCACGCGCCGCACCGCGGCGCTGATCGCCGGCGCCTGGCTGCTGCTGCCGATCAACCTGACCGCGGTGCTGTACGTGGTCCAGCGCATGGAGAGCCTGGCCAACCTGTTCGTGCTGGGCGGGCTGCTGCTGTACACGCTGGGCCGCCAATCGCAGCTGCAGGGAAGCGACCGCCGCGGCCTGCTGTACTGCCTGATCGCGCTGACTGTGTTTCCGCTGCTGGGCGTGCTGGCCAAGGAATCTGCCGCGCCGCTGCCGCTGTTCGCCTTCCTGCTGGAACTGTGCGTGTTCCGCTTCCGCCGCGCCGGCGCGGCGGCACGCGACCGGCGCCTGGTCGCACTATTCGCCCTGCTGCTGATTCCGGCACTGATCGCGGCCAGCCTGTGGCTGCTGCCCTGGGTGCTGCGTCCCGCGACCTGGGCCGCCCGCGATTTCACCCTCGCCACGCGGCTGCTCAGCGAAGCGCGCATCCTGCTCGACTACATCGGCTGGACCCTGCTGCCGACGCCGCGGGCGCTGTCGTTCTATCACGACAATTTCCAGATTTCCGCCGGTCTTTTCAGCCCCTGGACGACGTTCGCCAGCCTCTGCGCCATCGCGGCCCTGCTGGCGCTCGCGGTGTGGCTGCGGCGCCGCGCCGCGCTGGCAGCGCTGGGCATCGCGCTGTACTTCGCCGGCCACCTCCTTACCGGCACGGTGCTGCCGCTGGAGCTGATCTACGAGCACCGCAACTACTTCCCCAGCTTCGGCCTGCTGCTGGCCGTGATACCGCCGCTGGCCGCCGCGCCGCAGCGGCTGCCCGCCCACGGCGCGCGCTGGATCGCGCTGGGACTGCTTGCGGCCTGGTGGACTGCACTGACCGCGCTGACGGCCCACGCCTGGGGAGATCCGCTGCGCCAGGCGCGTGAGATCGACGCCCGCGCGCAGGACTCGGCCCGGGCCCGGTTTGAACTGGGCCGCCAGCTGCTGCTCCGCGCCAACTACGCGCCCGGCCATCCGCTGACCCGCGAGGCCTACGCGGTGCTGCAACAGGCTGCCGCGCTGCCGCGCGCCTCGGTACTGCCCGAGCAGAGTCTGATCGTGACCAGCGCGGTCAATCACGAACCCGTCGCCGACGCCTGGTGGCAAAGCATGGAAGCCAAGCTGCGCGCCTACCCGCCCGACGTACAGGACATCGCCGCGCTCGGCGCGCTGGAACGCTGCGTGCGCGGCGGCGCCTGCGTGCTGCCGTTCGACCGGCTCAAGGCCGTGTTCGACGCAGCCCTGGCCCATCCCACGCATTCGGGCGATCTGCTGATGATCCATGCCGACTTTGCCTGGAACGTCAGCCAGGAATGGGATCTGGCCGAACGCAGCGCCGCCGCGGCGGTTGCCGCCGCGCCGGGCGAACCGAGCTATCGCGTCACCCTGATACGCATACAGATTTCCTACGGCCGGCGCGCGCAGGCCGAAGCCGGCATCGCCGAACTCGCGCGCCTCAACGTACGCGGCAGCCTGGACCGCGAGCTGGCGGAGCTGCGCGCACTGCTGGAACAGCATCTGCCCGTCGCGCCGGCAGCGCCCAGCACGTAAGCTTGAAACTGGCCGTCCAACGGAAACCTTGCGCTTGTCCCACGCCGAAACCCTGCCGCTGGTCAGCATAGGCCTGCCCGTCTACAACGAGGCGCGCTACATCGACGCGACACTGGCCTCCCTGCGCGCGCAGGACTATCCGCGGCTGGAGATCATCGTCTCCGACAACGCCTCCAGCGACGGCACGCTGGCGATCTGCGAACGCCACGCGCGCGAAGATGCGCGCATCCGCCTGGAGCGCGCCGGGAGCAACCGCGGCGCGACCGAGAATTTCCTGCACGTGCTGCAGTTGGCGCAGGGCGACTATTTCATGTGGGCCGGCGGCCATGACCTGTGGACACCCAACCTGGTCTCGGCCTGCGCCGCGCGGCTGCAGGCGCATCCGCAGGCGGATCTGGCCTACGCCGGTTCGCGCTGGATAGACGGCGAGGGCCAGCCGCTGGCGCGCGAATCCGGCTATGCCGATACGCGCGGCCTGGCGCCGCTGGCGCGCTTCTTCACCATCTTCTGGGGCAACATGCATCCGGTCATGGGCCTGATGCGGCGCCAGGCCATCCACGCCTGCGGCAGCCTGCCCAACATGGTCGGCGGCGATCTGGTGCTGCTCGCGCGCATGGCCCTGCGCAGCGAGTTCCTGCATGCGGAAGGCGCCACCTGGTACCGGCGCGAATTCCGCGTCGAACAGGATCATGCCGACAAGCTGCGCCGCTACGCCTCGGCCGAAACGCGCATCGCAGGCACGCCGCTGGCGCGGCGCTTTCCGCTGCTGGCGCTGCCGCTGGCGCTGACCCGGACGATTCTCGGCGCCGAGCTTTCCGCGCTGGACAAGGCCGTCGCCCTGTTCGCCCTGCCCGGCGCCTTCCTCGCCCGCTACCGCGTCGGCCGCCAGCGCAAGCCGGAAGCCTGATGCCGGCGCCCGCCGCCCGGCGACTGCTGCACTGGCTGCGCGCAGCGGCGACGCCGCTGGCCCTGCTGTTCCTCGCCGCCGCCGCCTGGAGCGCGCGCGACGCGGTGGCCGCAGCGCTGCGGCAGGCGCAGCTGGCGCCGCTGCTGCTGGCGCTGCCGCTGTGGGCCAGCCTGCATCTGCTGACGCCGCTGTACGCGCACCTGATCCTGCGCCGCGGCGGCGCGCCGCTCGCCTACGCCGACGCGCTGCGCATTCACGTCGCGCGGCTGCCGGCGCGCTACCTGCCCGGCGGCATCTGGCATACCGTGACCAAGGCGGCGGACTTCCACGCGCTGGGCGTGGACAAGGCGCAATTGCCGCTGTTGGTATTTCTGGAGAACGCCGTCCCGTTTGCACTGGCGCTGACCCTGGGCTCGGCTGCGCTGCTGGCCGCGGGCACCGCGCTGCCGGTGCAGATCGGCCTCGCGCTGGGGCTGGCCCTCGTGCTGTTGCCGCCGCTGGCCCTGCGCCGGCTGCCCGCGCTGCGCAGCCAGCGCCTGGGCCTGGGCGTGTATGCGCGCCTGCTCGCGGTCAGCAGCCTGTTCTGGTGCCTGGCCGCAGCGGCGTTCGCAATCTACTGGCAGGCCTTCGACACACCCGCGCACCCGCCGCTGCAACTGGCCGGCGCCTATCTGCTCGCCTGGGCGCTGGGTTTTGCCGCGCTTTTCGCACCGCAGGGCCTGGGCGTATTCGAGACCGCGATCGCCCTGCTGCTGGACGATGCCACGCCGTTCGCCGGACTGCTGGTGCTCGCCGCCGGCTTCCGCGCCCTGGGCCTGGCCGCCGACCTGCTCAGCTACGCGCTGTACGCACTGCTCCGCCTCCGTCGCCGGTAGGCGCGGCTTGCGGCGGATTGCACGCGATTTTTCGCCCGCCGCCTCCGCGGCAGGCCGCTAGCGCCGGCGCAGGTAGCCGCCGGGGGCGACGGTAATGGAAATCTTGGCCTCCGTGTCCGCGTCCACTTCGAACTCCGGATGTGCGGCGAGGAATTCGGCCACGGCCGTCTTGGGGTTGTTGCCCACGTCCCAGGGCCGCTCCGGATAGAGCCCGGCCGGCAGATCCTCGATGACGGTGTCGAACACCACGCAATAACTGCCCGGAGTCACCAGCGGCGCATAGGCCTCCAGCTCGGCCAATACGTGTTCGTGGGTATGGTTGGAATCCAGCACCACCAGCACGGTCTTGCCGCGCGCGCGTTCGCGCACCTGTTCCACGATGCGCGGGTCGGTACTGGAGCCCTGCAGCAGCGCGATGCGGCGGAACATCGGATGGGCTTCGATCGCGGCGCGGTTGTGCGCGCGTATGTCGATGTCTATGCCCAGCACTTCGCCGTGGCCGATCAGTTCGCACAGCGAGGCGTAGTAGATCAGCGAGCCGCCGTGGGCGATGCCGGTCTCCACGATCAGGTCCGGCCGCACCTGCCACAGGATCTCCTGCATCGCGATCATGTCCTGCGGGTACTGGATGATGGGCCGGCCCATCCAGCGGAAATTGTAGGAATAGCGGTGCGGCAGCGTGCTGCGCAGCCATTCGCCGGAACGCGCCTTGAGTTCGCGGTCTTCGCGCAGGCTGCGGATGTTCTGCGCCACTTCCTGCTCGAAGGCGGCGGCGGGATCTTTGTCGGTAGTCATGGAGCCATCATGCCTTGGAATGCGGACGGGCGGGATTGCCGGCGACCACGCCGGCGGCCGCGACATCGCGGGTGACCACGGCGCCGGCGCCGACCACGGCATCGGCGCCTATGCGGCGGCCGGGCAGCACCACCGCGCCTGAGCCGATGAACGCGCCGGCCTCGACCTGCACCTCGCCGGCGAGCACGGCACCGGGGCCTATGTGCGCGCCGTCGCCAATCACACAGTCGTGATCGACCGAGGCGCGCGTGTTGACGATCACGCCGCGCCCCAGCACGGCGCAGGTGCAGACCGCGGCCAGGGCAAGGATCTGGCAGCCTTCGCCGCGGCGCACATCGGCGGCGACGAAAGCGCGCGGGTGGACGATTTCCGGCAGGGCAAAGCCGCGTGCGCCCAGTTGGTCCATGCGCGCCAGCCGGTCGCGGCCGCGCGCGCCGCCTATGGCCACGGCGGCGTGCAGGCCGCGGCTGCCGCCGCGTTCCCGCAGCCACTGCTCCAGTCCGGCCTCGCCCACGTACAGCGGCACGTCGGCGAAAGGCGAGGCCAGCGCGCGCCGGTCGAACACCGCCAGCAGCTCGGCCCGGCCGGCCAGCGCCTCGCGCAGCACCTTCGCCTGGCCGGTACCGCCCCAGAAGACGATCTTCATGCGGCGAGCTGCGCCGTCACATGGGCGGCGACGCGGGCGATGTCGGCACTGCTCATGTCGTGGTAGCTGGGCAGGTTCAGCGCGCGCCGCGCCAGCGAATGGCTGATCCGGTGCTGCGGCCGCGGCTCGAACATGGACAGGCTGGACAGCGGCCAGAAAAACACGCGGCCGTCGATATTGTCCGCCTTGAACCGCGCCAGCAGCGCCTCGCGCTCGAAGGGCACGCCTTCGTCAACGACGAGGGTCGGCATCCAGTAGCCGTTGCGCGTGCCCGGCGGCTCCGGGTTCAACTGCAGCGGCAGGCCGGCCAGATGCCGCGCGTAGGCTTCAAAGATGCGCCGCTTGCCCGCGATCAGCTCCTCGGCGCGTTCCACCTGGGCGCAGCCTATCGCCGCCTGCAGGTTGGACATCTTGTACTTGTAGCCAATGCGCTCGGGCCAGAACTGGCGCGTCTCGCCGCGGGCGCGGCCGTGGTTGGACAGGGTCAGCACGCGCTCGTACAGCGCGTCGTCGTCGGTGACGAAGATGCCGCCCTCGCCGGTGGTGAAGGTCTTGGTGCCGTGGAAGGAGAAGGCGCCGAACACGCCCAGCGTACCGGCGCGGCGGCCGTGCCAGACCGAGCCCAGCGCCTCGGCCGCGTCCTCGATCAGATGCAGGCCGTAGCGCGCCGCGATCGCGCGCAGCGCATCGAGTTCGCACAGGTTGCCGTACAGGTGCACGGCGAGGATGGCGCGCGTGCGCGGCGTGATCGCGGCCTCGACCGCGGCCGGGTCCAGGCACCAGCTGTTCGCGTCCACATCGACCAGCACCGGCGTGGCGCCGAGGTGGACGATGGGCGCGGCCGAGGCGATCCAGTTGATGTCGGCCAGGATCACCTCGTCCCCGGCGCCTATGCCCAGCGCCGCCATGCCCAGGTGCAGCGCCCCGGTGCCGCTGGCAGTCGCGATCGCGTGGCGCGAGCCCAGGTGTTCGCAGAACAGCTTCTCGAAGCGGTGGATGTAGTCGTAACAGCGCTCGCCCCAGCCGTTGGCCGCGGCATCGGCGGCATAGTCGGTTTCCCGCTGCGTGATGGACGGCCGGGTGTAGTGGATGCGCGAAGGCGTGGCGCTCATGAGAACGTCATTTCCGGTACGGCGGTGGCGAAGCGGGCGCCCCAGTCGCGGGCATAGGCCAGCTGCGCGGTGATTTCCTCGCGCAGATTCCAGGGCAGGATCAGGATGCAGTCGGGACGGTCCGCGCGCAGGCGCGCCTCGTCCACTACCGGTATGCGCGAACCCGGCAGGAAGCGGCCCTGCTTGTGCGGCGAGGCGTCCACCACGTAGGGCAGCAGGTCGGGGCGCACGCCGGCGTAGTTGAGCAGGGTATTGCCCTTGGCGGCGGCACCGTAGGCGGCCACGCGCAGGCCGGCGCGGCGTTGCTGCAGCAGGAATTCCAGCAGGCCGTGCTTGACCGCATCGGCCTGCTGTTGAAAACCGCGGTAGAAATCCAGCTGGGCGATGCCCAGCGCTGCCTCGGCCGCGCGCAGGCCGGCCACGGCCGGCTGCTCGGCGCGCCGGCTCGCCTGCGGCGCCGCCCAGATGCGCAGCGAGCCGCCATGGGTAGGCAGCCGCTGCACATCCCAGATGCGCAGGCCGTGCGCGGCGAACACACGCTCGACGGTATACAGCGAGAAATAGGAAAAATGCTCGTGATAGACCGTATCGAACTGGCGCTGCGCCACCAGCTGCACCAAGTGCGGGAATTCCAGCGTGACGCTGCCGTCCGGCGCCAGCGCCGCCGCCAGCCCGGCAACGAAATCGTTGAGGTCGGGCACATGGGCGAGCACGTTGTTGGCCACGATCAGGTCGGCGCGGCCGCGCGCGGCGGCGAAGCCGGCGGCGAAATCGCGGCCGAAGAATGCCTCTATCGTTTCGATGCCGCGGGCGCGCGCCGCCTCGGCGGTGCCGCGGGTGGGCTCCACGCCGACGCAGGGAATGCCGCGGGCGGCCACGTATTGCAGCAGGTAGCCGTCGTTGGAGGCGATCTCCAGCACCAGGCTGCGCGCATCCAGCGCCAGCCGCGCCACCGCCTCATCCACATAGCGGTGCGCGTGTTCCAGCCAGGAGCGGGAATACGAGGAAAAGTACACATAGTCCGGCGCGAACAGGTCCGAGTGGGACTGCACCTCGTCGACCTGGACCAGCCAGCACTGCGTGCAGGTATGCAGCTTGAGCGGAAACCAGCGCTCCGGCGCCTCCAGCGCCGCTGCATTGAGGAAGGCATTGGACGGCGGCGCACTGCCCAGGTCCAGGAAGACGTGTTCCAGACGGGCGGCGCAGAAGCGGCAGTTCATGGCGTGATTCCGGCGAAATCGGCGCCCAGCGGCGCGGCGCCCGCGTCCCTGGCGGAAAGGTTCGACAGCGGCAGCGGCCAGGCTATGCCCAGGCGCGGATCGGCCGGATGCAGCCCGCCTTCGTGGGCGCGGCTCCAGCGCGCGGTGTGCAGGTAAAGCAGCTCCACCTCGTCGCTGAGGGCCTGGAAGCCATGGGCGAAGCCGGCCGGGATGAACACCTGCAGCGGCCCTTCGGCGTCCAGTTCCACCGCATGCCAGCGCAGGAAGGTGGGCGAACCGGCGCGCAGATCCACCGCCACATCGAACACGCGCCCGCGCAGGCAGCGGATCAGCTTGGCCTCGCTGGCGGGCGGATGCTGGAAATGCAGGCCGCGCACGCTGCCGCGCGTGCGCGTGGCGGAGAGGTTGATTTGCGGGAAATGCAGGCCGGGTTGCAGCGCGTGCAGTTCGTCCTCGCAGAACACGCGGGTGAAGCGTCCGCGCGCGTCGCTGACGCTGCCGGCTTCGATCAGGGTCAGGCCGGCCAGCGGCGTGGCATGCAGGCGCACGGGATTCATGCGGCCTGCGCCCAGGACAGCCCGGCCGCGCGCGCGTCGGCGACGTAGGCCTCCAGATCGGCACTGCTGCGCAGCGCGCCCTCCGCGTGGAAGCCGCGATACCAGTGCATGGTACGCGCGATGGTCGCGGCCGCATCCCAGACCGGGCGCCAGCCCAGGCCCTGCTGCGCCTTGGCGCAATCCAGGCGCAGCAGCGCGGCCTCGTGCGGCTGGTCCGGCGGCGCCGGGGCCAGTTGCAAGCCGGGCCAGTGCTGCGCCATCTGCGCCACCAGCGCGGCGACGGGCAAGGTCGCCGCGGCGTCCGGGCCGAAATTCCATTCCCCTTCGCCCTCGCCGGCGAGCAGCGCCTGGCCCAGGCACAGATAGCCCGCCAGCGGTTCCAGCACGTGCTGCCAGGGCCGCACCGCCTGCGGATTGCGCAGCTGCAGGGCCTGGCCGGATTCCAGCGCGCGCACCAGATCGGGCACCAGGCGGTCCTGCGACCAGTCGCCGCCGCCGATCACGTTGCCGGCCCGCGCCGTGGCCAGGCGCGGCCATTGGCGGCCAGTGCCGCTGAAATAGCTCTTGCGGTAGCTGGCCGTGACCAGCTCGGCGCAGGCCTTGGACGTGCTGTACGGATCATGCCCGCCCAGCGCATCGTCCTCGCGGCAAGCGCGGCCGTCAGCGCGCTCCTCATAGACCTTGTCGGTCGTCGCATTCACCACGGCCCGCACGTCGGCGCAGCCGCGCACGGCTTCCAGCAGATGCACCAGACCGAGCACGTTGGTGGCGTAGGTCTCCACCGGCGCGGCGTAGCTGCGCCGCACCAGCGGCTGCGCCGCGAGATGGAACACCACTTCGGGCCGGAACCCGGCCACGGCGCGGGCGACCGCGGCGGCGTCGCGCAGATCGGCGCGGCCGTCGTCCACATCGGCCAATTGCAGCAGATTCCAATGCGACGGCGCCGTATCCGGATCCAGCGCGAAGCCGGCCACCTGCGCGCCGAGCCGGCGCAGCCACAGACACAGCCAGGAGCCCTTGAAGCCGGTATGCCCGGTCACCAGCACGCGGCGGCCGGCGTAGACGCCGCCGAACAGGGATTTCACGTCCAGCGCTTCCACGGCGCCGCGCCGCTCTGCCACAGCTCTTCCAGCCGTGCCTTGTCGCGCACTGTGTCCATGGGCTGCCAGAAGCCGCCGTGGGTATAGGCGGAAAGCTGGCCATCGCGGGCCAGCGCCTCCAGCGGGCCGCGTTCCCATACCGTGTCGTCGCCGGCGATGTAGTCCAGCACGCCGGGTTCGAGCACGAAATAGCCGCCGTTGATCCAGGTGCCGTCGCCCTGGGGTTTCTCGGCGAAGCGGGTGATGCGGGTGCCGTCGATGTCCAGCGCGCCGAAGCGGCCCGGCGGCTGCACCGCGCAGACCGTGGCCAGGCCGCCCTGGCTGCGGTGGAAGGCGAGTTCCGCGCCGATGTCCACGTCGGACACGCCGTCGCCGTAGGTAAAGCAGAAGGTGCCGCCGTCGAGGTATTCGGCGACGCGGCGCAGGCGGCCGCCGGTCTGGGTGTGCTCGCCGGTATCGACCAGGGTGATGCGCCAGGGCTCGGCGTGCTTGTGGTGCACGTCCATGCTGTTGCTGCGCAGGTCTATGGTCACGTCCGACATGTGCAGGAAGTAGTTGGCGAAATACTCCTTGATCAGGTAGCCCTTGTAGCCCAGGCAGACGATGAAGTCGTTGATGCCGTGGCTGGAGTAGATCTTGAGTATGTGCCAGAGAATCGGCTTGCCGCCAATCTCGATCATGGGCTTGGGCCGCAGATGCGTCTCTTCGGCGATGCGCGTGCCCAGTCCGCCTGCGAGTATCACTGCCTTCATGCGCGCCGCTCAGCCGTCGCGCCGGTAGGTCAGCGCAGTGATCTGCTCGGACACCAGCCCGATCAGGAAGATGATGACGCTGGCGCTGAACAGCAGCGCGCTCATGTTCGTGAAACGGTGCTGGGTGGCGAAGGTATAGCCGTAATAGCCCACGCCGAGCAGGAAGAAGCCCAGGCTGGCCGGCAGGAACAGCTTCAGCGGCGAGTACAGCGTGGCGATCTTGAAGATGATCAGCAGGAAGCGCACGCCGTCGCGCAGCGGCCGCAGATGGCTCTTGCCTATGCGCTTTGCCACGGCGATGGGCTCGAACGCGATCGGATAGGCGCTGCGGCAGAAGGCCATGGTGCTGGTGGTCGGATAGGAGAACCCGTTCGGCAGCAGGTGCAGGAATTCGCGGAAGCGCTCGGCGCGCACGGCGCGGAAGCCCGAGGTAAGGTCCTGGATGCGCAGGCCCGTCATCCAGCTGGCCAGGCGGTTGTACAGCGCATTGGCCAGGCCGCGGCCGACGCCGGCCTGGCCGGACCAGTCGCGCGCACCCACGACCATGTCGTAGCCCTGGTCCAGGCGCGCCAGCAGGCGCTCGATGTGGGCCGGGTCGTGCTGGCCGTCGGCGTCCATGAAAACGATGACCTCGCCGCGGGCGGCGCGGGCGCCGCGCTTGATCGCCGCGCCATTGCCCATGGAATACGGCGAGGACACGACCCGGGCGCCGGCGGCGCGGGCCACCGCCGCGGTGTCGTCGCTGGAACCGTCGTCGACGACGATGATCTCGTCGTCCGGCCGGGCGGCGCGCAGGCGCGGCAGCACGCCCTGCAGCGCCGCGGCTTCGTTCTTGGCTGGCAGGACTATGCTGATCACGTGGGCTCCCCGGCGTCGCGCCGCATCTTAAGCAATCCGTCCGCGCACCGTCAGCCCCGCGGCGGCGGCGGCGGCGCATCCGTGCCGCCGGCCGCCCCGGCCGGGGCGGCGCCAGATGGTTGATCGCATTCGTTTTCCGTGACCCGTTCCGCAGTGCGGGCCGGCGCCCCCGCCCGGGCCGCCGGCAACGGTACTCTCGGCCCGGGAATTGCGGTACATTCTGCCGTAGTTGCAGGGGCTTACACGGCATTCCTATGGCGACACAGATAAATCCGGCAATGCTGGCAGGGCTGACCGGGGTAGCCCGGCGTCTGGTCATGGAAGGCGCCCTGTCCGACGTCGACGCACGCAAGGCAGTGGAAGCGTCGACCAAGCAGAAGATCCCGCTGGGCACGTACCTCATCGACCACGGCATTGTGGAAAGCCGTGCCGTCGCCCTGGCTGCGTCGCTGGAATTCGGCGTGCCGATCTATGACGTGGCGGCGATCGACTTCGGCCAGCTGCCGCTCAAGCTGGTCAGCGAGGAACTGATCTCCAAGCACCGCGCCCTGCCGCTGTTCAAGCGCGGCAACCGCCTGTTCGTCGGCGTCTCCGACCCGACCAACCTGCGCGGCCTGGACGAGATCAAGTTCCAGTCCAACCACATCGTCGAACCCATTCTGATCGACGAGCAATCGCTGATCCGCACCATCGAGCAGGCCCTGAGTCAGAGCGGCACGACGACGGAGCTGGAAGGCGACGAAGGCCTTGAAAGCCTGGACATGGACGCCGGCGGCGGCGACGAGGAAGCCGGCGGCAATTCCGCCGAAGCCGGCAACGACGACACGCCCATCGTGCGCTTCGTCAACAAGGTGCTGGTCGACGCCATCAAGCGCGGCGCCTCCGACATCCATTTTGAACCGTTCGAGACCGAATACCGCGTGCGCCTGCGCATGGACGGCATGCTGCGCAAGGTCGCCGCGCCGCCGACCAAGCTGGCGCCGCGCATCTCCTCGCGCCTGAAGGTGATGTCCGGCCTGGACATCGCCGAGCGCCGCGTACCGCAGGACGGCCGCATCAAGCTCAACCTGTCCAAGGGCAAGTCCATCGACTTCCGCGTCAGCACCTGCCCCACCCTGTTCGGCGAGAAGGTGGTGCTGCGCGTACTGGACGGCTCGGCCGCCAAGCTCGGCATCGAGAAGCTGGGCTACGAGGACGACCAGAAGAAGCTGTTCCTCGATGCGATCGAAAAACCCTACGGCATGGTGCTGGTGACCGGCCCCACCGGCTCGGGCAAGACCGTATCTTTGTATACGGCACTCAATATTCTCAATACCGAGGGACGCAACATTTCCACCGTGGAAGACCCGGTCGAAATCCGCGTTCCCGGCATCAATCAGGTGCAGCAGAACCAGAAGCGCGGCATGACCTTCGCCGCCGCGCTGCGCTCGTTCCTGCGCCAGGACCCGGACGTCATCATGGTGGGCGAGATCCGCGACCTGGAAACCGCGGAGATCGCGGTCAAGGCCGCCCAGACCGGCCACATGGTGCTGTCCACCCTGCATACCAACGATGCGCCGCAGACCATCTCGCGCCTGATGAACATGGGCATCGCGCCGTTCAATATCACCTCGTCGGTGACCCTGGTCATCGCCCAGCGCCTGGCGCGCCGCCTGCACGACTGCAAGAAACCGCTGCTGCTGCCGCCGGCGGCGCTGCTGGCCGAGGGCTTCCGCGAGGACGAGATCGCCGACCTGCAGATGTTTGACGGAGTCGGCTGTTCCGGCTGCAACGAAGGGTATAAAGGCCGCGTAGGTGTCTATCAGGTGATGCCGCTGGCCGAGGAGATCGCCAAGATCATCCTCGCCGGCGGAAATGCGCTGCAGATCGCCGATGCCGCGCGTAGCGCCGGCATCCGCGACCTGCGCGCCTCGGCCGTGCTCAAGGTCAAGCAGGGCGTCACCAGCCTCACCGAAATCAACCGCGTCACCAAGGACTAGTCATGGCCACCACTGCCACGGTTCCCGTCAGAAAGGCACAGGCCGCCAATACCCGGCGCGGCCAGGCCCGCGCCGAAGTCAGCCAGATGGAAACCTTCGTCTGGTCCGGCAAGGACAAGCGCGGCCAGTCGATGAAGGGCGAATACGCCGCCAAGAACATCAGCCTGGTCAAGGCCGAGCTGCGCCGGCAGGGCATCAGCCCGACCTCGGTCAAGGCCAAGCCCAAGCCTCTGTTCGGCGCCGCCGGCAAGAAGATCACGCCGCGCGAAATCGCCGTGTTCAGCCGCCAGATCTCGGTCATGATGCAGGCCGGCGTGCCGCTGGTGCAGGGCCTGGACATCATCGCCGGCGGCCAGGCCAACGTGCGCATGAAGAACATGCTCACCGCGATCAAGACCGACATCGAGGGCGGCTCCACCTTGTACGAGGCCCTGGGCAAGTTCCCGGTGCAGTTCGACGAACTGTTCGTCAATCTGGTGAAGGCCGGCGAGGCGGCCGGTGTGCTCGATACCGTGCTCGACACCGTCGCCACCTACAAGGAAAACATCGAATCCCTCAAGGGCAAGATCCGCAAGGCCATGTTCTATCCGGCCATCGTGTTCGCGGTCGCCCTGCTGGTCTCGGCCATCCTGCTGATCTTCGTGGTGCCGCAGTTCGAGAGCGTGTTCAAGAACTTCGGCGCCGACCTGCCGGCGTTCACGCAGATGATCGTGTCCGCCTCGCGCTTCACCACCGCGTACTGGTACATCGTGCTGCTCGGCACGATAGCTTTCTTCGCCGCCTTCATATTCGCCTACAAACGCTCGCCGGCCTTCGCTCATTTCTGCGCACGAGCCGTGCTCAAGCTGCCCGTGATCGGCCAGATCCTGCACCAGTCGGCCATCGCCCGCTTCGCCCGCACCCTGGGTGTGACCTTCCGCGCCGGCGTGCCGCTGGTCGAGGCACTGGACTCGGTCGCCGGCGCCACCGGCAGCCCGATCTACAACGCCGCGGTCAAGCGCATCCGCGAAGACGTCGCCATCGGCCATCAGCTGCAGCTGGCCATGCGCCAGGCGCAGCTGTTCCCGAACATGGTGGTGCAGATGGTCGCCATCGGCGAGGAATCCGGCGCACTGGACAAGATGCTGTTCAAGATCGCCGAGTTCTACGAGGAAGAGGTCAACAACGCCGTCGACGCCCTGGCCAGCCTGCTGGAGCCGTTCATCATGGTGATCATCGGCACCATGGTCGGCGGCATGGTGATCGGCATGTACCTGCCCATCTTCAAACTCGCGGCCGTGGTGGGCTGATCGATACGCCGGCGATGATCGAAACCCTGGGGGAAGGCTGGCCACTGCTCGCAGTGGCCAGTTTGTTTGGGCTGCTGGTCGGCAGCTTTCTCAACGTCGTGATCCTGCGTCTGCCGCAGCGGCTGCTGCACGACTGGCGCGGGCAGAGCCGCGAGCTGCTGGGCCTGGGTCCGGAGCCGGCCCTGATGCAGAACGTGGCCGAGCCCGGCGCAATCCCGTTCGACGAGGACCTGCCTCCGGCCGCGGAACCGGAAGCGCCGCCCGATCTGGTGTTCAAGCCTTCGCACTGCATGCATTGCAAGCATGCGCTGGCGCCGCTGGATAATATTCCGCTGCTGAGCTGGCTCGCCCTGGGCGGCCGCTGCCGCTACTGCCGCACGCCGATCTCGGTGCAGTACCCGCTGATCGAGGCACTGGCCGCACTGGCCGCCCTGGCGGTGGTATGGCAGTACGGCTTCAGCCTGCAGTCCGCCGCCGGGCTGGCGCTGAGTTTCAGCCTGATCGCGCTGGCCGGCATCGATTTCCGCACCCAGCTGCTGCCCGATCAGATCACCCTGCCCCTGCTCTGGGCCGGATTGCTGCTGGCGCTGCTGCCGGTGTCGGTGACGCCGGCGCAGGCCATTCTCGGCGCGGCGATCGGCTATCTGAGCCTGTGGTCGGTGTACTGGGTGTTCAAGCTCGCCACCGGCAAGGAAGGCATGGGCTACGGCGACTTCAAGCTGCTGGCCGCGCTGGGCGCCTGGATGGGGCCTATGTCGCTGCTGCCCATCATCCTGCTCTCGTCCCTGGTCGGCGCCGTGATCGGCAGCCTGGTACTGTTCCTGCGCGACAAGGACAGCTCCACGCCCATCCCGTTCGGCCCGTTCATTGCCGCAGCCGGCTGGATCCAGTACGTCTGGGGGGCCGAGCTGCTGCGGCTGTACGAACGGCTGCTGCTGGGCTGATGGACGCAGTCCGCGTCGCGGATCGCTTCGTGGTCGCGGTCAGCGGCGGCGTTGCCTCGGGCAAGACCGCGGTCACCGACGCCTTCGGCCGTCGCGGCGTCGCCTGCTACGACGCCGATGTTGCGGCCCGCGCCGTGGTCGCACCCGGCGAGGACGGCCTGGCCGAGATCGTCGCGCGCTTCGGCCGCGACATGCTGCAAGCCGACGGCAGCCTGGACCGCGCCGCGATGCGCCGGCACATTTTCGCCGAACCCGCGGCGCGCGCGGCGCTGGAAGCCATCGTGCACCCTCGCGTGCGCCGCTGGCTGCGCGAACGTGTCGCCGCCGACCGCGGCAGCTACTGCCTGCTGGCAATTCCGCTGCTGGCGGAAACCTGGCCGGCCTATGCCTGGGTGGACCGGGTGCTCATCGTCGACGTGGATCCGGCCGTGCAGCTGGCGCGGCTGCAGCAGCGCGATGCGATAGAACGCGAGCTGGCGCTGAAGATGATCGCCGCCCAGGCCAGCCGTGAGCAGCGCCTGGCCATAGCTAGCGACGTGATCGACAACTCCGGCACCTTGCAGCAGCTCGATGCGGCGGTGGAGGTATTGCACCGGCGCTTTCTGGAATTGGCGCAGCAGTCGGCGCGGCGCTGACGAGCGCGGCGTGCGTCGCGCGGCGCTGTGTGCGGAAACGGATGAGGTGGCGCCGGCACGCCTTTCGGGCTGAGTGGCGATACGCAGGCAAAGCCGGTTCCGCGTCCGCAAGGAAAGTCCAGTGCTCGCCCGGCGGAAGGCGATTCCGCGCTGCGGACGTCCGCGCTGTACACGACGCGCAAGCCTGAAACCACCCGGGAATTTTCAACACACGCCGGCAGGGACGAAGCCTTGCGCCCTCGGTTCACCAGAACGCGGAAATCCCGGCCACACCCTGCGCGCCGCATTGCAGCGCCCGGCCCAGGTCGCCGGGGGCGAGCCCGCCCAGGGCAAATACCGGCAGCGAGGACTGTTCGCACAGCGCGCCGAACGCCTGCCAACCCAGCGGCGGCTGGCCGGGATGGCTGGCCGTCGCCGCCACCGTGCCGAGCACGGCGAAATCGGCGCGCAGGCGGTGCGCCATATGCAGTTCCGCCGCCGTGTGGCAGGACGCGGCGAACCAGCGCCGGGCCGTGACCGGACGTTCGCCCAGCTCGGCCAGCTGGGCCGCGCTGACGTGGACGCCGTCCAGGTCCAGCTCTTCCACCAGATCGAAACGCCGGCTGATCAGCAGCTGGCCGCCGGCCGTGCGCACCCGCGCCAGGCAGGCCGTGGCCAGACTGCGCAGCGCGGCGTCGTCCAGCCGGTGCGCGCGCAGCTGTACCAGGCGCACGCCGCGGGCCAGCGCGGCATCGAGCCGGGCCAGGAACTCGTCCGTATCGGCGCCGGGTTCAGGCGTAATCAGGTATTCGCGCGGCAGGGCCAGGGCGTGGATCACCGGATGATCGGCCTCGGGCATCTCGGCCGGGTCCAGCGCCGCGGCCGGCACCCACTTCAGCGGCTGGCCCTCGCAGGAATGCGGCACGCCGTCGAAGCTGTCGACGCGGTAGACGTCGAGCAGGATGCGCTTGCTGGCGTAGTTCCACGGGATGCGGATCAGCGATTCGACCGCGCCCACGCGCACGCCGATCTCCTCGAGGATCTCGCGGCGCAGGGCCTGTTCCGCGCTTTCGCCGGATTCGACCTTGCCGCCGGGAAACTCCCAGTAGCCCGCCAGGTGCTTGCCTTCCGGCCGCTGCGCCAGCAGCACGCGGCCGTCCGCATCGATCAGTGCGGCGGCCACTACGTGTATGGGCGCCGCTGCGGCTTCGGCCGCGGCGGTGCTCATGGGTTTACGGCTCCCGGTCTTCGCACTAGGGCGGTCAGGCCAGGCGGCCGTGGCACTGCTTGTACTTCTTGCCCGAGCCGCAGGGGCAGGGATCGTTGCGGCCGACCTTGGGCCCTTCGTTGAACTGGGCCACGGCCGGCGCGGCCGAGGCCGCGGTCGCCGCGAGCACTTCGCCTTCGCTGGCGAAGCCGCTGGCTTCGGCATGGGCGAAGTTCAGCGGCGCCTGCGACTGCTGGCGGCGCTGCTGTTCCTCCAGCTCGGCCACCTCGTTCTCGCTGCGGATGCGCACGCGCGCCAGCAGGGTCGTGGTTTCCAGCTTGATCCGCTCCAGCATGGACTGGAACAGCTCGAAGGATTCGCGCTTGAACTCCTGCTTGGGCTGCTTCTGTGCATAGGAGCGCAGATAGATGCCCTGGCGCAGGTAGTCCATGCTGGCCAGGTGTTCCTTCCAGCAATTGTCCAGCGTGTTGAGCATGACGTGGCGTTCCAGCGCGCGCATGACTTCCGAGCCGAGCATGGCCTCGCGCTCGCGGAAGTAGCGGTCCACGCCGGACTGGACGAACTCCAGCACGTGCTCCGAATCCGCCTCGCCCTGGGTTTCCAGCCAGCGCTTGATGTCGATCTGGATGCCGAAATCGTCGTCCAGCTTCTTCTGCAGGCCGGGGATATCCCACTGCTCGTCGATGGAGTGCTGCGGCACATGGCTGCGCACCAGGTCGGTGAAGACGTCGCTGCGGATGGCCGCGGCGGTCTCGGCGAAATCGTCCTGCTCCAGCAGTTCGTTGCGCTGTTCGTAGATGACCTTGCGCTGGTCGTTGGCGACGTCGTCGAACTCCAGCAGGTTCTTGCGGATGTCGAAGTTATGCTGCTCGACCTTGCGCTGCACCTTCTCGATCTGGCGGCTGACCATGCGGTCTTCCAGCGCGTCGTCTTCCTTCATGCCGAAAATCTGCATCCACTTGGTCACCCAGTCGGGCGAGAAGATGCGCATGAGGTTGTCTTCCAGCGACAGGTAGAAGCGGCTGGAGCCCGGGTCGCCCTGACGGCCGGAGCGGCCGCGCAGCTGGTTGTCGATGCGGCGGGATTCATGGCGCTCGGTGCCCACGATGTGCAGGCCGCCGGCGGCGATCACTTCGTTGTGGCGCTTCTTCCACTCGGCCTTGATGCGGTTGCGCTCGGCGTCGGTCGCGTCTTCCGGCAGCTGGGCCAGTTCCGCCTCCAGGCTGCCGCCGAGCACGATGTCGGTGCCGCGGCCGGCCATGTTGGTGGCGATGGTGACCGCGCCGGGACGGCCGGCCTGGGCCACGATATGGGCTTCGCGCTCGTGCTGCTTGGCGTTGAGCACTTCGTGCGCCACGCCCTGCTTCTGCAGCATCTTGGAGAGGAACTCGGAGGCGTCGATGGAGGCCGTGCCGACCAGTACCGGCTGCTTGCGCTTCTGGCAGTCGCGGATGTCCTCGACGATGGCGTTCCACTTCGGCGTGTGCTTGAGGAAGACCAGGTCCGGCGCATCCTTGCGGATCATCGGGCGATGGGTCGGGATGACCACCACTTCCAGGCCGTAGACCTGCTGGAATTCGTAGGCTTCCGTGTCGGCCGTGCCGGTCATGCCGGCCAGCTTCTTGTACATGCGGAAGTAGTTCTGGAAGGTGATCGTGGCCAGCGTCTGGTTCTCGCGCTGGATCGGCACGCCTTCCTTGGCCTCGACTGCCTGGTGCAGGCCGTCGGACCAGCGCCGGCCGGCCAGGGTGCGGCCGGTGAACTCGTCCACGATGATGACTTCGCCGTCGCGCACGATGTAGTCGACGTCGCGCTGGTACAGCGCGTTGGCGCGCAGGGCGGCGTTGAGGTGGTGCACGACGACCAGGTGCTTGGCGTCGTACAGGCCTTCCTCGTTGCCGATCACGCCCTCGCGGCGCAGCAGCTGCTCGGCGTGTTCCATGCCCTCTTCGGACAGGTGCACCTGCTTCTGCTTTTCGTCGACCCAGTAGTCGCCGGTGGTGGAATCTTCCTTTTCCTGCCGCACCAGCTTGGGCACGATGCGGTTGATCTTGACGTAGAGCTGCGGCGACTCCTCCGACGGGCCGGAGATGATCAGCGGCGTGCGCGCCTCGTCGATCAGGATGGAGTCGACCTCGTCGACGATGGCGTAGTGCAGGCCGCGCTGGTAGCGCTGCTCCTTGGACAGGGCCATGTTGTCGCGCAGGTAGTCGAAGCCGAATTCGTTGTTGGTGCCGTAGGTGATATCGGCGTTGTAGGCGTCGGCCTTGTCGGCGTGGTTCATGCCGGGGTAGACCACGCCCACGGACAGGCCCAGGAAGTTGTACAGCTTGCCCATCTGGGCCGCGTCGCGCTTGGCCAGGTAGTCGTTGACCGTGACCACGTGGACGCCCTTGCCTTCCAGCGCGTTCAGGTACACCGCCAGCGTGCCGACCAGGGTCTTACCCTCGCCGGTGCGCATTTCGGCGATGCGGCCCATGTTCAGCACCATGCCGCCGATCATCTGCACGTCGTAGTGGCGCAGGCCCAGCACGCGGACCGAGGCTTCGCGCACGGTGGCGAAGGCTTCGGGCAGGATCTGGTCCAGGCTCTGGCCGTCCTTCAGGCGCTGCTTGAACTGCTCGGTACGGGCACGCAGGTCCGCGTCGGAGAGGGCCTGCATCGCCGGCTCCAGCGCGGCTATCTGCGCCACGACCTTGTTGAGCTGGCGCAGCACGCGGTCATTGCGGCTGCCGAAAAGGCTCGTCATCAGACGGTTGAACATGGGGTCAGTCGCTCAGCTGGAAAGGGGAAAACGCGCCCGGCCCGCGCTGGACGCAGGCACGACCGGACCGCCGATGATAAGCCGGCAGCCCGGGTGGGACAAAGATGGTGGGTTGCCCGCCCCCGGATTCAAGGGGCGGCGCGGACGGTACGGCGGCTCAGGCCTTGCGCTGGCTGCGCACGTAGGCGATGGGATTGACGGCCTTGCCGTTGAGCCAGACTTCGAAATGCACGTGGGAGCCGGTGGAGCGGCCGGTGGAACCGACCTTGGCAATGACTTCGCCGACGCGGACACGCTGGCCGACAGTGGCGAGGTTCTGGGAGTTGTGTGCATAGCGGGTCATGTAGCCGTTGCCGTGGTCGACCTCGACCACGTTGCCGTAGCCGGGACGCGTGCCGGACCAGGTGACGACGCCTTCGGCGACCGAAAGGATGTCGGCGCCGGTATTGGCGTCGAAGTCGATGCCGGTGTGGTAATCGGAGGAGCCGTTGAACGGATCGGGGCGGCCGCCGAAATAGGAGGAGATATAGCCCGTCTTGACCGGCATGCCGCTGGGCAGCAGGTCGGATTCGATCTTGCGGTCCAGCAGCAGGTTTTCCAGCACTTCCAGCTGGGCCTGCTGGCGCACGAAGCGGGCATGCAGTTCTTCGATGGAGCTGGTCAGCTGCGGCGCCGCCGCATGCACAACCGGGGAATCGACGGTTTCCGGGCCGCCGACCGCGGGCGCCTCGGAGAAGCTGAATTCGCCGTCGTCCAGCTTGCCGGCCCGGGTCAGGCGCTCGCCGAGCGCATTGAGGCGGGTGGCGTGCGCCTGCAGCGCACCGAGCTTGACGGCCAGCGCATCGAGGTCGCGCTGGGTATCGGCCTTGACTTGCTCAAGTTCGCGCAGTCGCGCGTCACTCTGTTCCCGCAGTTCCCGCACTTCAGCCAGGGTGCGCGTCTTCGGCCCGGCTACGCTGTAGGCCACGCTGACGCCCAGCAGGGCGCAGGCCAGGGCAGCACAACCGAGTATGGCACCGCATTTGAGTCGGGTACGCCAGCAGCCGAGGTCGATGGTCTGCGGCAAGGCGTGCGGCTTTGCGACGATAATAATGTTCATGCCCGATTCGTTTTCTGCCTGGGTTTCCGCGATGCAAACAAAAACCCCACCAACCGCGAAAACGCGGCGCCCGACGTCCGGCCCCAAACCGGTTGGCGAGACCTCCCCCGTCGCGTCCCTGATCAAGCGGGCGCGAGCGCTGGAAGCATTGGATCTTCGTTTACGCCTGACGCTGCCTCCCGCGCTGCGGCCGCATTGCTGCCTGGCCGATGCGCGACAGGGTCGCGTTGTCTTTCTGGCGGACTCCTCGACCTGGGCGGCGAAGCTGAGGCTTCACCAGACCCCGATCCTGGCCGAGGCGCAAAAAGCGCTGGGCCAGCCCTTCAAGTCGTTCGCCGTCAAAGTGGCACCCTTGCCGTCCGTTCCCCCGGAGCCTGCAAGGCGGAAGCCGCTTTCCAACACCGCCGCCGAGCATCTGAGCAAGGCCGCGGTCACACTGGCAGACCCCGAACTCAGGGCCCTTTTCCTACGGTTGGCGTCCCTCGCCGAAAACGCTGATTCCTGAAACGCGCGGACTCTGTTCCGCGCCGCACTGCGGCTGGCTGAGGGCCGCAGAGTAAAGCTTTCCTACATCGCCTGGGCAGGGTGGGCGTAGGAAATCGGTGCCGTGGCCGGGTCGTCGAAGCAGACCTCTTCCCACGCGCTGGTATCCGCCAGCAGGTTGCGCAACAGCTGATTGTTCAACTGATGGCCGGACTTGTGCCCGTAGAACGCGCCGATGAGGCTGTGTCCCAGCAGGTACAGGTCGCCGATTGCGTCGAGGATCTTGTGTTTGACGAATTCGTCCTCGTAGCGCAGACCATCTTCGTTGAGGACGCGATAGTCGTCGAGGACGATCGCGTTGTCCATGGATCCACCCAGCACGAGATTGCGCTCGCGCAGCATTTCGATATCACGCATGAAACCGAAGGTGCGCGCGCGCGAGACTTCCTTCACGAAGGACGTGGTGGAGAAGTCGATCTCCGCCCGCGAGGTCTGCGCGGTGAAGATGGGGTGGTTGAAATCGATGGAGAAGCCGACCTTGAAGCCGTCGAAGGGCTCGAAACGGGCCCATTTGTCGCCTTCCTGGATGGTCAGGGGCTTCTTGATGCGGATGAAGCGCTTGGCCTTGGGCTGTTCTTCTATGCCCGCGGACTGCAGCAGAAACACGAAGGGACCGGCGCTGCCGTCCATGATCGGCACTTCCGAGGCCGACAGATCGACATAGGCGTTGTCTATGCCCAGACCCGCCATCGCCGACAGCAGATGTTCGACTGTCGATACGCGGATCGTTCCCTTGGTAAGCGTGCTGGAAAGACTGGTATCGCCGACATTTTCCGCGCGGGCATGGATCTCCACCGGCGGATTCAGATCCACCCGGCGGAAGACGATGCCGGTGTCCACCGCCGCCGGACGCAGGGTCATGTAGACCTTTTCGCCGGTGTGGATGCCGACGCCTGTCGCCCGAATGACGTTCTTCAGCGTGCGTTGTTTGATCATTTCTTTTTTTGTCCCCTGGGGCAGGAGCCAACAAAACGGTCCGGATGCTAGCACAGGGCTTTATGACAGAAAAGCAAAACGACGCGCCCGGCCCACATTCTGTTGTGTTAATACAACAATAACGCTGGAATCGGGCGAAAAAAAGGCGGCATGCCGTCGGCATACCGCCTTCTGGAGGACGTAGCATGACGGATGACGGCGCCTGTCGTCACCTGTCTTTGACGCTGGATTGCGCAAATCCCCTACGCGGCGGCACGCCATCGGCCGCGGCTTGCGCCGCGGGGCGATGGGAATGCGGCGCGGGCGCGGGGCCCGCGCGTGCTCAGTCCGCCTGGCGCCGCAGGAACGCGGGGATGTCCAGGTAGTCCATGGCCGGCTCCGCCGCGCTGGCCGCCTCGCTCATGGCAACCTGGCGCGCGGCCGGGCCGGCCACGCGCACCGCCGGCTGGGCGTAGTCCACCACTTCGTTGCCGGTGCCGGTGCGCAGAACCAGGCGCGGACGCGGTTCGTCGCGGCGCGAGGTGCCCGGCTGGCGCGCGGCCATGCGATTGAGGCCGGTGGCGACCACGGTTACGCGCACCTCGTCCTGCAGCTCGGTATCCAGCGCCGTGCCGATCACGACGGTCGCATCCTCGCTGGCAAAGCCGTGGATGACCTGTCCGATCTCGTCGAACTCGCGCATGGTCAGGTTGGGACCGGCGGTGACGTTGACCAGGATGCCGCAGGCGCCGGCCAGGTTGACGTCTTCCAGCAGTGGATTGTTGATCGCGGCTTCCGCCGCGGCCACGGCGCGGTCGTCGCCCTTGGCCGAACCCGTGCCCATCATGGCCATGCCCATTTCGGACATCACTGTGCGCACATCGGCGAAGTCGACGTTGATCAGGCCCGGACGGGTGATCAGGTCGGCGATGCCCTGCACCGCGCCCAGCAGCACGTCATTGGCCTGCTTGAACGCGCTCAGCAGGGTCACGTCGCGGCCCAGCACGGTGAGCAGCTTTTCATTCGGCACCGTGATCAGCGAATCCACGTGCTGGCCCAGGTCCTCGATGCCCTTGAGCGCGACCTGCATGCGGCGGCGGCCCTCGAAGGGGAAAGGCTTGGTCACCACGGCGACGGTCAGGATGCCCAGCTCCTTGGCCAGCTGCGCCACCACCGGCGCTGCGCCGGTGCCGGTGCCGCCGCCCATGCCGGCGGTGATGAACACCATGTCGGCACCCTGCAGCATCTCGACGATGCGCTCGCGGTCTTCCAGCGCGGCCTGGCGGCCGACCTCGGGGTTGGCGCCCGCGCCCAGCCCCTTGGTGACATTGCTGCCCAGCTGCAGGCTGAACTTGGCGCCCGAGTTCTTGATCGCCTGGGCGTCGGTATTGGCGCAGACGAAGTCCACGCCTTCCACATGCTGTTGCACCATGTGGGCCACCGCGTTGCCGCCGCCGCCGCCCACACCGATGACCTTGATCACCGCATTCGGTGCCATCTTCTCCACGAATTCGAACATGACTCCCATCCTCCGTTTTATGAATTGCTATGTGTAGACCGCGCGCATCCGCCTGATCCGCCGGCCGCGCGGAGAACAGGCGCGTTCTCCGCTCGCGGGGCCTTTCGCCCCGCACCGCGGCGTCCTGCCGCGGGTATCGCGCACCGGCGCGGACGCCGGCGTGGAAATCTCAGAAATTCCCCTTGAACCAGTGCATGACCTTGTCCCACAGCCCACCGACCCGGGCCACGCCGGCCGCGGCCGGGCGGCGCACGGCTTCGCGGCCGGCGCCGTACAGCAGCAGGCCCACGCCACTGGCATGGATCTGGTTGGAGACCACGTCGGAAAGCCCGCTGACGTGCTGCGGCACGCCCAGGCGCACCGGCATGTGGAACAGCTCCTCGGCCAGTTCCACCACACCTTCCATCTTGGCGCCGCCGCCGGTCAGCACGATGCCGGCGCGGGTGAGTTCCTCCAGGCCGGAACGGCGCAGTTCGGCCTGCACCATCTCGAAGATTTCCTCGTAGCGCGGCTGCACCGCCTCGGCCAGGGTCTGCCGCGCCAGGCGCCGCGGCGGGCGGTCGCCGACGCTGGGCACCTGTATGGTTTCCTCGGCCGTGGCCAGCTGGGCCAGGGCGCAGGCGTAGCGGATCTTGATTTCCTCCGCGTTCGCCGTCGGCGTGCGCACGAACTGGGCGATATCGTTGGTGACCTGGTCGCCGCCGATCGGCAGCGCCGCAGTGTGGCGGATCGCGCCCTGGGTATAGATGGACAGGTCGGTGGTGCCGGCACCGATGTCGACCAGGCACACGCCCAGCTCGCGCTCGTCCTGGGTCAGCACGGCACGGGCCGAGGCCACCGCCGAGGGCACCAGTTCGTCCACACTGAGGCCGCAGCGCTGTATGCACTTCATGATGTTCTGCGCCGCGCTGGCCGCGCCGGTGACCAGGTGCACGTTGGCTTCCAGGCGCACGCCGGACATGCCGACCGGATGGCGTATGCCTTCCTGGCCGTCGATCAGGTATTCCTGCGGCTCCTTGTAGAGCACCCAGCGGTCGCCCGGGATGGCCAGGGCGCTGGCCGCGTTGAGTACGGCGTCGAGGTCGGCCTGAGTGACCTCCTTGTCGCGGATGGGCGCGGTGCCGTGGGAGTTCTCGTCCTTGATGTGGCTGCCGGAGATCGAGGCATAGACCGAGCGGATCTCGCAGCCGGCCATCAGCTCGGCCTCTTCCACCGCGCGCTGGATCGACTGCACCGTGGATTCGATGTCCACCACCACGCCGCGCTTGAGCCCGCGCGAGGCGTGCGAGCCCACGCCGATGATTTCCACCGGGTCGCCCGGCTGGAATTCGCCGACGATGGCGACGGTCTTGGACGTGCCTATGTCCAGGCCGACGATGAGGGATTTTTCCGTCTTGCGATTCATGCGTCTTCCACCGGCACGTGCTCAGGAGTGGCGGGCGGCGCCGGCGGGGTCAGCGGCACGGGATCCTGTCCCGGCCACTTCATCGCGAAACCGTTGCTGTAGCGCAGATCCACGTATTCAAACGCGCCCTGGCCGCTGGCGGCCACGCGCGGGTACAGCTGCAGGAAGCGGCGCAGGCGCTCGCGCGCATGATCGTTGCCGACGAAGATGTCGGCGCCGCTGTCCAGGTGCACGGTCCAGCTGCCGCGCGCGCTGAGGCTGACGCCGGCGATCTTCAGGCCGCTGCCGGCGGACTCGGCCAGGATTTCATTGTGGAAATTAATCACTTCGGCTATGCGCTCGTCCGGCCCGTCCAGGCGCGGCAGGCCCTGGATCTCCGGCGCGCCGGGCACCTGGAACAGCTGGCCGTCGCGGTTGAGCAGGCGCTCGCGGCCCCAGTGCGCATACGGCCGCTGCTCGTAGATGCGCAGCACCAGGGTGTCGGGCCAGCGCTTGCGCGCCTCGACCTTTTCCACCCAGGGCAGCTGCGCCACGCTCTTCTGCACTCCCGCAAGATCCACCGCGAAAAAGCCGATGCCTATGGCCGGCGCGGCCGCGGCGCGGATCTGCTCGGCGCTGACATTGGCGAACTCCGCCTGCAGCTCCAGCTGGCGCACCGGCCAGCGGTCGGCCGCGTACCAGCCGTTGAGCAGGCCGACCACGGGCAGCGCGACCAGGGTCAGCGCAATGGCCCAGGCGAGCAGGCGCTGGATCGCGGTCGCGCTCACGGCGTCTCGTCCCCCAGGCTGGTTTCCAGGATGCGCCAGCACAGCTGCGGAAATTCGATGCCGACCGCGCGCGCCGCCTTGGGCACCAGCGAGTGGCTGGTCATGCCGGGCGTGGTATTGACCTCCAGCAGCCAGTTGTTGCCGGCGCGGTCGCGCATCACATCGACGCGGCCCCAGCCCGAGGCGCCGGCGGCGTTGAACGCGCGCAGCGCGAGCGCGCGCAGGGCTTCTTCCTCGGCGCCCTGCAGGCCGGGACAGAGATATTGCGTGTCCTCGGCGACGTACTTGGCGTGGTAATCGTAGAACTCGCCCTTGGGCACGATATGGATGCTGGGCAGCGCCGCACCGTCGAGAATGCCGACCGTGAATTCGCCGCCTTCGATCAGTTGCTCTATCACCAGCTCGCCGTCGTAGCGCGAGGCCAGCTCCAGCGCCGCCGGCAGATCGGCCGCGCCGTAGACGCGGGTGATGCCGACGCTGGAACCTTCGTGCGACGGTTTGACGATGACCGGATAGCCCAGTTCGGCAATGATCGCGGCGATGTCGCCGCCCTTGGCATAGGCGCGGAAGCGCGGCGTGGGCAGGCCCTTGGCGATCCACACTTCCTTGGTGCGCACCTTGTCCATGGACAGGGCCGAGCCGAGCACGCCCGATCCGGTGAAGGGCACGCCCAGCGCCTGCAGCGCGCCCTGCAGCATGCCGTCCTCGCCGCCGCGGCCGTGCAGAATGTTGAACACACGCGCGAAGTGGCCGGCGCGCAGCGCATCCAGCAGGGCGGGAATGCCGTCCACGGGATGCGCGTCCACGCCCAGCGAGCGCAGCGCTTCCAGCACGTTGCGGCCGGAATCCAGCGACACTTCGCGCTCGGCGGAGTTGCCGCCCAGGGCCACGGCCACGCGGCCGAACAGTTTGGGATCGTGAATGCGCATCAACCTGCCTTTGTCCTCAGATGGCCCAGCGCCGCCAGTTCGCTGGCGGCGGCGCCGATGTCGCCGGCCCCCATCAGCAGCACCAGGTCGCGGTCGCGCAGCAGCGCGGGAAAAACGTCCTTGAGTTCGCGCGGGTGCTCCACCAGCACCGGATCGACCTTGCCGCGCGCGCGCAGCGCCCGCGCCAGGGCGCGCGCGTCGGCATTGGCGATGGGCGCTTCGCCGGCGGGATAGACCTCGGTCAGCACCAGCACATCGACTTCGCTCAGCACCTTGGCGAAATCGTCGAGCAGGTCGCGCGTGCGCGAGTAGCGGTGCGGCTGGAAGGCCACGACCAGGCGCCGCTCCGGCCAGCCGCCACGCGCGGCGGCGAATACGGCGGCCAGTTCGCTGGGATGGTGGCCGTAGTCGTCGACCAGGCTGATCTGGCCGCTGTCCAGGGCCAGCTCGCCGCGCGACTGGAAGCGCCGGCCCACGCCCTGGAACTGCGACAGCGCACGCTGGATCGCATCGGCTTCCACGCCCAGCTGCCAAGCCACCGCCGAGGCGGCCAGCGCATTCAATACGTTGTGGCGCCCCGGCAGGTTCAGCGTGACCGGCAGCGGCGCGCCCGCACCGGGCAGCACCAGATCGAACAGCATCTGCCCGCCCTGCTGGCGCACGTTGAGCGCGCGCACGTCGGCCTCGCTGCTGGCAATGCCGTAGGTGAGTGTGCTGCGCGCGGTCTCGCGCGCCAGCTCGGCCACTTCCGCATCGTCCATGCACAGCACGGCCAGGCCATAGAACGGCAGGCGGTGCAGGAAATCGGCGAAGGCCTTTTTCACCTTGCCGAAATCGCCTTCGTAGTTCTCCAGATGATCGGCGTCGATGTTGGTGACAATGGCGATCATCGGCGACAGCATCAGGAAGGAGCCGTCGGATTCGTCGGCTTCCGCCACCAGGTATTCGCCGGTGCCCAGGCGCGCATTCGCGCCGGCGGCGGTGAGCTGGCCGCCGATGACGAAGGTGGGATCCAAGCCGGCTTCGGCGAGCACGCTGGCGACCAGGCTGGTGGTGGTGGTCTTGCCGTGGGTGCCGGCCACGGCGATGCCGCGGCGGAAGCGCATCAGCTCGCCCAGCATCTCCGCGCGCGGCACCACCGGGATGCGGCGCGCGCGCGCGGCCAGCAGCTCCGGATTGTCGGGCCGGATCGCGCTGGACACGACGATGGCGTCGGCCGCGGCGACGTTTTCCGCCGCATGGCCGCGGTCCACGCGGATGCCGAGCTGGCTCAGGCGGCGCGTGGTCGCGGAGTCGGCCTTGTCCGAGCCGGAAACCTCGTAGCCGAGGTTGTGCAGCACTTCGGCGATGCCGCTCATGCCCACGCCGCCGATGCCGACGAAGTGCACGCGGCGCAGCGCATGGGTGATGTCGTCCTGGGGAGCGAGACGGCGCGGCGTCATGCGGCGGCCTCCAGGCAGTGGTCGGCGATGGCCTGCGCCGCATCGGGCCGGGCCAGGCCGCGGGCGGCTTGCGCCATGGCGAGCAGGCGCGCGGGATCGGAAAGCAAGGTGTCCAGTTCCTGTTGCAGGCGCTGCGGCGTGGCGGCGCTCTCGGCGATGCACAGCGCGGCGCCGGCGGCGACGAAGGCTTCGGCGTTGCGCGTCTGGTGGTCATCGACCGCGTGCGGGAACGGCACCAGCACCGCGCCGCAGCCGGCGGCGGCGACTTCGGCCAGGGTCAGCGCACCGGCGCGGCAAACGATGAGATCGGCCCAGGCATACGCCGCGGCCATGTCCTCGATGAAGGGTTCCACGCTGGCTTCCACGCCGGCGGCGGCGTAGGCCTCGCGCGCGGCCTGGGCGTGGCGCGGGCCGCACTGGTGGCGCAACTGCGGCCGGCGCGGCGCCGGCAGCGCGGCCACGGCCGCGGGAATGCGCGTATTCAGCGCCTGCGCGCCGAGGCTGCCGCCGAGCACCAGCAACCGCGGCGCACCGGAGCGGCCGGCCAGGCGCTGCGCCGGCGGCGCGATCGCCGCAATGCTGGCGCGCACCGGGTTGCCCACCCACAGCGCTTTCACTGCCGGCGCGAACGCATCGGCGAAGCCGGCCAGCACGCGGCGCGCGACTTTCGCCAGGGCGCGGTTGGTGGTGCCCGGCACGCGGTTCTGCTCGTGCACGATCAGCGGCAGCCCGCCCAGCCATGCGGCGATGCCGCCGGGACCGGCGGCAAAGCCGCCCAGCGACAGCACACTGCGCGGCCGCACGCGGCGCAGCACGCGGCGCGCCGCGAGCACTGCGCGCAGCAGGCGCAGCGGCGCGCGCAGCAGGGTGCCCAGGCCCTTGCCGCGCACGCCGCCGATATCCAGGGTTTCGATGGCGATGCCGGCCTTGGGCACCAGTTCGGTTTCCAGGCCGCCGGCCGCGCCCATCCACAGCACAGGCACGCCGCGCGCGCGCAGCTCCTCGGCCACCGCGATGCCGGGAAAGATATGTCCGCCGGTGCCGCCGGCCATGATCAGCACGGGTGCGGCCGCGCTCATGCCCACACCCCGCTCTGCAGGCGCTGCTGGGTGCTTTCGGCGCTCTGCGCCTCTTCGCGCGACAGCTCGTAGCTCACCCGCAGCAGCACGCCGATCATGACGCAGGTCATCAGCACGGAAGAGCCGCCCGAACTGATCAGCGGCAGGGTCAGGCCCTTGGTCGGCAGCACGCCCAGGTTCACGCCGATGGAGACGATGGCCTGCAGCGCGATGCACAGCGAGATGCCGAACGCGACATAGCCCTGGAAATACAGGCCGCGCTGGATCGCGCGCGCACCCAGCAGCAGGCCGCGGCCGCACAGCCAGGCGAACAGGGCCAGCACCAGCAGCACGCCGAAAAGGCCGAGTTCCTCGGCCAGCACGGCGAGGATGAAGTCGGTATGCGCCTCGGGCAGGTAGAACAGCTTCTGCACCGAGCCGCCCAGGCCCACGCCGAACCACTCGCCGCGGCCGACCGCGATCAGCGCCTGCGACAGCTGGTAGCCGTCGCCGAAGGGATCGAGGAAAGGATCGCGGAACGAGGTCAGGCGCTTGATACGGTATTCCGCGTAGATCGCCGCATAGGCCATCACCGGCATCACCGGCAGGCCGAGAAAGACCAGATTGCGCAGGCGCGCGCCGCCCAGCCAGATCAGCCCCACCGTGGTCGCCGCGACCAGCGCGGCCGAGCCGAAATCCGGCTGCGCCAGCAGCAGCACCACGCCCACGCCGGCCACGCAGATGGGCTTGATCACACCGAAGAAATTGCGCTGCACACTCTCGCGGTGGCGCACCAGATAGCTGGCCAGATAGGCGATCAGCAGCAATTTGAACGCTTCCACCGGCTGCAGGCCGGTGATGCCGAAATTCAGCCAGCGCAGCGCGCCGTTGCGGCGCATGCCCAGGCCGGGCACGAACACCGCCAGCAGCAGCAGGAAGCCGACCAGCAGCAGCAGGCCGCTGTGGCGCTCGACCTTCTCCAGCTCCAGCCGCATCGCGCCTATGGCCAGCAGCACGCCCAGGGCGACGAAGATGAGGTGGCGCGTAACGTAATAGAACGGGCCGAAGTGCTGGTTCTCGGCCACGGGGATGGAGCTGGACGCCACCATGACGACGCCCAGGGCGGTGATGCCCAGGGCGGCCAGCAGCAGGCCGCGGTCGTAACGACCGGGCAATTCGCTGCGGCGGGTGGCCTGGCCTTCGCTCATCAGCGCACCTTCAACGTCGCCAGGCCGATCAGCACTAGCACCACGCTGATGATCCAGAAGCGCACGATCACGCGCGGCTCGGGCCAGCCCTTCAATTCAAAGTGATGATGGATGGGCGCCATGCGGAACAGGCGCTTGCCGGTGAGCTTGAAGCTGGCCACCTGCAGCATCACCGAGGCCGTCTCCATCACGAATACGCCGCCCATGATGAGCAGCGCCACTTCCTGGCGCACGATCACCGCGATCAGGCCCAGCGCCGCGCCGATGGCCAGCGCGCCGATATCGCCCATGAACACCTGCGCGGGATAGGTGTTGAACCAGAGGAAGCCCAGGCCCGCGCCGGCCAGCGCGCCGCAGTAGATGGTCAGCTCGCCGGCGCCGGGCACGGCGGGAATCTGCAGGTAGTTGGAGAACACCGCGTTGCCGCCGAGATAGGCGAACACGCCCAGGGCGCAGGCGACCAGCACGCTGGGCATGATGGCCAGGCCGTCCAGTCCGTCGGTGAGGTTCACCGCGTTGGAGAAACCCACGATCATGAGATAGCCCAGCAACACGAAGAAGAACGCGCCCAGCGGCAGCGCAACCTGCTTGAACAGCGGCAGGTACAGCGCCGTCGCCGCCGGCACGTCGGCGGTATAGAACAGGAACAGCGCCGCGCCCAGGCCGCCTATGGACTGCCAGAAATACTTCCAGCGCGCGGCCAGGCCGCGGCTGTCCTTGAGCACCAGCTTCTTGTAGTCGTCGTAGAAGCCGATCGCGCCGAAGACCACGGTCACGGCCAGTACCAGCCAGACATAGCGGTTGCGCAGATCGGCCCAGAGCACCGTGGATACGGCGATCGACGCCAGGATCAGCGCGCCGCCCATGGTCGGCGTACCGGCCTTGGACAGATGCGACTGCGGGCCGTCCTGGCGGATCACCTGGCCGGCCTTGAGCGCGGCGAGGCGGCGGATCATGCCTGGCCCCACCAGCAGCGACACGGCCAGCGCGGTCAGCGTGGCCATGATGGCGCGGAAAGTCAGGTACTGGACGACGTGGAAGGCGCTGACGTAGGGCGTCAGCCATTGGGCCAGTTCAAGCAGCATGCGAGTCCCCCTCGGTCCCCAGCAGCGCCGCGACCACGCGATCCATCGCGGACGAACGCGAACCCTTGACCAGGCAGCAGACGCCAGCGTGCAGATCCTGCCGCAGGCGGGCGATCAATTCCGGTTGTTGTGGAAAATGCAGCGCGCCGGCGCCGAAGGCGTCGGCGGCGGCGCGGCTGAGCGGGCCCGTCGCGTACAGGCGCTGCACGCCCTGGGCGCGGGCATGTGCGCCTATGCGCGCGTGCAGCGCGGCGGCTTCGGGGCCCAGTTCCTTCATGTCGCCCAGCACCAGCCAGGGCTCGCCCGGCTGCAGCACCAGCGTGTCTATCGCCGCCGCGGCCGAGCCGGGATTAGCGTTGTAGCTGTCGTCGATCAGGCTCCAGCCGCGGCCGCTGTCGCGGCGGTCGAGCCGGCCGGCCACGCGCGGCGCCTGTTCCAGGCCGGCGCGGATGGTATCCAGCGGCACGTCCAGCGCGGTCGCCAGCGCCGCCGCGGCCAGCGCATTGGAGACGTTGTGGCGGCCTGGCAACGCCAGTTCGACATCGCGACTGCCGGCCGGCGTATGCAGGCGGAAGCGCGAGGTTTCGCCCAGCTGCAGCGCCTCGGCGCGCACCTCGGCGGAAGCAGAAAAGCCGAAGCGCAGCAGTCGCCGCGCCCCGGCCAGCCCTGTAAACAGTGCGGCGAACGGTTCTTCGTCGTTAATCACGGCTACGCCGTGCGGCGGCAGCGCCTCGTACAGCGCGCCCTTGGTGCGGGCTATGCCGTCCAGCGACAGCATGCGCTCCAGGTGCGCCGGTGCGATGTTGTTGACCAGGCCGACCTCGGGCCGCGCGATCGCCGCCAGATAGGCGATGTCGCCCGGCTTGCCCGCGCCCATCTCCAGCACCGCGAACGCGGTGTCCGCCGGCATGGCGAGCAGGGTCAGCGGCAGGCCGATCTCGTTATTGAGATTGCCCGCGTTCCAGTGCGTGGCGCCGTGGCGCGAAAGTATCGACGCGGTCAGGGTCTTGACCGTGGTCTTGCCGTTGGAGCCGGTGATGCCGACCACCCGCACCGCACACTGCGCCCGCACCGCGGCGGCCAGATCGCCCAGCGCGCGCTCGGTATCGGCGACCAGGATCTGCGCCAGGCTGGCATCGACCGGATGCGTGACCAGCGCCGCGACGGCGCCGGCGGCCTGGGCCGCATCGAGCAGATCGTGGCCGTCCACGCGCTCGCCCTTGAACGCGACGAACAGGTCGCCGGGCTGCAGCTTGCGCGTATCCACGGCCACGCCGTTGATGTGCGCATCGGCGCCGAGCAGGCGGCCCGCGGTGATCGTGGCGATTTCGCTCAGGGCGAGGTTCAGCATGGCTGCGCCTCCAGCACCCGGCGCGCCACGGCAGTGTCGTCGAACGGGAATTTCTGCGCGCCGACTTCCTGGTAGGGCTCATGGCCCTTGCCGGCGATCAGCACGATATCGCCCGGGCGGGCCTCGGCGATGGCCAGGGCAATGGCCTTGGCGCGGTCGCGCTCGACGCGGGCGCGGGCCGCGTCGGCAAAGCCCGCGACGATGGCGGCGACGATGGCGTCTGCGTCTTCACGGCGCGGATTGTCGTCGGTGACGATGGCGACATCGGCCAGGCGTTCGGCGATCGCGCCCATCTGCGGCCGCTTGCCCGCGTCGCGCTCGCCACCGCAGCCGAATACGCAGATCAGGCGGCCGCGCGCATGCGTGCGCAACGTGCCCAGGGCCTGCTCCAGCGCGTCCGGCGTATGCGCGTAATCGACCACGACCAGCGGCTGGCCGGCGGCGCCCAGGCGATTCATGCGCCCGGCCACCGGCTGCAGCTGCGCGGCCGCGGCGACGACGGCATCGAAATCGAAACCCAGCGCGCCCAGCGCCGCGATCACGCCGAGCAGGTTGGCCACGTTGAAACGCCCCAGCAGCGGCGATTGCAGTCGCGCCGTACCCCAGGGCGTGTGCAGGGTGAAGGAGACACCGCGCTCGTCCAGCACGATGCCGCTGGCGCGCACGTCCGCATCGGCGCTTTCCGCGCCAGTGCGCAGCAGGCTGACGCGGTTGGGCAGCTGCGCGGCGAGTTCGCGGCCGAATGCGTCATCCACATTGATGATGGCGTGGGCCAGGCCCGGCCAGGCGAACAGGCGCGCCTTGGCAGCGCCGTAGGCCTGCATGGTGCCGTGGTAGTCCAGGTGATCGCGGGTCAGATTGGTGAACAGGGCCAGGCTGAAATCCACCGCGTTGACGCGGCCCTGCTCCAGCGCATGCGAGGACACCTCCATCGCGACATGGTCGGCGCCGGCATCGCGGAACTGCGCCAGCAGCGCCTGCAGCTGGATCGCGTCCGGCGTGGTGCGCTCGCCGGCCTGGATATGGCCGTGCAGGCCGGCGCCCAGCGTGCCTATGCTCGCGGCGCGGTGGCCGAGCAGTTCCAGCGCCTGGGTCAGCAGCTGCACCGTCGACGTCTTGCCGTTGGTGCCGGTGACGCCGAGCACGCGCAGCTGGCGCGAGGGCTCACCGTGGAAGCGCGCGGCGATATGGCCGGCCTGGGCGCGCAGGCCGTCCAGCCAGACCACCGGCGCGACCGGATCAAAAGCGGGCGGCGCGGGGGATTCGGCCAATACGACCGAAGCACCCCGCGCCAACGCCGCCGGGGCAAAGGTGATGCCGTGCGCGGTGGTGCCGCGCAGGGCGACGAAGGCATCGCCGGAACGGATCGCGCGCGAGTCCAGGCTCAACCCGTCCACGCGGATCGCGCCGTGTGCGCCGGCGGCGGGGCCGATCAGTTCGTCCAGGGTCATGCTCATTCGGGCACGCCCTCCTCGAAGCTGGTCGCGCCGGGCGCGTAGTCGGGCGCGGCGTCGCCGGCCTCTACCGGCGCCCAGTTGCCGCTGCCGTCGGAGTACCACTTCTCCACATTGTCCGGCGGAATGTCGAGCAGGCGCAGCGCGCCGTCCATGACCCGGCTGAAGGCCGGGCCGGCGACGATGCCGCCGGTATAGGCGCCCTGCGGATCGTGGATCACCACCACCACGACCAGGCGCGGATTGCTGGCCGGGGCCAGTCCGGCGAAGGTGGAGATATAGCGGCTCTCGTAGCCGCCGGCGACGGCGCGGCGCGAGGTGCCGCTCTTGCCGGCGACGCGGTAGTTGCGCACCGCCGCGCGCAGGCCGGTGCCGCGCGGCGTGATCACCGTTTCCAGCATGGTGACGATGGTGCGGGCGATATTCGGGTCCAGCACCGCGGTATCCGGGTTCTGCGCGCCCTTGACGAAGGTCGGCGCGCGCAGGCGGCCGTTGTCGGCCAGCACGGCATAGGCCTGGGCGAGCTGCATGGGCGTGACGTTCAGGCCGTAGCCGTAGGACAGCGTCGCTTTTTCCACCACGCCCCAGCTCTTGTACGCCGGCAGCACGCCGGGCGCCTCGCCGGGAAAGCCGCTGCCGGTGCTCTCGCCGAAGCCGAAGCGCTTGAACACGTCATAAAGGTGTTCGTTGGACAGGGTCAGCGCAATCTTGGCCGCGCCCACGTTGCTGGAGCGGGTCAGCACGCCGGTGACGTCGAGCAGGCCCTTGTTGCTGGTGTCGCGGATGATGTGGCCGGCCAGCGGCATGCTGCCGGGCGAGGTGTCGATGGGCGTGTTCGGCTTCCACTTGCCGCTTTCCAGCGCCGCGGCCACGGTGAAGGCTTTCATGGTGGAGCCGGGCTCGACCACGTCGGTCAGAGCGCGGTTGCGCCGGCTGGCGGTTTCGCCGTTGTTGACCGCGTTGGGGTTGTAGGAAGGCTGGTTGACCGTGGCCAGGATCTCGCCGTTGCGCGCATCCAGCACGACGATGGAGCCCGAGGTCGCCGAATGCTCCAGCAGGGTGCGCTTGAGCTGGCGATAGGCCAGGTACTGGATGCGCCGGTCTATGGACAAGGTCAGCTCGCGGCCGGGCTGCGGCTCGCGCAGCAGTTCCACGTCCTCGACCACATGGCCCAGGCGGTCGCGGATCACGCGCTTGGCGCCGGGCTTGCCGGCCAGCCATTCGTCGAAGGCCAGCTCCAGGCCTTCCTGGCCGCGATCGTCGATATTGGTGAAGCCCAGCACGTGCGCCATGACTTCGCCGCTGGGGTAATAGCGGCGGAATTCGCGCTGCGAGCTGACGCCGGGAATCTTGCGGTCCAGGATCTGCTTGGCGTCGTCGGGGTTGAGATGACGCTTGAGGTACAGGAATTCCTTGTCCGCGCGCTGCTCCAGCTTGGCCTTGAGCACGGTCTCGTCCATGCCCAGCGCCTCGGCCAGCTCGGACACGCGCCCGCCGTGCTGCAGCAGCTCCTGCGGGTTTGCCCAGATCGACACCACCGGCGTGGACACGGCCAGCGGCTCGCCGTTGCGGTCCAGGATGGTGCCGCGCGAAACCGGGATCGGCACTTCGCGCAGATAGCGTGCGTCGCCCTGCTCCTGGTAGAACTCCTTGCGCACCACCTGCAGATCGACCGCGCGCACGACCAGGCCGGTGCCGGCCAGGGTCAGCAGCATCAGCACGGCCGACAGGCGCGCCTTGAGGTTCACAGGCCGCGGCCGCGTGGCCGCGCGCAGGCCGGCCGCGGTGCTGTTGCGCACGGCGTTGTCGCTGAATTCGCGCGGGCGGTTGGACAGGGACATCAGCGGCGGATGATCACGATGTCGGCCGGATCCGCCGCGCCCATGCCGAGCTGGCCGCGGGCGACCTGCTCGATGCGGTTGGGTTCGGCCCAGGTCGACTGTTCCAGCTGCAGCCGGCCGTATTCGAAATTCATTTCGTCGCGCTCCCGGTTCAGCCGGGTCAGTTCGATGAACAGCACGCGGCCTTCATGGCGCTGGTAGACCACGCCGATCGCGCTGGCGATATCGGCCAGCAGCAACAGGGTGAACAGTACGAAGCCCACACGCTTCATGGCGCGGCCTCCAGGCGCTCGGCCACGCGCAGCACGGCGCTGCGGGCGCGCGGGTTGCGTTCGATTTCCTCGGCGCCGGGCAGCTGGGCCGAGCCGATCGCGCGCAGGGTCAGCGGCGCGTGCGGCGGCGGCGGCAGGCCGCGCCGGCTCGGCGGCGGCTGCGAATGAGTGCGTATGAACTGCTTGACGATGCGGTCTTCCAGCGAATGGAAGCTGATCACGGCCAGGCGGCCGCCCGGACGCAGGCGCTGGCGCGCGCCCTCCAGGCCGCGCTGCAGCGCGTCCAGCTCGCCGTTCACCACGATGCGCAGGGCCTGGAAGGTGCGCGTGGCCGGGTGCTTGCCCGGTTCGCGCTTGGGATTGGCGCGGGCGCAGAGTTCGGCCAGCTCGGCCGTGGTGCGGATGGGATTGTCGGCACGGCGCTCTACGATCCAGCGCGCGATGCGGCGGCTGTTGCGCTCCTCGCCGTACTCATAAAGTGCGTCGGCGATGTCCTGCTCGGCGGCGCGGGCCAGGTAGTCCGCTGCGCTCTCGCCCTGGCTGGTATCCATGCGCATGTCGAGCGGGGCGTCGGCCTGGAAGCTGAACCCGCGTTGCGGATCGTCCAGCTGCGGCGACGACACACCGATATCGAGCAACACACCGTCCACCCCATCCTCCGTCGCGTCCCATTCGGCAAGTCCGGCGAAGCTGCCGTGTCTCACCTGTACACGCGGGTCCTGACCGAATTCGGCGCGGGCCATGGCAACGGCCTGCGGATCACGGTCCAGCAACAACAGGCGCCCCCCGGCACCCAGCCGTTTCAGCACTTCGCGCGCATGACCGCCGCGGCCGAAGGTGCCATCGACGTAGACGCCGCCCGGCTTCACGGCAAGCGCGTCCACCGCTTCCGCCAACATGACCGGGACGTGCTTGAGCGTGTCCTGCTTCACCCTGCTCCACCCCGGTCCTTTCCAGAAAATTCCGCTACAACTTCAGGTTCATCATCGCGTCGCTGATCTCATCCTCGCCTATGGTCTGGCGGATCTTGGCCAGGTGCGCCTGCTCGCTCCACAACTCGAACTTGGCGCCCATGCCGAGCAACACGGCCTTCTTTTCTATCCCGGCCGCCGCGCGCTGACTCGCTGGCACCAGGATGCGTCCTGCGCTGTCGGGCTCCACGTGGGCGGCAGCGCCGACCAGCTTCATCTGCAGCGCCCGGTGCACCGCCTTGACGTTGGTCAGTTCATTGACCTGGTCGCGGACCGTTTCCCACTCGTTGAGCGGGAACAGCCACAGGCAGCCGTTCTCGAAGGGGTTGTAGGTGAACACCAGGCGCCCGGCGGAAATCGCCGCGATCTGCTCGCGATAAGCTGTCGGCACGGCAAGCCGACCCTTGTCGTCGATCGTGATGGCGGTTTCGCCCTGGAACATCTGCCTGTGCCTTCCCCACCATTTCCCACGAAATCACACCGGCGCCCACACTAGTCTCAGCCCCTGAGACTGTCAAGGAGAATTTCCGTTACAGATCAATGGGGTTGTGGCATTTTTCGGGCAGATTCACGCAGTTTCTAAGAAACACCGGTCAGCACCTTGAATTAAAAAGAAATTTGGGCTGTAACAGCGGTTTACGAAGCTGAACACGGCCCGCCTGGGTCCGCCATGTGCCGGGCTGTGCCTGGGCGTTTTCCCGGGGGAGCGGATCCAGCCCTGACCCGGCACCCGTACGCGCTGCGACGGGACTGCGCCCGGGCGGCGGCACCCGGACCGCTCTGCGCCGACGCGCGCCACCGGATCCCACCGGCCGCCACGGCGCCGGGCCGGATTCCACCCCATCCCACGGATCGCCACGGGCGGGCGCAGCGCGCCAGGACCATCGCCCCGTGCCTCGCCGCCCCGGTGGCAGCAGTGGTCGCAGTCCACCTCCGCCACCGGGCTGCCAATCATCGGCCACCCAACTGGCGCCGGCAGACCGGCCGCCGCGCTGCAAACCGATGACAAACCCGCTCGGCGATAGCCGCGGCGGCGCTTTTGCGCTTGCCGGTTGTAGATGGGAAGAAATTGGATCAATGTATCCAAATCACAGTTGCCACTGTGATACGACACTGCAACTCAGAGCCGGATGCGTCCCAGGGACGGAGCGCCCGGGAACCGGCCGCGCCGGTTTCCGGAGAACAAGCGCAGGCCCGCCTGCGCCAGTCGCGCGAAAAGCAGGCAGGAGCCCGCCTTTCGACCCAACGCCAGGAGCAAGCCATGAGTGCAAACCTGCCGCGGTGGCTGTCTGCCGCCGCCCTGCTGTTGCTGGGCCAGGCCGCCTACGCCCAGACCCCGTGCAATGCCAGCGCCAGCTGGTTCACCAGCCCGAACTTTCCGACGGAAGTCGGCGACGACGGCAATACCGACTGCGTATTCCACCAGTTCGCCTGGCAGGCCTTCATCGACGTGGTGCAGCCGGCCTCCGGCGGCGGCCGCGCGTTTGAAGCCTGGATGCCCGAATACGGCATCTTCGTGCCGGCCGGCACCGCAGTGACGCCCTGGGGCCAGCAGCCCAGCGCGCCCTGTTCCAGCAATGCCAAGGCCGATCCGAAGAACGCAAAGAAACTGTTCCTGCGCCCGCGCGTTCCCAAGGGCGCCGGCGTCGACGCGGGCTCGGACACCCAGGCCACCGGCGATCCGCTGTACGACCAGAACAAGCAGGTCGTCTACTACAGCATGTGGGTAAACCAGACCGAGTACGACTTCATCACCCAGTGCGATTTCAACAACACCACCTGCGTCACCTCGGCGCCGTCGACCACGGCGCTGCCGGCGGGATCGGTGGAACTCAAGGCCGCCTGGCGCGTGTTCAGCGGCGCGCCGCCCAAGGACATGTACACGATCCAGGGCGTGGTCGGCGAATCCTGCCAGCCGGTGACCCTGGGCCTGGTCGGCTTCCACCTGGTGGCGAATACGCCGGATCATCCGGAATTCATCTGGGCCACTTTCGAGCACAATTCCAACGCGCCGGACTGCACCAATCCGCAGGCGCCGCCGGCCGGCGGCTGGTCGTTCAACAATCCCAAGTGCACGACCAACTGCACGCCGAACCAGAACGGCGTGAATCCGACCCAGGTCTGCCGCGTCGTGCCCCAGGGCGGCGGTAGCACGGACAACACCAGCGCGATGATTGCGCTGAACGCCTCGGTGCAATCCACTCTGCGGGGGCTGCTCAAGAGTTCGCCGGACAAGTTCGCCAACATGGCGATCTGGCTCAACTACCAGATGACCGGCAACCTGTGGACGCGCAACGGCGCCCTGCCGCCGACCAGCAGCAACATGGCCGGCTCCACCCAGAACGCCAATACCACGCTGGAGACGTTCTTCCAGGGCGAGGGCCGCAACTGCTTCAGCTGCCACACCCAGACTCAATACGTGAACACGAGCGTGAAGCCGCCTGTGCCCATGGGCTTTCCCAATAACGCGCCGGCGAATTTCAGCCATCTCTGGGGCTTCGCCCAGCAGACCGGCGGCTGCGGCAACGGCAAGGGGCCGCTGCCGGCAGCCTGCCCGATCAAGAACGGCAATACCGCGCAGAGCCTGACCGACAAGGCCAAGGATGCCGCGCAAAAAGCCGCAAAGAAGTAATTTCCAGAAACAACAACCCGTGAAGAACCACGGACCGATCCCTCCCGCCTCCGGCGCCGCACCGCCGGAGGCGGGAGGCGGAACCGGCGCTCCAGCTGCGGGGTCCGGCGGCAGCGACCGCCGGACCGACGCTCCGTAATCAGGCGCCGCCGGCTTCCGCTTCGCGGTAATAGGCGACGACTTCGCCCTTGAGCTTCAGCGTCATGGGATTGCCGCGCCGGTCGCGCGCCTTGCCCGCGGGCACGCGCACCCAGCCTTCGCTGACGCAGTATTCCTCCACGTCGAAACGTTCCTTGCCGTTGAAGCGTATGCCTATGCCGCGCTCGAAGGCGGCGGCGTCGTGGAATTTGCTGCGCGGATCGGCGTCGAGGCGGTCGGGAGGCGTATCGCTCATGGGTCTGGCTCCGGGGTAAACGCAGCATTCTAGAACAGCGGCCGCAGCGGCGCCGCAGTCGGCCGTCTCAGCCCGCGGTTGCGACCTCGCGCAGCTGCGCGAGCAATTCCGGCCCGCTCCAGTCGCGCCGTCCGCCCTGCCCGGCTGCGTGTACCAGCGCGGCCAGCCGCGCATTGACCGGCGCGCGCCGTCCCTGGTTCTGGGCCAGGCGCACAATCTCGCCGTTTATCCAGTCCACTTCCGTAGCGCGCCCGGCCTGCAGGTCTTCCCACATGGACGAGCGCGCCAGCGGGTCGATCGCGAGCATGCGCGCGGCGATGCGGCGGAACAGCACATCCGGCAGTTCCAGCACGCGCGGGATCCAATGTGGCGGCAACGCGGTCAGCCGGGCCGGAACCAGGCCGGCGCCGGCCAGCAGGCCCAGCGCCTCGCGCTGGGCCAGGGCCAGGCAGCGGCGATAGCTGCGCTGCGACAGCTGCTGCCGCAGCGGCAGGCCGCACAGCGCATTGATGGGGTTGTTGAGATTCAGCAGCAGCTTGCCCCACTGCACCGGCGCCAGGTCCGCCTGCTGCACCAGCGGCAGGCCGGCCCGGGCGAACAGCGCGAGAAACGGTTCCAGCGCAGCGTGCCGCTCGACTTCCAGCTCGCCCTCGGTGCCCTGGTGGAAACGCCCCTCGCCGCCCTGCACCACATTGAACGGCACCATGCCGGCCAGCACGATCCGCTGCGGCAGCGCGGCGCGCAGCACGGCAGCATTGCCCAGGCCGTTCTGCAGGCTGATCGCGACGGCGCCCGGCCGCAGCACCTGCGCCAGTTCCGCGCCCGCCGCGGCAGTCGCGGCGGACTTGACCGTGACCAGCACCAGATCCGCGCCCGCCGCAGCCTCGGCTGAAGTCGCCACGGTCACCTGCTGCGGCGCCAGCGCCTCGTGATAGCCGCGGTAGTCGCTGAGCTTGAGCCCATGGGCACCGATCTCGCGCTGCAGGCGCTCGCGGCCGATCAGCACCACATCGGCACCGGCGGCAATCAAGCGTCCGCCCACATAGCCGCCTATGCTGCCCGCCCCCATCACGGCGATCCTGCTCATGGCGCCTCCGTTAATTTGTGGAAATACGGAAAATCCGGCAGCCACGGCAGCGGCGATGCGGCGCGGCGCCGGACCGCGCCGGATACCGTGAACGGCATCCTGGATTCCGCGATCCGGCGTTATTGCGCCTCCGTGGCATCGGCTTCCCTGCCCGCGCCGCGCCCCGCTCCACCTCAGCCGCGCCGCAACGCCTGCGCATGATGGGCGAAATGCTCATCCAGAAAACTGGCAATGAAATAGTAGCTGTGGTCGTAGCCGGCGCGACGGCGCAGCAGCAGCGGATGCCCGGCGGCATCGCAGGCCTGCTCCAGCAATTCTGGCCGCAACTGGGTGGCGAGGAATTCGTCGGCCTCGCCCTGGTCGACCAGCAGCGGCAGACGCTCCGCGGCACCGGCGACCAGCGCGCAGGCATCCCATTCCAGCCAGGCCGCACGGTCTTCGCCAAGGTAGTTGCCGAAAGCCTTCTCGCCCCAGGGCACCTGGCTGGGCGCAACGATGGGCGAGAACGCCGACACGCTGCGATAGCGGCCCGGATTGCGCAGCGCCAGCACCAGCGCACCGTGGCCGCCCATGGAATGCCCGCTGACGGCACGCGCGGCCGTGGCGGGAAAATTCGCCTCGACCAGCGCCGGCAGTTCATCCACGACGTAATCGTGCATGCGGTAATGCCGCGACCAGGGCTCGCGCGTCGCATTCAGATAGAAGCCGGCGCCCTGGCCCAGGTCGTAGCTGTCCACATTGGCCACATCGGCGCCGCGCGGGCTGGTATCGGGCGCGACCACGATCAGGCCGTGCTCGGCCGCATAGCGCTGCGCGCCGGCCTTGGTGATGAAGTTCTGCTCGCTGCAGGTCAGCCCGCTGAGCCAGTACAGCACCGGACAAGGCCCGGCCTGTGCCTGCGGCGGCAGATAGATGCCGAAGCGCAGCTCGCAATCCAGCACCGCCGAGCGATGCTGCCACACTTCCTGCACGCCGCCGTGGCTGGCGTGCGCCTCGATGCGCTGCATGGCGCGCCCTCAGTAATGGATCACGCTGCGGATGGACTTGCCTTCGTGCATCAGGTCGAAGGCTTCGTTGATGCGTTCCAGCGGCAAGGTGTGGGTGATGAAGGGATCCAGCTGGATTTCACCGCGCATGGCCTGTTCCACCATGCCCGGCAGCTGGGTGCGCCCCTTGACGCCGCCGAAGGCGGTGCCGCGCCAGACCCGGCCCGTGACCAGTTGGAACGGCCGCGTGCGGATCTCCTGGCCGGCGCCGGCCACGCCGATGATGATGCTCTCGCCCCAGCCCTTGTGGCAGCACTCCAGCGCCGCGCGCATCACATCCACGTTGCCTATGCATTCGAAGCTGAAATCCACGCCGCCGTCGGTGAGACCGACGATCACATCCTGGATGGGCCTGTCATGGTCGCGCGGGTTGACGCAGTCGGTTGCGCCCATCTGCCGCGCCAGCTCGAACTTGGACGGATTGGTGTCGACGGCGATGATGCGCCCGGCCCTGGCCTGCACCGCGCCCTGGATCACCGCGAGGCCGATGCCGCCCAGGCCGAACACCGCGACGCTGTCGCCCGGCTTGACCTTGGCCGTGTTGTGCACGGCGCCTATGCCGGTGGTGACGCCGCAGCCCAGCAGGCAGACCTTCTCCAGCGGCGCGGCCGGATTGACCTTGGCCAGCGACACTTCGGCCACCACGGTGTACTCGCTGAAGGTGCTGCAGCCCATGTAGTGGTAGATGGGCTGGCCGTTGTAGGAGAAGCGCGTGGTGCCGTCGGGCATCAGGCCCTTGCCCTGGGTGGCGCGCACCGCCTGGCACAGGTTGGTTTTTCCGGATTTGCAGAATTTGCATTCGCGGCATTCCGCCGTGTACAGCGGGATCACGTGATCGCCGGGCGCCAGGCTGGTCACGCCCTCGCCGACCTCGACCACCACGCCGCCGCCCTCGTGGCCGAGCACGGCCGGGAAGATGCCTTCCGGATCGTCGCCGCTGAGCGTGAAGGCGTCGGTATGGCAGACGCCGGTCGCCGTGATGCGCACCAGCACTTCGCCGCGGCGCGGCGGCGCCACGTCGATCTCGACGATTTCCAGCGGCTTGCCCGCGGCAAAGGCGACGGCGGCACGGCTCTTCATGGTTTCACTCCCGGATGCAGGAAAGGATGCGGAAAAGGCAGCCGCGCCGGACGCCGGCGCGGCGGGGGACGATTCATTTCAGATAGGACCGCAGCAGCGCGACCACTTCGTCGACACGCTGCTGGCGGCGCTGCGCGCTGGCGGCCGGCTGGCCCAGTTCCTCGCGCAGATGGCTCTCCAGCACCTGTCCCATCAGGCCGTTGACCGCGCCGCGCAGCGCGGCGATCTGCTGCAGCACGGCGGCGCACTCGGCGCCCTGCTGCAGCGCACGCTCCAGCGCTTCCAGCTGGCCGCGCATGCGCCCTACACGGGCAAGTACGCGCTTCTTCTCGGCGGGCGAATGCGGCATGGGACGATCCCCTGGATTTACCATACTGGGGTACAGTATCCGGAAAGCCGCGCCGCGGCCAGTGCCCGGCGCCGCGGCGACCATTCCGATCAGGCCTGATCCCGCTCCCAGCGCCGCCGCAGCTCGGCCAGGGCCGGCCCTATCGCGGCGGTATCGGCGGCACCGAAGCCCAGTACCAGCCCCGCGCGCCGGCTGCGCTGCAGCTGGAAGCGGCGCAGCGTGGCTACGCCCGCGCCGGCCGTGGGCCGCGCCAGCCAGGCCGGCGCCGCGGCCAGGCGTTCGGCCGCCACCGCCAGGTGCAGCCCGGCCTGGGACGGCAGCGGCGCCAGCAATCCGCCGAAATGCCGTTCCAGCCCGTGCAGCAGCGCGCTGCGGCGCTGCGCATACACCGCCTGCATGCGCCGCACATGCCGCGCCAGATGGCCTTCGGCGATGAACAGGGCCAGGGTATCCTGCGCCGGCACGTTGCCGTGCACATCGGCGGCGCGGCGCGCTTCCACGAGCGCGGCGCGGGCCCAGGCCGGACAGGCGACATAGCCCAGGCGCAGGCCGGGAAACAGGCTCTTGGAAAAGGTACCGACGTAGAACACGCGCTCGCCGCCGTCCAGCGTCTGCAGCGCGTCCAGCGGGCGCTCGCCGTAGCGGAACTCGCCGTCGTAGTCGTCCTCGATCACCAGCGCGTCGCGCGCGCGGGCGAAGGCCAGCAATTCGGCGCGGCGCCGCGGCGACATGGCGCAGGCCAGCGGAAACTGATGCGACGGCGTCACGCAGATCACCCGCGCCTGGGCTGGCACCTGCGCCACCTGCAGCCCTTCCGCATCGACCGGCACCGGCGCCAGCTGCGCGCCCGCAGCGGCGAAGGCGGCGCGCAGCGGCGGATAGCCCGGGTCCTCCACCGCGACCACGGTCTTGCCCGGCGTGACCAGGATGCGCGCCAGCAGATCGAAAGCCTGCTGCGCGCCGGAGGTGATCACGATGTCGTCGGCGCCGCAGGACACCGCGCGGGCGAAAGCCACATGCCGCGCCACCGCCTCGCGCAGCGCGGGCTGGCCCTGGGCCGCCGCATAGACCGCCGGCGCGCGGGCCAGCTGGCGCAATGCCCGCGCACCGAGACGGCGCCAGATATCGAACGGAAACTCAGCCAATTCCGGCACGCCAAGGCGGAACACGCCGCCCGGCGCCGTATCCGGCGGCGCCGCGCCGCGCCAGTGCGCCGCCAAGTGCCGCGCCGCCGCGACCGGCCGCGACGCGCGCGGCGGCGGTGCCGGCGCATCGGCCACCTGCACGCCGCTCGCGCGGCGCGTGCGCACGTAGCCCTCGCTGAGCAGCAGGTCGTAGGCCGCCACCGCGGTATTGCGCGAGATGCCGTAGGCCGCGGCCACCGCGCGGCTGGAGGGCAGGCGCTGGCCCGGGCGCAGGCGGCCGTCAAGAATCGCTGCGCGCAACTGGCCGTGCAGGCTGCGCAGCAACTGGCCGGAGCCGCGCTCCGGCAGGTCCAGGGCGAACGCGAAAACTGGATCCATGATTTTCCCCTTTCCTGGCGCTGCAAGCATGCCAGATCGGCGCCTATGCTGGACTCACCCACTCACCGGAGCCAGACATGATCGAGCTGTACTACTGGGCCACGCCCAACGGCCTGAAGCCGCGCCTGATGCTGGAGGAAACCGGACTGGACTACCGCATCGTGCCGGTGGACATAGGCAAGGGCGAACAGTTCCGTCCCGAGTTCCTCGCCTTCGCGCCGAATAACCGCATTCCCGCACTGATCGACCACGCCCCGGCCGACGGCGGCGAACCGGTCAGGTTGTTTGAATCCGGCGCCCTGCTGCAATACCTCGCCGAGAAGACCGGCCGCTTCCTGCCTGCCGATCTGCGCGAACGCATGGAGGTGATGCAGTGGCTGTTCTGGCAGGTCGGCGGCCTGGGCCCCATGGCCGGACAAAATGGACATTTTCGCGTCTACGCGCCGGAAGCCGTTCCCTATGCGATCGAACGCTATACCCGCGAGACCGCGCGCCTCTACGGCGTGCTCGACAAGCGCCTGGCCGGCCGCGAATTCATCGCCGGCGACTACAGCATCGCCGACATGGCCTGCTATCCCTGGATAGTGCCGCACCAGGCGCACGGACAGAACCTGGATGATTTCCCCAACCTGCGGCGCTGGTTCGACACCATCCGCGAACGTCCGGCGACGCGGCGCGCCTATGCCGAGGTCAAGGACGCCTACTCCGCCGCCGCGCGCAACATCAGCGCCGAATCGCGCCAGATCCTGTTCGGCAATTCCGCCAAGCCCGCCACCTGATTCCGGAGAACATCATGTCGAATCCCGCCATCGCCGCGCCGCTGCAGCCCGCCACCCACCCCGCCTTCGCCGATGCCCAGACCATCGCCGCCGCCGACACGCCCTGGGTGCCGGCCGGCCCCGGCAAATCCTTCAAGCTGCTGCGCCTGCTGCCGGACAACACCGGCTTCGTCGAACTGATGCGCATCGAACCCGGCGCCGGTGTGCCGCTGCACCGCCACACCGGCCCCATCCACGCCTACAACCTGCAGGGCACGCGCGAGCTGTGCACCGGCGAGCGCATAGGGCCTGGGGAATATGTGTTCGAGCCGGCCGGCAATACCGACTGGTGGCGCGCTGTCGGCGATGAGCCCGTAATCCTCTTCATCGTCGTGCACGGCGCGGTCGAATATCTCGATGCGCAGGACCGTGTGACGCAGCGGATCGATGCGCAGGCGCTGTATGAGATGTATCGGGAGCACTGCCAGGCCAGCGGGCTGGAGCCGGCGGCGGCGGCGCATTGAACCGGGTGCAGATCGCAGAGCAGCGTCTGCTCGCCGCTGCGCGGACCGCACGGAAATCGCCAGGACAGCACGGCCGCCCGGCCTCGACGGCATTACCGCATGCGTACAAATGAAAAAGGCGGAAATGAGCAGAAAGAGGTGGCAGGCGACGACACGCATCGCCTGTCACCTCTCTCCGCCCACTTCCGCCTCGTGAAGTGTGGAGTCAGCCGGTAAGCCGGGTCCTGTATCCCTTGCGGGACGACAGTCATTCCTCTAGGCCTGACGTCGCCGTCAGGCTCAAGCAACCAACCCGGGAACGACGCGGGCCGCGTCATGGTTCCCCTATTCGGTCTTGCTCCAGGTGGGGTTTACCGTGCCCTGCGGCGTTGACCCCGCAGGCGGTGCGCTCTTACCGCACCGTTTCACCCTTACCACGCATGCACTCGGCACCGTTCGGCGGTTTGCTTTCTGTTGCACTGGCCGTCGGCTCACGCCGCCCAGGTGTTACCTGGCACCTTGCCCTGTGGAGCCCGGACTTTCCTCGGCACATTGCTGTGACGCGACTGTCTGGCTGACTCCGTTGGGGATTGTAACTTGTGGGGTGGTTTTTGTGGGGCTGGCGCGCCTTCGGCGCGAATATGCTTGATATTTAAGGCAGTTTCGCCCCGCCTTTCGGCGGCCGACCTACTTTCTTTTGCTTGTGCAAAAGAAAGTGGGCAAAGAAAACACACCCCAAAGCCGCGGCCTACGGGCATCCTGCCCTTCCGCTTCGCGAGGCGGCTACGGGGTCCGCTGCAGGGCCATCCTGGCCCTGCAGCGGATTCGCGCGGTGCGCGGGCTGATCCTGCGCCGCCTCGCCGCGGCTTATGGAGCCCCGGTCGAGCGGCGTGCATCCCTGCGCGCAGAAGCAACGGCAGGGGCCGGATTCAGTACGAAAGCACAATCACGAGCAGCGGCCACGGCCACGGCAACAACAACCGGATCGACTGCGAGAGCTGAAGCTCAGTCACCCTCCACGATTGCGCCGAAGCCCAGGACGGAGAAAGCCCTCTGCCCCAAGCGCGTTCAAGCGCTTGGGGCAGAGAGTTGGGTGAGGGGACAGCGCATCCACCGCGAAACCGCCACGGCCTTCGCCTCACCATCCGCACACGAACGGCAAGCCACCAGCAACCCTAGCCGTCGCCCACCTCTGACCCATACAAGGCCTTGCGCGGCGCCCCACTGATGACCGCAGCCAACTTGGCGGCACGCGCCGGCGGCAGTTCCTCGCGCAGCAGCGCAAATACGCGGCGGCCTTCGGCCAGGCGTGCGTCTTCCTGTTCGGGACGGCCGCCGATCAACAGCACGAATTCGCCGCGCTCCTGGTTCGGATCCGCCGCAACGCGCGCCACCAGCTGCGCCAACGTCCCGTCGAGCACGGTTTCGAACAGCTTGGTCAGCTCGCGCGCCAGCACGGCGGGGCGGTCGGCGCCGAACACGGCGGCCATATCGTCCAGGCACTCGCGCACGCGATGACTGGATTCATAGAACACCAGCGTGCGCGCTTCGCCGGCGAGTTCCGCCAGGCGCTCGCGACGGGCACCGGATTTGGCCGGCAGGAAGCCTTCAAACACGAACCGGTCGCTGGGCAGGCCGGCCACGGACAGGGCGGCGATGGCGGCGCAGGCGCCAGGTACGGGTGATACGGGGATGCCGGCGGCGCGGGCCGCGCGGACCAGGCGGAAGCCGGGATCGCTGACCAGGGGTGTGCCGGCGTCGGAAATCAGGGCGATGTCTTCGCCGGCCTGCAGGCGCGCCACCAGGCGCTCGGCCTCGTCGCGTTCGTTGTGCTCGTGCAGGGCGACCAGGCGCGTACTGATACCGTAGCGGGCCAGCAGCGGGGCGCTGTGGCGGGTGTCCTCGGCGGCGACAAGGGCGGCGCGGCGCAGGGTTTCCTGCGCCCGGGGCGAAAGATCGTCCAGATTGCCTATGGGCGTGGCCACGACCCAGAGCCGGCCGGTGTTGTCCGCTGCCATCGATACTCTCCCTGCGGGCGCGGGCGCGGGCGCGCCGGCGTGATCCGCTATCATCGCAGCATTGCCTGGCGTTACGGATGCTGACATGCGCGCAAACCTGCGACTCCTGCCCTGCCTGCTCGTGTTGCTGCTGGGCGGCTGCGCCACCATGGATACAGGGGCGCCGACCAAGACCGCGCAGGCCACTTCGGCCGAGGACCTCTATCTGCGCGGCGATTTCCGCGCCGCCGCGGATGCGTTCCTGGAACTGTCCAAGTCCGATTCCAATGCCCGCGGCCACTACCGCCTGCGCGCCGCCGAAGCCCTGCGCGAGGAAGGCGATCTGGCTGCGGCGGCCGAGGTGCTGGACGGCGTGCGGCGCAAGCGCCTGGCCGGCGAGGATGCCTACCGTTACGACCTGCTCAGCGCCGAGATCGCGCTGAACCAGCAGAAGCCCGAGGACGCCCTGGCCCTGCTCGCCCTGCCGGACTCGGCCCTGCCGCCGGCACTGGTGCTGCGCCGGCTGGAACTCACCGCGCGCGCGCAGCAGGCCACCGGCGACCGCTTTGCCGCCGCGCGCACCCGCGCCGTACTGGACCGTTCGCTGGAAGGCGCCGACCGCGAGAACAACCGGCGCGAGATCGTCGACACCCTGGCCGCGCTGGACGCCGCCTCGCTCAAGCAGCGCGGCAGCGAGCTGCCGCCGAACGACCTGCTGCGGCCGTGGATAGAACGCGCGCTGCGCAAGCAGGGCCAGGCCCTGCCGCTGGCGCTGCAGCGGCCCAGCCGCCCGGTCGGCACGCTGCAGCAGGACGGCAGCGACCGCTGGAGCCGCGAGGGCTACCGTCCCAGCCGCCGCGTCGCCCTGCTGTTGCCTTCCAGCGGCGCGCTCAAGAACGCCGCCGCGGCGGTGCGCGACGGTTTCTTCGCCGCCTGGTTCAACGACAGCCAGAGCGGCACAGAACGCGGCGAAGTACAGATTTACGATAGCGGACAAAGCGCCACCGACGCGCTCGCCGCCTACCAGCGTGCGGTACAGGACGGCGCCGAGCGCGTGGTCGGTCCGCTCACCCGCGACGCGGTCGGCCTGCTGTTCGAGCAGGGCCGCCTGCCGGTTCCGGTGCTGGCGCTGAACCAGGCCGACAACGGCGCCACGCCGCCGCCGGGCAGCGTCGCCTTCGGCCTGCTGCCGGATACCGAAGGCGCCCAGGCAGCCGAACGCATGGTTTCCCAAGGCATACGCGAAGCCGCGGTGATCGCCGCCACCGACGACTGGGCCGAGCGTGCCGCGCTGGCCTTCCGCGCCCAGTTTGAAAGCCTGGGCGGCATGGTGATCGGCGAGGGCCGCCTCAAGGAAGGTGAAGTGAACTACGCCGGGCTGATCCGCCAGTCGGTCGGCGCCTTTGCCAGCGCCAGCAGTGCCGGCGTTTTCATCAGCATGCGGCCGCAGCAGGCGCGCCTGCTGATGCCGCAGCTCAAGCTGGCCGGCGTGAACGTGCCGGTGCTGGCGACGTCGCACGTGTATTCGGGTTCGCTCAATGTCGGCCTGGACCGCGATCTGGACGGCCTGGAATTCTGCGATGCGCCGTGGCTGTTCGACGCCAGCGCCGGGCTGCCGCCGCGCGACCAGATGCTGCGCTCGATCGATTCGGCCCGCGGCAACGGTGCGCGCCTGTTCGCGCTGGGCCTGGATGCGTACGCGCTGATGCCGTACATGGACTGGCTGGGCACGCATCCGGACAGCTACCTGCCCGGCGCCACCGGCCAGCTCGCCTCCGACAGCTTCGGCCGCGTGCATCGCCTGCTGACCTGGGTGCGCTTCGAGAACGGCGTGGCGCGGCCGGTTTCCGGCCTGACCCTGGGCGACGGCCGGATGCAGTGATGCGCTCCGTAGGCGCAGTCTGGGAACTCGCCGCGCAGGCCGAACTGGAACGCGCCGGTCTGCGTCTGGTCGCGCGCAACTGGCATTGCCATTACGGCGAGCTGGACCTGGTCATGCGCGAAGGCGAGGTGCTGGTCTTCGTCGAGGTGCGCTACCGCGACAGCGCGGCCAGCGCCGACGGCACCGCCTCGATAGGTCCGGCCAAGCAGCGCAAGCTGGTGCGCACGGCGGACATGTTCCTCGCCGCGCATCCGGATTTCGCCAACCACACCTGCCGCTTCGACACGGTCGCGTTCAGCGGCAGCGGCGACAATGCGGTCTGCACCTGGCAGCGCGCCGCCTTTGAAGCCTACTGAGAGCTCCGCATGAATCTGCGCCCCCTGCGTCATTTCCTCTGTATCGCCATCGCCGCCAGCCTGCTGTCGGGCTGCATCGCCGCCGTGGTCGGCGGCACTGCCGCCGGCGTGGGCCATGACCGGCGCTCCTGGACCACGGTCATCGCCGACCGCAACATCCAGGCCAGCGCCTACGACAATTTCAACAAGGACAAGGAACTCGCGCTCAAGAACAACGTGTCCATCGTCGTCTACAACGGTGTCATGCTGCTGGTGGGCGAAGTACGCACGCCGGAGCTGAAGCAGCGCGCCGAGCAGCGCGTCAGCGGCTATGAGGGCGTGCGCAAGCTGGTCAACGAAATCGAGGTGCGCGAGCCCGAAGGCTTTCTGTCCCAGCGCCGCGACAACACCATCACCGCACACGTGAAGACCGCGCTGCTGGACATCGTCGACATGCCGGGCTTCGATCCGACCCGGGTCAATATCACCACGGTGCATCGCACGGTGTATCTGATGGGCCTGCTCAGCCGCGAGGAAGCCGATCGCGTGGCGGAGATCGCGCGCAACGTGGCCGGCGTGGAAAAAGTCGTGCGCGTGCTGGAATACCAGGACTGACATGGCGCTCGCGCCGCCGCTGCGCGCAAGCCTGGCCGACATCTTCGGCGCCGCGCTGAGCACCGACCCGGCCGAGTGCCTGGTCTACGGCTACGACAATTCGCGCCGCCAGGCCGCGCCCGATGCGGTGGTGTTTCCGCAGACGCACGAACAGGTCGTCGCCCTGGTGCGCACCTGCCGCGCCGCGCGCACGCCGCTGGTCGCCCGCGGCCGCGGCACCAATACCACCGGCGCGACGGTGCCGGTGGCCGGCGGCGTGGTGGCCTCGTTCGAACGCATGAACCGCGTGCTGCGGCTGGATCCGGCCAACCGCCTGGCCGTGGTCGAACCCGGCGTACTCAACGGCGATCTGCAGACAGCGCTCAAGCCGCTGGGTTTCTTCTGGGCGCCGGATCCCACCTCCAGTCCCTACTGCAGCATAGGCGGCAACCTGGCCTGCAATTCGGCCGGGCCGCGCACGGTGAAATACGGCGCGCCGCGCGAGAACACCCTGGGCCTGCGCGCCGTCGCCGGCAGCGGCGAGGAATTCCGCGCCGGCTACTACACCAGCAAGGGCGCCACGGGCTATGACCTGACGCGGCTGCTGATCGGCGCCGAAGGCACGCTGGCGCTCATCACCGAAGCCACGCTCAAGCTCACGCCGCTCCCCGCCGCCAAGCGCGTGCTGCGCGCGACCTACTCCGGCATCGAGGCCGCCGCGGCCGCGGTCTCGCGCATCATGGCCCAGCCGGTGACGCCCTGCGCGCTGGAATTCCTCGACGACGAAGCCCTGCGCCTGGCCCGCCGCCACGGCGGCGAGGCCATACCCGTCGCCGGCGCCATGCTGCTGATCGAGGTCGACGGCGAGGCCGATTTCCTGCCCGCGGCGGAACAGTCCGTGGCCCGCGCCGCCGCCGGCGAAGGCCTGCTCGAATGGCGCAGCGCCGCGAATGCGGCCGAGGTGGACAGCCTCTGGGCCGCGCGCAAGGCGCTGTCGCCGGCACTGCGCTCCATTGCCCCCATGAAGATCAACGAGGACGTGGTGGTGCCAGTGAGCCGGCTGCCGCAGCTGATAGCCGGGCTGAAGCAGATTTCGGAAAAGTATAAAATTCCTATCGTCAACTTCGGTCATGCCGGCAACGGCAACATCCACGTCAACCTGCTGTACCGGCCGGAGGATCCGGCCCAGGCCGCCGCCGCGCCGGGCTGCCTGGCCGCGGTGTTCGACCTGGTGCTGGCGCTGGACGGCACCTTGTCGGGCGAACACGGCATAGGTCTGGTCAAGCGCGAATTCCTGCCGCGCGCGCTGGATCCGGTCAGCCTGGAACTGATGCGCCGGATCAAGGCCCAGTTCGACCCGGATGGCATACTCAATCCCGGCAAACTGCTGCCCGACTGAAGGAACCGGCCATGCGCCTGCTGCCTGCAACCGCCCTAGCCCTGCTGTTCGCCCTGCCCCTGGCCGGCCTGGCGCAGAAGCCGGTGGAACCCACCCTGCCGCAGATGAACCTGGCAAAGAACTGGCTGGAGCTGATCGACGCCGGCAAGTTCGAACAGGCCTGGAACGAAGCCTCAGCCGACCTGCGCCGGCAGAGCCTGGCCGACTGGAGCGCCGCCATCCGCAAGGCGCGGCGCAGCGAGGCGACGGTGAAATGCCGCAAGGGGCTGGATTTCGAGCTGCTGGAAAAGCCTGACCGCATCGATACGGTGTTCATCACCGAATTCGCCGACGGACATGTGATCAGCGAGAAAGTGACCTTGCGCGAGGATGCGAACGGCAATGCGCAGGTGACGGCGTACCGGCGCGGGCCGCCGTTGCAGGAGCGCGGCTCGCCGTGCGATCCGTGAGTACGGAGCGAAGCGTGGCGTAGCTGCCGGCACAGGCTGGAAGGCCCAGCGGCGGAATCGCGGAAAGCGTTGCGACAGGGCGGGATTCTGGCGTCGCCACGTCACGCCGGCCGCTTGCCACCAGGGCAGCCCGGGGGAGAATGAACGCGGGAATTACGCGAAAGCCGCTGGTTTCAAGCGAGGATCGCCGGGAACCCGGCCGCCCGTGCAGCCCAGACCACCCCCGCCAGCGCGAAGGCGGCGAGCACGCCGGCCAGGGCATCGTCCAGCATCACACCCAGCCCGCCTTCGACTTCGCGGTCGGCCCAGGATACCGGCCATGGCTTCCACACATCGAACAATCTAAAAAGCAAGAAGCCTACAAGTATCCAGACCCAGCCCGGCGGCGCCAGGGCCAGGGCCAGCCACTGGCCCACGAATTCGTCGATGACGATGAAGCCCGGATCCTCTACCGCGCAGCGCCGGCACAGGGTGCGCGACACCAGCACGCCCAGCGCGAACACCGCCAGCACCACGCCCAGATAGGCCAACAGCGGCAATTCGCGCAGCCACAGATACGGCAGCAAGGCCGCGGCCGAGCCTACCGTGCCGGGTGCGACGGGGCTCAGCCCCGTGCCCAGGCCGCTGGCGATCCAGCCGGCCGGATGGCCGAGCACGACGCGGCGCTGCTGCGCACTCAGCGCCATCAGGCGAAATGCTCCCAGCCGCCGCGCTGCAGGCTCACTTCCGCGCCATCGGCATCGCACACGCGCACGCCGCTGCCCGCTTCGATGCGGCCGATCACGCGCACGGGCACGCCGGCAGCGGCCGCCGCCGCATGTACGGCCGGCAGCGCGGCCGGCGGCGCGGTAAAGCACAGTTCGTAATCGTCGCCGCCGAACAATTGCCACTGGCGCCGCTGCGCGGCGTCGCCGACCGCGGCCAGCGCGGGCGAACACGGCAGCTGTTCTGCTTCGACCCGCGCCGCCACGCCGCTGCGCGCGGCGATATGGCCCAGATCCTGGACCAGGCCGTCGGATACGTCGATCGCCGCCGTCGCGAGGCCGCGCAAGGCCAGTCCCAGGTCTACCCGCGGCGTAGGCCGGTTCACGCGCTGCAGCAGTTCGGCGCGCTCGGCTTCGGCCGTTGCACGCAGCAGGGCGCTGGCCAGCACGCAGGTCAGGCCCGCGGCGGCATCGCCGGGGAAGCCGCTGACGAGCACCGCATCGCCGGGCTGTGCGCCGTCGCGGCGCAGCGCGCGGCCGGCGGGAACGAAGCCATGCACGGTGACGGTGATGCTCAGCGGCCCCTGCGTGGTATCGCCGCCGACCAGGGCCAGCGCATGCGGCCGGGCCAGTGCGGCAAAGCCGTCGCAGAAAGCAGCGACCCAGTCGCGGTCGGCCTGCGGCAAGGTCAGCGCGAGCGTGGCCCAGGCCGGTGCGGCGCCCATCGCGGCGAGGTCCGAAAGATTCACCGCCAGCGCCTTCCAGCCGATGTCGAAGGGCTCGGTCTGCAACGGGAAATGCACGCCGGCGACCAGCGTGTCCATGCTCACCGCAAGCTCCTGGTCCGCGGCGACGCGCAGCAGCGCCGCGTCGTCGCCTATGCCCAGAACGACGTCCGGCCGCGCCAGTGCGCAGCGCCGGCGGATCTCGTCGATCAGGGCGAATTCGCCCATCAGCGCCCGCGGTACTCGGGCTTGCGCCACTCGCCGGCGAGCTTGTCCAGCACGCCGTTGACGTAGGTGTGGCCGTGATCGGCGCCAAAACGCTTGGTGGTTTCGATCGCCTCGTTGATGACGACGCGGTAGGGCACGTCGACGCGGTATTTCAGTTCGTAGGCGCCGATGCGCAGCGCGGCGCGCTCGATCGGATCGACCTGGGCCACTTCGCGACCGAGGAACGGCAGCAGGCCGGCGTCGAGTTCGGCACAGTGGCTTTCCACACCGCGCACCAGGTCGATGAAGTAGTCGATGTCGGCCACTTCCATGTCCTGCTCATGGCGGAACTGGTCGATCACACCGCCGATGGCGCTGCCGGAGATCTGCCAGGCGTACAGGGCCTGCAGCGCGCGGCGGCGTGCGCGCGAACGTGCGGCCAGATCGACACCATCGGGTTTGCGTGCGTGCGTCACAGCTTTCTCCACAAATCAACCATTTCCAAAGCGGCCAGGGCGATTTCCTCGCCCTTGTTGCCGTGCGCGCCGCCGGCGCGGGCGGCGGCGTCCTCGTGGCGTTCCACCGCGAGCACGCCGTTGAGCACCGGCAGGCGGTGATCCAGCGCAACCCGCATCAGGCCCTGGGCGCAGCCGTCGGCGACGTGTTCGTAGTGGCGCGTATCGCCGCGCACCACGCAGCCCAGGCAGAGCAGCGCCGCATGCTGGCCGGCCGCGGCCAGGCGCGCGGCGGCGATGGGAATTTCCCAGGCACCGGGCACGCGCACCACATCGATGGCGTCGGCGGCGACGCCGTTGGCGCGCAGCGCCTGCTCGGCGCCGCTGACCAGGGTGTCGACTATGCGCGGATTCCAGCGGCTCGCGATCACGGCGTAGCGGCTGTCCGGGGCGACGCGCAGCTCGCCGGCGATCAGGGACATGGGCAGGAAGTCGGACGGGAAAGGGGCGCCATTCTACCTGAGCCCGGCCGGGCGGGCTGTCCGGACCGGTTCAGCCCGGCTCGTGGCCGACCACTTCCAGGCCGAAGCCGGCCAGGCCGACCAGGCGCCGTGCCGTGCCCAGCACGCGCAGCTGGCGCACGCCCAGATCCGCCAGGATCTGCGCCCCCAGGCCGTGGCGGCGCCATTCCTGCACCGCCTCGGCCTTGCCCGGCGCGGCGGCGCGGCGGCTCAGGCGGTCGAGCAGGGCCTGATCTTCGCCGGGTTCGGACAGCACCAGCACTACGCCGCGGTCCTCGGCGGCGATGCGGCGCAGCGCCGCGGTCACGGTCAGGCCCAGGTCGGCGCGGACCAGATGCAGCACGTCGGACAAGGTGTTGCGCACGTGGACGCGGGTCAGCACCGGCGCGCCATCGGCCACGTCGCCGCGGACCAGGGCGAAATTAAGAGATTTATTCACAATGTCGCGATACGCGACCAGGCGGAACGGGCCGAATTCGGTCTGCACCGCCTCGTCATGCACGCGCTCGATGGTTTTCTCGGTCTGCAGGCGATAGCGGATCAGGTCCGCGATGGTGCCTATGCGCAGGCCGTGCTTCTGCGCGAACGCCTCCAGCTCGGGCCGCCGCGCCATGCGGCCGTCGTCGTGCAGCACCTCGACCAGTACGCCGGCCGGCTCCAGCCCGGCCAGGGCCGCCAGGTCGCTGGCGGCTTCGGTATGGCCGGCGCGGGTCAGCACGCCGCCGGGCTGGGAAGTCAGCGGGAAGATATGGCCGGGCTGGGACAGGTCCTGCGCGCGCGCATCGGCGCGCACGGCGGTGCGCACGGTGTGTGCGCGGTCGTAAGCGGAGATGCCCGTGGTCACGCCCTCGGCCGCCTCGATGGAGACGGTGAAGTTGGTGTGGTAGGGCGAAGTGTTGTCCATCACCATGGGCTTGAGGCCCAGCTGGCGGCAACGCGCCTGAGTCAGCGACAGGCAGACCAGGCCGCGCGCCTCGCGCACCATGAAGTTGATGTCTTCGGGACGGACTTTTTCCGCCGCCATGATGACGTCGCCTTCGTTCTCGCGGTCCTCGTCGTCGAGGATGACGACCATGCGGCCGGCGCGGATGTCGTCGATGATGTCGGGGATGGTGTCGAAGGGCATGGGATTCGATTCGGGATGGGGGATTCGGAGCAGCGGTTCGCCCGCGCCGGACAGCAGACCGAAGTGGCGCAAACGCCGCGGAGACCGGCTAGTTTGTCACGCTTCCGCGGCTTTTTCGGATGACAGCCTTTCGGCGTAGCGCGCCATCAGGTCCACCTCGATATTCACCGCGCTGCCGACGGCGCAGTCGCCGAAGCCGGTTTTTTCCAGGGTGTGCGGGATCAGGTTGACGCCGAAGCGGCGGCCGTCCACTTCGTTGACGGTGAGGCTGACGCCGTTCACCGCGATCGAGCCCTTGGCGGCGATATAGCGCGCGAGCGCTGCCGGCACGGCGAATACCCAGCGCAGCGAACGCGCCTCGGGCAGCACGGAGACCACTTCGCCGACGCCGTCGACATGGCCGGAGACCAGGTGCCCGCCCAGGCGGTCGGCCAGGCGCAGGGCCTTTTCCAGATTCACCCGGCGGCCGGCGGCCCAGGCGCCCAGGGTGGTGCAGTTCAGGGTCTCGCGCGAGACGTCAGCGGCGAAGCTGGCGCCGTCCAGCGCCACCGCGGTCAGGCAGACGCCGTCCACGGCGATGCTGTCGCCCAGGCGCACATCGGACAGGTCCAGCTCGGCCGTATCCACCACCAGGCGCACATCGCCGCCGACGGGTTCGATCGCGCGCACGCGGCCCACCGATTGGATTATTCCAGTAAACATATTTATTAACTTCTATAAATCAGGAAAATATTTCAACGCCGCACCCCCGACCCGACAGCGGAGAGGCTGCCCGCACAGGCCAGCCCGGGCGCCGCCGTCCGGCCGCAATGCAGACGGACCGCCGGCGCGATTCCCCGTCATGGGGCCGCCTGCGCCCCAGGCAAGGGCCGCAGCAGCAGGCGCCAGTCCTCGCCGAGCTGGCGCTGCTCCAGCAGCCGCAGCGGCCAGCGCGCAGCCATGTCCGACAGCAGCGGCAGGCGCAGCAGCGGCAGGCCGGCGTCGCCCAGCAGCAGCGGCGCCACGTACAGCAGCAGCTCGTCGACCAGGCCGGCGGCGTACAGGCTGCCGGCCAGGGCCGGGCCGGCTTCGGCCTGGATCTCGTTGACGCCCCGCGCCGCCAGCTCCTGCAGCAGCCGCGGCAGCGGAATACGGCCCTGTTCCAGCGGCAGCGGCAGACATTCGACCGCGGCATAAGCAGCGGGCACGGCTGCACCTTCGCCATGCACGACCAGCGTCGGCACCGAACCGTCGAGCAGATGGCAGCCCGGCGCCAGCGCATCCAGGCGCGCATCCAGCACCACGCGCAGCGGCGGCTGGAAATCGACCCCGGCGGGCAGGCGCACGGTCAGGCGCGGATCGTCGGCCCGCGCCGTGCCCGCCGCGGTGAGCAGGGCCGAGCTGCGCGCGCGCCAGCGCTGCACGTCCTCGCGCGCAGCGGCGCCGGTGATCCATTGCGACTGGCCGTTGTGCAGCGCGGTGCGGCCGTCCAGGCTCTGCGCCAGCTTGAGCCGCAGCCAGGGACGGCCGCGTTCGATGCGGCTGAAGAAGCCGCGGTTGAGTTCGCGCGCCGCCTCGCGCTGCAGGCCGGTATCGACCTGTATGCCGGCGGCGCGCAGGTTCCCGATGCCGCGTCCGGCCACCTGCGGGAACGGATCCTCGGCCGCGATCACGACGCGGGCCACGCCGGCAGCGATCAGCGCGTCGGCGCAGGGCGGCGTGCGGCCGTGGTGGGCACAGGGTTCCAGGGTGACGTAGGCGCAGGCGCCGCGGGCGGCCTCGCCGGCTTCGCGCAGGGCGAAGACTTCGGCATGCGGGCCGCCGGCGCGCTGGTGCCAGCCGCTGCCGAGGATTTCTCCGCCGCGGGCGATGACGCAGCCCACGCGCGGATTGGGCGAGGTGGTAAAGGCGCCGCGTTCGGCCAGGCGCAGGGCCAGGGCCATGTGGGCGTGATCGGCGGCGTCGAACATGCGGGCCGGACTCAGCGCCGGTCGCGGCGGAGCGCGCTCACGATTTCTTGCGCGCCGCGGGCACGCCTTCGCCCAGCAGCGGCAGCTGCAGGCCTTCCAGCACCGGCAGCTCGCGTTCCAGCCGTTCGATTTCCTCGCGGAAGGCCTGCACGTCGGCGAAGCGGCGGTAGACCGAGGCGAAGCGCACATAGGCCACCGAATCGATGCGGCGCAGTTCCTCCATCACCCATTCGCCGACCCGGCGCGAAGCGACCTCGCGCTCGTTGACCTGGCGCAGGTTGCGCAGGATGTTGCGCACCACTTCGTCGACCGCATCGCTGGAAACCGGACGCTTCTGCAGCGAACGCTCCACGCCCACGCGCAGCTTGTTTTCGTCGAAGGCCTCGCGGCGGCCGTCGCTCTTGACGATGGCCGGCAGCTTGATTTCGGCCGTCTCGAAGGTGTTGAAGCGCTCGCCGCAGGCGGGACATTCGCGCCGCCGCCGCACGGTGGCGCCGTCCTCGGCCAGGCGCGAGTCGATCACGCGGGTGTCTTCGTGCTGGCAGAAGGGGCAGTGCATGGCTGCGGATCGTAAAGCGAAATTGGCAAATCGGTAAAACCTTCGCAGGAAATCCGCGTCCTGCATTGATTCCGCTCCCCCGCACTTGCGCGGGGGAGCGGGCGAAGCGACGCCAGAAACCCGGCGCTGCGCCCAGGTTTTCACGACAGGTCCGCGCAGGCGGGTTGCCGGGGATGAAACCTGGGCGGCGACGCGACGGAAGCGCCGCCCCCACCCGACCCGCTCCCCGCGCAAGCGCGGGGGAGAGCCGTATGCCTCACCCGTTCCGCCGGCCCTTCATGCCTTGCTCGAATCCGGCTCAGCCGTAGACCGGCAGCCGCTTGCACTGCGCCGTCACCGCTTCGCGCACGCGCGCCAGCACGCCGTCGTCGGTGGGGGCATCCAGCACGTCGCAGATCCAGTTGGCGAGGTCGGTGCAGTCCTGCTCGGTGTAGCCGCGCGTGGTCACCGCCGGCGTGCCTATGCGCAGGCCCGAGGTGATGAAGGGCGAGCGCGGATCGTTCGGCACCGCGTTCTTGTTGACCGTGATATGCGCCTTGCCCAGGGCCGCCTCTGCGTCCTTGCCGGTGACTTCGCGGCCGATCAGGTCGATCAGCATGAGGTGGTTCTCCGTGCCGCCGGAGACGATGCGGTAGCCGCGCGCGGTGAGTGCCGCCGCCATCGCCTTGGCGTTCTTCACCACCTGCTGCTGGTAGGCCTTGAATTCCGGCTCCAGCGCTTCCTTGAACGCGACCGCCTTGGCCGCGATCACGTGCATCAGCGGGCCGCCCTGGGTGCCCGGGAACACCATGGACTGCAGCTTCTTCTCGATCTCCTCGTTCGCGCGCGCCAGGATGATGCCGCCGCGCGGGCCGCGCAGGGTCTTGTGCGTGGTCGAGGTGACGATGTCGGCATGCGGCACCGGGTTGGGATAGACGCCGGCGGCGACCAGGCCGGCCACATGGGCCATGTCGACGAAGAAGTAGGCGCCGACGGACTTGGCGATCTGCGCCATGCGCGCCCAGTCGATCACCTGCGAATAGGCGCTGAAGCCGCCGACCAGCATGCGCGGCTTGTGCTCGTCGGCCAGGCGCTGGATCTCGTCGTAGTCGATCAGGCCGGTGGCCGGATCGATGCCGTACTGCACGGCGTTGAAGATCTTGCCGCTGAAATTGACCTTGGCGCCGTGGGTGAGGTGGCCGCCGTGGGCCAGGCTCATGCCGAGGATGGTGTCGCCGGGGCTGAGCAGGGCCAGGTAGACCGCGGCATTGGCCTGCGAACCGGAGTGCGGCTGCACGTTGGCATAGTCGGCGCCGAACAGCTGCTTGACGCGCTCGATGGCGAGCTTTTCTGCAATGTCCACATATTCGCAACCGCCGTAGTAGCGCTTACCGGGATAGCCTTCGGCGTACTTGTTGGTCAGCACCGTGCCCTGGGCTTCGAGCACGCGCGGGCTGGCGTAGTTTTCCGACGCGATGAGTTCGACATGGTCTTCCTGGCGCTGCCGTTCGGCGGCAATGGCCTGGGCCAGGGCGTCGTCGTAACCGGCAATACGCAGATCCTTCGCAAACATGGGAGAATCGCCTTCTGGGCTGGGAATCCGCCGATGGTAGCGGTTTCGTTCCGGCTCTCCCACTGAATAAGGCCACTGTCCACCGGTTCGGCGGAAAGTGGCTCCTGCGCGGATTTTTGCGTGTCCGATCAGAGTGCTGCGCAAATCCAGTCGGCGCTGCAGCGGGGCGATGCCGCGGCCGCGGAACAGCTGTGCCGGCGGGCGCTGGCGGCGCGGCCGCGCGATGCCGCGCTGCAGTTGCTGCTGGGCCAGCTCCTGCGCCGGCGCGGTGCCGGCGAAGAGGCACTGGCTGCGCTGCGCAAGGCGGTACAGGCCGATCCGCGCCTGGCCGCGGCCTGGCGCGAACTCGCGATAGCCGCCCTGCAGACCGGGCAGCTGGACGAGGCCGATACCGCTTCCGCCGAAATGCGCCGGTTGCAGCCGGCCGACGCCGGCGGTGCCTTCCTGCGCGGCCATGTGCTGGGCCTGCGCCATCGGTTTGACGAATCCGAGCGCGAATTCGCGCCGTTGCGCCAAGCCGCCGGCATGGCCCAGGCGCGCCTGGGCCTGGTGGCGGATGCACTGGCCCGCGGCGATGCACTGGCCGCGGGCTTCCACGCACGCCGCCTGGTCGAATGGCTGCCGGACCAGGCCGCCGCCTGGGACGCCCTGGGCCAGGCCGCCGCCGCCGCGCAGGACTGGCACGCCGCCGCCGCGGCGCTGCGCCGGGCCAGCGAGCTGGCGCCGCAGGACCTGGCCATCTGGCAGCGCCGCGCCGCCGTGCTCGACGCCTGGCGCCAGGGCGGCGCGGAGCCCGTCGCCGTGCACGAGCAACTGGTGCGGCTGCAGCCCGGCTCCCTGGCCGCGCTGCAACAGCTGGGCCTGGCCCGCATCGGCGCGCACCAGACCGCCGCCGCCGTCGCCACTTTCCGCCAGGTGCTGGCGCAGTCGCCGCGCGACGCGCTGGCGCGCTGGGTGCTGTTCCATACGCCGGCCCTGCCCTGCTTCGAGTCCGAAGCCCAGCGCGCGCAATGGCTGGCGGACTGGGAGCGCGGCCTGGCCGGGTTTGAACACGAAGACCTGGATGCCGCCACTGCCGGACGCCTGCTCGGCAGCGTGCCGGATTTCGCCCTGGCCTATCAGGACGGCGCCCATGTGGCCTTGCACCGGCGCCACGCGGCCGTGGTGCGGCGCCTGCTCGACGCCGCCACGGGCGCCGCCATTGCCGACCTGCCGCCGCGGCCGATACGGCGCGCGCGCCGGCGCATAGGCCTGGTATCGAGCTGCCTGCACCAGCATTCCGTCACGCGGGCCTGGGGCGAAGCCCTGCTCGCCCTGCCGCGCGAGCGGCTGGAGCTGTGCGTGTTCCACACCGGCAGCGGCGACGACGCAATGGTGCAGCGCTTCCGCGCCCGCGCCGACCACTACCAGGCCGGCGGCGGCAGCTTTGCCGACTGGAGCGCGCGGCTGCGCGCGGCGGAACTGGATGTCCTGATCTTTCTCGACCTGGGCCTGGACGTGGTCAACCAGTGCCTGGCCGCACTGCGGCATGCGCCCGTGCAGGTGGCGACCTGGGCCCATCCGGTGACCAGCGGCGCGGCAGCGATCGACTATTTCCTGTCCGCGGACGCGGCCGAGCCGGCCCACGCGCAGCAGCACTACAGCGAGATCCTGCAGCGCCTGCCGCGCCTGGGCGGCTGCTTTGCCCGGCCCGGGCCGGTCGCGGCGGCGCCGCGCGCACCGGGCCCGGTGCGCCTGGCCTGCCTGCAGAACCTGTACAAGCTGTATCCCGCCCACGATGCGCTGTTCGGCCGCATCCTGGCCCAGGCGCCGGGCACGACGTTGCAATTCCTGACCGCCGCCACGCAAGAACAGGCCGCAGGTTTCGCGCGCCGCCTGCACGCCAGCCTGGGCGAATACGGCGTGGATCCGGCCCGGGTGCAGGTCTGCACCGCGCTGCCGGCTGCGGAATATCTCCAGGCCGTGGAACAGGCCGACCTGCTGCTGGACACTTTGGGCTTCTCCGGCGGCATCACCACCCTGGACGCGCTGTGGCGCGACAAGCCCTGGCTGACCTTGCCCGGCGAGTGCATGCGCGGCCGGCAGAGCTACGCCATGCTGCGCGCGCTGGAGCTGGATGCGCTGATCGCCGATTCCGCCGAGGACTATATCGCCCGCGCCGTCGCCCTGGCCGGCGCGCCGGAACAGCTGCACGCGCTGGGCCGCACCATCGCCGAGCGCAAGCATGTGCTGTTCGAAGACAGCGGCGTCTGCGCCGCCCTGGCGGATTTCCTGTGCCAGGTGCAGCCGCCCGCGGTCACCGCCCATGACTGAATCCGCCTCCGAGCCACAGCTCGCCGCCCGCCTGCTGCAACAGGCCCTGGATGCCGGCCGACGCGGCGACTGGCTGGGCGCGGCGGCCGGGCTGCGCGAGGCCTGGCGGGCCGATCCGCAGCAGCATGTCGCGGCGCAGGGCCTGCTCGAATGTGCGGCCCGGCTGGTCATCGCCGGACGCCAGGCACCGCGCCAGGAGCCCGACGGCGAGCGCGCCGCCGGCCGCATCTCGGTCATCGTCTGCAGCATTGAACCGGCGCGCTTGGCGCGGCTGCGCCGCGACCTGGAGCGCGAACTGGCCGGCGAGGACTGGGAATTGGTGCATATCGCCGATGCGCGCTCGCTCAACGAGGGCTATGCGCGCGGCCTGGCCCGCGCCCGCGGCGAGCTGATCGTGCTCTGCCACGACGACATCGGCCTGTTCACCCGCCGCTTCGCCACCACCCTGCGTCGTCACCTGGCCGGACAGGACCTGATCGGCGTGGCCGGCTGCGACCGCCTGGACGGCCCGAAATGGTTCTGGAGCGGGCCGCCGCATACCTATTCCTGGGTCGGCCAGCCCCAGGGCCAGGGCTGGCTGCTGGGCCTGCTCGGCAGCCGCGGGCCGCTGATCGCGGGAGCCCAGGGCCTGGACGGCGTATTCCTGGCGGCGCGCCGCGGTGCGCTGGAGCAGCTGGGCTTCGACGCGGAAACCTTCGATGGCTTCCATTTCTACGACCTGGATCTGAGCTGGCGCGCCCACCGCACCGGCCTGCGCTGCGCCGTCGCCCTGGACCTGCTGCTGTGGCATGCCTCCGGCGGCAATTTCGCCGCGAGCTGGGAAGGCTATGCCCGGCGATTCCTGGCCAAGTTCCCCGAACTGGCGCCGCGCCGGGAGGCGCCGGCCTACCGCCCGGGCACCCTGCTGCTGGCCGACGAGCGCCTGGCCGAACCGATCCACGACTGGATAGGCCACTGGCTGGCCGCACCCGGCTGAGACGAAAAAAAGCGCGGCTGCTTGCGCAGCCGCGCCAGACCTGAACAGTCCTGTGGTGCCGGCGCCGGCCAATCCGGCCGCGACTCCCATCCTGGGCGACGCCGGCAGACAGATACTGCGCCGCGGCCGTCGCACGGCCTGCGATGGCGCACCGCGCATTGCGCGTCCGTTGCATATGCCGGCCGCGCGCTGGCCCCGCGGGGAGCTTATCGAGGATAATTGCGGACTTTTCCGCCTTCCGGAAGCGAGTCCAATGCAGTACGTCTACACCATGATCGGGGTGAGCAAGATCGTTCCCCCGAAGCGCGAGATCATCAAGGACATCTCCCTGTCCTTCTTCCCCGGCGCCAAGATCGGCCTGCTCGGCCTGAACGGCTCGGGCAAATCCACGGTGCTGCGCATCATGGCCGGCGTCGACAAGGACTTCATCGGCGAGGCGCGCCCGCAGCCGGAGCTGAAGGTCGGCTACCTGCCGCAGGAACCGGAGCTGGACCCGAACAAGACCGTGCGCGAATGCGTGGAGGAAGGCGTTTCCGAGATCCTGCACGCGCAGCAGCGCCTGGACGAGGTCTACGCCGCCTACGGCGAGGAAGGCGCGGATTTCGACAAGCTCGCCGCCGAGCAGCAGCGCCTGGAGAACATCCTGGCCGTATCCGACGCACACACGCTGGAGCGCCAGCTCGAAGTCGCCGCCGATGCGCTGCGCCTGCCGGAATGGGACGCGAAGATCGGCAATCTCTCCGGCGGCGAGAAGCGCCGCGTCGCGCTGTGCCGCCTGCTGCTGTCCAAGCCCGACATGCTGCTGCTGGACGAGCCCACCAACCATCTCGACGCCGAATCGGTGGAATGGCTGGAGCAGTTCCTGGCCGACTTCCCCGGCACCGTGGTCGCCGTCACCCACGACCGCTACTTCCTGGACAATGCGGCCGAGTGGATTCTTGAACTCGACCGCGGCCGCGGCATTCCCTGGAAGGGCAACTACACCTCCTGGCTGGAGCAGAAGGACGAACGCCTGAAGCAGGAAGCGCAGCAGGAGAAGTCGCGCCAGAAGGCGATCCAGCGCGAACTGGAATGGGTGCGCCAGAACGCCAAGGGCCGCCAGTCCAAGGGCAAGGCGCGCCTCAACCGCTTCGAGGAACTGAACTCGGTCGAATACCAGGCGCGCAACGAAACCAACGAAATCTACATTCCGCCCGGCGAGCGCCTGGGCGACATGGTGATCGAGTTCAAGCACGTATCCAAGGCTTTCGGCGACCGCCTGCTGATCGACGATCTCTCCTTCCGCGTGCCGCCCGGCGCCATCGTCGGCATCATCGGCCCCAACGGCGCGGGCAAGTCCACCTTCTTCAAGCTGCTGACCGGCATGGAAAAGCCCGACAAGGGCGAAATCGCCATCGGCCAGACCGTGCAGCTGGCCTACGTGGACCAGTCGCGCGAGAAGCTCGAAGGCACCAACAACGTGTGGCAGGAGATCTCCGGCGGCTCGGACATGATCACCGTCGGCAAGTACCAGACCCCGTCGCGCGCCTACATCGGCCGCTTCAACTTCAAGGGGCAGGACCAGCAGAAGATCGTCGGCCAGCTCTCCGGCGGTGAACGCGGCCGCCTGCACCTGGCCAAGACCCTGATGCAGGGCGGCAACGTGCTGCTGCTGGACGAACCCTCCAACGACCTCGACGTGGAAACCCTGCGCGCGCTGGAAGAGGCGCTGCTGGAGTTCCCGGGCTGCGCCATGGTCATCTCGCATGACCGCTGGTTCCTCGACCGCATCGCCACCCACATCCTCGCCTTCGAAGGCGACTCGCATGTGGAGTTCTTCACCGGCAACTACCGCGAGTACGAGGAAGACAAGAAGCGCCGTCTCGGCGACGAGGCGGCCAAGCCGCATCGCGTGCGGTACAAGAAGCTGGCCTGAGGCCGGCGGACAGCCCGGTCCGTGCCTCCCGCGCTTGGGGACGGGAGGCACGGCGCAATACGTGGTTTTTCTCCGAGCGGGAATCCGGATGCCCGAACATCAGCAAGCCCAGCAATGGCGCGCCGCCCTGGCCGCCTGGAACCGCGGCGACGCCGCCGGCGCCGCCGCCCTGGCCGCGCAGGTGGCGACGGCCGCGCCCGGCCGTTTTGAACCGCTGCACCTGCTCGGCAGCGCCCTGCTGCAGCAGGGCCGCTACGCCGCGGCGGCTGATGCCCTGCAGCGCGCGCTGCAGCTGCAACCCGGCAATCCCGAAGCCAGCCATGCGCTGGGCAGCGCCTGCCTGGGCCTGGGCGATACGGCCGGGGCCTGCCGCGCCCTGTTCGCGGCCACGACGCAGGCGAACACGGCCGGCGACAGCTGGTTCAAGCTCGGCATCGCCCTGGGCCGGGAACAGCGCTGGCCGGCCGCCGCCGCCGCCCTGCTGCGCGCGGCGCGGCTGCAACCCAACCATGCCGAGGCCATGATGGGCCTGGCCCAGTGCGCCCAGCAGCTGGTGCAGCGCGGCGAATCCGCACCGCCACGGCCGCGGCCGGCGCTGGCGCCGGGGCTGATTTCCTTCGTCGTCTGCAGCATCACGCCGGCCAAGATCGGCCGCCTGCGCGCACGCCTGGAACAGCTGCTGGCGGACGAGCCCTGGGAACTGGTGCTGATCGACGACGCACGCTCCCTGTGCGAAGGCTACAACCGCGGCGTGGCCGCCAGCCGCGGCGAGCTGCTGGTGCTGTGCCACGACGACATCCTGCTGCTGGCCGAGGACTTCCCCGCGCGCCTGCGTGCCGGGCTGGCCCGCTACGAACTGCTGGGCGTGGCCGGCGGCACCCGCGCCAGCGGCCCGACCTGGGGCTGGGCCGGGCCGCCGCATGCGCATTGCTGGGTAGCCCACCGCGACGATGCCGGCCGCGGCCTGATGCTGCTGCTCGGCAGCCAGGGCGCGACGGTGGACGGCGCGCTGCTGATGGACGGGGTGTTCATCGCCGGCCACCGCCGCGTGTTCGAACAGCTGCCGTTCGACGCGCAGACCTTCGACGGCTTCCATTTCTACGACCTGGACCTGAGCTGGCGCGCCGCCCAGGCCGGCTTCCGCTGCGGCCTGTGTCTGGACCTGGGCCTGCTGCACGAGTCCAAGGGCGACTACAACCCGGTGTACTGGGAGTTCGCGCGGAAATTCACCGCCAAGTTCCCCGCCCTGCACAGCGAGACGCCGCCGGCCCAGCGCCTGGGCCAGCTCGCCCTGGCCGAGGACGCCGAACTGGTGCCTATCCAGGACTGGCTGGCGCACTGGACCGCCCTGCCCGACGCCACGCTGGAACAGCAGGTGCGCGCCAGCGTCGCCGCTGCCGCACCGGCAGCCACCGCCAAGGAATGCCCGACATGAGTTCGCCGCGCTTCAGCATCATCGTGCCGCATTACGACGGCAGCATCAGCGACGCCGTGCTGCTGCGCGGCCTGGACTGCCTGGCGCAGCAGCGCTTCGGCGATTTCGAGGTCCTGCTGTACCACGACGGCCCGCTGTCGCGGCCGCTGCCCGATCTTTCCGCCCTGGGCCTGGAGCAGCGCCTGCGCATCGAGATCGCCGGGCAGCGCCACAACGACTGGGGCCACTCGCTGCGCCACCGGGGCATCGCCGAGGCCCGCGGCGAGTACATCGTCCACTTCAACCCGGACAACCTGCTCTATCCGGAAGCGCTGGAAGTGCTGGACCACTGGAGCCGCCAGCCGGTGACGCCGGCGCCCGCGCCGGAACTGCTGGAGAACCCGGATATCCTGATCTTCGCCGTGCTGATGCGCGGCATGCACTTCAGCGGACGCGGCTCGATCTACCGCGACCCGGCCCGGCCGCAGCACGGCCTGATCTACGCCGGCTTTCCCACCGTGCCCGGCCTGATCGACTGCCTGCAGCTGGTGGCCAGGGCCACGGTATGGCGCGAGATCGGCGGCTGGTACGACCGCTCCGCCGCCTCCGACGGACAGATCTACTCGCGCCTGGTGCGCGAACGCGGCGCGCGCTATGTGCCGGCGGTGCTGGGCGAGCACTGGTAGCGCCGGCGCGGGAACCTGCCGGCCTGAAATCAGCCGGCCCGGCAACATCCCGCGCGAATCAGCCGCCGCGGCGATGGTGCCATTTGCGCCACAGCAACAGCGGCAACAACAGGCCGAAGCGCGTCCAGATGCCGGCCCGGACCAGGACGCGCAGCAGCGGATTGCGCGCGGCCGGGTCATGGCGGCGGAACCACAGCCACATGCCGCGGTGCTTGTGCCAGGCGACGAACACCGGCCGGTGCCGGCTGGAACCGCCCTTGCCGTGCGGCACGCGGATGGAGCCGGCATAGCGCACGGCGTAGCCGGCATCGCGCAGGCGGCGGCAGATGTCGAGATCTTCGCAGTGCAGGAAGAAGTCTTCGTCGAAGCCGCCGACCGCGTCGAAGGCTTCCCGCGGGAACAGCATCACCGCGCCGGAAATTGCCTCGGCAATGCCGTCCTCGCCGCGCTGCACCGCGTCGGCCGCCACGTTCACACCGGCCAGGGCCGGCCAGCGCGCGGCGAAGCGGTCCAGCCGCAGCAGGCTGCACAGGCTGCGGCGCAGGGTGGGATCCCGCCGCAGCGAGGCCGGTTCGTCCACCCCGGCACCATCCTGTATGCGCACGCCGACCACGCCGGTGCGCGGTGCGCGCGCCTGGCCGCGCAGGCGCGCGAGGGTGTCGTGCTCGATCAGGCAGTCCGGATTGAGTACCAGCAGGCAATCGCCGTCGGCCAGCGCGGCGGCGCGGTTGACGCCGGCGCCGAAGCCGAGATTTTTCCCGTTGTGCACGATGCGCAGCCGCGCGTCGCCGCCGAATTCCCGCTGCAGCTGTCCGATGCTGCCGTCGCTGCTGGCGTTGTCGCTGACGATGAGCTGCAGCGGCGCATCCGCCGCCAGTACCCGGCGTGCGCCGGCAATCAGGCCGTCGCCGCTGTCGGCGGCGACGATGATCACGCTGGTCGTTCCGGCCAGCGGCATGGCGGGCCGCTCAGGCCCCGGCCAGGGTCTTGTCGCCGAGTTCGCGCGCGCGTTCCCACAGCGCCGGCCAGGCGCTGTAGTTGGCCGCGAGGCCCTGCAGTTCGTCGCGCAGGGCGCGGGCGCAGGCCGCATTGTCGAAATCGTCGCCCCAGTCGCCCAGGCGCGGCGGCGCCTTGGCGATCAGGGCGCGGCCGTTGGCGTCGATGATGCTGCGCACGTCAGCCTGCCAGAACACCGGCGCGTCGGAGGCGCTCTCGAACTGCTGCTGCAGGCGCTCGATCGCATCGGCGCGCACGTAGTTGAGGTATTCGCGCAGGTGGGTAATGCGCACCATCTCGCTGGCGCCGGCCAGGTCGCGGAAGATGTTCGCCAGCAGTTCCAGGCGCTGGGCCGGATCGCTGGCGAGGAAGCTGCCGAACTGGCGCTGGATGTAGTCGGTGGCGAAGTGGTTCACGCGCGGCGTGCTGGCCAGCAGCGAACGCTGCGAACGGCGCCGCGACTGTTCCTGCACATGGCCGACCGCGAACGGCAGTTCCAGCGCAAGCGCATCCGGATGGCAGAAATGCGCGGCGGCGGAGAACAGCGCATCCTCGCCGCGGCCCACCGCGTTGGTACACGGCAGCAGCACGCTGTTGTCGAACGCGAACGGCGTGAACCAGGAGATGGTGGAAAGGCGCGCACGGCTGGTGCCCTGCCAGATGAACTGGGCCTCGACATTGGCCAGATAGGCTTCGCGGCTGGCGCACAGATCGGCGCGGCCGGCGGCGTCGAGGTGGTAGATCCAGGCGGCGCTTTCCGAGCGCGCGCTGCCGTAGGTGCCCTGCTGGGTCACCAGTACGCGGGTGTCGCTGTTGAGGTGCGCCAGGCGAGCCAGGTTGAGGCCGCGCAGGGATTCGCGGTTGATGCCGAATTCGCTGCGTGCGATCAGCTCGCCGATGGACAGGCCGCACACATCCAGGTGCAGGCCGAACGGGTCGTCGGCGATTTCCTCGCCGGCAGCCAGGGCCTCTTCCATGTTGCGGTAGAAGCGCGCGAACGGCGACTGGGTCGGGTTCAGGTCAAGCCCGCCCTGGGCCAGCTCGTGGCGGCGCAGCGGCAGGCGCTGGTCGTCGTCGAACAGCACGAAACGGCCGCCGGCAGAGAGCAGCAGGGCCAGGTTCCAGCTGCGGCCGCCGCCGAAGCGGTTGGCGCCGGCGGCCGGCAGCAGCATCTGCTGCAGCACGCCGGTGCTGCCAGGCACGGCCTTGGCGAAGCGTTCGACCAGGCGCTGGCGCTCGGCCGGGCCGAAGAAGCTGACCTTGCAGCCGGTGGTGCGGGCGAATTCGCGCAGCAGGTCGCGGTGGCGGTCGATGTTGGTGGCCAGGCTGGAGTCGTCCAGCACCACGTAATGGCGGCCGGCACGGTGGCGGCGCTCGTATTCGCCGACCGTGGCCAGCAGGCGTTCCAGTTGGGCGGGGCGGTCGCAGGCGCGGATGAAGATGGCGCGCAGCGGCTCCAGCGGACGCGGCGCGGCGGCGGTCAGGCGCTGGGTGAAACGCGCGTCGGAGATGAGCAGGTCGCGCTCGATCAGGTTCTGGAGCACGCGGGTCACGGCTTCGCGCTGCTGTTCCAGGCCGGGGATGGTGCTCTGGATGCGCGCGACGTGTTCGTCCAGGGTGCGGAATTCCCGGCACTGATCCAGCGCCTGCAGCACCTGGAAGGTCATCACATGGGCGTCGCCGGTGCGCTTGACCTGGAACACGCACTCGCTGTTGGACAGCGAGGCGACCACGGCGTCCTCCGAGGCGTAGACCGGCGTGGCCGGATTGGGCCGCAGCGGCGGAATCGTCACGGCGGGCGTGGCGTCGAAGGTGTACTGGTACTGCAGATTGCTGCTCATGAAGCCTTGTCGCCTTTGCCCGCCGGCGGCCGGTGCGGCTGCCGCGCGGGATGTCTCGGAAAATGCCGCAGTGCCGGCGGCTGCCGGCGCGCGTGGATGATGTCAGCGTCCCCTGCTCCGCCAGCGCCGCCACCAGGGCTGCGCCGGGGGGGCCGCGTCCGGCGCCGGCATCGGGACCGGTGCCGCCGCCGCAGCCTGTTCGCGCTGCAGCTGGGCCACTTGCGCCTCGAGTTCCGCGATGCGCGCGCCCGCGGCCATGTTCTTGCGGATTTCGTGATTGTAGTGCTGATAGACGCTTTCGTCGCGGTCGCCGAACCAGGACGAAGCCGGCAGCGGCGGCAGCGGCCGGCGCGAGCACACGGCGATGTAGTACATCGGCGCGTAGTCCAGGCCCGGCTGGACCTGGCCGTCCAGGGCGGCCGTGGCGTAGTGCGCGGGCTCGGCGCCGGGGGGCGGATCCAGCGCCCAGATTGCCGACTGGAACAGCAGGCGCTGGGCATACAGGCGCACATGGGCGAAGCGCGCGCGCAGCAGCTGCTCGAACTCGTGCCGGTACAGCTCGCGCACGTGGAATTCGTTGCGGAAGCCGGCGGCTTCGCCGTAGGTGGCCTTGTCCGGCGAGGAAATCACCAGCAGGCCGTCGTCGGCCAGGGCTTGGCAAAGACCGTCCAGCAGCGCTTCCTGGGCCTCGACGTGTTCTAGGGTCTCGAAGGAGACGACCAGGTCGAAGGCGCCGGCCGGCAATTGCAGGCGGGTCGCATCGGCCTGTTCGTAGCGCAGGTTGGGCAGGCCGGCATAGCGCGCCCGGGCATGGGCGACGGCGGCCGGGGAAATGTCCAGGCCCAGCACCGACTGCGCGCCGCGCGCCAGCAGCGCGCTGCCGTAGCCCTCGCCGCAGGCGGCGTCGAGCACGCGCCGGCCCTGCGCCCAGGGCTGTACCAGGGCATAGCGATGCCAGTGCTCGTACCAGATCTCGCGCACGCACTCGGGCGTGAAGCGCTCGCCGGTGAACTCCAGGGGGACGCTGCCAGTCATTCGCGACGGGGCCTGACCAAGGGGGCGGCATGTTCCCAGGTGTGGGCCAGCCGCACCAGTCCCGACTCGGAACTGCGCCCGCGCACCGTGAGCAGCCGTTCCAGGGTGTCGAACAGGCGCATGCCTTCGGTGTCCAGTGGATGGACCCGTATCGTATAGCTGGCCGGCAGCAGCGGCAGCGCCGGGAAATGCAGCACGATGCGGTAGTCGCCGTCGGCCAGCGGCGCGGGCTGCACGCCGTCCATGTCGGTGCTGACGCCGTAGACCGGCGTGCCGTCGGCCCGGGCGATGCCGATGTTGACCACCGGCACGCGGCCGTCGCGGGAGGCGATGGTGGCCTCGACTGTCAGCGGCGCGCCGTGGTCCACCGGCGTCAAGGTCTCGGCTTCCTCGCCGTTGACGCGCATGCCGCGCACGTGGAATTCCAGCCCGCGCACCGCGTCGAGATCGCGCGCGGCCGGGCCTTCGCCGGCGGACTTGCGCTCGTGGTAGGCCAGGTAGGCCTGGGTCACCTCGTACACGTCGCCGCAGGCCTGCATGCGGCCCTGGCGCAGCCACAGCGCCTGCCGGCACAGTTTCTGGATGTGGTACATGCTGTGCGAGACCAGGATCAGGGTGCCGCCCTGGGCCAGGTAATCCTCCATCCAGCGCACGCATTTCTTCTGGAAGGATTCGTCGCCGACGGCGAGTACTTCGTCGGTGATGAGCAGGTCCGGCCGGGTCGCCGCGACGATGGCGAAGCCCAGGCGCACGACCATGCCCGAGGAATAGTGCTTGACCGGCTCGTCGATGTAGTGGCCGATGTCGGCGAAGGCGATGATGTCGGACAGGCGCGCGGCCAGTTCGTCGGCGGAAAAGCCCTGCAGGGCCGCCGCCATGGCGATGTTGTCGCGGCCGCTGTATTCGGGATGGAAGCCGGCGCCCAGTTCCAGCAGCGCGCCGATGCGGCCGTTGACGCGCACGCTGCCCTGGCTGGGCGTGAGCACGCCGGTCAGCAGCTTCAGCAAGGTGGACTTGCCGGCGCCGTTGTCGCCGATCAGGCCCAGCGACTGGCCGCGCAGCACGCTGAGGTCGATGTCCTGCAGCACCGGCGTGACTTCGCCGGTCTGGCGTCCGGCCAGCAAGCCCAGCAGCGCACGCAGGCGGTCGCTGCGGCGGAATACGCGCGGATAGCTCTTGCCCAGGCCGCTGGCCTGGACCAGCAGGTCGGCGCTCACAGGAAATCCTCGAAATGGCGCTGCAGGCGGCGGAAGGCGAAACCGCCCAGCCACAGTGCCAGGGCCACGGCGAGCAGGCTGCAGGCCAGCGCGCGCAGTCCCGGCGGCGGCATGCCCAGCAGCACCTGGCGCAGGTATTCGACCACGCCGGTCATGGGGTTGAGATCGAACCAGGGCTGCACGAATTCCGGCATGGCGCTGCGCGCGTAGAACACCGGGGAAAGGAACATCCACAGCATCAGCAGCTGCGGCAGGGCCGGTGCGATATCGCGCACGAAGACTTGCAATGCGGACAGCAGCAGAGCCAGGCCCAGCGCGAACAGGAACAGCAGCAGCAGCGCCGGCAGCATCAGCAGCAGCCCGGCCGGGGAGATGCCCGCGCCGGCCAGCAGCAGCACCAGCAGCAGGCCGATGAAGCCGGCACCGTGGATGGTGAAGCTGGCCAGCACCGGCGCGATCACCAGGGCCACCCGCGGCAGGGCGACCTTGCCGATCAGGCTGGCATTGTCCGGAATCGCGGTGGTGGCGCGGCTCAGCGCCTCGGCAAAGGCCGTCCACGGCCACAGCGCCACCACGAGAAAGGGCACGTAGCCCGGCGCATCCGCGCCCGGCAGGCGGGCGCGGAACACGTAGCCGAATACGAAGGCGTAGACCGCCAGCTGCACCAGCGGCTGCAGCAGCGCCCAGGCGCCGCCGCTGAAACTGCCCAGATAGCGGTTGCGCAGCTCGCGGCGGGCGAGCTGCAGCGCCAGTCCCAGCGTGGGCAGGCGCGCAGCGAGCGCCGGCATCATGCCGCGGGACGGGCCGCGGCGGCCCACCCTCGAATCAGCAGGTGCATGCGGCGGCCGTCACTCGACCTTGTCGGACTCGGTCCCGGCATCCACCGCCGTCGCATCCACGCTGGCACCCGCGGTCCTGTAGCGGTCGCGCAGGGACAGCAGCAGTTCGGCATTTTCCTCACTGCGCATGTTGCGCAGCTCGTCGATATGGCCGCGCATCTGTTTCTCGGTCCATTCCTTCGTCAGGGAGGCGATGATGTTTTCGCGCACCTGCTCGTACGGACGCGGCTTGGCCGGGGTGATGCTCTCGGCACGGATGATGTGGTAGCCGAAGGTGGTTTTCACGACCGGCGACAGGTCGCCGGGCTTGGCCAGCTTGCCGGAGGCTTCGGCGAAGGGGCGGACCAGCTGGCTCGAGGTCGCGTTCTCGATCAGCCCGTGGTTGTCCTTCTTGCTCGGATCATCCGACAGGGATTCGACCAGCGCATCGAACTGGGCCGGGTTCTTGGTCACTTTGGCCAGGGTGTCCTGCGCCAGCGCCGCAGCCTCTTCCGGCGTGCGGGTCTTGTCGCCGATCAGGATGTGCTTGACGTCGACGCGCGCCGGCACGCTGTATTTGCTCTTGTTGGCCAGGTATTCCTCTTCGGCCTGGGCGCTGAAATCCGGCACCTTGAGGGATTCGAGCAGCTTCTGGGTGCGCACGCGGCCGAGGGTGGAATCGGTGGCGAGACCGATCTGGCGCTGTACCAGCGGATCCTTGTCCAGGCCGAGCTTGCGCGCTTCGGCGGCGAGCTGACGGTCCAGCAACATATTGCGCAGCATGGTCTGGATGCGCTCGGGCTTGGCCATGAATCCGGCGCGGTCGGCCGCCGGGATGCGCGCGACATAGGCATCGACATCGGCCATGGTCAGCTTGACCTCGCCCTGGGTGATCAGGACTTGGTCTTCAGGTTTGGCTTCCGCCGCGAAAGCCGCCGTCGTCGATAGCGCCAGACCGAGAGCAAACAACAGTTTGTGCATGGAATACCCCAAAAAGAAAAAGGGGCGCGACTAGCACGCCCACAGGATGCGATTCGCGGGGAATGGACCGTCGAAAACAGCCCGGGTTCCCGGATCAGAAGCCGGATAATACAAGCCCCGGCCGGCAGATGCCGGGCCGGGGCCGCAATCTCAGGCTATCCCGCCTTGCCGGGCCCTATCAGGGCCAGCCTATGGTCGGGTTGGTGCTGGGGTTCATGTTCTGGTTCTGGATCGTGTTGGCGCAGCTGGCAACCGAGCAACCCGAAGTGGTGATGGTATTGAGATTGGCGTGGACGATGTTGAGGTAGTAGGTCTGGCCGGGATCCAGCTGGCAGCGCGCGGTCAGGCCGGTCTTGCCCCAGGTCAGTGCGCTGTTCAGCGCGCCGCCGTTGAGGATGCACTTGGTCGTCATCGGCGAGGTCGGCGTGGTGTTGAAGTCGCCGCAGGCCTTGCTGACGGTGATCGACATGACGCTGGCGCTGGGCGCGGTTTCCTCGAAGCGGTACTGGCCACGCGTATCCGAGTGGAAATTGGAAGGCACGGTGAACTGCAGCGAGACGTAGTTGTTGCGCGGGATGAAGATGCGCTGGTTGATGTTCTGCGTGCCCGGCCACAGACGGTTCGAGCCGCCCTGGTTGTCATGGCCGAAGACGTTTTCGAAGCGGGTCAGATCGATATTGTTGCGATCGTTGCCGTCGTTGTAGGCCACCCTGCCGGACAGCAGCCGGGTCAGACCGGTGGGCGCAATACAGCCGGCCGGCGGCGGGCCGGAGGAAATCGTGGTCGAGGCGCTGGAGCTGACCGGGCTGAAGCCGGACTTGCTGCAGGTCAGCGTGAAAGTATAGGTACCGGCCGTGGACGGCATGGTGATCGGAACGTTGCGCGTCGTGGCGCAATCGGTCGCACCGGTACAGGCGACGCCGGCCGGCCAGCCCGTGACGGCGGACGGGAACGTGCCCGAATAGCTGCAGCTGTCGGCGTTGGTGGCCGCCCAGCTGATGGTGTGCTGAGCGCCGCCCGTGGTCGTGGGCGGAATCTCAGTGGTGCTGATGTCGTTGACGATGGCAGGCCCCGTCGGCGGCGTCGTGGTGCCGGTAGGGCAATCCGTCGTGCCGAAGGCCCCCTTGGCCTTCAGCGCGGGGCCGCCGCCCACCAGGGTCACACCATTGGAATCTGTAGTGAAAGTACAGGTCTTGGTGCCCGTGGGGGATTCCCATTCCAATTGCAGCGGCACGGAAGTCTGGGCGTTCACGGAACCGGAGGCGGCTGCAATGGTGAGCAGCAGCGCAGCGGTAGCGGGCAGGCGCAAAACAGGCATTGACAAATTCCAAATCAGATCGGGAGCGGGCGGAGTTTAGCGCCAGAGACCCGGACCTGTGCAAACCCTTCGTTAAATACAGTCAAGTCCTCTGTCGCAGGAAGCGGCCGGGTAGCAGGTCGCGCCAGGGGAAAGGGGCGTTTGGAGGGGGTGATGGCCGTTGCGGCGATGGCACGGTGCTGAATGACGGCGTTGGTTCGGGGACCAGGGACCTGCGGCGAGCTTGCCTGCCGCGGATTGCAGTTTGTCGCCAATCCGTGGAGCCGCGGTTTGGATGCTGCCCCGGTCGCTCCGGGGCTTTGCCCGGAGTATAGACACCAGGCGGCCGGGCGCCGGCAGCGGCCTTTCCCGGGTTGGTGCCGTGTTGATGACCGGCAGCCGGCGGGAAATGAAGCGGTGCGCGGCTCCTGGCAGACAAACGGCAAGGCTGGCCGACTTATCCGGAGCCGAGGCCGATCGCACTCGCGCGGCGCTGCGCCGATGTTGCGGACCTCGCGATTCGGCGTGGCGACCAGCTCTGTACGGATTCTGGCTTGCAGTCGGCCAGTCGCGGACCGGCTCATCGTATGGATCGACCTTGCGGTGGCGCCCTGGCGCCCCGGATCTGCCCCCGGCAACGACAGCGGGCGGCTGCCTGTCAGCCGAAGCCGATTTCAAGTCAATCGGTTTTCGCCACAGCAGCAGCTGACCGGACTGGCTGGCCGGTGTAAATCGAACCGGTAGTGGCACCGGCGTCCTGAACTGCTCCAGCAGTAGCCGCGTGCCCCGCCAGCCAACCCCGCAAACCTGATCCGTTGCGCAGCGTCATCAGGTGGCGAACCGGTTCGCCGGTTCGCGCCAAACCAGCCATGGTTGCATCCCGAACCTGTTTCGGCAGCCACAGCGGAGCCGTCCCCGGCCGCGCACCCCGCTCCGGTCGGTTTTCCGCGGCCACGGCAGCGGATCGCATACCGGCAAATCCGGAAAAGCAAAAAAAAGAGGGGCCCGGAGGCCCCTCTTTCCTTTACTGCTTACCTGCTACTTCTGATGCTGAACTATCAGGAGCAAACGGCCGAGCCGTTGGCGCAGGAGCGGCTGGCGCGGTGACGGAACAGGCCGCTGTAGTTCGACAGCACGCCTTCGGTCACGTTCTCGTTGACGTAGTTCACAGCCTGGAAGCCGGTAGCCGGCAGACCGCTGTACACGTCGCCGTCGATGGAGGCGCGGCTGACGTGGGCGGAGTCGGCGGCCAGGTCCAGGTTCAGCCAGCCGGTCGAAGCGTACGGATCGATGTTGGCAACGAGCTTCGAGTACAGCACGCCCGATTCCGTCGGGGCCGGAGAGCCCTGCGGGATGTTCAGGAAGCTGATCACGTTGACTTCGCGGCACAGAGCCGAGGGCGGCTGATCCGGCGGCGGCGGCGAGAAGCCGTCGCTGTCTTCGGTCGGGGCGCCTTCTTCACGGTCGTACTGGAGGATACCGACTTCCGAGCAGGACAGGCCATCGCCGTTACCGTCAGCGTCTTCGCCGAAGGTGAAGACGAACGGCTCGACGGCGCCCGGACCACGCAGCGGAACCTGCAGGTACTGGTTGTCGACGTAGAAGCGCTTGGTCGGGAAGGTCACAACCCAGTCGGTGTTCGAACCAACGCTGGAGTCAACGTTGTATTCGTTGTACAGGTTGGACGACATGAACACGGCGCTGACCGCGTCGATGGCGTTGTTCGGCGTGCCGCCGGCGAGGTAGTCCGAACGGATCAGCTGACCGCCGGTGCCGAAGACGTAGGCAGTGGCGATGTCCTGGCCCGTGCCGTCCTGACCGGTGATCGCCTGAGCCAGCGACGGCGTCAGCGAGGACTGGTCAGAGAACAGAACCGTGTTGGTGAAGCCGTCGATGGCCTCGGCGTTGTACGTGAAGAACGTACCCTGCGAGACGTTGACGATGCCGCCGGCGCCGAACAGGCCGCTGGTCGGAGCGACGAGCAGCGAGTTCTGCGGGCTGATCGACTGGACGACCGAGCAGTTGTTCGGCACGCCACCACGATGGGTGACGGCAGAAGCCAGCGAGCCAGCCAGGTCGGCCATCGAGATCAGCTCGATGTGACCTTCACGGGTACGCTCGAAGCCGGTCGGGCCGGTGTCGACGTTACGGCCGGTGTAGGCGTAGTTGCGGAAGGTGTTGTACGGAACGGTCGAGCCCGGGATGGTGCCGGTCCAACGGTTCTTGTCCGGAGCGGTACAGCTCTTGTCGGCCGTACCGATCGCGGCGCCGTCGCCGGACAGGGTGGCATCGGACAGGGCGAAGATGTTGCCGGTCCACACGTCGAACGGGGACAGGAACAGGTTGAAGTCGAGGACTTCGCGGGAGTTGTAGCCTTCCAGGAAGCGGACCTTGACAGCCTTGGCAACTTCGGCCGTGTTCACCACGGAGATCAGGGTCTGCTGACCTTCGTTCACGGTGTAGTACGGGTAGAGCAGAACCTGACCCAGGCCATCCGGGTTCAGTTCAACGGCGTTCGCGGTGCTGGCGATGCCGGCGATAGCGGCGAGGCCCGCGACAACCGAGGTCGTCAGATTATTTCTTTTCATCACAACACTCCTAATGAACCACAGGGCTTTTGCTTACAACCGACCATGCTCCGCAGCAGCGGTTTTGGCCCGCCTTTTTTGGGCATGGTAGGGCAACAGCGCGCCAATGCTAGAACAAAGGTTATGGCAACGCAATCCCGGGAATAACGGCTCCGGAGGCCACCTTCACTGGGCCGGAAGGTGATACCACTGATTCTTGATCCGGAGCCACTTTTCCTTTTGGACATTGAAACTTGAGACCGTTCCGACACCTCCGCCCATGCGCAGGCTGAACTCGATGGTGAGGGCGACCTCGCAGGTATTCTCATCCTCGCACTGCTTGCCGGTGACGGTCGCCTTGGTCCATTTGACCGGCCGGGTCGACATCTTGGCGGCATAGGCGTCCTTGGGATGGGCGCTGCGGTAGCCGGGGGTGAGGTACTCGTAGGCCTCGCCGGCCTTGCGCTCGATCAGGTAGTTCCAGCGCTCCTGGGCGCGCTCCTCGACCGTCTTGCCCTTGCCGCCGGCGGCACCGGACTTGGTGCCGCCCATGGTGCCGCAGCCGGCAAGCAGGGCCAGAACTGCGATCATGAACAGCAACTTGATGTTTTTCATAGAATTCTCCGAACTTCCTGTTACTTCTTGGCTTTCTTCTTCTCGCTGTCGTCGCCGAAGGCGCTCTCCAGCGTGTCGCCGCCGGCGCCCTTGAGCGGCGGCAGGGATTCGAAGCGGCGCTGGTATTCCTCGGTGATGGAGCGGGCATCGACGGCGTTGCCGATCACGCGCGGCGTGATCATGACGATCAGCTCGGTACGGGTGCGGCTCTTGTCAGTGGAGCCGAACAGATTGCCGATGACCGGGATCTTGCTCAGGCCCGGCACGCCGTTCCTGCTCTTGCTTTCGTCTTCGCCGATCAGGCCGCCCAGCAGGACGGTCTGGCCGCTCTGCACCGCGATCTCGGTCTCGATCTCGCGCTTGGACACGGCGCGGTTGCCGGTGACGTCGGCCACGCCGGGCTTGCTCACTTCCTGACTCACTTCCATATAGACGAGGCCGCCGGGATTCACCCGCGGCGTGACCGTCAGGATCACGCCCACGTCGCGGAACTGCACCGAGCCGTAGCTGGTGCCCAGCGAACCCGTGCCTATGCCGCCGTTGAGGTAGTTCTGCACCACCGGGATCTGGTCGCCGACATTGATGCGGGCTTCCTTGTTGTTGAGCACCACCAGCGAGGGCGCCGACAGGGTCTTGGTATTGCCGTTGGACTGCAGCGCGTTGATGGCGACTTCGATCTCGCTGTTGATGAAGGAGTAGAAGAAGTTCGCGTTGGCGTCGGGCTTGCCCTGAGAGCCGAACAGGCCGCGCTGCTGGTTGCCCGGCTGCGAGTCGCTGAAGCGGTTGGGCCCGTTGGCGTCCTGGTTGCTGGTGCCGATCAGGCCTTCCAGATACCACTTGACGCCGTACTTGAGCGAGCCGTCGAGCTTGACTTCGAGGATCTTGGTCTCGATCTGCACCTGCAGCGGCTCCACGTCCAGGCGCTTGATCGCGCTCTGGATGATGCCCCACTGGCTCTGCGTGCCCATGACCAGGATCTGGTTGTTCTCTTCCACCGCGGTGATGCGGACTTCGTTCTCGTCATCGCCGATGGTGAAGGACTGGGTGCCGCCGCCGGCGGTGCCCGCCGTCGCCGCCGCCTGCTTCTCGCGCGCGGCCTCGGCGCGGCGGCTGGTGTCGTTGGTGCCGCGCACCTCGACCGACTGCAGGCCCGGCGCGACGCCGCCGCGCGAGCTGCGCCGCGAGGAGCTGCCGCCGCTGCCGCGCTGTCCGGTGAACACCTCGTTGAGGCGGTCGGCCAGATCCACCGATTTCACATTCTTGACATCGTATACATAGAGCTGAGTACCGTTTTCACTGCCGCCCATGTCGAGCCGGCGAAGCCATTCCTCGGCCTGGGCCAGGTAATCCGGATTCGGCGTGATCACGATGACGGAGTTGGTGCGCTCGATCGGCACGAAGCGGAACATGCCGGCCATGGGCGATTCGCCGGTGGCGCCGAACAGCTTGTCCAGCTCCGGCATGATCTTGGCGACCTCGACATTGACCACGGCGTAGACGCCGATGGACATGCCCTTGAGCCAGTCCACGTCGAAGGTGTCGATGGTGCGCTGGTAGTTGGACAGCTCCGTCGCCGTGCCGGCCAGCACCAGCATGCTGCGCGAGGTATCGACCGAGACGAAGGCATCCGGCTTGGCGTAGGGCTTGAGCAGCTTCTCCATTTCCTTGGGCGAAACGAAGCGCAGCGGGAACACGCGCACTTCATAGCCCTTGGATGCGCCCGGCGGCGCGATGCGCGGCACCAGCTTGCCCGGCAGCGCGTCCTTGGTCGGCAGCACGGTATAGCGGCCGTCGCTGTAGACCAGCGAGTTGTTGGTCCAGGACAGCAGCATCTCCAGGATGGACATGGCCTGGTCGGACTTGATCGGCTTGGACGTGGAGAAACTCACGTTGCCCTGCACGCCGGGCGCGATCACGTAGTTGAGCTGCAGCAGGTCGCCCAGGATGGCCTTGGCCACGGCCTGGATGGGCTGGTTCTCGAAATTGAAGGTGAGCTGGCCGTCGCCGTCGGGGACGGCCGCGACCGGCGCCCTGGCGGCGGCTTCGTTGATGAACTTGGCCGTTCCCTTCTCGATTTCCGGCTTGGGCACGTTGGCGTGCGCATCCTTGCTGCCGCTGAGCGAGATCGGGCCTTCGTCGCGGGCATTGCCGGCCAAGGCGCGTTCGGCCTCGGTGGCGCTCGGAGCGGAACGTGTGGGCAGGGGCTCGGCATCCGCGTCGGGGCGTACGCTGCCGCCCGAGGTGCAGCCCGCCAGGGCGACCAGCAGCGCCACCAGGCAGAGAGGATAGAGACGTAGACGCACTGGTCGCACTCCGTTCATTTGGACTTTTCCTGCTGCTCGCGCAGCTTTTCCGCCTGCTCGCGCATTTCGCGGCGGCGCGCTTCGATTCGTTGCTGCAGTTCCGCCGCGCGATCCGGCGGCGGCTGCCCGGGCACGCTGGCCGGCGCGCCGGGCGCAGGCGCCACGGCCGGCGGCGGCACAGGCGGCGCACCCGGCTGCGGCGGCGGCGGCGAGAAGCCGTCGCTGTCTTCGGTCGGGGCGCCTTCTTCACGGTCGTACTGGAGGATACCGACTTCCGAGCAGGACAGGCCATCGCCGTTACCGTCAGCGTCTTCGCCGATGGTGAAGACGAACGGCTCGACGGCGCCCGGACCACGCAGCGGAACCTGCAGGTACTGGTTGTCGACGTAG
>NZ_JANFQO010000049.1 GCF_024437735.1 Tahibacter harae | reverse complement strand
CCGGCCTGGTGGACCGCGACCAGGCCCGAGGAACAGGCCGTGTTGATCGCCATGGCCGGGCCGTTCAGATCCAGCACATAGGCCAGCCGGGCCGCGAGAATGGCTTCGTGATTGCCGGTCAGCGTGCCTTCGGCGCCGACCAGGTGCTGGTAGTCGCCCTGCTCCACGCCGACGAACATGCCCACGGTCTGCGCCGCAAGCTGCGCCGGGCCGTAGCCGGCGTCTTCCAGCGCCTTGTATGCCTCCTGCAGCAGCAGGCGCTGGCGCGGATCCATGCGTTCGGCTTCGTGCGGCGAGATCTCGAAGAACAGCGGATCGAACTCGTCCACGCCCGGTACCGCGCCCATCCAGCGGCTCGCGCCGGAATCGTCCGGCACGGCCTGCCAGTCCCAGCGCTCGGCCGGGATGGTCGCGATGGCCGAGCGGCCTTCGCGCAGCAGGGTCCAGAACTCGGCCACCGTGCGCGCCTGCGGGAAGCGGCCGCTGAGGCCAATGATGGCGATAGGCTCGGCCGCACTGGCACTGGCCGCTTTGGAACCGGCAGGCAGACGCCGCACCGCCTGGGCCGCCTGGGCCGCACGCGGCGCGGCGGCCGGACGCACGGCGCTGTCGGCCGGGCCATAGAACGCTTCCATCGCCGCGCCATGCTCGGTCAGCAGCCACTGCGCCAGCTTGGCCGCGGTCGGATGGCTGAAGAACACGGCCGGCGTGACCGGCAGGCCGTAGTGACGGCCCAGGCGTTCGGCCAGGTCCTGCAGGCGGATCGAATCGAAGCCGATATCGCCGAGGTTGTCGTCCGCCTCCAGCCGCGACGGCGGCAGCAGCAGCGCATCGCCGATCAGCTGGGCCAGGTCGGCTGCGACGCACTGGGCAATGCTCAGGCCCTTGAGTGCGGCGCGGCGGGTGACGCCCGTGTTTCCGGCGGATGCGACCGTTTCGTCGGCGGAGTCGCCAAACGAAGCATTGACCGCAAACGCCTCGTTGTCAGCAAATGCGGCAATATTGATTTCGCCGCCCTGCAGCCAGTACGTCTCTCTCGCAAACGGATACGTCGGCAGCGCGACGCGCCGCGGCGGCTGCGCGCCGTAGGCCTGGGCCCAGTCCAGCGCGTAGCCCTGGCAATACAGCTCCGCCAGCCCCTGCAGCGCCTGCTGGCAGGCGGCCGCATCGCTCAGCGTGGGCAGACGGCCCAGCAGTTCCTCGCCGAACAGGCGCATCGCCGCCTGGCCGCTGAAGTCCCGCGCGACCTTGCCGCGCAGCACGTTCGGACCGGCGTCGCCGGCCAGCCAGGCCTGCAGCAGCGCTGTCGCCTGCGCCGCATCGCGTACCACGACCGCGACGCGGTGCGCATGATGCTGGCGCGCGCACCACAGGGTGTAACTGATCGCCCACAGCGTGGCGTTGTCCACCGCCTGGCCGCGCAGCTGTGCGAGCAGGTCTTCCACGCGGCGGCGCAGCGCCTCTTCGCTGCGCGCCGACAGGCACAGCGCCAGGCACGGTGCCGCCGGCACCGCCGCCGGTGCAACCTCGTCCCAGCTCTGCACGATCATGTGCGCATTCGTGCCGCTGATGCCGAAGCTGCTCAGCGCGCCGAAGCGCGGCTGTTCGCGGCGCGGCCAGGCGCGGTTGGCGGTGTTGACATAGAACGGACTGCGCGCCCAGTCGATGTAGTCGCTGGGCTGAGTGCAGTGCAGGCTGGCCGGGATCGTCTCGTGGCGCAATGCCAGCACCAGGCTGACCAGGCTGACCAGGCCCGAGGCCGCGAAGGTGTGGCCCAGGTTGCTCTTGGTCGAGGTCAGCGCACAGTACGGCGCCTCGCGCACCGGGAACACCTCGCTCAGCGCATTGATCTCCACCGGATCGCCGAGCCGCGTGCCGGTGCCGTGGCTGACGATGTACTCGATCGCCGTCGCCGGCAGCTGCGCCTGGGCCAGCACGGCCTGGATCAGCTCCGCCTGCGCGCCGCCGTTGGGTGCGGTGATGCCGTTGGTCTTGCCGTCGTAGTTGATCCCGCTGGCGCGCACCAGCGCGTGGATCACGTCGCCGTCGCGCTGCGCCTGGCTCAGGCGCTTGAACACCAGCGCCACGATCGCCTCGCCCGGCACCATGCCGTCGGCCGCGCGGTCGAACGCGCGGCAGCGGCCGGTCGGCGACAGCATGCCGGCCTGGCTCATCGCGATATAGCTGCCCGGGCTCAGCACCAGGCTCACGCCGGCGACAATGGCCGCCTCGCACTCGCCCGCGCGCAGGCTCAACACCGCCTGATGCGCCGCGACCAGACCCGAGGAACAGGCCGTATTGATCGCCATGGCCGGGCCGCGCAGGTTCAGCGCATACGACAGCCGCGCCGCCAGGATCGCGTCGTTGCTGCCGATCAGCGAACCGCCGTCGCCGGCGAGCTGGGCGTAGTCGCCCTGCTCCACCCCGACGAACACGCCGATGCGCTGGCGCTGCAATTGCGCATCGCCGTAGCCGGCATCTTCCAGCGCCTTGTACGCCTCCTGCAGCAGCAGGCGCTGGCGCGGGTCCATCGTTACCGCTTCGCGCGGCGAGATCTCGAAGAAGGCCGGATCGAACTCCGCCACGCCGGGCAGCGCGCCCAGCCAGTGGCTGCTCAGGACCGCGGCGTAGTCCTGCCAGGCAAAGCGTTCGGCCGGAATCTCCGTCACCGCATCGCGGCCCTGGGCCAGGATCTGCCACAGCTCATCGACCGAGCGCGCCTGCGGGAAGCGGCCGCTCAGGCCGGTGATGGCGATGGCTTCGTTGGGCTGTGCCGCGGTAGCGTTGGTGGATGTGGGCGCTGCAACGGCGGAGGGAGCTGCGCCGCCGTGGGCCGGCGGACGCGGCGCGGAAGCCGCGGCATTTGCCGCCGGAATTGCATTTGAAGAATTCGCCGCATTTGACGCACTGGCAGCACTTGCGCCTGCCGAGGCCGTGTCGCCGCCGTAGAACCCCTTCAGCGTCTCGGCATACGACGCGGCAAAGAAGCTGCCGAGCCTGCCCAGCGTGCCGTACTTGAAGAACAGCGACGGCGTCACCGGCAGGCCGAAATGCGCGTTCAGGCGTTCGGCGAATTCCGCCAGGCTCAGCGAATCGAAGCCGAAGTCGGCCAGGTTCTCCTGCGGCGACAGGCGCGCGCGCGGCAGCTGCAGCAGCTTCGCGGCAATCTCGCTCAGGTCCCAGACCACGCACTGCGCCAGATCCAGACCGGCCAGCTCGCCGCGACGCGCTGCCAGCGGCGCCGCACTGGCGGCGACGGCGCGCTGCGGTGCCGCCGTCGTACCGGCAGGTGATGCCGTTGCAGCAATGCCCGCCGGCGACGCCGTTGCAGCAGCGGCAGGCGCCAGGCCGAGATAGCGCTCGATCCGCGCCCGCTCGCCCGCCATCACCAGCACATGCGAGGCCGTCGTACCCAGCAGCCGCTCCAGCAGCGCCACCCCTTCGTCGGCTTCCAGCGCGCGCTGGCCGCTGGTCTTCAGATACAGATGCGTCGTGTCGTCGGCCTGCAGGTTCATGCCGCCGTCGCGCCACAACGGCCACAGGATGGCCAGCCGGCGCGGGCCGCCCGCGCCTTCGGCACGCCGCTGCTGCGCCTGCACCGCATGGGCCAGCTCGAAGCGGTTGCCGACGGCGTAATCCACTGAACCGAAATCGCCGAGCACCGCAGACGACGACGAGAAGTAGCAGATGAAATCCAGCGCATCGTCGGCCAGCGCCGCATCCAGCGCGAGCGTGCCGCCGATCTTGGGGGCGAGCACTGCATCGAATTCGTCGACGCGCTTGGTCAGGATATGTTTTGCACCGTCGACACCGGCCGCATGCAGCACGCCGTGCAGCGCGCCGAAGCGCGCGCGCGCCTGCGCCAGCGCGGCCTGCAGTGCCGCGGCATCGGCCACGTCGCAGGACAGGTACAACGCCTGGCCGCCCGCCGCTTCGAGGGCGCTCAGCTGCGCCTGGCGCTTCGCATCCGGCGCCGAACGCCCGATCAGCACCAGATTGGCCGCGTAGGTGCGCACCAGATGCTGTGCAAACACCCAGCCGATGCCGCCCAGACCGCCGGTGATCACATAGGTGCCGCCCTGGCGCAGCGCGCCGGATGTCGCGGTCTCCGCATAGGCGTGCACGCGCAGCGTCTCGCGGCCTTGCGCGGTGTAGCGCACGCTTTGCGCTTCCGCTGCATGCTGTTCCTGCCACAGGCGCTGCGTCCACTGCGCCAGGTCCGCGCGTTCGGCTGCCGCACCGATCACCGCAACCGCCTGGGTCTGTGCCAGCACCATCTTCAGGCTGCGGCCGGCGGCGATCCAGCTCTCCGCGTAGCTCTGCTCGACCGCATCGCGGCAGTCCGCTGCAAGCAGCAGGCGCGCGACCGGCAGCTGCACCAGCGCCAGCGCCTGGATCAGCAGCACCAGCGGCGTGTAGTCGCGCACCAGCTCCGGCTGCTCCAGCGGCCACAGATACCAGGCGCCGTCGAAGCGGCCGTACTGATCGTTCAGCGCCTGCAGCGCGGTCGAATAGGCCGCATGCGTATCGGCGGCGACACCGCCGGCGCCGCGGGCCAGGAATACCACCTCCACGGCCGGCGACTGCACGGCCAGCGCCGCCCGCAGCGCGGCCTGTTGCTGCGGATCCGACAGCAGCACCAACAGCTTGCCCGCGGCAGGCGCCGCCGCCGGCAAGGCGGCCGCCTGCCAGCGCTCCTCGAACAGCAAGGGCGCATCAGGCTGCGCTGCGCTGGCCTCGGCGGCCGCGGCAGCGGGCAGCGGCTCGGCAATCCCGACCGCCTCGGCCGCGGCTTCGGACTGCACGGCGGACGAGGCACCGCGCAGCGGCACCCAATACGACTCGCGCGCGAAGGGATAGGTCGGCAGCGACAGGCGGCTGCAGTCGTTCTGCGCGAACAGCGGCGCAAAATCGACACGCGGGTCCTGCACGAATTCGACCGCTGCCTGCTGCAGCCGCTGGCGATACGACTCGGGCGCCAGCGTCAGGCTGCCGCGCAGGTCGATCAGATCCTCGCGGCGCCAGACCTGGGTCTCGTGTTCCGGATTGGACAAGTGGATGCCGGCGCTGTCGCCGCGCTGCAGCCAGCCGGCCAGCAGCTGGCGCAGTTGCGCCGTGTCGCTGACCACGCAGGCCAGGCGGTAGGCGAAATGGCGCCGGCCCAGCAGCAGGGTGTAGCTGATATCGCCGGCGTCGGCACTGTTGCTGCCCAGCCAGTCGGCCAGCTGCTGCGCCTGCTGGCGCAGCTGGTCCGGCGTGCGCGCCGACAGCGCCATCAGGTAGGCCGGGCGCGGCTGCGCCTGGCGCTGCCGCGGCGGCGCCTGGTCGATGACCAGGTGCGCATTGGTGCCGCTGAAACCGAACGAACTGATAACCGCGCGCCGCGGCTGGCCGGCCGGCACGGTCCATTCACGCAATGTGGTATTGACGAAAAATGGACTGTTGGCAAAGTCGATGTGGCTGTTGCCCTGCTCGAAGTTCAGCGACGGCGGCATCTGCTTGTGACGCAGCGCCAGCAGCACCTTGAGCAGGCTGGCCACGCCGGCCGCGGCGGCAGCATGGCCGACATTGGTCTTGATCGAACCGATGGCGCAGTAGCCGGTGCGGGCCGTGCTGCGGCGGAAGGCGTTGGTCAGTGCGCGGAACTCGATCGGATCGCCGAGCTTGGTGCCGGTGCCGTGGGCTTCGACCAGCTGTATCGTGTCCGGATCTATGCCGAAATCATCGTAGACCTGGCGCTCCAGCCGTTCCTGCGACAGCGCGCTGGGCGCGGTGATGCCGTTGGTGGTGCCGTCCTGGTTGATACCCGCGGCGCGGATCACGCCGTGGATATGGTCGCCGTCGGCCACGGCGTCGGCCAGGCGCTTGAGCACCACGGCACCGACGCCCTCGCCGGTGACGAAGCCGTCGGCGCGGTCGTCGAAGGTGTAGCAGCGGCCGGTCGGCGACAGCATGCCGGCGCGCGTGGACGCGACGAAGAAGGTCGGCGTGCACTGGATGAACACGCCGCCGGCCAATGCCATGCGGATCTCGCCGGTCCACAGGCCCTGGCAGGCCAGGTGGATCGCGACCAGCGAACTGGAACAGGCCGTATCGACCGTGACCGCCGGCCCCTGCAGATTGAGGTAATACGACACGCGCGCCGGAATCACCGAGCCTGCATTGCCCCAGAATGCCTGCGCGGGCGCGGTATCGAACAGCTCGTCGTAATCGCCGCCGCCGGAGCCGACGTAGACGCCGCAGCTCTGCGCTTCCAGCCCGGCGCCGGCATGGCCGGCATCTTCCAGCGCGGTCCAGGCTTCCTGCAGGAACAGGCGCTGCTGCGGGTCCATGTAGCGCGCTTCGGCGCCGGAGATGCTGAAGAACAGCGGATCGAACTGGTCGATGTCGGCGAGGAAGCCGCCGCGGTGCTGGCCGCCGGACTGCTGCAGGCCCGGCCAGCGCGTAGCCGGACCGAGCAGGTCGCGGCCGGCGGCGAGATGACTCCACAATTCATCCACATTGCGTGATTGTGGATAACGCCCGCTCATGCCGATCACGGCGATCGGCGCACGGCTGGCAGCCGGTGTTGCAACTGCCGGCGACGCCACTTCGGCAACAGGTACGGCAGCGGCCTGCGGCGGCGCGATCGCCGCCGGCGCGGCGAAGCGGCCGGGTGCGGCCGGCGCGGCGGCAAACCGGTTTGCCGGCGCCGCGGCCACGGCCGCCGGCGCGCCGGCCTGCAGCGTGCGGGCGACTGCGTCGGCATAGACCTCGGCGATATGCGCAGCGAGCCGGTTGACGCTGGGATAGTCGAACAGGCTGGTGGTAGTCAGCTCTATGCCCAGGTTCTGGTTGATCTCGGCCGCGGTGCGTACGCCCAGGATGGAATCCAGGCCGTAGTCGGCAAACGATTCGTCGCCGTCGATCGCGGCCGGGTCCACCCGCAGCGAGCTGGCCAGGCAGGCCACGACCTGGGCGTGGACATGGGCGGAAATCTGTTGCGGCGACGCTGCCGCGGGCGGGCTGACCGCAGCCTGCGGCGGCGGCGCGACGTCCGTGGCGGCCTGCTGCAATTTTTTCCGAATGGCATTTCCGTACGTTTCCGCGATATGCGCGGAAAGCCGGCTGACGCTGGGATAGTCGAACAGGCTGGTCGTAGTCAGCTCTATGCCGAGCGCCTGGTTGATCTCGCCGGCCGTGCGCACGCCGAGGATGGAATCCAGGCCGTAGTCGGCGAAGGACTCGTCCGGATCTATTGCCTGGGTGTCCACGCGCAGCGAACTGGCCAGGCAGGCCAGTACCTGGGCGTGCACATGGGCCTGCAGATCCTGTTCGCTGACGCGGGCCGCCACCGCGCCGCTGACCGCAGATACCGCTGCCGCGGAAGCAGCCGGCTTCGCTGCGGCAGGCTTTTTCGGCTGCGCTGCCGCCCTCTGCCGCACCACTCCGTCACTCTGCGCAACGATGATGGTCTGGCCGAGCCCGTGCGCTTCCTCCGCCGGGAAACCCACACCGTGGAAGCCCTCCTGCTGCAGCACGCGCTGCCAGGTTGCCGGCCATACCGCCGGAGAACCCGGGATGCGGATCGCCTCGTCCTCGAACAGCCACCAGCCCTTGGTCAGGCCGAAGGTCAGGTGGGTGAACAGGCCGCCGCCCGTGCTCATCTCGTTGAGCAGCAGCACGCCCTGGCTGCTGAGTGCCGCCTTGGCATTGCGCAGCGTGCGGCGGATATCCCGCGTCGCGTGCAGCACGTTGGTCGCCACGACGATGTCGTAGCTGCCGCGCGGAATGCCCTGCGGCTCCGGGTCGTTTTCCACGTTGAAGATCTTGCCGACCAGGTACGGCGCCACTGCGGCGTAGCTGTCCTGCGCATGCAGCAGGAACGCCCGCGACAGGTCGGTATAGCAATATTCCGCGATCAGGCTTTCCTGCCCGCGCAGCCGCGCGAAGATCGCCGCGCTGGTCGCGCCCGTGCCGGCGCCGATTTCCAGGATGCGCAGCGCCGGCTGCCCGCCCAGCGCCTGGCGCTGTTCGGCCAGGCAGGCCACCGCTTCGGCCACGGTCGCGTTGAAGTGGTCGACCCCTGAGCTGCCCTGGTAGACCTCGCCCACCTCGCTCATCTGCGTGCTGCGGAACAGGATGTCCGTCACCGGCCGCTCGCCGCGCAGGATCGCCGGCAGCGCCTTCAGCGTCGCATCCACCAGGCTCACCTGGCCGCGCAGGTTCGGCTGCGCCAGCCAGCCGTGCTTCGCCGCTTCCCAGTCCAGCCAGGCATCGGCTTCCACCCGCTGCACCACGCGGTAGCCCTCGCCCTCGCGCACCAGGTAACCCTGCAGC
>NZ_JANFQO010000048.1 GCF_024437735.1 Tahibacter harae | reverse complement strand
GGTCTTGCCGCCGTGGTTGATCGCCGTGCCGCGGATCAGCGCATAAATGCTGTCGCCGTCGCGCTGCGCCGCCGACAGCGGCTTGAGCAGCACCGTGCCCACCCCCTCGCCCGGCACGAAACCATCCCCGCCCGCACCGAAGCTGCGGCAGCGGCCGTCGCTGGCCAGCATGCGCTGGGTCGCGAGGTTGATGAAGTTCGATGGATGCAGATACAGGTTCACGCCGCCGGCCAAAGCCAGCTCGCACTCGCCGCGGTACAGGTGTTCGCAGGCTTCGTGGATCGCCGTCAGCGAGGACGAGCACATCGTATCCACCGGCAGGCTGGGGCCGGCGAGGTTGAACAGGTAGGACACGCGGTTGGCGATGGAACTGAACGACGTGTGCGGATGAATCATCTCGCCGCGCGCCCAGTAGCGCGGGCCGTAGAGGTCGTAGCCGGTGCGGGTCACGCCGGCGAACACGCCGACATTGCGCCTGTGCTGTGCCGCCAGGCGCTCGCGCGTATAGCCGGCGTCTTCCAGCGTGCTCCAGCAGGATTCGATGAACAGGCGTTCCTGCGGATCCATGTCGATCGCTTCCAGCGGCGCGACGCCGAAGAACAGCGGATCGAACTCGGTATGGCCTTCGAGGAATCCACCCCACTTGGCGTAGTACTTGCCCTGCAGGCGCGAAAGCTCGCGATCGGGCTCGTACAGCGCCTCCACCGCCCAGCGCTCGGCCGGGATCTCGCCGATGCTGTCGCGCCCTTCGCTGAGGTTGCGCCAGAACGTGGCCAGGTCCGGCGCCTGCGGATAGCGGCCGCTGATGCCGATGATCGCGATGGGCTCGCGCGCAGCTATCGCCTGGGTTTCCTGCTGCACGCGCCGGCGCGCCTGGCGCCAGGACGACAGCGGCGCGTCCGCCGGAACATTCGCGCTTTCTGCAACAGTTTCTTTTTCCACTACAGCAACAGCAGGCGCCGGCGGCGCTGCCGTCTCGCCGGCCGCCGGCAGGCCGCACCAGCGCCGTGCCGCGGCTTCGTGATCGCTGGCGAAATACTCCGACAGCGCACGCAGCGTCTGGAATTCGTACATCAGGGTCTTGGACAGCTCGCCGAACACCGCGAAGAACTTCACGGTGAGCTGCATGACCATCAGCGAATCGACGCCGTAGGTCGCCAGCGGCTCGTCCGCCTCGACCTTTTCCACCGGCATCTTCGCGGTCTTGGCGAACAGCACCTTGACCATGTGCAGCACGCGCTCGCGCAGCAACTGCTCGCCGCTGGCCGCAGCCTCGGCAGCGACAGGCGCCGCCGCAGCCGGGGCAACCGGCGCAGCGGCGGCCGGCGCGCTCGCCGTCACGCTGGTGCCGGCCAGGCGCAGGCCGGAAAGCCGCGCCCACACCGCGCCGCCGCCGTCGCACAGCGCCACATCCAGCGCGCCGCCGGCGTCCTGCGCGAACAAGGCCAGCGACTGGGTCGGCGCGGGCGCGAACAGTTGCAGGCCGGCCAGCGTCCGCGGCCGCGCCGCTGCGCTGCCCAGGCAGGCGGCGGCGAGCGCGAACACTTCATCCAGGCGGCGCAGGTCGTCGGCACCGCTGTAGTCCTCGGCGTCCTGCAGCGGCAGCAGCCAGCGCCGCGCCGCGCTCCAGCCGCGGCGGCCGGCGATCTCGGTTTCGACCGTGCCGTTGCGCAGCGCGGCCAGGTCCAGCCGCGGCGCGGGGCCGGCCGGCTCGGCATCGATCATGCCCTGGGCGAGGATGTGCGCCGGCGCGCCTTCGGCCGCGTCGGCGTAGATCTCGAACGCGACCTGGGCGGCCGAGCCGGTGAACAGCGCAATGTGCGTGGCGCGCGCAGCGGTGTCCGCGGCGGCCGCAGCCCAGGCGAGCTGGCGCAGGTGCAGCTGCGCCGGGCGCGGCGCAACCGCGTGCCGCATCGCCGCGCGCGCCATTTCCAGCTGCGCCGCCGGCGATGGCGGCGGCTGCAGCAAGGAGCTGAAGCGCAGTTCGTTCAGATCGGAGCTGTTCTGGTGCAGCAACGGATGGATCGCCGCCGCGGCGGTCGCGGCGCCCTGGGCCGACGGCAGCGCTTCCATCCACAGCGGTTGCAGGCGGAACGGATAACGCGGCAGCTCGGCGCGCGGCAAGGCGCGCGCACGGAAGAAGCGCTGCACCGGTTCTTCCAGTCCTTCGGTCCAGAGTTCAAACAGCAGGCGCTTGTCGGAATCTTCGTCCAGCCGCTCCAGCACCTGGGCGAGCTTGGCATTGGCCAGCAGCAGGCCGCTGGCGCGCGAGCGCGCCGAGGCGTCGTTGCGCAGGAAATAGCCGCTCTTGCCGCGGGTATCCACGTACTTGGCCAGCTTGCGGCGCAGGCTGGCGATGTCCTCGAAGCGGAACACCACGCGCTGGCGCAGGGCGCGCCGGCCGGTGATGCTGGCCGCTTCCAGCGCCGCCGGATCGCTGGCGGGGTTGGCCTGCAGCAGCGTATCGAGGCCGCGCGCCAGTTCGACCAGCTGGTCGTCGTACAAGGCGGAGAACGCGACGAAAAACACGCCTGCGCCGGCCGCGCCGGCGGCCGCCGCGGCCGGCGGGGCCTGCTCCAGCACTACATGGGCGTTGACGCCGCCGGCACCGAAATTGTTGATCGCGGCACGGCGCGGCAGCAGCTGCCCGTCGGCGTCGCGCAGTTCTTCCCAGGCGTCGCTCGCGGCGTCGATATAGAAGCGCGTCGCGGACAGGTCGACCGCGAGCTTGCCGGTCTCCAGTTCGCGTATGCCGAAACGCTGGCCGCTGTTGATCGCATGCAGCACACGCACCAGCGACACCAGGCCCGAGGTGCTGTTGGCATGGCCGATGTTGGGCTTGATGCTGGATATCTTGCAGCGCGGCGCGGCGCTGCCGCCGAGCAGCTGGCGGTCGCCTTCGACCAGTCCATTGATTTCCTCGCCGTCGCCGAACACGGTGCAGGAGCCGTGCGCTTCCAGGTAGGTGACGCTGGCCGGATCGACCGCCGCATCGCGGAACGCCTCGACCATGGCCTGCGCCTGCGCCTGGGCGCTGGGCGTGGTCAGCGCGCCGTGGTTACCCACGTGGTTGACATGGGTACCGCGCACTACGCCGTGGATGCGGTCGCCGTCGCGGCGCGCATCGGACAGGCGCTTGAGCAGCACCGTGACCACCGCCTCGGCCGGCAGGAAGCCGCGCGAATCGCTCTGGAACGGGCAGCAGCGGTCGCTGTCGGCGAGTATGCCCAGCGCCTGCTGGCCCAGGTAGGACAGCGACGCCATCTCGCCGTAAAGCAGGTTGGCGCTGCCGACCAGCACGTAGTCCGCGTCGCCGCTGCGCAGCGAACGCACCGCATGGTGCAGGGCCACGCTGCTGCCGGAGCAGGCGGTGTTGATGAACAGGCTCTTGCCGGTGAAGCCGTAGGCGTGGGACAGGCGGTTGGGCAGCGACCAGGACGATGGGCCTATCGGTGAATACGGCAGCACTTCGCCGCCGGCGATGAACTGGCCGTAGGCGCTTTCCTCCGACGCGACCAGCACGTCGACCTTGGCCTCGCGCAGCTGCGCCGGCACGATGCCGGCGTCCTCGAACGCATGCCAGGCCGACATCAGCAGCAGGCGCAGGCGCGGATCCATGTACTGGGCTTCACGCGCCGATATGTTGAACAGCTCGTGATCGAACACCGAGATGTCGGCGATGAAGCTGCCGTAGCGCTGGCTGATGCTCTCGTCGCAGAAATGGTTGGACGGAACCTGGGTGATCAGGCAGTCCTGCGCCGCCAGGCGCGCGCGGAACTGTTCGATGGAATCGGCGCCGGGAAAGAAGCCGGCCATGCCGATGATCGCGACGGCGTCGTCTTCCGGGTCGCGCGGCGCCGGCGCGGCGCCGCGGGATTCCGCCGCGGCAGCGGCCGGCGGCGCGGCCGCCGGTTCTGCACCGTCGCCGGGGACGGCGTTCGCGCCCGCCGCGGCACCGGCCGGATCGCCGGGCGCTGCGCCGCCCTCTTCCTCGACGACGATCATCGCCTGCATCTCGTCATCCGTGAACTCGCCCAGGAAGAAGTCGTCGGCGAGCTGTTTGATCTTGCTTTCGGAGATGCGCTTCATCGTGGTTCCGTCTTGCGGCCTGTTCAGGGAAAAGCGGACGCGCCCGGCGCCGCGATGCAACTGCGGCGCCGGGCGGCGTTTATTCCCGACACGACAGCGGCCGGGGCCGGCCGCTGCTTCAAGCGTCAGGCCTGGGCTGCAGCGGGCAGCTTGTCCCGCTTGAAAATCTGCACTTTTCCGGTGCCTGGATCGCGCTGCGCGACCAGGCTGCCGAAATTGAACTTCTTCAGCACGAAATTCTCGATCAGCTGCTGCTCGCTCACGTCGACGTCGAGGACGTATTCCTTCTCGTCGAAGCCGCGCCAGGTCTCGCCGGCCGAGTACTTGAACCAGCGCGGCGTGAGCTGGTCGTAGGCGATCGGCTTGCCGGCGATGAAATCATTCATCAGCGGATCGGACGAGCCGTCGTCCTCGAGGATGAAATACTGCTTGCGCTCGGGCAGGACGATGATGTTGAAGTCGCCGCAGTTGAGCATGTATTCCTTCATGGCGCCGCTCCGGTGGGCTGTACGCGGCGGGTCGAGGCATAGCCGCCGAAATAGGTGTCGTCGCCGATGGCCTTCTGCGCCTGTCCCAGGGTCTGGTAGATCTGGAACTTGAAGCGGATGAACTCCGGATCGGAGTTCAGGATGTTGTCGAACACCGGCATCAGGTTGGCGGTGGAATTGCCTTTCTTGAGGCTTTCCAGGTCGACCTCGGTCATGCGCATGTTGGCCATGATCTGGAACGGGGTCACGTTGACCACCGCGTGCGGCCAGTACTTGGTGAAGATCAGCGCATCGCCGGGCTGCATGTCGAGGATGAACTTCGGCATGTAGGCGTACAGCGGGTGGTAGATGGCCTGGAAGTCCAGCGAATGGCGCACCTCGGCCTTGGTCAGCATGCCGTTGGGGCCGTTCAGGAACGGCTTGAGGATGTAGACCAGGCGCGGGTCGATGAAGGTCCAGCGCTTGACGCCGTGGATCATCATTGCGCAGGACAGGTCGTTGCCCTGGTGCCAGTTCGTGCCCCAGGTGCGCACGTTGCCGACGAACAGCTGGCTGAAGGAGTTGACCGAATGGTTGCGGAACAGGTCCAGCACCTTGCGCCCGCCGACCACTTCCAGCAGCTCCGGGTAGTCGATGAAGATCTGCGAGGAGTTGTTGACGTAGTAGCTCTGCTGCTTCTTGCCGCTGAGCTGGGCGCGGATCACTTCGCTGAGGCTGAGCAGCCCGGTACCGGCATCGCCGGCCGCCTGGTAGGAGCCGTCCTCGGCAAACTGCAGTGCCTGGATGGACACCTTGCCGAAGTGGTTCATCAGGTATTCGTGGTTCCAGGTCTGCACGGCCTCCGAATCGCGCGTGAGGCCGCGGATCAGGATGGGCGGCGCGTTGCGGTCCTTGAGCAGGTCCTGGAAGCGCTCGGTGGTCATCTCCGAGGCTTCGTAGGACGGCATCGGGATGAAGGACTTGTTGTAGTCCAGCTCGTCGAAGAACGGGCAGTTGGTCTTCAGCTCCTCCAGCTTGCGCCGCAGCAGGTCTTCCTCGAACGCCTCCATGAAGTCCGGCGCCTTGAGCAGGTTGCGCTGGTGGGCCATGAAATGGAAATTGACCATGTCCTCCTTGTCGAGGTACAGGTGCTTGCTGGCGGCAAGGATCTTCTCCTGGTCCGCATCGCAGGTATAGCCGGGAAAGCTCATGGCGGTACTCCTAGCTCACAGGCAGCGCTGTTCGATCTGCGCGGGGAAATTCTCCAGCAGATAGCGGCTCAACTCGGCGAGCGAGGTGACTTCGAGAAACAGCACCGGCTGGATGGAAATGGAAAAGTGCTTGTTGAGTTCGACGCAGAAGCGATTCACTTCCATCGAGTCGAAACCGTATTCGTCGATATCCGCGTCCCACTGCACTTCGCCCGCGTCGATCTTGAGCACCTCGGCAGACTTGCTCACCAGGAAGGCCTGCAGGTTTTCTTCTACTTCATTCATTGAAAGCCCCATTGCGAAAGACTCCGTCGTATGCGGTCGACGTTTCCGTAAGTTACAGCGATCTGCGTTTCCTTCCGTGCCAGCGACTGCACAGCGATGTCCGCCCCCAGCTCGGCCGGCAGCGGCAGTGCGCCGTGCTCGCGCTCCAGCCGCGCCAGCGCCTCGGCATCCACGCCCATGCCGCCCCCGTGCCACAGCGGCCAGTTGATGGACACGGTGCGCCCCCGGCGCTGGCGGAAGCTCACGAGCTGGTTGCGGTAGGCGGCGAAGGAGTCCATGAACGCATTGGCCATGGAGTAGTCCGCCTGGCCGGGATTACCCAGGACGGCGACGATGGACGAGAACGTGACGAAGAAGTCCAGGTCCAGGTCCATGGTCGCCTCGTCCAGATGGCACAGCCCGGCCACCTTGGGCGCGAACACGGCATCCAGATCTTCCGCGCGTTTGTTGACGATTCGTGAATCGCGCAGGGCCCCGGCACAGTGCACGATGCCGTCGAGGCTTCCGGCGCTGGCGCGGATATGGGCGATCAGGGCCAGCACCTCGTCGCGCTTGCCGAGATCGGCACGGACGTAATGCACCTCGTGCCCGCCCTGGCGCAGTTCATCCAGGCGGCCGGCCTGCCCCGTACTGAGTTCGGAACGGCCGCACAGGAACACGCGCAGGCCGGCCGCCTCGCGCTGCAGGCGCCGCGCCATCTGCAGGCCCAGGGCACCGGCGCCGCCGGTGATCAGCACCACGGGCCGTGCGCGGCGGAACACCGGCAGCGCGCCGCCGCCTTCTGCGGCCGCGGCGGCCTCCTTCCAGGCCTGTACCCAGCGCTCGCCGCGCACGTACTGGACCAGAAGATCGTCCGGCTGATTCGCGCTTTCCTCCAGCCGCGCACGGCAGTCCAGCGGCGAGATGCGGTGATCCAGCACCACCAGCTGGCCGACCAGGCGGGAATGCTCGCGCCGGGCGGTACGCAGCAGGCCGGCCAGGGATTGCAGGCAGACGTTGTCCAGGCCGTTGGGAATCGCCAGCTGCAGCGTGAGGCCGCCCTCGGGGCATTGCTTGAGCGCCTCGCGCACGATCTCGAACACGTTCTTGAGCATGGCGCTGTAGCGCCGGCCGGACTGGGCCGATGCCGGGGCGAACACCGCAGCGGCATCGACGCCGGGCGAGTGGGCGATGAATTCTTCGGCGCGCGCCTCCGGCCAGCCGCAGAACACCACGCGGCGGCTGCGCGTGCCGGCCGCGGCGTCGGTTTCCAGCACCGGCCGGTTGACCCAGTGCGGCCGCAGCAGCAGCGGGCCTATGCGCGGCTCTTCGCGGATCGCCGCCGCGTCGGTGCCCGCCGCGCTGCGCCAGCACAGGGTTTCCTTGAGCGGATTGGCCGGCAGATGCAGGCGGCGCAACAGCTGCCCGGGACGATACAGGCTGCGCCAATCGACTTTCTCGCCACGTACCCAGCCCTGCGCCAGGGCGACCGCGGTGCGGTGCTGCACATCCGATCCGTCAGAATCCTGGTGCCCGGTGCGTCTCACGCTGCCGTCCGCTTCCCCCATGCCAACGTTGCTGAACACGCCGCCCCCATACGCGGTTCCAGTAAACCATTCCTCCAGTCCGGAGCGCAGTTCGTCGACCGAGCTGGCGACGATGGCCAGCCGATGGCGTTCGATGCTTCTGCCTATTTGCAGCGTATACGAGAAGGACGCAATGTCCAGGCTTGCAATAGCGCCGTTGTCTTCGGACAGCAAGCTGCCGTACTTTGCCACCGTCGCCCGCAGGCCGTCTACCGTGCGGTCGGAGAACACGAAGACCAGGGATTGCCCCGCAGCGGACACAGCCGGCGGCGGCGGCGCGGCGGCTTCCTCGACAAGCAGATGGGCGTTCACTCCGCCCAGGGACAGAGAATGCACCGCGCCGCAGCGCAGCAGGCGCCGGCCGTCGCGGCTGCGCGGCGGCCAGGCGACGTTGCGCGCGGCAATCTCGAAGCCGGCCCCTAGCTTGATGCCCTCGTTGAGTTCGCCCAGCCCGTGCACGCCCGGTATCACGCCGTGGCGCAGCGCCAGCATCACCTTGAGCAGGGCCGGGAAGGTCGAGCCGGTCTCCGCATGGCCGAACTGCGGCTTGAGCGAACTGATGCGGAAGCGCTCGCCGGCTGCCGCGTCGCGCGGCGCATAGACCGACTGGATCGCCACCACTTCGGACGCATCGCCGAGCTGCGATCCGTTCGCCTCGGCCTCGACATAACTGACCTGGGCCGGGTCGACCTGGCCCAGGCGCAGCGCTTCCTCGATCGCCAGGCGCTGGCCTTCCACGTTCGGGCTGTACCACTTCAACGGCGACTTGCCGCCGTGGCAGACGCCGACCGACTTCAGCGTGCAATAGATCGAATCGTGCTCGGCCAGCGCATCGGCCGAACGTTTCAGCACGATGACACCGACCACTTCGCCGCGGATGTAACCGTCGGAATCGCGCGCGAAACTGCGCGTGCGATCGCCCTTGCTGAACAGGGCCGAGGCGCCGCCGCGGCTGAAATCCAGCGGCGACAGCTGCAGCTGGGCCGTGCCGACCACGGCCTGATCGCAGCGGCCGTCGCGCAGCGCGGCGATGGCGTTGCGGATCGCGACCAGGAAGCTGGAGCAGCCGGTGTCGACGATCTCGCTGGGGCCGGTCAGGTCCAGCGCATTGGAGATCCGGTTCGCGTACAGCGCCGGGCTTTCCGCATCCGGCCGCTGCGGCACGGCCTGGCGGTAGCCCGGAATGTCGCAATAGCCCGAATGGCCGCGCGTGGCGACGAACACGCCGGTACGGCGGCGGCGGAAATCGGCCATCGCATAACCGGCGTCGGCCACGCCCTGCCAGGTCATCTCCAGCAGCTTGCGCAGCTGCGGGTCCATGGCCCTGGCTTCTTCGGCATTGATCTTGAAGCGCTCGAAATCGAAGTACTCGATGCGGTCGAGGTAGCCCGCCGGATACACCTCGCCCGGCGGCAGATGGTCCGGCGCCAGGCCGAGCAGCTGCATGCGGCGCGCCGGCAGCGGACCGGTACAGGTCGCGCCGGCCAGCAGCTGGGTCCAGTACTCGTCGATGCTGGACACGCCGGGCAGCAGCCCGGCGACGCCAATCACCGCGACATCCAGCGCCGCGGCCGGCGCCGTTGCGGCGGACGGCTGCGCGGCAGCGGCGGCCTTGGCCGCCGGCGCTGCGGGCTGGGCGTCCGCCGCAGCCGCAGGCGGCGGGGTTGCCGCGGCCTGCGACGCCGCCGGGG
>NZ_JANFQO010000047.1 GCF_024437735.1 Tahibacter harae | reverse complement strand
CGCGGCCGCGCGGCGGTCGCGCCGCGGGTGTGCCGGCGGCGCCGTACGCTCCGGCGCATCGGCCGCCGGCGGCGGCGCCGTCGCCGCGGGCGTGGTCTCGTCCTTTACCAGGCCGGCCGCGCGCAGGCTGGCGGCCAGCGCACTCCAGCCGTCGGTGCCGGGCGCGGCCTGCGGCAGCTTGCGCAAGGCGCTGCTTACCGCGTCGTCGTTCAGTTCGTTCGGGAATTGGCGATCAGACATGTCACAGACTCCGTACTGCCGTCCAGCAAGCCGCGCAGCCTTGCCGTGCCGCGGGCGACCTGGGACTTGGAGAAGCTGACGCTCTTGCCCAGGGCGTCGGCGATCTCCGGATGGGAATAACCTTCGACGTGATACAGCCACAGCACGCTGCGCGTGGTCGCCGGCAGGCGGCCCAGCGCCTGTTCCAGCAGCAGGCCGTCGGCGTGCACCCAGGGCGGCGCGGCCTCGGTCTCCAGCTCGTCGTAGCTGGCGTCGAATTCCAGGCGCTTGTCCTTGCGCAGGCGCATCAGCGCCTCGTTCAGCGCGATCTGGCGCAGCCAGCCCCAGAACGGCGAGTCGCCGCGGAACTGGTCCAGGCGCTGGAACAGCTTGAGCATGGCGTCGTGCAGGATTTCCCGCGCGGCGTCCGCGTCGTTGAGCAGGCGCAGGGCCAGGTTGTAGACCGGCCGCTCGAACAGCCGGTAGATCTGCTCGAAAGCGCGCAACTCGCCGCTTTGGGCGCGCTGCAGCAGGCTTTCCGGTACGTCGATGGCGAAGGTCGATGGGTTCACAGTAGCCAGGGATGCGGCCTGGGGCGGAATGGTCGCAGGGGCGGGATTGGGGATTGGGGATTGGGGATTCGGGATGGGCGACCCGATGCCTTGGCTTTCGCGCGCCGTCCATCGTCTCACTCCTGCGTGCAGTGCTGGTCGCGCAAAGCGCGAATCCCGTATCTGCGATCTCGAATCCCGGCCCTGTCCGCCACCCTGTCCGCGGACAGGCGTACGCCCTGTAAATCGCCAAAAAACTATTTCAATTCAATGAGGTGCTGTGCTGGCACGGAGGTTGCTGAAACAGGCCCAGGAACCGCGGTTCCGCCAACCGGCGGACAACCCAAACACTGGAGTGCCTTGCATGATTCGCGATACCTCAGCCCAGGACAGAGCCATGAGCCGGCCGGTGGTGGCCCCGGCCCGCCGCTACTGGAAATACGCGCTGGCCGCCGGCATCGCCGTGGCGCTGGGCGCCTGGATACTGCCGGGCATGCTGCGCACGCTGGGCAGCGGCGGTTCGGTCAGCGCCGAGCGGCTGCGCTTCGCCGACGTGAAGCGCGGCAACCTGACCCGCGACATCTCCGCCCAGGGCCGCGTGGTCGCGGCAGTCAGCCCGACCCTGTATTCGCCCAGCGGCGGCATCGTCACCCTGGCCGTGCAGGCCGGCGACAAGGTGGCGAAGGACCAGGTGCTGGCCGAAGTCGTCAGCCCCGAACTCAATAACCGCCTGATGCAGGAACAGGCCACCCTGCAGAGCGCCGAGCTGGCCGCCGAGCGCGCCGGCATCGACAACCGCAAGCAGCAACTGGCCACGCAGAAGGCCGTGGACCAGGCCGAGATCGACCGCCAGACCGCGGCGCGCGAAGTGGAGCGCACGCAGAAGGCATTCCAGCTCGGCGCGCTGCCGCAGCTGGACGTGATGCGCGCCAAGGACGCGCTGCAGAAGGCCGAAGTCACCCTGGCGCATGCAAAGAAAGATTCGGCGCTGGAACGCGAAAGCCTGGATTTTGAACTCAAGACCGTGCGCCTGACCCGCGACCGCCAGCGCCTGCTGGTGACCGACCTGCAGCGCCAGGTGGACGAACTCAAGCTGCGCTCGCCGGTGGCCGGCCAGGTCGGCCAACTGCTGGTGCAGCAGAAGGCCAATGTCGCGGCGAATGCCGGCATCCTCACCGTGGTCGACCTGTCGGCGATGGAAGTGGAAGTGCCGGTGCCGGAAACCTTCGCCCGCGAGCTGGCCATCGGCATGCCGGCGCAGATCCAGAACGCCGGCCAGCAGCTGACCGGCGAGCTGTCCGCGGTCAGCCCGGAAGTGGTCAACGGCCAGGTCATCGCGCGGGTGCGCTTCAGCGGCGAACAGCCGGCCGGCCTGCGCCAGAACCAGCGCCTGACCACGCGCATCCTGATCGACGAGCGGCCCAATGTGCTGATGGTCGAGCGCGGTCCCTTCGTCGATTCCGGTGCCGGCCGCGTCGCCTATGTGGTCGGCAAGGACGGCATGGCCGAGCGCCGCACCATCGAGCTGGGCGCGACCAGCCTCAACGCAGTCGAGCTGGTATCCGGCGTCAAGGAAGGCGACCGCCTGATCATCTCCAGCCTGGACGAGTTCAAGGGCGCCGAGCGCATCGCGCTGGCGCGCTGATACGGCTGCTTTCCCTACACATTCCCCCTCTCTCTTTTATCGCGACGCCCCCGGGAGCCACGTCATGCTCAAGATGAATCACCTGTCCAAGGTCTACCGCACCCACCTGATCGAGACCCACGCGCTGCGCGACTTTTCCATCCACGTGCGCGAAGGCGAATTCGTCGCCGTGACCGGCCCCTCGGGTTCGGGCAAGACCACCTTCCTCAATATCGCCGGGCTGCTGGAAGAATTCAGCGGCGGCGAGTTCTGGATCGACGGCGTGGACGTGCGCGGCATGAACGACGACCAGCGCTCGCGCCTGCGCAACGAGAAGATCGGCTTCATCTTCCAGGGCTTCAACCTGATTCCCGACCTGAACCTGTTCGACAACGTCGACGTGCCGCTGCGCTACCGCGGCTTCAACGCGGCCGAGCGCAAGCGGCGCATCGAGGAAACTTTGTCGCGGGTCGGCCTGGCTTCGCGCATGAAGCACTATCCGGCGGAACTTTCCGGCGGCCAGCAGCAGCGCGTGGCGATCGCGCGCGCGCTGGCCGGTTCGCCGCGCCTGCTGCTGGCGGACGAACCCACCGGCAACCTGGATTCGCTGATGGCGCGCGGCGTCATGGAGCTGCTGGAGGAAATCAACCGCCAGGGCACCACCATCATCATGGTCACGCACGATCCGGAACTGGCCGCGCGCGCCCAGCGCAACGTGCACGTGATCGACGGCCAGGTCACCGATTTTGAATCCGAACCGCAGCTGCGCGTGCCGGCGCAGGGCAGCGGCGCCGCGGTCACCGCCTGAGGAGCCCCGCCATGTTCTATTACTACCTGCAGTTGGGCCTGCACAGCCTCAAGCGCAATCCGCTGCTGACCGCGCTGATGGTGTTCGGCATTGCGCTGGGCATAGGCACCAGCATGACCAGCCTGACCGTGTTCTACCTGATGGGCAGCGACCCGATTCCGTGGAAGAGCGACAAGCTGCACGCGGTACAGCTGGACAACTGGAGCGCCGACCAGCCCTACCGCGCGCCGAACGAACCGCCCGACCAGCTCACCTATCTCGATGCCAATGCGCTGATGCAGGCCGGCAAGGCCGATCTGCAGGCGGCCATGTTCAAGACGGTGTGGCCGCTGCAGCCGGAAAATCCCGACGTCAAGCCGTTCTCCTCGCTGGGCCGCGCGACCTACAAGGATTTCTTCGCCATGTTCGAGCCGCCGTTCAAATACGGCCAGGCCTGGGACGCGGCGCAGGACAAGGAGCACGCCCGCGTCACCGTGCTGTCCTCGGGCCTCAACGAGAAACTGTTCGGCGGCACCGACAGCACCGGCAAGAAAGTGCGCCTGAACGAGATCGACTACACCATTGTCGGCGTGCTCGACAAATGGCAGCCGCGGGTGAAGTACTACGACCTGACCATAGGCGCGTTCAACGACGCCGAGGAGTACTACGTCCCCTTCACCACGGCGATCGAACTGCAGGCCCAGGCCAGCGGCAACAATTCCTGCTTCGAGTCGGCCAAGCCGGGCTGGGAAGGCTATCTGGCTTCCGACTGCGTCTGGATCCAGTTCTGGGTGCAGCTCGACTCGCCGGCGCGGGAAGAGGAATACATGAGCTTCCTCAACAACTACGTCAACGAGCAGAAGAAGCTGGGCCGCTTCGCGCGTCCGCTCAACAACCGCCTGCCGGACGTGAACGAATGGATCGAGGCCCAGGGCGTGGTGTCGCGCGATGCGCAGATCCAGGTCGGCCTTTCCTTCGCCTTCCTCATCGTCTGCCTGGTCAACACCATCGGCCTGCTGCTGGCCAAGTTCATGCGCAAGTCCAGCGAGATCGGCCTGCGCCGGGCGCTGGGCGCCACCCGCGGCCAGCTGTTCATGCAGCACCTGGTGGAAGCCGGCGTGATCGGCGTCAGCGGCGGGCTGATCGGCCTGGTGCTGACGGTGCTGGGACTGACCGCGGTGCGCTCACTGTACAAGGATCTCAACAACGTCGCGCATCTGGACTGGTTCATGGTGCTCACAGCCATCGCGCTGTCGGTGGCGGCGGCGGTGCTGGCCGGCCTGTTCCCGACCTGGAAGGCCTGCCAGATCACGCCGGCAACGCAGTTGAAGACGCAGTAACCGCCGACCTACGAGTACAGGTGAATTTATGGAAATTCGTCCTATTTTGTCCGCGCTGATGCGCAGCAAGGTCGCCCTGGTGCTGATCGGCCTGCAGATCGCCCTGACCCTGGCCATCGTCTGCAATGCACTGTTCATCATCTCCCAGCGCCTGCAGCTGATGGGCCGCGAAAGCGGCATCAATGAAGTCGACACCTTCACCATCGGCAGCCTGGGCTTCGGCACCGGCTTCAACGTCAAGACCAGCATCGAGGAAGACCTGGCCATGCTGCGCGGCCTGCCCGGCGTGGCCGCGGCGACCTCGACCAACACCGTGCCGCTGAGCAACGGCGGCTGGTCCACCGGCATCAGCCTCAAGCCGCAGCAGAGGACGTCCAGCGCTTCCTCGGCCATCTACTTCGTCGACGAGCACGGCCTGGATACCTTCGGTTCCAAGCTGGCCGAAGGCCGCTTCTTCACCGCCGACGAAATCACCTTCCGCGAGCGCGGCGACAACACCTGGCCGTCGATAGTGGTCATCACGCGGGCGCTGGCGAACCGGCTGTTCCCGGGCGAATCCGCCCTGGGCAAGCAGATCTACCTGGATAACGAAGGTGCGCCGCAGACCATCATCGGCATCGTCGAACGCACCCAGGTGCCGTGGCTGGGCTTTGCCAGCGACGAAGGTCCCGATGCGGAATACCAGTCCACCTTCGTGCCCCAGCGCATCTCCTTCAGCAATTTCGGCCGCTATCTGGTGCGCACCGAGCCGGGCCGCCGCGACGAGGTGATGAAGGCGGCCGAGGCCAAGATGGCGCAGATCAATACCAGCCGCATCGTGCGCGAGCCGCGCACGGTCGAGGCGATCCGCGCCGAGACCTACCAGGAACACCGCGCCATGACCATCATCCTGATCGGCGTGATCGTGGCCCTGCTCGCCGTGACCGCCCTGGGCATCGTCGGCATGGCCAGCTTCTGGGTCACCCAGCGCACCAAGCAGATCGGCACGCGCCGGGCCCTGGGCGCGACGCGCGGCTCCATCCTGCGCTACTTCCTGACCGAGAACATGCTCATCACCTCGCTGGGCCTGGTCCTGGGCACGGTGCTGACCTACGGCCTCAACTACTGGCTGATGGCGAACTACGAAGCCCAGCGCCTGCCGCTGGTCTACCTGGCCTGCGGCGTGGTCGTGCTGCTGCTGCTGGGCCAGGCAGCGGTGTTCGGCCCCGCCACGCGCGCCTCGCGCGTGCCGCCGGCGGTGGCTACGCGCAGCGTCTGAGGGCCGGGATTCGGGAGCCGGATCCGCGATGAGATACCCGCGTTCCGGCTCCGCGCTTCTCGGGCTTTGCTGCTTGCTGTTACGCTCCCTGCGTTCCCGCTGCGTTCGCAACGCAGCGGGAGCCGCTCCGACAAATCCCCGATCCCGGATCCCTGCTCCACGTAACCAAACCGCGCTGAGCTGCATCCAAGCAGTCCATGCGCAACCCGAAACCCCTATCTCATCGTGAGTCCATGCGCACCGTCCTGGTGATCGACGACAACCCGGCCGTTGCCACGGCGTTGGAAGTCCTGCTGTCCCTCAACGAGATCCGCACCGTCGCGGCGCTGTCGCCGCAGCAGGGGCTGGAGTTGCTCGAACAGGAGGCGATAGATCTGGTCATCGCCGACATGAACTTTCATCTGGACACCACCTCCGGAGAGGAAGGCATCGCCCTGTTCCGCGCCATCCGCGCGCGCTACCCGGACCTGCCGGTGATCCTGCTGACCGGCTGGACCCGGCTGGAAACCGCGGTGGAGCTGGTCAAGGCCGGCGCGGCGGACTACCTGGCCAAGCCCTGGGACGACCAGAAGCTGCTGGCCACGGTGGAGAACCTGCTGGAACTGGCCGAGTCCACCCGCGAAGTGACGCGCCTGAAGCGGGCGCGCAGCAAGAGCCAGGACGCCCTGCGCGCGCGCTTCGACCTGCGCGGCCTGGTGTTCGCCGATTCCGCCACCGAGCGCGTGATCGAGCTGGCCTGCCAGGTGGCCCGCGCCGACCTGCCGGTGCTGATCACCGGACCCAACGGCGCCGGCAAGGAACGCATCGCCGAGATCGTGCACGCGAACTCCAGCGTGAAGAACGGACCTTTCATCGCGGTCAACTGCGGCGCGCTGCCCAATGACCTGATCGAGGCCGAGCTGTTCGGCGCCGACGCCGGCGCCTACACCGGCGCGAACAAGGCGCGCGAAGGCCGCTTCGAACTGGCCGACGGCGGTACCCTGTTCCTGGACGAGATCGGCAATCTGCCGCTGTCGGGCCAGATCAAGCTGCTGCGCGTGCTGGAGACCGGACAGTTCGAACGCCTGGGCTCGGGCCGCACACGCACGGTCAAGGTGCGCGTGCTCAGCGCCACCAACGCCGACCTGCCGGCGATGATCCGCGACGGCCGTTTCCGCGAAGACCTGTACTACCGCCTCAACGTGATCGAGCTGGCCCTGCCGCCGCTGCGCGAGCGGCCCGACGACATCCTGCCGCTGGCCCAGCATTTCCTCGGCCAGGAGGCGCGCCTGTCCGACGACAGCCGCGCGGCGCTGCTGGCGCATACCTGGCCAGGCAATGTGCGCGAGCTGAAGAACTCCATCCAGCGCGCCCGCGTGCTGTGCCGCGACGGCCTGGTGCAGCCGGCCGACCTGGGCCTGGCCAGCGTGCGCGCCCAGGTGCGCGGCGCCGATGAGCCCGACCGCGCCGCGATCGAGGCCGCCCTGGCGCGGGCCCGCGGCGTCATCAGCCAGGCCGCGGCGGAACTGGGCCTGTCGCGCCAGGCGCTGTACCGCCGGCTGGAGAAGCTGGGCATCAGCCTGCCGGCCTGAGCGTCGCGGCCGGCGGTTTGGTGTAGGTTTCGCCGCTGGCGATACGCACAAGGACAGCGATGCGATTTCTTTCCCTGCAGGGCAAGCTGGCCGCGGTGCTGGCCGCCGTGGCTGTGGCCGCGGCGGGTCTGGCGCTGCTGGTGCAGCGCGGGTTCGACGATCTGCGCCTGAGCCTGCCGCTGCTGGTCCTGTTCCTGGTGCTGGCCGTGCTGCCGCTGGCGCGCGTCCTGTCCGCGCGCAGTGCCGCGCTGTTCCGCGCCTTGACCGGCAGCGTCACCAGCTTCAAGGACGGCGACTTCAGTTTCAGCATCGCCACCGACCAGCGCGACGAGCTGGGCGAGCTGGTGCAGGCCCACAACGAGCTGGGCCGGGTCCTGCGCGACGAACGCCAGGGCCTGTTCCAGCGCGAACTGCTGCTGGACACGGTGGTGCAGAACACGCCCACGGCCATGGTGCTGGTCGAACCCGGCGGCCATGTGGTCTACGCCAATATCGCCGCGCGCCAGCTGCTCAACGCCGGCAGCCCGCTGCAGGGGCTGGCCTTCGACACCGTCGTGGCCGAGTCGCCGCCGGCCTTCGCCCACGCCGTGGCCGACGGCGGCGACACCTTGTTCACCGTAGCCCTGGACGGCGAGGACGAGACCTTTCACTTCTCCCAGCGCAGCTTCAAGCTGCAGGGGCGCCAGCACCGCATGTACCTCATCAAGCGCATGACGCGCGAGCTGAGCCGGCAGGAGGTGGCAACCTGGAAAAAGGTCATTCGTGTCATAAGCCACGAATTGAACAATTCCCTGGCGCCGATTTCCTCGCTGGCCCATTCCGGCCGCGTGCTGGCCGGCAAGGGCGATACCCAGCGCCTGGGCGCGGTGTTCGACACTATCGAGGACCGCGCCCGCCACCTGCACGGCTTCATCCGCGGCTATGCCGAGTTCGCCAAGCTGCCGCAGCCGCGCCTGGAGGAGGTGTCCTGGCAGGCGGTGCTGGATGCCATCGCGCGCCAGTTCCCGGACATCCAGGTGGCTGCGGCGCCGGAACAGCGCGGCTGGTTCGACCGCAGCCAGATCGAGCAGGTGCTGATCAACCTGGTCAAGAACGCGCACGAGGCCGGCGGCCCGGCGGCGGAGATCGAGCTGGCCGTGGTGCAGCGCCCGGGCGAGGCGCGCATCGAAGTCCGCGACCGCGGCAGCGGCATGAGCGAGGCGGTGCTGGCCAATGCCCTGCTGCCGTTCTATTCGACCAAGCGCTCCGGCTCGGGCCTGGGCCTGGCGCTGGCGCGGGAGATCGCCGAAGCCCACGGCGGCCGCATCGTGCTGGCCAACCGCGAGGGCGGCGGCCTGTGCGTGACCCTGGTGCTGCCGCGCGCCTGAACCGCGGCGCTTGTCCGCCTTTGCCGCGTTTTGGCGTTGTAGAGGGGCGGCCGGGCCGGCGCGCCCGCGCCTGGCCGCCTGTGCGCCGCAAGGCGGATCCCTGTTGCTATGATCCGGCCGAGGGAGGGCTGGGTTGGCCATGCCACAGACGCCGGTGAAGATTCCTGGATATGAGTTCCTGCGCCAGCTCGGCGCGGGCGGCATGTCCACGGTCTGGCTGGCGATGCAGGAATCGCTGCAGCGCAAGATCGCGATCAAGCTGATGCGGCGCTCGCACGATGCGGCCTCCGACGACGCGCGCCAGTTCGAGAAGCGCTTCCTGCTCGAAGGCCGCACCATGGCCAAGCTGCCGCACCGCAATATCGTGGCGGTGTACGACATCGTCTCCACCGAGGACGTCGCCTATATCGCGATGGAATACCTCGAAGGTGGCACCTTGTCGGAGCGCATGCAGGACGGCCTTTCGCTGGCCGATGCGGTCAGCGTCGTGGTGCAGATCGCCGGCGCGCTGGATTTCGCCCACAGCCAGGGCATCGTCCACCGCGATCTCAAGCCGGCCAACATCATGTTCCGCGATGCGGCCACGCCGGTGCTGACCGACTTCGGCATCGCGCGCCAGCAGGACCAGGCGGCCACGCGCCTGACCCAGACCGGCATGCTGGTCGGCACGCCCAACTACATGAGCCCGGAGCAGATCAGCGGCAACGACATCGACGGCCGCTCCGATCTGTACAGCCTGGGCGTCATGTTCTACGAGCTGCTGTCGGGCCGCACGCCGTTCAACGGCGACACGCCCATCGCGGTGATGATGGCGCACCTGACCCAGGCGCCGCCGCCGCTGGATGCGGAGTTCGCCCATTTCCAGCCAGTGCTGGACCGCATGCTGGCGAAGAGCCGCGACGAGCGCTACGCCACCCTGCACGATTTCGTCGCCGCGCTGAAGCAGCGCGTGGTCGCCAGCGACACCTTGCTGATGCGGCTGCAGCTCAGCCCGGGCATGACGTCTTCCGAGCAGCTGCGCCAGCTCGGCTTCACCGCCAGCGATCCGGCGGGCAGCGGCCTGCGCAATGTCAGCGGGCTGTCCAATTCGGTGCCGCTGCCGCGGCCGCAGGATGTGGCCGCGCGCAAGACCGGCGGCGCTTCCTCGCCGGCGCGTCCGTCGCCGCCGCCGCCGGCCAGGCCGCCTGCGCCGCCGCCGCGCCGGCCCGCCGCGGCCAC
>NZ_JANFQO010000046.1 GCF_024437735.1 Tahibacter harae | reverse complement strand
TGCGAAGTCAAAGTGGAAGTGGGCAGCGTCCAGGCCGGCTGGCACGCGGTAATCCTTCAGTACCAGTTTTGCACCGAGGATGGTTCCCTCGGTCGGGCCAAGGTCCGAACCGAACCAGCCGTAGCGGTAGGAATAGGCAGCGTCGTCGAAGAACTCGTAGCGCACCGTGACGATTTCCGCGGAAGCGGCGCCGCTGGTCAGGGCGAGCAGCGCGGCGAGTAGATGGCGGTTAATAGTGTTCTCCTTCAGGTTGGGCGGTACGACGGTGTAAGCAGGGCGGGTTGATGTTTGCCGTGGCCAAAGGCCCGCAGTCCCGAAAATCGGGCAAGTGGAACAAAAAGCCGATGCGGGCTGGGGCATGGGTCTGCGCTGGAACTGATGTGCCAGGGCGTGGACGAGACAGGCGCAAGAATCGTCGCAGCTCAGCTTGGCTGATCGGTTGCCGGAGGGGGCGGGACGCCAGGAGACGTCCGGAGACCGGCGCGAAATCCGGGGACGAAATCCGGGACACCCACATTTCGGGATTTTCTGGTGCCGACTTCCAACGAATCAGGTAGGGGGATCCCAGGGGGGCGGGACACCCACACTCCAGAATTTTCCGACCCAATGCTCCCGGATTTCCTGTAGGCGGCCACTCGCCCGGCAAGTCATGCTGCCTCCATGGCTCGACCACGCTCCCAACTCATCCCTTCGGAAGGTGCCCAAGGCTGCTACCACTGCGTCCAGCGGTGCGTGCGACGCGCCTTCCTCTGCGGCGACGACGCGCTGACGGGGCGGAATTTCGAACATCGGAAGGTCTGGGTTCGCGAGCGACTTCACCTGTTGGGAGCCTGTTTCGCCGTCGCTATTCACGCCTACGCGGTGATGAGCAATCACCTGCATATCGTTCTGCAGGTTGACGCTGCCGTCTCAGCGGCATGGAGCGACGAAGAGGTGGCGTCGCGCTGGATCCGGCTGTTTCCGCCGCGTGAGGGTGCCGATGAGGCTTCGGACGTGAAGCGCCAGGCATTGCTCGCCGATCCAGAACGTCTCGCGCGGCTGCGCGCCCGGCTCGGGGATCTCTCCTGGTTCATGCGCTGCCTGGCCGAACCCATCGCGCGCCGCGCCAATCGGGAGGATCAGTGCACTGGCCGGTTCTGGGAAGGCCGGTTTCGGTGCCAAGTGCTTTGTGATGAACGTGTTGCTCGCGGCCATGGCTTATGTCGACCTTAATCCGATCCGCGCTGGCGTGGTGGAGCGGCTGGATGCGCTAACGTACACCAGTGCGACCGAACGTATTAGCCTCGCTCGTTCTGGGCTTTCGCCCGAGGCGTTGCTGCGTCCTGTCGCCGGAGTATTGCCAGTCTCGCTTTCCCTCAGTACGGCCGATTACCTGCAGGTCCTCGACTGGACCGGCAGAGCGCTGGCGCCAGGTAAGCGTGGTCGGATCGGTGGAAGGGCTCCGGCGATACTTTCGGTTATCGATAAGGATGCAGAGCGTTGGGAGATGCGTGTGCGCGGGTATGGGGGCGGCTGGGCGCGGGCTGTTGGTTGTGCGCAGGATCTGATCGACCTGGCTGGACATATTGGGCAGCGTTGGCTTCAGGGAGTCCGGTTGGCTTGGCTGCTGGACTAGGTAACTGCTGCCGTAAAGAGCGGCGGTAGTAGAGGCGACGTTTTACGGCATCACCGTGTGCGAGAAGCCGGTGCTGCGTCGGCCCAGGGAACGCGTCGTCGGCGACAGAAGCGCATGCGTTTTGTCATCCTGGCGCGATCGGATAGCGGCTTCTGGTGCTTTGGCGACTGGGGCGATGACGTGGCCGCGAGATCGTTTGGTTGGACTGTGTGGGTGTCCCAATTCAGGCACTGATCTCAGAGCCAAGACTTAAGTGTGGGTGTCCCAATCCCAATCCAAAAATTCGCACTGTGCAAATTCGCAGGTGCCCTAAATTCGCACATAGTCTGCTTGCTCAATGCGCCCAGGAAGCAGCTGTGATTGCTTATGACTGGAATGTGGGTGTCCTGAGTTGAGAAAGTCGAGCTCCCACGCCGCGAGCGTCCGCAGCAGCACCGGCAGCGTGCCTGGCGGTCACGCTGCCGGTGCTCCACGGCGTCTCAGTTCAGCGTGAACGAACCACTGCTCGAACTGATACTGCGCTGGTCGTAATCCAGCACGGTGATGCGGTAGTCATTGCCTGCGTTCAGTGTCGACGGAATCGTCCATGCGTACGAGCCGTTGGATGACACGACGTGCCAGGCGATCCACTGTACGAAGTTGCTGCCTTTGTACAGCGCGATATCGACATGCTGCGAATTTGCCGCCGTCCAGCTGACGGTGCGCGTGGAGCCGCGCGACCATACCTCGCCGCCTGCGGGCGTAGTCAGGTTGACCGTCGTCACGTTGGGTACCTGGAAGCTGGCCTTCAAGGAAGCATTGGAATAGGCCGAGTAAGCGCGCAGCATCACGTGATAGCGGCCGGCCGACGGCGCGGGAACGGTGCAGCTTTCCGAGTTCCCCGGCAGGTAGGGGCGGCAATCGTAGACGGACACGGTGGGTGGGGTGCCGAAGCGCGTATACAGATCGACGTCGCCGCTGCCGCCGTTCGTCGTGAAGACGAGATTCGTTGCGCCCGTCGGAACGTCGATGTAGTAGGCGGCCTCGCTGCCAGCGGCACCGCTGGCGGTGACGGCGACATTGTTCAGGAGCGGCGTGGTGATCGTGCCCGCCTGCTGCGAAACGGTGAAGGTCTGTCCCGCCACGGTCAACGTACCGCTTCGTGCGGCGCCCGTGTTTGCTGCAACCGTGTAGGAAACCGAGCCGCTGCCGGTAAAGGGACCGCCTCCGGAGGTGGTGGTCAGCCAGTTGGCGCCGGTCGATGCACTCCAGGAGCAGTTGCCCGCACTCGTGGTCACCGCGATGGTGCCGCTGGTGGTATTCGCGCTGACTGTCGCCGCGGTCGGGCTGATACTGCTGGTGCAGCCTTGTCCACCGCAGTCGAGACAGGTCGCACCGGCGAAGCTGCTGCGAATCAGATTGCCCGGCTGGGAACCAAACCCTTGGGCAAGGCTGAAGTTGCTGCAGTAGCTCATGATGGTGCCGTTCTGGTTCGACGGCCGGGCGCAGCTGCCCTCCGGCGCCGCGCAGCCATCGAGCGCGGTGTTGTTGCCGTTCCACGCGCAGGCTTGCGTGTGCTGGGAGCCGAAAAGGTGGCCTAGTTCGTGCGGAAAGGTGGCGCTGGCCCAGGAATAGGTCGGGTAGGACGGGTAATCGCGGATGGGGCTTACGCCAGTTTGGTTGTAGTCCGGACCGCAGATGCGGTTGAGTGTCGCGATGCCGCGGTCGATATGGAAGCCAACCAGCATGGCGAGATCGCCCTGGATGCCTTCCTGGTATTTCCGGTTCCAGAAAGTGTTCCAGATGGCCTGGTAGCCGTTGATCGAGGCTTCCGGATTGGGTGTGGTCCAGACTTTCAGATAGTGCAGGTTGATGGGAATGTTCTCATTGGCGTACACGGTCTTTGCGACATTGAAGAACCCGGTAGCGTAATTGGCCGTATTGTTCCCCTGGACGAGATAGACGTCGTTCTCGACCTCCAGATGAATACGCACGCAGCCATTCGCGAGCAGCACCTCGGCCGGCGTAGAACCCGCTTTATTGCCCGTCAGTGCCCGTGTCAGCTTGTCCTGTAGTGTGGTTGGCGTGCTGGATGCCGGACATTGTTCCGGGGTGATCAGGCCTTCCTTGCTTACCTCATCCAGGCCGCATTCCACGGCGGGGCCTGATTTCTTCTTGTAGACGGCCGATTCGCGATAGACGATATGCTCGTTGCTCGGATTGCTGCCCTTGATCCGGCCGATCAGTGTATTGCCGCTTTCGGGGGTTCCTACGACACCGGTAACTTCGTAGGCGCCCGTTTCTGGATTTCGGAACACGCTGAGCGCGGCCGCCGATTTGGCATCGCCTTTGAGCGTGCCCTGGTAGTGAACACCGGTGTTGGTCCAGGACAGGTCTTCGCCGTTTGCGCCCTCGATTTTGACGTTGTCGTAGTTGACGCGGACGAGTTCGACATCGCCGCTGCCTGGAACGGACAGCGTGAAATACTGCGGTTTGATCGCGAGCAGCGATTTTGCAGCTTCCTCGTCGACGGCCAGCAATCGTCCCTGCGAAACGAGCGCGGAGACCTGCGAACGCTTGGCAAGCGGCGTTCCCTGGTCGTGCAGAAGTTCGAACGAGCGGAACTGATGGCCCGCCGCCTTGGCCATGCTGACGTTGCGCGCAAGTTGATTTGTCGCATGAGCATCATCGGCTGCCGTGGCCAGCCCGGGAAAGCTCGCGACGACGAATGCCGCGGCGGTGAAATATCGGCAAAGATGTGCCTGCAGCCGACGCAGGCGCGTCGACTTGATTGACGGTTGCATTTGACTCCCTCCCAAGGAATGCGATGTGGTTGCTGCATCACGCAGCAAGCTCCGACGTCGCGCGAGAGGTTGGCTTGTTCAGCATTCCGTTGCGATCGCCTTCCATGAACTGTCGGCGAGCGTCGTGAATAACGTCGCACGCGGTGTGATTCGTGGCTTGTAGGCTTGACGCGCGTTGACAGTTGGTATTGCAAAACTTGGGGCGTCCTGCACGAAAGCATGCGCAGGATCATCCTGCATGAGAGTTCTGCTTTGCAGAATGCTGTTCTGCAACAATGGTACTCCCGCGCTCGCTATGAACTATGTCCGTTCCTGACGTCACCGTATGGTCCGGGCATGAGTCAATCGGGGACACCCACACTTTGGCGGCTGAATCGGGCGGCTGAATCGGGGACACCCACGCTCTGGAATTTTCCGATCTGACGCCTAAGGATTCCGCCACCGTCCATTCGCTCATCGCAGCGTGTCAATGAAGTAGTAGCCAGCTTGTTTGCGGTTGGAATGTATGGACTAAATCCAGGACACCCACGCTCCGAGACGAAGTCCGACGAAGTCCGGGACACCCATGCTCCGGAACCTTCCGATCCTGTTTCCCTGCGCCGTTGCCCACGCGCCAGCCGTAGCGAGCCCGAGAAGCACGTCAGTCAGTTAGCTTGGAAGTTAGCTTGGGACACCCACACCCCAGAATTTTCCGATCCAGTTCCCCTGGACGAAATCCAGGACACCCACCTTCCGGGACGAAGTCCGGGACACCCACGCTCCGGACCTTCCGATCCCGTTTCCCAGTGCCGTTGCCCACCCGCCAGCCGTAGCGAGTCCGGGAGGCGAGTCAGTCAGCCACCCAACCACCCAACCTGGGACACCCACACTCCAGAATATTCCGATCCAGTTCCCCTGGATTTCCTGTGGTCACCCACACGCCCGGCAAGCCATGCTGCCTCATGATTTGTCTACCAGTAGCGCGCCGGCAAAAAGCCCGCGAGATTGCTCGCGGCTGGAATGTCCGAATGACACGCCGGAAGGGCGGGGCGATGCAACGTTGCCGCCATTGTCAGTTTCGCGCCGCGATGAAATCTCCGCGCGCCTTACCCGGTCAACACAGCGCGCGCGAGCTGCGTCCGTATCTGTCCATCCCCATTCCGAGATAATCGATGACCCCTGTCGCCCTGATCACCACTATCGCCCTGGCCGCCGGCACCCCGGCCGCGAATGCCGAGCCGAAAACGCTGGACCCTAAGACCGTCGAAGCGGTCAAGGCCACCTGCTTTGACTATATCGATGGCCAGTTGGAAGGAAATCCCGACCGCGTCGCGCGTTCGCTGCATCCGGACCTGGCCAAGCGTGCGGTGATCGGCGATACGCCTTACGAACGTTTCGGCCTGCGCCGCATGAGCAAGGAGGAACTGGTCGAACTTACCAAACAAGGCGTGCTGAAAACGCCGCCCGACCAGTGGAACCGTACCTGCACCGTGCTCGATATCACCGGCAACGCGGCGTCGGTGCGTCTGGAGACGCCGTGGTTCGTCGATTTCTTCCACATGGGCAACTTCAGCGACCGGTGGTTGATCGTGAATGCGCTGTGGTACAGCAAGCCGAAGATCCGTTGATCGCGGAGGGGTTGCCGGGCATCTGGCCGCATTCATCCGGCCGGTCCCGGCTTGCCGAGGGAAGCGCTTGTACCAGCCAGAGCGTAGTCGGCGCCGCACGGCTGCGGACGCCGAACGTGTTGCTGTGTCGGATTGGCCAAGCCTTTACTGAAACCCGTCCCGAAAAATAAACCCACTCCCATACAACACCTCCACCGCCCCGTCGTCAGCTGTGGCGTTGTCGTCGTAGTAGGGCACGCCTATGGCCAGGTCCTGCACGCCGTCATCGTTGTAGTCGCCGATGGTCAGCGTGTGGCCGTAGCGGTCGTCGACGGCGGGGGCGCCGACGGTGCGGGCGGCGCTGCGGGTCCAGCGTTCGGCGCCGGTGGCGGTCAATCCTTCCGCGTCGGCGTGCAGGATGATCACCGAGCCGGCCTGGCTGAGGCCGTTCACCGTGTCGTCCGGCGCGCCTATAGCCAGGCTGGTGCGGCCGAAGACCAGGCCTGTGCTGAGGCGGCGCAGCCGGCCGGCGGCGAGGCGCGTGCCGAAGCGGCTGTCGGCGGCTGCGCCGGGGATGTCCGCCGGGGTGAAGCGCTGGTTGCCGGCGGTTTCCAGGCCGTTCGCGCCGGCGTAGACGATATGGACGGCATTGGCATCCGTGCCTATCGCCAGGTCGTCGGTCAGGCCGGCGTCGAAGCCGGCGGCCGCCAGTTCAGAGCCGAATCGCAGGCTGTTGGCGCAGCTGCCCTGCAGCGTGCTCACGCCGGGCCGGAAGATGCGCGAGCGGGTGTTCACGATGCCGCCCGCGCTGCCGTACATCACGATCACCGCGCCGCTGCGCGTGGTGCCGTCGGGACAGCGCGCGCCGGTGGCGCCGATGGCGAGGTCGGCGTAGCCGTCGGCGTCGAAGTCACCGCTGGTCAGCGCGAGGCCGTAGCGGTCGTCTTCCATGGGCGTGAAGCCCAGGCCATCGCTGTTGCGCGTAATCAGGCTGCTGCGTGCAGAGGTGATGCCAGAAGACGTGCCGTAGGTAATCATCACGGCGCCGGCTTCGTTGGTGGTGCCGACGTCCTCGCCGTGGGAGCCGATGGCGAGGTCGTCGTAGCCATCGCCGTCGAAATCGCCGGCGGCCAGCGCGTAGCCGAAGCTGTCGCTGGCTTCGTGCACGCCGGGATAGCCGCTCAATTCCTGCTGGATGGTGGTGATGACGTCCCAGGTGCCGCTGGAGGGATCGCGCCGGGCGACGTAGGCGCGGCCGCCGGACGGCACGGAGGTGCTGTACGACGGGTTGCCGAACGCGATTTCGTCGCGGCCGTCGCCGTCGAAATCGCCGGTGATGACCGTGTTGCTGCGCAGCCCGACGCCGGGCTGGAACGTGGTGCCGTAGAACTTGATCAGCGCGCCGCCGTTGCCCACGTCCCAGGCCGCGCCGCGCAGGACGCGCAGGGAATAGGTGCCGTTCGGCGCGATGATGAGGTCGCTGATGCCGTCGTTGTCGACATCGCCGGTGGCCGAGCCGTAGCCGTATTGGTGGGTATCGGCGATCGAGTTCCTCAACAGGGTATTGCCGATGGGGCTCAGTGCGGTTTCCGCAGCGAGCGTGGCGCAGGCGGGCAGCAGCGAAAGGATGGCGCAGGCGGCAAGACGTGACATGGCGAACTCTCCCGGCATTCCTGGGGTTCAATGGAACAGCGCGAGCCGTGCAGGGCGCTCGCCTTTCCGCTCCACGCGAAAGCGGCCCAGGCGGGGCCAATCAGCTGCCTGGATGGGCGCTGCGAAACGAACTCGTGAGGGCGGGTATCCCTTCGCTGCCGAGGTTTGTAGTCATGCGTCGATTGCCGCCAGCGCGGGACTGCTGTCTGCTATCTGGAATCGGTTCGGCGGCGCGCCTGGGTTCACTGAACAGGCCGAAGCCTGCTGCTTCGCGCCTGGCTGGAAAACCCGGGCAAACGGCCAACCGGGCTATTCCGGCAGGTTGGAACGAATCAGCGCCGCGGTTTCGACGAGTTGCGAGGCGCAAGCCCGGACGCGCTCCCGGCGCTGTGCATCTCCGCTGGAGTCATGCGGTGTTCCGCGCCGGCGTCCGGCGCCATCGAAGGTTGCGAGTTGCGGCGGGCCTATGCCCCAGTCGCTGCCGGGTTGCCGGGGCACCACGTGGAAGTGGAAGTGCGGTGTTTCCTGCCCGCTGTAGACCCCGTTGTTCTGGAACGTGAGTATGCCGAGGGGTTGGTAGGCCCTGACGAGCGCCTCGGCGACTCGCTTGGCCGCGACCATGACCGCCGCGCATTCCTGCCGGGAAAGCTCCAGCAACGTTGCCACATGCCGGCGTGTGATGACGCAGCACTGGCCGATCTCGAACTGCCATGGATTGATCACGGTGAGGGTGAATTCACCTTCATCGATGATTGCCCAGCGTTCTTCGCGACCTGCCATGCCTTCACAAAGGTCGCACGGATCTCGCAAAGGAAGCTCGATCAACTGCCTTCTCCGATTCAGCCGCGGATCGATTCAAAGAATGCTTGGAGAGCCTGCCTTGGTCAAACGGCGACGCGATGGTGGCCTGAATTCGGGCGGGGGAGCAGAGCGGGACACCCACTATTTACGCATCGCGGGGGGGGGCAGAGCGGGACACCCACTATTCACGCATCGCAGGGAAGCAAAGCGGGACACCCACTATTCGCATATCGGGAAGCGCCTCGGGCGGAGTTGCGCAGCACGAATAGGTCACCCCTGTGATGAAATCGACGCCAGGCGCTATCTGCAGGAAGCGGCTACCGGACCATGGTGCTGCCGGTTGAGCCAGTCACGCGATGCATCCGGCGCACAGGCCGGGTGCGTTGCTTGCATCGCCGGGCCGCACGCAACGCGCGGCCCGGCACCACAGCTCAGTCCACGATCCACAACGAGAAATAGTCATTCTGATCGGTGCGCGTGGTGTCGGTGATCGCGCGCAGCGTGATGGCATGCTGGCCTGGGCCTAGCCTGATCGGGAAGAAGAACGTCGGCAGGGCGAGGTGCTGGTTGGCGTTGTTGAAGAACAGCGGCACATCGCCGATGTGCTTGTCGTCGAGGTAGACGGCGACACCGCAGATGGCGCCGGGCAGGCTGGCCCAGCAGCTGCCGGAAAAGCCCAGGGTCAGGTTGCCGGTGAGGGGCACTTCAAACGGGTAGGTCAGCGGCAGCACGCCGCCCTGGTTCTGTGCGATGTAGTACGACACGGGAAGGCTCCTGTGGATGGACCGCAAAGACACGGCGCTGCGCCAGCGGCGGGGCGGCGTATGGCGGAATGCGCCCGGCGCCGGATTGCACGGGCCCGGTCGATGCCGCCGAGGGCGCTGGTAGGACGAGGCCAGACGAACGAAGTGAGCGCTCGTGCGGGACTGGTCCTGTGGATCAGTCGACGATCCACAGCGAGAAGAAATCGTTCCGGTCGGACAGGACGGTCGACGACAGCGCCTGCAGGGTAATGGTGTGTTGGCCCTCGCCGAGGTTGACCGCGAATATCTGCGTCGGCAGCGCCTGGTGCATGTTGGGGGCGTTGAAGAACAGCAATGCCTTGCCCAGGGATTTTCCGTCGAGAAAGACTTCGACGCCGCCGGGATTGCTGGCCGTGCTGCTCCAGCAGCTGCCGGAGAAGGCAATCGTCACATCGCCGGTGATCGGCGCAGTGAACGGGATTTTCAGCGGCAGCGGACCGGGCTGGTTCTGCGCAATCACGATGGTCATGGCATTGCTCCTGCGGGTGGCAACGGGTGGGGCGGGCGCCTATCGCGGGCGGCGCCGCCGGCCGTCCGGCCGCGGATCGCCAACGCCGTTGCCCCCTTGCGGCGTGTCGACTATCCCTAGCGGAAGAATGTGGCAATCGCACTCAGCGGGAGTGGATGGGGGGGGAGTTGGATTGGTGAACGGATCGGGATAACTGGATCGGGACACCCATCAACAGGATGGGGCAACTGGTCGGGTCGGGGACACCCACCAATCGGAGTTGAACGGGATCGGGATTGGGATTGGGACACTCTGAACCGCCCCGGCTTTCCCGGAGGCTCTTTCCCTTGAGAGGATAGAGCGATGAGAAAGTCAGACAAGTTTTCGGACGAGGTGCGGGAGCGGGCTGTTCGGATGGTGCTGGAGCACCAGGCC
>NZ_JANFQO010000045.1 GCF_024437735.1 Tahibacter harae | reverse complement strand
CGGTGCGCTGGCGGTACTGGACGTGGACCTGTGCGATGACGCGGGTCGGGTGCAGGTGCAACTGAGCGGGTTTACGGCGCGGGTGTTGGCCGAGCCGGTGATGGCCGCGGCGCCGGGCACGGCATCGGCGGAAGCGGAAGTGACGCTGCAGCAGCCGCAGTGGGTGGCGGCGGAGGCGGGTTGTGCGGCGGCGGTGCGCGGATCCGACAGTGCAGGTGTGGATTCGTCGGCCTCGACGGCGGCACGTCGTCAGGTACTGATCGTGGGTGCGACAGCCGCGCAGGCCGCGGCCGTGTCGGCGGAACTGGGCGCTACGGCGTGCGACGTCGTGGCGCTGGACGGTGATGCGGCGCTGGATGGCGCCGCCACCGAAGCGTTTGAAGCGCTGGCGCTGGCGGTGTTCGCGGCGGCGCAGGCGGCCGTGCGTGCGCGCGAAGCGGTGCGGCTGCAAGTCGTGCTGACCGGTACCGCGGCACCTGCATTGGCGCTGGGCGTGGCGGGCTTGCTGCGCACGGTGCAGGAAGAACACGCACAGGTGCGCGGTCAGGTGATCGAAGTGGCGTCGCGGGAACCGGCCGAGGTGGCCGCGGCGCTACAGGATGCGGCGGCACGTGACGCGGTGGAATTGCGCTGGGCGGACGGTGCCGTGCAGCAGCGTGTCCTGCGCGATCTGCCGACTACCCCGGCTCTGCCGGCGGCAACGCCGTGGAAAACCGGCGGCGTGTATCTGATTACCGGCGGTGCCGGTGGCCTGGGCCGCTTGCTCGCGCAGGAAATCGCGCAGCGGGCCGAAGGCGTGACGCTGGTACTGGCGGGCCGCTCGGCGCTGGATGCGGCGGCGCAAGCGGCGCTGAACGCGGCGATTCCCGCGGCGACGGTGCGCTACCACGCGGTCGATGTCGGCGATGCGGCGGCCGTGCAGGCACTGGTGACCGCGGTGATCGCCGAACACGGTGCGCTGCACGGCGTGATCCACGCGGCCGGTGTGGTCAAGGACAGCTTCGTGCTGAAGAAGACCGCGGCGGAATGGCGCCAGGTACTGCGGCCCAAGGTCGCCGGTGTCGAGGCGCTGGATGCGGCGACGGCCCCGGTCGACCTGGATCTGTTCGTGGTGTTCTCGTCGCTGTCGGCGCTGGGCAATGCGGGCCAGGCCGACTACGCCGCGGCCAATGGTTACCTGGACGGCTTCGCGCAGCAGCGCCAGCAGCGCGTGGCGCGCGGCGAACGGTGGGGCCGTACGGTGTCGGTGAACTGGCCGTACTGGGCCGACGGCGGCATGCGCATCGATGCGGCGACGCAGACCTTGCTCAAAGACCGGCACGGTTCGCTGGCGCTGTCGACGGCCCAGGGTTGGGCGGCGCTGTACCAGGCGCTGGCCAGCGGTGCCGCGCAGGTGCTGGTGCGGGCGGCGGTGAAGGGCTGGCAGGGAGTTGCTGCGCAATCGGCGCGCACTAATGTCAATGTGACTAATGCGGCAAGTGGCATCCTATCCGTGTCCGCACCCGCGGCCACTTCCGCAGCGGCGTCCGCGCCGGTCTCGTCGGAAGCCACCCGCACCGCTTCCATCACCGACTGGACCCTGGGCCGCCTGTACGACGAAGTGGCGGCCCTGCTCAAAGTCTCGCGCAGCGATCTCGATGCCGATGCGGAGTTCAGCGAATACGGCTTCGATTCGATCAGCCTGACTGCCTTGGCCAACCGCCTCAACAGCGAGTTCGGCCTGAGCCTGATGCCGACGGTGTTCTTTGAACAGCCCAGCCTGCGCAGTCTGGCCCAGCACCTGGCCCGGATCGACGACGGGCGCTGGGCGCAGCGCTGGGTCGCGGCGCCGGATACTGCGGCAGCGGCGCCGGCCGGCACGGCGGCAGACGTCGCAAGTGCGACGGCATCCGCTCCGGCGGGAGCGGCCGCATCACCGGCTGCGCCGGCGCGTGTTGAAATTTCACCGTTGCCTGCAACGGCAACGAATCCGGCCGCACGCCGCCGCGGCCGCTGGCTGCCCGGCGATGCCGCGTCTGCGCCGGCCGCATCCGCCGGACCGGACGCGCTGCGCGCCGCCGGGCGTGAACCCATTGCCATTGTCGGCATGAGCGGCCGCTTCCCGCAGGCGGACGATCTGGCGGCGTTCTGGCAGAACCTGATTTCCGGCCGCGACAGCATCGAAGAAATTCCGTCCTCGCGCTGGGACTGGCAGGCGATCTACGGCGACGCACAGGCGCAGGCCAACCGCAGCCAGTCCAAATGGGGCGGTTTCATCGCCGGCGTGGACGAGTTCGATTCGCTGTTCTTCGGCATCTCGCCGCGCGAGGCGCTGCTGATGGATCCGCAGCAGCGCCTGCTGCTGCAGCATGCCTGGGCGGCGATCGAGGACGCCGGCCATGCGCCGGGCAGTCTGTCGGGCACGGCGACCGGCGTGTTCATCGGTACCGGCAGCAGCGGGTATTCCGAACTGGTCGCCCAGGCCGATCTCGCCATCGAAGGCTATTCCTCGACCGGCGTGGTGCCGTCGGTCGGCCCCAATCGGCTGAGTTATTTCCTGAACCTGCATGGCCCCAGCGAGCCGATAGAGACGGCGTGTTCGTCGGCGCTGGTCGCCGTGCATCGCGCCGTGCAGGCGATTCGCGCGGGCCAGTGCGAACAGGCTCTGGTCGGCGGCGTCAACACGCTGCTGACCCCGACCCTGCATATCAGCTTCAGCAAGGCCGGCATGCTGAGCGAGGACGGCCGCTGCAAGACCTTCTCGGCGCAGGCCAATGGTTATGTGCGCGGCGAAGGCGTGGGCGTGCTGCTGCTCAAGCGGCTGAGCGCGGCGCAGGCTGATGGCGACCGCATCTACGCGGTGATCCGCGGCAGCGCGGAAAACCACGGCGGCCGCGCCAATTCGCTGACGGCGCCCAATCCGCGCGCGCAGGCGGATTTGCTGCGCCAGGCCTACCGCGACGCGGGCATCGACGTACGCACGGTGGGCTATATCGAAGCCCACGGCACGGGCACGCCGCTGGGCGATCCCATCGAGATCAACGCGCTCAAGAGCGCATTTGCCTCGCTGTACCTGGACAGCGGCAGCGCCGCGGTCGAGTCGGCGCACTGTGCGCTGGGTTCGGTCAAGACGAATATCGGCCACCTGGAACTGGCGGCCGGCGCGGCCGGCCTGATCAAGGTGCTGCTGCAGTTGCAGCACGGCCAGCTGGCGCCGAGTCTGCATTGTGCCGAGATAAATCCGTACATCGAACTGGACGGCACGCCGTTCCGGCTGGTGCGCGAGGCACAGCCCTGGCCGGTGCTGCACGATGCCCGGGGCCAGGCGCTGCCGCGGCGCGCCGGCGTCAGCTCGTTCGGCTTCGGCGGGGTGAACGCGCATGTGGTGCTGGAGGAATACCGCGATACCCGTGTGGCCGCGGCAGGCGGCGTGACGCTGTTGGTGCTGTCGGCGCGCACGCCGGAGCGGCTGCAAGCCCAGGCGCAGCAGCTGCTGCGCGAGCTGCGTTCGGGCCGCCACGACGACGCGGCCCTGGCGGATATCGCCTACACCTTGCAGGTGGGCCGCGATGCGATGGAAGAACGCCTGGGGCTGATCGCGACCAGCCTGGCGGAAGCGATCGGCCAGCTGTCGGCCTGGTGCGACCACGGCGAAGCGGCCGGCGTGCACCACGGCCAGGTCAAGCGCAACAAGGACGTGCTCGGCATCCTCGACGAGGAAATCGACGCTGCCGTGACGGCCTGGGCGGCCAAGGGCAAGTTCGGCAAGGTGCTGGAGCTGTGGGTGAAAGGCCTGCCGGTGCGCTGGAGCGGATTGCCGGGCCTGGCCCGGGGACGCCGCATCAGCCTGCCGACGTATGCGTTCGCACCGGAGCGGCATTGGGTCGCGGTGCGCGGCGAACACGTGCTGCAGACGGGTCGCGGCGCCGCCGGAACGCAACTGCACCCGCTGCTGCATACGAATACATCGGACCTCAGCGAGCAGCGCTACACCACACAGCTGCGCCGCGACGAACGGGTGCTGGCCGATCATGTGATCGGCGATCACGCCGTGCTGCCCGGAGCGGCCTGCCTCGAAATGGCACGTGCCGCGGTCGTGCTTGCGCTGGGCGAATCCGATGACGCGGTGGTGCGCCTGAGCGATGTGGTCTGGCTGCGGCCGCTGCTGGTGGAGTCGGCGCGCAATGTACACACGGCCGTGCAGGCCGATGACGACGGCCGGCTCGCCTTCAGGCTGTATACGGCCGACGCCGGCGGCGAAGCGCTGGTGCATTGCCAGGGCTATGCGGACATCGTCGCGGATCCCGCCCCGGCGGCACTGGCCGTGACATCGCTCGCGAATGCCTGTCCCACGCATTGGGATGCGGCGCACTGCTACGCGCGCTATGCGGCACAGGGCATGCACTACGGGCCGGCCTACCGCGGCGTAATCCGTATCCAGGCCGGCGATGCACAGGCGCTGGGCCGGCTGGAGCTGCCCGCAGCGGCGCAACGCGACGGGTATCGCCTGCATCCCAGCCTGCTTGATGCGGCGCTGCAATCGCTGATCGCGCTGGCCGGCAGCGAGTCGGATCGCCCGCTGCTGCCGTTTGCGCTGGACAGCCTGTGCGTCTGGGCGGCCAGCCCGGCACAGTCCTGGGTCTGGCTGCGCGCACATCCGGCTCATGCCGGCGTGCAGCGTTTCGATCTGGAGCTGTGCGACGACGAGGGCCGGATATGGGCCAGTCTCCGCGGATTCGCCGCGCGCCGGCTGCAGCAGTCCCTGGCGCAGTCCGGGCCTGGCGAAGCGGTGGTCTCGCTGTATCGCGCGCAGTGGAACCCGCTGATGCAGTCCGCCGTGCCGTTTGCCGCGGCCGAGGCCGATCGCGTCGTGCTGCTCTGCGGCGCGGAAGCCGCGCAGGCGCAGGCGTTGCAGAACCTGCTGGGGCAGGCACGCTGCCAGGCGTTGCCGGGAGAGGGCGGCGTGGCCGAGCGTTTCGCGGGCTACGCGGCAATGGTGCTCGCGACATTGCAGGGCATCGTCGCGGCGCAGCCGCTGCGGCCCGTGCTGCTGCAGGTTGTGGTGGAAGAAAACGATCCCGGTGGTCTGGGCCTGGGCGGCTTGCTGAAAACGGCGCGCCTGGAAAACCCGCGAATCCTGGGACAGCTGGTGGCGGTGCCGGAGAAGCCCAGCGCAGCGGAACTGCTGGCGCGGCTCGACGATGCGGCCGCTGCATCTATGCTTGAAGAGGTGCGTTATGCGTGAGCGTTGGACGCGAGGCTGGCAGGAACTGCCCGCGCAGGCGGCGGCGAAGCCGTGGAAGGCCGGTGGCGTGTACTGGATCACCGGCGGCGTCGGCGGCCTGGGCCTGCTGTTTGCGCAGGAAATCGTGCAGCAGGACGCCAGCGCACGCCTGCTGCTGAGCGGCCGCTCGGTGCTGACGCCGGCACAGGAACAGGCCCTGGCCACCTTGCGCGAGACCGGCGCCCAGGTCGACTACGAGCGCGTGGACATCACCGACCGCGCCGCCGTGGACGCAGCACTTGCCGCGCTGCTCGCGCGCCACGGCGCGCTGCACGGCATCCTGCACAGCGCGGGCGTAGTGCGGGACAACTTCCTGCTGCGCAAATCGGAGCAGGAACTGCAGGCCGTGCTCGCGCCCAAGGTCGGCGGCCTGGTGAATCTCGACGAGGCCAGCGCCGGCCTCGCGCTGGATTTCTTCGTGGTGTTTTCCTCCCTGTCGGGCGCCCTGGGCAATGCCGGACAGGCCGATTACGCGGCAGCCAACGCCTTCATGGATGCTTACGCTGCGCATCGCAACACGCTGGTTCGCCGCGGCGAACGCCAGGGCAGGACGGTTTCGATCAACTGGCCGCTGTGGGCCGATGGCGGCATGCAGGTGGACGTGGCGACGCGCTCGGCCCTGCAGGAGCGCTTCGGACTGAGCCCGTTGCAGACCGAGGCCGGCTTTGCCGCGTTCTACCAGGCGCTGGCATCCGGCGAGGATCAAGTGCTGGTGTGGTCGGGCAATGACGGCCGCGTGCATCCGGCGCTGGCGCCGCCGCAGGCGGCGGCACCCGCGGAAGAACCCGCCGTCACAGCAGCGTCTGCGGAATCCGGCGCAGAGCTGTCCGAGGACGCTGCTGTCGCCTATTTCAAGCGCCTGCTTGCGGCCACGCTGAAATTGTCGCCGCAGCGCCTGGACGCGGACGTGGCGCTGGAAACCTACGGCATCGATTCGCTGCTGGTGACGCAGCTGACGGCGGAACTCGAACGCAGTTTCGGCCCCTTGTCCAAGACGCTGTTCTTCGAATACCAGACCCTGCGCGCGCTGGCCGCGCATTTCGTCAAGGCCCATGCGCCGCAACTGCGCGCCGCGATGGGTATTGCGAAGCCCGCACCCGTGCCGGCCGCAGCGGCGTCCAGCGTGTCCGCGCCCCCTCAGGCGCGGCGCCCGGCGCTGCGCGCCGGCCGGCCGCGCAGCGATGCAGCGCCGGCGCCGGTGGCCGGCGAAACCCCCATCGCAATCATTGGTCTGGCCGGCCGCTATCCCCAGTCGCCGGATCTGGATGCGTTCTGGCGCAACCTGCGCGACGGCAAGGACTGCATCAGCGAAATTCCGGCGGCGCGCTGGGATCACGCACCGTATTCCGAAGCCGATGTCGCCGCCGCCGGCAAGGCCTACTGCCGCTGGGGCGGGTTCCTCGATGGCGTCGATGAATTCGACCCGCAGTTTTTCAACATCGCGCCGCGCGAGGCCGTATTCCTGGACCCGCAGGAACGCCTGTTCCTGCAGTGCGCCTATGCGACGCTGGAGGACGCCGGCTATACGCGGCTCGCGCTGAAGCAGGCGACCGCCGGCAATGTCGGCGTCTACGTCGGCGTGATGTACGAGGAATATCCCTTCTTCGGCGTGCAGGCTCAGCAGCAGGGGCAGGCGGTCGCGCTGTCCGGCAGTCCGGCCTCGATCGCCAACCGCGTGTCGTATTTCTGCGACTTCCACGGTCCCAGCATGGCCGTGGACAGCATGTGCTCGTCCTCGCTGACGGCGATTCATCTCGCCTGCGAGAGCCTGCGCCGCGGCGAGTGCGACTACGCGCTGGCGGGCGGCGTGAATGTTTCCATCCACCCGAACAAATACCTGCTGCTGCAGCAGGGGCAGTTTTCCTCGACCACCGGCCGCTGCGAAAGCTTCGGCCGCGGCGGCGACGGCTACGTGCCGGGCGAGGGCGTGGGGGCGGTGCTGCTCAAGCCCTTGGCCCAGGCCATTGCCGACGGTGACCAGATCCATGGCGTGATCCGCGCCAGCGCGGTCAATCATGGCGGCAAGACCAACGGCTATACCGTGCCCAATCCGCACGCGCAGAGCGGCGTCATCCGCCGTGCGCTGCAGCGCGCCGGGGTCGAGCCGGCCTGGATCAGCTACGTGGAAGCCCATGGCACCGGCACCTCGCTCGGCGACCCCATCGAGATCACCGGCCTGAACCGGGCCTTCGGCGCGGAGACGCTGCCGCCGCAGTCCTGCCTGATTGGCTCCGTAAAATCCAATATTGGACATTGCGAAAGTGCGGCGGGCATCGCCGGCCTGAGCAAGGTGCTGCTGCAGCTGCGTCACGGTCAGGTTGCGCCGTCGCTGCATTCGGATGTACTCAATCCGAACATCGATTTCGCGGCGTCCCCGTTCCGCGTCGTGCAGGAGCTGACACCGTGGCAGCGGCCGTGGATAGACGGGCGCGAACTGGAACGCATTGCCGGCCTTTCCTCGTTCGGCGCCGGCGGTTCCAACGCGCACCTGATCATTGCCGAGCACCGCGGCGTGCCGGCAGCCGATCCGGCGTCCGGCCCGTTCCTGTTTCCGCTGTCGGCACGCAGCGCGGAACAGTTGCGCACGCGCGCGCGCCAGCTGGTCGAGCTGCTGCGGACGCAGGGCGATACCGCGGCGGATCCCGCCGACATCGCCTACACCCTGCAACTGGGCCGGGAGGCCATGGGCGAGCGGCTGGCCATCGTTGCCGCCGACCGCGCCGATCTGCTGGAGAAACTGGAACGCTATCTCGCCGGCCAGGCCGAGCAGAACGAAAACTGCTACCTGGGCAACGTGAAGGCGGGCCGCGATGCGGTGGCGGCCTTCGCCCGCGGCGAGGAATTTGCGGAAACAGTGGAGAAGTGGATTGCGCGCGGCCGCCTCGAACGGTTGGCCGAGGTCTGGGTACAGGGCGTGGAACTGGATTGGCGCCGCCTGCACGGCGCGGCCCGCCGCCGCCGTGTCACGCTGCCGACCTATCCCTTCGCCCGCGAGCGCTACTGGGTGACGCTGGACGGCAGCCTGCCGGCCGTCTTGCCGGCGCCGCGGGTTCGCGAGGTGTCGCCGGCTGCGCCGGCGCAAGCCGGCGAGGCCGATCATGCACTGATGACTTTCGAGGAAGTCTGGCGGGCCGGCGCCGTGCAGGCCGCCGGCCGCGCACCGGCCGACGTGCTGTGCGTCGTTTCGCAAGGGGCCTCGTGCGATGAGGTGCGGCGCAGTCTCGCGGTGCTGTCGCCGGAAACCCAGGTGCACTGTCTGGTCCTGCCGCCGCCCGCTGCCAGCGCTGCGGCAGCGCAGGAGTGGACGGCGGCGCTGCGCGAACTGCGCGCGCAGCGCCGGCGTTTCGATACGTTGCTCTATCTGGTCCCGGTCGATGCATCGGCCGCGACGCTGGACACTGCTGCTGTCGTCGCGCTGCTGCAGGGGCTTGCCGCGGCCGATCTGCATTGCGAGCGCCTGCTGCTCGCGGCGCCTTACGCGGATGCGCTGCAGCGCTGCGAAGCCGATGCCTGGCTGGGCTTCGCCCGCTCGCTGCCGCGCGCCTGGCCCGGCGCGCAATTGGGCGTGATCGGAAAGCACGAAGCCGATGAACAGGCAGATACCTCCGTGCGCCTGCACGGCTGGGTCGACCTGCTCTGGCAGGAGGCGTGTCACGCCGCGTGCGAAAGTGCCCTGTACGAAGACGGTGTGCGCAAGCTGCCGCAGTTGCAGCCGTGCGAGCTTCCGGCTGCGGCGGTGCCGCTGCGCCAGGGCGGCAATTACCTGATTACCGGCGGTGCGGGCGGCCTGGGACTGGTGTTTGCCGGACATCTGGCGCGCAACTACGGCGCGCATCTGGTGCTGGTCGGCCGCTCGGCGCTGGATGCGGCCAAACAGGCGCGCCTGGATGCACTGCGCCGGCACGCGGCCAGCGTTACCTATCTGTCTGCCGACGCGAACGATGCCGCGGCACTGCGCGACGCGCTTGCGCGCGCGCAGATCGGACCGCTGCATGGCGTGATCCACGCCGCCGGCGTGTTCGGCGGCGCAACCGGCGTGCAGCAGAAACCGCTGGCCGAGTTCGAGGCCGTGCTCGCCGCCAAGGTCGGCGGTACCCAGGCGCTGGATCAGGCGCTGGACGGCCAGACGCCGGATTTCATCTGCTATTTCTCGTCGTCCTCGGCGGTGCTCGGCGATTTCGGTTCCTGCGATTACGCGATCGGCAACCGCTACCAGTCAGCCTATGCCGGCTACCGGCAGGCGCGCGATGAGCGCACCAAGGCCATCGCGATCCAATGGCCGCTGTGGCAGGACGGTGGCATGGGCGCCGGCGACGACGCGGCCTCGCAGCTGTATCTGCGTTCCAGCGGACAGAGTGCATTGCAGGCGGACGAAGGCGCGGCCCTGTTCGAGCAACTGCTGGGTTTCGCCGGCAGCCAGTGCCTGGTCATGCGCGGCGAGGCTGCGCGGGTGCAGCGTTACCTCGGCCTTGCCGCGGGTCCTGCACAAGCATCGGCAGCGGGCAGCGGCAAGCCGTCGCCCGCGGTGGCGCGCCGGGCGGAGCTGCGTGGACTGCCGCTGGCCGAGTGTGTGATGTGGGATCTCAAGTCCGTGGTCGGCGACATCCTCAAGCTGGACCGGATGCGCCTGGACGAGCAGGAAAACCTGGCCGATTTCGGTTTCGACTCGGTTTCCCTCGCGGAGCTGGCGGCGAGGCTCACGGCGCACTTCGATCTGAACATCAGCCCTTCGGTGTTTTTCAGCTATCCGACGCTGGCCAAGCTGGCCGCGCATCTGCTTGCGGCGAACCGGCCGGCGCTGGAGACCCTGTACGGCGATGATGCCGACCTGCCGGCGCAGCCGTCGCTACGCCGTGCCGTTGCGGCGCGCAGCGCACGCAGTGCCAGTCTTGCGGCGCCGGTGCCTGCTGCCTCATCGGCTGCCGAACCGATCGCGCTGATCGGCCTGAGCGGCCGTTTCCCGGGTGCACGGGATGTGGCGGAATTTTGGCAGGTGCTGGCAGATGGCCGCGATGTGGTGACACCGATGCCGGCGGCGCGTTATGCGTGGTCGGGGGCCTCGCGCGACGGCGAAGGGTGTTGGCTGGGTGTGCTGCCGGGTGTGGCGGAGTTCGATCCGCTGTTCTTCGAGATCTCGCCGCGGGAA
>NZ_JANFQO010000044.1 GCF_024437735.1 Tahibacter harae | reverse complement strand
GCCAGGCCGCCTGCGCCGCCGCCGCGCCGGCCCGCCGCGGCCACCGCGCCGCCGCCTTCGCGCCGCCCGGCGCCGGCGCAGCCGCCGTGGCTGTGGGTAGGTCTCGCGGTGGCCTTTGTGCTGCTGGCGGTCGGCGTGGGCCTGTGGCGCTGGCAGGCGGCCTCGGGCCTGTCCGAGGACGAGCGCGCCCTGGTCGGCTTCTGGCTCAAGGATGCCGAACGCATGGCGGCGGAGAGCAAGCTGGTCTCGCCGCCCGGCGACAATGCCTACGAAACCCTGCAGAAAGTGCTGCAGAAGGATCCGGAAAACGCCGCCGCCCAGGCCTTGCTGGAGCGCATCAGCCAGGCCATGCGCGCCGAGGCCGAGGCCGCGCTGCAGAAGGGCGATTTCGCCCTGGCCCGGGACAAGGCCGACCAGGCCCTGTTCCTGCGCAAGGACGATGCCCAGCTGGCCGAACTCAAGCAGCGCATCGACGCCGCCCTGGCCGCGGGCGAGCGCAAGAAACAGCTGGAACAGTTGCTTGCCGGGGCTGCCGCGGCCCAGCGCGAGGGCAAGCCCTTCGGCCCGGACGGGGCCTACGCGCTGCTGACGCGCGCCCGCACCCTGGCGCCGGACGATGCCGCCGCGCGCGAACGCCTGGACGCCTTCATCGCCGCCCAGCTCGCACCGGCGCGCGAGGCGCTGGCGGCGAACAATCCCGAGCGCGCCAACCTGGCGCTGATCGGCCTGCGCCCCGAATTGGGCAAGGAGCCGGCCTTCACCGCGCTGGCCGACAGTGCGGCCCAGGCCCAGCGCGCGGCCGGGCTGGAAAAGCAATTGCTCGCCTTGCTGCAGCGGGCCGAGGCCGAACTCAAGGCCGGCCATCTGGCCGAGCCGGCCACGGCCAACGCCTTCCTCAGCCTGGGCCAGATGCGCGAACTCGCGCCGCAGGATGCCCGCGTGCAGGCCTATGCCGCATCGCTGGCGGCCGCCCTGGTCGCCGACGGCCGCCGCGCCGCAGCGGCCACGCCGCAGCGCGCCCTGGAGCGGGCCGAGCTGGCCCTGCGCGCGGAGCCCGGCCGGGCCGATGCGACGGCGCTCAAGGGCGAGATCGAGCAGCGCCTGGGCCAGCGCCTGGCCGACATCGGCCGCGCCCTGTCGCTGGCCAAGCAGGCCGTGGCCGAGCAGCGTTTCCTGAGCCCGGCCGGCGGCAGTGCGCGCAGTGCGCTGGATACGGTGCTCAAGCTGGATCCGCAGAACGCCGAAGCGCAGCAGCTGCTGGCCGAACTGCCGCGGCGCCTGGCTGAGGCCGTGGAAGCGCGCGCCAAGGAAAAGCAGACCGCCGCCGCCCTGGCCCTGCTGCGCGAAGGCGTGGCCGCCTTCCCGGCGGATGCGGGCCTGAAGGACCTGGTCGCCCGCGTCGAAGCCCAGGCCCAGGCCGAGCAGCGCGAAGCCGACAGCAAGGCTGCGCGCGAACGCATCGCCAGCGCCATCGCCGCCACGCCGGTGCGCAGCGACGCGCTGGCCACCGCGGCTACCGCCCTGGCCGCGCTGCTCGCCGCCGATCCGCGCGATGCTGAAGCCCTGGCCCTGCGTGCGCGTCTGGCCGAAACCGTTGCCGCGGCGCAGCGCTCGGCCACCGCGCTGGCGGAGTTCGACGCCCTGCAGAACTTCGTCCGCGGCAATGAAAAGCTGCTCGGTGCCGAGCCTGCCGTCGCCGCACTGCTGCGCGATGCCGGCGCGCTGCGGCAGAAGCTGGAACAGGCCGAGGCCGAGCGTCTGGCCGCGCTGCAGGGCGAACTGGTGCTCAATGCCCAGCCCTGGGCCAATGTGGAATCCGTGCTGGACGGCAACCGCAAGGCGGTGAGCCTGCCCGGCGACGCCAGCACGCCGTTCCTGCTCAAGCTGCCGGCCGGCAACTACGTCATCACCTTCCGCCATCCCAGCGCGAGCAAGCCGGTCACGGTCATCGCCAAGGTCGAGGCGCAGCGCCGCGCGGTGGCCAACGCCGCGTTCCCCACCATCTCGGCAGAGGACTATTTCTCGCGTGCGGGCTGGTAAGGGAATCGCCGCCCTGCTGGCGGCGCTCATGTGCCTGTCGGCCGCGGCCGACTATAAGGACAGCTACAGCCGTGGCCTGGAAGCGGCCAAGGACGGCGACTGGGCGGCCGTGCGCCAGCGCATGCAGGAAGCCATCGCCGACAACCCGACCGCGGCGCAGCGGGTGCGCCTCTACGGCCAGCGCTGGGAACCGTACGTGCCGCAGTTCTACCTCGGCCTGGCCGCGTTCAAGCAGGGCGACTGCGCCGGCGCGCTGAGCCAGTGGCGCAGTGCGGCCAATGCCGGCGTGATCGGCAGCGTGCCCAATCTCAAGGCCGAGCAGGACCGCAACAGCGCCAGCTGCGAGTCGCGCCTGGCCCAGCAGGGCAAGACCGAGCCCGGCAAGACCGAACCGGGCAAGACCGGCGGCACCACCGCGCCCGACGGCGGCAAGCCCGAACCGCCCAGGCCGGAACCGCCAAAGCCCGAGCCGCCAAAGCCGGAACCCAAACCCGAGCCGCCCAGGCCCAAGCCCGAACCGCCCAAGCCGGTGGAGACGCCGCTGGCCCAGCGCGTGCCGGCGCCGCTGCTGGAAGCCTTCCGCAACTACCTCGGCGGCCGCTATGCCGAGGTGATACGGCTCAATCCCGACAGCTTCGGCGAGCCGCGCGCGCGGGCGCAGGCGCTGCTGATCCGCGCCGCGGCGCGGCAGATCCAGGGCGAGCTGGACGGCTCCGGCGCCGATGCCGCGCGGGCCGACATCCGCGCCGTACGCGCGCTCAATCCCGCGCTCGTGCCGGATCCGGCGCTGTTCTCGCCGCGTTTTCGCAGTCTCTACAACGCCACACGGTGACGCCGGTCGCAGTACGGCTGCGAACCGGCTTACGGAAGCCGGCGCGGCGCCGGGCATGATCGCGGCGGGAGTCCCGGTTTTCACTTCGCTCGCATTGCGGCCTGTGAGGCTCTGCGCTAGCGTGGTCCGCGCCGGGGGTGCGGCATCTGACACGAGGAGGGTGGCATGCGCGCGACGATACTGGCGGCCTGGACGGCCGTGGCGGGGCTTCTGTGTTCGGCGGCGATGGCAGGCAACCCGCCAGCCTCATTCACCAATCCGCTGGCAGGCGACGCACCGGCGTCGATCGTGGTCGGCGGCAGGATCAATCTCAACTGGGCGGCGACGGCCAGCGTCTGCACCTACGACGGTTCATCGTTCCCCGAAGGCATCAGCTTCTCCGAGTGGCCGGTGGCGCCGACCGGTGGCTCCACCGGGCAGACTGTCTGCAACAGCGCGGCCACCTGCCGCGAGCTGCACGATGTCAGTTTCACATTGCCGAAAACCGGCGTTTACCACTTTGTCGTGACCTGCTTCAGCATCGGCGGCCCGGCGGCCGTTTCCAGCATCGACGTGCTGGCCGTATCGCCGCCGACTTCCGACCGCGTCGTGCTCAATCTCAAGGCCAGCACCGCCGGCCCGGTGCGCGTGGGCAACACCTTCGACTACGAGCTGCGCCTGCACAACGGCGGCATCCACCAGCTGGAAGCGCCCAGCACCGAGCTGACGCTGCCGGCGGAGCTGAGCCTGGTCAGCGGCGCCTGCGTCAGCGCCAACGGCAACAGCCTGACCTGGAGCATGCCCAACGGCCTCGCGCCCGGTGTCAGTGCGAGCTGTCCGGTGCGGGTGCGCCTCAACAGCCTGCCGCCGGGGGAATCGCTCGAAGCCGGCGCCGTGACGCGCTTCACCGTCTCCGGCGCGCGCTTCAGCCTGGCCACCGCCGAAGTGGTCGGCACGGCACACCGCGCGCGGCCGCTGAGCCTGCGCCGCGACGGCCAGGCGACCACCGAGAACTCCACCGCGCCGGTGCTCAGCGGCGATGGCTCCCTGGTGGCCTTCACCACGCGCCAGCGCGGCCTCACCGACAACGACAGCAACGCCGGCGGCAGCGACATCGTGCTCAAGAGCCGCCGCGACGGCAGCACGCGCCTGGTCAGTGTGCGCGACAGCGACGGCCAGGCCCTGCGCGGCAACAGCACCTCTCCGGCGCTGTCGGCCAACGGCCGCGCCATCGCCTTTATCTACCAGCCGGCCGCCAGCGCCGCGGCACTGGCGGGCCAGTCCGCCGCCCCGCCGGACGGCCGCAAGGCCGGCGAAGCCGGCCAGCTGTGCAATTCGCCACCGAACGGCCTGTTCCGCTCTACCTGTACCAGCACCGCGCCCAACGGCCAGCCGCTGCAGGGGCCGGCGGAAAGCCCCAGCCTGTCGGCCAACGGCAAGCTCATGGCGTTCTGCTCCTCGGCCAACAACTGGGTCAACGGCGACACCAACAATGCCAAGGACGTGTTCGTGATGGACACGGTCACGCGCGTGGTTACCCTGGTGTCGACCATGGCCGACGGCACGCCCGGCGACGGCGACAGCTGCGACGCGACAATTTCCGGCAACGGCCGCTACGTGGTGTTCCGCACCCGCGCGCCGAATCTCGGCGGCACGGCGAACTGGCAGGTGGTGCGCAAGGATCTGCTGAGTTCCCGGATCGAACGCCTCAGCCAGACGTCGTCCGGCCGCCCGGCCAACGCCGACGTAGGCCGGCCTTCGGTTTCCTACGACGGCCAGCGCGTCACCTTCGCCACGCGCGCGCCGCTGCTGCTGTCGCTGGTCGGCGGCAACAACAACGTGTTTCTTTCGGTCAGCGGCGGCAGTGCGGCGGCGCTGCGCTTCGACGGCGGCGAGGCCAAGGAAGTCGCCGTGCCCAATGATCTGGGCAATGGCCTGTTCGGCGTGCGCGGCACTTCCGGCGGCGCGCCCAACGGCGATGCCGGCGATCCCAGCATCTCCTGCAACGGCAAGGTGATCGCGTTCGGCTCCAGCGCCAGTGACCTGGTCAGCGGCGATATCGGCGGCATGACCGACGTCTTCGTCTACGACACCGAGGCCGAGGTCACCCGCAGCGCCGTCAGCACCGCCGGCGGCGCGGCGCCCAACGGTGCCTCGGGCAATCCGTCGCTGGATTGCGAGGGCAACGCGGTCGCGTTCGACTCCACCGCGAGCAATATCGATGCGGCCGATCCGAACGGCAACGCCGACATCTTCGCCCAGCAGGATCCGCTCAACACCGGCGCCGTGCCGGCGCGGCTGGACCAGTCCTACAGCGGCAACTGGTTCAACCCGGGCCAGAGCGGCCACGGCTTCCTGGTAGAGGCGCTGCCCGACGGCCGTTTCTACCTGACCTGGTATCTGTACCTGGACGGCAATCCGGTATTTCTCCAGGGCGTGGCCACGCCCACCGGCAATGTGCTGGAAGTGCCGGTGTACAGCGTGCGCTCCACCGGCTTCCCGGTCGGCCCGGGCGGCGGCGTGGCCAGCAACTGGGGCCGCCTGCGCCTGACCTTCACCGATTCCAACACCGCCACGGTGGAATGGCTGCCGACCGGCTTCGGCTTCACGCCCGGCAGCATGACCCTGCGCCGCCTAACCGTGCCCGCGCTGGCCATGGACGATCCGGAAGGCACGCCGCTGCGCGCCTGCTACAGCGGCATCTGGTTTGAACCGGCGCGCTCGGGCTACGGCTTCAACCTGGAAGTGGTGCCGCAGGGACCGAACGGCCGCACCGTCGTAGCCTACTGGTATACCTACCGGCCCGACGGCAGCCCGCTGTGGCTGATCGGCCAGGGCCAGGCCGGCGCCAGCGCGCCGACCACGATGGACCTGTACGAAGGCGGCGGCGTGGGCGCGCAATTCCCGTTCGCGTTCTCCAGCAGCGCGCTGACCTTGACCAAGTGGGGTACGGCCAGCCTGACCTTCACTTCGGACAACACGTTGAACGTGTCCTACCAGCCGCAGCGCGCCGGCTACAGCGCAGGCAATCTCAGCCTGGTGCGCCTGACCGAGCTGGCCGGCCGGCGCTGCACGGACTGAGGCTTTCAGGCCGGCAAAGAAAAACGGCGCCGCGAGGCGCCGTTTTTCCTGCAGCCCGGCAGTGGAAAATCAGAAGCGGTACACGCCGGACGCCGAGTAGGTATCCAGGCCGTCGGAGAAATCCGCGCCGAAGTCGAGCTGGAAGCTCTTGAAGGCCCAGCCGCCGCCGATGGCGAAATGGTTTTCCGAGCCGCGGCCGCCGGCGAACAGCGTCGCCAGCACCGAACCGGCCACATCCGCCGGCGGCGTGCGGTAGGCGACCGAATGGCGCGGATCGTGCCAGAAGCCGCCGCGCAGGCTGAACGGCGCCGCCATGTTGGCAAAAGTATATTCCGCGCCAAGGCGCACTTCGGTGCCGTCTTCCAGGTACAGGCCGTTGGCCGCGCTCTGGATATTGAACAGCGAGCGCATATCGTCGGTGAGCTGCGAATACATCACGCGGTTGACGTCGAAGTTCACCACCAGCGCATCCACCGGGCGCCAGGACAGGCCCACGCCGAAGATGTCGGGAATATCGAACTTCACATCGCGCAGCACCGCCAGCACCACCGGCGAGGGCAGGGTGCCGTCGTCGTCGGCGAGCAGCACGTTGGCCGCGTCGTAGTGCAGGCTGGGCGCCTTGCGGTAGGTCGCGCCCAGGCTGAAATGATCGTTGAGCTTGAAGCGCGCGCCCAGGTTGAAACCGTAGGCGCGATCATCGCCGAGCTGGCCCTGGCTCGCGGCGAGCACGACATTGTCCGGATCGCGGTCGTCCACGCGCAGGGTGCGCGTGTCGAAGCGGAAATCGTAATTGGTGACGCCGAAGCCCAGCGAGACATTGTCGCTGGCCTTGAAGCCGGCGGCCGCGCCCAGGCTGACGATCTTCAGGTCGGCGACCGAGCGGAACGGGAAGACGCGGAATTCCTCGTCGACGATGGCGCCCTTCAGGGTTGTGAAATCCGTCTCGAAGCGGGCCAGCTCGTGGCGGTACAGCGAGAATGACCAGCGCTCGCGCGGCACCACCAGCGAGACGTAGGACAGATTGTTGTTGGAGCTGTGCGCCTCGCCCACGCCGAGATTGGCGATGCGGAACGGGCTGGTGGTGGTGTCGGCGCCGTCCATGTACGGCGTGTCGTAGGAGGTATGGCGCGCTTCCAGCGAGATTTCCGTCTGCACCAGCTGGGTCAGGCCGGCCGGGTTGGTATACGCAGCGGTCGCATCGTCGGCCAGGCCGAGGAAGGCGCCGGCCATGCCCAGGCTGCGGGCGCCGGGGCTGGAGAAACTGAACGGAATGCTGGCGTTGGTCTCTGAATCGGTGATCGCCAGCGCACTGCCCGCACTGCCCAGAAGAGCGGCGCTCACTGCCAGGTACAGAACACGCTTCATGTGTGTCATCTCCCCACTAGGAATCGGACGCAGCTATCGCCACGCAGTCCTGGCGACGGCATACGCGGCGGATGTTAACACCGAGTTACGACAGCTGCGCGCAGGGGCCGCTTGGCTATACTCGGCCACCTGCATAACGCAGAAACACGGGGAAAAGCGTCATGGATATCCTGCTGCTGGCCATCGTCATCGGTGGCGCGGCCCTGATCGCATTGGCCAAGACGGTACGCATAGTCCCGCAGGGCTACGAGTGGACGGTGCAGCAGTTCGGCCGCTATACGCGCACCTTGTCGCCCGGTTTCCACATCTTGATTCCGGGCATCCAGACCATCGGCCGCAAGGTCAACATGATGGAACAGGTGCTGGAAATTCCTTCCCAGGACGTCATCACCAAGGACAACGCCGTGGTGCGCGTGGACGGCGTGGTGTTCTTCTCGGTGCTGGATGCGGCCAAGGCCGCGTACGAAGTCTCCAATCTGGAACAGGCCACCATCGCCCTGGTCATGACCAACATCCGCACCGCCATCGGCTCGATGGATCTGGATGAATCCTTGTCCAAGCGCGACGAGATCAATGCCAAGCTGCTGCGCGTGGTCGACGATGCGACCCATCCCTGGGGCATCAAGGTCAATCGCATCGAACTCAAGGATATCCAGCCGCCGCGGGACCTGGTCGAATCCATGGCGCGGCAGATGAAGGCCGAGCGCGACAAGCGCGCCGCGGTGCTGGAAGCCGAAGGTGCGCGCCAGTCCGAGGTGCTGCGCGCCGAGGGCGAGAAGCAGGCCGCCATCCTCGAAGCCGAAGGCAAGCGCGAGGCCGCGTATCGCGAAGCCGAGGCGCGCGAACGCCTGGCCGAGGCCGAGGCCCGCGCGACAGCGCTGGTGTCCGAGGCCATTGCCAAGGGCGACATCAACGCGCTGAACTATTTCGTCGCGGTGAAATACGTCGATGCTTTCAAGGCCGTGGCTACCGCGCCCAACCAGCGCCTGCTGATGCTGCCGGTGGAGGCCACTGGCGTGCTCGGTTCGCTGGCCGGCATCGCCGAGCTGGCCCGCGCCGCCGGCGCCGGAGCCGACGCGGCCCGTACCGCACCGCAGCCGCCGCCGCGGCCGCGCGAGGCGGGCTGAGAACGGAGGCCGACGTGACTGCAATCCAGTTGTGGTGGATAGCGGCCCTGGTGCTGATCTCGGCGGAAATCCTGCTGCCGGGCTTCTTCCTGCTGTGGTTCGGCATCGCCGCGGCGGGCGTGGCCATCCTCTTGCTGCTGATGCCGGAGCTGGGCCTGCTTTCCCAGGTACTGGTCTTCGCCGTGCTCGCCTTCGTCAGCTGCCTGGGCTACTGGCGCCTGGCGCGCAAGTCGCTGCAGACGCCGGCGGCGCCGACCTTGAACCGCCGTGCGGAGCAACTGATCGGCCAGCATTACGTGCTCGACAGCGCGATCGAGAACGGCCGCGGCAAGGCCAGGGTCGGCGATTCGCTGTGGCTGGTGGAAGGCCCTGATCTTCCCGCCGGCGCGCGCGTGGCGGTGATCGGCGTGGACGGCGCGACGCTGCGCGTGCGCGCGGTGGGCGAGGCGGATTGACCGCTGCCGGCGCCGATCGCTGCGCGGAGGCCGCGCTGCGATCGCGCCAGCGGTTGCAGTGCGGTGCCGCGCAGGCATCGCCGTCGCGTGAGGCGGCGGTTCTAGCCGTCTGCGCGCGGCGGCGGCGCCTGGTCCAGCGCCGTTTCGTATTTCTGCAGAATCGTGCGCAGCAGGGCCAGTCCGGCCGACTGCGCGCGCAGCGACCACAGGCTGAACGTCGCGATCACGGCGAAGGCGGCGGCGAACGCGGCCGGCTCGCCGCGCAGGAAGCCGAAGCCGATCAGCAGGCCCGAAGGCACCAGGTATCCCAGTTCAAACATGGGCAGCGAATGCGGCTGGCGCAGGCGCACCAACAGCGCGGTTTCTTCGGGCGTGAGAGTAGGGCGGGGCATGGCGGCGGGGCTGGCGGCGGTGCTGCAGTGTAGCCGCCGGGCCACCACGCGGCGGTGTATCGGCCCGGCGGCTAGCGCCTTAGCGACGCCTCGGCGGGGCTAATGCGCTTGGATTGGCCTGCCCGCGTCGTGATAATGCGCGCCTTTCCCGCCGGAAGCTGCCATGAGCCAACAGACCGTACTCAATGCCACCCACCGCGCGCTAGGCGCCAAGATGGTCGACTTCGGCGGCTGGGACATGCCGATCAGCTACGGCTCGCAGATCGAGGAGCACCACGCCGTGCGCCGCGACGCCGGCATGTTCGACGTCTCGCACATGACCGTGGTCGACCTGCGCGGCGCGCGCACGCGCGAGTTCCTGCGCCACCTCGTCGCCAACAGCGTCGACAAGCTCAAGGTTGCGGGCAAGGCCCTGTACACCTGCATGCTCAACGCCGAAGGCGGCGTGATCGACGACCTCATCGTGTACTACCTGGACGAGGAATATTTCCGCCTCGTCGTCAATGCCGCCACGCGCGACAAGGACCTGGCCTGGATCAGCGCCCAGGCCCAGGCCTACGGCGTCAGCGTCACCGAGCGGCCCGAGCTGGCCATGATCGCGGTACAGGGCCCCAATGCCCGCGCCAAGGTGCAAAGCCTGCTCAGCCCCGAGACCGCCGCCAAGGCGGCCAAGATCGGCAAGTTTGTCGCCTGCGAGGGCGACGGCCTGTTCATTGCCCGCACCGGCTACACCGGCGAGGACGGCTACGAAATCGTCGTGCCGCAGGAACAGGCCGTCGAGCTGTGGAACCGCCTGCAGGCCGCCGGCGTCGTTCCGGCCGGACTGGGCGCCCGCGACACGCTGCGCCTGGAGGCCGGCATGAACCTTTACGGCCAGGACATGGACGAGAGCGTCAGCCCCTACGAAGCCGCCCTGGGTTGGACCGTCGCGCTGGACGAAGGCCGCGACTTCATCGGCCGCGCCGTGCTGGAGCAGCAGAAGGCGCAGGGCGCGCCGCGCCAGCTCGTCGGCGTGGTGATGGACGACAAGGGCGTGCTGCGCCACGGCCAGCGCGTCACCAGCGCCAATGGCGACGGCGAGATCCTCTCCGGCACTTTCTCGCCGACCCTGGGCAAGTCCATCGCCTTCGTGCGCATCCCGGCCGGCGAGCCGGGCCAGCTCCAGGTCGACATCCGCGGCAAACTTGTGCCGCTGCGCGTGGTCAAGTTCCCGTTCGTGCGTGACGGCAAGCCCTGCGACGGCATCTGATCGGCCGTCGTCACCCCAACCGATTGCATCGCGCCGCGGCCGTGTAGAATTCGCGCCGCGGTGCCCACCTACCAGGATATGACCATGAAAGAGATTCCCGGCGACCTGAAATTCATGAAGTCCCACGAGTGGGCGCGTGTCGAGGACGACGGCACCGTCACCATCGGCATCTCCGACCACGCCCAGGGCCTGCTCGGCGATCTGGTCTACGTCGAGCTGCCGAACGTGGGCGACACCCTCGAAGTCGGCGCCGGCTGCGCCGTGGTCGAGTCGGTCAAGGCGGCGTCCGATGTGTACGCGCCGGTGTCGGGCGAAGTCATCAAGGTCAACTCGGCCCTGGCCGATTCGCCCGAGACCATCAACGAGGATGCCTACGGCGACGGCTGGATTGTCGTGGTCAAGCCGAGCAACCTGCAGGAAGACATGGACAACCTGCTCGACCCGGACGCCTACGCCGAACAGGTCGACAGCGAAGACGAGTAAGCGGATTCCATCCGGGCGCGGCGCCAAGCCGTCGCCCTGTCCGCCAAGGGGCGCGCCGGAAGGCGCGCCCTTTTTGTTTGCGCGCCCGGCGTGGCGGACGTCCTCGCGGTGCGCGGCCTTGCGAGCAGGTCAGGGCGCGCGCGCGCGGCGGTGCCGGATCTTGCGGCCTGCGCAACACCACCTGTCTTCGGCGCCTGTCCGGCGACCGCAGCCATCGCGCACCGGCGCGGCGGACCGGCGCTTGCACACAGCACGCGCACCTTCGCGGCCGAGCGCAAGTCTGGGCGCAGCGCGCCGCGCGGCCGACGCAATGATGGCCGCCACCGCAGTGATCGGCGTGGCGGCTTCGACGGTTGTCCCGCCGTGCGCACGCCGCTTCGTCGCGCATCGCGAACGGCGCGGTCTGCTTGGCGCGGCACAAGCGTCGCGGCGCGGTCGCAGGACACCGTTCGGCATGGCGCGCGTCTGTCGTCGGTGCGCCGCCGCCGCGCGCAACATCGCGTCACATTCATCGCCGCGGCTGTCGCGACGACGATGCCCGCGCGGCCGCGAGCGACCTGCGCGACACCGTGCACACGCCCCGCTCGCATCACTTCGGTCTGCGCAATTTCGCGCAAATCGGTCGCCGCGCGGTGCTTCAGGCAGTCCGCGAGCTGAACGCGCACGCGCGCGCCGCTGCGGCGCGGCGCGCACGCTCCGCCGCTCTCCGCGGCCGCCGCTGCGACGGCCGGCCGCGCCGCGGCC
>NZ_JANFQO010000043.1 GCF_024437735.1 Tahibacter harae | reverse complement strand
ACGGCGGGCCCTGCGGGGCCCGCTTCCGTTTTCGCGCCGTGCTGCGCAACCGCCGCGCGGCGGAGCGCCCCCGCCCGCCAGACGCAGCGGCGCCGTTACTGCGCACAACGCCATGCATCGGCGTGCAGCGGACACCGCGCACTGCCACGGCAACAGGCGCGGCTAGACGTTGGTCGAACACCGCACGCCCGTGCTTCTGCCGAGCCTGCGCAACACACGCTTCGGCGCTGTGCCGCAACATGCCGGCGCAACGCCGGGCCGGCGCGGCCGGACGCCTGCAGTTCCTAAAATAATCTTCATTCGCCGGGCCACTTGGGAAAAGAAACGCCGCCGCATACTAGTGCGGCGCACCATTCCCAACCGGCCTTCCCATGCTAGGCATAGTCCGCGTCGCCCTGCAGCGTCCCTACACCTTCGTGGTGCTGGCGCTGCTGCTCCTGCTCATAGGCCCGCTCGCGGCGCTGCGTTCGCCGACGGATATCTTTCCGGAAATCAGGATCCCGGTGATCAGCGTGGTATGGCAGTACACCGGCCTGCCGCCGGACGCCATGGCCGGCCGCATCACCACGCCGTTCCAGCGCGCGCTGACCACGACGGTGAACGACATCGAGCACCTCGAAGCCAATTCCTATACCGGCTTCGGCATCGTCAAGATCTTTTTCCAGCCTAGCGTCGACATCAACATGGCCAACGCGCAGGTGACGGCCATCTCGCAGACCCTGCTGCGCCAGATGCCGCCCGGCGTGAACCCGCCGCTGATCATCAACTACAACGCCTCGACCGTGCCCATCCTGCAGCTGGCCCTGTCCGGCAAGGGGCTCAGCGAGCAGACCCTGGGCGACCTGGGCACTACCGCCGTGCGCACGCGCCTGGTCAGCGTGCCCGGCGCGGCCGTGCCGTTTCCGTTCGGCGGCAAGTCGCGCCAGGTGCAGATCGACCTGGATCCGGCCGCGCTGCAGGCGCGCGGCCTGTCCGGCCAGGACGTGGCCGCCGCGCTGGCGGCGCAGAACCTGATCACGCCGGTGGGCACGCAGAAGATCGGCAGCTTTGAATACACCATCCAGCTCAACAACGCGCCGTCGGATCTGGACGCCATCGCCGACATGCCGATACGCACCGTGCAGGGCGCCCTGGTGCGCATCCGCGACGTGGCCAATGTGCGCGACGGCAATCCGCCGCAAACCAATATCGTGCACGTCGACGGCAACCGCTCGGTGCTGCTGACCGTGTTCAAGAACGGCTCGGCCTCGACCCTGGCCATCATCGCCGGCATCAAGCAGATGGCCGAGCAGATCAAGCCGACGCTGCCGGACAGCCTGGAAATCAAGCCCATCGGCGACCAGTCGCTGTTCGTGCGCAGCGCGATCGGCGGCGTGGCCAAGGAAGGCGTGATCGCCGCCGCGCTGACCAGCCTGATGATCCTGCTGTTCCTGGGCAGCTGGCGCTCCACCGTCATCATCGCGGTGTCGATACCGCTGTCTATCCTCGGCGCCATCGCCACGCTGGCGGCCTTCGGCGAGACGCTTAACATCATGACGCTGGGCGGGCTGGCCCTGGCCGTGGGCATCCTGGTCGACGACGCCACGGTGACCATAGAAAACATCAACTGGCATCTGGAACAGGGCAAGGATGTGGAACCCGCCATCCTCGACGGCGCCCAGCAGATCGTCACGCCGGCCTTCGTCTCGCTGCTGTGCATCTGCATCGTGTTCGTGCCGATGTTCTTCCTCGAAGGCGTGGCGCGCTTCCTGTTCGTGCCCATGGCGCTGGCGGTGATGTTCGCCATGGTCTGGTCCTTCGTGCTGTCGCGCACCCTGGTGCCGACCATGGCCAAGTACCTGCTCAAGCCGCATGCGCCGCATACCGACCTGCACGGCAACGACGCCACGCTGGGCCGGTCGTCCAATCCGCTGGTGCGCTTCCAGCGCGGCTTCGAGGCCCGCTTCGAGCGCCTGCGCGAAGGCTACCGCGACGTGCTCGGCCTGGCCCTGCTGCACCGGCGCGGCTTCGTCGCGGGTTTCCTGGCGCTGGTGCTGGCTTCGTTCCTGCTGGTGCCGTTCCTGGGCCGCAATTTCTTTCCCAGTGTGGATGCCGGCTCCATCCTGCTGCATGCGCGCGCCCAGGTCGGCACGCGGGTGGAGGAGACCGCCAATCGTTTCGCCGAGATCCAGAAAGTCATCCGCGAGATCATTCCGCCGCAGGAACTGGCCAGCCTGGTCGACAACGTCGGCATGCCCATTTCGGGCATCAACATGGCCTACAACAACACGGGCACCATCGGTTCGCAGGACGGCGATATCCAGATCACCCTGCACCGCGGCCACGCACCGACCGAAGACTATGTGCGACGCCTGCGCGAGGAACTGCCGCGCCGCTTCCCGGGCATGACCTTCTCCTTCCTGCCGGCCGACATCGTCACCCAGATCCTCAACTTCGGCGCGCCCGCGCCCATCGACGTACAGGTACGCGGCAACAACGTGGCGGCCAACTTCGCCTATGCGGAAAAACTGCTGCGCGATATACGCCGCATTCCCGGCGTGGCCGATGCGCGCATACAGCAATCCGCCGACAGCCCGCTGTTCCGCGTCGACGTGGACCGCAGCCGCGCCCAGTACGTGGGCATGACCGAGCGCGACGTGACCAACAGCCTCGTCGTGAACCTGGCCGGTTCCTCGCAAGTAGCGCCGACGTTCTGGCTCAATCCGCAGAACGGCGTGCAATACCCCATCGTGATGCAGACGCCGCAGTACGAGCTGGATTCGCTCGATGCCCTGCGCAACGTGCCGCTGACCGCCGCCGGCGCGCGCGCGCCGCAACTGCTCGGCGGCATGGCCACGATAGAACGCGGCAGCGCCAGCGCGGTGGTGTCGCAGTACGACATGCAGCCCATGGTGCAGATCTACGCCACGCCCCAGGGCCGCGACCTCGGCGCCGTGGCCGGCGAGATCGAACAGGTCATCAAGGCCCATGCGAAAGACCTGCCCAAGGGCACCCAGGTGCAGCTGCTGGGCCAGGTGCGCACCATGAATTCGGCGTTTTCCGGCCTGTTCTTCGGCCTGATCGGCGCGATCGTGCTGATCTATCTGCTGATCGTGGTGAACTTCCAGTCCTGGACCGATCCGCTGGTCATCATCAGCGCCCTGCCGGCGGCGCTGGCCGGCATCGTCTGGATGCTGTTTGCGACCTTCACCACCCTGTCGGTGCCGGCCCTGACCGGCGCCATCATGTGCATGGGCGTGGCCACCGCCAACAGCGTGCTGGTAATCAGCTTCGCGCGCGAGCGCCTGGACCAGTTGGGCGATCCCGTCGCCGCGGCGCTGGAAGCCGGCTTCGTACGCTTCCGCCCGGTGCTGATGACGGCGCTGGCCATGATTATCGGCATGGCGCCCATGGCCCTGGGCCTGGGCGAAGGCGGCGAGCAGAACGCGCCGCTGGGCCGCGCCGTGGTCGGCGGCCTGATCTTCGCTACCTTCGCCACCCTGGTTTTCGTACCCGTCGTCTTCAGCATCGCGCACGCGCGCCATGGCCGCAAAAAAGCCGCCGCGCCGTCGCTGGGAGAAGCTCATGTCGTCTGACCGCACCGCGCCGCGCCGCGGCCTCAAACTTACCGGCCTCGCGTTTGCCGTGATCGCCGCCCTGGTCGTCGCCGGTGGCGTGGCCACGCGCGCCACCGGCAAGGCGCGCGTCAAGGAATGGACCGAAGCCCAGGCCGTGCCCAGCGTCAGCGTGAGCCAGCCCGCCGCGGGTGGCGCCGGCTCCACGCTGGAGCTGCCTGGCCGCATCGAGGCCTACTCCCGCGCGCCCATCCATGCACGGGTTTCCGGTTATCTGAAAAGCTGGAAAGTGGACATTGGCACTCGCGTCAAGGCCGGCCAGCTGCTGGCCGAGATCGAGGCACCGGATGTGCAGCAACAGTTGCTGCAGGCCAAGGCCGATCTCGCCAGCGCCCAGGCCAACGCCGCCCTGGCCGAGACCACGGCGCGGCGCTGGCAGTCCATGCTGGGCTCCGATTCGGTATCGCAGCAGGAAGTGGACGAGAAAAACGGCGACCTCAAGGCCAAGCGCGCCCTGGTCAACGCCGCCCAGGCCAATGTGGAGCGGCTGCAGGCGACCGAGAGCTTCACCCGCATCGTGGCGCCGTTCGACGGCGTGGTCACCGCGCGCGAGACCGATGTCGGCCAGTTGATCAGCGGCAGCGGCGCCGGCGCCGAACTGTTCGTGGTTTCCGATACCTCGCGCCTGCGCATCTACGTCAATGTGCCGCAGAGCTACGCCGCCGGCATAGGCGCCGGCGCTGCCGCGCGCATCGACGTACCGGAACGGCCGGGCAAGCACTACGAAGCCAGGGTGGAAGCCTTCTCGCAGGCGGTCAACGCCGCGACCGGCACCACCCTGATCCAGCTCAGCGTGGACAACGCCGCCGGCGAGCTGCTGCCCGGCGGCTATGCCACGGTCAGCTTCAGCCTGCCGCAGGACACGGCCAGCCTGCGCATTCCCGCCAGTGCACTGATCTTCGACCAGGGCGGACTGCGGGTGGCCGTGGTCGAGGACGGCAAGGTGCGCTTCCGCGCGGTGGCGATCGCCCGCGACCTGGGCAAGAGTGTGGATATCGCCACCGGCCTGACCGCTGGCGACCAGGTCATAGAAACCCCGCCCGATGGCGTGGCCGAAGGCGACGCGGTGCATGTCGTCGGCAACGCGCCCAAGGCCGCGGCGGCCGCGCCACAAGGAAATGGCAACAATGGCAAAGGTTGACAGTTACTTTTTGCGCAGCAGCGCGGCGACGCTGTTCGCGCTGGCCCTGGGCGGCTGCTCGCTGGCGCCGCCGCTCGCGCTGCCGGAAATCGCGGCCGGCCCCGAATACAAGGAACAGGCACCATGGACTGCCGCCCAGCCGGCCGACCGCCTGCCGCGGGAGGCCTGGTGGTCGCTGTACCACGACGCCGAGCTGGACCGGCTGCAGCAACAGCTGCTGCGCAACAGCCCCGATCTCGCTGCCGCCCTCGCCCGCTTCGAGCAGGCCCGCGCCTACGGTGCGCAACAGCATGCCGGGCTGTTTCCGAGCCTGGGCCTGAGCGGCGACGCGGCGCGCGAACGCCAGTCCGAAACGCGGCCGCCGGCCGGCTCGTCCGCACCGCGCTTCTTCGAGAGCTACAGCCTGGGCCTGCAGGCCGGCTATGAGATCGACCTGTGGGGCCGCGTGCGCAACAGCGTCGCCGCCGGCGACCACGCCACCGCGGCCGCTGCGGCGGATCTGGAATCGGCCCGCCTGAGCCTGCAGGCGCAGCTGGCCGATGCCTACATCGTGCTGCGCGGCCTGGACCAGGAGGGCGCGCTGCTGGCCGATACGGTGCAGGCCTATGACAAGGCCGTCGCGCTGACCCAGAAGCGCCGTGACGCGGGCATATCCTCCGGCCTGGACGTGGCCCGTGCGCGCACCCAGCTCGATACCGCGCGTTCGCAGCTGGCACAGAACCAGGCGCGCCGCGCGGTGGCGGAACACGCCGTCGCCGCGCTCGTCGGCCTGACGCCGGCCGAGTTCAGCCTGACTCCCGCAACTGCGGCCATCGCCCTTCCCGCGATACCGCTGGATCTGCCGTCTACATTGCTGCAGCGCCGCCCCGATATCGCCGCGGCACAGCGCCGCGTGGCCGCGGCCAATGCCGGCGTCGGCGTGGCGCGCGCGGCCTGGTTTCCGTCGCTGAGCCTGAGCGCGAGCTACGGCTACCAGAGCAACCAGGCCGGCGGCTGGCTCAGCGCCCCCAACGCGGCCTGGGCCCTGGGCCCCGGCCTGCTGCTGGAACTGTTCGACGCCGGCAGGCGCCGCGCCCAGGTGGAACAGGCCCGCGCGGCGCTGGACCAGGCCGGCGCGGAATACCGCGGCATCGTGCTCGCGGCCTTCCAGCAGGTCGAGGACAACCTGGCCCTGCTGCAACACTACCGCAGCGCCGCCGAGGCCGAACAGTCGGCTCTAGCCTCTGCCCAGCGCTCGCTGGAATTCGCCACGACTCGCTACCGCGAAGGCGCTGTCAGTTATCTGGAAGTGGTGCAGTCGCAGACCACCGCGCTGACGGCGCAGCGCGCGGCGCTGGATCTGGATACGCGCCAGCTGCGTGCGAGCGTGGCGCTGGTGCGGGCGCTGGGTGGTGGCTGGCAGAACGATGCTGATCTGGCAGTGCGCTGAGCGCGGCTGCGGAATGATCCTTTCGCAGCCGCGCCTGTCGCTTCAGCCTGCTGCCTGCTCCCGGACACGGTAGCGGAAAGCCAGCGCCGACTGGACCTTCCGCTACCGTGTCCGCCTGCTACCCGCAGCCTCCCTAGACTGCGGGCATACCGGCGCGGCTACGGAACCCATCGGCTTGTGCAAGCCGGCGGGCTCGACCCAGCCTAACGCCGGTCAGTCGGGTTGCTGTGCTGATTACTCTCGTGGCTGTTCCACTCGTCGCGGGAAATCCTGCCGTCGCCGTTCTTGTCGATCTGGGCCAGCTTGGCGTTGTGCAACTGGGCGGCGTCGAACTCGCTCTGGGAAAGACTGCCGTCGCTGTTGGTATCGACGGATTCGAACTTGGACGATTTATCCACGCGGCCCTGGGCATCGCGCGGCGGATTGGTGGTGTCGGTGGTCTTGTCCGGGTTATTGGTGCCGGTGGTGTTGGTCTTGTTCGGATTCGTCGTCTGGGCGGCGACGACGCCGGCGCAGAGCAACAGGGACAGGGTGAGCAGAAGTTTCTTCATGGCAGACCTCTTCGATTGGCGGATTGCGGAGGAAGCACGTTCGCAGCTTGGGTGCGGATCGATGCTCCTGTCAGCGGCCGCCGCGGTTGCCGCGGCCGTCACTCTCGTCGGTGGCGGAGCTGCGGCCCGCAGCGCCTGCTTCGCCGCCTTTGCGGCCGATTTCGGCCATGTATTCCCGATCCTGGCTCACCGCTTCGCCGCCCTTGCTGCAGGCTTCACGGGCTTCCTTCGAAGTGAACGCATGAGCCCTGCCGCCGGCATGCGCGTCGCGGCCGCCCTGACTGGCGATTTCGCGCTGCCTGTCCTCGTCCATGCTGGCGAAACCGCGGCCCTGGCCTTGCCTTCCACTCTGGACCGAACCGCCCGGGCCGCTGCCCGCGCCCTGGCCGCGGCCAGTCTGGTTCTGTTTGTCGCCATTGCCACGTTCCTTTCCACGCTGGTTACTCGGCATGATTAGTCTTCAACGGATCGGCGCTGTCTTGCGCTTATCCGTGGTGGCATTTCCCGTGCCAGGTTCGTTAGGGCAAAAAACGCAGCGCGACGCCGCGAAAGCGCCGGCCATCCATTGTCGAGCCGGAACCGACGCACGGGATTGTTATACTTATTTTTATTGTGCAATGTCGGATGCGACACTGCGCGGCAGCAGCAACCTTGTTCCGGAAAGATCCACGCAGCGGGCCAACCGAGGAACACGGCATGCGAATGCGGACGACAACGAGCACGAGCGCAGCACTGGGACCGAGGCTGTGGTCATGCGGCTTCTCCTGACTGCGGCGCTGTTGGCAGCAGCCGGCCAAAGATTCGCCGGCCGGCCACCACAGGCAGCTCAACCATGCAGCCTCGCCTCAGCGCGGTTCGCGCCGCTGCTGCTCGTCGTTGCGCTCGTTCTCGTTGTTGCGGTTCTGCTGGCCCTGGCCTTCCTGGCGCTGCTGGCCGCCCTGGCCCTGGCCCTGCTGGCCCTGCTGGCCCTGACCTTCCTGGCGCTGTTCCTGCTCACGGTTGTTGTTGTTCACGATGGCTTTCCTCGTAGATGCCGGAGAAATTCCGGCAGGAACGACCGGGCAATCGCCATGCCAATGCGCAACGTGGAATTTCTCGCGGCTGCATGCGCGCATTGATAAGCCGCCTTTGGGAAGGCTTTACCTGCATAAAATACAGTTTGTGCATTAATTCCATACATTCATCCTCGCCCACTTCCTGGACCACTCCTCTGCGCATCGGCGGGCGAGCATGACGCAACCTCGCGGCCTGGGCTGCAAAAGCTGTATTTCAAAGGACTTTTCAGGTGCTGGGACAATCGCGGCCCGCGGGCGACAGCCGCATTCGACCTGCCAACCACCGATGTAGCCAAAGGAGAACCATGGCGGCCCTGAACGGCTGCGCAGCCGGCAAGCAGCAGCGGCGGCATCAGGCAGAAAGACCGGAGCGTCCGCAACGCCGTGCAGGATGTGGAACAAGGACGGAATATGAATCAGGCCGGTGCGCCGAAACGTCAGGCTGACCGCGGGACCGGGCTGGAGCGGACGCTATTTCCCGGCGACACCAAACGCAACCGCAAGGTCCCGTGCCGTATCGACACGCACCAGCAGCCGCCGGTCCTTGATGTCGCCCAGGCGCAGGCCGGCGCCGCTCCAATAGTCGAGCAGCTGCGCACGCAGTTGCGGCAGCACGATCACCTGCACTGAGCGCAGCTGCTCCAGCGCACGCGCTTCGGCATAGCGCAAGGCCTTGCACAGCTGCGCATCGAGCGCCGCCGCGGCACCCGCCGGTGCGTTTTCAGCCAGGCAGAGGTAGTACGGCTGTCCCTGCGCCGGCTGCAGCGGCAGCAGCAACGCCGGGCCGTCGCCGAACACGGCCTGCAGCGCCTGCGCCGCTGAATCCTCGTGCAGTTTTTCACCAACCAGGTCGGCAACGGCGTCGCTGCGGCCGAGGAATTCCAGCAGCGGCGTGGCGCGGTAGAAGCCGCTGCAGCGTACACGGTCGCCCAGGCGGTAGCGCAGCAGCCCGCCGGGCTGGGTGACGACGAGGCCGTATTCGCCATCGGCCTCCAGCTCGTGCAGCAGCCGGCAGCCGCCGCCGGCCTCTTCAAATTCGAGGAAGACTTCATCCAGCAGCGGCACGCAGCCGCCGGCGCCGTGCAGGGGCAGCGTCAGCGGCGCTTCCGTCGCCAGCAGGCCCTTGCCCTGCAGTTGTGCCTGGGGCAGGCGCCGGGCGAGCTGGCGCGCCGGCGCGGCGGCGGCCGCAGCGGTCCAGCAGGAAACCAGCTGCAGCCGCGGCCATAGCAGCGGCCAGGGGTCGGCCTCGTTCTCCAGCACGCGGCGCGGCCGCGCGGGCAGCTGCTGCAGCAGGCTGTCCTCGCGCTGCTCCACCCAGTCCAGCAGCACCAGCAGATACGAGGGATTCCATATCGAGATCACTTCCAGCTCCGCGCAGCTCAGCAGCGTCACGGCGAGCCGGTGGCGGAACTGCGCCAGATCTGCCGCGCCGCCGGGCGGCGTCAGCAGGAAGCGGCCCAGCAGCAGGCGCTGCGCCGGGCCAAGATAATCGCGATCGTCGGCCAGGCCCTGGGCGGCCGCGCCGAGACGCGGCGAGACGCTGGCGAACAAGCGGCCCGAACGCGGCCGCAGGCTGTGGCGCAGCAGATCGGCGGCCCAGATCGCGAACAGGCTGCGGAAACTGCGCAGCAGCGCGGTGTTGTAGGGAATCCGCTTGACCGTGCCGCCGCTGCCCGAAGTGGGCTCGTGGCAACGCACGCGCCCCGGCGTGAGCACGGCGCCGCCGGGTTCGGCCTGCTGGCGCGCGATCCAGGGCGCCAGTTCCGCATAAGTGCACAATGGGATTTTACTGCGGAATTCCGCCATGCCGTCGTCGGCGCGCAGGCCGTGCGCCCGCGCGTACTGCGTCGCGGCGCCGGCGCGGACCATGCGCGCGAGCGCCGCCGCCTGGGCCGTTGCGGGATCGTCCAGCGCGGCATCGAAACGCTGCGCGCGCGGTGCGCACAGCGCGCGCAGCAGCGGCGCAGCCAGACGCGCGAACACGGCCTCAGTCCCCGCCGGCCACGCGCCGCCCCACGCCCACGTCGCTGAGCAGGGGCAATACCGTGCCGTCGGCGATGCGCACGCCCGGCCCCAGGCGCGAGCCGGCGCTGAGGAAAGCGCCATGGCCTATGTGGATGCGCCGCACATACAGCACCAGCCCGCCGCGGTGCGGCTTGATCAGGTGGGCATAGCAGGCGGTGAGATGGCCGAACACCGCGCCGTCGCCCACGTCGAGCAGGCTGCGGTCGGCAATCTCCACCCGCGGTGTCCAGTACACGCGCCGGCCTATGCGGCTGCCCCACAGGCGCAGCCAGGCGCTGTAGGCGCCGGGCAGCAGGCGCAACGCCGCTTCCAGCGCAGGGAATGCGTTGTACATGAGCTGAAACTGATGCCCGCCCCACCAAGGCGAATAGCCCGGCGCGTCGATGCGCGAACGGCCTTCGCGCAGCGGCCACACGGCTTCATGCAGGCGGAAGCACAGCACCGGCAGCAGATAGGCGACGAACAGCAGGGCCAGCGCAGCCGCCGTGGAAGCGGTACGCAGCAGCCAGAATCCGCAGCCCAGCAGCAGCGCCAGCCACAGCGCCGGAAACAGGCCGAACAGGCGTGCGCGCCAGGTCATACGTAGAACTCGATGTCCTGGCTCACCTCCGCCAGGACGCGCGGATCCTCGCCGCGCGCGATCGCGTCGCGCAGCGAATCGACCAGACGGTGGATATGGTCGGCCGGCGTATCGCGGAACTCGCGGCCGAAGCGGCGGATAGTGCGCATCTGCAGATCGAGGATTTCCAGGTCCTGGTCGATGATGCGCTGACCGTAGCGGCGCACGAAGGGCGCAGCCAGGCGGTTGAGCCAGCCGAAGCGGTAGGTCAGGTCGGTATAGACCAGGGTTTCCTCCGCCGTCACCGGCACGGCCTGGGAGGTGATCAGGAACACCTTGGCACCGATGCGGTATTCGACGCTGGTCACATTGGGCGCGTGGAAGCTGTCGGTATGCGCCACCGGCAGTCCGCGCGGATTGAGAAACCAGCGGTAGCTGCCCAGATTGCTGCGCTCGTTGGCATAGCGGACCAGCACGCTGCCGTCGCGCCGGACCACCTGGGCCTGCAATCGTTCGGCGCGCGAGGAACGGAAGATGCCCGCATGCACGAAGGCGGTATGCGGGATGTCGATGAAATTTTCCACGCAGTTTTCAACGGTATTGCGGAAGCGGTTCTGCAACCGCAGCGTATGCCAGCCCGCTTCGCCGCAGTGCGGCATGGGAAACGGTGGCGCGGCCGGCTCGCGCTCCAGGCAGACATAGATGAAGCCGTCCTGTTCGCGCACCGGATACGGCGGCAGGCAGTGGCGCTGACGCAGTTCCGGCCCCAGCGACGGAATCGCGGTAACCTTGCCCGCACCATCGTAGACCCAGCCGTGATAGGGACAGGCCAGCAATCCATCGCGCACCTGGCCGCGGCTCAGCGGCGCATTGCGGTGCAGGCAGCGGTCGCGCAGCACGGTCGCGCTGCCGTCGGCGGCGCGGAAGCAGGCCAGCGGCTCGTCCAGCACCTGGCGCGCCAGCACCTGGTTGCGGCGCAGCTCGCGCGATTCGGCGACGATGTACCAGTAGCGGCGGAAACTCATGCGGCGAGTATAGCGGCGTGCCGCCTGCTGCCTGCCGCGGCAGCCGCATCCGGCGACAGGCCGGCGTTGGCAGCGCCCAGGGCAGCGACTATGCTCGGCCCGGTACAACCGGAAGTACAGACATGTACCGATACGGCGCACTCCCGCTGCTGCTCGCCATGGCCACCACCGTCCGGGCCGCGGACAGCCGCCCGCCCGCGGCTGCCCTGCCGCCTGGCTGGCAGGCGCTGTATACGCGCGCGCTGATCGTGCATGTGCCGCCCGGCGCGAACGCACAGCAGCTGCCCAGCGACGATACCCAGGCCGATACCATCCGCATCGGCGGCATGACGCTGCAGGTCGAGCGCGGCATGCCTTATCTGGTCGCGCCGCGCGAGGACGTACCGCCGGGGAACTGGCCGCTGCGCTTCACCGCCGCCGCTGCGGGCAGGCCCGCCGGACTGGCCGCCACCTGGAACCTCGACAATGCCGGCCGCGATATCGCCCGGCTGCACCTGAATTTCCGCGACAGCCGCGAACGGGAGCTGGCCTGCCGCATCGCCGCCGGCGCCCGCCCGCTGGGTCGCAGCGCCGATCTGCGCCTGCTGCGCATCGTCGCCGCGGGCAAGCGCCGCTGCGCCCTGCTGCGCGACGGCGAACTGCAGCGCCGGGTCTGCGCCGGCGACTATGTCACGCGCCATTACGGCCAGGTCGAGCGCATCCACGCCGGCAGTATCGTGATCCGGGAACTCTTCATGACCGACAGCGGCGGCTGGCGCGACGAGCGGACTACGCTGACGCCTTCCGGCCAATAGCGCTGTTCCGCCGCGCGGCGGTTGCGCAGCACGGCGCGAAAACGGAAGCGGGCCCCGCAGGGCCCGCCGTGG
>NZ_JANFQO010000042.1 GCF_024437735.1 Tahibacter harae | reverse complement strand
TCCGCTGGCAGTGTCGAGTCCGCGGGCGGTGCAGACGGCGGTGTGGGTGGAAGGCGACGGCGGTCTGGCGTTCCACATCTATACCGAGACGGGCGACGGCGAGATCCAGGTGCATTGCCAGGGCCGGGCGACGCGGGTGGGTGCGGACGCGGCTGGCGGGACGATGGATGTGGCGGCGATCGGTGCGGCGTGTCCGCGGCCGATCGGCCATGCCGCGGTGTATGCGCGCTATGCGGCGCAGGGCATGGTCTACGGCCCAGCGTATCGCGGCCTGGCATCGATCCAGGCGGGCGACGGGCAGGCGTTGGGCCGGCTGGAACAGGAGGCGCGCGTCAACGCGGCGGGCTATTGGCTGTATCCGGGCCAGCTGGACGCGGCGCTGCAGACGGCGCAGGGCGTGACGGATGGCGCCGCCGACCGCCCGGTGCTGCCGTTTGCGCTGGAGAGCGTGACGGTGTGGGGGCGCAGTCCGGAACAGGGCTGGGCCTGGGTGCGCGTGCGGCCGGGTAGCGGTGCGCTGGCGGTACTGGACGTGGACCTGTGCGATGACGCGGGTCGGGTGCAGGTGCAACTGAGCGGGTTTACGGCGCGGGTGTTGGCCGAGCCGGTGATGGCCGCGGCGCCGGGCACGGCGGTGTCGGCAGCAGAAGCGGAAGTGACGCTGCAGCAGCCGCAGTGGGTGGCGGCGGAGGCGGGTGCGACCGCGGTGCAGGGAGCTGACGGCGCGGCAACGATGCAGCGATCTGGCCCTGTCGATGCGACAGCGGTGCACGGATCCGACAGTGCAGGTGTGGATTCGTCGGCCTCGACGGCGGCACGTCGTCAGGTACTGATCGTGGGTGCGACAGCGGCGCAGGCCGCGGCCGTGTCAGCAGAACTGGGCGCTACGGCGTGCGCTGCCGTGGCGCTGGATGGCGCCGCCACCGAAGCATTTGAAGCGCTGGCGCTGGCGGTGTTTGCAGCGGCGCAGGCGGCCGTGCGTGCGCGCGAAGCGGTGCGGCTGCAGGTCGTGCTGGCCGGTACCGCGGCACCTGCATTGGCGCTGGGCGTGGCGGGCTTGCTGCGCACGGTGCAGGAAGAACACGCGCAGGTCCGCGGTCAGGTGATCGAAGTGGCGTCGCGGGAACCGGCCGAGGTGGCCGCGGCGCTGCAGGATGCGGCGGCGCGCGACGCGGTGGAGTTGCGCTGGGCGGACGGTGCCGTGCAGCAGCGTGTCTTGCGCGATCTGCCGACTACCCCGGCTCTGCCGGCGGCAACGCCGTGGAAAACCGGCGGCGTGTATCTGATTACCGGCGGTGCCGGTGGCCTGGGCCGCTTGCTCGCGCAGGAAATCGCGCAGCAGGCCGAAGGCGTGACCCTGGTGCTGGCCGGCCGCTCGATGCTGGATGCGGCGGCACAGGCGGCGTTGAGCGCGGCGATTCCCGCGGCGACGGTGCGCTACCACGCGGTCGATGTCGGCGATGCGGCGGCCGTGCAGGCACTGGTGACCGCGGTGATCGCCGAACACGGCGCGCTGCACGGCGTGATCCACGCAGCCGGTGTGGTCAAGGACAGCTTCGTGCTGAAGAAGACCGCGGCGGAATGGCGCCAGGTACTGCGGCCCAAGGTCGCCGGTGTCGAAGCGCTGGACGCGGCGACGGCCCCGGTCGACCTGGATCTGTTCGTGGTGTTCTCGTCGCTGTCGGCGCTGGGCAATGCGGGCCAGGCCGACTACGCCGCGGCCAATGGTTACCTGGACGGCTTTGCGCAGCAGCGCCAGCAGCGCGTGGCGCGCGGTGAACGGCAGGGCCGTACGGTGTCGGTGAACTGGCCGTACTGGGCCGACGGCGGCATGCGCATCGATGCGGCGACGCAGACCTTGCTCAAAGACCGGCACGGTTCGCTGGCGCTGTCGACGGCCCAGGGTTGGGCGGCGCTGTACCAGGCGCTGGCCAGCGGTGCCGCGCAGGTGCTGGTGCGGGCGGCGGTGAAGGGCTGGCAGGGCGCTGCGGTACCTTCGGCACATGACAGTGCCAACGCGGTAAATGCGGCCAATGCGGTTAATGGTACTTATGGTGCCTATGCGCCGGATGCAGCCAACCGGGCTGCAGTGAAGAGCGCTGTAGCCGCATCCGCAGCGGCTACTTCCGCAGCGGCGTCCGCCCCGGTCTCGTCGGAAGCCACCCGCACCGCTTCCATCACCGACTGGACCCTGGGCCGCCTGTACGACGAAGTGGCGGCCCTGCTCAAAGTCTCGCGCAGCGATCTCGATGCCGATGCGGAGTTCAGCGAATACGGCTTCGATTCGATCAGCCTGACCGCCTTGGCCAACCGCCTCAACAGCGAGTTCGGCCTGAGCCTGATGCCGACGGTGTTCTTTGAACAGCCCAGCCTGCGCAGCCTGGCCCAGCACCTGGCCCGGATCGACGACGGGCGCTGGGCGCAGCGCTGGGTCGCGGCGCCGGATACTGCGGCAGCGGCAGGAACGGCCGTAGCCGAATCCGGCCCGGCAGCCACACCGGGCGTGCCGCAGGCCGCTTTTGAAAATTCGCAAATTTTGTCAACGAAGCTTGCCGCGCCGCGCCGCCGCGGCCGCTGGCTGCCGGGCGATGCCCCAGTATCTGCATCGGCCACTGGCGCATCGATAGCCGCGGCACCGGCCGCGGCGCAGCGCGAACCTGTCGCCATTGTCGGCATGAGCGGCCGCTTCCCGCAGGCGGACGATCTGGCGGCGTTCTGGCAGAACCTGATTTCCGGCCGCGACAGCATCGAAGAGATACCGGTTTCCCGCTGGGACTGGCGCGTCATCCATGGCGACTCCCAGACGGAAGCGAACCGCAGCCATTCCAAGTGGGGCGGTTTCATCGCAGGTGCGGACGAGTTCGACCCGCTGTTCTTCGGCATCTCGCCGCGCGAAGCGATGCTGATGGATCCGCAGCAGCGCCTGCTGCTGCAGCATGCCTGGGCAGCGATCGAAGATGCCGGCCATGCGCCGCGCAGCCTGTCCGGCTCGGATACCGGCGTGTTCATCGGTACCGGCAGCAGCGGCTATTGCGAGATCGCCGGGCGCAGCAGCGGCGTGATCGAGTCCTACAGTTCCACCGGCTCGGTGCCCTCGGTCGGTCCGAACCGGCTGAGCTATTTCCTGAACCTGCACGGTCCCAGCGAGCCGATAGAAACCGCCTGTTCGTCCGCCTTGGTCGCCGTGCATCGCGCGGTGCGTGCGATCCATGCAGGCGATTGCAGCATGGCCCTGGCGGGCGGCGTCAACACGCTGCCCACGCCGGTAGGCCATATCAGCTTCAGCAAGGCCGGCATGCTGAGCGAGGACGGCCGCTGCAAGACCTTCTCGGCGCAGGCCAACGGCTATGTGCGCGGCGAAGGTGTCGGCGTGCTGCTGCTCAAGCGGCTGAGCGCGGCGCAGGCCGACGGCGACCGTATCTACGCGGTGATCCGCGGCAGTGCGGAAAACCACGGCGGCCGCGCCAATTCGCTGACGGCGCCGAACCCCAAGGCCCAGGCGGACCTGCTGCGCCAGGCCTACCGCGAATCCGGCATCGACGTACGCACGGTGGGCTATATCGAAGCCCACGGCACGGGCACGCCGCTGGGCGATCCCATCGAGATCAATGCGCTCAAGAGTGCATTCCAGTCGCTGTATCTGGACAGCGGCAGCGCGGTAGTCGAGTCGGCGCACTGCGGGCTGGGCTCGGTCAAGACCAACATCGGCCATCTGGAAATGGCGGCCGGCGCGGCCGGCCTGATCAAGGTGCTGCTGCAGTTGCAGCACGGCCAGCTGGCGCCGAGTCTGCATTGTGCAGAAATAAATCCGTACATCGAACTGGACGGCACGCCGTTCCGGCTGGTGCGCGAGGCACAGCCCTGGCCGGTGCTGCATGATGCCCAGGGCCAGGCGCTGCCGCGGCGTGCCGGCGTCAGCTCGTTCGGCTTCGGCGGGGTGAACGCGCACGTGGTGCTGGAGGAATATCCGGCACCGCCGCACAACCCGCCGGCGGCCGGACCGCAGTCGGGCATTTTCGTGCTGTCGGCGCGCAGCGTGGAGCAATTGCAGCGGCAGGCGGAACAGCTGCTGCAGGCGCTGGCCGGCGGCGCATTCGGCGAGAACGATCTGGCGGATATCGCCTATACCTTGCAGGTCGGCCGCGACGCGATGGAGCACCGCCTGGCGCTGATCGCCGGTTCGCTGGCCGAGCTGCGCGCGAAGTTGGCGCGTGTGGTTGCCGGCGACGACGCGGTCGAAGGCCTGTACCGCGACGAGGCGCGGCGCAACAAGGAACTGATCTCGCTCTACAGCGGCGACGAGGATATCCAGTCGGCCATGCTGGGCTGGCTGCGCGGCGGACGCCAGACGCGGGCGCTGGAGCTGTGGGTCAAGGGCCAGAATATCGACTGGGCCGCGCTGTACACGGCGCAGCGGCCGCGCCGGATCAGCCTGCCCACCTATCCGTTTGCGCGCGAGCGCTTCTGGTTCACGCCGCAGGCGGCGCTTGGCGTGGCCGCGCCCAGCGCTTCGGTCGGCGTGCTGCATTCGCTGCTGCAGCGCAATACCTCGACCCTGAGCCGGCAGCGTTTCAGCTCCTGGTTCAGCGGCCAGGAAGGCTTCCTGCGCGATGACGGCCAGGGCGGCCGCGAGATTGCCGCACTGCTGCAGCTGGAAATCGTGCGCCTGGCGCTGCGCGAGGCGCTGCAGGACGAAGACGCGCTGGCCGAACAGCCGCTGCATCTGACCGGACTGGCCTGGCTGCGGCCGCTGAATCTCACCGGCGGCCGTCATGTCCACGTGGAACTGCTGTCGGCCGGCGATGCGATCGATGTCGTCATCGCCGGGGATGCGGGCGACGACGAGGAAGCGCCGCTGTACTGGCAGGGGCGTGCGCGCCTGCAGGCGCTGGGCCTGCGTCCGCTGCTGGATTTGCCGCGGCTGCGCAGCCAGAGCAGCGCGGCGCAGACCCAGACGCCCGACGGCATGCTGCAGCTGGCCCTGGGCCGTGACGGCAGCGGCATGGCGTTCGCGCTGGCCCAGCTGCGGCTCAACTGCGACGATTCCACGCTGCCGCTGGCCCTGCTGCCGGCCCTGCGCAGCATGGCGCTGGCGCTGTATCCGGAATTCGCCAGCGCGCCGCAGGTGCGGGCGATGGACAGTCTGGAGATTTTTGCGCCGTGTCCACAAAGCTGCATCGCCGTGCTGCGGCTGCGCTCGCACGAGCAGGGCGTGTGCCTGGACTTCGAACTGGCTTCCGACGACGGCGAAGTCTGCATACAGGGCCGCGGCGTGGTGCTCGGCGGCCCGCCGGTGCGCGCCGCGGTCGGTGCGGTCAGCCTGCTGCTCGCGCGGCAGCCGGATCCGCTGCCGCGGGACAGCGCGGCGGACTCCGCCGGCGGCTGCCTGCTCTGGTGCGGCTTCGCGGCCGACGACCAGCGCATGGCTGCCTTGCAGGAAATGCTGCCCGCCGTGGCTGTGGTGCGGCTGGGCGGCGGCGGCGATGATCGCGTCGCGCGCTATGCGGACTGCGCGGCACAGCTGCAGCGCTGGTGCGCGACGCAGCTGCGCAGCGGCGCTGCGCGCAGCGTGGTGCAGCTGGCCGTGCCGGCGGACGACAACGAAGACCTGGCCGGACTGTCCGCATTGCTGCAGACCGCCACGCGCGACCTGCCGGACCTGAGCTGCCAGCTGATCGCCGTGGCGCCGGCGCTGGGCGCGGTGGAACTGGCCGGTGTGCTGCGCGCCGCGCGCGCCAGTGCGAACGGCAGCGTGATCCGTGCCCTGCCGGGCGCTGCGCAGGTCGAACGCTGGCAGGAAGTGGCGACGGCGCTGCCGGCGCTGCGGCCGTGGAAGGAAAACGGCGTCTATCTGATTACCCTGGGCAGCGGCGATGCGGGCGCGCTGTTCGCGCGCGAAATCGCCGCGCAGACCAGCGCGGTGCAGTTGATACTGCTGGGCGCCGCCGATGGCGACCCGCTGCTGCGTCCGGCCAGCGGCACGGCCGCGGTCGAGTACCACGCGCTGGACCTGGGCGATGTTGCGGCCGTGGAAGCCGCCGTTGCGGCGGCGATCGCGCGCCACGGCCGTCTCGACGGCGTGATCCATACCCTGGCTTCGCGCGACATTGCGGCGGAGCAGGGCGGCAGCCCGCTGCGTCGCGGGCTGGCCGCGGCCCTGGCTGGGCTGGTCGCGCTCGACGCGGCCAGCGCGGCGCAGGCGCTGGACTTCTTCGTCGTGGTTTCCGCGCTGCCGGCTTTTGCCCAGGCGGGCACCGACGCCGATGCCGCAGCGAATGGTTTCGCCGAGCGATTCGTCGCCTGGCGCGTGCAGGAATGCGCCGAGGGCCGCCGCCACGGCCGCAGCGTGGCGCTGGCCTGGCCGTTCCTGGCCGGAGCAGATGCGGACGCCGAAGGCATCGCCGCGGCCAAGCTCGGCGCGGCCTGCGGCCTCAAGCCGCTGGACGCCGCCGCGGCGACGGCGAGCTTCTACCGCGCCCTGGCCAGCGGCTCCGATCTGCTGGTCGCCGTGCGCGGCCATGCCGCGCAACTGCGCCAGCAGCTCGGCGGCGGCGCCGAGCCCGTGCCCGCGGCGCCGATCGTGGTGGATGCGGACCAGCTGCGCGAACGGGTCGCCCACCAGCTCAAGCTCCTGCTGGCGCGTACCGCGGAACTCGCGCCCGAGCGCATCGCCGCGGACGAGCCGCTGGAAAGCTACGGCATCGATTCGCTGCTGATCATGCGCTTGAACGCCGAGTTCACGCCGATCTTCGGCGAAGTGTCCAAAACGCTGCTGTATGAATTCCACAGCCTGCAGGCGCTGGCCGAGTATTTTTCCAGCCAGCACGTGGCAGCCTGCCTGCGCTGGTGCGGACTGGAAGCGATCGCTCCGGCGGCGAATCTGGCGGCGCCTGCCGCTGCGGCCGCCGCGCCGCGCAGCCTGCCGGCGCGTCCGGCACGGCGCGGGACGCTGCAGGCGGCCGGCCGGCGCGAGCCCATCGCGATCATCGGCCTGTCCGGCCGGTATCCGCAGGCACCGGATCTGGATGCGTTCTGGGACAACCTTGCCCACGGCCGCGACAGCGTGGTCGAGATCCCGGCCGAGCGCTGGTCCGTGGACGCCTACTTCGCGGCCGACCGCGAAGTGGCCGTCGCCAGCGGCAAGTACTACGCCAAATGGGGCGGCTTCCTCGACGGCGTGGCGGAATTCGATCCGCTGTTCTTCGGCATCTCGCCGCGCGAGGCCTTCAGCATGGATCCGCAGGAACGTCTGTTCCTGCAGTGCGCCTGGTCCACGCTGGAAGACGCGGGCTATACGCGCGAACGCCTGGCCACGCGCCACGGCCGCCGCGTCGGCGTGTTCGCCGGCATCACCAAGACCGGTTTCGAGATGTACGGCGCGCAGGAATGGATGCCCGGCGAGATGGCGCTGCCGCAGACCTCGTTCGGCTCCATGGCGAACCGGGTTTCGTATCTGCTGAACCTGTCCGGCCCCAGCATGCCGGTCGACACCATGTGTTCGGCTTCGCTCACCGCTGTGCACGAAGCCTGCGAGCACATCTACCGCGGCGAATGTGAGCTGGCCCTGGCCGGCGGCGTGAATATCTATCTGCATCCGTCCAACTTCGTCGCGCTCAGCGCCATGCGCATGCTGTCCAACGCGGGCCGCTGCAAGAGCTTCGGCGAGGGCGGCGACGGCTTCGTGCCGGGCGAGGGCGTGGGTGCGGTGCTGCTCAAGCCGCTGGCGGCGGCGCTGCGCGACGGCGACAACATCCACGCGCTGATCCGCTCCACCAGCATCAATCACGGCGGCAAGACCAACGGCTATACCGTGCCCAATCCCGTGGCCCAGGCGGAATTGATCCGCGCCGCGCTGGACAAGGCCGGGCTCAGCGCGCGCCAGGTCAGCTATATCGAAGCCCACGGCACCGGCACCGTGCTCGGCGATCCGATCGAGATTGCGGGCCTGAGCCAGGCCTTCGCCGTCGATACCGACGAGCGCCAGTTCTGCGCAATCGGCTCGGTCAAGTCCAACATCGGCCACCTGGAGGCGGCGGCGGGTATCGCCGGCCTGACCAAGCTGGTGTTGCAGCTCAAGAACGGCCAGCTCGCGCCCAGCCTGCACGCCGAGGTGCTCAATCCCAACATCGATTTCAGCCGCACGCCGTTCGTGCTGCAGCGCGAGCTGGGCGAATGGCCGCGGCCGCGCGTGCACGGGCGCGAACAGCCGCGCATCGCCGGGGTTTCCTCCTTCGGCGCGGGCGGTTCCAACGCGCACGTACTGGTGGAGGAATACACGCCGCCGGCGCGCCTGCCGGCGCCGTCCGGCGCGGTGCTGATCGTACTGTCGGCGCGCAGCGAGGACCGTCTGCACATGCGCGTGCAGCAATTGCTGCACACGCTGCAGAATCCGCCGGCGCTGGCGGATCTTGCCTATACCTTGCAAGTCGGGCGCGAGGCCATGGACGAGCGCCTCGCCCTGGTCGCCGGCAGCGCCGCGGAAGCGGCGGAAAAGCTGGGCGTCTATCTGGCCGGCCGCGGCCAGGACGTGCCGGCGCTGTTCCGCGGCCAGGTGCGGCGCAACCGCGATGCGCTGGGCGTGTTCGAGGCGGACGAGGATTTGCGCTCGGCCATTTCCGGCTGGCTGCAGAAGGGCAAGCTGGCCAAGCTGGCGGAACTGTGGGTGCGCGGCCTGGCCGTGGACTGGGAGGCGATGCACGCCAACGCCGCGGTGATGCCGCGCCGTATCAGCCTGCCGACATATCCCTTCGCGCGCGATCGCTACTGGTTCGCGCGCACGGCGCTGCCGGCGCGGGCCGCCACCGCCGCCGCGCTGCACGCGCTGTTGCAGCGCAATGTCTCCACCTTGAGCGGACAGCGCTTCGCCTCGCATTTCGACGGCAGCGAAGCGTTCTTCGCCGAGGATCCGCTCGGCGGCCGCCAGCTGCCGGCGCTGCTGCAACTGGAGATCGCCCGCCTGGCCGTGCGCGAGGCACTGCAGGACGAAGCCGGCAGCGCCGCGCAGCCGCTGCGGCTGCGCGATGTGGCCTGGCAGCAGCCGGCGGCCGCCGGCGCCGAAGGGCTGGATCTGCAGGTGGAGCTGCATGCGGTCGATGCGGGCCGGATCGAAGTCGTCATCGCCGCGGCAGCGGCCGAAAGCGAAGCCGACAGCGTGTTCTGCAGCGGCGTAGCCGAACTGCTGGCAGGCGGCGTTCGTCCACATGTGGATCTCGTCGGACTGCGCCAGCAGGCGCGCCCGGCCGAGGCGGCGCAGCTGGCCGGCGTGCCCGGCGCGAGCCAGCTGATGCTGGGAGAAGGTACCGACGGACTGCCGTTCGCGCTGGCGCAGATCGATCTGCCGTCCGGCGACGGCCTGGTCCCGGCCGAGCTGCTGGCGCCGCTGCGCGCGCTCGCCCAATTGCTGGTGCCGGGCGCGGCGGCGCAGCCGGCGCAGCTGTCCGTGCTCGACATTCATGCGCCCTGTGCCGAGCACAGCGTACTGGTCGTGCGCGCCTGGTCCAGCGGTGGCCGGCTGGAGCTGGATTTCGACGTCACCGGCAGCGACGGCCTGGTGTTCCTGCGCGGCGAGGGTCTGGTGCTGGACGGCAGCCAGGCCGAGGCCGAAGCGGCGACGATGCTGCTGGCGCCGGAACTGGTCGCGCTCAAGCGCAGCGGCGCCGCGGCAGGCGCAGCGAACTGGCTGCTGTGGTGCGATTTCGGCACCGACGACCGGCGCGCGCCGGCGCTGCAGGCGGCCTTGCCGGAAACCGCGCTGACCCGGCTGGAAAGCCGCGCCAGCACCCGCGCGGCGCGCTATGCGGACTATGCCGCGCAGGTGCTGCGCTGGCTGCAGGGGCGCCTGGGCGAAGGCGTACCGGAGCAGTCCCTGTTGCAGCTGGCGATTCCCGCCGCGAACGAACAGGACCTGGCCGGACTCGCCGGCCTGCTGCGTTCGGCCACGCGGGAACAGCCGCGTCTGCGCACCCAACTGGTCATCGTGGCGCCGGCGCTGACGGTGGCCGAGCTGGGCGAGGTACTGAGCAACAGCCGCGCGGCGCCGGACGGCGCCGTGATTCATGCGCAGCACGGTTCGGTCCAGGTGGAAGCCTGGCGCGAATTGGCGCCGCCGCAGCCTGCCGCGCCGTGGAAGGACGGCGGGGTATACCTGATTACCGGCGGCGCCGGCGGGCTGGGCCTGCTGTTTGCGCGCGAGATCGCCGCGGGGACGCGCCGCAGCGTGCTGGTGCTGACCGGCCGTTCGCAGCTGGATGCCGCGCGCCGGGCCGAACTCGCCGCGGCCTGTGCCGGGGCGACGGTGGATTACCGCGCGGTCGATGTGACCGATGCGGCGGCGCTGGAGGCCTGCGTGCAGGACGTGCTGGCGCAGCACGGCCGCATCGACGGCGTGATTCATTCCGCCGGCACACTGCAGGACAGCTTCCTGCTGCGCAAGGATCCGGCCCAGTTCAACAGCGTGCTCGCGCCCAAGGTCGCCGGCCTGGTCGAGCTGGACCAGGCCACGGCCGGACTGGCGCTGGACTTCTTTGTCGCGTTCTCCTCGCTGGCCGCCGTCTACGGCAATGTGGGCCAGGGCGATTACGCCGCAGCCAATGGTTTCATGGACCGCTTCAGCGCCTGGCGCCAGCGCGAGGTTGCGCAGGGCCGGCGCTACGGTGTGAGCCTGTCGCTGAACTGGCCGCTGTGGGCCGAGGGCGGCATGCGCGTCGATCCGGCCGTGGCCGCGGCCATGCGCGACGGCTTCGGCCTGGAACCGCTGCCGGATGCGGCCGGCCTGGCCGCGTTCTACGCCGCGCTGGCCAGCGGCAGCGCGCAGGTGCTGGTGCTGCAAGGCCAGCCGCTGCGGCTGCGCCAGCGTCTGCTCGGCACGGCGCCGACACCGGCTGCCAAGCCGGTGCGTCCGCGCGCCGCCGCGGCCGCCGCGCCGGCGGCGGTGCAGAGCGCCGCGGTCGACGGCGGCCAGCTGACCGAACGGGTGGTGCACGAACTCAAGCTGCTGCTGGCCCGCACCGCCGGCCTGGCGCCGGACCAGGTCGCCGCGGACGAGCCGCTGGAAAGCTACGGCATCGATTCGCTGCTCATCATGCGCCTGAACAGCGAGTTCACACCGATATTCGGCGAAGTTTCCAAAACGCTGCTTTATGAATTCCAGAGCCTGCAGGCGCTGGCGGCGCATTTCGTCGCCGAGCATGGCGCGGCCTGCCTGCGCTGGTGCGGGCTGGACGCCGCGGTGCAGGCTGCGCCGGCCGCACCGGCCGCCGCCGGCATGCCGGTCGCGCGGCGCGAAGCGCTGCGGCCGCCGCGGCGGGCAGCGGCCGGGCAGCGCGAGCCTATCGCCGTCATCGGCTTGTCGGGGCGCTATCCGCAGGCGCCGGACCTGGCCGCGTTCTGGAACAACCTGAGTTCGGGCCGCGACAGCATCACCGAGATCCCGGCCGAGCGCTGGGCGGTCGACGCCCACTTCCTGCCCGATCGCGAGCAGGCTGCCGCGGCCGGCAAGTACTACGCGAAATGGGGCGGTTTCATCGACGGCGTGACCGAGTTCGATCCGCTGTTCTTCGGCATCTCGCCGCGCGAAGCCTTCGACATGGACCCGCAGGAGCGGCTGTTCATCGAATCCTGCTGGGCGACGCTGGAAGATGCGGGCTATACGCGCGAACGCCTGGCCACGCGCCACGGCCGCCGCGTCGGCGTGTTCGCCGGCATCACCAAGACCGGCTTCGAGCTGTACGGCCCGCCGCTGTGGGCCCAGGGCGAGGACGCGCATCCGCATACCTCGTTCAGCTCGGTCGCCAACCGTATCTCCTACCTGTTCAACCTGTCCGGCCCCAGCATGCCGGTGGACACCATGTGCTCGGCCTCGCTGACGGCGATCCACGAGGCCTGCGAGCACATCTACCGCGGCGAGTGCGAACTGGCCCTGGCCGGCGGCGTGAACCTGTACCTGCACCCGGCCAACTACGTCGCGCTGTGCGTGCCGCGCATGCTGTCCAGCGACGGCCGCTGCAAGAGTTTCGGCGACGGCGGCGACGGCTTCGTGCCAGGCGAGGGCGTGGGCACGCTGCTGCTCAAGCCCCTGGCCGCGGCGCGCGCCGACGGCGACGTGATCCATGCGCTGATCCGCTCCACCAGCATCAACCACGGCGGCAAGACCAACGGCTATACCGTGCCCAGCCCGCAGGCCCAGGCCGAACTGGTGCGCGCCGCGCTGGACAAGGCCGGCCTGAACGCACGCCAGATCGGCTACATCGAGGCCCACGGCACCGGCACCGTGCTCGGCGATCCCATCGAGATCGCCGGGCTGAGCCAGGCTTTCGCCGCCGATACCGACGAGCGCCAGTTCTGCGCAATAGGCTCGGTGAAATCCAATATCGGCCATCTGGAGGCCGCCGCCGGCATCGCCGGGGTGACCAAGCTGATCCTGCAATTCCGCCACGCCCAGCTCGCGCCCAGCCTGCATGCGCGCCGGCTCAATCCGAACATCGATTTCAGCCGCACGCCGTTCGTGGTGCAGCAGACGCTGTCGGCCTGGCCGCGGCCGGTCCGCGACGGCCGCGAGCAGCCGCGTCTCGCCGGCATTTCCTCCTTCGGCGCCGGCGGCTCCAACGCCCATGTGATCCTGGAGGAATACGTCGCGCCGACGCGGCCGCTGCCGCCGCCCGCGCCGGTGCTGATCGTGCTGTCGGCGCGCGACGAGGAACGCCTGCAGGGGCGCGTGCAGCAATTGCGCGAAACCTTGAAAACCGCGCCGGTCATGGCGGACCTGGCCTATACCCTGCAGGTGGGCCGCGAGGCGATGGAAGAACGCCTCGCCCTGATCGCGACGACGGCGGCGGAGGCGGCCGACAAGCTCGGCGCCTACCTCGCCGGACGCGGCGCCGAAGTGCCGGCGCTGTACCGCGGCCAGGTGCGCCGCAACAAGGATTCGCTGGGCGCGTTCGAGGCCGACGACGACCTGCGCATCGCGGTCGCGAGCTGGCTGAGCAAGGGCAAGCTGGGCAAGCTGGCCGAGTTCTGGGTCAAGGGCCTGGCGCTGGACTGGGACGCCCTGGCCGGCAGCGCCGCGCCGCAGCGCATCAGCCTGCCGACCTATCCGTTCGCGCGCGAGCGCTACTGGATCGACCTCGCCGACGCCGGCCAGCCGCGCACCACGGCGCGCAGCCCGGGCGCACCGCGCCTGCTGCATCCGCTGCTGCACGAGAACACCTCGGACTTGTCCGAGCAGCGCTTCAGTTCCAGCTTCGCCGGCGACGAATTCTTCTTCGCCGATCACGTCATCAACGGCCGCCGCGTGCTGCCCGGCGTGGCCTATCTGGAAATGGCCCGCGCCGCGGTGGAACGCTCCCTGGGCGAGGCGCGCCCGGGTTCGGTGTGCCTGAGCCAGGTGGTCTGGGTGCGGCCGCTGGCCGCGGCCAGCGGCGGCAACCGCGTGCATATCGCCCTGCAGCCGCTGGACAGCCAGCAGATCCGCTTTGAAGTGCGCAGCCAGCCGGCCGGCGGCGAGCGCATCGTCCACTGTCAGGGCATGGCGCTGGTCGGTGAAGCCGCAGGACCTATCCGCATCGATCTGGCCGGCGTCAAGGCGGACTGCGACACAGCCCTGCTCAGCGGCGAGGATTGCTACGCCCGCTATGCCGGCATGGGCATGCAGTACGGGCCGTCGCTGCGCGGCATCGAGCAGATCCATATCGGCCAGGGCCAGGTCTGGGCCGATCTGGCGCTGCCGCCCGAAGCGGCGGAAGACGGCTTCATGCTGCATCCCAGCCTGATGGATTCGGCGCTGCAGTCGGCTATAGGCCTGTCCTCGGGCGAGTCGCGCCCGGGCCAGGCGCTGCTGCCGTTCGCCCTGGAATCTGTTGAGATCTACGGCAGCTGCGTCAGTGTCTGCGGCGCCTGGATCCGCTTCAGCGCCGATGGCGTGGCCGGCGACAAGCTGCGCAAGTTCGACGTGGATCTGTGCGACATCGATGGCGACGTCATGGTGCGCCTGACCGGCCTGGCCGTGCGCGTGGCCAGCGACAGCGTCGCGGGTACCACCGGCATGGCCCTGCTCAAGCCGCAATGGCTGGCTGCGGCCGCCGCGCCCGTGCTGCCGGCAGCGGCGCAGCGCCTGGTGCTGTTGTGTGGTTTCGAGGCGGCCACGGCCCAGGCGGTGCAAGCCCAGCTAGGCGCGGGCATCTGCGGCGTGGTTGCGGCCGCGGCCGATGGCGAACTGGATTTCAGCGCCACGGCGGAAGTGGTACTGGGCCGGCTGCAGCAGCTGCTGCGCGGGCGGCCGACGGCGCGCGCGCTGTTGCAGGTGGCGATTGCGCGCGGCGAAGGCATCGAGGCCGGCCTGGCCGGCATGCTGCGTACGGCACAACTGGAAAATCCGCAGATCCACGGCCAATTGCTGCTGTTGCCGGGGCAGATCGAGCCGGCCCGCCTGGCCGCGCTGCTGGGCGAGGATGCCGCCGCAGCCGAGAGCGAAGTGCGCTACGTGGCCGAGCAGCGCCAGGTGCGCGGCTGGACTCCGCTGCAGGAAGCCGATGCCAGCGTGCGGCCGTGGAAATCCGGCGGCGTCTACCTCATCACCGGCGGCGCCGGCGGCCTGGGGCTGATCTTCGCGCGCGAAATCGCCCAGTACGCCGAGGACGTGCATCTGGTGCTGGCCGGCCGCTCGGAACTCAACGAAGCGCAGGAAGTCGCGCTGGCGGAACTGCGCGGCCTGGGCGCCGGCGTCGCCTACCGCCAGCTCGACGTCAGCGATGCCGCGGCGGTACGCGCCCTGGTACAGGAAATCGCGCAGGAGTGGGGCATGCTCAACGGCGTGATCCACGCCGCCGGCGTGCTGCGCGACAACTTCCTCGTGCGCAAGACCATGGACGAGGTGCGCACCGTGTTCGCGGCCAAGGTCGGCGGGCTGGTCGCGCTGGACGAAGCCACCGCCGACCTGGCGCTGGATTTCTTCATCGTGTTCTCGTCGCTGACCGGCGCGCTGGGCAATGTGGGCCAGGGCGACTACGCCGCGGCCAACGGCTTCATGGACGGCTATGTCAGCCAGCGCAATGCGCGCGTGCGCCGCGGCGAACGCCAGGGCCGCAGCCTGTCGATCAACTGGCCGTTCTGGGCCGAAGGCGGCATGAGCGTGGACGCGCAGACCCAGGCGCGCCTGCTGGAGCATTTCGGCCTGGCGCCGCTGGCGCGGGAAGCCGGTCTGCGCGCGTTCTACGCCGCGGTCGCCTCGGGCGAGGAACAGGTGCTGGTGCTGTCGGGCGCGGTGGATCCGCTGCTGCAGGCGCTGACGCGGCCGCGTCTGGCGCCGCCGGCGGCGTCCATACCGGCAGCGGCACCGGCGCCGGTGCGGATCGAGCGCGGCGAAGCCGGCGGCGTGGCGGCCGAGCGGGTCAGCCTGTATCTGAAGAAACTGCTGTCCGGCGTGCTCAAGCTGCCGGCGCAGCGCATCGACGCCGAAGCGCCGCTGGAGGCCTACGGCATCGACTCCATCATGGTCACCGACCTGACCAACCAGCTGGAGCGCCATTTCGGCCCGCTGTCCAAGACCCTGCTGTTCGAACACCAGACCATCCAGGCGCTGGCCGCGTATTTCCGCGAAGCCCATCCGCAGCGCCTGCAGGAATTGCTGGCCGTGCCCGAGCCGGTCCGGCCGGTCGCCGTGACCGCGGCGGCTGCGGCGGCGACGGCGCTGCCGGCGCCGGCCGCGCCGCGCCGCTTTGCCGCCGCGGCCGCGCCG
>NZ_JANFQO010000041.1 GCF_024437735.1 Tahibacter harae | reverse complement strand
CTCGCCACCGAAGCGCTCGGCTCCGATCTTCGTCAGCGCTGCCGTCAGCGTCGTCTTGCCGTGGTCCACGTGACCGATCGTGCCGACGTTGACGTGCGGCTTGGTGCGCTCGAATTTACCCTTTGCCATGACTCAAACCTCAAAACAGTGAAAAGCGGGACGACCCAACTCAGCTGGCCTTCTTGATCACCTGTTCGGCGATGTTGTTCGGCGCTTCGGCGTAGTGGTCGAATTCCATGGTGAACGTGGCGCGGCCCTGCGACATGGAGCGCATGGCGGTGGCGTAGCCGAACATTTCGCCCAGCGGCACCAGCGCGTTGATGACCTTGCCGGACGGGCTATCGTCGGAACCCTGCAGGATGCCGCGACGACGGGAAAGATCGCCCATCACGTCACCCATGTAGTCTTCCGGCGTCACGACCTCGACCTTCATGATCGGCTCAAGCAGGACCGGATTGGCCTTGTTGAAGCCTTCCTTGAAACCCATCGAGCCGGCGATCTTGAACGCCATTTCGTTGGAGTCGACTTCGTGGTACGAACCATCGACCAGGCGGATCTTGACGTCGACCACCGGGAAGCCGGCGAGGATGCCGTTCTGCATCGCTTCGCGGATGCCCTTGTCGACCGCCGGCACGTATTCCTTCGGCACCGAACCGCCGACCGTCGCGTTCTCGAAGATGTAGCCCGCGCCGCGTTCCTGCGGTTCGATTTCGAGCACGACGTGGCCGTACTGACCCTTACCGCCCGACTGACGCACGAACTTGCCGTCCTGCTTGACCGCCTTGCGAATGGTTTCGCGGTAGGCCACCTGCGGCTTGCCGACGTTGGCCTCGACGTTGAACTCGCGCTTCATGCGGTCGACGATGATTTCCAGGTGCAGCTCGCCCATGCCGGCGATGATGGTCTGACCCGATTCCTCGTCGGTGCGCACGCGCAGCGAAGGATCTTCCTGCGCCAGGCGCGACAGCGCCAGACCCATCTTTTCCTGATCCGACTTGGTCTTCGGCTCCACCGCCATGGCGATGACGGGCTCCGGGAAGACCATGCGTTCCAGGGTGATGACGTCGCTGGGCGCGCACAGCGTGTCGCCGGTGGTCACGTCCTTCAGGCCGACCGCCGCGGCGATGTCGCCGGCACGGACTTCCTTGATTTCATCGCGCTGGTTGGCGTGCATCTGCAGGATGCGGCCGACACGTTCTTTCTTGCTCTTGACCGGGTTGTACACCGTGTCGCCGGAGTTCAGCGTGCCCGAGTAGACACGGAAGAACGACAGCGAACCGACGAACGGATCGGTCATGATCTTGAAGGCCAGGGCCGAGAACGGATCGGTGTCCAGCGCAGCGCGCGAGGCTTCCTGTTCGTTCTCGTCGATGCCCTTGACCGGCGGACGGTCCGACGGCGCCGGCAGGTAGCGGATGACCGCATCCAGCATCGCCTGCACGCCCTTGTTCTTGAAGGCCGTGCCGCAGAACACCGGAATCAGGCTGGTCGCCAGCGTGCCGACGCGGATGCCCTTCATGATTTCCTCTTCGGAGAGTTCACCCTCTTCGAGGTACTTGTTCATCAGTTCTTCGGACGTTTCGGCAGCGGCTTCGACCATGAAGCTGCGCGCAGCTTCGCAGTCCTTGACCAGATGGGCCGGGATGTCGCGGTATTCGAACTTGGTGCCCTGGGCTTCGACGTCCCAGTAGATCGCCTTCATCTTGATGAGGTCGACCACGCCTTCGAAATTGTCTTCCGCGCCAATCGGCATCTGCATCGGCACCGGGTTGGCGCCGAGACGGGCCTTCAGCTGGCCGACAACCTTGCCGAAATCGGCGCCGGTGCGGTCCATCTTGTTGACGAAGGCCAGACGCGGCACGCCGTACTTGTTGGCCTGGCGCCAGACGGTTTCCGACTGCGGCTGCACGCCGCCCACGGCGCAGAGCACGAACACGGCGCCGTCGAGCACACGCAGCGAGCGCTCGACTTCGATGGTGAAGTCAACGTGCCCCGGGGTGTCGATGATGTTGAAACGGTGTTCCGGGAAGGACATGTCCATGCCCTTCCAGAAGCAGGTCGTCGCGGCGGACGTGATGGTGATGCCGCGCTCTTGTTCCTGCTCCATCCAGTCCATCGTCGCGGCACCTTCGTGCACTTCGCCGATCTTGTGGTTGACGCCGGTGTAAAACAGGATGCGCTCGGTCGTCGTCGTCTTGCCGGCATCGATGTGAGCCATGATGCCGAAGTTGCGATAACGCTCGATGGGGGTAGTACGGGCCACGGTCGGTTCCCTCAGCTCTTACCAGCGATAGTGCGAGAACGCCTTGTTGGCTTCCGCCATACGATGCGTTTCTTCGCGCTTCTTGACCGCGGAACCGCGGTTCTCGGCAGCTTCCAGCAGCTCGGCAGCGAGCTTGCGCGGCATCGAGTTCTCGCTGCGCTTGCGCGCGGCGTCGATGACCCAGCGCATGGCCAGCGCGGTGCGGCGGGCCGAACGGACTTCGACCGGAACCTGGTAGGTGGCGCCGCCGACGCGGCGGGACTTCACCTCGACCGCCGGAGCGACGTTGTTCAGCGCCTTCTCGACGAGGCCCAGGGAGTCGGCGTTCTTCTGGCCGATGTGGTCGAGCGCGCCGTAGACGATGCCTTCGGCGACCGACTTCTTGCCGCTCTTCATCACCATGTTGATGAAGCGGGCAATCAGCTGGCTGTTGTGCTTGGGATCGGACAACAGCACGCGGGTGGGGGCGGAACCTTTACGCGACATGATTCAGGCCTTTTCTAAATTACTTCTTCGGGCGCTTGGCGCCGTACTTGGAACGACCCTGGCGACGCTTGGCGACGCCGGCGGCGTCCAGCGAACCGCGCACGGTGTGGTAGCGCACGCCCGGCAGGTCCTTCACACGACCGCCGCGGATCAGGACCACCGAGTGTTCCTGCAGGTTATGACCTTCGCCACCGATGTAGCTGATGACCTCGTAGCTGTTGGTCAGACGGACCTTGGCCACCTTGCGCAGCGCCGAGTTCGGCTTCTTCGGGGTGGTGGTGTATACACGGGTGCAGACGCCGCGACGCTGCGGGCAGCTCTGCAGCGCCGGAGAGGCGCTCTTGTAGGTCTTCGGGCTACGCGGTTTACGCACCAGCTGGTTGATAGTCGCCATTCGTGGATGCCTTAAGAAACAAAAGACAGGCCGAAACAAATCGACCTGCCAAGACGCAAGAGTTTAACAAGCGGTTGACAAGGGCGTCAACAAGACGCCCTGGCCTTCACATCCCTGTATTCGAACACGAGGCACGTCCTGTGCCTCATTTCGATGTCGTTTTTTGCGCCGCCAAGGGCGCAGGATCTTAGCCGTTGTCGTCGGCGGAGTCGGCCACGAATTCGGTAACGCCACCGCGCAGGGTTTCGATATCCGAATCCGACAGACCACCGGCCGCGAGACGGCGGCGGGTGCTGTGATAGGCCAAGCCAGTACCGGCCGGAATAAGACGGCCGACGATAACATTCTCTTTCAGGCCACGCAAGGTATCGCGCGTACCGCGCACCGCCGCCTCGGTCAGCACGCGGGTCGTTTCCTGGAACGACGCCGCCGAGATGAACGACTCGGTCGCCAGCGAGGCCTTGGTGATGCCCAGCAGCACCGGATCGAACTGTGCCGCCAGCTCGCCGCGGGCTTCGGCGCGGCGGTTTTCCTCGATCATGCGGATGCGGTCGACCTGCTCGCCGCGCAGGAAGCGGGTGTCGCCGGAAACCGTGATCTCCACCTTGCGCAGCATCTGGCGGATGATGGTTTCGATGTGCTTGTCGTTGATGCGCACACCCTGCAGGCGGTACACGTCCTGGATTTCCTTGACCAGGTAGGCCGCCAGCGGCTCCACGCCGAGCAGGCGCAGGATGTCATGCGGATTGGGTTCGCCGTCGACCACGGTTTCGCCCTTCTCCACGTGCTCGCCTTCAAACACGATGACGTGACGCCACTTGGGAATCAGTTCCTCGTGCTCGTTGCCGTCGACGTCCTTGATGATCAGGCGCTGCTTGCCCTTGGTGTCCTTGCCGAAGCTGATGATGCCCGAGCGCTCCGCCAGGATGGCCGGTTCCTTGGGCTTGCGCGCTTCGAACAGGTCGGCCACGCGCGGCAGACCGCCGGTGATGTCGCGGGTCTTGGAGGTTTCCTGCGGGATACGTGCAACCACGTCGCCCACGCCCACTTCCACGCCGTCCTGCAGCGAGACGATGGCGCCGGCCGGCAGGTAGTACTGCGCCGGGATGTCGGTGCCGGGCAGCTTGAGTTCCTTGCCCTTCTTGTCCTCGATGCGCACGGTCGGACGCAGGTCCTTGGCCTGGGTGCCGCGGCGCTTGGGATCGGTCACCACCGCGCTTTCCAGACCGGTCAGTTCGTCGGTCTGGGCCTGCACGGTCACGCCATCGATGAAGTCGATGAAGCGCAGCACGCCGGCGACTTCGGAAACGATCGGATGGGTGTGCGGATCCCAGTTCGCAACGACCTGCCCGGCCTTGACCGGAGCACCGTCCTTGACCGAGATCGTCGCGCCGTAAGGCACCTTGTAGCGCTCGCGCTCGCGGCCGTGGGTATCGAGCACCGACACTTCGCCCGAACGCGACACCGCGACCAGGTGGCCCTGGGCGTGCTGTACGGTCTTGAGGTTGTTGAAGCGCAGCGCGCCGGTGGTCTTGACCTGCACGTTATCCACGGCAGCCGCTCGCGAAGCCGCGCCGCCGATGTGGAAGGTACGCATGGTCAGCTGCGTGCCGGGCTCGCCGATGGACTGGGCCGCGATGACGCCGACGGCTTCGCCCTGGTTGACCAGGTGGCCCCGCGCGAGGTCGCGGCCGTAGCACTGGGCGCAGACGCCGAAGCGGGTTTCGCAGGTGATCGGCGAACGCACCTTGATCGACTGCACGCCGGCCTGGTCCATCTTGTCGACCAGGGCTTCGTCCAGCAGGGTGTTGCGGGTGACGATGGGCTGGTCGTCGTTGCCCGGGGCATAGACGTCCTCGGCCACGACGCGGCCCAGCACGCGGTCGCGCAGCGGTTCGACCACGTCGCCGCCTTCGACGATCGCGGTCATGGTCAGGCCTTCGTAGGTCTCGCAGTCCTGCGTGGTGACGACCATGTCCTGGGCGACGTCAACCAGGCGGCGGGTCAGGTAGCCCGAGTTCGCCGTCTTCAGCGCGGTGTCGGCCAGACCCTTGCGCGCGCCGTGGGTCGAGATGAAGTACTGCAGCACGTCCAGGCCTTCGCGGAAGTTGGCCTTGATGGGCGTCTCGATGATGGAGCCGTCCGGCTTGGCCATCAGGCCGCGCATGCCGGCGAGCTGGCGGATCTGCGCCGCGCTACCGCGCGCGCCGGAGTCGGCCATGATGTAGATCGAGTTCATCGACTTCTGCTCGACCGTCTCGCCCTTGGCGTTCTGCACCTTCTCGGTGCCGATACCGCGCATCATGGCCTGGGCCACCTGCTCGTTGGTGCGCGACCAGATATCGACAACCTTGTTGTAGCGCTCGCCCGCGGTGACCAGACCCGACTGGAACTGCTCCTGGATCTCGACCACTTCCTTCTCGGCGACCTCGAGGATCGCCTTCTTCTCGCGCGGGATCTTCATGTCGTCGATGCCGATGGAGATACCGGCGCGCGTGGCGTAGTGGAAGCCGGTGTACATCAGCTGGTCGGCGAACACGACCGTGTCCTTCAGACCCAGCTTGCGGTAGCAGGCGTTGATCAGGCGCGAGATGTTCTTCTTGGTCAGCTCGGTGTTGACCAGCGCGAACGGCAGGCCGGCCGGGATGATCTCGTGCAGCAGGGCGCGGCCGACGGTGGTGTCGACGATGGCCATGCGCTCGGTGCGCTCGCCGGTCTGATCGTCACGGTCGGTGAGCTTGAGGCGCACCTTGACCTTGGCGTGCAGTTCTACCGCGCGGTTCTGGTAGGCGCGGTGAACTTCGGCGACGTTGGCGAAGACCATGCCCTCGCCCTTCGCGTTCACCAGCTCGCGCGTCATGTAGTACAGGCCCAGCACCACGTCCTGGGTCGGCACGATGATCGGATCGCCGTTGGCCGGGGACAGGATGTTGTTGGTCGACATCATCAGCGCGCGCGCTTCCAGCTGCGCTTCCAGCGACAGCGGCACGTGCACGGCCATCTGGTCGCCGTCGAAGTCGGCGTTGAACGCGGTACAGACCAGCGGGTGCAGCTGGATCGCCTTGCCTTCGATCAGCACCGGCTCGAACGCCTGGATGCCCAGACGGTGCAGGGTCGGCGCGCGGTTGAGCATGACCGGGTGCTCGCGGATCACCTCTTCGAGGATGTCCCACACCTGGGCTTCTTCGCGCTCGACCAGCTTCTTGGCCGCCTTGATCGTGGTGGCCAGGCCGCGGCGCTGCAGCTTGGAGAAGATGAAGGGCTTGAACAGCTCCAGCGCCATCTTCTTGGGCAGTCCGCACTGGTGCAGACGCAGGGTCGGGCCGACCACGATGACCGAACGGCCGGAGTAGTCCACGCGCTTGCCGAGCAGGTTCTGGCGGAAGCGGCCCTGCTTGCCCTTGATCATGTCGGCCAGCGACTTGAGCGGGCGCTTGTTGGTGCCGGTGATGGCGCGGCCGCGGCGGCCGTTGTCCATCAGCGCGTCGACCGATTCCTGCAGCATGCGCTTCTCGTTGCGCACGATGATGTCGGGCGCGTTGAGTTCGAGCAGGCGCTTGAGGCGGTTGTTGCGGTTGATGACGCGGCGGTACAGGTCGTTCAGGTCGGACGTCGCGAAGCGGCCGCCGTCCAGCGGCACCAGCGGACGCAGGTCCGGCGGCAGCACCGGCAGCACGGTCATCACCATCCATTCCGGACGGTTGCCCGACTCCAGGAAGCTCTCGACCAGCTTGATGCGCTTGGACAGACGCTTGAGCTTGGTTTCCGAGTTGGTGCTGGCGATTTCCTCGCGCAGCTTGATCAGTTCCTGGTTGAGGTCGATGGCCTTGAGCAGTTCGTAGACGGCCTCGGCGCCCATGCGCGCGTCGAACTCGTCGCCGTGCTCTTCCACCGCCTGCAGGTACTGTTCCTCGGTCAGCAGCTGGCCGCGCTCCAGCGCGGTCAGGCCGGGCTCGACCACGACATAGGCTTCAAAGTACAGGATGCGCTCGATGTCGCGCAGGGTCATGTCCAGCATCAGGCCGATGCGCGAGGGCAGCGACTTGAGGAACCAGATGTGCGCGGTCGGGCTGGCCAGCTCGATATGGCCCATGCGCTCGCGGCGCACCTTGGCCAGGGTGACTTCGGTGCCGCACTTCTCGCACACCACGCCACGGTGCTTCATGCGCTTGTACTTGCCGCACAGGCACTCGTAGTCCTTGATCGGACCGAAGATGGCGGCGCAGAACAGGCCGTCGCGCTCCGGCTTGAAGGTGCGGTAGTTGATCGTCTCCGGCTTCTTCACTTCGCCGAACGACCAGGAGCGGATCAGGTCCGGCGAGGCCAGGCCGATGCGGATGGAGTCGAAGTCCAGCGTCTGCCGCTGCTGGTTGAACAGGTTGAGCAAGTCTTTCATTTCGTAATCTCCTCAATCCGGCCGCTTACTTCGTCTCTTCCAGCTCGATGTTGATGCCGAGCGAGCGGATTTCCTTCACCAGCACATTGAAGGATTCCGGCATGCCCGCCACCATCTCGTGGTTGCCGTCGACGATGTTCTTGTACATCTGGTTGCGGCCCGGCACGTCGTCGGACTTGACCGTCAGCATTTCCTGCAGCGTGTAGGCCGCGCCGTAGGCTTCCAGCGCCCACACTTCCATTTCGCCGAAGCGCTGGCCGCCGAACTGCGCCTTGCCGCCCAGCGGCTGCTGGGTGACCAGCGAGTACGGGCCGGTCGAACGCGCGTGCATCTTGTCGTCGACGAGGTGGTTCAGCTTGAGCATGTGCATGTAGCCGACGGTGACCGGACGGTCGAAGGCTTCGCCGGTGCGGCCGTCGATCAGGATGGTCTGGCCCGATTCGGGCAGACCGGCCAGCTGCAGCATGTGCTTGATTTCTTCCTCGAACGCGCCGTCGAACACCGGCGTGGCCATGGGCACGCCCTTGGTCAGGTTCTTGGCCAGCACCTTCAGCTCGTCGTCGTTGAACTGGTCCAGTTCGACGCGATCCTTGCCGTAGCTGCCCTTGTCGTGGTTGTAGATCTGGTCGATGAACTTGCGCAGTTCACTGGCCTTCTCGTTCGCCGCGAGCATGGCTTCGATCTTGTGGCCCAGGCCCTTGGCGGCCCAGCCCAGGTGCACTTCCAGCACCTGGCCGATGTTCATACGCGACGGCACGCCCAGCGGGTTGAGCACGATGTCGATGGGGCGGCCGTCGGCGGAGAACGGCATGTCTTCCACCGGCACGATCATCGAGACCACACCCTTGTTGCCGTGGCGGCCGGCCATCTTGTCGCCTGGCTGGATGCGGCGCTTCACGGCCAGGTAGACCTTGACCATCTTGAGCACGCCCGGCGCGAGGTCGTCGCCCTGGGTGATCTTGGCCTGCTTTTCCTTGAAGCGGCGGTCGAATTCCTCGCGGTGGCGGCGAATCTGCTCGGCCGCGCGCTCCAGGAACTCGGCGGCGTCGTCGTCCTTGACGCTGAGCTTGAACCACTCGTCCTTCTTCAGCTCGTCGAGGTATTCGTTGGTGATCTCGGCGCCCTTCTTCAGGCCGTTCGGGCCGTGGTTGGCGGTCTTGCCGATCAGGGCCGAGCGCAGACGCGCGTAGATCGCGCTTTCGAGGATGCGGAACTGGTCGTCGAAGTCCTTCTTGACGCGCTTGACTTCCATTTCCTCGATCTGGCGCGCGCGCTTGTCCTTCTCGATGCCGTCGCGGGTGAACACCTGCACGTCGATGACGGTGCCATCCATGCCCGGCGGCACGCGCAGCGAGCTGTCCTTAACGTCGGACGCCTTCTCGCCGAAGATCGCGCGCAGCAGCTTCTCTTCCGGGGTCAGCTGCGACTCGCCCTTGGGCGTGACCTTGCCCACGAGGATGTCGCCGGCCTTCACCTCGGCGCCGATGTAGACCACGCCGGATTCGTCCAGGCGCGACAGCGCCTGCTCGCCCACGTTGGGAATATCGGCGGTGATTTCCTCCGGGCCCAGCTTGGTGTCGCGGGCGACGCAGGACAGTTCCTCGATGTGGATCGTGGTGTAGCGGTCTTCCTCGACCACGCGCTCGGAGATCAGGATCGAGTCTTCGAAGTTGTAGCCGTTCCAGGGCATGAACGCGATCAGCATGTTCTGGCCGAGCGCGAGCTCGCCGATGTCGGTGGACGGACCATCGGCCAGCGCGTCGCCGGCGGCGACGATGTCGCCCACCTTGACCAGCGGACGCTGGTTCATGCAGGTGTTCTGGTTGGAACGGGTGTACTTGGTCAGGGTGTAGATATCCACGCCGGCGTCGTTGTCGCCGACTTCGGATTCATGCGCGCGCACCACGATGCGGCCGGCGTCCACCTGGTCGATCACGCCGCCGCGCTTGGCCAGCACCAGCACGCCCGAGTCGCGCGCCACGGCGCGCTCGATGCCGGTGCCGACCAGCGGCTTCTCGGCGCGCAGCGTCGGCACGGCCTGGCGCTGCATGTTCGCGCCCATCAGTGCGCGGTTGGCGTCGTCGTGTTCCAGGAACGGCACCAGGGCCGCCGCGACCGACACGGTCTGCATCGGCGAGACGTCCATGTAATGCACGTCGCTGGCCAGGCGCAGCTCGGATTCGCCACGGTAACGGCAGGCCACGTATTCGTCGACGAAGCGGCCTTCCTCAGTCATGGGCGAGTTGGCCTGGGCGATCACGAACTCGCCTTCGCCGATCGCCGAGAGGTAATCGACCTCGTTGGTGATCTTGCCGTCGGCCACGCGGCGGTACGGCGTCTCCAGGAAGCCGTAGTCGTTGGTGCGCGCGTACACGGCGAGCGAGTTGATCAGGCCAATGTTCGGACCTTCCGGCGTCTCGATGGTGCAGACGCGGCCGTAGTGGGTCGGATGCACGTCGCGCACTTCAAAGCCGGCGCGCTCGCGGGTCAGGCCGCCCGGACCCAGCGCCGAGACGCGGCGCTTGTGGGTGACTTCCGACAGCGGATTGTTCTGGTCCATGAACTGCGACAGCTGCGAGGAGCCGAAGAACTCCTTGATCGCCGCGGCGACAGGCTTGGCGTTGATCAGTTCCTGCGGCGTCAGGCCTTCGGACTCGGCCAGCGACAGGCGTTCCTTGACCGCGCGCTCGACACGCACCAGGCCGATGCGGAACACGTTCTCGGCCATTTCGCCGACCGAACGCACGCGGCGGTTGCCCAGGTGGTCGATGTCGTCGACCACGCCGCGGCCGTTGCGGATCTCGCACAGGGTGCGGATCACGTCGAGGATGTCCGAGGTCTGGCCCAGTTCCTTGACCAGCTGCTTGGAGTTCTCGTCGTTGCGCTCGGACAGGTACTTGTAGTCGTACAGGATGCCCGGGCCGTTGTCGTCCTTGCGGCCGACGCGGCGGTTGAACTTCATGCGGCCGACGCGATCGAGGTCGTAGCGCTCGAAGGTGAAGAACAGGTTGAAGAACAGGTTCTGCGCCGCTTCCTTGGTCGGCGGCTCGCCCGGACGCATCATGCGGTAGATTTCGACCAGCGCCTCCAGCGGCGTCTTGGTCGAGTCGATGCGCAGGGTCGAGGAAATGTACGGGCCGCGGTCCAAGTCATTGACCCACAGCGTGGCGATCTTGTCCACGCCGCCCTTGCGGAACTTCTCCAGCAGGCTCTCGTTGAGTTCCTCGTTGGCCAGGGCCAGCAGCTCGCCGGTCTTCTTGTCGATGACGTCGTGGGCCAGGATGCGGCCGAGCAGGTAGTCGTCCGGCACTTCCAGCGAGCCGATCGCTTCCTTCTGCAGCTCGCGCACGTGGCGCGCGGTGATGCGCTTGCCCGCCTCGACCACGACGCGCTCGCCTGCGCGCAGGTCGAAGTTCAGGGTTTCGCCGCGCAGGCGCTCGGCGACCAGTTCGAGTTCGGCGCCGCCCTGCTTGCCCAGGGTGAACACGTTCTTCTCGAAGAACAGGTCGAGCATCTCGGCATTGGTATAGCCCAGCGCGCGCAGCAGCACCGTCACCGGCAGCTTGCGGCGGCGGTCGATACGGGTGAACAGGCAATCCTTGGGATCGAATTCGAAGTCGAGCCAGGAGCCGCGGTACGGGATCACGCGGGCGGAGAACAGCAGCTTGCCCGAGCTGTGCGTCTTGCCGCGGTCGTGGTCGAAGAACACGCCCGGCGAACGGTGCAGCTGCGAGACGATGACGCGCTCGGTGCCGTTGACGATGAAGGTGCCGGTGTCGGTCATGAGCGGCAGTTCGCCCATGTAGACTTCCTGCTCCTTCACGTACTTGATGGCCTTGTTGTTGGCCGGGCTCTCGCGGTCGTAAATGACCAGGCGCACAGTCACGCGCAGCGGGGCGCCGTAGCTCATGCCGCGCTGGCGGCATTCGCGCTCGTCGAACGGCGGTTCGCCCAGACGGTAGCTGACGTATTCCAGGGCCGCATTGCCCGAATAGCTCGTGATCGGGAACACCGACTTCAGCGCCGCGTGCAGGCCCTTGTCTTCGCGGGCGGTGATGCCGCCGGCGTCGAGCTGGAGGAACTCCCGGTAGGAGTCCACCTGGATGGCGAGCAGGAAAGGCACGTCAAGCACGACGGGGCGCTTGCCGAAATCCTTGCGGATACGCTTCTTCTGGGTGAACGAGTAGGTCATGGTCGGGTACCGCCTCGGGTCGTCAAAACCGCCGCTGCGGAGACAGCGGCGTGGAAGGGAAAACAGTTATCGGCAAACGGTGTCGTACCAGTTCCGTTAGTCACGGCTTGCCGATAACCGCGGTGCAGCAAACAACAGTGAAAGCCCGGGGGCTTACGCCCCCAGGCTTTCGTCGTGCCTGGACTAGCAGGCGACGCAACGCGCCGCTTACTTGATCTCGACGGTGGCGCCAGCAGCTTCCAGTTCCTTCTTGAACTTGGCCGAGTCGTCCTTGCTGACGGCGTCCTTGACGGTGGCCGGAGCGGATTCGACCAGGTCCTTGGCTTCCTTCAGACCCAGGCCGGTGATGGCGCGGACGGCCTTGATGACTTCGACCTTCTTCTCGCCGGCCGACTTCAGCACGACGGTGAATTCGGTCTTCTCTTCGACCGGGGCGGCAGCGGCAGCAGCCGGGCCAGCCGCGACGGCGACCGGGGCGGCGGCGGACACGCCGAACTTTTCTTCCATCGCCTTGACCAGTTCCATCACTTCGATGAGGGTCTTGCCGGCGATCGCTTCGATGATCTGCTCGTTGGACAGAGACATTGTGTTAACTCCTGGAAATTACGGCTAAGTGGTAAATTTCGTGACCGGCTGGCGTGTGGCTCAAGCCGCCTGCTTCTCACCGGCTGCCTTGGTAACGCGCGCGATCTGCGACGCGGGTTCCGACAGCAGGCGGACGAGCATGGTGGCAGGCTGGACGAGCACGCTGAGGAACATGCTGAGCGCCTGTTCGCGGGTCGGCAGCGAGGCCAGCACATCGACGTGCGAGCCCGGGTATGCCTTGCCGCCGATGGCGACCAATGCAGGTTTCAGCTTGTCCGCGCCCTTGGCGAAATCCTTGATCAGGCGGCCGGCAGCACCGGGATCTTCCTTCGAGAAGGCATACAGCAGAGGACCGACCAGCGAGTCCTTGACGCACTCGTAATCGGTACCTTCCACTGCGCGCGCAACCAGGGTGTTCTTGGCAACTTTCAGATACACACCCGACTGACGCGCCTTCTTGCGCAGCTCGGTGAGCTGCCCGACAGTAAGACCCGCGTACTCGGCGGCGACCAGGGAATAAGCCGAGGAAGCCACATTCGCCAGTTCGGCAACGACCTCTTTCTTTTGCGCAAGATTGAGCGCCATTGCGTTCTCCGAACCGGATCGCAGCGCACTCCTGTGCGGCTGCATCCATCAGCGAAACGGACCGTCCATCCTTGTGGATCCGCTGGTATCTTTCGATACCGGTTTGGTGGCCGTTCCAGGAAAACCTGTTACGGGCAACACCATCTACGCAGGCTGGCGGTTTAAGGCACTTCGCGCCACGCTGCCGGGAGCTTCCATCGCAATGCTGCGCTTCCCTGCTCTCCCGGGCGTGCCGCTAGGGCCGCCTGCGGTCTTTGACGGCTCCCGGCCGTCGTGGCCGGGTGCCCTCAAAATGGATTCCGGCGCACTTCCGGCGCCGGGGTGCGGCTTGCGCCGCGAATTGCTTACTGCTTCAGACCCAGGCTGGACTGGTCGACGATGACGCCCAGACCCATGGTGGTCGACAGCGAAACCTTCTGCAGGTACTGGCCCTTGGCCGTCGCCGGCTTAGCCTTGAGCAGGTCGGCCAGCAGCGCGTTGAGGTTGTCCTTCAGCGCGTCGGCTTCAAAGTTGGCCTTGCCGATGGTGGCGTGGATGATGCCGGCCTTGTCGTTGCGGAACTTGACCTGGCCCGCCTTGGCGTTCTTCACCGCGGTGGCGACATCGGCCGTAACCGAGCCGTCCTTCGGGTTCGGCATCAGGCCGCGCGGACCCAGCAGCTGGCCGAGCTTGCCGACGACGCGCATGGCGTCCGGCGTCGCGATCACGCGGCCGAAATTCAGTTCGCCGCCCTGCATCTTCTCGGCCAGGTCGTCCATGCCCACGGCGTCGGCGCCGGCAGCCTTGGCCGCTTCAGCCTTTTCGCCCGGCGGGCAGAACACGGCCACGCGGATGGTCTTGCCGGTGCCGTGCGGCAGCAGGCTGGAACCACGCACGCCCTGGTCCGACTTCTTGGCGTCGATGCCGAGACGGACGGCCACGTCGACCGATTCGATGAACTTGGTCTTGCTGTTGTCCTTGAGGATCTTCAGCGCGGCTTCGACCGGATAGGCCTTGCCCGGCTCGACCAGGCCCTGCATTGCTTTGAAACGCTTGGTGAGTGCCATGTCTTCAGATCTCCGTGTTCAGGCCCATGCTGCGCGCGCTGCCGGCGATGGTGCGCACGGCGGCTTCGAGGTCAGCGGCGGTGAGATCCGGCATCTTGGTGGTGGCAATCTCTTCGAGCTGCTTGCGCGTCACCTTGCCGACCTTCTCCGTGTTCGGGCGCTTGGAACCCGACTGGATGCCGGCGGCCTTCTTCAGCAGGATCGAGGCCGGCGGGGTCTTGGTGATGAAGGTGAAGGAACGGTCGGAATAGGCCGTGATCACGACCGGAATCGGCAGGCCCGGTTCCAGCTTCTGCGTGGCGGCATTGAACGCCTTGCAGAATTCCATGATGTTCAGGCCGCGCTGACCCAGCGCAGGACCGACCGGCGGCGAGGGGTTGGCCTGACCGGCCTTCACCTGCAGCTTGATGTAACCAACTACTTTCTTTGCCATTGCTAGTCTCCGGGTAAAAGCGCCTGGATTTCAGGCTCCCCATCGCACCAGGGATTCGCGTGCCCTGATTCCACGTTTTTCAAGACAGACTGCCGGCGATACCTGGCGAGCGGCCTTGACGGCGCTCTGCCCGGCGGCGCCGGCGCTTCAGGCTTTCTCGACCTGGCCGAATTCCAGCTCCACCGGGGTGGAGCGGCCGAAGATCAGCACGGCCACGCGCAGGCGGCTCTTTTCGTAGTTGACTTCCTCGACCACGCCGTTGAAGTCGTTGAACGGGCCTTCGGTGACGCGGACCATTTCGCCCGGCTCGAACAGCACCTTGGGCTTGGGCTTTTCCACGCCTTCCTGCACGCGGCGCAGGATTGCGTCGGCTTCGGAATCCTTGATCGGCAGCGGGCGGTCGGCGGTGCCGCCGATGAAACCCATGACCTTGGAAGTTTCCTTCACCAGGTGCCAGGATTCGTCGTCGATCTTGGGCGCCTTGTTCTCGGTGTCGGTCTCGATCTGCACCAGCACGTAGCCGGGGAAGAACTTGCGCTCGCTGCGGCGCTTCTGGCCGCCGCGCATTTCGATGACTTCCTCGGTCGGGACCAGGATCTCGCCGAACTTGTCTTCCATGCCCGCGCGCACGACGCGGTCACGCAGGCCCTTGGCGACCTGGTGTTCAAAACCGGAATAGGCGTGGACGACGTACCAACGTTTGGCCATGGGCGGCGTCCTCAGATCTTGAGCAGCCAGTCCATGACCACGAACTTCAGCAGAAGGTCGATCAGGCCAAGGATGAGACTGATGATGATGACCACGACGACGATGACGCCGGTGGTGCGGATGGTCTCTTCGCGGGTCGGCCAGACCACCTTGCGCAGTTCGAAGCTCGATTCGGTCAGGAACGAGCGCAGGCTGCGGCCCGGGGCGGTCAGGCTGCCGACGAACGCGGCGCCGACGAACGCGGCCATCAGGCCGAGTATGCGCAGCACCTGGGGCGCATCGGCAAAATAGTAAAAGCCCGCGATACCACCGACCAGGATGGCGGCGGCAAGCACGAGCTTGACGATATCGGCGGCGTTGGTGCCGGAAGCTTGTTCGACTTTCGCGTTCATGTCCCTTGCTGCCGAGGCGGCGCCAGCTTAGGCGCTTGCGCCTTCTGCCACGCCGGACTTGCAATCAATGGCACGCCAGGAGGGACTCGAACCCCCAACCTGCGGTTTTGGAGACCGCTGCTCTGCCAATTGAGCTACTGGCGTACCGCGTAAAACTCTGGTCTTGCCGAAAACGGCGATGGCGGCTCGCGCCGCCAAAGCCAGTTTCCGCCGCCCGGCGCGATTTCAAGCGCGCCGGGCGATTTTTTCTCAGGCGAAGATCTTGGCGACGACGCCGGCGCCGACGGTGCGGCCGCCTTCACGGATCGCGAAGCGCAGGCCTTCTTCCATCGCGATCGGGGCGATCAGCGTCACCACCATCTTGATGTTGTCGC
>NZ_JANFQO010000040.1 GCF_024437735.1 Tahibacter harae | reverse complement strand
GCCCCGGCCGCCCCGGCTCCGCCCGCGCCGGCCACGCCGCCCGCGCCGCCGCCGGTTCCGGCCGTACCGGCAGCGCCCGCCGTGCCGGTCGGCTACGTGTCGCGGCCGCTGCGCGCGCCGCCGGCGCCGTTGCCGCGCAAGGCCGACACGGTCGAAGCGTGAATGCAGGGAGCCCCGGGCAGCGGATCCGGGTTTGAGATAGACACTGCAAGGACGCCGGCCCGGCACCCGATCGCCGCAGCGGTCACGGGACGGGCGGAAAATCCGCAAAAGAAGTACGCACCGGATACAGCAGGACCTTGGCCCCGATCGCCGCAGCGATCAGGCGCCCGATGAACAAGCCGCGGCGGCGAGCGCCGCGGACGCACCGCGACGCCCCGGCAGGCAGGGCCGTACCAGCAGCGCCGCCATCACCGCGCGATCGCATACCAGCTCAGCCGCTCAGCAGCGCATCCAGCCCGGCGCAAATGTCCGCGGCGCGGCGGCGCCCGGTCACGGAGACCGGCGGCGCAACTTCGGCCAGCAGCCAGGGCCGCGCGGCCTCGGCGCTCTGACAGAAACGCACGATCGCCCCCTGCCAGGCATGGCCGACCCGCGACCAGGCCGCCGCGCGCAGCCGCTGGTGCATGCTGTGCGCCGGCTCGGGCGTGCCGCAGGGCACGCATTGCAGTAATTGCTCCCAGGCCAGGTAGTCGCTGTCGGGCAGCAGATACAGGCGCGCCTGTTCGCGGCCGTCGTCGCGGAAGAAGCGCAGCGCCTCGCAGATACCGTCGGGTTCGATGCGGTGTACACAATTCCAGCCGGCCACCTGGCTCAGGTCCGCAGCACAGCCGCCGGGCGCGCGCCATAGCCACAGCACCGGGCCCAGCGCCGGCCAGCGGCGGGTGAGCGCCGCCAGCGGCCGCGACGGCGGCAGCGCGATGGCCTGCAGCACGGTGGCGGAATCAACAGGACTGCGCGCTACGACCGCGTCGCCGCCGGCGAAGCGCGTCTCGCTGCGACTACGCAGGAAGGGCAGCTTGTACATGCGAGCCTCTGCAGATGAGGGGGCGCGGCAGTGCCGCCAAGCAATGCCTGTGCGCCGCGGAGCTGGCTGGCAGTGGGGGCCGGGATGGCGGTCGGCCCAGGCTGGCTGCTCTGACGTGGATGTTGTGCGGCTGCGCCGGAAGCGCAGCGTGCGACCGGTGCGGGCGCGGCGTGTTACTTGGTCAGGATCAGCTTGTCGTTGCGCGTGCGGCGCAGACGGTATTCCTGGCCCAGATGTTCGATCACCAGTTCACGCGATTCGCGCAGCAGCAGACGGCTGTCGACGCGACGCTGGGCCGGCGCCGCCGCTGCCGGCCGGGATGCTGCATTGTTGCGGTTGGCCTGGAGTGCAAGAGTGGACGTCATCACCGACATGGTTGGCTCCGGATCCCGGTTGGGGTGAACCAGATGATAATGATTCGCATTTGACTGTCAAGCGCGCTTCAGGCGGAACTGGCGGACGCCGGCCACAGCTGGCGCAGGCCGGCCAGATCGCCGTTGAACTGGTCGCGGTCGCAGACGCCGACGCCGGCCACCGCATGCGGCCCCGGCCCCGCTGAGCCGTCGGTGTATTGCCAGAAACGCCACTGTGGCCACAGCGGCGGAATCACCGGCTGGGCAGCGTATTCGGAGATCCACAGCCAGCAGTGGCCCAGCAGCGATGTGGTGGAGCTGCCCAGCAGGTTCTTCAGATAGGCGCCGCCGTAGATGCCGGGCCAGCGCCCGGTGTGCTGGAACAGGTACTGTGCGAACTGCTCGGCCTGGGCCAGGCTCATGCTGGAGCCGGCGCTGTTGGCTTCCACATCCAGCGCGAGCAGATCGCCCGGCGCCGGCCGGGCGCTGGCGAGGAAATGCGCCGCCTGGGCCGCGGCATCGCTGCCGTCGCCGAAATGATAGGCGCCCCAGCTCAGGCCGGCCTGGCGCGCCAGCGGCTGGCGCGTGGCGTACAGCGGATCGACATAGTCCGCGCCCTGGCTGGCCTTGTGCAGCACGCCGGCGATGCCGGCGGCGGCGAGCTGGCCGAAATCCACGCTGCTGTTGTGATGGGAAAGATCGACCACGACGTTGATCACTGCCGGCGCCCCCTGCGCAGCCGGCCGCGCGCCGGTTGTGGAACTGTACACGAAGCGCACTACAGCAGCCGCACCTCGCCGGATACCTGTACCGGGCTGCCCGCTGCCGCTGTCATATCCACGCGCAGCAGCGAACGCATGCCCATGTCCTCGCCCTGCACGATCTGGATGGCGCCCTCGTGCGGCCAGGCCGCGTCGCGCAGGTAGCCGGCAAAGGCCGCCGCGGCGGCGCCGGTGGCGGGATCCTCGTACACGCCGCCCGAGGCGAAGGCATTGCGCGCATGGAAGCGCTGGGCCGACTCGGCCCAGACCAGGGCGACGGTGATCCAGCCGGCGCGCTGCATCAGTTCACGTCCGGCGGCGAGCGCGTACTGCATCGCGGCCAGGCGGCCGCGCGAGCGCAGCGGCAGCAGCAGGTGGTCCGCGCCGGCGTGGATGTGCGCCGGCGCCAGGGCCGGATCCAGGTCGGCCGCGGACAGGCCGAACAGCTGTAGCGCGTCCTGCAGCAGCGGCGGCGCCACGGCGCGGCTCCAGGTCGGCGGCGATTGCAGCGTCGCGCTGATGCGGCTGGCTTCGCGCCGGCCCTGTACGCGGATCGCGGCCTGGTTCAGTTGCAGCGCGAATTCGCCGTCGCCGTGACGCAATGCGAGCGCGGCGCCCAGGGCGATGGTCGCGTGGCCGCAGAACGGCACTTCGGAGCCGGGTGAGAAATAACGCACGCGCCAGGCGCCGTCCTGCACCGCGGCGAACGCGGTTTCGGAATAGCCGACGTCGGCCGCGACCTGCTGCATGACGGCCGCATCCGGCAAGGTATCGAGCAAGGCCACACCGGCCGGATTGCCGCCTTCCGCCCCTTCGGCGAACGCGGCCAGACGCAGGATTTGCATGGGTGCTCCGGAAAAGACGACGACAGCGCAGGCGCCGGCGGAAACTCGCCGCGCCGGCAAAGGCACGCCGCTATCCTGGCACACTGTCGCCCGCTTTCCGCCCTGCCCGGAGCCGTCCATGCGCTGGATCCTCGCCCTGCTGGCCTTCGCCGCCGCCGCGGCCGCCGCCTATTTCCTGCTTGCGCCGCCGGCGCCGGAAGCCCCCGCGCCGCGCGCCGCCGTCGCGGTGCTGACGCCGGCGCCGGCCAATCCGCCGTCGGCACCGCCCAGCGCCTCCGCCGCGCCGGAGACACCGCCCGCCGTACTGCCCCCGCCCCAGTCCAGCGCCTGGTCTGCCGAGCAGGACCAGCTGGCCCGGCGCGCCCTGGCCGGCGACGGCAAGGCCGCCGCCCGCTGGCGCGAAGTGGACGACACCTGCCGCCGGATCCAGGCCGAAGGCAAGCCGGATCTCGGCGCCTATTTCGGCGACAACCTCGATGCCCTCATGAGCCAGCCGCCGCGCTACGCCCAGATCAGCGGCGAGGAACACGCCCTGCTCAGCGATCCGCGCCTGGAAACGGCCAAGCGCCAGGAACTCGCCGCCGAGATCAGCCTGCGCCTGGAAGCGTTGTGCAAGGACTACGTGCGCAGCGATGCGGCCGAACGCTACGCCATCGCCGAGACCGCCGCGCGCAAGGGTCCGCCGGCCGCGTTCTGGCGTTTCGTGCAACAGCCGCCGCTGGAGCCGGACGACACCGGCCGGCGCCAGCAATGGCGCCGCAGCGTGACCGAACAGCTGCAGGCGCGCAGCGAAAAGAACGATGCGGACGCCGTGTTCGCCCTGGGCATGGCCTATGCGCAGGACGGCCGGCGCGGCCTGCCCGCCATGCTGCCGCCGAACGAGGCGCTCAACGCCGCGCTGGAGGACGATCCGGTGCAGGCCTACCGCTGGCTCAGCCTGTACGTGCACATGCACGCCGATCCGCGCTACACCGACCAGGCGCAGGAATGGCTGGCCGCGCTGGGCAACCGGCTGGACGCGGGCCAGCGCGCCGAGGCCGAAGCCTGGCTTGCCGACTATCGCCAGCGCCAGGCCAGGTCCGGGAATGACTGAACAGTCCGCGCGGCGACTGTCGCCGCCGCGGCCGCGGCTTGGCACTATGCGAACGACCTTCCGCCGGCGCTGCTGATGGCAAACGCGAATACCCTGCGCGACAGCGTCCTGCTCGTCGCTCTCTTCGCCGGCGGCGCGGCTGCCGGCGCCTGGCTGGGACGCAGCGAAGCACCTGCCGCCGCCGCGGCGGCACCGGCGAGCGCCGCGCAAACCGCACCCGCACCCGAACCCGCACCGCCGCGAGAAACCTCAACCGCCGCGCCCGCCGCCGGCAAGGCCGCGAACACGCCGGCAGCCGCACTGCCGCCGCGCGACCTGCCCGTCGCCGATTATTTCGACCAGCTTGCCGCACAGGCGCTGCAGGGCGATGCGGCCGCGGCACGGCGCCTGGCCGACGACATGGCCGAGTGCGCCAACAGCGAACGCCAGTTCGACGCGGTGGAAGACATTCTCGACCGCGCCGGCCGCGGCGCGCGCGGCGCTGGGCCGGACGCGGCGCAGGAGCGCGGCCCGCGGCCGCGCCGCGGCCGCGAAGGCAGCGACGACGGCCTCGGCGAAGCCGAACGCCGCCTGCAGTTTGCCGAACGCTTTCTGCAGCGCGCGCAGGAAACCGAACGCCGCTGCGCCGGCATCAACGCGGCGCAGATCGCGCGCAGCGGCGAATTCATCCGTGCCGCCGCGCTGGCCGGCGACAACGCCGCACGCCTGTGCTACGCGCTGGCCCCCAATGAATGGCAGCGCGACCTGCTCAGTCCCGAATGGCAGGACTGGAGCCAGCGCTGGAAATCCGAAGCGCCCGACATGGTGCGCCGGGCCTTCGAAGGCGGCCTGCCCGAAGCCGCCGCCACACTCTCGGCCATGTATTCGCCCTGGCAGCCCGCGCGCGGCACGCGCCCCTGGACCGGCCAGCTCGGCGACCAGCCCTACTGGGCCTATGCCTACGCCGCCGTCGCGCGCCAGACCCTGGGCGCGGAAGCCGCGCCGCGCCTGGCCGAGGTCATGCAGCAGCATGCGCAGCGCCTGACGCCGGCGCAGGTCGCCCAGGCCGACGCCTGGGCCGCCGCGGCGCGCGCGCGCATCCGCTTCGAGGCGCCGCTGCCCGGCACGCGCGATTTCTGGCGCAGCAGCTCGCTGTGCGACGGCGTACGCCGCGCCGGAGGGCGGCTCTGATGCGTGCCCGCTGGCTCCTCGCCGCTGCCCTGCTCGGCCTGGCCTGCGGCTACGGCTACGCCCGGCTGCAGCGGCCCGCCGCGGCGGACATCGCAGCGGCGCCTGCACCCGCCGCCACGCAACCAGACAAAGTGGAAACATCCACAACGGTGCGGCTGCCACGCCTCGGCGAAGCCGCCGCGCAGACGCTCAGCCTGCGCAATCTTCCGCATCCGCCGCTGCCGCCGGCGCGACCGTCGTGGTCAAGCGCGCAGGACGCCCTGCGCCAGCGCGCCGAAGCCGGCGATGCCGCGGCCGCGCGCGAGTGGCTGGAGCGCGACGGCCGCTGCTATTCCATGCTGCAATTCGGCCTCAACGGCTACAGCGGCGACCTGCCCACGCGCGAATTCAGCCGCGCCGCCAGCCGCGGCCATCCGCGCCTGCGCACGGTCGACCCGCAGCTGCAGCAGGCGCTCGCCATCGGCGACGAAGCACAGCGCCGCCAGGCCCTGGGCGCGCTGCAGCAGCGCCTGCTCGACGAGTGCCGCGGCTATGCACCGCAGGGCCCCGGCGTGCGCTATGCACTGGGCGAGATCGCCGCGCGCAACGGCAGCGACAAGGATTTCTGGCAATTCATCAACGACCCGCCGTTGGCCTTCGGCTACAGCCGCGACCTGGACCAGATGATCGACTGGGCGCGCCGCGCGCCGCTGATGGTGCGCGAGCGCGCCCGCGGCGGCGATGCGGACGCGGCCTATGCGCTGGGCATGGCCTATGCGCAGGGCCTGGAAGAAGGCCGCGCCGACGAAGCCAATTCCTCGCACTACCTCAGCGCAGCCGTGTCCGACGATCCGCTGCAGGCCTATCGCTGGCTCAGCCTGTATCTGCGCAACGGCGATGGCGACGCCGCCCGCAGCGCGGCCGCGCGCGCGCAGCTGGAACGCCTGGGCGGCCAGCTCAGTGCGGAACAGCGCGCCCAGGCCCAGGGCTGGCAGCCGTAAGCGCAAGGACGCACATCTGTCCCTGCGCCGGATCCGGCGCGGACAGGCCCCGCTGAAACGCCGCACATCCGTTTCGTGGGCCACGCACAGCACCGGCGCCTTGTGCGCCCGGCCGGCAGCCGGCGCAACGGTGCGTCTGAAACGCGCGCCCGTTTGCCGCACCGGCGCAGGCGACTGCGTGATCGCGCGGCCCCGGCCGTTGCATGCACGCGCAGACGGGGCATGGCGGCGGCCGCGGCATCGGCAGACAAGTCGCGAACAGCTGCGGACGCGGAGCGGATTTCACCATCACGCCTGCGACGCTGCGCAGCCCCACCTATACTGCGCGCCCGCACTGCCGGAGCCCCTCGCCATGTCCCTGCGCCATCGCCTGTGCGCCGCCGTCTTCGCGCTCGCGCTCGCGTTCGCGCTGACGCCGACCGGCGCCGCCTCCGCCGCCACGCTCAGCCGCGATGGCTGGTCGCTGCAATTGCCGCGCGGCAGCCAGGCCGGTTTCACCGCCGTCGACGCCAACCCGCTGTACAACGAACAGGAACGGCAGGAGTTCGCCGTCAGCGGAACTCATCTCAAGCCAAATTTCTACAACCTGCCGGCGCACCTGCGCGTGGATCTCGCGCCGGGCCAGGAGGACAGGGATGCGTTCTTCGCCGCAGCGCTGTACCTGATACCGGTGCAGCCCTATCTGTCCATACTCTCGCCGGTGGAAAACCAGCAGGACACCTGGACCCGCACGGAATACCGCGCCCTGCAGCGCTGGCTGGACGGCCCGCCCGACGCCGTGCGCGACTGGCCCTTCCTGCCCTTCCTCGACATGAGCCCGCAGTACACCGTGCAGCGCCGCGCGCTGGCATTCGCCGGCGGCCGCGGCATTCGCGTACTGACCCAGTTCGTGCCTGACGTGGGTTTCGCCCAGTCCGGCCAGCTGAGCTACGTATTCCAGGGACTGACCACGGACGGGCAGTACTACGTGCTGCTGACCATGCCACTGGCCCTGTCCGGCCTGGCCGGGCGCGACGACGACACGCACCTGGGCTTCACTCTTACCCAGCTGGATACGGACCGCGCGGCCGATGCGCGCTATGAAGCGGCCATCGACGCGCTGCTGCGCAAACGCGGCAAGGAATTGCAGCCGGATCTGGCCAGACTGGATGCGCTGGTGCGCAGTCTGCGCTGGGAGGCCAAGGCTGCCGCACCGGCGGCGCAGCCCTGAACGATTCGGAAGATGACACGGCGACCGTCCTGGCCGCCGTGTCCGGGCCCATGCGCAGCTCTCGGACTGCGCCTGCTCCCCCTGGTGAGCGGGACATCCGGCGGAGCCGGATGCGGATACGCGACAGCCGGCGAAACGCCGGCTGTGTTTTCAACCGCCGCCTGCGGCAGGCGCCGTAAGCGTGCAGCGGGTACATCCGGTGCGGTACCGGCTGTAAAAATGACAAGCAAGCCTAGCCCGGGACCGGCATCGGCGGCGGACCGGTAACATTTCTTTGCAGTCCAGCATGAGCCGGTCGCGGGAAAACCCCTGCCGCCGTGTGCCCGCGCGGCTCAGACGCCCAGCAAGAGATCGTCGGCCTCGACCGCGGCGATGCGGATATGGTTGGCGAACAGCGAGAACGCCAGCATGCCGGCCAGCCCGTTGGCGCGCTGGGCCCAGGGCGGCAGGTACAGCGGCTGGGCGATATAGCCCGATTCAAAATACGGTTCCAGCGCGATCACATCGCCCAGGGTCATCTTGCCGGCGAACAGCGCCCGCGACAGATTCAGCCGGCGCTGCTTCAGCGCCCAGCGGAAGAAGGTGTGCACGGTCAGCAGGCCGTGCAGGTAGACATTGTCCTTGGTGAAGGCCGCGCCGCCGCTGACCGGCACGCCGCGGAACACGCGCTGGGCCGAAGAGAAACTGTCCGCCTCGGTCTGCCCGGTTTCGAGAAAATAGCGGAACACGTCGATGAAATCCGCACCCGACAGGGCCATGTCGATGGCGACGATGCGCAGGGAAATGCGCTTCATGCGCTCGATGTCGATGGAGCCGGAAATCAGCTCGGCGAACACCGCCAGCCCTTCCTGGGTCGCCGTCACCCGCGGCGAGGAACGTCCCAGCGATTTCAGGTGCGGCTGCTCGCGGCCGTTGAGGCCGGTCAGCGAGTGTACGAAAGCCTCGTGCTCGACCAGTTGATGGCGGTCGTATTCGGTGAAGCACGTGGCCGAGCGCAGGCGGATGCGGGTGGGCCCGGCGGCGGCCTTGGCGATCAGGTCGGGATCGATCTCCACGCTGATCTTGTGGAACTGGAAGAAGGCGTCGAGCTGGGTTTGCAGCTCCGCCTGCAGGGTTTCCGCCGGAATGCAGTAATCGGCTTCGCTGGCGAGGATTTCCGCATCCAGCTCGCCGGCCAGGCCGATGAAATGGCGCGCCGCATCGAGATTGGTGAGTTCCGAGCCGGGCAGATGGTCGCCGGGCCGGCCGTACAGATGCACCGAATGATCCGTCACCGCCGGCGAGCCCACCGACAGCAGCAGCTCGGTCGCCACGCGCCAGGACTCGGCGCTGCGGCGCAGATAGTCGCCGACCGGATGACCCGGATCAGCCTGCTTGCCTATGGCGATCAGTTCCTCGCGCGCGGCGGCGAGATCCGGCGGCGTGTAGCGCACCTGCGGCAGCTTGTGCTGGCCGCGGCGCCAGTCGTCGATGAAGCGCTGCTGCGCCGAAGCCGGCCAGCTGACGACCTGCAACAGGCGGATGCCGCGTATCGCCGCGACCAGGCGCGCATCCAGCGCCGTGCAGCGGTCGAGTGTGCGGGTTTCGGCGGCCTCGGGCTTGGCGCTCATGGGCGGACTATAGCGCGTGGGCAAGCGCGGGAAGCGATTGCTATGCTCGGAATCCGCATTCCCGCCACGAGCCCCTCATGTCCTACGTCATCCCCGTCCCGCCGACCGCCAGCGTCCCGGTGCTCGACAGCGAGCTGCGCTTCCCGGTGCACCGCATCTACTGCGTGGGCCGCAACTACGCCGACCACGCCAAGGAAATGGGCGCCGAGGTCAACCGCAGCCAGCCCACCTTCTTCCTCAAGCCGGCCGACGCGGTGGTCACCGATGGCAAGGACGTGCCTTATCCCTCCGCCACCGCCGACCTGCACCACGAAGTGGAAATGGTCATCGCCCTGCGCAGCGGCGGCCGCGACATCGCCGTGGACGAGGCCCTGTCCCATGTCTTCGGCTACGGCGTGGGCCTGGACCTGACCCGGCGCGATCTGCAGGCCGCCGCCAAAGCCAAGAGCCTGCCCTGGGACGTGGCCAAGGGCTTCGACGCCTCCGCACCGGTCTCCGCCCTGCGCCCGGTGAGCCACGACGCGCATCCGCAGCACGCCACGCTGTCCCTGCTGGTCAACGGCGAGCCGCGCCAGAACAGCGACATCGGCGAGATGATCTTCAACAGCGCGGAGATCATCCACGAACTCTCCAAGCTGTTCGAACTGCGCGCCGGCGACCTGATTTTCACCGGCACGCCCGCCGGCGTGGCCGCGCTGCAGCGCGGCGACAGCTTCGAGGCGACCCTCGGCGGCATCGCCAGCCTGCGCGGCCGCATCGTCTGAGCCGCGGGCCGGCCACAAGGCAGCAAAATCCCGTCTGCGGCAGCGCCGCGGCGGATATGTGATGCAGGCGGCAACGACACACTTTGAAAAAATCCGTCCGCGCCGCTCCGCCCGGCGCGGGCTACACTTGCCGCGCCTGCGGGCCCAGCCCCCATTCCAAGGAGACCTGAGCATGAGCTTCTTCAGCGAGTTCAAAGCCTTCGCCATGCGCGGCAATGTGATCGACCTCGCCGTCGGCGTGGTCATCGGCGCCGCCTTCGGCAAGATCGTCACGTCGCTGGTCGATCAGGTCATCATGCCGCCGATAGGCCTGCTCATCGGCGGCGTGGATTTCTCCGCCTACAAATGGGTGCTGCAGGCCGCCGGCGCCGACGGCAAGGGCGAAGTGGCGATCCAGTTCGGCGCCTTCCTCAACACCATGATCCAGTTCGTCATCGTCGCGTTCGCGATCTTCCTCGTGGTCAAGGTGATGAACCGCGTCATCAAGAAGCAGGAAGAAGCGCCCGCGCCGCCGCCGGCCGACGTGCAGCTGCTGACTGAGATCCGCGATCTGCTGAAGAACAATCCGCCGCGCTGAGCCGCGCGGCCGGGAACGGCGGCGGCGCATCGCCGCGTAATCCGGCGCTGCGCCGCTTGCATGGCGCTGACGTCCGGCAGGGCAGCAGCGCCACAGGCAAGGCGCGGCCGCAGCGCGCTTGCCGACGACGACTATCCCGCTCGCTCGCGGCAGCGTCGTATTCGCGCCGCGGCGGATGCTGCCGCGGCGTGGGGCCTACTCGCGATGCGGCTTAGCGCGCCGTATCAGTGAAGATCCTGTCCGACGGCGCCATGCCTTCCCAGACGCCCCGATCCGAGGCCAGCAGGATGCGGCGCCGGTCAGCCGGGTCCTGGCGCAGATCGTAGATCCAGGTCAGCGGCAGGCCGACGCCCAGCGGGGTCCAGCTTGATCCGCCGTCCTCGCTGCGCAGCACGCAGCCGACACCGCCGGCCACGCCCGATCCCGCGGCATAGATCACCTCCGGCGCCGCGCCGTCGACCTGGAGATCCCTGACGATGCAGCCCGCCAGCGGAGCGCTGGCGGGCGCCCAGCTCGCGCCCGCATCGGTGCTGCGATAAATGGTCGACGAACTGTCGCCTGCCGTCAGCGCGGTCACGGCAGCCCACAGCACACCGGCGCGGCGCGGATGCACGGCCAGCGCGAGGACATCCTGATGTGTCGTGGCGGAACCTGCCACCAGCGGCAGGCCATTGCTGCGGTGCTGCCAGTTCGCACCGCCGTCGCTGCTGCGGAACACGCCGCAGCGGATGACGGGCACCCGGGCGCTGTTGTCGTCGTTGTAGTAGTCGCAGAAGGCCGACAGGAACAGATCGCCATTGAGCGGGTCGATTTCCAGATCGATCGGCTGCAGGTTTTCGACGCCCTGTGCATCTTCGATGATCGTAGGCAAGCCTGTGCTGGCCGGCTGCCAGGCGTTTCCGCCTTGCGTGCTTTTGTATACCGTCTGGCCGTTGCCGGAACCGCTGGTCACCGCGTAGAGGGTGTTCAGCGGGCCCTGCCGGCACGGTCCCTGCGCCGGCGGCTGCGCGCAGGAACGCGGGTCCAGCTTTACCTGGCGTACCGAGTAGACCAGCACGCCGCCGTTGCTGCTCGGCGGGAAGCCGTTGTCCAGGGGCATCCAGGCCACTCCGCCGTCGCTGCTTTTGTAGATGCCGCTGTTATACGGCTGGCCAGCGCGGCGCTGGGTGGTGCCCGCGGCGTACATCACCGTGGTGCCGGGTTCGCTGGCGGTCGTGGGATCGATTTCCACACCGCGCATATAGCGCGCCAGGAAGTTGATGCGGCCGTCCCAGTTCTGCCCGCCGTCGCTGCTGGCGAACAGGCGGTCGAGTTCCGGCCGGATGTCGCTCGTCGCGTTGCCCACGAACAGGCGGCGCGAATCGCCGGGCTGCAGCGCAAGACCGCGCACCGGCGCTATCTGCAGTCCGCGATTGCGGGTCTCCCAGCGATTGGTTTCCGGAAAATACGCCACCGTGCCCTGCCCGCTGGCAGCGGCTATCAGGCGGAAGCCCTGTGGGCCATCACGCACTGCAGCCACATGCCGGGCTGTAGCGCCGGCCGGCCAGCCATTCTCGCAGGACTCGGACTGGGTGAAATCGTTGGTGAAGCTGATGCAGGCCTGGTCAGATTTCAGGATCAGGCGCTGCGGCCCCACCGGAGCTTCCACGACGGTGGAGCCGTAGTAACTGACCGTGCCGTACGCCTGCCAGTTCTGGCCGTTGTCGGTGCTGAAGTACAGCGCCCCGTCCAGCACGGCCGTCGCGCGCTGCTGACTGTGGAAGGCGACAAACGTCCCCTCGCCCATCGCCGGTACGCCGATGACCGGCGACCAGTTCGCGCCGCCGTCGGTACTGCGCTGGAGCGTGGCCACGTTTTCCATGTCGTCGTCCATATAGCCCAGCGCCGCCAGCATGTGCTGGGGATTGGCCGGGTCTATCGCCAGCGACACGACGGCGCGATGCTGGTAGGCGAACTGCGGGCTGAGGACATCGAAGCTCGCGCCGGCGTCGGTACTCTTGAGGATGAAGCCGTCGTGCAGGGTCAGCACCAGGCTGCCTGCGGCACCCGGCACCGCGGTCAGCGTGGTCCAATTCGGCAGCAGGCCGGGCACGCTGAAATCCGGCACGGTATAGCCCGTCGCGGACCAGCTCAACGCCGCATTGTCGCTGCGTAGCACGCGGCCGGTGTAGTCGATGAAATACAGCCTGTCCTGCACCTGGGTGTCGGCGGCAAAACCCCAGGGCGTGGCGGTACTGAACACCGCCGGCCCCGAACCCACCGCGGCCCAGCTGGCACCGGCAGTGCTGGTGCGCGCCATACCCTGCGGGCCGACCGCGTAGGCCCGCCCAGCCACCAGCGGATCGGCCAGCACGCGGACCATGTCGCCGCCATCGGGGCCGAGTCCCCGCCATTCCTCCGCCGGGACGGCGGAACCCAGAAAAAGCGCGAAAACGCCGCAGGCCAGCGGCAGGCCGGTAATCTTCATTGATTGCTTGATCCCTGAATGGATAGACCGGCGCGAGGTACCGGACGGCGGATGATAGTGCGGGATCGCCGATTGGGAAGCGCCGGCCCCGGGGTCCGGGCCGGCGCCCCGGAGGCTAGTCGCAGCGCCGCCCCAGCGGCGCCGTCAGCCGCACCAGGTCCAGGCTGCCGGCGCTGAAGCCCGGCAGCTGCGGCGTCCAGCTGATCCGTGCCGTATCGTTGCCGCTGAAGCGCACGGTCGCCGTGCCCCAGGTGCGGCGTTGCAAGGTGGCGGGATCGTGGTCGGGCGGGAAATCCGGCCCGCTGGCGAGGCCCAGGGTCAATGTCGCGCTGTCGCCCTGCACCGGTCCCGCGCCGACCAGGAACAGCGGCTTGCCGCGGTCGAACACGTACCAGACGCCCAGCAGCTGGCGCACACCGCCGGCGTCGGTGACGTGCAGAAAGAAGCCGTGGCCGCTCTGCTCGGGCTGAAACCAATTGCCGCTGTGGCAGGCGCGCAGCTGCGCACCGGGCGGATCGTCCGCCGGCAGCGCGGCCAGGGCCAGCGGTTCCAGCGCGGTCTCGCCGCTGCCGAAGCCGGGCAGTACGCCGTTCCAGCGCAGGATCGCGCGGCGCGGCGTGGTGAATTCGAGTTCCACCTCGCCCCAGTCTTCGCGCTGTACGTCGGCGCTGCGGAACGCCGGCGGGAAATTCGCGCCGCGGCTCGCCGTCATGCGCGCCTTCACGCGGCCGCCGTCGGCGCGGCCCACGCCGAGCAGCCAGTACGGCTCGCCGTCCTGGTAGACGAACCAGCTGATCAGCACCTGGGTGACGCCGTCGATCGCCAGCGGTTCGAGCATCAGGCCGTGGCCGTCCTGCTGCGGGTTCCACCACATGCCGGCGATGCGGCTGTCGATGCGGTAGTCGGCCGCGCCGTCGAAATCGCCCAGGTCCACCCGCCAGACGCCGCGGCCGTAGGTGAAGGCGAACAGGCGCGGCGGCTGGCCGGCGGGCGCGACCAGTTTCAGGTCTTCGGTGATGACATTGGCAAAGCCGGTGTTCTCCACCGCCCAGTGCGCGCCGCCGTCCAGCGACACGAACAGGCCCAGGTCCGTGCCCAGGTACAGCTCGCGCGTATTGCGCGGGTTGATCGCGATGGCGTGCACCGGCACATCCGGCAATGCGCCCTCGCCGCTGCCGTCCAGCGGCTGCCAGCTGGCGCCGCCGTCGCTGGATTTCCACACGTGGTTTCCGCCAAACGTGGAATAGGTCGCATAGGCGATATTGCTGTCCAGCGGATCGAAGGCCAGGCGCGAGACCCAGCCCGCGCGCGGCGCCGCCGATGCCCATTCCGTCGTTGCCGTACTGGCCAGCGCGGCCTGGTTGCGGAAGATGCCGGCCTGGTTGCCGACCAGCATGCGGTCCGGATTGCCCGGCGCGACCGCGATGGCGGAAATGCGGTTGCCGAAGGCCGAACCGCCCATGCGCGCGCTGGCCGGCCGCCAGCGGCCGGCGCCGTCGTCGCTGCGCCACAGGCGCAGGCCGCCGGCGTAGAGGCGGTCCGGCGCATTGGGATCGATCAGGTAGGGCATGATGAACAGGGTCTGGTCAGCCAGCCCGTTCACCGCATCGGCGAAGCTGTTGCCGCCGTTGGTGGATTTGCCCAGCGAGATGTACTGCGCCGTGGCATAGAGCACATTGGTGTTGACCGGATTCACCGCCGCAAAGCCGCCATCGCCGCCGTAGATGTGGCGCCAGGCATACGGCCCGGCCGCGTCGCCGCCCAGCCAGGTGCCGTTGTCCTGGGTGCCGCCGAAATAGCGGCTGCCGTCGGGAAACACCGCACCGGCGTAGAACTGGGTGGTGCCCATGCCGCGGCTGAGGTCGCGCCAGCGAACGCGGTTGCCCGGCAGGGCCTGGCAGAGCGCGGCATCGCCGCTGCCCAGCGGCGCGCGCGCGTTGTCGCTGACCGAGATGCCGCCGTCGTGGGTGCTGTAGATGCGCTGGTTGGAGGCGCCGTCGTAATCCGGATGGAAACGGATGCGGTGCTGGTCCGGATGGACGTAGGAATCGTCCTGGGCGAAGTAATAGCTGGCCAGGCTGAAGCGGCGTCCGCCGTCGGTGGAGCGGAACAGGGTCATGCCGCCGACCCAGACCGTGTCCGCGTCGACCGGATCGGCGGCGATGGCGTTGTTGTACCAGCCCGCGCCGTAGAAATCCGGCGGGGAACTGTCGTTGCAGGCGCGCGGGTTCACCGCAAAGTGGAAATGGAAAAGACTGGCGGAAAGCAGGTCCGGCGAATCATTGCGCAGGCGCGCCTGCCAGGTCTGGCCACCATCGTCGGAACGCCACAGCGCGTGCAGGCCGTTGTCGTAGTCGCCATGGCCGTCGCCGTCGCGGTCGAAACCCGGCGCGATGCTTGCGGCAACGGCATAGACCACGCGCGGATCGGCGCGGTGAATATCGATCTGAGTGCGCCCCTGCCCCGCCTCCGACAGCACGCTGCGCCACTGGCCGTCGTTGCCCGCGTCGGTATTGAGGAAGATCGCCGCCGGACACGGCCCGCCGCAGGCCGGCGGCGTGACCGTACCCGGCAGCCAGTAGCGGTCCGCGGTGGAACGCGAGGCGCAGGTCGCCAGCAGCCAGTCCTGCGCGGTATCGGCGCGGATGGCCAGGTCGGTACAGCCTTCGTAACGCGCCAGGTCCTGGTCGCTGGCCGGACGCAGCAGGCGTTCAAACGTGGCGCCGCCGTCGCGCGAACGCCATACGCCGCTGTTGGTCGCCGCGTACAGCCGGCGCGAATCCGTCGGACTGAACACGATATCGCTGACATAGCGGAAATCCGCATTCTGCGTCGCCAGCAGCGGGCTCCAGCTCACGCCGCCGTCGACGCTCTTGAGAATCCCGGAGCCGCTCATCGGCGACCAGGGCATGCCGCTGTCGCGGTACAGCTCGCCGGTGCCGGCGTAGAGCGTGTCGGGCTGCTGCGGATCTATCGCCAGCGCGCCGATATTGAGATTCACCGCATCGTCCGACAGCGGCTGCCAGCTCGCGCCGGCATCGACGGATTTCCACACGCCGCCGGAAACCCCGCCGGCATACAGGACGCGGCTGTCGCGCGGATCGAATTCCAGCGTGCGCGTACGCCCCGTGACATTGGCCGGCCCCAGCCATTGCCATTGCGGCGCGCCCTTGAGACTGGCGTCCTTGGCCACGAGGCCGCCGCGACCCGGCACGTGGCGCTGCATCTGGCGCAGGCGCTGCTCGGCCTGGAACCAGCGCTGCGGCTGCAGTTCGCGCTCGCCGGCGGGCAGGCGCCGCGCGGCGAACAATTGCGCGCGCTCCAGTGCGCCGCTGTTGCGCTGCGCATGTTCGGCGCGCTCCTCGCGCAGGTATTCGGCGACATGCCGCGGCCGCTCGCGCCCGGTCTCGACGCTGTAGCGCGACGAGGTACAGGCACACAAGAGCAGCGCGGCCGCCAGGCTCCATCGCGCGAACGAGGCCATCGTCATCTCCCCGAATGACTACGGCAGTCATCGTAGCACCGGCGCCTGTATCTCCAGGCCGGCGATGTTGCGGGAAATGCCGGGATTCGGGACTGGAGATTCGGGAATCCGCTCGCGAATCCCGAATCCCGCTACGGCACTACGCCCCGCAGCATGACCTTAGTCCTAGATCGGCCGCCCCGGCCGCATGGCAGGATAGGCGCTTTGCCGCCGGAGACCTGCCCATGCTGCGCGCCCTGCCCTGTGCCCTGCTCGCCCTCCTCTCCACGGCCGCCGGCGCGGCATCCATCACCACGATCCCGGATGAGGCCGTGACCCAGGCCATCGCCCTGCGCGATGCGGCGCTCAAGGACAAGCAGGCCTACGAAATCCTCGAATCCCTGACCACCGAGATAGGCCCGCGCCTGGCCGGCAGCGAGAACGACCAGAAGGCGCGCGACTGGGCCGTGGCGCGGTTCAAGGCGCTGGGTTTCGACAAGGTCTGGAGCGAGCCGGTGACCTATCCCAAGTGGGTGCGGCGCAGTGAAAGCGCCGCGCTGGTTTCACCGTTCGCGCAAAAGCTCGCCGTCACCGCGCTGGGCTACTCGCCCGGCACGCCCAAGGGTGGCATCACCGCGCCGCTGGTGATGTTCAACAGCCTGGATGCGCTCAAGGCGGCCCGGCCCGAGGACGTCAAGGGCAAGATCGTCTTCGTCAGCGCGCGCATGCAGGCGCACAAGGACGGCCACGACTACGGCATAGGTTCGCCCATCCGCAGCCGCGGCCCGGCCATCGCGGCGGAACTCGGCGCGGCGGCCTTCGTGCTGCGCTCGGCCGGCACCGACAGCCATCGCCTGCCGCATACCGGCGTGACCAGCTGGAAGCCCGACGGCAAGCGCATTCCCGCCGCAGCCGTGTCCAATCCGGATGCCGACCTGATCGAACAGGCCCTGCGCCGCGGCCAGCCCGTACAGCTCAAGCTGCAGCTGGACTGCGGCATGGACGGCGAATACACCGGCGCCAACGTGATCGCCGACATCACCGGCAGCGAGAAGCCCGACGAAGTCGTGATCCTGGGCGGCCATCTGGATTCCTGGGACCTGGGCACCGGCGCCATCGACGACGGCGCCGGCGTGGCCATCGGCATGAGCGTGGGCGCCATGATCGGCCGCCTGCCGCAGGCGCCGAAACGCACCATCCGCGTCGTCGCCTTCGCTAACGAGGAAGCCGGCCTCTACGGCGGCAAGGCCTACGCCGCCGCGCACAAGCACGAAGTGGCGCAGCACATCCTCGGCTCGGAATCGGATTTCGGCAGCGACCGCATCTGGCGCCTGCAGGCCAGCGTCAAGCCCGAAGCCCTGCCGGCGATAGACCGCATGATGCAGGTGCTGGCCCCGCTGGGCGTGGAACGCGGCATGGGCCGCGGCAACGGCGGCCCCGACCTCAGCCCCATCCACGCCGAAGGCATGGCCGCCCTGAGCCTGACCAATGACGGCACGCGCTATTTCGACTACCACCACACCGCCGACGACACGCTGGACAAAGTCGATCCGGAGCAGCTGGCGCAGAACGTGGCCGTGTATGTGACCTGGGCCTACATGGCGGCGCAGGCGGACGGGGACTTTGGTTCGGCGCCGGGGGCGTTCAAGCAGGCCGAGGAGTGAGGTTGGGTTTGAGATTCGGGATTCGGGATTCGCAAGAGCGGGATTTCCTGCTTTTGGGGTCTCGCCTCTGAATCTCGAACCCTGAGCCCCGGCCCCTGAGTTTCCAACCCTGAGTTTCCAACCCTGAGTTTCGAACACCGAATCCCGAACACTGCGTCCGGAATCTCGAAGCCCGAATCTCGGGCATCGGATCGCGTACAGCCGCCTGAGAAGCCCTTATGTCTCGCCGCCCCCGTACTCTAGGCGTCGAGAGCCGGCATGCGCGCCCGTAAAGCCCCTGGTGAGCAACCGAGGGAGAGCCTGGAGCCGCATGCCGGAACTCACGAAGCGC
>NZ_JANFQO010000004.1 GCF_024437735.1 Tahibacter harae | reverse complement strand
TCAACAACACCCGATTGCTGGGGCCGATCGGCAACATCCCGCCGGCAGAAGCTGAGGCGGCCTACTATCGGCAAATCCGTGAGCTCGCCATGGCGGCGTGACTCACACCAATGAGTCTCCGGGGTTCCCGGGGCGGTTCACCCACTAAAGGAGGATTGGGATTGGGACACCTGCGTGGGATTGGGACACCCACCAAAGGACGGCTCAGCCGGATGGGATCAGGACATGCACAAGATCCGGCAATGCGAACGGCGGCAATGCGAACGGCAGAGATCGGGACACCCACCAATTCCCATCCGGACTGGTTCGTCAGCCGAGACCGGGAATGGATTGGGACACCCATCAGCGGAGCAGCACGGAGCAGACCAGACGGAGCAGACCGGGAAGCAGACTGGGACACCCACAAAAAATCCCGCCCGTCAGAAATCTCCGATCCCGCCAGGGAAGCCTTCCAGTAGCTCCAGCGGGATTGGGACATCCACCAAAGATGAACCTGCGGCATGGGATCGGGGGGATGGGATTAGGACACCCACAAGGTCCAGCAACGCGAGCGACGGCGGAGATCGGGACATCCATCAATCCCTGCCCGGAACTGGCTCGTCAGCTGACACCCACAGCGGAACAGCACGGAGCAGACCGGCCCATCCACAAAATTCCCGTCAGAAATCTCAGATCCCACGAGGGACGCCTTCCCGCCTGCCGCTCCATCGGCGTGTCCGGCCGCAGCGGCACCCGCCCCGGGTAGCCGGATCCGGCTTCCAGCCCGCCCAACCCCGTCGCCCACATCCTCACGCTATAGTCCAACGCCGCCGCAGTTAGCTTTTGGGGTCTTGCCGTTGTCGGAATCCACGTCCAAGCTGGCCCGCAATCGCTTGGGACGCGCGCTCTGGCTGGTGCTGGCCTGGGTGAGTCTGCTGCTGGGTGTGATCGGCATTGTGCTGCCGGGATTGCCGACGACGCCGTTTGTCCTGCTCGCGGCCTTCGCCGCCGCGCGCGGCTCCCTGCGCTTGCATGCGTGGCTGCATAACCACCCGCGCTTCGGGCAGATGCTGCGCGATTGGGAACGGGAGGGCGCAGTCAGCCGGCGTGCCAAGTGGTTCGCCACCATCACCATGCTGGCCAGCGCCGTGATGATGGGCGTGTTCAGCCCTCGCTGGTGGATGGCGGCGATAGGGACCGCGTTCATGCTGGCCGTGGCGATCTGGCTGTGGCTGCGGCCGGAGCCGGGGCAGCGTTCCGAGGCTTCGTGACAACCGGAAGGTGCGCAGCAATCCGCCAGGGGAGCAGATGCCGCCACGAACGGCAGCGATAACGACTTCTTGTATCTGCGCCAGCCAGCGTACGGATTCCAGCATGGCTTGAGCGAGGCCGGATTCCATCAGCGGAAATCATCCTGTCGAGCCGCCGTTCCGTTCCCGCCGAAAATCTCCGTCCTTACGGATGCGAGCCCCTGCATATCGCCTCGGCGGCACGCGCCAGGGAACCGAAGGCGGCCTGCTGCGCCATTCCGTGCGAACGGCGCGCCAGAAGAGATCCGCCGCGCGCATCGACATGGCAGAGCGGTCCGATAATTCCCGCATGACTACTCCTGTCACGTTTTCCCCCACGTTCTACCGCTTCGCGGCGATCTGTTCCGTCCTGTCGGCGTTCACGACGCTGGGCCTGATCTTCCTGCCCCAGTGGTTCTCCGGCGGCGCCGACTTCGACAGCCGCATGGCGCGGGTCGATGATCCGGTGGCACAGCTGCGCGCCTGGATCTATCTGCTGCATCCATTCCTGGTGGCCGCGGCGGCAGTGGCCGTGGCGGTGCGTCTGCGCTGGACGGCGCCGGGCCTGGCGTTGTTCGGTGTACTGGGCTTTTTGCTGTGGGCCGGAACCGAAGCCGGACAGCAGGCCCTGAGCCTGGTCGCGTTCGATCGCTGGCGCCATGCCTGGCTGCTCGCGGACGAAGGCGCCCGCAGCGCACTGCGCGTACAGATCGGTGTGTATGACGGTCTGTGGGATGCGATGTATTTTCTGCTGCTGATCGGCTTCTGCATCGGCAACACCTGCTACGCTGCGGTGCTGCTGCGCCGGCGCGGCTTGTCGCGGATCGTCGGCGGCTTCTACCTTGCCGCAGCGCTGCTCACGCTGCAGATCTTCACCGTCGAACTGGGCGCGCCGGGGCTACCGGAACCGCTGGCAGGCTGGATCTATCCGGCGATACAGCCGCTGGGGCGGACGTTGATCGGGCTGTGGTTGTGGGGAAGGGCGGATGAGCGGGAGGTGGTTGCCTGAGCGGTGGGTTGCTGACGTGTAGGCAGCTCAGAAAAGCTGATCGGCGCACCGCCCGCCACGGTCGCGGCTCACTGTCGTGTAGAAAATTCAGAAATTGCCAGCTGTTAACAGCAGGATTTCCGTCAAGTCCACCGCCGCGCAGTCAGCCCAGAAACTCCGGAGCCGGAAGCCGTCCTTTCGCCGCGAAGCCAGCGGCCAAGCTCAGACCGTCCGATGCGGAAAAATCGTGGAAAGCCTCCGCGGCAGATCAGCCAGGGCCCCTTTTGGCATAGCCTGACGGCGCACAGGGGCGAGTTTGGCAACGACTTCCGCCGCAGTCACTTCACCAACAGCTGCGGCTGGAGCGCCGGTGTCAGCGACAGCCGCCGCGGCTTTTCCCCGGGGCAACACATTCACGCCAGGTCGCGGCCGGCTGCGGATCTCGATTTCCTCGATCGCTTCGGCGTCATCGGCGGCGTTGTCTGCAACATCGTTACTTGCAACGAGTTTGCGCAGTTCCGTGGCCCGTACCGGCGCGCTGGCGCCCGCGGCGCTGCTGTCGAGGGCCAGGCGTATCAGATTCTCGTCGGCGGCCATAGGCAGGCGCAGCGTCGCGGCGCTGCGACTGGGTTCGCGCGGTGCGCGTGCGCCGGCGGCGCGGCCGAGCAGGGTGGAGATGGCGCTGGCCGGCAGCGCCGTCAGCACGCGGGCGATGCCGGCGATGGCTTCGTGCAGGAAGAACACACGGTCGCCGTGCTGCAGTACGGCACGGGCGCCGAAGGCCAGCGATAGCTGGCAGGCCGCGCTACCGGCCGGCGCCCACCAGAATGCGCGCCCGGCGCCGTGGCCGAGGCCCAGTTCCAGCAGCGGCTTGAGCAACTGCTTGAGCGGCGAGAAGCCGCGGCGGTATTGCGAGCACAGGCCCAGGTCGTAGAACACCAGGCAGGAATCGGTACCGAGAATGCCGGCGAGCTTGTCCCAGGCGGCATCGTCGATGTGGACGAGATCGGCGTTGCAGCGATAGTTGTCCAGCGCTTCGGCCGGCGTGCTGACGCGCGCCCAGGCGTAGCCGCCTATGCTGCCTTTCTCCGCGCCGAGCACGGTCACACAGGATTTCGGCCCCAGCTCGCGCGCCAGCCGCGTCTTCACTGCGGCGGCGGAAATGGCGCTGAGTTCAGTGGAATGCGTACTCAGGGATTCGGCCAGGTCGCAGATCGCATCGGCGTTGCCACGGTGGCTGAGCGCCATGAAGTTGCTGAACTGGCTGACGCTGCGCGAGGTTTCCGGCGCGACGGTGTTGCGCAGGCGCCAGGCTTGCAGTTTCCAGAACAGGCGCACGCGGAGGTTCGAGCCAGCGCCGGCCGCAACGGAACCCTTGTTCACTTCGCTCTCCACGGTTTGTCTGCGGCGCATGGTCCGTGCACAGGTTCGCACCAGCCAGTCAACAATCGTGGCAAGCGTGGTTGTTTACAAATGCGCCGCGATAGCGGTTCCCGAGGGAAAATTTCCTGAGGGAAAACCCGGTAGGCGAGCGTGAAAACGCGCAGTCCGGGATACTGGCTCCGCGGCAGCTTTGCGCGGACGAGCGGGATGCAGCCGCTGAATGCGTGCTGCAGCCACGGGCTCGTCCTCTCCCTATCGCAGGCAGCGACAAAGCGATGCCGCCGAAGTCGAGCCTGGTGCCGGCTGCTGCGATTGATGCAAGACGGTGCCGCCACTCAGGGGAACTCGTAGTTTGCCACTATTCGCGCATGCATCGCGGCGGACGGAGCTTTCAGCGGTGCGTTGCTTTGCTTCCTGTACAGGCTATTGGAATCGTTTCTGCGCCTGCAGCGTCGGTCTGGTCCGCCCTATTTACTCTCACCCTTTTTCTGCCCGGGATAACGTGTGCTTTCATTTCAATGGGTTGGCGTTGGTCGTGACAATTGGGTGCTTGGCGGGTTTGTGGCGTAAGCTACTGGTAGTGCTGGAGAAGGTTGAGAGGGTTTGTTCTTCACTGCCGCATAGGCAGCTCAGAAATCATGCGAGACCGACCCGCCGAGCCCCCCGCGCTTCACTGCCGCATAGGCAGCTCAGAAAAAGAATCTGACCCCCGACATGTTCACGGACAACTTCACTGCCGCATAGGCAGCTCAGAAAACGAGCTTGCCGGCCAGCACCGCGGCGTCGAACTTCACTGCCGCATAGGCAGCTCAGAAACAGCGGCATCCGCAAGTATTTCGGGTCATCGTCTTCACTGCCGCATAGGCAGCTCAGAAATTACAGCTGCAAGCCGCCTCTGCCGGCCGGCGCTTCACTGCCGCATAGGCAGCTCAGAAAACGGTAGTTCATCCAGACGATGCCGCCGAATTCTTCACTGCCGCATAGGCAGCTCAGAAAACCTGCTCGCCCATCTGCGGGTGCACCAGCAGCTTCACTGCCGCATAGGCAGCTCAGAAATGACGATCAGCGGCAGCGGAATTCTGTCGGCGCTTCACTGCCGCATAGGCAGCTCAGAAATTCTTCAATGACCGAAGCCGGCTACAAACGACCTTCACTGCCGCATAGGCAGCTCAGAAATCCGTCATCTTCGTTGCCAACACATTCGTCGGCTTCACTGCCGCATAGGCAGCTCAGAAAAGAGGCGAAGTCGTCGTTGGCGCAGGTCTCGACTTCACTGCCGCATAGGCAGCTCAGAAAACGGCCTTCCGGAAGGACTTCGACCCCCAGACCTTCACTGCCGCATAGGCAGCTCAGAAATACGGCAAACCATTCCCGCGCGATGAATTCGACTTCACTGCCGCATAGGCAGCTCAGAAATGGTTCAGGCGGCGCTTGCCGGCGACGGTGTACTTCACTGCCGCATAGGCAGCTCAGAAAAAAGCGCGTTGCGGCTGCTCAGGCGGCGCTGCCTTCACTGCCGCATAGGCAGCTCAGAAATGGCGTCATCACGACGCACAGCGGTGCGACGTCTTCACTGCCGCATAGGCAGCTCAGAAAAGTCGATAACTTGACTGGCAAGGCCGGGAACGCTTCACTGCCGCATAGGCAGCTCAGAAAACGCGATAAACACGGCGACGGCGCACACGACGCTTCACTGCCGCATAGGCAGCTCAGAAAGACGGCGTTCACGTCGGTTACGCCACGAAAATCTTCACTGCCGCATAGGCAGCTCAGAAAGTTCGTACCCGCCGCCGGGCGGCGGTCCGTGTCTTCACTGCCGCATAGGCAGCTCAGAAACTGTACCGGCCCGGCGACGTCGATTCCACCGGCTTCACTGCCGCATAGGCAGCTCAGAAAGTGCGGGATAAACGATTCGGGGCCGATTTCGTCTTCACTGCCGCATAGGCAGCTCAGAAACGGCGGCGCGCACGGGCTTCACGAAGCTGGACCTTCACTGCCGCATAGGCAGCTCAGAAATGCGGGTTCTCGCCGAGCTGTGTGATCAACCGCTTCACTGCCGCATAGGCAGCTCAGAAATTCCTGACGACGGTGCTCAACGAGCCCGAGACCTTCACTGCCGCATAGGCAGCTCAGAAATACGCCGACGCCATCGCCAAGCGCATGTTCGGCTTCACTGCCGCATAGGCAGCTCAGAAAGTACGCACGTCGCCGAATTAATCGCGCACGCGCTTCACTGCCGCATAGGCAGCTCAGAAATGACGCGGCCGAAGCGGCGCCCAAGCGCGCGGCTTCACTGCCGCATAGGCAGCTCAGAAATTGTTCGCGCAGTTTGCAATGACTGCGGTTCACTTCACTGCCGCATAGGCAGCTCAGAAAAGGTTCCGACCGGGCTGGATAGGATGGTTGAGCTTCACTGCCGCATAGGCAGCTCAGAAATATCGCCAGCGGCGAAGCTTCTGTATGCAGGCCTTCACTGCCGCATAGGCAGCTCAGAAATCGCGACGAGATTGAGCCGGACAAGGACAACCCTTCACTGCCGCATAGGCAGCTCAGAAATTGGCGGCCGATCGCTGGCCCTGCTGCAGCAACTTCACTGCCGCATAGGCAGCTCAGAAATGCCGGCGAACGAGAGCGCTGAGCAATCCGTCCTTCACTGCCGCATAGGCAGCTCAGAAATGGGTGGCGAACTGGTAGCTGGGCGACAGTGTCTTCACTGCCGCATAGGCAGCTCAGAAATGCGCCGCGGTCAGGTCCGACGGCGCCGAGGCCTTCACTGCCGCATAGGCAGCTCAGAAAGTTGCCCGGGCGAGCCGGCTCGCGGTCTGGTTCTTCACTGCCGCATAGGCAGCTCAGAAATTCGCGTACTCACGCATGTGCAGCCGCCCCCTCTTCACTGCCGCATAGGCAGCTCAGAAAAAGGGGCAGCGCTATACCCTGTCGGCGGTCCGCTTCACTGCCGCATAGGCAGCTCAGAAAATGTGCGTCCACTGCGGCGTACCGGCGGCGGTCTTCACTGCCGCATAGGCAGCTCAGAAATTCCTGACGACGGTGCTCAACGAGCCCGAGACCTTCACTGCCGCATAGGCAGCTCAGAAATTGCTCGCCCGCTTCTCCTTGCGGGCCCTCGGCTTCACTGCCGCATAGGCAGCTCAGAAATGCGAGACTCCGGCGAGATCGAGCAGGACGCGCTTCACTGCCGCATAGGCAGCTCAGAAATGAGCCTGAGCATCCTTGATTTTCTTGTTCTCCTTCACTGCCGCATAGGCAGCTCAGAAATCAGCGAGCGTGCGCTTGGCCTCCGCGGTCTCCTTCACTGCCGCATAGGCAGCTCAGAAAAATTTGGGGCGCGGCCTCGCGAATGAGCCGGCCTTCACTGCCGCATAGGCAGCTCAGAAATCACGGAGTCGGATCACGACGAAGACGGCACGCTTCACTGCCGCATAGGCAGCTCAGAAATGGTCAAGTCCGACGCCGACCTGGTATGCGAGCTTCACTGCCGCATAGGCAGCTCAGAAAAATTCGCGCTCGCCGCCCATGAGCAAATTCGGCTTCACTGCCGCATAGGCAGCTCAGAAATCTGTGATCGTGATGGCCGTCTCAGGATCTTTTCTTCACTGCCGCATAGGCAGCTCAGAAATGAAGCGGTTCCGCCGCGTAGCCCTGGATGAGCTTCACTGCCGCATAGGCAGCTCAGAAAGTGTTCGGGCACGGTGCCGATGGCAACGTGACCTTCACTGCCGCATAGGCAGCTCAGAAAGTCACGCCCGACCCAGACAGCGTGCTCGCTGCCTTCACTGCCGCATAGGCAGCTCAGAAAATCGCCATCTTGAGCGCGTTCGGGTTCACCGGCTTCACTGCCGCATAGGCAGCTCAGAAAATCCCCGAAATCGTCCGCATCCGCTACGGCGACTTCACTGTCGCATAGGCAGCTCAGAAATGCTGGACGAATCGCGCGCCCAGGCCCGAAAACTTCACTGCGGGCGGGCGCAGATCGTCGCCGAGCAGCGCGACGATCTGCGGTTCCTGCTGCCGGTCATCCGGGCCGTTGTCGACGGCTGCGCCCAGGGCTGCGGCGACCTGTTCGAGCTGGGCGCAGCTCAATTCGACAAGGGTGTCCGGCTGGCCGCTCACGCGGCGGCGGGCTCCCCTTCATAGGTTTCGTGCGGCACATGCTTGCGCGCCAGCAGCACGTACACCACGGGTACCACGAACAGCGTGAGCAGGGTGCCGAAGCCCATGCCGCCGACGATGACCCAGCCGATCTGGTGGCGGGCCTCGGCGCCGGCGCCCGTGGCGATGGCCAGGGGCAGGGCGCCGAGCACCATGGCGCCGGTGGTCATCAGGATCGGGCGCAGGCGCAGGCGGGCGGCTTCGAAGGCGGCCGAAGCCTTGCTGTGGCCCTGTTCCTGCAGCTGGTTGGCGAATTCCACGATCATGATGCCGTGCTTGGCAATCAGGCCCACAAGGGTAATCAGGCCGATCTGGGTGTAGATGTTCCAGCTGCCCGCCTGGTGGGTGAAGCCGGTGGCGGCGACCCAGTTGACGATGACCAGGCAGGCCAGGCCGCCGAAGGCCGCCAGCGGCACCGAGAACAGGATGATGAAGGGATCGATCCAGCTTTCGAACTGCGCCGCCAGCACCAGATAGATGAACACCAGGGCGAGGGCGAACAGCAGGGCGAAGGCGCTGGAGGATTCGCGGAACTCGCGCGACTGGCCGGAGAAGTCGTACTGCGCGTCGGAGGCTACTTCCTTCACCGCGCCGGCAAGCCAGTCCAGTGCCTCGCCCATGCTGTAGCCCGGGGCGAGGCCGGCGCTGATCGTGGCCGAGCGCAGGCGGTTGAAGTGGTTGAGTTCCTTGGCCGCGACGGACTCGTTCGCGGTGACCAGGTTGGCCATCTGCACCATGCCGCCGTCGGCGTTGCGCACGTAGATCGCGCTGAGCTGCTCAGGTACGCGGCGGCCTTCGTTGTCCACCTGTACGATCACGTCGTACTGCTCGGAGCCGCGCTTGAAGCGGGTGACCTGGCGGCCGCCAAGCAGGCTTTCCAGCGTGCGGCCGACTTCATCCACGTTGGCGCCGACCGAGGCGACCTTGTCGCGGTCCATCTCGATCTTCAGTTGCGGCTTGTTGAGCTTGAGGTCGGTGTCGGCGTTGGTCAGCTTCGGGTTCTGGCGGATCTTGGCGAGCAGGCCGTCGCTGATCTTCTCCAGGTCTTCCCAGGTGCCGGTGGTCTGCACGATGAAGGACACGGGCTGGCCGAAGTCGTCCGCACCCAGCGGCGGCGGCAACACCGGGAAGGCGAGCAGGCCGGGGATGTTCATGAACTGCGGGAACAGCATGCCCTGCAGCGCGCCGGCGGGCATGGGGCGCTGGGTCCAGTCCTTGAGGCCGACGAAGCCGATGGTCTGCGTGACCGTGGGGAAGCCGACGATCTGGAAGTAGCGGTCCACGCCGGGCAGTTTGGCGAAGGTGGCTTCCATCTGCTTGGCGTAGCTGTCGGTGTATTCCGGCGTCGCGCCTTCCGGCGCCATGCCGAAGCCGATCACCAGGCCCTGGTCTTCCTGCGGCGCCAGTTCGTTGGGCAGCAGCTTGAGCAGGAAGATGCCCATCAGGCCGGCGAAGACGATGGCGGCGCCGCCGAGCACGATGGCGCGCTGGCGCATGCTCCATTTCAGGCCGCGTTCGTAGCCGCGCTGCAGGCCGTTGAGCACCTTTTCGCCGAATTCGTAGGCCTTGCCGTGCTTCTCGCTGTGCTTGAGCAGGCGCGAGCACATCATCGGCGACAGCGTCAGCGCCGTGAAACCGGACACGATCACCGCGCCGGCCAGGGTCAGCGCGAACTCGATGAACAGGCGCCCGGTGCGGCCGGTGGAAAAGGCCAGCGGCACGTAGACCGCGGCCAGGGTCAGGGTCATGGCGACGATGGCGAAGCCGATCTCCTTGGACCCCTTGAGCGCGGCCTGCATCGGCGGCATGCCTTCCTCGATATGCCGGTAGATGTTCTCCAGCATGACGATGGCGTCGTCCACCACCAGGCCGATCGCCAGTACCATGGCCAGCAGGGTCAGCGTGTTGATGGAGAAGCCGAACACGTACATCACCGCGAACGCGCCGATCAGCGACACCGGGATGGTGACGATGGGAATCAGCGTGGCGCGGCCGGAGCGCAGGAACAGGAAGATCACGATGACCACCAGCACCATGGCTTCGGCGATGGTGGTGTAGACCTCGGCGATGGAGCGCTCGATGAAGATGGTGGTGTCGTGGGCGATCTCCACCTTCATGCCTTCGGGCAGGGTGCGGGTGATTTCCGGCAGCAGCTTGTGCAGGCCTTCGGAGATGGCCAGCGGGTTTGCGGTGGCTTGCTTGACCACGCCCAGCGGCACGGCGTTGCGGCCGTTGTAGCGGGCGCGGAAGCGCGCTTGGTCGGCGCCCAGCTCGACGCGGGCGATGTCGCGCACGCGCACGGAATAGCCGTCCGCGCCGGTGCGCAGCACGATGGCGCCGAACTGCTCCGGTGTGCGCAGGTCGGTTTCCGACAGCACCGAGAATTCGCGCTGGGTGCTTTCGATGCGGCCGGCGGGAATTTCCACGTTCTGCTTGCGCAGGGCGGCTTCCACATCGGCGGGCGTCATCGAGAACGCGGCCAGACGCGCCGGATCCAGCCACAGGCGCATGGCGTACTTGTTGCCGTAGACCTGGGCCTGGGCCACGCCGGCGAGGTTCTGTACGCGGTCCTTGACCAGGCGGTCGGCGATGTCGGCGATCTCCAGTTCGCTGTGGCGGTCGGAGGAGAAGGCGAGGTAGATGATGGGCTGGGCGTCGGCTTCCTGCTTCTGCACCACCGGCTCGCGCGCTTCCTGCGGCAGGAAGTCGCGCGCCAGCGCGACGCGGTCGCGCACGTCGGCGGCGGCGGAGTCGGGATCGCGGTCCAGGCGGAAGCGCACGGTGATCTGCGAGGATTCCTCGCGCGACACCGAGCCTATGTAGTCGATGCCTTCGATGCCGGAAAGCTGTTCCTCGATCGGCGTGGTGATCTGCGATTCGACCACCTGGGCGCTGGCGCCGGGATAGGTGGTGGCGACGGTGACCACCGGCGTGTCCACCTTCGGGATCAGGCGCACGGCCAGGCGCTCGTAGCAGATGATGCCCACGAGCAGGATGACCAGGTTCACCACCGTGGCGAACACCGGTCGGCGGATGGAGATATCGGAAAGGACCATGGCTGCCTCCCGTCAGTGCGCCGGCGCGGCGGGCTGCTGGCCCGCCGGGGGCTGCGCGCCCTGGACCTGGACCGGCGCGCCGGGGCCTATCTTCATCTGGCCGGCGCTGATGACCTGGTCCTCGGCGGTGATGCCGCTGACGATCTCGACCAGGCCGGGCTTGCGCAGGCCGGTCTTCACTTCGACCAGTTGCGCTTTTCCATCTTTAATGATGTAGACATTTTGCTTGTCGCCCTGGGGCCACAGTGCCTGCTCGGGCACCAGCAGCGCGTTGTCGCGCGAGCCGACCTGCAGCGACACCTTGGCGAACTGGCCCGGATGCAGGCTGCCGTCGGCGTTGGCCACGCGCGCGCGCAGAGTGACGGAGCGGGTCGACAGGTCGACCTGCGGCGCCACGGCGTAGACCTCGCCCTCGTACTGGCGCGCGCCCGTGGCGTCCACGCTGAGGCTGATCTTCTGGCCCGGCCTGAAGCGGCCCAGGTAGACCTCGGGCAGGCTGAAATCGAGCTTGAGCGTATCCAGCGCGACCAGTTCGACCAGGGCGTCGCCGACATTGACGTATTCGCCCGGGCTGACCCGGCGCAGGCCGACGGTGCCGGCGAACGGCGCGCGCAGTTCGGTCTTGCCCAGGCGGGTGCGGCTGGAGGCGAGCTTGGCTTCGTCGACCTTGGCCTGGGCGCGCTTGGTGTCCACGTCGGCCGGTGCGATCAGCTTGCGCGCGGCCATGTCCTGGGCGCGCTTGAGTTCGCGCTCGCTGTTGGAAGCGTTGGCCTGGGCCTCGGCGACCTCGGCCTGGACCAGGCTGGCGTCGAGGCGGAACAGCGGCGCGCCCTGGGCCACTTTCTGGCCTTCGTCGAACAGTACGGCTTCGATGCGGCCGGCCAGTTCCGGCCGAACGGTAACGGCCTCGTCGGCGCGCAGGGTGCCCACGGCCGACAGCATTTCGCTGACGGATTCCTGGCGCGGCCTGGCGGCTTCGACGGTGGTCGGCGGCATCTCGCCGCCCGGCGGGCCCTGGGTGTGTCCGCTGTTGCTGTAGGCCAGTACCGCGGCCAGGGCGAACAGGGAAAGGGAGAGACGAACAGGATGAACGGTGCGCAGCATGAGATGCTCCGGGAGGTGCGGGATCTTCCGTGGCGGCGTCCCCGGACGCCGTGCGTACAGGCGGGATTTGAACGGCGCAGTATTGTGCCGCTTTTTCGAATTTGAGCATGCCAGAAGTCGTGCAGCTTTGACCCTGGCTGCGCACTGGAAAACACGGCGCCGCGCTTATGAATCGCGGTATTGAGCAGGCCTGTTTTCAGCGCTGCGGAAATGTGCCCCGCCGACACGAATCTGTCCGCATTGGCGAGCGGCGGGCGCGAACTACGGCGGTCTTCGTTCAGCTTTGTGCGCGCAGCCCTGCGGCGGCCGCGGCCAGCGCGGCGGCGGGGTCCGGCGGGTTGTAGCCGAGCAGGCCCAGGCAGTCCGCGTCCAGGCGTTCGCGCAGGGTGGCGATGTTCTCGCGCTGCAGCGGCTGGGCCGGGTCGATGGCATTGCCTATCCAGCCGCGCAGGCGGCAGCCGTCGGCGCGGATCGCTGCGGCGCTGAGCAGGGCGTGGTTGATGCAGCCCAGGCGCAGGCCGACGACCAGCACCACATCCAGGCCCAGCGCGCGCGGGATGTCGGCCTGCATCAGCCGCGGCGACAGCGGCACGGCCCAGCCGCCGGCGCCCTCGACCACGATGAAGTCGGCGCTGGCGGCCAGCGCGGCATAGCCGGCGCGGATGGGGCCGAGTTCGATTTCCACCCCCTGGGCCGCGGCGGCCAGGTGCGGCGCCACCGCGTCATGCAGGGCGTAGGGGTTGCAGTCGGCATAGGCCGGCTGGGGGTGGCTGGCCTCGATCAGGGCGCGCGCGTCCTCGTTGCTCCAGCCGCCGGGGCTGAACTCGCAGCCGCTGGCCACCGGTTTCATGCCCACGGCGCGGCAGCCGCCGGCGACCAGGGCGCGCAACAGGGCGGCGCTGACCTGGGTCTTGCCTACGCCGGTGTCGGTGCCGGTGATGAAAATGCCTTGGGGCATGCGGGATTCCTGTGAGGTGATGGCGATGTTCGCGGCGGATCGGCGGTGCGGCCACTATGACGAAAACCGGCGCATTGCCGCGGGAATCGGCCCCGTGCCGGGTGTGCGGCCGCGGATTGTGGCACCGGGCGCCGCATCCGGCTCGCCTCCGGTCCGGCCATCCCCGGGCGCTCGTCGGCTACACTAGGCCTCCGTTCCCGCCGGATCCGATCATGTTCGAAGCCGTTCCCCTCGTCGCCGCGAACAAGGCCGAACTCTACGAAGGCCTGGCCGGGCAGATGGGCGGCCTGCTGCATGGCGAGCGTGACCGTATCGCCAATGCGGCGAATTTCTCCGCCCTGGTGTTCCATGCCCTGCCTGGGCTGAACTGGTGCGGCTTCTACTTCTTCGACGGGACGGAGCTGGTCGTGGGGCCGTTCCAGGGCAAGCCGGCCTGCGTGCGCATCGCCATCGGCCGCGGCGTCTGCGGCACGGCCGCTGCCACGCGGGAAACCCAGGTGGTGCAGGATGTGCATGAATTCCCGGGCCATATCGCCTGCGACGCCGCCTCGCGCTCGGAAATCGTGGTACCGCTGCAGGACGCGGCCGGCCGGCTGATCGGGGTTTGGGACGTGGACAGCCCGCTGCCGGGCCGCTTCGACGAGGAAGACCGCATCGGCATGGAACGGCTCTGCGCGATCTTCCTGGCCTCGCTGTAGGCCGGTTTCAGGGATGCGGCCGCCCGCGGCCGCGAACAGGACATTGCCGGCCCGTCCGGCACGCTAAAGGTTTTGGGGAACTACATGGCGAGCAACGAGAAAATCCGCAACGTCGGTCCCAAGTCGGCAGCCTGGCTGCGCCAGGTCGGCGTCCGCACGCTGGAGGACCTGCGCGCGGTCGGCGTCATCGAGACCTTCATGAAGGTCAAGCGCGCCGGCTTCCGTCCCAGCCTCAACCTGCTCTACGCGATGCAGGGCGCGCTGGACGACTGCCACTGGGCCGACCTGCCCGAAGAGGTCAAGCAGGGCCTGGTCGCCGCCGCCGGCGAGGCGGAAAGCGTCAACCCGATCAAGAACCGCTGGGACAAGGCCGCCGCCCGCAGCGCGGCGCGCGATGGGACTTCTTCTTCCGGCAGCAGCGAAGGCGGCGACGAGCCGGTACGGGATGATGGGGACGGGTTTGGCGATGGGGACAGTGGGGTGCGGGAGATAACCGGGACTTCGCGGGATTTTGATTGAGGCTCAGGCCAGCCGCGAGGGTTCGCGGCTGGCGCTTTGACCAAGGGCCGGCACTCAGCTGCCGGCCAGCTCCCGCCGGATAGCGAGCCGAGGCACCTGTTCCCGCAGACGTGCCAAGCTGTGGCGCAAAGGCAGCTTCGTCCACGCGGACACCTGGCAGCAGGCGGGTGTCCAGCGCATAGCTGAGGCGGGTCGATTCGCTCCTGTCCGCCCGGCTGCGCAGCACTTTCCTGCAGCCGTTTTCCTTCGACGAAGCGCAAACTCAGGCTGCGCCCGCCCTCGCCGATATCCACGGTCAATTCGCGGCAGACGGCGTTGAAGACCGCCAGGCCGAGGCTGCACCGTTCATCACCGACCTGTAGGTGCTTCTTGCGCGAGCAACAGCCGCAGTGCGCCGTGAGGAAATACCCCGGCGACGCTGCGGCCGCGTGAATGTGCATCCTCGGTCAGCGGCATGCCGGTGTCGTACCACACCTCGCCCCGTTCCGCCCCAGCTGCATCGCTGCCCGGCTGCAGCGGCCGTCCATGGCTTCATCGACGGCGTGGCACAAGGTCTGCAGCACGAACTGCTCGCCCAGCGCCGGATCATCCATGTCCAGATACATTTCCGGGCGGCGGTGCATTGCCTCGACTGCGGTCAGCACTTCGATCTCGTCAGGTGCCCCCATCGTCGTATCGCCGCTTTGCGATGGCCTTACGTGTTGCTGCGCTCTCGCACCTCGGCGAAGGTCCAATCCTTTACCAGCTTCCCATTCTCCCAAACCGTCACCATCGCATGCTCCCAGCCCGGTTCGGGCACATGCTCCTCCGGCCGCTCCAGCTCATCGGCAATCGGCACCGTGCGCCAGCTGCCGAATTCGCGGTGGTGCAGCAGGGCCAGGCGGCCGCGCTTGGACTGCTTTCCGGGATCGGTGATCGGCGCCTTGAAGACGTCTATCCATTCGCCGTCGATCTTCGCCGCCGAACATTTCAGCGCGAATTTCTGCGTATCGCGGTTGATGCCCTGCAACAGCGCGCCGCCCATGCCGAAGGCGAGATTTTCCGCGCTGTAGCCGGCCTTGGTGATGCGTTCGAGAATGGCGCGGATGCTGTTGGGATTGATGCCGTCGCCCTGGATCACGCGCACATGCTTGAGCAGCTTGTAGCCCTTGGCGTTGACCGTATGGCCGAAGGCCTGGTCCAGCAGCACCAGGCACTGGTGCACCACATCGACCGGCTCGCCCGAGTCGGGACGCACGACCAGGGTTGCGCCGCTGTCGATCACGTCCTGGCGCAGGGTCTTGCCCCAGTGCTCGGTGATCGCCTGGTAGATGTCGTAGCTGTCGGATACCACGGCAACGATGGCGCCGGGCTTGGCGAACTGGCGCAGCATGTTGCGGTAGGCATCGACCTCGCGTTCGCGGCCCCAGCTGGTGATGGTGGAATGCTCGGCCGCGGGAATCGAATAGCCGGCCATGGGCTCGTGGTAGTAGGCCTTGGCCGTGAGCACGCCCGAAACCGTGTCGGTGCCGAGGAAATTCACCAGATGCGCCGCGGCGCCGAGTCCGGCCGATTCCGCGCTGGATACGCCGCGCGCACCGAAGTCGTGCAGCTTGAAGCCGATCTGGCCGGCGGCATCGTCGCTGGACAGGTCGAGGTAATAGCGGATGGTCTGCTTCAGATGCCAGCTCTGCGTCGCCACCGTGACCGGATACCACAGGCGCAGCAGCAGCGTTTCCAGATACGACGGCAGCCAGTAGCACTGGTCATCCGTCGATTCGACCGTGACCAGGGCATGGTGCGTAGGCACCACGCTGCCCTCGGGCACCGCGCGGATGCGGATGGGCAGATGGCCGCCGTGCACATCGACGATGCGGCGCCAGCCGGCTTCGTTGAACGGTTCGCCGTGGACGGCGAAGAAATCGCGCGCCTCGTCCACGTCGGCATGGGTGACGGGCTTGGCCAGGTATTCCTTGAGTATCGCCTGCAGGCCGAAGAACAGCGTGCGTTCGTACACGCCGCCGCGCGATTCGACATAGAAGAACGTCGCCTGCGTGCCCGGCGGGTATTGCAGCCAGTGGCTGGCCTTGTAGCTGTCGGTGTTGAGGATCAGGTTTTCGAGGTGGCGCATACGGAAACTCCTTCCGCAAGGGGGCATCGCCGGTCTGTCCGGCGGCGGCGCGAAGACGGCGTTCGCGCGACGCGGTGCTGCAGCCTCAGTTCATGCCGAGGAAATGCTGCAGGATGTGATGGTGGTCTTCGTAGAACTGCTCTTCCAGGTTCAGCGCCTCGGCCAGCGCGATCCACTGGGCCTTGGCCGCATCGTCGGCGCCGCGCACGTTAGGCAGCTCGCCGCCGCTGAACTCAAAATGGAAGGCGTGGGTGATGGTGCGGCCACGCTGCGAACGGTCCGGATGATCGAACACGCGCTGACCCTTGAGCGAACCCTTGAGCACGGGCGCGGGCAGCTTGAGCCGGGTTTCCTCGCGCAGTTCGCGCAGGCAGGCGTCGATCAGGGTCTCGTCCTGGCCGATAAAGCCGCCGGGCAGCGCCCACAGCCCCTTGCCGGGTTCGGCGCCGCGGCGCACCAGCAGCACATGGCCGCTGTGCACGACGACGGCATCGACGGTGACGAACGTGGGCGGATACGGCGCGCTTTCCCAGGCCTTGCGGTAGTTGCGCAGGAAGGTGAACTCGCGCGCCAGCTGGGCATAGCCCGGCGTGCGGCGGAAGGCTTCCAGCATGGCCGCGACCGGCGCCGGCACATTGGCGCGGATCAGCAGCTGGCCGCCTTCGTCGGCGCTGAACAGGTGTTCGCGGATCTCGGTCGCCGACAGCACTTCGCAATGCTGCACATTGCACAATTCCCATTGCGGGAACTCGCGCAGGTAATAGCTGGAAGCGTCCTTGTCGCGGCCGACCAGGCCGACGCGGGCTTCGCTCCCGCCGCCATCGGCCGCAATGGCCGCGGCGACCTGGCGCTGCACCTCGCCTATCCAGGCGGCCTCGTTGTAGAGATGGTCGGCCAGCGGCCGGATCAGCAGGCGCTGCGCATCGGCCTCGCCGACGGCGGCGCGGATCATCACCTCGCGCTCGTTGGCATTCCAGGGATTGCGCGTGCTGCGCGGCTTGCCGGCCGATCCGATCAGCACGACGACCTTGCGGGCAATGCCCAGCGCATGCCGCAGCACGGTCAGATGGCCGTTGTGGAACGGCTCGAAACGGCCGATGAAAACCAGGTAATCGTGGCGCATGAGACTCCCTCACGGCGGGTGGTGCGACAGGTCTGTCCCGTCGCCTCAGTAGTTATGCTACTAGTGAGCATAAGTTGGCTGCATCCGTCTTGCGGCGGATACGGCCGGCTTTATGCGCGAGTTGTGACGCGGGTCGCGTGGCGGGTGATTACAACGTCACGGGGGTGGGGCAGCGAACATCACGACGGCACGGGCAGCCTGACGATCTTCGTGCAGCATTCGGCCACGTAGTGCCGGTGAACTTGGCGAGCCGAGGAAAGGCGCGCCGGTTGGGGGCTGCAGGCATCGCAAACCGTCTCCCCATTGATGCTGCCGGCTGCCGGGTCGTACCTGAGCAACTAGCTCGACGGAGATCGACGCAGAGGTTGCGCCGTCGCCGGTTAGAAAGGGTGAGAGGATTTCGCCGGCAAACTCAGTAGGCTCAAACGGCGCTCTTGCAAACGTGTATCGCAGGCGAGCTGAAATTCCCGCTGCGCGATGCACGCTTCCGGAACGAGTATTTCCGGGCAGCAATGTTAATGCGCTATCGATTTTGCATTGGCTGAAAATATCTGGGCGAGGAAGTATTCGTGCGCATACGGATTTGCAGAGTTGAAGCAGGGGTTGCTCGTGAGACGGTTGGAGGATCGGGCAGCTGCAGGGGATCTGCTGCACTTGTCCTGGTAGTCATTCTGGTGCTGACAGTCCTCGGCGGAATCAGCGCACCTTTTCGCCCCGCAATTGCAGGAGTGCAGCTGTCGGCCTGGGAGGTTGGCGGCACCTCCGGGACCATCACCGGGTCGGGAACAGCGCAACCGCCTCAAACCGGCATCAGTCAGGTTGTTTCGGCAACGCCTTATCAGGAGCCGGAACCAGCGCCGGACCCGTACTCTGACAGCGTGGGCGCTACGCCTGGAAGCTTCCGTGTGGACGAGGGCGGGTCAAGCAACTACACCATCCCGCTCTATGTGCCGCCGGGTACGGCTGATCTGAGTCCGAAACTTTCCCTCGCTTATCAGCAGCGCGGCGGTAACGGTTCCGTGGGCGTAGGTTTCGGCATAGGCGGTCTGTCCGCCGTAACGCGCTGCCGCAAGACGCGCGAGGATGGTGATGGGGTGGGGCCGTTCCCGGCGATCAATTTCGACGCCGATTTTGGCAATGATGCTTACTGTCTGGATGGCACACGGGTAAGGAACAGGCAACAGGGGGCTGGCACGTGCCCGAGCACGAGCGGCGCGAGCGCCACTGAGTACGGAATAGAAACCGACCCGGCGACGCGCGTATGCGGCTACGAAAAGGTCGGTGTGACAGGCCCCGCATTCTGGCTGGTCCAGCCCAAGGACGGCTCGTATCGGCGTTACGGCGTAGCAGGTGACTCCGCGCTGCCTCGCAATGACGGCAACGGGGCGGTCGACGGTACCCAGTTGCTGACATGGAGCCTGGACCGCATTGCCGACGCCAGTGGCAACGTCATTGAGTACCGCTATGAACGCAATGCGGGTCAGGGCGAGATCAATATCGCTGAAGTTGTCTACACGGGGCGTGTCGCGCTGTCGAACCTGCTCAGTGACCCGCCGAGCTATTCCAGGGCTCCGTACAACACGGTGCAGTTTGTCTACGACGTCATGCCGGCAGCAAGCCAGCGCGTCGACTATCTGTCGGGAATGAAGCTTACCCTGTCCCGGCGGCTGACCAGAATCAATGTGAAAGGTACGGCAAATCGTGGCGCCGATCCTGATGCACTTGAGATAGTTCGCTCTTACTATCTCGAATACAGCGTTCCGACAGCCAGCGGCCTGCAGGCGGTATCTGCGGTGCGCGAATGTGCCCCGGATGGTGTCAATGAGGTGTGTTATCCGCGCACCCGTTTTACCTGGAACGGCAACGACGGAAATACACAAGGCTTCCCGACTGCACCGACATCCACGGCGTATGGCGGCGGCATGCAATACGCCATCGACTTCAAATTAGCAGATGTGAACTCGGACGGTCGTCAGGATCTGGTTTGGCTGAAAGATGGAGCCTGCGATAGCTCTGGTTCCGGCAATACACGTTTCCAGGTTATGACGTCTTTGGCGACCGGCACACTTAGCGGTCCAGGCTATGCCGCGCCTACGGCAACCGGGATCTATTTGCAGCGACCGCCGGTGCCCCCGTTGAGCAGCTTGCCAGGATGCGGAGGTGATCTCCGACCGCAGAACTTCCAGACGCTGTGGCACATTTTCGATTTCACCGGTGATGGTCGCGACGACATTCTGGCGGGCAATGGACTGGCCTGGATCATCTACCCCGCAGTGAACAACGGGTCCGGCTGGACCTATAGCGGCGCCACGTCGACATCGACTGGAATAGTGTCGACCAGCACAGACGACGGCAGGCTTGTCGACCTGGACGCAGACGGCCTGCCGGACTTTCTGCGCGGCAGCGATGGCCAGGCTGTTGTTGCCCGATACCTGCGTCGGACGGCAAGCACGACGGTAGCGTATTCGTTCAGCGCTACTGACGTGATTGTGGATCTCGAAAATCCTGCGCCGCCGCCGGGTGGATATGTTCCTATCGGCCACACCTTTCTGAGTCCAAGCCGGGGTGTGCCGCCATCCGCGGACATTGATGGCGATGGTGCATCGGATCTTGCCATCAAGATCACCTACGAAGGTCCGGCCAGTGACGGATGCCCGTCGAGCGGCAGCCTTCCGCAGCGCGAGCAGAACGGCTATCTGACCTCACTTGTCCCAGACGATATTGATGCCTTGGACTGCAAGCGTTTCTGGTTCACCTACAGAAACGCCGGAATTCAGCCCAATGGCCGGCTGCTGTTTGCAGTGGACAGCGCTCTTGGGCAGATTGGAGGTGTAAACGGGCTGTCGGGCGGCGGCGGCGATCTGCAACTCGCGGACATCAATGGCGATGGGCAGGCTGATGTTCTTTACCAGCGCATCAATGGAACACAGCGCTCGTTCCACCTGAAACTCAATGCGGGCAAGGCGACGACTGCTGGAACCGAGCGGCTGCTGCCCGAACAGGCTACCGGGCTTTCGCTAGAGCAGGATCTCGCTGCGCGCATGCAGCTGCTGGATGTGAATGGCGACGGAAAGCTCGATCTTTTCTACACCCTCGATCTGGGCGGTGGCTCACAACGATATCCGCTGCGTGCCCGGCGCTATGAAGTTTCCGGCTTTGGCGCAGAGATCGAAGTAGGCAATAGCACGTCGAACAGTCAGAACCCGCTCACGACGCCAACCTTCGTGGCCGACGTGACGGGCGATGGTGTGGCGGATCTTGTGCGCCATACCGGCAGCAACATGCACATTGCGCGGGGAAGCTCGACCCTGGGCGGAAATGATCTCGTTACCTATATCGTCAACGGCTTGGGTGCCGTGAATACGATCGGCTATGCGCCACTGCCTTACAGCTCAGTCTATGGGCGCGCATTCGATGCGCCGAGCAAGGTGTGGGGGCGCGGCTCTCCGGTTTTCGATGTTTTTGCTTCAATGTGGGTGGTCCGTTCTGCTTGGCAGACGGCGCCGACGGCGGCCAATGGAGCCGACGTCAGTCAGGTGCGCTATTACTACAGCGGGGCGCGCATGCAGGCTGGTGGCCGAGGTTTTCTCGGTTTCCAGACAGTCCGCACGGAAGATCCGCAGAATCTGCTGGTCACGACCACGGAGTACCGTCAGGACTATCCCTATGCGGGGCGTCCGGTCCGTACGATCGTCGAAAAAATGAGTGCGCCTCTGCCGGATCCCTGCGCTTCAAACCCGAATGCTGCGGGCTGTCACTGGGAGCCGCCCTCAAATTGTGGCCCGCTTGGGTGTCCTATCGCACCGGGTGGGGCGGCGCTGCTGGCGGCTGGTGGCCAATTGCTGAGTGACTCGGCGACCACATGGACCGCCGAGCCTGCATTCAATCCGGCGAACTGGCAGCCGGTGCATGTCTATGGGGCCAGTACGGACGAGCAAAAGTTCGATCTCGCCACTGCAGATCAGCTCAGCTACCAGCTCGGTTCCACGTTCCAGTTTGACCGCTACGGCAACTTGCTGAGTTCAACGACAACGGCGAGTCATGTCGACGATACGGGAAGTCTGCAGACCGACGAGTCCAAGATTACCAACAATGTTTATGGTTGCACGCTTGCTCCACCTACGGTCAGCGGCTGCGCCGGCAGTGCGTTGAATGCGGAGCGACAGCGCCTCGGGCGTTTGTCAATCAGCACCGTCGAAAGCATACGATCGGGAGCTGGCAGCGTGAAGCGCCGCGCCAGCTTCGAATACGACTCGTCGCGCCTGCTTCTGGTCGCCGAGATACAAGGGCCCTACGACGCGGGTGACGAGCCGGATGCCGATCAACGCAAACGGCTTGGCATGCGTACAGACTATGTACTCGATGCCGACGGCAATCGCACAGCGGAGTACCGATGCAGTACGGCGCACTACGCCAACCGCTCCGCCTGCACCAATTTGACCGGGTTCCAGCAGCGGCAATGGGAAGCCGACCCGACACGCTTCCAGCGCTATGGAAAAACGGTCTATGAGCCGAAAGGCAGGTTCCCGCTGTACACCCTGGCGCCGTTCTATTCTGCCTCCGCGGCGAACGGGGCCGACGAGAATGTTGCACTCTATACCGGGGTCGCTGTAGCTGGCGGGCTGTTCGTCATGCCTGCAGTTCCCGATGACAACATCGTGATTAACCGGAATGCGTTCGGCGATCCGATGAATCGCGTGTCCTCGACCGGTGTGGTTACGAACTTCGCATACGGGCGTCTCGGTCGTGCACGATTCGAATCCAGTTCAACGGGCAATTTTGCGCTGAGCGCCTATACCTGGTGCCGCGATCCGACCACGGCGGACATTCCAGCCGCCGCGCCGCGCGCAAACTGTCCCTTGGGTGCGATTTTCCGCGTAAGCACCAGTAGTGTAGCCAGTACCGGATCCAACGCGGGACAGAGCATAGCGCCGACCCGCTATTCCTATTTCGATAGGCTCGGGCGCGAAATGCTTGCCACGACCCGCATCTATCAGCAGGACAGCAGCAGCCTCAATCGCTGGTCAAGTATCGCCACCACCTACGACGACACCGGCCGTACCAAGACAACAACTGTCGCCTATTTCTCGATGGATCCGACAGTTGCGCAGACTTCCAGCAACCGTGCGGGAACTCCGCTGGGAAGCGCGCCGGCCAAGAGCACGTCCAGCTACGACGCTATTGGTCGCTCCAGCCTGGTCGATCATCCCGAGCAGGCCGCGAACGGGGCAAGCTCCACGGCCGTGATCTTCGACAAGCTCAAAACCGAAGTCATCAATCCGCGCAATTTCTCAAGCCGGCAGACAAAGAATGCGCGCGACGAACTGCTGTCGTCGACGGACACGGTCGGGTTCACAGTCAACTATGATCGCGACCCGGTCGGCAACCTCCTGCGTGTACGCCGCCAGCCCGGCGACGGAGATTCCGCCGGCGTCACGCTCACGACGAGCATGAGCTACGACAGGCTGGGTCGAAAGCTGGGCATGAATGATCCCGACAAGGGGGCCTGGACTTACCGCTATAACGCTTTGGGTGAACAGATCGATCAGGTCGATGGCAAGGGCCAGACACAGATCGCCTATCGCGACGCCTTGGGGCGTATCTACAAACGCACCGAGAACCGTCTGACTGCAACCGGATTCATTTCGGAGCCGACCGGCACCTGGGAATACGATACGGCGCTGCGGTTAACCGATGGCTCGACCATCAAGGGTGTCCCCAAGGCGGAAGGCAACGGCACAGGCGGTTACTCCCGTGAATACCGCTATGACGTGCAAGGCAGACTCGAAGTCATGGTATCCACCCTGGACGGGACTGCTTACACCGAGCGTCTTGCCTATGATGCCTTCGGACGGATGTCTGCTCATGTCGCGCCGAGCACGAACATCAACGCGACGGCCGGCGAGGTAACTGGATATTCAGCCGATGGCTATCCGGTTACGACTACGGATGCAGGCACGGGCATACGCTACAACGAGGTGCTTGCACTCACCGCGCGTGCTCAGGTGCGGCAGGAGCGGTTCCACAACGCATCTGCTTTTACCACCACGCGGAGCTACGACGACAATACCGGGCGACTACTGGTCCTGGATACCGCGAGCAGTGCCGGCGCCAGCGCCGTACAGCGCTGGGAATACACGTACGACAAGCACTCGGATCTCACCAGTCGCTGGAACCGGGCGACAGGCTATGACCTGAAAGAAGAATTTACCTACGATGCACTGGACCGGCTCAAGACGGTCACTTTGTCGCGCCTCAATGGTTCGCCGGTAAATCAGTTGCAAACCGTTGGTTACGATCAACTGGGTAACATCAAGTCGAGGGTTTCAGGTGCCAATACAGCAAGCTGGACCTACGGCGCTGCAGGAACCACAGGTTGTACGCGTAACGCAGGACCGCATGCCGTCTCTGCATTCGGCAGCAATCGCTACTGCTATGACGCCAACGGCAATCAGACCGAAGCCCGCTATCCGGGCAATCTGACGCGGCTCATCAGCTACACAGGCTACGACCTGCCCGAAACCATCACGACCAATGGGTTCCCGACCACTACCACGGTCAGTTTCAAGTACGCCCCGGACCGGGGCATGTGGAAGCGCACCGACGGATCGGTCAATGTGGATCGCATCTTCTGCGACGGCTTCCAGTCTGCAGCCTGCGCCGGCGGTGGTGGAGGTGCGGGCGCGTCGACGACCTATTTTGTCGGCAATCTGGAAATCCGGATCGAGGGCGCCATAACTACGACGAAACGCTATGTCGGTTCCTATCTGGTCGTCACTACCACCAACAGCAACCCAACGCCCCAATATGCCTACCTGTTCCGGGATGCTCTCGGATCACTGGATGTCATTACCGACCAGACAGGAGCTGTCCAGCAGCGGCTGAGCTTCGACGCCTGGGGCCGCCGGCGTGCGGCGGAACCCGCGGGAGGTGGGGCCATCTGGAGCATCCTGTCGCCCGTACAGGCGGCTGGCTTCGACACGACCAAAACACGCCAGGGATATACCGGCCATCAGCAGGTCGACAGTGTGGCCTTGGTCCATATGAAAGGTCGGCTCTACGACCCGGAGCTGGGGCGATTCATTCAGGCCGATCCGTTTGTCGAGGCGGATGCGACTCAGGGACTGAATCGCTACAGCTATGTGCTGAACAACCCGCTCACCCTAACCGATCCCTCAGGCTACTTGAGCACGCGCGAGTGGATCGGGTTGGTGATTGCCGTAGCTGCTTCCTACATCAGCCAGCAGTACTGGATTGCAGAAGCGTATTGGGCGTCGCTGGCTGTAGCTGTAGCAGGAGGATTTGCATCGGCTTATGTCGCCACGGGAAGCTGGCGAGCGGGACTATGGGGAGCATTCGCCGCGGGAGTGTTCTGGGGGATAGGCGCCGGTTTCAGCTCTATCCAGGGAAGCAGCGGAACAGGTGTCTTTGGCAGTGGCTATTCCAGTGGTCAGTACGCGGCGAAGGTTGCGGCGCATGGGGCTGCTGGAGGTGTCTTAACTGAGCTTCAAGGAGGAAGTTTCGGGCACGGGTTCTTGTCAGCAGGGGCAACTCAGGCGGTTTCACCGGCAATTGAAACTATGCCTGCGCCGGTTGAACTGATAGCCAATGCGGCACTTGGTGGCACGATATCCGAGGCGACTGGCGGCTCATTCGCCAACGGTGCCGTGACTGGAGCGTTCCAGTTCCTGTTTAATGAAGCTGCTCATCGTGTGGACGAGGCCAGGATGAGATCCATGTATGAGATGGCCCATAAGATGGCCGCGGAAGCGAACAATGGGTTGTCAATGATGCGATTTGGAACAGAAGACGATGCTGCTCTCTATTTTTCAGCGCTAGCTACTCCGATAACTCGGGCAACCGGACTTGAAGTGGCCGCACCAATAATGCGCGACGAAATGGGGTTCTGGCTTGGCGATCTTGAGCCAAGCCGGTTCTTGGGCGGGAACGCGGTTTCGTTTCCATCGTCTCCTGGTGGAGTACGAGCACGGTATGTAGCTTCAGCACACACTCACCCGACAAATTCTGGATTTTCAGGCGCCTACTTGTATTGGAATCGGAAGACCGGAGTCGTGGGCGGTGAATGGGGCGATATAGGCGTCCATGTTGAAAGAGGAATTAATGCGTATGTGTCATTGCCAAACGGGGCCGTGTTCAGGTTTGACTACGCTGGATTCCAGCATGCGCAGGGAAATTCATGGACGGTTTATGCAAAAGATCACATTAGACAGATCAGATAACAAAGGAATGCTGAAATGCTAAGAAAAAAGGCGTTCGGTTTGGTTCTTTTTCTAGCGTCAGCCGTACTGCTGCTTTGCATTCCCTACTTTTCCGGAAAGACGTGCCGAGTCAATCCGGACATGTTCTGCAGGCCTTTTGAGCGTATAGAAGGCAGCCTTGATCCGGGCGAGCTTCATAGAATAAAGAAAACTTCCCCTTCAGAGTCCGTCAAATTGCACGATAGTTTTGGCATGGCAATCCGGAATACGCTTGATCTGTGGAGCGACAACGACATGACCCGGTATTTTCGAGCCAAAGGGATCGCTCATCCGGACATGATGTCAGATGCGGTAGTCCGCGGATTTATCGCATATGCAAACGGGGGGGATGTAGATATGGACGAGATCTCCCGTGCAGCGGCGGATCGGCAGATTCCACCGCCGCCACCAGGGCCAGAGGAAGAGTCGAAGCGTCACTAGTGAATATGCTCTGGGAGTGGAGCATGTTTGGAAGCTTGCTGAAGACGGCTGCAGTGCTCTGCTTTCTTTCTTCTTTGGGAAGGTGTGTATTCCAATCCCAAAAAAAATGAGTGGGCTATCGGATCGTGGCTACTACGTTTCAGTTACTGGCCCGACCGGGTTGACTGCGTTTGGTACAGCTCGACAGGGAGCTTCCTCATGGATTTACTTCTCGAGCTTCGACTTTAATCGAAACTCTCATGGGGTTGACAGCCGCGTGTTTTGGTCGACAGTTGGCGGAAATTGAGTCGTTAGATAGGATGAATTGTGAATAAGTTTAACTTACTGCTAGTGGTTTCACTTTTTTAAATCTCCGGCCCATCAAGCGGTGCTGGCCAGATTGAGGCTCTGTTCACCGACAACGCATGCAAAGATGCACGCATTTCCAGCGGTATTGATGCAAAGGCTGCCTATTTCGAAGCAAGCCGGCTATTGAACGAGGAAGAGGGGGAGTTGGGTGATCTCTATATGTCTTGCGCGATTTATCTTGGTGGCGGTCCATATTTGTATAACGCCGGCCTTACATATCAGCAGCGTAGAGATCCGCGCGCGCTTGACTACTTTCTGGCGGCATCGGCTCTGGGTGTTGATGTGGCTGAGAGGGAGGCTGGCAAGCTGCTGTTGAGCGAAGCTAAAACTGAGCGTGAGCGAATGATTGCATTTGGCTATCTGTCGTCTTCATTGAAGGGGTGTCGCGGCACAGCGGCGCTGGACTATCGTGATGAGGCCCTCCGAACCAAATCGCCTATTGCCCTGATGGAGGCATATGCTTGGGCCAAGGTTGGTCTCTCGCGATACAAGGGGGAAGATCCACATCCTACCTATCCAGCTTGGCTTGGCGAGTACAGACAGTTGATGATCGATGGAGTGCGCGAATTGGCTGAAAAGCGTGCTTCTGTCGTGATTGATAGAAACCTGGATTGTTCGGATAGGCGAAACTACTAGGGGTCGGGTGGTTTCTGAATTCAGCATGGCAATCCAGAGCTCGGACACGCATGTTTAGGAGTTTAGTAAAGTAGATTTCGGCTCTTTGCTTCTGTGTTGTTTTAGGGGGTATTCCAAAAAAAGGGGAGATCGTTCGAAATTGCCCTGTATTTGAAGGTGCAAGGAGGCAGTTTCTTCCCGCGATACCGGAAGATGCTCTTCAGTTGCTGGCTATGGCGAAAATCGAACTAATTTTGCAGGATGCAGACAGGGATCTGAATTTCCACTGGCCCTCTGATGATGAGGAAAAAACGGTTGCTTTGCCACTGCTTCAAGACAGGGATGGGGTTTGAAGAGCTTGAGAAGTGTGGTTCATTGTCCGCACAGTTTGAGCGTGTCGCAGGGCGGCGAGTGCTGTAATTCTCAATCTGTGCAGCGTGGCGGTGTTCCGGCAGATTCCACTGCCATCGCCCGGGCAGAGACAGAGCCGAAACGGCCTTTATCTTGGGGAAGCTTTCCTAAAAGATTGAAGAGTGCTGTCGTAGGCGGGAAAAGCGTCTCCGCGCTGCGCGATGAGTCTTGCAAGAGGCATCATCGGATCGGCTGGTTCGCTCAATCGTCCTCGAAGGAGCAGTATGCGCTGGTCTGCCCTGTCTATGTGCTTTTCGCTGCTCCTGTTGTTGCTTTCGCCCGCGGAAGCGAGCGAAATCGGGTCCTTGTTCGAGCGCAATGCTTGCGGCGATGTGCGTGTATCGGGTGTAACGGATGCAAAGTCTGCCTACAGGAAAGCGACCAGTCTGATAGACGTGGGCGAGAAAGAGTTGGGTAAGTTGTATATGGCATGTTCGGTTTACCTCGGTGGCGGTGCCTATCTAAGTAACATGGCCGGCTACGAAGACGACTCACGAGCCTTGGACAGTTTTCTCGCCGCTGCTGTGCTTGGCGTCGACAGTGCAGCGCAAAGAGCTGGCGAGTTGCTGCTGAAGCAAGCGAAGACGGAGCGGGAGCGCCTGATCGGTCTTGCGTTGCTCTCGTCCTCACTGAATGGATGTCACGGAACAGCTCTGCTGAACTTTCATGATGAGGCGCTGAAAACCAAGGAGCCGCTCGCACTGATGGAGGCTTATGCTTGGACCAAGGTGCGACTGTCGCGTTCCACTGGTATTCCCGGAGCAATTGCGACGTATACGTCATGGCTCGACAAATTTGGTCAATTGATGAATGCCGGAATGCGCGAGCTTGCTGAAAAACGCGCGGCCGCTGTGATTGGCAGGGGGTTGGATTGCTCTGGGCGTCGCTGATTTCCGGGAAATCCACCCTGGCTAGCATTTCATTGGCGTTTTGTGCAGGGGAAGTGAGTTTCGGGGAGGGGAATCTGTGACTCTGTTTTTTTCTTCGCACTGGTGGCGAACACAAACTCAAGTCCAACAGAGGAGGTGTCGGCTCGCTGTGCGGTCGCTCTCAGCCAAGTCGTTGGGTATTTGAGCAATAGTGCTGGCGGCGAGGGCAGTGAGAGATTTCTGTCCGGGCTTTCGTCAGAATATTCGATGGCTAGATGCATTAAATCCCGCAAGGATCCTGCCAGAATATTTGTTGTATTGGGTCGCAGGGAGAAGCTGAAGATTTTCCGCCAGGATGTGTTTTTGGTCGATTCGCAGTTCCGTGTGACCAGGGTTCGCAATATTCCCTGCGATGAGCATCCAGTCGAGGGGGTTTGTAGTTGATCAGTTTTTCGGGACGATGCGGAGCAGAATGCAAGCCGGGATATGATCGTCGTGTCATCTGGTAGGCGTGGAAGCCCGTGCCAGCGAATTCATGTGAGTGTGACGTGGATCGCGCAGACACTGATTGCGACTCTTGGATAGACAGTACAGCGACCCTGCACATGTTGCGGGCTTGGCGCTATCCAATGACTCTGAGCTCACTGTTATCCGCAGGCTTCAGCGCCCACAGGCCCAGCAAGCCGATGGAAGCAGCTGGAACCGAAAGCAGAGGCCACGCCAACAGGGGAACGGGCTTTGCCGCCGCGGCGAGGATCACGGTGGCGGCGTTGTTGGTCGGATTTGCGTCCGAATAGACAAACGGCAGACTCACCGTGAACGGAAATCTGGGCAGGGCATTGGGCGAAGCTGTCAATCGGAAATGGCAAGTACGGGTTTCGCCGACGAGCAGCAGCGGCCTGTTCAACGGCAAGCCGGCTACAAACCACGAAAAGCGCCAAATGGGCGGCTGGGAGTCTGCTTGCGCGATAGTGAGTCCGCAGTCACTCCACTCTACCGTTGCTGGAAGGTAGAACTCGTTGTAGATCCGCGGTCCCCAAAGGATGACCGAGGGAATCGGCGCCGGCCCGTTGTTCGTGATCGTCCAAGTGAACGTGAGCAGTTGGTATGGCTCGATGTAAGCACTCGGCGCCACGGAAAGCGTAGTCGCCACATCACCCGCCAATGGCGTGGCCGCCTGTGCTGGCATGAGGCCTGTTGCCAGCAATGGCAGTAGCATGTGCAAGCGCCGCAACGTGCAATCGGCGGTCTGCGACTGACTCATGCCTTGACGGTTTCTTCTGCTCCGGATCAGGGTCCAGAGAGTACTCAATGCCCCAACCCCAACCGCGCCTCAGCCTCCGCCGAAGGCTTCGCCGCCCGCAGCCGATACCCGTTCCGCCCCGCCCGCTTCGCCGCATACAGCGCCTGATCCGCCTGCGCAATCAGCCCGATCGCATCGAGCCCCGGCTGGCCGTAGGCGATACCTATGCTGGTGGTGATGCTGATTTCTCCGGCGCTGGTGTGGAGGTCGGCGTGCATGGCGACGACGAGTTTGGCGGCGATCATTTCCGCGGCGGCGGCGCTGGGGGCGTCTTCGACGAGGATGGCGAATTCGTCGCCGCCGAGGCGGGCGATCAGGTCTTCGCTGCGCAGGCTGGCCTGCAGGCGGCGGGCGAATTCGATGATGACTTCGTCGCCGACGCCGTGGCCCTGGGTGTCATTGATGCGCTTGAAGTGGTCGATGTCGAGATAGAACAGCGCCAGCGGCGTGCCGTGGCGCTGACTGCGTGCCAGGGCCAGGACCAGCCGCTCGTCGAAGTGGCGGCGGTTGGCTACGCCGGTCATGCTGTCGTAGCGGGCCAGCCGGGCCAGTTCCTGCTGCGCCTGTTTGAGTGCGGTGATGTCGAAAGTCAGGGCGTAGAAGCCGCGTACCTCGCCATCTTCGCGTGCGCGGTCGGGCACGTAGTGGGACTGGAACTGGTAGGTGCGGCCCTGCAGTTCCACTTCACCCTCGAACAGCACGGTCTCGCCGCCGAGCACGGCGTCGATATGGCTGGTGACAGTGGCCTGGGCCTCGCTGCCGCGCACTTCGGCCAGGGTCTTGCCCAGGATGTCTTCCGGATCCAGGTCGAAGGCCCTGCGGTAGTAGGCATTGGCGAAGCGGTAGCGCACGTCGCGGTCGAACTGGGCGATCAGCGCGGGCACGTTGTCGGTGACGGCCAGCAGCAGGCGGCGGCTTTCGTCCAGGGCGTTTTCGGCCGCGACGCGGGCGCTGATATCGCGGCCGGAGTAGACGATTTCCTTGCCCTGGTCGTCGCCGATGACCAACTGGGCCAGGGCTTCGATCCACACGTAGTGGCCATCGCGGTGCTGCGCGCGGTAGGTAACGCGGGCGGTGCCGCCTGCGCCGGCGAGATCGGCGATGGCCTGGTGCAGCGGTGCGCGGTCGTCGGGGTGGACCAGTTCCCAGCGCGGCTCGGCCAGCTCCTCCGGCGCCCAGCCCAGCATCTCGCGCGCCGAGGGCGATACGTACAGGCGGCGGCCGTCGGGGCGCATGCGCACGACCAGGTCGCGTGAATTGTCGGCCAGCATGCGGTAGCGGCCTTCGCTGTCGCGGTAGGCGTCATAGGCCTGCTGCAGGCGGCGCTTGGAGCGCCACTGCAGCACGAAGAACGTGGCCAGCACCAGCAGCAGGAAGCCGGCCAGGGTGTTCAGCGCGGTGGTCAGGCGGCTGGTCTGGGCCAGGGCCGCGGCGCGTTCGGCGGCGAGCACGGCTTCCTGCTTGAGCTGGGCCAGTTCGATCTCGTTTTCGGCGTATTTCAGGCGAGCGTCGAAATCGGCCGAGGACTTGGCGCGGTCGGCCTGGTCGATTTCGCGGCCCAGTTCGATCTCGCGCACGATCAGCAGTTCCAGCGCGGCGCGCGGGGCCTTGGCGCGGATCTGCAGCGGAATCAGTTCGCGCAGCGCGCGCAGTTCGTCCCGGCCCTGGTTGAGCTGGCGGAAGGCTTCCACGGCCAGGCCCAGCTCGTGCACCGCGCGCGCCGGGTCGCTGTTGAGTGCGGCCAGGCCCAGCACTTCGCGGCCCTGGCCTTCGAGCTGGGCGTTCTTCAGGCCGGCGGCCAGTTCCAGCACGGCCAAGCCGTTGCGGCGCTGGGTTTCCGCATCGTTGCGGCTGCGCGCCAGGCGCGCGGTTTCCAGGTGCAGTTCGGCGCGCAGCTTGGGATCGTGCAGTTCGCCGAAATTCTGCAGCGCCAGGTCCAGGCTGGCCTGGGCCGCGGCGGGAAGGCCCAGCTGGGCTTCGGCGCGGCCGCGGTTGCGCAGCAGGCGTACGCGCAGGCCGGGATCGCCGCCACCGGCCAGCGCGGCCAGGCCGCGGTCGGCGTATTCGACGGCCAGCGTGTGCTTGCCCAGCGAATAGCTCAGCGAGGAGAAGGCGAGCAGGATGTCGGCGGAAAGATCGGCCTGTGGTTGCTGCAGCAGCAGGCGCTGGGCTTCGCCGAGCAGGTGTTCGCCGCGGGAGAAATCCTGCAGGGCGATGCTGCCGCGGCTGTCGGCGATCAGGCCGCGCACGGCGAGCCAGGTGCTGCCGCTGGCCAGGGCCGCGTCGCGCGCGCGGCTGCCGGCTTCGCGCTGGCAGTTCCAGTCGGCGATGACGCGGCAGGCGTTGGCCTTGGCCAGGTAGAGCAGGGCCAGCTCGTGCATGTCGCCGCGCTGCTGGGCCGCGGCTAGGGGCGCGGGCAGCGCGTCCAGCACGGCTTCGGGTTCGAGCAGGGCGCGGGTTTCCAGCGCATGGCGCTCCAGCTCGGCGGCGCCGGCCGTGGCGGCGAACGACAATAGCAACGCCATCAGCAACGGATGGGGCCGCTGGTGCGGGGGCCGGGTCGAGCGCCTGCGCAGTCTGTAGAGCCTCATTGCCCGCCTGTAGGAGGAAGCGGCGCGGACAGAGTACGTCCGTCCGTCGCCCGGTGGAACGCCTGCGGGCCGTGCGATCGGTAAATTTTCCTGCCGGGCACAGGTGCGCCGCGCGCTGGGCGTGGGCAGGCGCATGCGCTAGGCTGGCTGATCGTCAGGCGGAGCGAACGCGCGGCACATGCAGCAGGGAATCATCGTTTACCGGGCCAGCCGGCTGGAGGCCCTCCTGCCGCCGCTGCTCAGCCTGATGGACGCGGCGCCGCCGGCGCATCCGCTGCAGCCGGCCAGCGTGATCGCGGCGCATCCGGGCATACGCCAGTGGCTGTCGCGCGCGCTGGCGCGCCGGCGCGGCGCCGGCGGCATCGCGGCAAATATCGAGATTTCCCTGCCCAGTACATGGCTGGACGAGCTGGCCCTGCGGCTGCTCGGCGAATCCTTCGTCGCGCTGCGGCCGTACCGGCGCGAGGCGCTGCGCTGGCGCATCCACGAACTGCTGCCGCAGGTGGACGATGCCCAGGTGCGCCAGTACCTGCGCGGTGTGGACGCGCCGCGGCGGCGCTTCCAGCTGGCCGACCGCGTGGCCTCGATCTACACCCGCTACCTGGTCTACCGGCCGGACTGGCTGCAGGCCTGGGGCGCCGGCCGCGACCAATTCCCCGCGCCCACCTTTCTCGCCCCGCTGTGGCGGCGCCTGCGCGGCGACATAGGCCTGCCGCATCGCGGCGAACGCCTCACTGCGCTGATGCAGCAATTGGACAAAGTGGAAGACGATGCTTCGCCACAGGAGCCTTTGCACGTCTTCGGCATCAGCCATCTGGCGCCGACCGAGTTCGCCGTGCTGCGCGGCGTTGCGCGGCGCCGGCTGGTGGTGCTGTACGTGCCGGATCCCTGCCGCGAGTACTGGGCCGGCCTGGTGCCCGAGCGCCAGCGCCTGCGCGAGCTGGCTGCGCTGGATGCGTTTTCCAGCGCCTCGGAGCAGCAATTCCTCGGCATACACCATCCGCTGCTGGCGAGCTGGGGCCGGCTGGGCCAGCATTTCGTGCTGGCCCTGGCCGGTGCGGACGATATTGCCGTCGACATACGCCACAGCGAGGACGAGGCCGGCGCCGACCTGAGCGCCGCGCCGCGCCTGCAGCGTCTGCAGGAAAGCATCCGCCAGCTCGACCCCGGCCTGGTCCGGCCGCTGCGCGACGTTGCCGCCGGCGAACTCGCCGACCGCAGCCTGCGCGTACATGCCTGCCATACCCGCCTGCGCGAGCTGGAAGTGCTGCGCGATGCGCTGCTGCGCGAGCGCGAGGAAAGGCCGGACCTGAAGCCTTCCGACATCGTCGTCATGGCGCCGGACATCCAGGCCTACGTGCCGCTGCTGCCGGCCGTGTTCGGCGAGCCCGGCCGCAACCAGGGCCCGCTGCCGTATCACCTGGCCGATGTGCCGGTGGTGCACGGCCATCCGCTGCTGCTGGCCTTCGCCAGCCTGCTCGATCTGCCGCAGACCCGGCTCAGCGCGGCCCAGGTGCTGGACCTGCTCGCCGTGCCGCAGATCGCCCTCGCCCTGGGCCTGGATGCGGCCGGCGTGCGCCTGCTCGGCAACTGGATCGAACGCAGCCGCGTGGCCTGGGCGCTGGATGCGGATTTCCGTGCCCGCCTGGGCGTGCCGCCCATCGCCGAACACAGCTTCGCCTGGGGCATGGACCGTCTGCTCGCCGGCTATGTGCTGGGCCAGGAAGGCGAGGGCGAGGCGCAGGCGCTGACCCTGCCCGACGGCACCGTGCTGGTGCCGGTGGAAGGCGTGCAGGGCGTGCAGGCCGAGGTGCTCGGCGCGCTGGACCGCCTGCTGCAGCAGTTGGCGCAGCTGTGCCGCGATGCGGGCCAGGTGCGCAGCCTGGGCGCCTGGGCGCGGCGCTGCGAGGCGCTGATCGATGCGCTGTTCCGCATCGACTACGACGATGCCGCCGCGGCGGCCGCGCTGGGCGATCTGCGCAAGCTCGCACGGGGTCTCGCCGGCGAGGCCGAGGACGCGCAGGTCGATCCGGACGTAGATTTCAGTGTGGTGCGCGAAGTGCTGCGCGAACGCCTGCTCGCGCTGTCGGAACGGCAGCGCTTCCTCGCCGGCGGCATCACTGTCTGCGGCATGGTGCCGCAGCGCGCGATCCCGTTCCGCGTGGTCGCGGTGCTGGGCCTCAACGACGGCGAGTTTCCGCGCGCCAGTTCCGATGCCGGCCTGGACCTGATGGCCAGCCAGCGCCGCCTCGGCGACCGCGATGTGCGCAACGACGACCGCTACCTGTTCCTGGAAACCGTGATGGCCGCGCGCGATGCGCTGCACCTGAGCTACATCGGCGAAGGCGTGCGCGACGGCAAGCCGCGCAATCCCGCCGCGCCGCTGGCCGAGCTGCTGGCGCTGCTGGACCAGGCCCACGGCCTGGGCGCCGATGCGCCGCACGACGCGCCGCGGCCGTGGCTGCTGCACCATCCGCTGCAGCCGTTCGACCGGCGCTACTTCGACGGCAGCGATCCGCGTCTGTGGTCCTACCGTGCTGACCTGATCGCGCTGCTGCGCGAGGACGGCGCCGCGCCGGCGCCGTTCCTCGACCTTGCCGCGCCGGCTGCGGACAGCGGACCGCAGACCGTGCTGCTGGCCAATGTGCTGAGCTATTTCCGCCGTCCCGCCGAACAGGTGCTGCGCCAGCTCGGCCTGCGCCTGGACGGGCTGGAATCCGGCCGCCTGGCCGACAGCGAGCCGCTGGATCCGCAGTTCGCGCGGATGGACCGCGTGGCCCAGCGCCTGTTCTTCGACACCGCTGCCGGCGGCAGCCTGGTATTGCCGGCGCAGCCGCCGGACTGGCTGCGCCACGGCGGCCTGTGGCCGCCGGTGCGCGCCGGCGAGCTGGCCTGGCAAAGCCAGCGCGAACAGGTCGGCGCGCTACTGAGCGAGGCTGCGGAAAGCGAACTGTTCGACGCCGGCGCGCCGCAGCGCCTGGCGCAGATGATCGCGCTCGAATTCGATGGCCTGCGTATACAAGGCGAGCTTGTCCACGCCTACCGCAGCGGCGCGGTGGACTGGATCTTCGACCTGCCCCAGCGCAAGGAGGCCGAACTCGATTTCGGCCTGCGCTGCGGCCTGTTCCTGCAATGGGCGCTGCTGCAGGCAGCCGGCTGGGACGATCCGCGGCCGCTGCGCGTGCTGCTGCCCGGCAGCGGCGAGCGGCGGCCCTGGCAGGACAGCCTGGATGCGTGGAACCTGGCTGCGCTGCTCGCCCATCGCAACGGCGATCACGCCCGGCGCGCGGCGCTGCGGCAGGATCTGCAGCGGCGCATCGGCGGCCTGCTGCGCGTCTACCTGCGCGCGCAGCAGCGGCCGCTGTGGTATTTCCCGCGCACCAGCTGGGTCGCCGCCGCAGCCGATGCGAGCGAGGCCAAGATCCTGCAAAGCTGGCTGGGCGGCAGTTTCCAGAGCGGCGAACGCGACCAGATGCCCGGCTACGCGCGCCTGCTCTCGGCCGGCAGCGAACTGGCCCTGGGCACGCCGGCGTACGCGGAACTGCTGCAGGTCGCGCGCGAGCTGTACAGCCTGATCCATTTCGGCGTGGAGCCCGGCCATGACTGAGCCGCGCCGCCCGCGCAGCTGGCGCGACCTGGAACTGGGCCCCGGCGGCCGCAGCCTGATCGAGGCCAGCGCCGGCACGGGCAAGACCTGGACCATCGCCGTGCTGTACCTGCGCCTGCTGCTGGAAGGCGAAGCGCCTTACCTGCCGCGCCAGATCGTGGTGAGCACCTTCACCGACGCCGCCGCGCAGGAGCTGCGCGAGCGCCTGCGGGCACGCCTGGCCTGGGCCCAGGGCCAGACCGAGGCATTTCTGCGTGGAATGCCGGTGCAGGACGGCGACGATGCGCAATGGCTGCGCCGGCGCTGGCAGGATTCCCCGGCGCAGGCACAGACGGATCTGCTGCGCCTGCGCCTGGCCCAGGCCGAGCTGGACCTGGCGCCGGTAGGCACGCTGCACAGCCTGTGCCGGCGCATCCTGGCGGATTTTCCGGTGGAAAGCGGCAGCGCCTTCGCCGCGGGCGAGCTGATCGCCGAAAGCGGCGTGCTGGAGCTGCTGGTGGACGATCTCTGGCGCGACCTGATGCAGCGCGAAGCGCCGCTGGATCAGGGCGACCTGCTCTGGGTACGCGAAGGCCGCGCCAATCTGCGCCGCGCGCTGCAGGCGGTGCTGGCCCCGGGCGTGGCGGTGCGCAGCGCCGATCCGGCGGCGCCGCTGACGGCGCAGGAGCGGGCCGCGCTGCTGCAGGATGCGCACGCCGTCATTGCCGTGCCGGAGCGCTTCAAGCTCTCCGGCGCCCGGAATTCCAAACTGCTGCAGGCGCTGCGCGAACTGGCCGCGGCCGACGAGGCCGATGCACTGGCCGCATTCGACGCTGCCGGCGTGCGCGAGCACGAAGGCCAGCTCGACAAGCAATTCAAGAAGGATGCGCTGGGCGATGCGCTGCTGCTTGCGCGCCTGGAACGCATCTTCGCCGCCCTGCGCCGCCTGGACGAGGCGCGCGATGCGAGCAAGGCCGCGGCGCTGGAACGCTATCGCCGTCAGCTGCTGCAGCGCCGCCACGACCAGCTCCTGCGCGAGGCGCGCCTGACCTTCAACATGCTGATCGAAGGCGCCGCGCTGGCGCTGCGCGATCCGGCCTCGCCGCTGGCCGCGCGCCTGCGCGAGCAATGGCCGGTGGCCCTGGTCGACGAATTCCAGGATACCGACGCGCAGCAGTACGCCATCCTCGATGCGATCTACCGCGACGCGCAGCGCACGCCGCGCGGCCGCCTCATCATGATCGGCGATCCCAAGCAGGCCATCTACCGCTTCCGCGGCGGCGATATCCACACTTATCTCAAGGCCGCGCAGACGGCGGACGAAGTGCTGGAGCTGGCGGTCAACCGGCGCTCCTCGCACGCTTATGTCACTGCGCTGAATGCGCTGTACGAACTGGCCGGGCCGGCGCTGAGCCAGGATCCGCAGCATCCCATCCGCTACGCGCCGGTGACCGCGGCCGGCCGCGAGGACGTCTATGCCGCGCCCGACGGCAGCGCCGTTTCCGCCGCGCTGGTGCTGCACTACCAGGCCGAAGCGCCGAGCGGACAGGAGGAGCGCCGCCGCCACGCGCTGGAAGCCTGCGCGCGCCAGATCGCCGGGCTGCTGCAGTCCGGCTATCGCTTGGGCGACGCGCCGCTGGCGCCGGGCGATATCGCCGTACTGCTGCCCAAGAACCAGCAGGTGGAGCAGCTGCGCGAGCTGCTGCTGCGGCGCGGCGTGCCCTGCGTCGGCGCCGGCAAGCGCAGCGTGTTCGAGACGGTGCTGGCGCGCGAGCTGCAGCTGATGCTGTACGCGGTGGAGCACAACAGCGACGACAGCGCGCTGCGTGCGGCGCTGGCCACCGGCTTCGGCCGGTGCGGCTATGCCGACCTGTGCCGCCTGCGCGAGGACACCGACGAATGGCAGCAGCTGCGCCAGCGCTTCAGCGGCCTGCGCCGCGAATGGCAGCGCCACGGCGTGCTCAGCGTGGTGCTGGAATTGTCGGACGACCTGGCCCGCGGCCTGGCGCTGGCCAGCGAACGCGAGCGCGCACTGACCGACCTGCGCCATCTGGGCGAACTGTTGCAGGCACAGAGCGAGGTCAGTGCCGGCGCCGAGCAATTGCTGGCCTGGTTCGCCCAGCAGCGCGACGCGCCGACCGAAGGCGACGAGGCGGCCAACGAACACCAGCTGCGGCTGGAATCTGACGCGCGCCGCGTGCGCCTGCTCACCTTGCATGCCAGCAAGGGCCTGGAATTCCCCGTGGTATTCCTGCCGCTGATGTGGGATCACAGCGGCAAGATCCCGGCCTTGCCGCTGACCTGGGACGCCGCCAGCGGCCTGCGCCTGGCCGAACTCGCCGGCGCAGGCCAGGCGCGCGCGCAGCAGCAGGTGCGCGAGGAAGACCAGGAGGAACGCTTCCGTGTGCTCTACGTCGCGCTGACCCGCGCGCGGCATGCCTGCCATGTCTATGCGCTGTCGCCACAGCGTCCGCGCGACGCAAGAGCGAATGCGCCGGCGCCGGCGGATCCGGAACGTTCGGCGCTGGATGCAACCGTCGCGCGCCTCCAGCAGGCGCTGGCGGGCCGGCCGCTGCAGCATCCCCACCTCGCCTGGCGCGAGGACGGCTGGGACTGGCCCGAGGCGCGCTATCAGGCGGCCGAAGCCCCGGCGCAGCCGCTGCACGCGCGCCAGGAACCGCCGCGGCCGGCGCTGGAGCAGACCTACAGCTTCACCGCCCTGGTCGCCGGGCGCGGCCGCGGCGCGCAGGAAGAGAGCGCGGCCGAGGACGAAGGCGGCAGCGCCGAGGCCCTGCCGCAGCCGCCGCTGTTCGCCGCGGTGCCGGCGCCGCCGCCGGATCCGCGCATTCTGGAACTTTCTCATTTGCGCGGTCCGGAGTTCGGCAATGCCGTGCATGCCGTGTTCGAGCGGCGCCGGCCGGGCCAGCCGCTGGCCGATCAGCTCGAACTGGTCGAGCGCAGTCTGCGCGAGCAGGCGGCCAAGCCGGCGGGCGAGGGCGGCGCGGCTGCGATCGCCGCGCTGGTGCAGCGTTGCATCGATCTGCCGCTGGTCGGCGGCGCCAGTCTGGCCAGTCTCGCGCCGGCGCAGCTGCGCGCGGAAATGGGTTTCCAGTTCGTGCTGGACAATGTCTCGCCGCGCGCGCTGCGCGAGGCCTGCCAGCGCCACGGCGCCGGCGCACTGCTGCCGGAGCATCTGCCGCCAACGGCCCTGCAGGGACTGATGAGCGGCAAGATCGACCTGGTGTTCGAGCACGACGGCCGCTTCCATGTGCTCGACTACAAGACCAACTATCTGGGCGACGCGCTGCACGACTACGCGCCGCAGCGCCTGGAGGCGGCCATGCAGGAACATCACTACGGCTTCCAGGCCCTGCTCTACACCGTCGCGGTCGAGCGCTATCTGCGCCAGCGCCTGCCGGGTTACCGGCGCGCGCAGCATCTGGGCGAGGCGATCTATCTTTTCGTGCGCGCCAGCGGGCTGGACGCGGCTTCAGGCATCTGGCGCCACCGTTTCGACGGCGCTTTGCTGGATGCGGTGGACCACGCCCTGGGCGCGCCGCGTCGCGGAGCTGCCGCATGAAGCGCGGGCCGCCGGCTGTCAGGTCAAGGAGCTGGCGCAGAGTCTGCTGCCGCCTGCCGCGCTACCACGGAGCCGCCGCATGAGCCGTTACCGCCTGCTGCGCGAAGCCGATGCGGACGCGCCGGAGCACTGGCGCGCGCTGGACCGCGCCCTGGCGCATTGGGTGACGGTACATGGCGGCAGCGCGCTGCTTGCGCGCGTGGCCGGCTGGGCCAGCTATGCCGACGGCCTGGGCGACGCGGCGCTGCCGCTGGCCGGCGCCGACGCGGGTCGCCACGGCATGGCGCTGCTGAGCGCGGCCCAGCTGGACGAGTTGCGCGCCCAGCCCCTGGTCGGCGACGGCAGCCGCATGACGCCGTTCGTGCTCGATGCCGATGGCCGCTTTGCGCTGTGGCGCAATCACGCCCACGAAAGCGCCATCGCGGCGCGCATCCGCGCGCGCCGCGCGGCGGCGACGGCACCGGATGCGGCGGCGGTCGCCGGCGATGTGCGCGTGCTGTTCGGCGGCGACGAAAGCGCCGCGAGCGAACGCCAGCGCGCCGCGGTGGCCGCCTCCGCCGGGCGCCGCCTGTTCGTGCTCACCGGCGGGCCCGGCACCGGCAAGACCACGACCGTGCTGCGCATGCTGCTGATGCTGCAACGCCGGGCGGGCACGGCGCCGGTGATCCAGGTCGCCGCACCGACCGGCAAGGCGGCGCAGCGCCTGCTGCAGTCGCTGCGCGCGGGCAAGAAACAGCTGCTCGCCGGCAACCGCGCGCTGCCGCAGGACTGGCAGCCGCTGCTCGCGCGCCTGCCCGAGCATGAGGCGCTGACCCTGCACCGCCTGCTCGGCTACGACCCGCAGCGCAACCTGTTCACGCGCGGGCGGCGCCGGCCCATCGCGGCGGATATCGTCGTGGTCGATGAAGCCTCGATGGTGGACCTGGCCATGCTGCGCAGCCTGCTCGACGCGGTGCGCGACGATGCCAGCCTGATCCTGGTCGGCGACGCCGATCAGCTCACCTCGGTCGCGGCGGGTTCGGTGCTGATGGACCTGGTCGCCGCGCTGGAACGCGAAGGCGCGCCGGAGCTGGTGCGGCTGGAACACAGCTTCCGCGCCGAACGCGCGCTGATGCCGCTGAACCAGGCCGTGCGCGCCGGCGACATGGATGCCTTGATGCATGCGATCGTGAAGGCTGGTGCGCAAGCCAGCCTGCGCAACCTGCCCGACACCGCCGCGCTGCGCACGGCGGTGCGGCAATGGGCGGCGGAGCTGGCCGAAGCCGGCCTGCGGCCGGTTCTGGGCCAGGCCGCTGCCGACAGTCCGCGCCAGGGTTCGCTATGGCCGGCCGAACCCGCCGTGCCCGGCGAAGCGCAGCTGGCCCTGCAGGCGCTGCAGCGCCTGGGCCGGCGCCAACTGCTCTGCGCGCTGCGCGAGGAAAGCTTCGGCGCGCTGGCGCTCAATGCGCTGATCGAGGCCGAACTCAAGCAGCACTGGCAGGTGCCGGCGGAAACCCTGTGGTATCCCGGCCGCGCCGTGATGATTACGCGCAACGATTACGCCGCGCGCCTGTTCAACGGCGATATCGGCCTGTGCCTGGCCGACGCCGAAGGCCGTCTGCGCGTCTGGTTTGAAGCCAGCGGCGCCGACGGCGAACCCAGCGCGCGCGCGCTTGCCCCCGACAGCCTGCCGGCGCACGAAGGCGCGTTTGCGATCACCGTGCACAAGAGCCAGGGTTCGGAATACGAACACGCCGCGGTCGTACTGCCGCCGGATCCGCAGCATCGCATCCTGTCGCGGCAGCTGCTCTACACCGGCGTTTCGCGCGCCAAGCGCGTCGTGGAGATCTGGGGCTTGCCCGAGGTGGTTGCGGCGGCGCTGGCACGGCCGATACAGCGGGCGGGCGGGTTGGCGGCGAAGTTGGGGTAGGCGGCCGGTAGCGCTAGCATCCGCCCATGTCCCAGTTCACCGTCGCCCGCCTGCTCGACACCGGCACGCTCAGCGTGCGGGACGTGGCCTGCCGCGGCGAGTGCCGTCACCGCAGCGCGGAGGAGTGTTCGGCGGCGACGCATCTGGTGTTTCCGTATCGCGGCGTCTATGTGCGCCATGTCGGCAGCGAACAGTCGGTAGCGGACGCCAACCACGTGCTGTTCTTCAATGCCGGCGAAGGTTTCCAGGTCAGCCATCCGCTGGCCGGCGGCGATTCCAGCCTGGTGCTGGTGCTGTCCGAGGCGCTGCTGCAGGAAATCGCGCCCAAGGATCTGCTCGCCCGTGGCGGAAGGCCCGGCCTGCGGCTGCAGCATCTGCGCATCGACGCGCGCGCCCAGGCCCTGGTCGCGCTGCTGCGGCACGGCCTGGTGCAGGGCAGTGTGGAGGCGCTGGAAGCCGAGGGCCTGCTGCTGACCCTGGCCTGCCGCGCGCTGGGGCCGCGCACCACGCGCGAATCCGGCGCGACCGCGGCCAAGCGGCGCCTGGTCGACCGGGTCAAGGTGCTGCTCGCCAGCGATCTGTCGCGGCGCTGGACGCTGGCCGATATCGCCGCCGGGATCGGCGGTTCTGCGGTCTACCTGACCCAGGCTTTCCAGCAGGTCGAAGGTCTGCCGCTGTACCGCTACCAGTTGCGCCTGCGCCTGGCCCAGGGGCTGGACCGGCTGGCGCAGACCGAGGATCTGTCCGCCCTGGCGCAGGAGCTGGGCTTCTCCAGCCACAGCCATTTCACCGCGGCATTCCGCCAGGCGTACGGACGTTCGCCGTCGGCGTTCCGCGGTGCGGTGGCGGGAGGATGAGCCGGGATTCGCGATTCGGGATCGGCGTTCGGGCGTGTCTTTCGGGGAAAACCCGTCACGCGGAAAACACGCACTCCCGCAGCGGCGGTCCGCTGCGGGAGTCGTGTTTCCCTTCATGGGCGATGCGCGGCGCGCGGCGTTCCGGCCGCTGCGTCATGCGCGCTCACGCCTTGGCGGCGGACTGCGCTTCACGCAGTTTCTGCGCGCATTCCTCACAGCACACTTCCACGGTCTTGCCGCCGAGCTTGACGCTGATGCGCGTATCGTCCAGCGGGTAATCACAGGCGGCGCAGGTATCGGCTGCCATGACACGCTCCCAACTATCGCCCGCAATCCGGGCAGGCGTAGTTCAGCAGGCGGCGGAATCCGACGCTGTCAGGATCTTTAGTGACGGGATTCCGGATGGATTCGGGATTGGCAAAGCGGGCGCAGGCGCAGTTTGCTGGGGCCGGGAGTCGCGGCGGGCGGCGGCGGAATATCGGTCACCGTTCGCATGCCGGCCGCAGGCCCTGAAGTTGGCGGTACGGCTCGCCAACCGGGACTGCGGACGGCCCGCACATCGACCCGATCGGCAGCCGAGTTCCCTCACCCCCGACTCTCAACCGCCTCATCCCGAATCCCGGCTTTCATCCCGCCAGCAACGGGTGATCGCGCCAGGCCGGCATGCTGCGCATGTATTCGCGCGTACGCTGCTCGGCGATGGCGCGCGGCGTTTCCGGTTCGCGGCCGAGCACCCATTGCACCATGCGTTCGAAGCGTTCCTCGAACGGTTGCAGCTGGCCGCTGGCATCCGTGCAGTAATGGCAGTAGGCGCCGCTCTCGATGGGCATGCCGCAGCTCTGGCAGGTGTGGGCGTGGTTCATTCAGGTGTCTCCGCTCCGGGGGAAAGGGTTTCGCTGGCTTGCAGCAGCGCGCGCAGGCCCAGCAGCAGCTGTTCGCGCTGGGTCGCATCCAGCTGCGCCAGCGCGCGGGCCAGCGCTTCGCGCGACAGCACTTCGCTGGCGCGGGCGAGCAGGGCCAGGCCGGCATCGGTGAGCCAGATAAGGATGCGGCGGCGGTCGCGGCCGTCGACGCTGCGCGCGATCCAGCCATTGGCTTCGATGCGGTCCATCAGTTCGCTGACCGCCGAGGGTGCGCGGTCGAAATGCCGCGCCGCTTCGCTCATGCTCAGCGGGCCGCTGCGCTGCAGATGCCGCAGCACGGCCAGGGCTTCGGGCGAAGGGCGCTTCTCGTCCTTGCCCCAGCGCGCATGCAGGCGCAGGTACAGCGCCGGATAGAGGCGGGCGATTTCCGCAGTCAGCGCAGCGACGGAGTCCATGCGCCGGATTCTAGGCCGCGCGATTGCTTCGGCAATCCCGAAACAATCGCGCGGCGCCGGCGGGATCGTGCCGCCGCCGTCGCCGGAGCGGCCATCCGGCGATGCGGACCGCGGCCGATGCAGCACTGGCCGCGGCCTCAGCGATTGCGTGAAGTTTCAGCCGTTCAGACGGCCCCGTGCGGCGCGGCGCCGCAGGCCGTATCCGCCGGCGGCGAACAACCCGAACACCAGCGCCAGCAGCACCGGCGGCGACAGCATGGGCACGCTGGCCGCGGCCGGCGCGCCGAGCACGCGCAGCGGCAGGTCGGTGGTTTCGGCGGTGCCGCCTATGCCGGTGAAATCGGCGATGAAGCGTACGGTGTAGTCGCCCGGCGCGAGGCGTCCCAGCGGATAGCTCACATCGCGCGGCGGCGGCGGCGCGCTCCAGCAGAGCGTGTTGACGTCGACCTGGCGCACGGTCAGCACGTTGCCGGTGCGGTTGATGGTCCAGTCGCCTTCGGGGCTGCAGCCGCTCCAGCGGACGATCAGCGCGATGGCATTGCTGGAAACCGCGGGGCTTGGAACTACGCGCACATTGTCATAACGCGAACTGTAATCGGTGCCGGCGCTGCTGACGCCGGCGGCGGCGAGGGCGAGCAGGGTCAGCAGGAAACGCAACACAGGGGTCACGGCGGGCATCCTTGTACGGGTGAGGCGGCGGCAGCGCCGCGGGCGTTTCCGGTAGAGACGGCGTGGCAGGGTTTTTCCCTCAATTGCCCCGGTTGCGCGCAGTTTCGGCAAAGCCGCGGCGGTGTGGGGCGCGGCCGCGTTTCGTCCAAGGTGCGGTAGCGGCGGCTCCGGCGCTGCGGGGGCCAGGGGCCGCGGGCGCCAAAACCGCCGGCCGGTCCGGCCGCCGGCGCCTTCATCCTGCATGGCATCATCCCGTCATGAACGAAATCTATGTCTCCATCGACGTCGAGACCGACGGCCCCATTCCCGGTCCGCATTCCCTGCTGAGCCTGGGCGCGGCCGCTTTCGACGCCGGCGGCGAACTGCGCGCGACCCACAGCGTCAACCTCGAACTGCTCGACGGCGCCGCCGGCCATCCCGAGACCATGGCCTGGTGGGCGGGCCAGGCGGATGCCTGGGCGCAGGCGCGGCGCGATCCGCAGCCGCCGGAGCCGGCCATGCGCGCATTCGCCGCCTGGCTGCGCGCGCTGCCGGGCCGGCCGGTGTTCGTGGGCTATCCGGTCGCGTTCGATTTTCTCTTTGTGCACTGGTATCTGCTGCGCTTCACCGGCGCCAGCCCGTTCAGTCATTCGGCGCTGGACATCAAGACCTACGCCATGGCCCTGCTGCGCAAGCCTTATCGCGAATCGACCAAGCGCAACATGCCGCGGCGCTGGTTCAGCGCTGCGCCGCATACGCACCAGGCGCTGGATGATGCGATCGAGCAGGGCCGTCTGTTTTGCAGCATGCTGGCCGAGAACCTGCGCGGACGCGGCTGACGTCCCGCCGCGTCCGCGCCGCTGCGCTCAGCGTGCCGGTGCCTGCTTCACGTAGTAGAAGCGCGCGCTGCCCACATCGACGGTGACGCCGTGAACGGTACCGCTGGCATTGCGATGGAATTCCAGCTGCCGGCTCAGGGCCTGGGCCGGCAAATCCGGCGCGACGAAGCGGTTGGTCGACAGCGCCAGCAGCGGCGAGAAGTCGTCGTCGCCCAGCTGCATGCGCTGCGTGGCGGCGTCCAGGGTGATGCGCAGCGGCCTGGGCTGGTCCGGCGGGGCGATGCCCTGGCGCCGCAGGATCTCGCCGTCCAGCTGATAGTCGCCGGCGTAGTCGTGATAGCGCGGATCGGAATAGTCCAGCGCGACCGTGCGCACGGGTGGATTGATCGCCCAGCCGAACGCATCCGCCGCGGCGTTGCGGATCTCGCGGCCCAGATGGCCGCCATTGCTGCCGTTGGTGAGGATGACGATGCCGTCGCCGCTGACCAGGTTGCCTTCGATCCAGGCCTTGTAGCTGTCGTTGGAGCCGCCGTGGTGGAAGATGCGCGTGGGGCCGGCTCCTTCGAGTCCCGGCCCCAGGCCGCGGCCGGAGCGGGCAACCTCGGTCATCATGTCTTCGGCAGTGCGGCGCGACAGGAAACGGCTTTCGCCGCGGTAGCTGCGGATCAGCGCCGCGGTGAACAGGCCCAGGTCGCGCGCGCTGACCCACAGGCCCGACGCCGCCAGCTCCGGCATGGACTGCCAGCCCGGTGCCGCCACCGCCGGCGCGCCCGCATCGTCATGCGCCTTGGCGATATTGCCGCGTGCCGGGGACAGCGGATTCTCGAAATTCGCGCGCTTCATCTGCAGCGGCTCGAACACCTGCGCCTGCGCCAGCTGCGCGAACGACTGCCCGCTCACGTCTTCCAGCACGAGTTGTGTCACCGTGGTTCCGCCACCGGAATACTGCGCGCGCGAGCCGGGCTGGTATTCAAAGCGCACCGGCGGATTCTTCGCCGGCGGCAGGCCGTCGAGCGTCTGCAACGCCGTCGGCAGCGGCAGGCCGGGCGCGTAGTCCTTGAAGCCGTGCTGGCCCAGGCCCGAGGTGTGCGACATCAGCATGCGCAAGGTGGGCTTGCTGCCCTGCGTGATCGCCGGCGCCGGCGGCAGATGCCAGCGGCGCAGATAGGTGTCGACATCCACATCCAGCGCCAGCTTTCCCTGCTCGACCAGCCGCAGCACCGTCGCCGCCGTCACCATCTTGCTGACCGAGCCCGAGGAAAACAGCGTGTCGCCATCCACCTTGTCGCCGGTGCCGGCCTCGCGTACGCCGTAGCCCCGCACCTGCGTCACTTGCCCGTTGCGCACGATCGCAATGGCCAGCCCCGGCACCTTGTAGTGGGCCATGCGCTCGGCGATGGTCCATTGCGGCAGCGCCTGGCCGGGCTGCAGCACCATGGGGCGCAGGCCGTGCTCCATCGCGGTGATGCGGGCGCTGTCGTCGCCGGGGGCCGGGCCCGGGCCGGGGGCGGCGCTGCGGGACGGTCCTGTCGCGGCACAGGCGCACAGCGCGAGGGACAGGCAGAGCGGTACAAGGCGAAATGCAAACGGCCGATGCTTCACGCGGGACTCCAGGGCTGCGGGTGGAAACCGGGAACGTTGCAGTCGGATGGAGGCCGGGGGCGGAAAGTTTGCCTGGCTGCGGTGCCGGCGTGTTTTTGCCAGCGTGGGCGCCCTCACACCTTCATCGTCTTCCAGCCCCCGCGGCTGAACAGCCACAGGGTGAACAGGCCGACCGCGGTTTCCGAGACGAAAGCGGCCCAGAACACGCCGCTGTGCCGCCAGCCCAGGTGCAGCGCGAGCAGCCAGGCCAGCGGGATCTGCAATGCCCAGAAGAAGAACACGTTGATCTTGGTCGGTGTGACCGTATCGCCGGCGCCGTTGAAGGCCTGCACCGAGACCATCCACCAGCCGTAGACGAACAGCGAATACGACAGTATGCGCAGCCATTCGGCGCCTATGGCCACGACTGCGGCATCGCCGGTGAAAAAGCCGACCAGCGCGTGCGGGAAAAAGAAGAATGCCAGCGACACGGCGAGCAGATAGATCATGTTGTAGCGGCCTATCTGCCAGACCGCGGCTTCGGCGCGGCCGGCCGCATTGGCGCCCAGGCTCTGGCCGACCAGGGTCGCGGCGGCGTTGGACATGCCCCAGGCCGGCATCATCACGAACATCATCACGCGGATCGCGATGGTGGCGCCGGCCACGGCCTCGTTGCCGACGCTGGCCAGAATGCGCATCAGGAAGATCCACGACGTCATCGCAATGATCATCTGGCCTATGCCGCCGAGCGAGGTACGCACGATGTGCCAGAGCACGGCGCCGCGCCAGGCGAGCTGGCGCGCCAGCACGCGGATGTGCTTGCCGCCGTGGAACAGCACCCAGAGCTGGTACAGCACGCCGATGCCGCGGCCGATGTTGGTGGCGATCGCCGCGCCTTCTATGCCCAGCGGCGGAATCGGCCCCAGGCCCTGGATCAGCACCGGGCAAAGAATGATGTTCAGCCCGTTCGCCAGCCACAGCACGCGCATGGCGATGGCCGCGTCGCCGGCGCCGCGGAAGATCGCGTTGATCACGAACAGCAGCATGATCACTGCGTTGCCGCCCAGCATCCATTGCGTGTAGCGGTAGCCGTGCTCCAGGCTCCAGGCATCGGCGCCCATCAGCCGCAGCAGGTCCTGCGCGTAGACGATGCCGATGACTGCCGGCAGTACCGACACCAGCAGTGCGACCAGGATGGCCTGTACCGCCGCGACGGCCGCCTCTTCACGTTTGTCCTCGCCTATGCGCCGCGCCACGATCGCGGTCACGCCCATGGCCAGGCCCATGGCAATCGAATACAGCAGGAACAGATAGCTCTCGGTAAGCCCGACCGTCGCCACCGCCGACGGACCCAGCTTGGCCACGAAATAGATATCGACGATGGCGAAGGTCGATTCCAGCACCAGCTCCAGCACCATGGGCACGGCCAGCAGGAAAACCGCGCGGCGCAGCGGGATCTTCGTGTAGTCGGCGCTGGTGCCGCGGATCGCGTCGCGCAGGCCGGCCCATAGGGATTGCGAACCGGCCTCGGCGGCGGTTCCGGATTCCGGCTTGGAAGTGGGTTCGAGCTGCATGCGTAAATGCTCCTGTTCTCGGCCCGAGGCTGGTCGGGTGGTCCGATACCGCTTGCGTCGAACCGGAGCGGGCCGGATCGACACGGCTGCAGAATCTTTTGCCCGTTTGTCATGGCGGAGTGGTCCGGCCAGCGATTCCGGGACAGCGGATTCAGGCGCGCCAGAAATTTGTCACGCCCGGCGGCCGGCCGGCCGTGTGCCGCCGGTCGGCCCGCGGCGCCTGCGGCACACGGCCGGATTCCTTGATTCCGCTGGACCCTGCTGATTCCCTGGCCCGGGCATTGCCTCAGGAATCCGCATCGGAAGCCCGCCAGCGCCTGGCATGCACCGCTTCCGTCATCTCGTTCACGAAACTCGGGCCTACCGCCAGCCGCGTGCCGTCGAGCAGGATCAGCGCCACGCCGCGCAGGCTGCGGCGCTGCAGGCTGCGGATGCTTTTCGCCTGCACGATGGTGGAGCGGTGGATGCGCAGGAAGCGCTTCGGGTCCAGCCGCGCCTGCAGGGAGACGATGGTGTCCTTCAGCAGGTAGCTGCGCTGGCCCGCGTGGATCATCACGTAGTCCCCTTCGGCGGCGATGTAGTCGATGGCGTCGACGGGAATCCGCTGCAGGCCGTCGCGGGTCTTCGCCCAGAGTTCGCGTTCGTACGGCGTATCCAGGCGGGTTTCGCCCTGTTCGCGCACGCGGGCGAGCAATTCCTGCAATTCCAGAAGACGGGCATCGGCGGCGCGCGCGTGCAGGCGCGACTGCGCGCGGCGCAGGGCTTCGCGGAAGCGGTCGAAGTCGACCGGCTTGAGCAGGTAGTCGACCGCATGCAGGTCGAAGGCGCGCACTGCATGCTCCTGATAGGCGGTGACGAACACGATCTCCGGCACGTGGCTGCCGGCCTTCAGCATTTCCGCGACTTGCAGGCCGTCCATGCCCGGCATCTGGATGTCGAGCACGGCGATGTCCGGCCGCAGCTCCTGCATCAGGCGCAGGGCTTCGCGGCCGTTGCGCGCGCGTGCGGCGAGGCTTGCCGAGGGAATGCCGGCCAGCGCCAGTTCCAGCCGGTCCAGCGCCACGGGTTCGTCGTCGGCGAGCAGGACGCGCATCAGGCCAGTTCCATCCAGGGCAGGCTCAGGCTGGCGCGCCAGCCGCGTTCCACGGGATGCGCCCGCAGCACCGCTTCGTTGCCGAACATGACCGCCAGGCGATGCCGCACGTTTTCCAGTCCTATGCCGAAGCCTTCGCGCGGAACCCGCGCCGCGTCCGCGTCGTTCTCCACCCACAGCACCAGGCTGTTGCCGTCGCGGCAGGCGCCAATTTCGATGGCGATGCCGTCCTCGGAGTTGCCCAGGCCGTGCTTGATCGCATTCTCGACCAGGGGCAGCAGCGCGAACGACGGCAGCATGGCGCCGGCGCTGGCCGGGTCCACCTGGTAGCGCACCTGCAGGCGGTCGGAAAAACGCACCTGTTCGATGCGCAGATAGCGTTGCAGCATGCCGACCTCGTCGGTCACCGTGGCGAAGCCGGCGGGCGTCGCCGCCAGCGTATAGCGCAGGAAATGGGACAGATTCTGCAGCGTCGCCTCGGTTTCCTCCTTGCGCCCGAGCGCGACCAGGCCGGCGACGGTATTGAGCGTGTTGAAGAGGAAATGCGGATTGATCTGCAGGCGCAGCGCGGCCAGTTGTGCCTGCTGCGCCAGGCGTTCGGCCTCCGCCAGGCGCGCGTCGCGCGCGCGGACTTCCAGCGCATGCGACAAGCCCACGTACAGGCCCGCCCAGGCCAGGAAGACCCATTGATAGCCGAGATAGTCCAGCGCCAGCTCGCTCGTGCCCGGCCACGGGTCGCCTATGCCGGCCACGTCGCGGAAGACCAGCGCGCCCAGCCCTGTCTGTACGAGCGCGAGCGGAATCGTGCTCAGAAGCACGGCCATGAGAAAGCCGAAGGTCACCTGACGGCGCCAGCGCAGCAGCAGATGCGCCAGCCAGCACTGGCCGGCCGCAAGAAGGGTGCAGATGGCGCGGGCCAATTGCACATCCCAGCCGTGGTGCGAGCCTATGAACAGGGTGAAAAGTGCGCCGTTGAAGAAAAAATGGACGGCCCACACGCAGGCGGTGAGGGCGAGCGTCTGCCGGTCGAAAGCGCCTGCGGGGTGTGTCATCGGCTGGATGCGCCCAGGGTCAGGCGTGATTGCGGCCGTAGCATAGCCGAAGCCTGCATCGGCCCGGCCGGGCTGCGCCGACAGCGCCGCGGTCCCGGTCGAAAAGGGTGCAATTCACCGATGTAAATGCCGTGTTCGTCGACAAGGCCGGTGCGGGCGGCAGGCGCCGCCCTTATGGTGAACGCACTTCTCCAGGCCGCGGCCCCGCCCATGAAAAGATCCATCATTGCTGTCGTTTCCGGTATCGCGTTCATCGTCGTCGCCAGTACTCTGGTGGACATTCTGCTGCACGCCGTCCATATCTACCGGCCCTGGGGCGAACCCTTGTCCCAGGCAGAGGCCGTGCTGGCGACCAGCTATCGGGTCGTCATCAGCATCCTGGGCGCGGCACTCACGGCCTGGCTCGCGCCGCGCGCGCCGCTGCGGCATGCGCTGTACCTCGGCGTGGTCGGGACGCTGCTCGGCCTGGTCGCCCTCGCCGCCACCTGGGGCAACGGACTGGCGCCGGCCTGGTATCCCATCGCGCTTGTCCTGCTGGCTTTTCCCCAGTGCTGGGCCGGGGGACACTTGTTCCTCAGGACGCACTCCGCCGGACCGACGAGGTAATTGACCATGCGCTGGACAACGAAGCTGGGCATGAACGGACTGCTGGCCATGACCGGCCTCCTGCTCGCCGCCGCGCCGGCGATCGGGGCGGTGCAGGTGAAGCCTGTCGAATGGGCGATGGAACAGGTGCATTTCCGCGGTTATGCGGTGTACGACGATGCATCGGCGCTGCGGCGCCCGGGACTCCTGATGCTGCCGAACTGGCGCGGCGCGGGTGACGAGGCGATACGGATGGCCACGCAGATCGCCGGAAGCCAGTACGTCGTACTCGTGGCCGATCTCTACGGCAGCGACGTGCGGCCGAAGGACGATGCCGAGTCGCTCGCGGCGGTCAAGGCAGTCTATGCCGACCGCGGCAAGACCCTGCGTTCGCGCGCCCTGAAATCCCTCGATGTCCTGAAGCAACAAGCCTCGCAGCTTCCGCTGGACGCCCAGGCGATCGGCGCAGTCGGCTTCTGTTTCGGCGGCGGCGTGGCGCTGGAACTGGCGCGGACCGGGGCTGAGCTGCGCGGCGGCGTGGTGAGCTTCCACGGCAATCTCGACAGCTACCAGCCCGCCGACAAGACGCCGAAGGCCGCGATCCTCGTCCTGAACGGCGCTGCCGATGAAAGCGTTCCGCGCGCGCAGGTCGCCGAATTCCAGCAAGAAATGACGCGCGTGGCGGCGGACTGGCAATTGGTCGATTTCGGCGGCGCACGCCATTGCTTCGCGCAGGAAAGCAGCGCCGGCAACCCGGCGGACAGCAATTGCCGCTACGACGCACGCGCGGCGGCACGCGCCTTCGCGATGATGCGGGCCTTTCTGCACGAGCAGTTCGCCGGCAAACCGCTGCCCAAGGACTGAGCGGCTCAGCGCGCATCGAGATCCGACAGGAATTTCGCTAGTTCACTGGAGAACACGGCGGGCTGATCCAGGAACAGCGCATGGCCCGCGTTTTCCACCACGACGATGCGCGCACCCGGCACGCGCGCGGCGATTGCCCGTTGCGCATCCAGCTCGGGCGACGCGGCCGAGGCCAGCACCAGCAGCGGCCTGTCGATCTTCGCCAGCACCGGCGTCCTGTCCACGGTCAGCAGATCGGTCACCAGCATGGCCAGGCCGAGGTCGGCGGGCGTCTTGCGCGACAGCGCGATATAGCGCGAACGCTCGGCGCCATCGACAGCCTGCATCCGCGACGCATCGTGCATGCCGCCGATGTATTCCCTGGGATATTCGGCAAGGATCGCGATGCGTTCCAGCAGCCTGGCCGTGCCGGCCGGGTCCTGCGCGATGGATTTCGGCCCCGCCGAGAGCGCCGAATCGACCCAGACCAGGCCGGCGATGCGCGCGGTTCCGTAACGCGCCACATAGGCGGCAATGTCCTGCACGCCTTGCGACCATCCCACCAGCACTACGGGGCCGCGGTCTATCCTGCGCAGCAGCGCCTCGATATCGGCCGCGCGGCCTTCAGGCGAATTGCGCTCGTGCGTCTTTGACGAATCCCCTTGCGAGCGCGGATCCATCGCGAACACGGCCCTGCCATCCAGCTGCCGCATCTGGTCGATCCAGACGTCCGCGGTCCAGGTCCACCCCGGAATGAAGACCACCGCCGGGCGGCGCGCCGGCGTCCCGCCCTCCAGGTAGTGGATGCGCGCTCCGTCGTCCGAAGCGACGAAAGCGTTGCGGAATCCTTCCGCGGCGAATACCGGCGCAGCGGTGCAGGCCGCCGCGAGCAGTAGGAGTATGCAGGGAAGCCTGGCTGTACTGCGCATGGTGGCGGACCGTGATCGGGCGTTCCGCACATCTTAGGAACCGCCCGCGCAGGCCGGTCGCCGCGAACACCGCATCCGTCGAATCGGCGAAAGCCGGCCGACGTAAGCGCGCATTCCGCCGAACACGCACTTTCCATCGACCAATCGGCAGGTGCTCTGCCAATGGTCCGGATATGCGGTGCAAACGCGCAGGGAGAGCGTGTGGAATATCGACGCGCGGCCCAGGACAGACGGAGCGATCGATGAAGACAGCGGCAGCTCCCGGCCTGAGGCACAGCGCTATCGATGCGATGCGCGGTATCGCCATGATCCTGATGGCGCTGGATCACGTGCGCGATTTCGTCCATGCCGATGCCATGGCATTCGCGCCCGGCGATCTGTCGCGCACATCCATCGCGACCTTCATGACGCGCTGGATCACCTGTTTCTGCGCGCCGGCCTTTCTGTTCATCGCCGGCCTGTCCGCGCAGCGCAGGCTGGCGCATCAGGGCTGCGCACGCGGCGTCGCGAAATTCCTGGCGACGCGCGGACTCTGGCTGATCCTGCTCGAACTCACTGTGTTCCGTTTCATTCTCGATTTCCGGCTGCTGGGCGGGAATCCGCTGCTGGTGCTGGTCCTGAGCGCGCTTGGCCTGTCCATGCTGGCGCTGGCGCCGCTGGTCGCCGTGCTCTCCGCGCGCACCATCGGCGCGATCGGGCTGGCGATCGTCCTGCTGCACAATCTGCTCGATCCGGTACAGGCCGCGCACTGGGGCGCGCTGGCGCCGGTGTGGCTGCTCCTGCACCAGCCGGGAGCGTTCGGGATTGCCGGGCAGGTCGTCGTCGTGGGCTATCCGGTGCTGGCGTGGTTCGGCGTGCTCGCCGTCGGCTTCGCTGCGGGTTCGCTCTACGACGCGGGCGCGGCGAAGCGCCGCCACGTCTTCCTGGCGGCGGGCGCGCTGTCGCTGGGCGCATTCGTCGTGCTGCGCGCGGTGAATGCCTACGGCGATCCTTCGCCCTGGTCGGTGCAGGCAACGCCGGCGTTCACGGCACTGTCGTTCCTGGCGACGACCAAATACCCGCCGTCCTTGTTGTTCCTGCTGATGACACTGGGCCCCGTGCTGCTGGGACTGGCCTGGCTGGAGCGCCACCCGCTGTCCATCAGCCATCCGCTGGTGGTGATCGGCCGCGTGCCGCTGTTCTATTACCTCGCGCATTTCCTGCTGGCGCACCTGATCGCATCGTGCCTCGCCGTTGCGCGCTATCACGATGTGCGCATGGCGTTCTTCTCAGGTCCGTTCCCCTCGCTCGGCGGCTCGCGCGAAGCCTTTCCTCCGGATTTCGGCTGGCCGCTGGGCGTCGTCTACCTCGCCTGGTTCGGCGTGGTGCTCGCCCTGTATCCCGCCTGCGTCGGGTTCGATCGCTTCAAGGGCCGGTACAAGGACAGCTGGTGGGCCGGCTACCTCTGACGCCGCTGCTGTACGAAGTCATATTCCCCGCAATACCTCACGAGGATTCCCATGTTCAGAAAGCTGGCGTTTGTCATGTATCCGGCGAAGGACGTCGCCCGGGCGCGCACCTTCTACGAACAGATCCTGGGCCTGTCGCCCGGCCTGGTCGGCGGTCAGGGCGACAGGCACTGGATCGAATACGACCTGCCCGAAGGCGGCTGCCTGGCCATCACCAACACCACGCCGAACGAACCCAGCCGCTCCGCGGGCGGCATGGTCGCGTTCGAGGTCGAGGACCTCGGCCGGCTGGTCGAAGAACTCACCGCCAAAGGCGTGCAGTTCTGCGGCGACATCATCCACGGACCGGCCTGCCGCATGGCGGTCTGCCTCGACAGCGAGGGAAACGCGCTGATGCTGCACCAGTTGAAACCGAGGCGCTGAGCGCGGCGGGGTTCTGGCGCGGGCTGCAAGCCTTGTGCGAGGTCAAGGAGATTGGTCGTCGTGGCGCGCCCGGAGGGATTCGAACCCCCGACCACCGCCTTCGGAGGGCGGTACTCTATCCAGCTGAGCTACGGGCGCGTTGTAGATGGCCTTGGACGACGGGGCCGCCGGTCCGGTATTGCCGGGTGGCGGCGGCCGGGCGGATTTTCCAAGTGGGTCGCGGATTTAGCCGGATCGCTGCCTCGCGGCGGCGGGCGGTGGGGCCGGACCGGGGCGCATCATAGCGGTCCGGCCGGGGCGCGGGCTAGTCCTGTGCTTCCGTGCCTGGGGGCCGGCCGTTATACTTGCCCGTCTTTTTTCCGTGCCGGGAGCCTCTCCGGCCCAGCCGCCGCTAGGAAAGGTGTTTTCGTGAGCAGCCCGATTACCAAGACCGACCTCGAATTCCTGAAGCGCTTTTCGATGCTGATCGGCGTACTTGCGCTGATGGCGCTGGCCTTCATCCTGCTTGCCCACTACATCTATACCAAGCACCCGGCCCAGCCCAGCCCGGCTGCGGACAAGGTGGTGCAGGACCGCCTGGCCCCGGTCGGCGATTCCTACGCCGGCGATACCGGCCGCGCCGCCATGCTGGCCGCCGAGGAAGCGCGCAAGAAGGCCGCTGCCGCCCAGGTCGCCTTCGGCGGCAGCACCGATCCCAAGGTCATCTACGACGGCCTCTGCTTCGCCTGCCATAACACCGGCGCCAGCGGCGCACCGAAGATGGACGACAAGGCCGACTGGGGCCCGCGTCTGGCCCAGGGCGCCGATACGCTCATCAAGCACGCGACCGAAGGCTTCACCGGCAAGAAGGGCGTGATGCCGCCGCGCGGTGGCAACCCGTCGATCAACGACGAGCAGATCAAGGTCACCGTCCACTGGATGATGGACCACTTCAAGTAAGCAAGCCCGCGCCGCCACGCGAGCACAGCGGTATGACAGACCGGCGGGATGCGTAGAGCGCGTCCCGCCGGTTTTCTTTTTGGGCTGGCCGATGCGGCTTGTCGTCCGGCCTGTGGGCTGTCGATCCGCGCGCCGCCGCTTGCGTGCCGGTTGCCGCAGCGGCGCAACCGAAGGCGAGAGGCGGCGTTCCGCTCCGGCTCGCCGCCGGAGCGCGTGTCCTAGCCCGCCTGAGCCGCCCGCCATTCCCGCACAAACTGCTGCAGTTGCGGGAAGAATTCGCGGAAGCCGGCTTCCAGCAGCGGGTCCAGCTGCTGCAGCAGCGGCAGCGCCTCGTGCAGCGGGTTCTCGCGGCGCAGGCGCTGGCCCACGCCGGCGATGGCGCGGCCGGCCACGGCGGGATCGGCATAGGCCGCGGGCAGGCCGTTGCGCTCCATGTAGGCGGCGAAGCGGCGCATTTCCTCGGGTAGTTCCGCGTCGTGCCTGCGCAGCAGATCGCGCAGCTGTTGCGAATAATCCCGCAGCTGCGTACGGCTCCACCGGCCGAAGTCGCGCGCGAGCAGATGATCGAACCAGATGTCCAGCAGGATGCCGGCATAGCGGCGGAACGGCGCGGGGATATGGCTGCGCAGGCCGGCCACGACAGGATGGGCGTCGGTATGCACGTCCACGGCGCGGTGCAGGCGCACGCCCTGTTCGACGACAGGCCGCAGGCCGGGTGCGATGCGGCCGTGGATGAAGTCGCCGAGCAGGCAGCCCAGGATCAGTTCGTCGTCCTCGCCGGCGAGCAGGGCGTGGGCCAGAAAATTCATGGTGTCGGGATACTACGCTGAGGCATTGCCACGAATGAGACCGCCGTGCTGGAGCTGAAGATCGTCGACGAGAGCCGCGCCGTGCACTACGTGGTGCTGGCGCAGGGCCGTCGTGTAGGTGAGATCGCGCAGGCGGACTTCAATGGCCTGGCCGCGCTGCGTCTGGACGGCGGCGAATACGTGATCCGCAGCGAACGCCGTGCAGCTGATCTGGCCCGCGGCCGCCGCGGCGTGCTGCGGGCCGTCTGGAGCCGCCTGCAGGCCGACCAGCGGTATACCCTGCTGCAGGGCGAGATGGAGCTGGCGCGCGTCCACAGCCGATCCTCGTTCCTGCGCGCCGGCGCGATCACGCTGCAGCCGGCCGGCGAAGACGCGGGCTGGAGCGTACCGCCGCCGCGCGGTTTCCTTCCGTCGCAGCTGAGCCTGTACCGCGGCGGCGCCGAAGTGGGCCGCCTGGAGATTCCCGGCCTGCTGCGCAATCGCATCCTGTTGCCGCCGCTGCTGCTGGCTGTCCCGGCGTTGGTGGCGCTGGGCTGGGTGGTGCATCAAAGCTGGGGCAACGATCCGTACCGGGGCGCTGCGGGTGCTTAGCCCGCCCGACGATCGTGGGCCGACCGGCGAAGGCCGGGCTGCGGTGCCTTCTGCCGGCGGCGCGTGGCCGGGGCGTTGCATCCGGCGCGCTGTCGCTGGTGGCGCTGTGTCCGGCGTGGTGCCAGGTGTGGGCGGCCCGAGGCGCTGCGGTCTGCGGCGCGCCGGCCGGCAGCGCGCCACCGGTGTGCCGCGGCGCCGTCGAGCGGCAGCGCCGCAACGATGCGCGCTGCGCCTCAGCGCGTCTCGAACGAGTCGTAGAAGATCCCGTCGTTCGACGCGCTCACGCTGAAGTTCACATTGGAAATATCGAAGAAAATATTGTCGGGGCAGCGCACGCGGATGCGCGCCTGGCTGCCGGTCAGTGCGCCGGGGATGACGACGTTCTCGCTGCCGTCGTTCGGCGTCGCACTGCGCAGCACTGCGGCCCAACTGGCGCCGCCGTCGCTGGAGATGTCGATGGCGACGCTGGCGCAGGAGATCGGCGCGGCGGTGGTGTTGGCCACGTCCCAGGTCACGGTGTGCGGAATGCCGGCGGCCCAGTTCAGCGCCGTGTTCGGCGTGGTGACCTGGAACGGCCCGCTGCTGCCGACCACCCGTATCGCCGGCATGTCGGCGCTGCTGCTGCGGCCGCCGCCGGCGTGGTTGTCGCGCACGGTCAGGCGGAAGCGCAGGGCGGTGCGGTCCACCTGCGGCAGGATCTCGCCGGGCAGGTTCGCATTGCTCAGCAGGGCGGACAGCCGCGGCACCATGCGTTGGCGGCTGGCAGTGGGATTGAACGAGCGGATGATGGGGCTGCTGCCATTGTCGACATTGATTGGGGTGCTCACGCCCAGGTCGTATTCCTCCCAGGCGTAGCTCAGGCTGTCGCCGTCGGCGTCCGTCGCCACGGGCCCGATCAGGCGGAACGGCGTGCGCGCAGGGATTGCATAGCTCGTCGTCATGGCCGGAATCACCGGCGCGCTGCTGGGATTGGGCGTGGAGCTGCCGCAGGACGGCACGGCGTCCAGGCGCGCCTGCATCTGTTCCAGGCTCTTGGCGTGGAAATACGGATCGGAGTTGGGTTGCAGGTCGTCGCTGCCGCAGATGCCGGCATAGGCCTGTATGGTGGAGCCGCTGCCGGTCTCGTAGGCCGCGCCGCCGCTGCGGTTGCCGCCGCCGCAGGAGCTGGTTTCGCTGTTGAAGGTATGGCTGCCGCCGAACTGGTGGCCCATTTCGTGCGCGACGTAGTCGATCCAGAACGGATCCCCGGTGGGCGCGCCGCTGCCGGTGACGCCGCGCGCCTTGGTCGAATTGCTGCAGACCGAGTTGAGCGTGGCAACGCCGCCGCCGCCGGTGCTGAATACATGGCCCAGGTCGTAGTTGGCATTGCCGATCACGCTGTCCAGGTTGGTCTGGTTCTGGCCCAGCATGGTGCTGCCACTGTTATTGGTATACGGATCGGTTCCGCTGTTGGTGTAGACGACCAGATTGTTGTTGGCGACCAGCTGCAGGGTCACGCTGAACTCGTTGCCATAAACCTCGTTGACGCGGTTGACCGCCGCGGCAATCGCCGCCTGCCCGGCATTCACGGTACCGCCGAAGAACGCGGTGTATTCGCCGGTGGCGGCGACCGCGATGCGCAGCACGCGCCGGTTGGCGCCGGTCACCGTATTCGGCTGGGGCGAATTGCGCACGTGTTCCCCGGGCGTTTCGTCGCGTCCGTGCACGTCGCAGCGGAAGCGTCCGCTGGCGGCGGCGTCGCTGCGGCGGAAGGCGAGGTAGTCCGGTCCCAGGCCCAGCGTGCCGGGCTGCACCACCCAGCTGCCGTCCTGGTCGAACACCAGCGCTTGCAGCCCCAGTACCGACATGTCCAGGCGCAGGCGGTTGCCGTCGGCGTCGCGGCCGCGCAGGCTGCGCAGCTCGGGGAATTTTGCCGCGAGTTCCGGCGACAAGGTGCCGGAATCCTCCAGTACGAAGGCGGCGTAGCTGCCGTCGGGCCGCGGCAGCGGGAACGGGGTGCCGCTGGCGACGGCTTCGTCCAGCGCTGCCGTCACGGCCGGGACATCGAGCAGCAGGCTGCGGTAGTTCGCCGGCTGCGGGCCGTTGCCGTCCAGCCGCAGCGGCGCGTTGGCTTCCGACCACAGCCCGGCCGCCGCCGCGCCGCCGGCGGCGGCCAGCAGCATCAGGCCGGCAACGGTGCGGCCCAGCGTCGGGTAGTGCGACATGATGTTCTCCCCTGGGAGCGTACAAAACGAAGACCGGCGACTGTGCAGCCGGCCCACGCACAAATCCATAGGCCGGGCGGCGGACTGCGAACCAGCGCGCAGTCGTGCGGCGGTCCCGGCCGGATGGCGCAACGGCGCAGGGGGCGCCGCAGCGGCCGCGGCCCAATGCCGCTGCGATGCGCGCCACAGGGCGCAACGGCGCGGGCCGCTACCGCGGCGGCGGCCACGGGGGCGCGGCGCGACAGCCAAGTCTCGCGTGGCAGCGTCCTGGCGGGAAACAGCGCGCGTCGCCGGGCCGGCGGTGCTTGGCTACAATCGGCGGATGAGCGCATCGCCCACTTCCCAGCCGGCCTTTCCCGCCCAGTCCGGCGCACTGGAACTCCACGGACCCGCCGGCGTGCTGGAATGCCTGGTGGAACTGCCGGAACAGGAGGCGCGCCGCGGCGCCGCCATCGTCTGCCATCCGCATCCGCTGCACGGCGGAACCATGCACAACAAGGTCGTGACCATGGTCTCGCGCTCGCTGGTCGAGCTGGGCCTGGCCACGGTGCGGTTCAATTTCCGCGGCGTGGGCAACTCCGCCGGCAGCTACGACGAAGGCCAGGGCGAAACCGACGATCTCGTCGCCGTGGCCGGATGGCTGCGGCGCGAACGCCCCGGCGACGCGCTGTGGCTGGCGGGCTTTTCCTTCGGCAGCTACGTCGCGTTGCGCGCGGCGCACACGCTGGGCGTACAGCAGCTGATCCAGATTGCTCCGCCGGTGGGGCGCTGGGATTTTTCCGCCGTGACGCTGCCGGAATGCCCCTGGCTGATCGTGCAGGGCGAGGCCGACGAAGTGGTCGATCCGGCGGCCGTGTTCGCCTGGGTCGCCGGCCTGCCCAAGCCGCCGCAGCTGGTGCGCATGCCCGATACCAGCCATTTCTTCCACCGCCGGCTGATGGATCTGCGCGGCGCAGTGAAGAACGGCGTACGCGACAACCTGCCGCCGCTGCGTACCGCGGAGTGAGCGCGAGCGCGCATTACCGCGCCGGCGTCGCCCGCGGCGACTGGCAGGACGATGCCGCCCAGCGCGCCGTCCTGGCCGAGCTGGACCGCATCAGCACCGAGCTGCTGGCAAGCGAACCCGCCGGCCTGTTCGCGCGCCTGCGCGCGCGCTTCGCCGCGCCGGCCGCGGTGCGCGGGCTGTACCTCTGGGGCGGTGTGGGCCGCGGCAAGACGTTCCTGATCGACCTGTTCTACGAGCAGCTGCCGCTGGCGCAGAAAAAGCGTGTGCACTACCACCGCTTCATGCGCGAGGTGCAGGCGCAGCTGAAGGATCTGCCGGGGCGCGAGGATCCGCTGGCCGACGTGGCGGAGACCATCGCCGCCGGGGCGCGCGTGCTGTGCCTGGACGAGTTCTTCGTCAGCGACATCGGCGATGCAATGATCCTGGGCGGCCTGCTCAAGCATCTGTTCGCGCGCGGCGTATGCCTGGTCACCACCTCCAATACCGCGCCGCCGAACCTGTACGCGAACGGCCTGCAGCGCGATCGCTTCCTGCCGGCCATCGCGCTGATCCAGCAGCACTGCACGGTGTTCGAGATCGTCTCGGCGCAGGACTGGCGCCTGCGCGCGCTGACCCAGGCGCGCGTATTCCATCACCCGCTGGGCCATGACGCCGAGCGCGCCCTGGGCGACTGCTTCCAGCGCATCAGCCACGGCGCGGCACTGGCGCAGACGCAAATCCGCGTCCACGACCGCGGCATCCCGGTGCTGCGCCTGGCCGAGGACGTGGTGTGGTTCGCCTTCGAGGCGATCTGCGAAGGTCCGCGCGCGGTGGCCGACTACATCGAGATCGGCAAGCTCTACGGCAGCGTCATCGTCTCCGGCGTGCCGCAGTTCACGCCGACCATGGAAGATGCGGCGCGGCGCTTCATCGAAATGGTGGACGAGTTCTACGACCGCCACGTCAAGCTGATCCTGTCCGCCGCCGTGCCCATCATCGACCTCTACGACGGCGAGCGCCTGCGCGCGGAGTTCAGCCGCACCGAGTCGCGGCTAATCGAGATGCAGAGCGAAGACTATCTGGCGCGGGAGCACCTGCCTTGAGGGCGGGGACTGGCGATTGGGATTCGCGCCGGGCCGCGCTGTGCGCCATGGACAGCGGCGGAGCGCGCGCCCGCGCCAGACCAAAGTCCACTGGAACGCCCCGCCACCCTTTGCCCTACCATCGGATTTTCCGCGGAGACCCACTGCCATGCGCCGAATCTGCGTTGCCCTGCTGACCGCTCTCGCCGCCGCTCCGGCGCTGGCCGCCGACACGACTGCCGCCGCCGCGGGCGTGAACGAGCAGGTGGTGAAATGGAGGCGCGATTTTCACCAGAACCCGGAGCTGGGCAACCGCGAGAAGCGCACCGCCGGTGTGATCGCCGCGCAGTTGAAGAAGCTGGGCTTCGAGGTCAAGACCGGCGTCGCGCATACCGGCGTGATCGGCTGGCTCAAGGGCGGCAGGCCCGGCCCGCGCCTGGCCATCCGCGCCGACATCGACGCGCTGCCGGTGACCGAGGAAGTCGACCTGCCGTTCGCCTCCAAGGTGCGCAGCACCTACGGCGGCCAGGACGTCGGCGTGATGCATGCCTGCGGCCACGACGCGCACGCGGCGATCGCGCTGGGCGTCGCCACCGCGCTGGCCGGCATGAAGCAGGATCTGGCCGGCGAAGTCATGTTCATCTTCCAGCCCGCCGAGGAAGGCTCGCCGCCGGGCGAGGAAGGCGGCGCCCGCCTGATGCTCAAGGAAGGCCTGTTCCGCGACTGGAAACCCGATGCGGTATTCGGCCTGCATGTGTTCTACACCTTGCACGCCGGCCAGGTCGGCGTGCGCGAAGGCCCGCTGCTGGCCGGCTCGGACCGCTTCAAGATCCGCGTGTTCGGATCCCAGACCCACGGCGCCCAGCCCTGGCGCGGCGTCGATCCCATCGTCACTGCGGCGGCCATCGTGTCGCAGGCGCAGACCATCGTCAGCCGTCAGATGGACATTTCCAAGCTGCCGGCCGTGCTCACCTTCGGCATGTTCCAGGGCGGCGTGCGCTACAACATCATTCCGGACAAGGTGGAGCTGGAAGGCACCGTGCGCACCTTCGACAAGGCTATGCGCGACGACCTGTTCCAGCGCCTGCACCGCACCGCCGAAGGCGTGGCACAGGCACAGGGCGCGCGGGTGGAACTGGAAGCGCCCATGCCCGAGGCCACCAATCCGGTCACGCGCAACGACGCCGCGCTGACCAAACGCATGCGCCCCAGCCTGGAGCGTGCCGTCGGCGCCGACAACGTCATCGACGTGCCGCCCAACATGGTCGCCGAGGACTTCAGTTACTTCTCCGACGAAGTACCTGGCCTGTACTTCTTCGTCGGCGTGGTGCCGCCGGGACAGGATCTGGCCAAGGCCGCGCCCAATCACTCGCCCAAGTTCTTCCTCGACGAAAAATCGCTGGACGTGGGCACGCGGGCGATGCTTCAACTGGCGGTGGATTTCCTCAACACGAAGCCGGCGCAGTAGGGTTGCGCGCAGGGCGGTTGCAGGCGCGCTTGGGTTCAGCGTTGCGCCTGCGGCCGATGCTCAGGGCTGCTTGATCGCTGGCTGTTTGTTTCCGTGATGGAACCGGCGCTGTCATGACAGCGCCGAGGCCGCATCCGCGAACGTGCTGCACATTTCACCAGCTGCGGAACCGCGGGCGCCGCTGCTTGTCCATAGCCGTCACGTCCGCACGGCAGCACGCTGCTGCCGGACATCTTCCCGCGTTTCCCGCAAAGCCATGAAGCCATCGCACGCGCCGCGTGCGCGGCGGCGCCGTGCGTCTTGCCGCGGGGCGGGCACGGCACGGAGTACAGGCGCATGGCCTTGCATTGGAAGCTGTTGCTGGCGGTGGCGGTGCTGCTGCCCTTTGCCGAATTCGGCCTGCGTTGCGATACCCAGTGGATGGGGCGGAAAGCAGCGGTGTTGATGACAGCCCAGGCGGTTGAAAACTTCCGCAGTGATTGCGGACGCCTGCCGTACAGCCTCGACGAGCTGATCGGTCCGGTTGCGGTTCCCGCGGTCTGCCAGGGCCGGCGCTACGTTGGGGAGAGCGGGCTGCGTGACGGATACGGCTATCTCCACTATTGGAAATCTGCCAGCGACGCGGTTTTCGTGGTGCGTTCGACAGGACGGGACAGGGTATTCGGCACGGCAGACGACTATGCCTCGGACAGCGACGAGCCCGGCAGCTGGCACTGGCCCTGGCCCGATCCCCACAAAGAGTGGCTGGCATGGCTACAGCCATTCCGGCCGGTGCTGGGATTTCTGCTCATCCCGATTTTGCTGGTGATCGCTGCGTTTTCTTTCACGCAGGCCGTGATTTCCGCCGTGGCGGAGTTGGTACCGCGGATCGGTCGGCGCCCGTGAACGGCGGGCATGCCGATAGCCGGCAGTCTGCGTGCAGTTCGGCCTGCAACGGCGGCGTGCTGTTTGCCGTCGTCCCGTTCCGGTGCTGGAAGCCGGCCCGGTTTCATGGCGTTCCCGTTGGGGGATGACGTGGCCGGTGGCGTCACGGTCGGGGTGGCAGGAACTGGCAGGCCGTCCGTAGATCCGGGCAAGGCTTGCACCGGCGCAAACGGTGATCGCAGCGGTGACGTGGCTATGGCGCATCAGGACTCTATGCGTTGCTCGAAAAACGGAGGTTCTGCCGCTGCCACAGCCGCCATGCTGGTCCGGCGGTATGGCGATGTGCTGCGGGAAATCGCGTTACTGCTTGGTCTCGCCATTGCCGTGCTGCTGCTCGGGCAGGCGAGTTTGCTGCGCCATGCGCCGTACAGCCCGGTTTTCCGCTACGAGGCCGAGTTGCGCTCGGTAGCTGCCGCGATCGAGCATTTCCAGGCCGAATGCGGCGTGTTGCCGGCCCGGCTGCGCGACCTGACCCACACTGCTGCCGGGCCGGCCGCCTGTCAGCACCAGTCCCTGGCAGCCCCGTTCCGGTTGCGCGACGCCTGGGGCAGCGCCTACCACTATGCGCCGGCCGCAGGCAGCTTCACCTTGCGCTCGGCCGGCCGCGACCGCGTGATCTTCACCGCGGACGACATCGTCCTGGGCGATACGGCCTGGTCCTGGCGCCCCCTTTACCGGCCGCCCACGGACTGGCTGCGTTTGTCCCAGGCGCTGGCGACGGTGCTGCTGGCGGTTCTTTTCGTGACGAAACTGCTGAGCCTGCTATGGCGCGGCGGCATGGCCTGCGGGCGGTCGCTGCTGCGGCAGAGGCTGTCGTCCTGAGCCGGGAGCGCGGCGGTGTTTAGTGCTTCGCGGAATTGCGAGGGTGGGCCTGTGGGATTCCCGCGAGGCTGTGGGTGTGCCGAATTCCGTGCACGTCGTCGTTCGGCGCGCTGCGGAATCGCGCGGTGAGCACATGGGATGCTCGCGCGGGATTGTGGGTGTCCTGGAATCTGGGTGGGTGTCCCGGATTCTGTGGGTGTCCCGAAATTGCCCGCGAAATTGCCCAAATTGCTGAGTCCGGATTCTGTGGGTGTCCCGAAATTGCCCAAATTGCTGAGTCCGCTATGGCGGGGGCATTGCCTGTGGGTGGTCGCTGTTGCGGCAGGCTGCCGTTCTGAGCCAGGACCCGGAGGCGTCGTTCAGTGCCCCACGGGATCGCGCGGTGGGCAATGGGATGTTCGTGGGCCTGTGGGTGTCCCGAATTCGCTGCCTGAAAACGGTGGGTGTCCCGAATTCGGCGCCCGCTGCGAAACTGTGGGTGTCCCGAAATTCCCCCGGCGTCCCGCTGCGAAACGGTGGGTGTCCCGAAATTCACCCCGCGAAATTCGCGAAACTGTGGGTGTCCCGAAATTCCGGTGTCCCGAAATTCCCCGTGGGTGTCCCGAAATTCCCCGGGTGTCCCGAATTCGCTGCCTGAAAACGGTGGGTGTCCCGAATTCGGCGCCGCGAAATTCGCGAAACTGTGGGTGTCCCGAAATTCCCCCTGCGAAACTGTGGGTGTCCCGAAATTCCCCGTGGGTGTCCCGAAATTCCCCGCCGTCCGAAAATCCCGAATTCCGAAGTCGCTGTCGCAACGACCAGGCCGCCTCCGGCAGCCATGCCGCAGCCCCGCTCCCCGCCTCGATTGCAAGCCTTTTCTTCACTTCCTGAAACACAAATTACGCGCAGATTCCCAGCCGATTGTGTTGACCCTGCGCTGTCAACCTCTATATCTTGTGTTTGGTCGGTTCCCGGTCACGGCCGGGATTAAACGGGAATCCGGTGGAACTCCGGAGCTGCCCCGCAGCGGTAAGCGGAAACGAACGTCGTCAGAGGCACTGGCCCCAGGTGGGCTGGGAAGCGACGGCCACTAGGTGGGACCGGGAGCCGGTCCGCGTCTGCAAGCCCGAATACCTGCCGACAGCCGTGCGTCGCACACCGCGCGGTAACGGCCTGGAGTCTCCGCGGGGAGGCGGGTCGGTGGCAGCTGCGCGCCCGGCGCGTCGCGCTGCCCGACCTGCGCCTTGCAACTCCGCACGCCCGAGGGGGCGTGGCCACGACCGCGGCCCTGACCGCGGCGTTGCCGTCCCTTCGTTTTGCCGTCCCCTGGGCAGGGCCGGCGACCGTGCCCCATTCGCACCGGAGGGAGAGAGAACATGAGCACCACACAACAAGAGACCGCTGCCGGCATCGCCCGCAGCGCCACCCGCGAAGCCGATACCCGCGCGCCGCAGTTCGCACTTACCCCGCCGCATTCCAGCGGCACCATGGCCGTGACCAAGCGCAACGGCAAGCGCGAGCCGGTCGACCTGAACAAGATCGTGCGCGCGGTCACCCGCGCTGCCGAGGGCCTGTACTCCACCGATCCCATGCGCGTGGCTACGCGCACCATCTCCGGCCTTTACGACGGCGCGACCACGCGCGAACTGGATGAGCTGTCCATCCGCACCGCCGCCATGCTCACCGCCGAGGAGCCCGAATACGGCCGTCTCGCCGCGCGCCTGCTGTCCGACTACATCGCCAAGGAAGTCGCCGGCCAGGAGATCCACGCTTTCTCGCAGTCGGTTGCGCGCGGCCACGAGCTGGGCCTGATCAATGCGCGCCTGCTCGAATTTGTGCAGGCCAATGCGCGCAAGCTCAACAGCGCGCTGGATGTGGAGCTGGACCGCCGCTTCGACTACTTCGGCCTGCGCACGGTCTACGACCGCTATCTGCTGCGCCATCCCAAGACGCGCAAGGTCATCGAGACGCCGCAGCAATTCTTCCTGCGCATCGCCTGCGCGCTGTGCGAGGACGTGTCCGAGGCGCTGGAGCTGTACCGTCTGATGGGCAGCCTGGACTACCTGCCCAGCTCGCCCACGCTGTTCAACTCCGGTACCACGCACGAGCAGCTTTCTTCCTGCTTCCTGCTGGATTCGCCGGATGATTCGCTGGAATCCATCTACAAGCGCTACGCCGACGTGGCCATGCTGTCCAAGTTCTCCGGCGGCATCGGCCTGGCCTACACCCGCGTGCGTGCGCGCGGCTCGCTGATCAAGTCCACCAACGGGCTTTCCAACGGCATCGTGCCGTGGCTGAAGACGCTGGATGCGTCGGTGTCGGCGGTGAACCAGGGCGGCAAGCGCAAGGGCGCGGCCTGCGTGTATCTCGAACCCTGGCATGCCGACGTCGAGGAATTCCTCGAACTGCGCGACAACACCGGCGACGAGGCGCGCCGCACGCACAACCTCAACCTGTCCAACTGGATCCCGGACCTGTTCATGCGCCGGGTCGAGGCGGATGCGCAGTGGTCGCTGTTCGATCCCAAGGTCGTGCCGCATCTGGTCGATCGCTGGGGGCCGGCGTTTGAAGCCGCCTACGAGCAGGCAGAGGCCGCCGGCCTCGCCGTCAAACAGGTCAAGGCGCGCGATCTCTATGCCCGCATGATGCGCACGCTGGCGCAGACCGGCAACGGCTGGATGACCTTCAAGGACAAGTCCAACCGAGCCTGCAACCAGACGGCGAAGGAAGGCAATGTCGTGCACCTGTCCAACCTGTGCACGGAAATCATCGAGGTCAGCTCGCACAACGAGACCGCGGTGTGCAACCTGGGTTCGATCAATCTCGGCCAGCACATGAACGCCGACGGCTTCGACTACGCCAAGCTCGCCGATACGGTGCGCGTGGCCGTGCGCCAGCTCGACCGCGTGATCGACCTGAACTTCTATCCGATCGAATCCACGCGCAGCTCCAACCTGAAATGGCGTCCGGTCGGCCTGGGCGTGATGGGCCTGCAGGACGTGTTCTTCAAGCTGCGCCTGCCGTTCGATTCCGACGCCGCGCGCGAGCTGTCCACGCGCATCGCCGAGGAAATCTACTACCACGCCCTGGTCACCTCGCACGAACTGGCGCTGGAACGCGGCGCGCACCCGGCCTTCGCCGACACGCGCGCGGCCCAGGGCGAGCTGCAATTCGACGCCTGGGGCATCACGCCGCCGGACAGCGAGCGCTGGAACGCCCTGCGCGAAAACATCCGCAAGGGCGGCCTGCGCAATTCGCTGCTGATCGCGATTGCGCCGACGGCCACCATCGCCTCCATCGCCGGCTGCTACGAGTGCATCGAGCCCATGGTGTCCAACCTGTTCAAGCGCGAGACGCTGTCGGGCGATTTCCTGCAGGTGAACAAGTACCTGGTGGAAGAACTCAAGCAGCTGGGCCAATGGACGGCGGAGATGCGCGACCGCATCAAGCTGGCCGAAGGCTCGGTGCAGGGCATCGCCGAGATCCCCGAGCGCCTGCGCCAGATCTACCGCACCGCCTGGGAAATCCCCATGCGCTCGCTGATCGACATGATGGCCGCGCGCGGTGCCTATATCGACCAGTCGGCCTCGCTCAACCTGTTCATGGAAAGCCCGAACATCGGCCAGCTCTCGTCCATGTACATGTATGCGTGGAAGGCCGGACTGAAGACGACCTACTACCTGCGCTCGCGTCCGGCGACCAAGATCGCCAAGACCACCGTCGCTGCGGCAGCTCCGGCCGCCGCGCCGGCACCGGTGGTGACGCAGGAGCAGGCCGAGGCGGCGGTGTTCTGTTCGCTGGAGAATCCGGAGTACTGCGAGGCGTGTCAGTAAGTCTCTTGTTGCCGGTGAATGCGGAACGGGTGGTGGCGCGGTGAGAGTTTGTTGTCGGCGCGACACCTGTCCATACTCCCCGACTCCGTTCTGAGCATGAAAAAGCCCTTCCCCCCAAGCTTGCTTGGGGGGAAGGGGCGTCATTCAGAACCGCAGGTTCTGACGCCCCTGAACGCCCAGCGGGCCGGAGAGGGGTGGGTGAGGAGGTAGCGCTTCGGCTGGACCCAGCGCCCGATTTCCGCCGTACACATCGCATCCCGATTCAACAACGACAGCCCAGCGACGAAGCACGTTCCGACGTCGTCCCCTCACCCCAACCCTCTCCCCCGAGCAAGCTCGGGGGGAGGGAGCAACAAAACATTGCGCGATTTCCTTTCGCCGTTCCCAACGCCATCGCCGTCATCGTTTCACCACCAACGGCGCAGCCAGCTCCAGCGAGTACCCGACCATGAGCGCTTCCCAGTTCGAGCAGCCTTCCTTCACCGATTCCCCTGCCGCCGCGGCCGCGCCGGCGCGCCTGCTCGACCCGGGCTTCAGCCTCACTCTGCGCCCCATGCGCTATCCGGGCTTCTACGACATGTACCGCGACGCGATCCGCAATACCTGGACCGTCGAGGAAGTGGATTTCTCGCTGGACGTGAACGATCTGCGCCACAAGTTCGGCCCGGCCGAGCGGCATCTGATCGAGCGCCTGGTCGCGTTCTTCGCCACCGGCGATTCCATCGTCGCGAACAATCTGGTGCTGAACCTGTACAAGCACATCAACGCGCCGGAAGCGCGCATGTACCTGTCGCGCCAGCTGTATGAGGAAGCGCTGCATGTGCAGTTCTACCTGACCCTGCTCGACACCTACCTGCCCGAGCCGGAAGCCCGCGCCAAGGCCTTTGCCGCGGTAGAGAACATCCCGGCGATACGGCACAAGGCCGAGTTCTGCTTCAAGTGGATGGATTCCATCCAGAACCTCGAACGCATAGAAACGCGCGCCCAGCGCCGCCAGTTCCTGCTCAACCTGATCTGCTTCGCCGCCTGCATCGAAGGCCTGTTCTTCTTCGCCGCCTTCGCCTATGTCTACTACCTGCGCTCGCGCGGCCTGCTGCACGGCCTGGCCGCCGGCACCAACTGGGTGTTCCGCGATGAATCCGGCCACATGGCCTTCGCCTTCGAAGTGATCCGCGTCGCGCGCGAGGAAGAGCCGGACCTGTTCGACGCCGAATTGCAGGCCGATATCGCCACCATGCTGGATGAGGCCATCGCCTGCGAACAGCAGTTCGCCGAGGACGTGCTCTCCGGCGGCGTGGCCGGCCTGTCGCTCAAGGACATGCGCCAGTACCTGGAATACGTGGCCGATCAGCGCCTGGCCCAGCTCGGCCTGCCCAAGCGCTACCACGCGCGCAATCCCTTCGCCTTCATGGACCTGCAGGATGTGCAGGAGCTGACCAACTTCTTCGAGCGCCGCGTCTCGGCGTATCAGGTGGCGGTGGAAGGCGAAGTTACTTTCGACGCCGCGTTCTGAAGCGGGGCGCGAACGCATGCACGCAAGCGAAACCGGCCGCACCGGCGCGACCGAGGCCCGCCTGATCGAGATTGTGTTTCCCGATCACACCAACCACCTGGGCACCTTGTTCGGCGGGCAGGCCCTGGCCTGGATGGACAAGGCCGCCTTCGTCGTCGCTACGCGCTACGCGCGCCGCACCGTGGTCACCGCGCGTTCGGAGCAGGTGGATTTCCGCCAGCCGGTGCGCCAGGGCCAGCTGGTGGAACTGATCGCCCGCATCGTTGCGACCGGACGCAGCTCCATGCAGGTGGAAGTCGACCTGATCGCCGAAGACCCGCTCAGCGGCGACGCGCGGCTGTGCACGCGCGGACGCTTCACCATGATTGCGCTGGATGCGCACGGCTCGCCGACGGCGGTGTCCGCGCTACCCGCCGTGGCGCAGGACAGCGCGGCAGGCTGAAGTTCAGCGCACCGGCCCACACGGCGGATGCGACTGCGCCAGCGCCTCCGGCTGCTTCAGTTCCGGATGGTCGTAGGGAATATAGGTTTCCCAGTACCAGGGCATGCAGGTCTCGCCCAGGATGAGGTCGTTGAGGTATTTGAAGATGCCGCGGGCGTTGTCGCTGTTGCTCATGACCACGAAGCCGAACTTGCGCGCGTCGATGAAGGCGGCGTAGTTGTTCCAGCCATCGTCGGAGCCTTCCTTGAAGTTCACCGTGCCCTGCGGTGATTCGTAGCGGCCCCAGCCCAGCGCGTAGGACAGCTGTATGCCGTCGTTGTCGGTCGTGGTTTCCGGCGCGGCGGTGGGGAACTGGCGCTTGGAGTGGATGCGCACCTGCGCCGCCAGCAGTTCGCGCCGCGCCGCGGGGCTGAGGCCTTCGCCGCGCATCAGGGCGGCGAGGAAGGCGGCGTAGTCGGCGATGGTGGTGTCCATGGAACCGGCCGCGCGCACGCCGCGGCGCTGACGGTGGCCCAGGGGCTTGCCGGCGGCGTCGTAGCCGATGGCGAGGTTGCCGGCGAAATCGTCGCGCCAGGTCATGCTGCTGCGGTGCATGCCGTAGCGGTCGTAGACGCGCTGCTGCAGCAGCTGGGCCAGGTCCAGGCCCAGTCCGTTCTCAATCACGAACTGCAGCAGGTTGATGCCTTCCCCGGAGTAGGCGTAGCGCGTGCCGGGTTCGAACCAGAAGGTCAGCTTGCCGTCCTTGTCGTAGCGGTTGTCGGCGGTGAAGAAGCGGAAGTTGGGAAAGCCGCCGGTATGGCTGAGCAGCATGCGCGGGGTGAGCTTGCGCCAGCGTTCGTCGCCGGCCAGTTCGGCGTATTTCTCGTAGTCGGGCAGTGGCTTGGGCAGGTAGTCGGCGATGGACCGGTCCAGATCCAGCTTGCCCTCGTCGACCAGCTGCAGGACCAGGTAGGCGAACAGGGCCTTGGTCAGCGAGGCGCCGTACATGACGGTATCGGTCTGCAGCGGCAGCGATTGCTCGCGGTCGCGCTGGCCGTAGGCCTTGAGATGCACGATCCTGCCGTCGGCGATCACGGCCAGGGCGAGCCCGGGCACCTGGGCTTCGCGCAGCAGGCGTTCGACTTCCGCATCGAGGCGGGCCGCATCCGGCACCTTGGGCGTCGGCCGTGGCGCGGTGGCGGCACAGGCGCATAGCGAGGCCAGCAGCAGCGCCAGCGAGAGCAGTCGGAGCATGATCGTCATCCTCGGGGATGGGCCTGGAATGCGGCGATCATGCAACAGGTCCGGCACGGCCGGGTTGGCGCGCGGGTGTGGAATGTCCAGTCGCGCTGCCGTGGGGAAGCCTCGGGCTTACCCTGCGCGGTCGTGCGGCCTGGTTACGCGCGGTCCGAACGCGGCGCTGGCGTGTGGCGGCGCGCTAGACTCCGGTGTCGCGACAACATCGACCGCGCGGCGCGTAATCACGTGGCCGCCCAAGATACGTAGGCAAAGACAGCAGCCATGAATCCCGTAGAACATTCGCCCCTGGGCAAGACCGTCTCCTACAGCGACAGCTATTCGCCCGAATTGCTGTTTCCGATTCCGCGCAGCGGCAAGCGCGAGGAAATCGGCGTGCCTTCGCCGCTGCCGTTCCACGGCGTGGATATCTGGAACGCCTACGAGCTGTCGTGGCTGGATCCGCGCGGCAAGCCGGTGGTGGCGCTGGCCGAGTTCCGTGTGCCGGCGGCCTCGCCGAACATCATCGAATCCAAGTCGTTCAAGCTGTATCTGAATTCCTTTGCGCAGACGCGGCTGGACAGCGTTACGGAAGTGGAGCGCCGGCTGCGCCAGGATCTTTCCGCGGCGGCCGGAGCGGAGGTGGCCGTGGCGCTGCAGCTCGCCGCCGGCTTCGCCCGGGAGACGCTGCGCGAGCTGGATGGCGAAGTGATCGACGGACTGGACATCGCGATTGACAGCTACGACGAACCACAGCCGGAATTCCTCACCGCCGACAGCAGCGCGTTGGTGGAAGAAACCCTGGTCTCGCACCTGCTCAAGTCCAATTGCCCGGTCACCGGCCAGCCCGACTGGGCCAGCGTGCGTATCCGCTACCGCGGTGGACGCCTGGACCGCGGCGGCCTGCTGCGCTACCTGGTTTCGTTCCGCCGCCACAGCGATTTCCACGAACAGTGCGTGGAGCGCATCTACATGGATCTGAGCCGCCGCTGCGCGCCGCAGGCGCTGTCGGTGTATGCGCGCTATACGCGCCGCGGCGGGCTGGATATCAATCCGTTCCGCAGCAGCGTGGCCGAGCAGCCGGACAATCCGCGCGGCGCACGGCAATGAGGCGCGCGGTGCGCGGCGGTTCGCGCAGCTGTTGACCGCCTGCGTCGGCCGCAGCCGTTCCGCGCCGGCGAGGGATTGCCGCTGCCGGCGGAAGCGGTTAGGTGCGCAGGCCGGACTGTCCGCTCTGAAATGATGCAGGGCGTGCGCCGCGGCCAGGCGAGATATGCGATCGTAGGACATACCCTTGCCCACGACCGAGACCGCCATGCAGATCAAGCTCGCCAGCATTTTCGTCGAAGATCAGGAAAAAGCCCGCGACTTCTATACCCGCGTGCTGGGCTTTCGCGTCCAGGCCGATATTCCCATGGGCGAATTCCACTGGCTGACCGTCAGCTCGCCCGAAGGCGTGGACGGTATGGAACTGGTGCTGGAACCGATGAGCTTTCCGCCGGCGCGCACCTACCAGCAGGCCCTGTACGCAGCCGGCATACCGGCCACGGCCTTCATCAGCCGGGATATAGCGGCCGAGTACGAACGGCTAAAGGCCGCCGGCGTGGTTTTCCGCGGCGAGCCCAAGACGGCCGGCAACATCACGGCAGTCAGCTTCGAGGACACCTGCGGCAATCTGATCAATCTGGTGCAGGTGGATTGAGGAAATAATCGGAATTTCATTAGCGCTGGCAGCGGCCATCTGTCCAGTGTGTCAGTGAGTGCCATGCTGAAACTCCTGTTCGTCTGCAGCCAGAACCGCCTGCGCAGCCCCACGGCCGAACAGGTGTTCGCACAGTGGCCCGGCGTGGAGACCGCGTCCTGCGGCACCAATGCCGATGCGGAGACGCCGGCTTCGCCGGAGTTGTTGCAGTGGGCGGACATTATTTTCGTAATGGAGCAGACGCACCGGCGCAAGCTGCAGCAGCGTTTCCGCGCGGCAGTGGGCGGCAAGCGTATCCTCTGCCTGGGGATTCCGGATGATTACGATTACATGCAGGAAGAGCTGGTATGCCTGCTCAAGCACAAGGTGGTGCAGTTCCTTCCTGTGTCCGCGCCCACGGCTTGAGGCGTCGCGTGCGGCTGCTGGTGCCCGCAGCACTCGTTGGTAGCTGCGCGACGGCATTGCCGTGCGCAGCGCGCTGATGGCACACACCGGCTTCGGGCTGCCCGATTGGCGGCTCCGCCCATGCGGCGCCTCCGGCGTCAAAACGTCTTCGCCAGCGCTACCAGCTGATCCAGCGCTATGCCCCAACCTTCATGGAAGCCCATTTCCTCGTGGCTGGCACGGGATTTTTCGTCACCGTGGATCACCAGCGCGGTGTATTTCGTGCCGGCGCCGTGGTCTTCCAGCGTGATCACCGCGGTGAAGTTCAGCGCGGCGCATTCCTTGCCGGCTTCGCGTTCGACAGCGGGACGGAAGCCCGGCGCGAACAGATTGGTCCAGATCAGGCGCTCGTTCTCGATCACTTCGAGATAGCAGCCGGGATTGGGGAAATCCTGACCTTCGGGCGAGCGCATCACGGTGTGGAACACGCCGCCGGGGCGCAGGTCGATCTCGCAGCCCACGGTCTGCCACGGGGCGGGCGTGAACCATTTCTTCAGATGCTCGGGCTGGGTCCAGGCCTGCCAGACGAGCTTGCGCGGAACGTCGATCACGCGTTCCAGTACCAGATCGAAACGCGGGTCGGGTTTGTGGATCAGTGCACGGTTCATGGTTTCTGCTCCTTGAGGGTATGCAGGTAGTCGTCGAGCTGGTCCAGGCGCTTGCGCCACAGCGCGTGCTGTGCCGCCATCCAGTTTTCCATCAGTTTCAGCCGCCGCGGCGCGAGCTGGTAGGTGCGCACGCGGCCGTGCTTGTGCGATTTCACCAGGCCGCTGCGTTCCAGCACGTTCAGGTGCTGGGCGAATGAGGGCAGGGCCATCCCGAACGGCTGGGCCAGCTCGCTCATGCTCGCTTCGCCACGGCCCAGGCGTTCCACCACTGCGCGGCGGGTGGGGTCGGCCAGGGCCTGGAACAACAGGTTGAGGGCTTCGGATTGCTTAGGCATGTGCCTAACAATAGGTGCGCCTTTCGCTTAGGTCAATGCCTTTGTATTGGCCAGGCTGGCTGCCGTGCGCGCAGCCATGCGGCGCGTGTCGCGTGCTGGCCGGCAGCATCGGGCGCAGAATTTCTGTGCGCCGCGCAGGCTGAGCGGGCGAAGGCGCGGGCCGGGGCCGGCCGCCCAAGCCGTCGAAGCCCCGATGCGGTACGACGCGGCCTGCGGACTGGGCCGGCGCGCTGGCCGACGGGTTGCGGCCGAAGCCGTCAGGGCACCTCGCCACTGATTGGTTCGGACCGGCAGCACCGATCCGTGCAAATAATTGTCCGGACAGATTCCGGCCCGCCAAAAAGGGCATAAGTGCCAGTATTTGTACGATCCGGTTGTCTGAGTGCCTGTTTTAGTCAAAAAAAGCGAAGCTATTTGACACCTCTCAAGCCCGGCGAATAGCGTCGGATCCCATGACGCAGCGCACCAACCACCGCCAGATCGAATCCGCCGAGCCCTCGCTCGCCGTAGTCGGCCTGCGCGTAATCGCTGCGCGAATTTCGCTCGTACTCGTACTCGTACTTCTCATTACCACCGGAGGTGCGGGTTAGGGCGCGCGTCGATAACACCACGACACGAACACTAAAAAACCCCGCACCCGGCAACGAGTGCGGGGTTTTTTGTTGCCCTGGCCTGCCAAGAGCAGACCATGACACAGACAAACTCCCCTGTAGCAGCCTTCCCCGTATCCAGCCGCGACCGCGTGCGCGTGTTCGACACCACCCTGCGCGACGGCGAGCAGGCGCCCGGTTTTTCCATGACGCGGGCGCAGAAGCTGCGCATCGCCCACGCCCTGGCCGAGCTGGGCGTGGATGTGATCGAAGCCGGCTTCCCGCAGGCTTCCGACGGCGATTTCGCCTCGGTCCAGGCTATCGCGCGGGAGCTGCGCGGCGCCTCGGTCTGCGCCCTGGCGCGCTGCCAGCGCGGCGACATCGAGACCGCCGCGCGCGCGCTGGAGCCGGCGGCGCGCGGCCGCATCCACGTCTTCATCGCCACCAGCCCGCTGCACCGGGAGCACAAGCTGGGCATGAGCCGCGAACAGGTGATAGACGCCGCCGTGGCCGCGGTGCGCCGCGCACGCGAACTCTGCGCCGATGTGGAATTTTCCGCGGAAGACGCGATGCGCACCGAGCCCGACTACCTGGCCGAAGTCTTCGCCGCCGTGATCGAGGCCGGCGCGGCCACGCTGAATGTGCCGGATACGGTGGGCTATACCACGCCGGCGGAAATGCACGAGCGCATCAGCTACCTGCGCGGCAACGTGCTCGGCATCGAGCGCGCGGTGCTGTCGGTGCACTGCCACGACGACCTGGGCATGGCCGTGGCCAACAGCCTGGCCGCGGTTTCCGCGGGCGCGCGCCAGGTCGAATGCACCCTGACCGGCATAGGCGAGCGCGCCGGCAATGCCGCGCTGGAAGAAGTCGCCATGGCGCTGAAGACCCGCGCCGAGCTGTTCGGCGTGGATACCGGCCTGCGCACGCCCAAGCTGTATCCAGCCGCGCGCCTGCTGGCGCAGATCACCGGCCATGCGATCGCGCGCAACAAGGCGGTGGTAGGCGAGAACGCCTTCGCGCATGAGTCGGGCATCCACCAGCACGGCATGCTCAAGCACCGCGGCACCTACGAAATCATGCGGCCGGAAGACGTGGGCTTCGCCCGTTCGCAGCTGGTGCTGGGCAAGCACAGCGGCCGCCACGCCCTGCGCGAGCGCCTGGCCGCGCTGGGGCATACGCCGGACGAGGCCGCGCTGGACCAGATCTTCACCCGCTTCAAGACCCTGGCCGACAAGAAGCGCGAAGTGTTCGACAGCGACCTGGAAGCGCTGGCCCTGGGCCGCGACGCCGAGGCGCTGGGTCCCTGGCGCATCGTCCACCTGCACGCCGCTTCGCACCTGGGTGGCAGCGCCTCGGCCTCGGTGCGGCTGCAGCACGAGGACGGCGGCCTGGCCAGCGAGGCAGCCATCGGCGACGGCCCGGTCGATGCCACGCTGCGCGCGATCGGCCGCGCCGTGGGGCAGGACTTCGAACTGGTCGATTTCAATATCCGCGCCCTGTCCGAAGGCGGCGACGCCCAGGGCCAGGCCACCCTGGGCGTGCGCCACGCCGGACGCGAACTGCGCGGCCGCGGCGTCTCCACCGACATCGTCGAAGCCGCCGCCCTGGCCGCGCTGGAAATAGCAAACCGTATAGAACGCAGCAAAACCGACGCCGCCGCGCCCGCGGCTGCGAACCACGCCTGAGGAAACCGCATGAAAACGCCCGCATACATCTGGCACAACGGACGCATCAAAGCCTGGGCCGAGGCCAGCGTCAGCGTAGGCGCGCATGCGCTGCACTATGGTTCCTCGGTGTTTGAAGGCGAGCGCGTCTACGCCACGCCGCAGGGACCGATGTTCTTCCGCCTGCGCGACCACACCGAGCGCCTGTTCCACTCGGCCCGCGTGTATGACCTCAATTTCCCCTACAGCGCGAAGGAAATCGACCAGGGCTGCGCCGAAGTCGTGCTGGCGAACAAGCTGGGCAGCGCCTATCTGCGCCCCATCGTGTATCGGTCGGGTTTCACCTTCAGCCTGGCGCCGCCGCTGGATACCCCGGTCGACGTCGCCGTGATCGCGATCGAATGGGGCAGCATGCACGGTGCGGCGGCGCTGGAGAACGGCGTCGATGTCTGCGTCAGCTCGTGGAACCGCGCCGCGCCCAACACCTATCCCAGCGGCGCCAAGGCCGGCGGCAATTACCTCAACAGCCAGCTGATCGCGCGCGAGGCCGTGAACGGCGGCTTCGTCGAAGGCATAGCCCTTGCGCCCGGCGGCCTGCTCAGCGAAGGCGCCGGCGAGAACCTGTTCATCGTGCGCAACGGCAAGATCTACACGCCGCCCGCCGGTGCCAGCATCCTCTGCGGCATCACCCGCGACACGGTCATAACCCTGGCCCAGGAACTGGGCTATGCGGTGCACGAACAGCCGCTGCCGCGCGAAATGCTGTACTTCGCCGACGAAGTGTTCATGACCGGCACCGCGGCGGAAATCACGCCGGTGCGCTCGGTCGACCGCAAGCCGGTCGGCGAAGGCAGGCCCGGTCCCATCACCAAGGCATTGCAGCGCGCGTTCTTCGGCCTGTTCGACGGCAGCACCGAAGACCACTGGGGCTGGCTGACGCCGGTCCAAGCCAAGGCCTATGCCCAGGAGGCCGCGTGATGAGCGCTCCCCGTACCCTGTTCGACAAGCTGTGGGACGCGCATCTGGTCAAGGCGCCGACGCCGGCCACGCCGGGCATCCTCTACATCGACCTGCACCTGATCCACGAAGTGACCTCGCCCCAGGCCTTCGCCGAGCTGCGCGCGCGCAATCTCACCGTGCGCTGCCCGGAACGCACCCTGGCGACGCTGGATCATTCCACTCCGACCACGCCGTTCGACGACCTGGGCCAGCCGGTCTATGCCAGCGAGGAAGCCGCCGCCCAGGTGGCTGAGCTGGAAAAGAACTGCGCCCAGTTCGGCATACGCCTGAACGGCTGGAGCAGCGACCACCGCGGCATCGTCCATGTGATAGGCCCGGAGCTGGGCGCGACCCGGCCCGGCATGACCATCGTCTGCGGCGACAGCCATACCTCGACCCACGGCGCTTTCGGCGCGCTGGCCTTCGGCATAGGCACCACTGAAGTCGGCCATGTGCTGGCCACGCAGTGCCTGCTGCAGAGCAAGCCGAAGACGCTGGCCATCCATGTCGACGGCAGCCTGCCGCGCGGCACCAGCGCCAAGGACCTGGTGCTGCACATCATCGGCAAGATCGGCGTCAACGGCGGCACTGGCCACGTCATCGAATACCGCGGTGCGGCGATCAGTGCGCTGACCATGGAACAGCGCATGACCGTGTGCAACATGTCGATCGAGGCCGGCGCGCGCGCCGGCCTGATCGCGCCGGACCAGGTCACCTACGACTATCTGCGCGGCCGTCCCTATGCGCCCCAGGGCGAGGACTGGGACAAGGCCGTGGCCGAATGGAACGCGCTGCGCAGCGATGCCGGCGCGAGCTACGACCGCGAAGTGCATATCGACGCCAGCCAGGTGCGGCCCACTGTCACCTACGGCACGCATCCGGGCATGGTGGTCGCGCTGGATGCCGCAGTACCGGCGGCGACCTCGCTGCAGGACCGCCGCGCGCTGGATTACATGCGCGTGGAAGCGGGCAAGCCGCTGACCGGCATGGCGGTGGACGTGGTCTTCGTCGGCAGCTGCACCAACTCGCGCCTGAGCGATCTGCGCGACGCGGCCGACGTGCTGCGCGGCCGCAAGCTGGCCGAGCGCGTGCGCATGCTGGTCGTGCCCGGCTCGCTCGCTATCAAGCGCGAAGCCGAGCAGGAAGGACTCGACCAGGTCTTCCGCGCCGCCGGCGCCGAATGGCGCGAACCGGGCTGCTCCATGTGCATCGCCATGAACGGCGATCTGGCCCAGCCCGGCCAGCTCGTGGTCAGCACCTCCAACCGCAATTTCGAAGGCCGCCAGGGGCCGGGCGCGCGCACCGTGCTGGCCAGCCCCGCCGTCGCCGCGGCCAGCGCCGTCGCCGGCTGCATCACCGATCCGCAATCCCTGCTGCAGGAACAGGCCGCATGAAACCCGTCAGCCATATCCGCTCGCGCACCGCGGTGCTCGCGCACGAGAACATCGACACCGACCGTATCATCCCGGCGCGCTTCCTCACCACCACCGAGCGCGCCGGCCTGGGCCGCTTTGCGTTCAACGACTGGCGCTACCTGGCCGACGGGCGCGAAAACCCGTCGTTCGAACTCAACCGCGACGAGGCGCGCGGCTGCGAGATCCTGGTCGCCGGCCGCAACTTCGGCTGCGGTTCCTCGCGCGAACACGCGCCCTGGGCGCTGCTGGACTATGGTCTGCGCGCGGTGCTGAGCAGCGAGATCGCCGACATCTTCCGCAATAACTCGCTCAAGAACGGCCTGCTCGCGCTGGTCATCAGCGAATCCGAGCACCGCTACCTGCTGGCGCATCCGGGCCTGGAGCTGGCCATAGACGTGGCCGCGCAGACCATAGAACTGCCCGACGGCGGCCGCTTCGGCTTCCAGCTGGATGCCTTCGCCAAGCACTGCCTGCTGGCCGGCGTGGACCAGCTCGGCTTCCTGCTGGCGCACAACGACAGCATCGAACAGTACGAACGCCTGCGCGGGGTGGCCGCATGAAGGCGCGCATCGCCGTTCTGCCGGGCGACGGCATCGGTCCGGAAGTCACCGCGGCCGCGGTCAGCGTGCTGCGCCATATCGCCGCGCACCATGGCCACGAATTCGAGTTCAGCGAGCACGCCATCGGCGGCTGCGCCATCGACGCCCACGGCGATCCGCTGCCGGCGGAAACCCTGATCGTGTGCAAGCAGGCCGATGCGGTGCTGCTGGGCGCGGTCGGCGGTCCGCAGTGGTCCGATCCCAAGGCCAAGCTGCGCCCGGAACAGGGCCTGCTGCGCCTGCGCGCGGAACTGGGCGTATTCGCCAACCTGCGGCCGGTGCGCGTGCATCCGCGTCTGGCGCCGCTGTCGCCGCTCAAGAGCGAGCGCCTGGCCGGCGTGGACCTGCTGTTCGTGCGCGAACTCACCGGCGGCGCGTACTTCGGCGCCAAGACGCGCACGGCCGACACTGCCACCGACGAAACCCGCTACACCACCGCGGAAATCGAACGTGTGCTGCGCCGTGCCTTCCAGCTGGCGCGCACGCGCGGCCGCCGCGTCACCTCGGTGGACAAGGCCAATGTGCTGGAAACCTCGCGCCTGTGGCGCGAAACCACCCAGCGCGTGGCGCACGAATTCCCGGATGTTGCGCTGGAACACCAGCTGGTCGATTCCATGGCCATGCTGCTGCTGACGCGGCCGGCGGCCTACGACGTCATCGTCACCGAGAACCTGTTCGGCGACATCCTCACCGACGAAGCCGCGGCGCTGGCCGGTTCGCTGGGCCTGCTGCCGTCGGCCTCGCTGGGCGAAGGCACGCGCGGCCTGTACGAGCCCATCCACGGTTCGGCGCCGGATATCGCCGGCCGCGGCGTGGCCAATCCGCTGGGCGCGATCCTGTCCGCGGCGATGCTGCTGCGGCATTCGCTGGATCTGGCCGAGGAAGCCGCGGCCATCGAACAGGCGGTGGACCGCGTGGTCGAGGCCGGCGTGCTCACGCGCGACCTGGGCGGCAGCGCCGGCACGCGCGAAAGCACGGCGGCGGTGATCGCCGCGCTGAGCGAACGCCCCACGGCGCAGGAGGCCGCATGAGCGCTTTCGTCGCATTTGCGCGTAAAAACGCCGGCCGCGCGCAAGACCTGGGCGCGGGCTTGAGGTCAACTTATCGCAATATCTCCTTTTCGTCCGAACGCTGCGGCGACCACGCCGCCGCCTGGCGCGATGCCCAGGCCAAACCTTCCTCCCCAGCCAAGCCCGCGCGCAGTCCTGCGCCGCGGGCGCCGAACGCCACGGAATCTCCTGCTCATGCGCAGTAACGCGATCAAACACGGCCCCGACCGCGCCCCGGCGCGCGCCATGCTGCGCGCCACCGGACTCGACGACGCGGCCATCGCCAAGCCGCTGGTCGCGGTGGTGCATACCTGGTCCAACGTCAGTCCGTGCAATCTGAATCTGCGCGATCTCGCCGCCGCCGCCTGCGAAGGCGTGCGCGCCGCCGGCGGCACGCCCATCGAGTTCAACACCATCGCGGTCACCGACGGCATCGCCATGGGCACGTCGGGCATGCGCGCCTCGCTGGTCAGCCGTGAGGTCATCGCCGATTCGATCGAGCTGGCGGTGGACGGCCACTGCCTGGATGCGATGGTGGTGCTGTGCGGCTGCGACAAGACCATTCCCGCTGCGGCGATGGCGCTGGCGCGGCTGAACATTCCCGGCGTTGCGCTGTACGGCGGCAGCATCGCCCACGGCCGCCTGGACGAGCGCGCCATCACCATCCAGGATGTATTTGAAGCGGTTGGCGCGCACGGCGCCGGCAAGCTGTCGTCGGAACGCCTGTGCCAGGTGGAAAAGAAAGCCTGCCCCGGCGCCGGCGCCTGCGGCGGTCAGTTCACTGCCAACACCATGGCGATGGTGCTGACTGCGCTGGGCCTGTCGCCGCTGGGCCTGAACGACATCATTGCCACCGACGCGGCCAAGCGCGATGCCGCGTTCCGCTGCGGCGAGCTGGCACTGGATTGCTTCAACGCCAAGCGCCTGCCGCGCGAGCTGCTGACGCCGGTCGCCTTCCGCAACGCGGCGCGCCTGGTCGCGGCGACGGCGGGTTCGACCAATGCCGTGCTGCATCTGCTGGCGATTGCGCGTGAAGCCGGCGTTGCGCTGACGCTGGAAGATTTCGAACAGGCTTCGCGCTCCACGCCGGTGCTGGCCGATCTCAAGCCCGGCGGCCGCTACACCGCGGTGGAACTGACCGACGTCGGCGGTGCGGCGCTGGTCGCCGCGGCCATGCGCGACGGCGGCCTGATCGAGGATGCGGCCACCGTCACCGGCCGCACGCTGTTCGAGGAACTCGATGCGGCCGCGCCGCGCATGCAAGGCCAGGACGTGGTGCGCCCGGCCGATGCGCCGCTGAAGCCGCGCGGCGGCTATTCCATCCTCTACGGCAATGTCGCCCCGCAGGGCTGCGTGCTCAAGCTGGCCGGCCATGGCCGCGTGCGCCACGAAGGCCCGGCGCGGGTGTTCGACGGCGAGGAACAGGCCTTCGCCGCGGTGCAGGCCGGCGCGATCAAGGCCGGCGACGTGGTCGTGATCCGCAACGAAGGCCCGGCCGGCGGCCCCGGTATGCGCGAAATGCTCGCCGTCACCGCCGCCCTGGTCGGCCGCGGCCTGGGCAACGATGTCGCGCTGATCACTGACGGCCGCTTCAGCGGCGCCACGCACGGTTTCATGGTCGGCCACATCGCGCCGGAAGCCGCGCGCGGCGGCCCCATCGCCCTGCTGCGCGAAGGCGACCATGTCGTCATCGACGTGGAATCGCGCACCCTGTCCACCGACGCGCCGCTGGAAGACCGCCGCGCCGGCTGGCAGCCGCCCGCACCCAAGGTCACCAGCGGCGTGCTGGCCAAGTACGCGCGCCTGGTCGGATCGGCGGCGGAAGGGGCGGTAACGCATGGCTAGTTCCGGCGTTACCGCGTGCATCGCTCCTCGTGCGAAGCGCAGCCTCGCTTCAGCCTTCTCCCCCAAGCTCGCTTGGGAGAGGGGATTGGGTGAGGGGGCGACGTCAAATACTGGATCCGCTCATCGCTTCGGCGAATTCCTTTCGCACCACGATCGCAAATCGTCGCGGTGCCGCGAAACGCAACCCACCGCAGCACTGCTCAGCGCCGCACCCTCATCCCACCCCTCTTCCCCGGCGCAGCCGGGGGAGATGGAGCTGGAAACACTTTGTCTTTTCGCTGAATACACCGTTCCACAACTTTCCGGAGAGCCTGCATGAGCACGAACGTACCCACCACCGCCGCCCTGCAATCCGCCCGTATCGCCGTACTCGGCTATGGCAGCCAGGGCCGCGCCCACGCGCTCAACCTGCGGGATTCCGGCCTGGACGTCACCGTCGGCGTGCGCCGCAACGGTCCGTCCTGGGAGAAGGCCGCGGCCGACGGCCTCAAGGTGGCCGAGCCGGCCGATGCGGTGAAGAACGCCGACCTGGTCGCCGTGCTCACCCCGGACATGGTGCAGGCCGCGCTCTATACCGATGCCATCGCGCCCAACCTCAAGCCCAACGCCGCGCTGCTGTTCGCCCACGGCTTCAACGTGCACTTCGGCCAGATCGCGCCGCGCGCCGACATCGACGTGATCCTGGTCGCCCCCAAGGGCCCGGGCGCGCTGGTGCGCCGCGAGTATGAGAAAGGCCACGGCGTGCCCTGCATCTACGCCATCCACCAGGATGCCAGCGGCAAGGCGCGCGACAAGGTGCTGGCCTATGCCGCCGGCATCGGCGGCGCCCGCGCGCTGCTGATCGAGACCACGTTCGCCGAGGAAACCGAGACCGACCTGTTCGGCGAACAGGCCGTGCTCTGCGGCGGCGCCACCGAGCTGGTGCTGGCCGGCTTCGAGACCCTGACCGAAGCGGGCTACCAGCCCGAGATCGCGTATTACGAAGTGCTGCACGAACTCAAGCTCATCGTCGATCTGCTGCACGAAGGCGGCCTGGCCAAGATGCACCAGTTCGTCTCCGAAACCGCCCAGTACGGCGATCTCACGCGCGGTCCGCGCGTGGTCGACGGCGCTACGAAGGCACGCATGAAGCAGATCCTCGACGAGATCCGCGACGGCCGTTTCGCCCAGGAATGGGTGGCCGAATACAAGGCCGGCAACGGCAACTACCGCGCGCTCAAGCAGAAGGACCTGAACCACCCGATCGAACAGGTCGGCGCCGGCCTGCGCGCGCGCATGCCGTGGCTGAATCCGGCCCAGCCCACCTTGACCGCGGTGCCGGCCCCTGCGGCCGACGCGCCGTTGAAACGGAGTGCCTGACCATGGACGGGGGGCGGGATCATCGCAATACCACGGCGGCCGGCCCGGCCGCCGCGGCGCCGGCCACGGCCGGCCAGGTGCGCACCGGCGCCCAGCATCTGCTGGACGCGCTGCATGCCTGCGGCGTGGACACCATCTTCGGCTATCCCGGCGGCGCCATCATGCCGGTCTACGACGCGCTGGTGGATTCGCCGCTCAAGCACATCCTGGTGCGGCATGAGCAGGGCGCGGCGCTGGCCGCCGACGGCTACGCCCGCGCCAGCGGCCGCGTCGGCGTGTGCATGGCCACGTCCGGTCCGGGTGCGACCAATCTGCTGACGGGACTGGCCAATGCCTATCTCGATTCGGTACCGCTGCTGGCCATCACCGGCCAGGTGCCGACCAGCCTGATGGGCACGGATGCGTTCCAGGAAGTCGACGTGTTCGGCATGAGCCTGCCCGTGGTCAAGCACAGCTACATCGTGCGCCGCGCGGAAGACGTGCATGCCGTGGTGTGCGAGGCCATTGCTATCGCCACCAGCGGGCGTCCGGGGCCAGTGCTGATCGACCTGCCGAAAGACGTGGCCAATGCGCGCGCCGTGGCGCGCGCGGTGCGCGACGTCGCCATCCGCCTGAGCACGCCGTCCGAGGCGCGCGTGGCCGAGGCGCACGCGCTGCTGGCGCGGGCGAAGAAGCCGCTGCTGTACGTCGGCGGCGGCGTCGGCATCGCCGGCGCGGAACGCGAGCTGCGCGAGTTCGCGCGCATGACCGGCATCCCCGCCGTGTCCACGCTGAAAGGGCTGGGCGCCTGCGATCCGGACGAGACGCACTACCTGGGCATGCTCGGCATGCATGGCAATCCGGCGGCGAATTTCGCCGTGCAGGAATGCGACCTGCTGGTGGTCATCGGCGCGCGCTTCGACGATCGCGCCACCGGCCGCCTGGCCAGCTTCGCGCCGGAAGCGCGCGTGATCCATCTCGACGCCGATGCGGCCGAGCTGGGCAAGCTGCGCGCCTGCGACGTGGGCCTGGTCGGCGACCTGCGCGAACTGCTGCCGCGGCTGGTGCACCCGGTCGCCATCCGCCCGTGGCAGCGCCGCTGCCGCGTGCTCAAGCAGCAGCATGCCTGGCGCTACGACGCGCCCGGCGAAGGCATCTACGCGCCGGCCCTGCTGCGCCAGCTGTCCGAAGCCGGCGGCAACCGCCTGATCGTTGCCAGCGACGTCGGCCAGCACCAGATGTGGGTGGCGCAGCACTGGCGCGTGCCGTATACCGCGGCGCACCTGTCCTCCGGCGGCCTGGGCACGATGGGCTTCGGCCTGCCCGCGGCCATAGGCGCGCAGCTGGCGCGGCCGGGCGCGAGCGTGGTCTGCGTCTCCGGCGACGGCTCCATCATGATGAACATTCAGGAGCTGGCCACGCTCAAGCGCTACAACATCCCGGTGAAGATCCTGCTGCTGGACAATTCCAGCCTGGGCATGGTGCGACAGTGGCAGGAGCTGTTCTTCGAGCGGCGCTACAGCGAAGTGGATCTTTCCGACAATCCCGATTTCGCCGAACTGGCGCGGGCCTTCGGCATCCCCGCCTTCGCCATCGATCGGCGCGACCAGGTCGAGGGCGCCATCCAGCGCCTGTTGCGCGAGCCCGGCCCGCTGTTCTGCCACGTCAGGATCGACGCGCGCGAAAACGTCTGGCCGCTGGTGCCGCCGGGCAAATCCAATGGAGAAATGATGGGGTGCGCCGCATGAGTTGCTGCCTGGAGCTCGCGCTGGATCGGGCCGAAGGTGCGTTGCTCAGAGTGCTGGGCACCATAGAACGGCGTGGCTGGAATGTGTTGAGCGTGAACGCGGCCAGCACGGCGCAGGCCTATGCGGTGAACGTCACCCTGGAAGGGGAGCGCGATCCGGAAATCCTGTGCCGCCAGCTGCTGCGGCTGGTCGATGTGCGGGAGGTGACGGTGGTGGAGCCGAAGGTGGCAGGCGCCTGAGAGAGGCCTGCTGCCCGGCGGACGGGCTGGCGGTGTGCAGTGCTTTCTTCCGCCGGGGTTCGTGCTGCAAGGCGGGCGGATACATGGGTAGCGTTGTCGTCGGCTCCTTGTTGGCGGACACGTTGCCGGGTATCCCTCCATCGCTCATGCCGCCACACCGTTGCGTGATTGCGTGGAAAGCCCTCTCCCCCAGGCGCGGAACGCGCCTGGGGGAGAGGGTTGGGTGAGGGGGCGACGATGAACCTGGCGAAGGAATCCGGTTTCGCAGGACACTGAAGTCGCACAGCCAACAGCTGAGGCCAGTCGTCGGCGCTGCCCCCTCACCCAACCCTCTTCTCGCGCAAGCGCGGGGGAGAGGGCTATCGCTGCGTCACCCGAAGCGATGAAGCAGGTTGAACCTCGTCGCTGATTTCGACCGAAACCAACAGCGAAAAACGGTATTGGTGCAAGGCTTGTCCGCCGAAGCACCCTAGTATCCCAAGTACAGCGATGCGCGCGATCCACGTGCGCATCCACCCGACCGGAGTCAAGGCCATGCATATCCAGAGCATTCGAATTAGCCAGGTGTCGTCCGCAGTGCGCACTTCCCTTCTCAATTGCGAACGCCGCCATGACCCTGTACTCCGCCTCGGCAAACACCTTACGCGCTGATCCGCCTGCTCCGTTCACCGCGCCGGCCGGCGACGGCCCGGGCGCGCCGCTGCATATCGTCACGCCGCTGCTGTGCACGCGCATAGGCGACCAGCACGTAGGCCTCAAGCTGGACAACCTGCAGCCGGCCCGTTCCTTCAAGCTGCGCGGTATTGGTCTTCTCTGCCAGCACCACGCGGCCCGCGGCATACGCCGCTTTGTGTGTTCCTCTGCCGGCAACGCCGGCTATGCCGTCGCCTGGGCCGGCCGCGCCCTGGGCATCCCCGTCACCGTCGTCATTCCCGAAACCACGCCGGCCTACATGCGCGCGCGCATCCGCGGCCTGGGTGCGGAGCTGCGCTGCGAAGGCGCCGTCTGGGACGAGGCCAATGCGGTTGCGCTGCGCCTGGCCCAGGCGCCCGACACGGCGTTTATCCCGCCGTTCGACGATCCGCTGCTGTGGCAGGGCCATGCCTCGCTGGTGCAGGAACTGCAGCGGCAATGCGAGCGCCAGCCCGACGCCATCCTGGTCGCGGTCGGCGGCGGCGGCCTGCTGCTGGGCGTGCTCGAAGGTCTGCGCCGGGTCGGCTGGCACGGCACCCGCGTCATCGCGGTCGAGCCCGAGGGCTCGGCCTCGCTCGCCCTCAGCCTGGCCCAGGGCCGCGTGGTGGAACTCAACGCGCCGCGCAGCCTCGCCACCAGCCTGTGCGTCAAGCGCATCGCGCCCGCGCTGATCGCGGCCTGCCGCGATTTCGACGTGGTGCCAGTCACCGTCAGCGATGCCGACGCCACCGCCGCCTGCGTGCGCCTGGCCGAAGAGCACGGCCAGATGATCGAACCCGCCTGCGGCACCGCACTCGCGCCGCTGTACCAGCGCCATCCCGCGCTGCTGGGCTGCCGCGACGTGGTCGTCGTAGTCTGCGGCGGGCAGGTGGTCACCTTGAGCGACCTGGCGCGCTGGAAAGACGAGCAGGCGGTGGAGGAAGTGCAGATGCACAACTAGGCGGACACCGGCAGGAAGCCTTGTGCGCCCCTGCCGGCGTTCTGGCCGCAGCGTTTCAGTCGCAGAGCATTTCCTGGCTGTCGCCGGCGATCAGGCGGAAATCCGTCAGCGTCAGCTGGCCGATCCGGTGCGGCCACATCTCGTAGCCGCCCTGGCCGGCCAGCACCGGGCAGGTCGAAGTCTTGAACACGCCGTCGCGATCCAGTTCGCCTGGTTGACCGGATACCTCCGCGGCGCTCCTGCCGCGAAGGTATCCGTATCGCCGTCGTTACAGATGCGAAGCTTCACGCACTCGCCGGCTGCAGCTCGATACCGAACAGATCGATGCCCGCCGACTTCGGCGCGGCGCGCAGCAGCAGCCACTGCATGTTCTCGCCGTCGGTGGGGCTGTGCGCGCTGCCGATCATCAGCTGGTGGCGCGAACTCAGGGCGGTGTCGCGGCGCAGGGATTCGATCAGCGGCGCGCAGCGCCAGGCCACGTCGGCGGCACTGCCGACGAGCAGCACGACCAGGTGTTCGGGCTGGGTCCGGGCCAGGTCCGCATTCGGGAAGGCGGCCTGCAGGCGGTCGCGCAGCAGGCACATGGTTTCGGCCGAAGGCACCGAGCCGTCGTGACCTTCGAGACGGAAGGTGACCAGGGCGAAGCCGTCGGCATGGCGGCTTCGGATGCGCTCGACCACGAGCTGGGACAGGCGCGCGCGATTGGGCAGGCCGGTCTCGCGATCGACGAAGGCCCACTGCTGCACGCGCTGTTCCGAAACGTGCGCGGCCTTGCGCGCCCGCGCCAGCTGGCGCGCGTCGGAGGCGGCGAAGCCTATGCCAAAGCCCAGGATCAGCAGGGTTGCGATTGTGGTCGGCCAGGGCAGGGCGGTGGCCGGCAGCTGGTTGCCGCTGTAGCAATAGGCGCCGTCGCTGAAAATCGCGGCCGCCATGCCGGTGTAGTGCATGCCGACCACGGCCAGGCCCATCACCAGCGCCGCGCCCACGCGCAGGCCTATGTCTTTCCAGCTGCGCACTTCGTCGAGGTAGGCGATGATGACCAGCGCCGCGCCGGAGGCGGCGACCGCGATCACGGCGGAAATCACGAACAGCAACGGGTCGTAGCTGATGCCCGGGATCATGCGCATGGCCCACATGCCGCTGTAGTGCATCAGGCAGACGCCGGCGCCCATCACCACGGCGCCCAGCGTCAAGGTCACGCTGCTCAGCCGGCCGTAGCCGACGATATAGAGCGCGATCGCCGACACCGCCACCGCCGCGGTCCAGGACAGGAAGGTGATGCCGAGGTCGTAGCTGATCGGCACCGGCAGCGAGAACGCGGTCATGCCGACGAAGTGCATGGACCAGATGCCCGTGCCCATCGCCAGCGCGCCGCCGATCAGCCACGGGCGGCGGTCATTGCTGCGCGCGCGCAGCCGCGTCGCGAACACCAGCGCGACATAGCCGGCGAGCGAGGCGATCAGATAGGAGAGCGCGACCAGCCACAGATCGTAAGTGCCCTGCATGCGTATTCCCTGGATACGGTTTCAGAGCGCGCGAGACTAGGAAGCGGATGCGTGATGCGCCAGCCAATTATCGTTACGGAAACCAATCGTTACAGTGATCCGGAATCCGCTTGAAATGCATGAAAATATTTCATGCCCCTGTCCGCGGCGAAGACACTTTCCGTACTCGATACGTTGGTGCAGGGCCGCTGCATACGATGCCGGCCGGAGGCAGGCGGAAAGCGCGTGCGGACGAGGGATGACTGCAAGGTGCGGAAAAGCAGGCTTGACCGCGCAGAATTGCCGGCTGAGGCCTTCAGCGGAACAAGCGTGAAACGATGCGCGAAATCTCCAGTATTGCCCGGGCTTCCGGCGCGTCGATCAGGGCGGGGTTGGAATAGGAGTAGTTGCGATAGTCCGCGCCCTGGCGGACTTCCACGTGGATGCTATAGCCGTCGTTCATTTCCAGCTGGGGCGGCGGCAGCAGTGAATCGTCCGGCAGTGTGGTGATGCCGAGCTTGAGCAGGGATTCGTAGCTGCGCCGCCAGCCGGGCCGGGGCTTGCGCGCGAGCACGCAGACCTCGGTCTCTCTGCCCTTGTACAGCCGGCCGCAGCCGTGCCTGGCCTGCCGGCGGAAAGCGGCAGCACCGCCCTTCATGTAGGACAGGTCAAGCGGAAAATAGTGCAGCCTTTCACCAGTGACCTCGCCATCGGTGCTGCGCTGCAGCCGGAGCATACGGCTGGGAACGATCACGCCGAATCCGGCCCAGATGCGCAGTTCCACCGCGCCCTGCGGCAGCGGCGTCGTTTCCAGGCTGGGCATGCCGGCAGCGGCGCTGATGTCGTCGGCAACGGACTGAAAAGCATCGGCCTGGACCAGTCGCGGCCACACCAGAAATGCCAGGCAGCAGGCGATGCGGAAATGCATGATGCGGTTGCTCCTTGGCCGTCGCGGATGAAGACCTGCGGCACGCAAGTTTTGCCGCTGTGCCGGCCCGCCATCGCGCGGCGCCAGGAAGCCTGTTCGGCCATGTCCGTGCCCGATGGCCTCAGGCTACACTCGCCCGTCCCCACCACCAAGGTAGCCCCATGCTTGCCACCCTGGCCGCCGCCTTGCTGTCCCTGACGCCGGTTGCGGCGAACGGCGACGGCCTGCAACTGGGCGAGCTGACGTTCCGGCGCTGCGAGCTGAGCCAGCCGAAATCGGCGGCGACGACAGCGGCCTGGTGTGCGCCGTTCTCGCGGCCGGAGAATCCGGAACAGCCGCAGGGCCGCCGCATCGAATTCCGCCTTGCGCTGATCCGCAGCGAGGTGGCCGCGGTGAAGCCCGATCCCATCGTGCTGCTGGCCGGCGGGCCGGGCCAGGCGGCCAGCGAGAACTGGACGTCGGTGGCCGCAGCGCTGGCGCTGGCGCGGCGCGAGCGGCATGTGATCCTGCTCGACCAGCGCGGCACCGGCGGTTCCAACGCACTGCGCTGCGAGGCGCCGCAGACCGAGGCCGCCGCCGATGCGGCCGCCGTGGTGGACGCGGCCGCAGCCAGGAAATACACGGCGGACTGCCTCGCCCAGATCAAGGACAAGGCCGATCCGGCCTGGTACACCACCACCGAGGCGGTGGCCGATCTGGAAGCTCTGCGCCAGGCCCTGGGCGGGGTGAAATTCAACCTGCTGGGCATCTCCTACGGCACCCGCGTGGCGCAGCAGTACGCGCGGCGCCATCCCGACGGCGTGCGCAGCCTGATTCTCGACGGTGTGGTGCCGAATGAACTGGTGCTGGGCGCGGAGTTCGCGCGCGCGCTGGATGATTCTCTGCGCGGACGCTTCGCCCTGTGCGCGCAGGACCAAGCCTGCAACCAGCGCTTCGGCGACATCCATGCCGCGCTGTACGCGCTGCGCCGGCAGCTGCGCGAAAAGCCCATGACGGTCGCGCTGCGCGATCCGCTGACCTTCGCCCGGCGCGAGGAAACGCTGGATGCGGAAACCTATTCCAGCCTGGTGCGCCTGTATGCCTATGCGCCGGAATCCGCCGCACTGCTGCCGCTGGCGATCAGCGAGGCCCGCGCCGGCAATGCCGCGCCGCTGCTGGGCCAGGCGCGCATGGTGTTGAGCAATCTCGGCGACAGCATCACGTCGGGCATGGGACTGTCGGTGATCTGCGCCGAAGATGTGGACCTGCTGCAGGCCGACGCGGCCAGCGCCGGGCTGATCCTGGGCGAGGATTTCGTCGACATGACCAAGGCGCAGTGCGAAGTCTGGCCGCGCGGCAGGCGTCCGGCGGATTTTCACGAAGCTCTGAAATCCGATCTGCCCGCCTTGCTGCTGTCCGGCCAGTACGACCCGGTCACGCCGCCGCGCTACGGCGACCAGGTCGCCAAGGGCCTGAGCCGGGCACGCCATCTGGTCGCGCCGGGACAGGGCCACAACGTGATCGGCCGCGGCTGCCTGCCGCGCCTGCTGGGGCGTTTCCTCGACACGCTGGAAACCGACAAGCTCGACGCCGGCTGCATCGCCGAAATGGGCGCCACGCCCTTCTTCCTCGACTACAACGGGGCCAGCCCATGATCGAAGTGGACGACCTGCACAAGGCTTTCGGCGCGGTCAAGGCGGTGGACGGTGTCAGCTTCGCCGCGCGCGACGGCGAGATCACCGGCCTGCTCGGCCCCAACGGCGCCGGCAAGACCACGACCTTGCGCATGCTCTACACGCTGATGACGCCCGACCGCGGCGCGGTGCGCGTGGACGGCCTGGACGCCGCCAGCCAGGCCGATGCGGTGCGCCGCCGCCTGGGCGTGCTGCCGGATGCGCGCGGCCTGTACAAGCGCCTGACTGCGCGCGAGAACATCGAATACTTCGCCCGCCTGCACGGGCTGGATGCGCAGACCATGCGCAGCCGCTGCGAGACGCTGATCCAGGCGCTGGAGATGCAGGACATCGCCGCGCGCCGCAGCGAGGGCTTTTCCCAGGGCCAGCGGGTCAAGACCGCCATCGCCCGCGCCCTTGTGCACGATCCGCGCAACATCATCCTGGACGAACCCACCAACGGCCTGGACGTGATGGCTACGCGGGCGATGCGCAACTTCCTGCGCAAGCTGCGCGACGAGGGGCGCTGCGTGCTGTTCTCCAGCCACATCATGCAGGAGGTGGCGGCGCTGTGCGACCGCATCGTCGTCATCGCCAAGGGCCGGGTCGTGGCCCAGGGCACGGCCGACGAACTGCGTGCGCAGACCGGCGAGGCGAACCTGGAGGATGCCTTCGTGCACATCATCGGCAGCGGCGAGGGCCTGGCCGCATGAATGCCGCGATCGTGGTTTTCTTCAAGGAAGTGCTGGAGAACCTGCGCGACCGCCGCACCGTGATGAACGCGCTGCTGCTGGGCCCCCTGCTGGGGCCGCTGCTGTTCGTGGGCCTGACCTCCCTGCTCATCACGCGCGAGCTGGACCGCGGCGAGAAGCCCATCGAAGTGTCCATCGTCGGCGTGGAGCACGCGCCCAACCTGGTGCAGTTCCTGCGTCAGAACGGCGTCAAGCCTAAGCCCGCGGTGGACGATCCGGAGACCCGCGTGCGGGTGCAGGACGAGGACATGGTGCTGCGCATACCGGCCGATTACGCCGAGGCCTGGAACGCAGGCAAGACCGCCCAGGTCGAGCTGCTGTTCGATTCCTCGCAGCGCGACGCGGCCTCGTCGGTGGAGCGCCTGCGCGGCCTGGTGCAGGCCTATTCCAATCAGACCGGCGCGCTGCGCCTGCTCGCGCGCGGACTGTCGCCGGCGGTGGCCACGCCGGTGCTGGTGGCCTCGCGCGACCAGTCCACGCCGCAGAGCCGCGCCACCCTGCTGTTCGCGATGCTGCCGTATTTCCTGATCCTGGCGGGCTTCATGGGCGGCATGTACCTGGCCATTGACACCACCGCGGGCGAGCGCGAGCGGCAGTCGCTGGAGCCGCTGTTCGCCAATCCGGTGCCGCGCAGCCGCATCCTCGCCGGCAAGCTGGCGGCGACGTTCGCCTTCGCCATGGCCAGCCTGGGCCTGTCGCTGCTGGCCTTCGGCTTCGCCGGCCGTTTCATCCCGGTGGAAAAACTCGGCATGGTGCTGGATTTCGGCCCGCATTTCGCCGCGGTCGCGCTGCTGGTGATGGTGCCGCTGGTGCTGCTGGCGAGCTGCCTGCAAACGCTGATCGCCGCCTTCGCCAAGAGCTACCGCGAGGCGCAGACCTATCTCTCGCTGCTGCTGCTGGTGCCCATGCTGCCCTCGGCCATCCTCGCCGTACTGCCGCTCAAGGCGGAGAGCTGGATGTTCGGCGTGCCGCTGCTGAGCCAGCATCTGATCATCACGCGCCTGGTGCGCGCGGAAATCGTCACCGCGCAGCAGCTGCTGCTGTGCCTGATCTGCGGCCTGGTTGCCGCGGCGCTGGTGGCGCTGGTGACGACGCATGTATACAAATCGGAGAAATTGGCTATTTCCGGCTGATCGCCTGGAACAGACGGGCGGCAGCGGCGCTGCGTGAATCGGCAGTGGTGAATATGCTCGACGCAATCCGCTGACGTGGAATTTTCCCTTCCGCGGACTTCGCGCAGGCATGCTGGCCCGGCCTTGATGCCGCGATGTGGAAAGCGCTGCGGAATCCGCAGCCCCGGCTCTGCATGCCTGTTGTGGCCGTGCCTGCCGGCGAACTGCCCGCTATTCACGCAACCGGCAGGAGGCAGGCATACTCCGTGCTCCCGGTGGTGGCGCGCACCGCCGGATTCTTCAGGTACGGAGCATCCTCATGCCGCAAGCCAAGAGCCATATCGAGATCGCGTTCCAGTCCATTCCGGTGTTCAGCGACGACGGGCAGCTGGATCTGGGCGAGATCAATTTCCTGCTTGGTCTTGCCTTGCGCGACGGTAAAGTCGACGAGGACGAGAAGCGCGTGCTCGCCACGATCTTTGCACAGGCGGAAAAGAGCACGTTGCCGGAGACGGTGCAGGCGCGCATCGACGAGGTGCGGGCCAAGCACGACATACGCCGGGCGTAGCGCAGTCAGCCCGTTGCGCGCAGTGCGCCGCGGGCCGTGCCTTCGTCCAGCCACTGATGCAACTGTTCGTATACTTTTGAATTGTTCAGCAGATCCATGTGGCCCAGGCCGCGGAAGACGTGGCGCTGGGCCGCGGGCAGCTGCAGGCCCAGGGCCGGATCGGCATGTTCGCCCAGGGCGCTGGGCACGGGCACCAGGCCGTCGCCTATCCAGCGCGCGCGGGTGCCGTGGCTGCTGCCGACCAGGGTAGCCGCGGCCAGCAGCCAGCGGCCGCGCGGCAATTGCGGCAGCGGTTCCACCGCGGCGGGCTTGCGCTCCTGGCGCGGCCGGTCGCGGTCGCTGCACCAGCCATGGCGCAGGTCCTTCACGCCGGCGCTGCGGCGTTCGGTCAGCTTGGCCAGGGCGCGGGTATAGGGCAGGGATTCCAGCGCCGCGCTGAGCCGGCCGCCTATGCGTTCCAGCGGCGCGCCCAGGTGCGGCGAACCCAGGCAGACGGCGGCGCTGACGCGGTCCAGCCATTCCAGTTCAGTCCGCGCGGCATGGCTGCAGGCACTGCGGCAGACCAGGCCGCCCATGCTGTGGCCGACCAGCACGATGTCGTCGATCGCGCGCGGATGCGCCTCGACCAGCTGTTGCAGGCGCTTGGCCAGCTCGCGGCCATTGGTGGAGATGCGCCGGCCGCTGTTGTAGCGCAGGTGCACGGCGCTGCCGCCGAAATCCTGTTCCAGGCGGCGGCCGAAATCCGCGCCGTCGCGCGGCTGCCACTGGCTGTCGTTCATGCCCAGGCCGTGCACGAACACGTACAGGCGGCCGTTGGCGCAGGGCAGTTCCTGTTCCAGCAGCTCGGGCTGCGGCGCCAGGGCGCGGCCGGCGCGGCAGAATTCCATGCGCAGGGCGAGCGGATTGCGGGTTTCTTCCAGATGATCGCCGACCGCGCCGTTGAGCGCGCTGACCCAGGCGCTGGCGGCGGCTTCGTCGGCTTCCTGCGCGTCGCGCGGCAGCAGGTAGCGTTCGTACAGGCCCAGCGAGCCTATCGCCGCGGTGCTGGCGGCCTGGCCCACATCGCGGATGCGTGCGTAGACGAAATCAGTGGTGCGGGTGAGCAGGTCGCCGAACGGCAGCAGCCGGGCGAAGGGGTCCAGCACGGCCTGGTGCATGCCCTCGACCACGTCCAGCGCGCCGAGGAAACCTTCGCCGGCCAGCTGGGCCGTGCCACGCAGCAGATCGAGTCGCGACTTCATGCCTTACCGCAGCCGTGCCGGGACGCGCCTCAGATCCATTCGCGCGCCACCAGGTAATCGTTCAGGCGCGCTTCGGCGCTGCCTGGTTCAGGCTGGTAACCGTACTCGAAACGCACCCGCGGCGGGAGGCTCATGAGTATGGATTCGGTGCGGCCGCCCGATTGCAGCCCGAACAGGGTGCCGCGGTCCCACACCAGGTTGAATTCCACGTAGCGGCCGCGCCGGTACAGCTGGAACTCGCGTTCGCGCTCGCCGTAGGGCGTGTCGCGGCGGCGCTGCACGATGGGCAGGTAGGCGTCGAGGAAGGCCCTGCCCACGGCCTGGGTCAGGCCGAAGCAGCGTTCGAAGCCGCCTTCGTTGAGATCGTCGAAGAATATGCCGCCGATGCCGCGGGTCTCGTTGCGGTGCTTGAGGAAGAAATACTCGTCGCACCAGCGCTTGTAGCGCGGATAGACCTCGGCGCCGTAGGGCGCGCAGGCATCCCGGGCGACGCGGTGCCAGTGCTGCACATCCTCGTCGACGGGATAGAACGGCGTGAGATCGAAGCCGCCGCCGAACCACCACACCGGTTCCGCGTCGGGCTTGTGCGCCTCGAAGTAGCGCACGTTCATGTGGGTGGTCGGCACGTAGGGGTTGTGCGGATGCAGCACCAGCGACACGCCCAGCGCGCTCCAGCTGCGTCCGGCCAGCTCCGGCCGGTGCGCCGTGGCCGAAGGCGGCATGCGCTCGCCGTGCACGCGCGAGAAACCCACGCCGGCCTGTTCAAACAGCGCGCCCTGCTTGAGCACGCGCGAGCGCCCGCCGCCGCCTTCGGCGCGCTGCCAGGTTTCCTCGGCGAAGCGGGCCTGGCCGTCGGCCTGTTCCAGCTGCGCGCAGATATCGTCCTGCAGGGCGTGGAGGAAGGTTTGCAGGCGGCTTATGGCTTCGGACATCGGCGGGATCTTGCTTCGGCGGGGGAAGGGCGGCGCGGTGGCTGCGCCGGATGCCCGCGCCGCAGGCGTCCGGCGGAAGTGCGGACGGGCCGGCGCGCGCGGTGCGCGGCGCCGGCCTGCCCGGGTGCTGCTCAGAGCATCACCAGCTCGCCGCTGATGTCGGTGACGAGGTTGTTGATCCAGCTCAGGTAGTTCTGGTGGATCAGCTTCTGGCCCTTCTTCTCGGTGAAGTTGAGGTTTTCCGAATCGATGTAGCTGATGCGGATGTCCTTGCTGTTCCAGTCGATGGCGATGCGCGCCTTGTGGTCGCGCACCAGCAGGGTGGCCTTGATCGCGCCGGGCTTGTCCTCGGAGACGATCCATTTGCGCTGGATCAGCGCCTTCTTGATGATCTTGCCGACTTCGGCCTGGCTGACCTTGGCCGGCACGGCGATCGGATCCGGGTTCACCAGCGGGGCTTCGCGCCAGCCGGCGAGCAACAGCAGCAGCGGCAACAGCAGCAAAAGTACAAATTTATTGCGCAGCATGTTCACTCCGTTGAATAAAGAGGGGCGGACTGGCCCCGGCGCATGGTAGGCGGCGCCAGGGCGGCGGGCAATGCACAGCCCGGCTCAGCTCACCCGGCCGTACATGCGCCGGTTGCCGATCAGCCGCGCCCAGCGCCGGCCCACGTCGAACCAGAGGAAGTAGCTGGCTTCCAGGGCGATGCGCCCCAGCACGCCCGGGCGCCAGGACAGGCGCGCCTCGGCCGCGACGGCTTCGGCCTCGAACCCCAGCGAACGGGCCAGCAACAGGCAGCGCGGCAGGTGATAGCGGTTGCTGACCAGGGCCACGTGGCAATCCATGCCCGCCAGCAGCTCGCGCGCGTTGCGCAGGTTTTCCAGGGTGTCGGTGGAGGTGTCCTCGCATTTGAGGCTGGCGCCCGCGGGCAGGCCCAGTTGCTGCAGGCGCGCCAGGGCCGCGGCGGCTTCGCTGAGGCCGGCGCCAGTATGGCCGCCCAGCAGCAGGGCGGGACGCTGCGGATCTTCCTGCAGCAGGGCGTGCACGCGGGCGATGCGGGCGGCGAAATCGGCGTCGATGCGGCCCTCGTCCAGGCGCTTGCCGAACAGCAGCAGGGTCTGTGCGCGGCGTGGCCGCAGCCCGGCGCGGGCGGCCAGGCTCAGGGTGAGGCCGAAGTAGAACAGCCAGAGCAGGCCGCCGCTGAGCAGCACGGCCAGGGCGCTGACGCCGAGCGAATGCCAGACATCGCGGTCGCTCAGGTGGCGCCAGGGGCCGTCGCGGAACGGCGAATAGGGTCGGGTCATGACGCGGCGTGGCCGGCTTTCTGAACGCAGGCGCCGTTGTATAGTCGGCCGCCCCGGCCTTGCAAGCCGTGGCAACCCGACTATCGATCAGGTGTAGCGCTTGCCGACTCCGATTCCCCCGCTGGCCGTGACGGCCCATACCGCCACCTCGGCCGCCGGCAGCGGCCTGGCAGCCCTGGCCCAGGCCCTGCGCGAGCGCCGCAGCGGCCTGCGCAGCAACGATTTCACCGCTACGCCGCTGCCCTGCTGGATAGGCCGCGTCGACGGCCTGGAACAGGCCCCGGTGCCGGCCGAATTCGCCGGCCTGGACTGCCGCAACAACCGCCTGGCCTGGGCCGGGCTGAACCAGGACGGTTTCCTCGACGCCGCGCGCACCCTGGTCGAGCGCCATGGCAGCGACCGCGTCGCCGTCGTGCTGGGCACCTCCACCGGCAGCATAGGCGCCACCGAGCAGGCCTATCGCGAACTCAAGCCCGATGGCGGCTTCGCCCGCGCCTATCGCAATTTCCTGCTGCATTCGCCGCATTCGCTGACCGCCTTCGTGCAGCGCGTGCTCGGCACCACCGGCCCGGCCTGCACCGTGGCCACGGCCTGTTCCTCCAGCGCCAAGGTATTCGCCCAGGCCGAGCGCCTGATCCGCCTGGGCTGGGCCGATGCGGCCGTGGTCGGCGGCGTGGACACCTTGTGCGGCAGCGTGCTGTTCGGCTTCAACGCGCTGCAGCTCGTTTCCGATGAACCCTGCCGGCCGTTCGACGCGGACCGGCGCGGCATCTCCATCGGCGAGGCGGCCGGTTTCGCCCTGCTCGAACGCGCCGCCGCCGCGCCCGGCGCGCCGCGCCTGCTGGGCTGGGGCGAATCCAGCGATGCCCACCACATGTCCTCGCCGCATCCGCAGGGCCTGGGCGCGCGCCTGGCCATCGCCGATGCGCTGGCCCGCGCCGGCCTGGACGCGGCGGCAGTGGACTACATCAACCTGCACGGCACGGCGACGCTGGCCAATGATGCGATGGAGGCCGCGGTCGTGGCCGAGCTGTTCGCGCCTTCGGCCCGCGCCAGTTCCACCAAGGGCTGGACCGGCCATACCCTGGGCGCGGCCGGCATCGTCGAGGCGGTAATCAGCCTGATCGCGCTGGAGCAGGGCTTTGTTCCGGGCACGCTCAACAGCGCGCAGCCGGATCCGGCCTGCGGCCCGCAGCTGGCCCTCGACAACGAAGACCGCGCGCCGCAGGTAGCGCTGTCGTCCTCGTTCGGTTTCGGCGGCAACAACGCTGTGCTGGTATTCGGCCAGGGAGGCCGCGCATGAGCGCCGTGGCCCTGCGTGTACTGGGCGTGGGCGTGTACGCGCCCGGCCTGCCGGACTGGCCCACGGCCGCCGCCGCGCTGCGCGGCGGGCACCAGCCCGACACCACCACCCTGCCGCGGCCGTCGCCGCCGCTGCTGCCGGCGGCCGAGCGCCGCCGCGCGCCGGAGACCGTGCTGTACGCGGCCCAGGCTGCGGCCGAGGCCTGCGCCCAGGCCGGTCTCGATCCCGCGGTCCTGCCTTGCATATTCGCTTCGGCCCAGGGCGATATCGCGATCAACGACTACATGTGCGCCACGCTGGCGAGCGCGCCGCTGGAACTGTCGCCGACCAAGTTCCACAACTCCGTGCACAACGCCGCGGTCGGCTACTGGAGCATCGCCACCGGCTGCCGCGCTGCGTCCACCGCGATCAGCGCCTGGACCAGCAATTTCGGCAATGGCCTGCTGGAAGCCGCGCTGCAGGCGGCCGACTGCGCCGCGCCGGTGCTGCTGTCGGTCTACGACACCGCCGCGGTGGGCGCGCTGCAGTCGGTGATCCCGTTCGACTGCGGCTTTGCCGCAGCGCTGGTGCTGGCGCCGGACGCACCGGACGGCCGCGGCGCGCGGCTGCGGCTGCAACCGGCCGCTGCGCAGGCGATTGCCGGCGAGCCCGAGGCCGACTGGGCCTGCGCTCTGCGCCGGCGCAATGCCAGCGCCGATGCGCTGCTGCTGCTGCAGGCACTGGCAGGCGCGCAGCCGGCGTGCGTGGACATCGCCGCGGGGCCGGATTTCCTGCTCGCCGCCGAGGTGCGCCCGTGAGCGGCGCGCTGCGTGCGGCGGTGCTGATTCCCTGCCTCAACGAGGAGCGGGCGATCCGCGCCATCGTCGAAGGGGCATTGTCCCATTGTGAGCGGGTCATCGTGGTCGACGATGGCTCCAGCGACGGCACGGTCGCGGCGCTGCACGGGCTGCCGATAGAACTGATCCGCCACGAGCGGCCCGGCGGCAAAGGCAACGCCCTGCGCGCCGGCTTCCGCCGCGCGCTGGAGCTGGGCGTGGACGGCGTGGTCACCATGGACGGCGACGGCCAGCATTTCTACGGCGACATCCCTCGCCTGCTGCGCGTGGCCGCGCAGCTGCCCAATACCATCGTCGTCGGCGCGCGCCTGATCGGGCGCGAACGCCAGCCGCGCATACGCCGCATCGCCAACGACATCGCCGACTGGGGCATAGCCTGGGCGGTGGGCCAGCGCCTGATCGATTCGCAGAGCGGCCAGCGCTGGTATCCGCTGGAGGTGGTGAAACTGGCGGTGGACGTGGCGCCGCAGGGCTTCGTGTTCGAGGCCGATATCCTCATCGAGGCCGCGCGCCGCCTAGGCACGAAAGTCGCCGCGGTGCCGATCGAGGTGCGCTACGCCGGCGAATTCCGCCGCAGCCATTTCAAGCCGCTGCGCGACTTCTGCCGCATCACCTCGCACGTGTTCGGCCGTGTGGTGGAAGTCGGCTCGGTAATCCGTACTTACGGTATCGCGCGCACCACGCCGATACAGCTGATCGATCCCGACCAGGCCGGCACGGCGACGGCTCCAGGCCTGGCGCGCTCACAGGAATCCTGAGACATGGCCCATTCCCCGCTGCTGCTGCAACTGGTCGTCATTCTGCTCACGGCGCGGCTGCTGTCGTTCGTGCTGCGCTATCTCGGCCAGCCGCCGGTGATCGGCGAAATGATCGCCGGACTGATGCTGGGGCCGCTGGTGCTGGGCAGTCTGGCGCCGGAGTTCCATGCCCAGTTGTTCGCCCCGTCCAGCCTTTCCGCCCTGCAGGGCGTGAGTCAGATCGGCCTGGTGCTGTTCATGTTCATCGTCGGCGCGGAGCTGCGCATGCCCACCGGCCTGCGCAGCCAGATGGTGAGTTCGGCCTGGATAGGCGGCTGCGCCATGCTGCTGCCGTTCCTGCTCGGACTGGGGCTTTCGCCCTGGCTGCATCCGCAGCTGGCGCCGCCGGGCGTGCCCTTCCTGCCGTTTGCGCTGTTCATCGCCACGGCAATGGCGATCACCGCCTTCCCGGTGCTGGCGCGCATCCTCAAGGACAAGGGCCTGGCCGCCACCCCCATCGGCCAGCTGGGCCTGACCTCGGCCGCCCTGGCCGACCTGCTGGCCTGGATACTGCTGGCCCTGGTCGTGGCCCTGGCCGCGGCGGGTTCCGGCTGGGGCGACATCGCGCGCATGTTGCTGGGCGCGATCCTGCTCGGCGTGGTGGCCTTCGCCGGCGTGCGGCCGCTGCTGGCCGCGCTGCTGCGCCGCCAAGTGGCCGACGGCCGGCCCGACGGCGCGGTGATCTCGGGCCTGCTCATCGTCACCTTCGCCTTCGCCGCGCTGACCCAATGGCTGCGCCTGCACGAAGTGTTCGGCGCTTTCGTGTTCGGCCTGTGCCTGCCGCGCGACGACAAACTGCTGGATACCCTGGTGGAGCGCCTGGAACACGTGGCCGTGCTGGTGCTGATGCCGGTGTTCTTCGCCCTGGCCGGGCTCAATACCAGCCCCGACGCCTTCGTCGGCCTGGGCGCGGTCACGCTGCTGGTCATCGTCGCGCTGGCGATACTGGGCAAAGTGCTCGGCGGCGCGGCCGGCGCGCGTCTGGCCGGCCTGGGCTGGCGCGACGCCTTCTGCCTGGGCACGCTGATGAACACGCGCGGGCTGATGGAGCTGATCGTGCTCAAGGTGGGCCTGGACGTGGGCGTGATCGGCAAGGAAATCTTCACCATGCTGATGCTGATGGCCGTGCTCACCACGCTGATGACCTCGCCGCTGCTCAACCTGCTGATGCGGCGCCCGCACGGTGCGGCCGAGCCGAGCCAGCGCAAGGTGCCGTCGCTGTGACGGCACGGTTTTCCGTTTTCTGCCGCCGCGCCGCCGCGGCGTCATCTGCAAGGCAAGGACGAAAGCAATGAGCGATACCCGACACGATGTACTGATCATGGGCGGCGGCCTGGCCGGACTGTGCCTGGCGCTGCAGCTGCAGCAGCGCTTTCCCGGCATCGCCGTGCGCGTGCTGGAGCGGCGCGCGCATCCGCTGCCGCCGGCGGCGCACAAGGTCGGCGAATCCAGCGTGGAGATCGGCGCGCACTACTTCGATACGGTGATCGGCCTGCGCGACCACCTGGAAGAAAAACATATCCACAAGTTCGGCTTTCGCTTCTTCTACTCCGAAGGGCGCGAGGACCTGCCCGCAGTGACCGAGCTGGGCGTGCGCCAGGTGCTGCCGCGCGTCACCTACCAGCTCGACCGCGGCATCCTGGAAAACCACCTCGGCGAGGAAGTGCGCCGCCGCGGCATGGATTTCCTCGACGGCGCGGTGGTGCGCGGCGTCGACATCGCCAGCGGCGAGGACGACCACAGCGTGCGCTACGAACACGACGGCGAAAGCCATGTGGCGCGGGCGCGCTGGGTGATCGACGCCGCCGGCCGCGCCAACATCCTCAAGCGCAAGTTCGACCTGGCCGAGCCCAACGGCCACGACGCCAATTCGGTCTGGTTCCGCATCGACGACAAGCTGGAAATCGACCAGTGGTGCAATGACGAACGCTGGCGCCTGGAATGCACGCCGCCGGAACGCTGGCGCTCGACCAACCACCTGTGCGGCCCGGGCTACTGGGTGTGGCTGATTCCGCTGGGTTCCGGCGCGCATTCGGTCGGCATCGTCTGCGATGCCAAGATGCATCCGCTGGAAACCATGAATACCTTCGAGAAGGCGATGGACTGGCTGAAGAAATTCCAGCCGCTGGTCTTCCGCGAATGCGACAGCCGCCGCGACAAATTGCTGGATTTCAAATTCCTGCGCGGCTTCTCCCACGGCTGCAAGCAGGTGTTCTCCGGCGACCGCTGGGCCATCACCGGCGAAGCCGGCGTGTTCCTCGATCCGTTCTATTCGCCGGGCAGCGATTTCATCGGCATGTCCAACAGCTATGTCTGCGCGCTGATCGAACATGACCGCAAGGGCGATCCCGTCGGCCCCTACGCCAAGATCTACCAGCAGCTGTATTTCTCGTTCTACGAATCCACGCTCACGCTGTACCGCGACCAGTACGCGCTGTTCGGCGATGCGGAAATCATGTCGACCAAGGTGATCTGGGACTACAGCTACTATTGGGGCGTGCTGTGCCAGATCGTGTTCCAGGGCCGCCTGACCGATCTGCGCCTGTTCGCCGATCTCAAGGCCGAGCTGGAATCCGTGCGCGAACTCAACATCCAGATGCAGGCGTTCTTCCGGCGCTGGCTGGCGGTGAATCCGCCGCTCAATCCGGCCACCTTCCTCGACCAGGGCGAGCTGCCCTGGTTCGTCGAACTCAACAGCCGCCTGCACGAGCCGCTGGACGACGCCCAGGTGCGCGAGCGCATCCGCGGCTACATCCAGATGCTGCGCAATCTCGCCGCCGGCATCGTGGCGCAGGCCCAGGCCGATTGCCCCGGCCTGGCCGGGCTGCCAGGCACCGGCGATGCCGCCGCCACGCCGCAGCTGTTCGAGCTGGCCGCCTGCGCGCCGGCAGGCTTGACCCGGCCGCAACCGCAACGCTCAATGCGCGCATGAAACGCCTGTTGCTGCCCTTGTTGCTGGCGCTGGGCGCCTGTTCGCAGGCGCCGCCGCCGGCCGCGCCGGCGGCCGGTCCCGACCCGAGCCTGGGCGGTGCACGCGCCGGCACCTGGGTGCGCGCCGAGGGCGAGCGCAAGGGCCAGGCCATGATCTGGACCTATCGCGAAGATTTCGTTCCGGACGCGGCCAGGCCGCGATTGCTGGTGGTTTCCCAGGGCGTGGAAGCGGCGACCAGCAGCCAGGTCATGCAGCCCTTGCAGCCCGAGCTGGACCAGCGCGAAAAGCGCCTGCGCGAGGGGCTGCGGGGCAAGGCGGAGCTGGTCGCGGTACTGGACTGGGACCAGCAGCACGACTGGTACTTCTACGCCGTGCCGGAACTGGCCAGCGACGAAGTAACCGCGCTGCTGGGCGATGTGAAGTTCGCCGACATACGCACCACGCTCGAAGACGATCCGGCGTTCGACTTCTACCGCACCTTGCTCAAGCGCGTCGGCGGTCAGTCGCACTAGCTGCCGGAACAATCCGGCTTTTCATTTCCCGGTGGGGTGCGCGCGCAGCTTGCACATCGAATGCCCGCGGCCGTGTGTAATCGCTACGGCCACAGATGCCGACGCGCGCGCTGGCGCACGGCGCGCGCTGTTTCAGGCCGGATTCGCGCGCAATTCCTCGCGCACCTGCATCAGGATCCGGCCCAACCGGTTGCGGCCGTGGCCGTCGCCGCCGTCGCCCAGTAGGCGTCGTTGCTGGTGTGCTCGATCAGCAGCGCGTCGCCGGTGGACAGCAGCAGGGCTTTGAGTACTTCGTGCTGGCTGAATTTGGCCAGTACCGCTTTCTTCATCACGCCGTCCTTGGCCGATTCCCAATCCCGGCGCAGCTTTTTCCTGCGATCGCGGCCCAGCTGGGCCGCGATCATGGGCGTGTTCGCCTGGCGGATTTCTTCCCGGTGCGCGGCATCCTCGAATTTCTGCGCCTGGAAGTAGTGTTCCGAGGTTGGCCAGTATTTGCCGTCGAGGAAAATGCGGTGGGGCGAGAAGTTGGAGAACGCGCCGTAGTCGTCGCCGGTACGGTAGAAGCGGATCGCGTCCATGATGCGGGCCTCCTGCGCTGCCCGCGGTGTACGCGCCCGGCTTCAGCTGTCGCCGAGCTGGGCGTCCTTGGTCGGGGCGGTCAGCCATTGTGCCACGTCGCTGCCTATGGCCTTGACCGTGCGGCCCAGCACCGAGCAGGAACCCTTGTAGCCGGCGAAGGCGCCGCCCATGGAATAGCGCTGGGCGATGAAATTGCCTATCTCCTGGCCGTCCTGGTACAGCGTGCCGCGGGCGCGGGTGAATTTCTGATGGCCTATGAAGGCATTGCCGCGCGATACGGCTTCCTCGATCTCCATGACCAGCACCTTGCCCGGATCGCCGGCGGACACTTCATCGGCGATGCGCGTCTCCAGGCGCTTTTCCTGGGCGTATTCGGCCAGATAGGCGGCCAGCTTGTTGGGCAGGTCGCATTCGGCCTTGATGTTGCTGGCGATATGGCTGTCGGCTGCATACGGCACGCTGCGCGGCAAGGTGATGCTGTCGGCCTGGGCGGCGCCGGCCACGGCGAGAGCGGCCACGGCCGCGGCAGAACGGTACTTGTGCATGAATTTTCCCCTGTATGCGGATTGTGCCGGTGAAGCCTGAAGCAAATCCGTCACGGGACAATACACCGAACGAGGGGTGGCGCCGCGCGGCCGCGCGTGCTGGCCGGCGCGCTTCAGCCGCCGGCGTAGAACGCCGCGGCATAGCGCACGTCACCCGCGGGCGTGGCGCCCTGCCAGTGCAGGGCCTGGAAGTATTCGGCCGGCACGCCCGGAAAACGCAGGCGTGCATCGGCGACGAAGCCGAAGCGCGCGTAGTAGCGCGGATCGCCCAGCACCACGCAACCGGCGGCGCCGCGCTCGCGCAGGCTGTGCAGCGCGGCCCGCATCAGCTGTGCGCCTATGCCGCGGCCCTGCCGCGCGGGCGCGACCGAGATCGGTCCCAGGCCGTACCAGCCGGGTGTGGCGTCGCTGATGGTCACCGGCGACACCGCCACATGGCCGGCGATGCCCGCGGCGTCCTCGGCCATCAGCGAGACGCTGAGCTGGCCCGCCGCGCGCAGCGCCGCGACGATGCGGTGCTCGCTGTGGTCGCTGTGCGGCGCATGCAGGAAGGCGGTGCGGATGAGCGCGTCTATCGCCGCGGCGTCGGCCGCGCGTTCGGGACGCAGCCGCAGTTCCATCAGGCTTTCTTGACGAACTCGGTCTTGAGCTGCATCGCGCCGATGCCGTCGATCTTGCAGTCGATGTCGTGATCGCCGTCGACCAGGCGGATGTTGCGCACCTTGGTGCCGACCTTGACCACGGCCGAGGAGCCCTTGACCTTGAGATCCTTGATGACGGTGACACTGTCGCCGTCCTGCAGCACGTTGCCATGGGCGTCGCGCCAGACGCGCGCGGTTTCTTCCGCCGCGGCGGCGACGCGCGGCCATTCGTGCGCGCATTCGGGACAGACGAACTGGGCGCCGTCCTCGTAGGTGTATTCGGAATTGCACTGGGGACAGCGGGGCAGGGTGCTCATACGGGATTCGTACCTGGAGAGTGGGGATTCGCTACGGCGGCGGCTCAGCTCATTCCGCCATCAATGCCGATGATCTGGCCGGAAATGTAGCCGGCGGCGTCGCTGGCGAGGAAGGCGACCAGGGCGGCCACTTCCTCGGGCTTGCCGGCGCGGCCCATGGGCACGGTCTGGCGCACCTGTTCCGGGCTGAAGGCCGCTTCGCTGACCTTGCCGGCGATGACGCCGGGCGCAACCACATTGACGCTGATGCCGCGGCTGGCCATTTCCCGCGCCAGCGACTTGACCGCGCCGTGCAGGCCGGCCTTGGCCGCGGCGTAGTTGGTCTGGCCGCGGTTGCCCAGCACCGCGGCGACCGAGGACAGCGCAATGATGCGGCCGCGGCGCTGCCGCGCCATGGGCAGCAGCAGCGGCTGGGTGACGTGGAAGAAGCCGTGCAGCGAGACGTCGATGACGCGGCGCCACTGCGTGTCGGTCATGCCGGCCATGGGCGCGTCGTCGTGGATGCCGGCATTGTGTACCAGGGTCGAGATGGTGCCGTCGGCGAGCAACTTCTCCACCGCGCTGCGCGTGGCCGCGGCGTTGCTGAGATCGAAGGCGACCGCCTCGGCCGTGCCGCCGTCGCGGCGTATCGCCTCGGCCACGGCCTCGGCCCGGGCCAGGCCGCTGTGCGCATGCACGATCACCTGCGCACCCTGGCGCGCCAGCGCCTGGCAGATGGCGCCGCCTATGTCGCCGCTGCCGCCGGTGACCAGGGCGCGGATGGGGCCTGCATTCATCGGATTCTCCCTGTGTTGCCGTCAGTCCGGCTGCACCATCACCGCGGCGCGGCCGGCGGCGATGAGTTCGCCCTGGTGTTCGATGCGGAAGGCGTATTGCCAGCTCTGCGCGCCGGCCAGCAGGCGTTCGCCGTGGATGTCGAGTTCGCCGGGCAGGTCGTCGGCGTAGTCGCGCAGCAGGCGCACCGCGCGCAGCGACACCAGCAGCCCCGGTTCGGCGCGGCCGCCGGCGGCCCGGGCCAGCAGGCCGCCGTGCACGGCCATGGCCTGGGCGCCGTATTCGCACAGGTGCAGCGCGCGCAGGCGGCCGTCGCTGCGCAGCGGGTTGTCCGCGCGGTTGTGCGAGGCGCTGCGTGCATGGATGCGTGTCTCATCCCAGGCCAGCACCGTATCCAGCAGACACATGCCGCCCTGGTGCGGGATCAGGTGCGCCCATTGCGATTTATCCAGCATCGTCGTGCGTCATTTTTCCGTGGCGGGAAAGGTTTCCTGGCGCGGCCGCGCCAGCAGCAGCGCCAGCACGAAATTGAAGGCCACGCCCAGGGTCACGGTGGTGCCTATGGCGCGCAGCACCGGCAGCGAGGACAGCGCCAGCAGCAGGAAGACGAGGAACGTGCTGGCGCTGCAGACCAGGATGGCGTGCAGGGTGCGGCGCTGCTCGCGTTCGTCGTCTTCGGCATGCTCGAAGAACAGGGCGTAGTCCAGGCCCAGGCCGGCAGCCAGCACCAGCGCGATCAGGTGGAATAGCGACAGCGACACCCCGCCCAGGCGCAGGCAGGCCAGGATCAGCAGCGTAGTCACCGCCATCGGCAGCAGCACGCGCACGATGCGGCTGCGCCGGCGCAGGGCGACGGCGACCACGCCGGCCAGCAGCAGGCCGGCCGCCAGCAGCGACAGCAGTACGCGCGTGCGGTAGGCGGCGACCAGGGATTCGGAAGCGTGCTTGAGGTCCAGCAGATGGGCCGGCACGTCCGGCCGCGCCGCCAGTGCGACCAGCGCGCCCGCATCGTTCACGCCGGTCAGGCTGACCAGGCCTATCCAGTGGCCGTCGCGCGGCTGCAGCTGCGATTTCAGGCGCAGGCCCAGCGGGCCGGCGAAGAAGCGTTCCGCATCCAGCAGCGGCAATGCGCGCGCGGCCTGCACGTCGCGTTCAAAGGCGTCGAAACTGCCGGGCTTGAACGGCAGGCCCTGCTGCGCGGCGGCGAGGGCGGCATGCAGGGCTTCGCCATCCGGCAGCTGCTGCTGGCGTGCGCGCTGGGTCGCGGCGCTGGGCAGGTAGCGCGACGGCAGTTCGTAGCCGGCGATGGCGCCGGCGGCCTGGACTTCGGCCAGCAGCGGATCGAGTTTTTCGCTCGCGGCGAGCACGCTTTCGGCATCCTTGCCTTCGATCACCAGCAAGTAGCGCACGTCCGGCGCACCAAGTTCGGCGCGCAGTTCGGCATCGCGCGCGACCAGTTCGGGCGGCGCCGGAGTCAGCGCGGCGAGGTTGTTTTCCCAGAACGCGCCCGGCGCGGCGGCGATGGCGGCGACGGCGGCGGCGGCCAGCAGCGGCGCCAGCCAGCGCGGCCGCGGCAGTGCCGCGAGGCGTCGCCACAGCGCCGCGAGCCAGGCCGACTCGGCCGCATCGTGCGGACGGCTGCCGAGCAGGTGGACCAGGCCGAAGCGCGTGGTCAGCGCCGCCGTGGCCAGGCCGACGATGGTGAACACGGCCAGCTGTTCCAGGCCGTCCACGCCGGAGGCGAAGAAGGCGAGGTAGGCGATGCAGGTCGAAGCCACGCCGGTGGCGAGCGTAGGCCAGAGCAGGCGCGCGACCTCGGCCGGCGTGCGGCTGCGGCTGAGATGGCTGAACAGGTGGATGGGATAGTCCTGGGCCACGCCGATCAGGGTGAAACCGAAGGCCAGGGTAATGCCGTGGGCGCCGCCGAACAGCAGGGCCAGCGCGGCCATGCCGGCCAGGCCGCCGCTGAGCAGGGGCAGGGCGCCGGCGGCGACCGTGCCGATGCGGCGATAGGCGATCAGCAGCAGCAGGATGAAGCCGACCGAATCGAACAGGCCTATGCGGTTGGCTTCCTCGCTGGTGGCGGTGTTGATGTGCACGGTGAAGGCACCGGGGCCGCTGACGATCAGCGTCGCCCTGGCATCGCCCGCGATGGCGCGGAAATGGTCCTGCAACGCATCCATCGCCTCGCGCTGGGCGGCCGGATCGAAGCCGCCGGCGACCGTCTCCACCAGCAGCAGGGCGCGCTTGCCGTCGCGGCTGAACCAGACTTCGGCATAGCGCTCGGGTTCGCCCGGCGGCGCCCAGGCTTCGGCCAGCTTGAGCATTTCCAGCGTGGGATCGCGGCCCAGCAGCGGCTTGAGCCAGGCGGCGGCGGGCGAGCCCAGGTCCTGTACGCGCTGTTCCAGCTCGGCGCGCAGGAAGTCCCGGTCCAGCGGCTGCGTATCCAGCGTCGGCGACAGCAGATAGCGGTAGGGCAGCAGGTCCTCGGTCAGTGCGGCGAGATCGCCTTCGCCGTTGAGCGCGCGCACGAAGCGCGGATCGGTGCGCAGGCGCGGTGCGAGCTGCCTGGAAATTTCGGCCAGGGTGTCCGGCTCGGCGCCGTCCAGCGCCAGCAGCAGCAGGCGCGAGCCCGGCCCTTCGCCGATCTCGTCCAGCAGCAGGCGCTGTTCCGGCGTGCGCGCCGGCGGCATGAAGCTGCGCAGGTCGGTGCTGACCTTCAGGCCGGTGACGACGTAGTAAAGCAGCCCGGCCAGCAGCGCCAGCCAGACCAGCAGCAGGCCAAAACGCGAACGCAGGCTCACGGGCGGCCGCGGCAGAGCTGCTGCAGGGCGGCGCGCTGCGGCGGATCGGCCAGGGGCTGGCCGGCGAGCTTGTCTACCAGCAGCAGGCTGGTGTCGCCGCCGGCTTCCTCGACTTCAAAGCACAGCGGCGTGTTCGCCTCGCCGCTGATCAGCACCTGGCGGACCTGCTTGGCCAGGGCCGGGTCGCGCGGCTTCAGGGTGAGCTGCCAGTGTGCCGCATCGCCGCTGTGGCTGAGTTCGTAGCTGCGCGCCAGGCGCTGGGCGTCGCCGGCCAGGGTCGCGCTGAAGCTTTCCAGGAAGCCGGCCAGGGCCGGCGCGCGCTTGAGGCTGAAGCGCTTGGCCGGCTTGCCCGGGCGCTCTATGCGCACCTGGCCGTTCTCGATGGTGGTGTTTTCCACATACGGAGAAGTAACTTTTTTGCCCAATTCGGCGCTGCTCTGGTATTCCAGCTCGCCGCGCAGCACCAGCGGCGCTTCCAGCATCTGCACGAAGCGCACTTCGGTATAGGCGGTCTGCGCCGGCAGCGGCCGTTTCAGGCCCTCGACCAGGGCGGCGATCGCAGGTGCGGCGCAATCCTTGGTGCAGGCGGCGCCTTCAGGCGCGGCGTGGCTCGCCAGCGGGAACAGCAGGCTCAACGCGATCGCTTTGCCAGAAATCATAGAAGTTGAACCAGTTGTAGGGATCCAGGCGCGCATGATGCTCCAGCCGTGCGGCGTAGCGGGCGATCCACTCGTCCAGCCGCGCGCTGCGTTCGCTGCGCGGTATCTCGATGCGCTCGGCGAAGTGCTCGAAGTAGAGGTCGTAGCGGCTGCCGCCGCGGTACAGGCCGAAGCAGAGCACCATCGGCGTGTCCAGCACCGAAGCGATCAGATACGGCGCGGTCGGCAGCGGTGCCGGTTCGCCGAAGAAGACGGCCTTGCGGGTCGGCTCCTGCGGTCGCGCGCGGTCGCCGAGCAGGGCGACCACGGAGCCCTGTTCCACCGCGTCCTTGATGTTGAGCACGATGGCCGTGCCGCCTTCGGAGGCGTCGATGACGCTTTCGCCCACGGCCGGGTTCAGCGCGTGCAGCAGTTCGGTGATGGCCGGGGTCTGCGACTTGTCCAGCAGCACCTTGAGCTTGACCTCGGGCTTCTCCCGCGCCAGCACGCGCAGGATCTCGAAGCTGCCCACATGCGATCCCAGCAGCAGCATGCCGCGGCCCTGGTGGTAGGTGTCCAGCAGCAGGTCCAGGCCGTGGATGGTGAGCTGGAACTGGCGCACATCGTTGCGCGCGAGCAGGAACACGCGGTCCAGGATCACGCCGGCGAAGCGGTGGATATGCCGCATCACATCGAAGGCATTCGCGGGGCGGCCGAGCACGCGGCTGAGGAAGGCGCGCGAGGCTTCGCGCTCGGGCCGGCGGCGGAAATAGAAATACAGGGTGATCGGGTACAGGAACAGCCGCGCGAAGGTGCGGCCGCCGTAAAGGCCGATATTGCGGATCAGCCAGATGGCGAAACGTCCGCCGCCTTCGGGCCGGTCGGTCCAGTGGGGATTGCTCATGCCAGGCGGGCCTCGCCGCTTGCGATCAGGCTGTCTTGCCGCAGTACGCGAAAACGTAGCCGATCCTCGCGCGTCTCCAGCTGCAGCTGCGCTTCCTGTTCCGGCAGCAGCGGCGCCAGGAACTTGACCTGGACCAGCTCGGCCAGGCGGCGCCCGCCGGCGCGGGCCAGCGCCGCGGCGACCTGGTCCAGCACGACCACGCCCGGAACCACGGGATTGCCGGGGAAATGCCCGGCGAGGGCGGGATGCCCGGCCGGAATGCGGAAGGACTCGTGGTGACTGACGGACGCCATGGCGAAAAAGCGGAGGCTAGCGGCGGGCAAGGATCGCGGGTTTGCCGGGGCGGGGCAAGTTGCGTGCCTGGTGACGGGGTGGACGCCAGGGGGCGGGCGAGGCTGGCTGAGGTGCGCTGGAAGCGGCCGCCGACCGGGTTGGGCGCATCAGGTGCAGGTGTTCCGGCTGCGCGCATTTTCCGCAACACCGCCGGCTTTCGGTGCTGGAAACCGTTCCGGCGTCGAAAAACAGGCGCGCCAGTCTGTCCGCACTTTCCGCAACATCAGGGGTTTTCAGCCCCGGAAAGAGTGCCGAAGGCGGAAAAATCGCCCGAAAACGGTGGTGTGTGCGGTTTGGTGCCGGTTGCGCTGGTCAAAGCCGGTTGCTCAGGGAAGGCAGTTCCGGCGCGCGGCAGCTGATCGAAGGCAGGCCGGTTCCGGTGCGCGGCCAGGCTCAGGCGCCGGGCGTCTCGTCATGCAGCACGCGGCGCCAGTTGCGCACCACCGTGGCGAAATACCTCCGCGGGTTTTCATGCGGCAGGTGGCGCAGGTGCCAGTTGCGCCAGGCGAACTCCAGCACCGAGAACACGCCGATCACGACGAAGCCGCCCAGGTGCAGATACCAGTTGGCCAGGCCGCCCGGAATCGCCAGCGGCGGCGCCACTCCCAGCCGCGGCAGGATGCCATTGGGCAGGGCGCAGGCGGCGCAGAGCAGCATCAGCACGGCCTGGGCGGCCAGCAGCAGGGTCCAGGCCCAGGTCAGGCTGCGTGCGTAGCGGCTTACGCCGGGCTGGGCCAGGCGCTGTTCGCCTTCAAAGGCGAGGATGGCGCGGGTCACCAGCGGACGCCGGCCCGTACCCAGGGTGCGGCCGAAGAACCAGGCCATGCCGGCATTGATCGCCACCGGCACCAGCAGCAGCACGATTTCCGCCTGGCCGCGCACGCTCAGCACGAAGGTGCCGGCCACGGCGCCCAGCCACAGCGTCCAGATCATGCGGTTTCCACGCAACAGCCCGCCCAGCAGCAGCAGGCTGATCAGGTCCAGCGCGGCCAGCGCCGAGATCCAGCTGCGCTGCAGCCACAGCGCGGCCAGCAGCAGCAGCGGATAGGCTGCGAGCAGGATCAGCCCCAGGCGCTGGGGACGGGCAGTGACGGATTTCATGCGCGAATCGCGTACTGGGGAGCGACGGGCCGGAGTGGCGTGCAAGCCGGCTATGATACGGGGCTGAACGGAAAGTTGGGGGCGGTGGCGGACATGCAGGAAAACGCGCGCAACACGATCGAATGCGATGTGCTGGTGGTAGGCGGCGGTCCGGCCGGGTCGACCGTGTCGACCCTGATGCAGCGCCGCGGCCTCAAGGTGCTGCAGCTGGAGAAGGATCACCACCCGCGCTTCCATATCGGCGAATCGCTGCTGCCGGCGAACATGCCCATCCTGGAAGAACTGGGCGTGCTGGAAGAGGTGCGCAGTATCGGCGTGCTCAAGCTCGGCGCCGACTTCCCCGAGGAAGGCGACCGCTACTACACCTACCGCTTCGGCTTCAGCCTGGGCAAGACGCCGCCGTTCGCGTTCCAGGTCAAGCGCGAGGACTACGACCAGATCCTGTTCCGCAACGCCCAGCGCAACGGCGTGGACGCGCGCGAGGGCGTCAAGGTGGACAAGGTCGAGATCCAGCCCGACCGCAGCTGCATCGCCCAGGCCACGGTGGAGACCGGCGAGAAGCTGACCATCAAGTCGCGCTACCTGGTCGACGCCAGCGGCCGCGACACCTTGCTGGGCAATGCGCTCAAGATCAAGGTGAAGAACGACAAGCACCAGAGCGCCGCGATCTTCGCCCACTTCAAGGGTGTCGCGCGCCGTCCCGGCGACGAGGCCGGCAACATCAGCATCTATCGCTTCGACTACGGCTGGAGCTGGTTCATCCCGCTCAGCGACGGTCTGATGAGCATAGGCTGCGTGTGCTTCCCGGAATACCTGAAGAAGCGCAAGGGCCGCACCGCCGAATTCCTGCTGGAAACGCTGAAGCTGATGCCGGGCGCCGCCGAGCGCACCATGAATGCGGAAATCGTCGGCGAGACCCGCGTCACCGGCAATTATTCGTATACCTGCAGCCGCATGAGCGGGCCGGGCTACGTCATGATCGGCGACGCCTTCGCCTTCGTCGATCCGGTGTTTTCCTCGGGCGTGTACCTGGCCATGCACAGCGGCAAGCACGCGGCGGAGCTGGTCGACCGGATCCTCAAGCGGCCGCAGGAAGAACAGGCGCTGCAGCAGGCGTTCGAGAAGCGCATACGCCGCGGCGTGCGCGTGTTTTCCTGGTTCATCTACCGCTTCAACTCGCCGGTCATGCGCAGCCTGTTCGCCGCGCCGCGCAACTGGCTCAAGGTGGAGCAGGGCGTGATCTCCATGCTCGCGGGCGACGTGTTCGACAGCGGCCCGGTGATGCGCCGCCTGCACCTGTTCAAGGCCATCTACGCGGCCACCGGCCTGGTCAACTTCCGCCGCTGGCGCGCCGACCTGCGCGAGCGCAAGCGCCAGTCCGCCAGCGAATTCAGCGGCGGCACCACGCCGGTCGATCCGCGCTGAGCCCGGGTTGCACGCACTGATCGTCCGCGGCGGCGGATGATCTCTGGCTGACTTGTTTTACGTATGTCCAGTGGCAACGCCTGTCCCGCGACAGGCGCCACCCGGCGCTGCCGCTGCACGGCATCGCCTTGAGCATGGACATGCCCGGCCAGGGGCCGGCGGGAGCACAGACAGATGAAATGCATGCAGCTTTGCGCGGCCGTGTTCGGCGGCCTGCTGGCGGCGGTCGCGCTGGACGCGACGGCGGCCACGGTGAGTACGGCCACCGGCGCGAACGCGCCGGCGATACAGGGGACGGTGGATACCTTCCGCCTGGCGTTGGGCGTCAACAATGGCGTCGGCAACAGCTTCCCCAGCGGCCGGCGCGAGATCAACTGGGACGGCGTGCCGGACAGTTCCGCCCAGCCGAATTTCCTGCCGCCGGATTTCTTCAACACCACTTCGCCGCGCGGTGTGGTGTTCTCGGCGCTGGAGTACGAAACCGGCAGCGGCCTGAATGATTTCATGGTCAGCGCCGACTCGAACAACCCGACCATGACGCAGGTCCGCTTCGGCAATATCAATGCGTCCTATGCCGCGGGCTTCCATACCTTCAGTGCCGAGCGGCTGCTGCATATCCGCAACGCCCACGCCATGGACGTGCTGTTCTTCGTGCCGGGCACCACGATCCCGGCCACCACGCGCGGCTTCGGCGTGATCTTCACCGACGTGGACGGCACCTCCGCCGCCGACCGCACCGCGATCCGCTGCTACGGCCCGGATGCAAGCCAGATCATCGCCGCCAGCGTGCCGGTCCTGAACAACGGCCTGAGTTTCATCGGATTGCTGACCGAGGGGAACGAGCGCTTCGCGCGCTGCAACATCGAAGTGGGCAATTCGCGCCTGGATGCGGGCCTGAGCGACGGCGTCGGCGGCGTGGACGTGGTCGCCATGGACGACTTCATCTACGGCGAGCCGATCTCGATCTTCCAGATCTTCGCCGATTCGTTCGATTGAGGCCCGGCGGCTGCGGCAGGACGCCGCAACCGCCTGCGGTCAATTGACGCGGTTCTGCTCGATATGCGCCGACAGGGCGCGCAGGGAACCGAAGATGCGCTTGTTTTCCTCGTTGTCCGAGCGCAGCTGGAAGCCGTAGCGCTTGGACACGGCCAGGGCGATCTCCAGCGCATCTATCGAGTCCAGGCCGAGATCTCCGCCGAAAAGCGGGGCTTCGGGTTCAAACTGTTCGGGGGTGACGCCTTCCAGATTCAGGCTGTCGACCAGGAGCTCGGCGAGCTCGCGCTCGGCGGGTGAGAGTTGCGCCATCGGAATTCCACGGGATAGAGGCGGCGCCGGACCGGCGGCCGCTGCGGCGCGCGAGTGTATCATAGGGGTTTGCCTGGCCACTTCGGCAGGTTCAGGGATCCCCGCAGACCATGTCTTTGTCGTCATCCACGCCGCGCCGCCCGGCGCGTTTCCGCGGGGCCCGTCCCGCATGAGTGCCGCTGCATTGCCGGCGCTGGACGTGAGCTATGTCCAGGCCGATGCGGCCGAAGTGCTGGCCCAGCCGGATGTGCTGGCCGTGCTGGGCTTCGGTTCCGCCGCGCCCGCTGCGGCCGATGATCCGCGCTACCTGCGCGTAGGCCTGGAGCCGCTGGGCGGCCGCGCCCCGCTGGAAGTCTGGCGCGTTCCCGGCCCGGTGCAGCGCGGCATCGACGGCCTGGTGCGCTGGGCGGCTTCCGCCGATTACTGCTACGGCGCGGTGGAAGTGGCCGAAGCCGATCACCCCAGTCTGGCCGCCGCCACCGAATGCGCCTATGCGGAACTGGCGCGCTTCACCGGCGCGCGTTCCTGGCCGTACCTGCTGCGCATCTGGAACTACCTGGCCGACATCAACCTGGGCGACGGCGACGCCGAGCGTTACAAGCATTTCTGCACCGGCCGCTCGGCCGGCATGCGCGGCGTGCACGGCCAGGGCTTTCCCGCTGCCAGCGCGATCGGCCGCAGCGACGCGGTGCCGGTGCTGCAGGTCTACTGGCTGGCCGCGCGCCAGCCCGGCGTGGCGGTGGAGAACCCGCGCCAGGTCAGCGCCTGGCGCTATCCGCGCGAATACGGACCGACTTCGCCCACCTTCGCCCGCGCCATGCGCGGTCCCTGCCGCGAAGGCCAGCTGCATATTTCCGGCACGGCGGCCGTGGTCGGCCATGTGTCCCGCCACAGTGGCGACGTACAGGCCCAGCTCGACGAAACCTTCGCCAATCTCGCCAGCCTGCTGGCCAGCGCCGGCGACCTGCCCGGCTTCGGCCGCGGCAGCGTGCTCAAGGCCTACGTGCGCCACCGCGAGGATATGGAGCCCATCGCCGCCGCCCTGCAGCAGCGCCTACCGCAGGCGGCCGAGCGCCTGGTGCTGCTGGGCGACATATGCCGGGCCGAGCTGCTGGTCGAGATCGACGGCATCCACACCGCGGCCTGAGCGGCGGTACAGCCGCCGCGTTGCCAGCAGTACCGTGGCGACGCAGAGCCAGCTCAGCGCCGCATTGAAGACGAGATGGCCCTGCTTGGCCACGTCGGCCAGGCCGTCGCCGAACACCGCCACGCCGAAGGTGGCCAGCATCAGCGTGGCCAGCAGCGCGGCGAACAGGGCCAGGCGGTCGGGCCGGCGCAGCGCGGCCAGGGCGAACAGCAACGGCAGCGCGAACAACAGGTTGCGCAGCAGCGGGCTGCGGTCGAGCAGGCCGTTCCAGCTGACGAAGCGGGCCGGCAATTTGCCCAGGACGGCGCCTTCCACATGGCCCAGGTTGCGCGGCAGCCAGGGATTGAGCACGGCGATGCCGTTGCGCGCAAAGCGCAGCAGCGAGGCCGGCTCGCGCAGGAATTCGCGCAGCACGTGCAGGCGGCTGACCTTTTCCATGCCCGGGCAGATGTCCTCGGCCAGGCCCGGCAGCTGCCAGGCGACCTTGCCGGCGTAGGCGGCGCAGGATTCGGGCAGGCCCAGGCGGCGCGTGGTCGCCACCGGATCGGCCACCGCCGGCAGCAGCGAGGTGAACACCACATTGGCGCGGTTGAAGGAACGGATCGACTTCATCATCGGATCGTCGCGCGACAGCTGGGCGAATTGCAGGCCCAGGCCCAGCACTGCGCCGGCGAGCAGGGGCAGGCCCTGCCAGGCGATACGGCGGCGATGCCACAGACCCAGCAGCAGCACCACCCCGGCCAGAGCCAGCGGCAGGGCCAGGTGCTGGATCTTGCTCACCGCCAGCAGCAGCGCCGCCACGCCGAGCAGCAGCGCGCCGCGCACGCTGGGCTTGCGCTGGGCGTAGAGCACGATGAGATTGAACAGCGCATAGGCTGCAAACAGCGCGCTGGGCTCGGCGTAGAAGGTGTGGAAGTACAGGGTGTTGGACGGATCGCTGAGCACTACCGCGAACACCGCCGCATTGGCCAGCGCCGCCGGCCACAGCCCGCGCCGCAGCCAGGCGTGGCAGAACGCCGCCACCAGCGCGCTCAGCAGCAGCAGGCGCAGCCAGCCCAGCCAGCGCACCGAATGCCGTTCCACGCCCTGGGCCTGCTGCAGCTTGTAGATGCCCACCGCCACCCCTTGCTGCAGCAGCTCGCTGGAGCCGTAGCACAGCGGCACCGGATTCTGCTGGAAGCGGTAGAACTCGAACGGCGCGTTGGGGCTGTTCTCGTCCGGGCGTATCGGCGCCGGGCGGTCCGGGTAGAGATCGAAGCAGCCCGTATAGCGAGCCTGGTCGAAGCTGTTGGCGATGCCCAGCAGCGGCGTATGTGCCAGCAGCGGCACGGCGCGCAGCAGGGCCAGCGCGAAGGCCAGCAGGATCAGCACCAGCACGGGGCGGGGAGTCGTTTTCATCGGCGGGCAGATACCACGCGAGGTGTTACAGCCGGGGAAAATCGGCGTGGAAATTCTGCGGCGCGAATATGAAGCGCCGATTGCAGCGGTTTGCGCGGAAACGGTCGCGTGCGCCAGACCGGGCCTAACCGGTCTGGCGCGCGCGACCGTTATTCAGGAATTACCTTTTCCACATCTGCGCAATGCAAGGCCGATGGCGGATCGTTCCTGCCGGCTGCCTGCCGGACGGCGCGGATTCTCGCTGCGGCAGCCAACGCGGGACCGCACAAGCAGCGCACATCGGGCGGCCCGCCAGGGGCGGCCCGGCGCGCATTTCGCCGGCGCGAAGCCCCGCCATGCCTGCCGCGGCGTTCAGCTTCCCCAACGGAGGGCTGTTCGCTGCCTGCGCCCGCCGCCGTTTTGCGTATTTGGCAGTCAGGGCGGGCGGCAGCTTGCCGTCGCGGGGCCGGGCTGGCGAAACTGCCAACTCCGTCACGCCGCCAGGGTGAGCGGTTCACGCAGCGACCCGCGAAGCCCGCCACGGCACCGAGATCATACGGTGCTAAGCTTGTCAACAGAGTCAACAGGCGTCATCGCCTAACCGGAGCCGTCATGAAAACGCAGCTGGGCCACTACGACATCGTTGCCGAACTCGGGCGCGGCGGAATGGGCGTGGTCTACAAGGGTTACGAGTCCTCGCTCAACCGCTATGTCGCCATCAAGGTGCTGGCCGAATCGCTGGCCCACGACGAAAGCGTCAAGGAGCGGTTCCTGCGCGAAGCGCGCAGCATGGCCTCGCTCAACGACCCGCACATCATCCAGATCTATTTCATCGGCGAGCACGAAGGCCAGACCTTCTTCGTCATGGAATTCGTCGAAGGCGAATCGCTGGGTTCGCTGCTCAAGCGCGACGGCAAGCTGCGCCCGGAACAGGCGGCGCGGGTCATTCTGCAGACCGCGATGGGCCTGGCCAGCGCCCACGACAAGGGCGTGGTCCACCGCGACATCAAGCCCGGCAACCTGATGGTCACCAGCCGCGGCGCCATCAAGATCGCCGATTTCGGCATCGCCCTGGTGACCCAGGATTTCTCCAAGAAGCTCACCTCCACCGGCGAATTCGTAGGCACCCCGGGCTATCTGTCGCCGGAAGTCTGCCTGGGCAAGCCGGTGGATTCGCGCTCGGACATCTTCTCCCTGGGTATCGTGCTGTTCGAGATGCTGACCGGCCGCATGCCGTTCACCGACGAATCGCCGCTGGGCCTGATGCTGGAAGTGGTGCGCGCCGAGATTCCGGACGTGCGCCAGCTCAACAGCGATGTCGACGCCGAGCTGTCGCGCATCCTCTCGCGCATGATCGCCAAGGACCCGAACGACCGCTACAACAACTGCCACGAACTGGTCGAAGACCTGAGCCGCCACCCGGCCCTGGCCGGCGCGCCGACCATAGGCCTCAAGCCCATGGTCTCCACCGCCGCGGCCACCGTGATCGGTATGAAGACGCCGGCCTCGGCCCAGCGTCCGCTGCCGCAGACGGCGCCCACGCCGCGTCCCGGCGGCTTCCAGGCCGGCACCGCCGCCGCACCCATGCCGACCCCGCCGCCGCGCCAGCCCGCCGCCGCGCCGGCGACCCGCCCCAGCATGGTCAAGCAGCCGCCGGCCCGGCGTTCCTCGGCGCTGCCCTGGGCGATTGCGGCGGTCGCTGTGCTGGCCCTGGCCGGCGGCGGCGTATTCGCCTTCCGCGACCAGATTCCGTTCCTGAAATCCACGCCGGCCACGCTGGCGGCGACGACTACGACCACGCAGCCTGCAGCCACGACGGCTCCGGCCACGACCGCGCCGGCCACCACGACGGCGACGCAGCCGGCGGCGCTGCCTGCCGCCAGCACGCCGACCACCCCGTCGGCGCTGCCGGCCGCCAACGGCGATGCCACGGCCACGCCGCCCGTGACCGATCCGAACGCGGCGACGGCATCGACGGCAGCGGCCACCGCGCCGTCGACCACCGAGCCCGCCGCCACCGCGTCCGCGCTGCCGGCCGGCAGTTCCGCCGATGCGCCGGTGCAGACGGTCGCCAGCGTGGAACCGTCCGCCGGCGACACGAATGCGCCGGAACCGCGCGCTTCCCGCGTCGACGCCCTGCGTGACCTGGCCGCCGCCCGCGCCAGCGAGGATGCCTCGCAGGCGCCGCGCATCGCCCACAGCGACGAGCCTTCGGGCCCGCGCATCGCCCGCGCCGCGCCGCCGGAGTCGCCGGCCGCGCCGGCCGAGCCCAAGGTGCCGACCATTGCCGTGCTGGTCGGCGGCGACGCGGTCATCGCCGGCCCGGCGCGCCAGGAAGTCACCCGCGCGCTGCAGCGTTCCGGCTTCAACGTGATCGACGGCGGCCGTACCCGCGACGACAGCGACGGCGATATCGGCCGCCTGGCCGGCAAGGCCAATGCCGCGGTCGTGGTCTACGTGCGTCCGGTCGGTTCGCAGGTGCTGACCTACTACGGCCAGGCCTCGACCCTGTACACGGCGCAGATCTCGCTGCGCGCCTTCGCTCTGAAGGGCCGCCGCTCGCTCGGCGCCGGCTGGACCGAACAGGTCAACTTCACCTCGCTCAATGCCTCCGAGCAGGCGCGCGAAGTGATAGAACCCATGGCCGACGACCTGGCCCAGGCCCTGGGCGAATTCCGTGCCCGCGGCGGCCGCGGCTGATCGGCAAGTACGTTCGCATTGCCGGAAAAACCGCCCGCAAGGGCGGTTTTTTCTTGGACGGCGCGCCGCCGGGCCGCCCGGCCCGGTCACGAAGCCGTCCTGTTCCGGTTTCCGCATCCGTCCGCCGCCTGCGCAACCGGCGAAGCATTTCCACGTGCCCAAACCGCGCAACCAGTCCCGCATCCCCAATCCCGGCCTTTCCCTGTAACGTAGGCCCCACGCAGCGATCCGGGCGCGTCCCGGTGCCACGTAGGGGAAAACCATGGTTCTGTGTCCTGTCGCGCTGGCGGTGGGCTGCCGCAAGTGCCCGGTGTTTTCGGTCTGCCCGCTCAAGAGCAGCATCGGCGACTACGTGCCCGCCGCCGCCGCGGCCGCAACCGCAACAGCCGCTGCGCCGCAGCGCAAACCGGCGGCGAAGAAAAAGGCCGCGCCGGCCGAACAGCCCCGGCGCCGCAGCCGGCGGCGCGACTGAACGGCCGCGACGGCGCTTCGCGCCGAGGCAAGCGCCGCGGCTGCGGGCACCGCGGCGCTGTCGCGAGTGAAGGCTGCCGCCGCTGAGCAGACGGCGGCCGGGAAAGGAGCGCTGCCGCGGTGCCCCGCGCGACCGGCGCTGTGCGCGGCACGCCGGCAATTTCGCGAACCGCAATTCCGCGAATCTTGGATTGCGCCGCCGGGCATGGCCTGCGAATGGCGGCATCTGCGCCGCGGCGGCCGCGTCGCGGAAAATTAGCTTTCCACATTGCACGGCCTGCAAGGCCCGCACTTCCCGGTCTCGCGCAGACCGAGCCGCGCAATTGGCTTTGCCCGCGTCCGCCGTCCCGCTGTCATGCTTGCCGCCGCTCCTGCGTACTGGTTTGCAACCAACGCCAGGAGACCGTCATGCCGCTGTTCCGTCCATTGGCCGCCCTGCTACTCGCTGCGGCGACTTCGTCAGCATCCGGCGCGGGCAATATCGACGCCGAGTTCGGCGACGGCGGCCGGCGCAATGTGGTGTTCGATATCGGCGGCGACCGCCTCGACGATGCCCTGGCCATGGACGTGGCGGCCAACGGCACCGTGGTGCTTGCCGGCAGCGCGCGCATCGATGCGACGCACGACTGCCTGGCCATCGCCCGGCTGCTGCCGGACGGAACGCTGGATGCGTCCTTCTCCGGCGACGGCCGCTACACCGAGCCCGTACTGTGCAGCGGCGCGTCGATACGCATTGCCGCGGTGAAGATCGACTCAAGCAACCGCATCGTGTTCGCCGGCACCTACCAGGGCGACGGCAACGATCCGGAGTTCATCGTCGGCCGGGTAAAGGCCGATGGCAGCGGCCTGGATGACAGCTTCGGCTCGTTTCCCGCCATCGGCATCGTTGCGCCCAGCCTCGGCGGCGACAGTGCTTCGGGCGCGAGCGGGCTTGCGCTGCAGGGCGACGGCAAGATCGTTGCGGTCGGCTATGCGACGGTCAACCTGATCGGCTCGCTGACCGGCTTCGCCATCGTGCGCCTCAACGCCGACGGCACCAGCGACAGCAGTTTCAACGGCAACGGCTATCAGGTTTATTCCTGGGGCGATTCCCTCGACGATCCGCTCAACGACCGCGCCAGCGCCGTCACGATCCAGGGCGACGGCAAGATCGTCGTCGTCGGCACCAGCCAGCAGACCGCCAGCGGCGCCGACTTCGGCGTGATCCGCCTGAACGCGAACGGGTCGCTGGATACGGGGTTCGGCGGCAACGGCACCGGCGCGAAGCTCATCGACTTCGGCACCAGCTGCAAGGACGACATCGCCACGGCGGTGGCGGCGCGCTACAGCTTGTTCAGCCCTCCCGGCAACGGCGTAGTCATTGCCGGGACTTCCTGCATTTCCGGCGCCGACTGGGATTTCTCCGTGGCCGTGCTCGACGAGGCCGGCCAGCTTGACACCGGTTTCAACGGCAGCGGCCGGCGCACCGTGGAATTCGACCTGGGCGGCGCGAACCGCGATGTGGCCAAGGCCGTGGCCATCGAGTCCATAGGTTCTTTCCTGCTTTCGCCGACACACATCACCCTGGCCGGCTTTGCCCTGAACACGGCGCCGGCCAGCTCGGGCTATGAGATCGCGCTGACCCGGCTGTCCTTTGCCGGCGGCGCCGACACCCGCTTTGGCGTCAACGGCCGCGCCACCTTCGCGCCCAATCTCGGCAATGCCAACAACGATTTCGGCAACGCGCTGCAGATCCGCGGCTACCGCGCCTGGGTAGGCGGCACGATCCAGCGCGCATCGGCCGGCGACTACGATTTCGCCGCGATCCGCGTGTTCGCCAACGATGCCATCTTCGCCAGCCGGTTCGAGCGGCATTGAGGCGCCGGCCGCGACGCGCGTGTCCTGGCGTGCAGGCAGATCCGCCCGCCTGCAGCGCCGCCGCCGCGCCGGCCGTTTCCCTTTGCCGCGCCAACTTGCGTATTACGCTCGCAGGATCCGCAACCCGACGGTGTAGCCATGAATCGTGAATCCAAACAGCCCCTGCGTCTGGCGGCGGCCCTGTCGCTGGGACTGGCCGGCAGTGCCGCGCTGGCCGGCGTCGGCAGCTGGACCACTGCCGGACCCGGCGGCGGCAACGTCGTCGCCCTGGTCAGCTACGAAGCGTCGCCGACCACGCTGTGGGCGGCCGGCCGCGGCGGCGTTTTCCGCTCCACCAGCGGCGGCACCGCCTGGACCCGCATCGAAGTCGGCTTGCCCGAGGCGCTGTACACGAACGACCTGGTCGCCGCCAGCGGCGCGCCGGTGCTGTACCTGTCCGCCGGGCGGCAGGTCTACCGCTCCGGCAACGGCGGCGACCTCTGGGTGCCGGTGACGCCGCCCTCGTCCACGCAAACGGTCGGCCAGCTGGCCCTGCGCCGCGGCGACAGCAATGCACTGGCTGCGGCGACCGGGACGGAACTCTACGTTTCCGGCGACGGCGGCGGCAGCTGGAGCGCCCCCGGCGGCACGCTCAGTGGCGGCGCGAACTACTACGCCGCCATCCACTACGCCGCCGACGGCACGCTGTACGCGGGGCTGAGCGACAGCGACCCGGGCAGCTTCGGCGGCGCCATCGTGGTGCGCAGCACCACCGCCGGCGCGAGCTGGGCGGCGACACCGGCACAGCCCACGGCGCTGGGCGGCATCACCCAGATCATCAGCGCGCCCGCGACGCCGCTGCGCCTGTATGCCAGCGACGGCAACAGCGTGGCCACCAGCGCCAACGGCGGCACGAGCTGGAGCACGCTCGCGCTGCCCGCCACAGGCACGTCATGCGGCCGCATTACGCGCATCGCGGCGAATCCCGCCGCGGCCACCGGCCTGTTCGTCGCGTGCGGCGCGCGCGGCCTGATCTACAGCGCCGACGCCACGGCGGCGAGTCCGGCCTGGCAGACCTACGACGCGGCCAACGGCCTCAGTGCCAACGGAACCGATCCGGCGCAGCTCAGCGCAATCGCCGTGCATGCGAACTTTGCGGCGACGCCGTCGTTGTGGGTCGGCGCCAGCGACGGCGGCCTGCTCGCCAGCAGCAACGGCGGTACCAGCTGGACGGCGATCAACACGGGCTTCCAGTCGACCAATATCCGCGCCCTGGCCACGCATCCGCTGGATACCGGCAGCGGCGCCATCTTCCTCGCCGGCTATGGCGATTCCGTCACGACGACGCGGGCGCTGTACCGCTCGGTCGACAGCGGCAGCAGCTGGACGGCGTCCGGCGCCGGTCTCAATGCCGAGCAGATCCGCAGCATCGCGATAGACCCCACCACGGTCGACGCGGATCCGCTGACGGCGGAAAATTTCACCGTCTACGCCGCAGGCCGTTCCGAGCGTATTCCGACCGCGGCGGCCAAGGACGGCGGCCTGTACAAGAGCACCGACGCCGGCGTCACCTGGAACACCATCGACAGCGGCATCGCCCTGGTCGGCGGACGCCCGGACATGGGCACGGTGCGCACCATCGCCGCCGATCCGCGCTCCTGCGCCGCGCCGCCGGCCAGCGGTCCCTGTGCGCCGGGCAGCGGCGGCCTGCGCACCCTGTTCGCCGCCGGCGGCGGGCGCCCCAATTCCGGCGGCCCCGGCCTGCCGTATATTTCTGCCCGAATCTATAAATCCACCAATGCCGGCGCCAGCTGGAGTGCTTCCGACGCCGGCCTGCCGCTGTCGCAGGACCTCGGCCCGCCCGGCGCGTTCAACTACGCCGGCATGGGCGGCGTGGTGCCGCTGGTGTTCGACCCGTCCAATACGCAGACGCTGTACATCGGCACCTTCATCACCTGGTCGCCGGGCGTCGCCGGCGCGGCCGAGCCGACCATCGCCAACGGCGTGTTCAAATCCACCGACGGCGGCGCCAGCTGGACCCACATGAGCAACGGGATGCCGCGCTACGGCGGACCGGCCAGTTCCCACTGGGACGTGCTTGCGCTGGCGATCAATCCGGCCAATCCGCAGGTGATCTACGCCGGCACCTCCAATCTCTATGGCGGTGCCGCAACCGGCAATGTGTACAAGACAACCAATGGCGGCGCGAGCTGGAGTCCGGCTTCCAGCGGCATCGCCGGCCAGGATGTGCGCGCGCTGTTCATCGATCCTGCCGATGCCAGCGGCGACACGATCTACGCCGGCACCGGCGGCGACGGCGCCAACCCCGGCGGCGTCTACCGCAGCACCAACGGCGGCGCGAGCTGGAATTCGATCAGCCTAGGCCTGCCGGCCGATTCGGCTACGTCGCTGGCGCTGCCGCGGCGCGCGGCTGGCGCCGCGCCGCGCATACTCGCCGGCACCTCGGCCGGCGTGTGGGACTACACCGCGCCCGCCGACGGCGATGCCGACGGATCGCCGACGCCGGTGGAGAACGCCATCCTCGGCGGCGACGGCAACGGCGACGGCGTGCAGGATTCGACCCAGGCCGGCGTGGCTTCGCTCAACAGCAGCGGTACTTTCGCGCGTGCGGCGGGCGGTAGCGGCGCCGTCACCGTCGCGATCGTGCCGGGCAGCTGCACCCAGCTCAACGATGTCGCCACGCTGGGCGACACGCTTTATCCGCCGGATACGCTGGCCGGCGCCGGCAGTCATTCCGCCTGGGGCCTGGCCGGTTTCTCGCTGCCTGGCTGTGCCGGCAGCGTGGTCCGCGTGACTTTCCACGGCGCCAGCTTCGGCCCGGACTGGAGCTGGCGCAACTACGGCCCGCGCGTGCGCGGCGACGCATCCACGTTCGGCTGGTACCGCTTCGCCGGCGCGCGCCGCATCGACGGCCAGACCTGGGAACTGCGCGTGGATGCGCTGCGCCAGGGCAATTATCGCAATGATGCCGACGACATCCTGTTTGTCGGAGGACCGGCCAGGTCGGACGACCTGCTGTTTTCCGACGGCATGCAATAGGGAGGGGCCGGAGGGCGGCAGGCGGTATCTGCGGGGCCGGGAAGGCCCCGCAGACCGTCGTCGCTGCCGTTGCCGGCGCGCGGCAGCGCCGCGAGTGTGTTCGGCGCGCCGCCTCAGGCCGGTTGCAGGTTCGCGTACGCCAGCACCAGCCACTTGGCGCCGACGTTCTCGAAGTTCACCTGTACCCGGGTGTGCTCGCCCGCGCCTTCGTAGTCCATCACCACGCCGCCGCCGAAGCTGGCATGGGTCACGCGCTGGCCCAGCTTGAGGCTGGGCGCCTCGTCGAGGCTGGCGTGGCCGCGCGCGGAATAGGCCGGCCGGCTCACTTGCACCCGCGGCCGCACTTCGTGCAGCAGCTCGCGCGGGATTTCGTTGAGGAAGCGCGAAGGCCGCGCATAGCTTTCCATGCCGTGCAGACGGCGCGATTCGGCATAGCTCAGGGTCAGGCGTTCGCGCGCGCGGGTGATGCCGACATAGGCCAGGCGGCGTTCCTCCTCCAGTCGTCCGGGTTCGTCCAGCGATTTCTGGCTGGGGAACAGGCCGTCTTCCAGGCCGACCAGGAACACCAGCGGAAACTCCAGTCCCTTGGCGGTGTGCAAGGTCATCAGCTGCACGCAGTCCTGGCCGGGCTCGCCCTGGCCTTCGCCGGCTTCCAGCGCGGCATTGGACAGGAACGCGGCCAGTTCGCTGAGGCCGGCTTCCTCGTCCTCGGCGCTGAGCTGGAAACGGCCGGCGACATTGACCAATTCGTCCAGGTTTTCCACCCGCGCCTCGGCGCTGCCGCGGGAATCCTTTTCGTAGTAGTCGCGCAGGCCGCTGCGCGCGATGGCGGTCTCGATCTGTTCGGACAGGGTCAGGCCGACCTCGATCTCGTCCAGCGCATCGCCGCTGCTGTCGAACAGGCCGGCGGGACCGGGCGCCGTTTCTTCTTCCTGGCCCAGCGCCTCGCGCGCCAGTTGTTCGATCAGTTCGATGTAGGCGCGCAGCGCGCCGCGGCCGCGCGGCGCCAGTTCGCTGCCGGCGATCACCGTGAGCGTGGCCTCCCACAGCGAGCTGCCGTCGCGCCGTGCCTGCTGCCGCACCAGATCCAGGCTGCGTTCGCCGATGCCGCGCGGCGGCGTATTCACGGTGCGCTCGAACGCGGCGTCGTCGTGGCGGTTGGCGATCAGGCGCAGATAGGCCAGCGCGTCCTTGATCTCGGCGCGGTCGAAGAAGCGCTGGCCGCCGTAGACGCGATAGAGGATGCGATGCTGGTTGAACTGCTCTTCAAACACGCGCGACTGTGCGTTGGAGCGGTACAGGATCGCCACATCCGATGCCTCGCCGCCGCCGGCGATCCATTCGCGGATGCGCTCGACCACGTAGCGCGCTTCGTCCTGTTCGTTGTAGGCGGCGTAGAGATCGATGGGATTGCCGCTTTCGCCGGCGGTCCACAGCTGCTTGCCCAGGCGCTGCGGGTTGTTTGCGATCACCGCGTTGGCGGCCTTGAGTATGGTCGCGGTGGAGCGGTAATTCTGTTCCAGGCGGATGGTTTTCGCCGACGGATAATCGCGCAGGAACTGCTGAACATTTTCCACTTTGGCGCCGCGCCAGCCGTAGATGGCCTGGTCGTCGTCGCCGACGATGAACACCTTGCCGCTCTGTCCGGCGAGCATGCGCACCCAGGCGTATTGCAGGCTGTTGGTGTCCTGGAATTCGTCGATCAGCAGATGGCGCCAGCGTTCCTGGTAGTGCGCCAGCAGCGCGGCGTCCTGCAGCCACAGTTCATGCGAGCGCAGCAGCAGTTCGGCGAAATCGACCAGGCCGGAGCGGCGGCACTGCGCCTCGTAGCTGGTGTAGATTTCCAGCAGCGTGCGTGTCGTGGAGTTCTCGCCGTGCTGGATCGCATCGGGGCGCTTGCCTTCGTCCTTGCAGGTGTTGATGAACCAGGCCGCCTGGCGCGCCGGCCAGCGTGCCTCGTCCAGGTCCAGGCTCTGGATCACACGCTTGATCAGGCGCTGCTGGTCGTCGGCGTCGAGGATCTGGAAGGTTTCCGGCAGCTGCGCCTCGCGCCAGTGGCGGCGCAGCAGGCGATGGGCGATGCCGTGGAAGGTACCGATGGAAAGCCCGCGCGTACCGTGTTCAATCAGTCCTTCGCAGCGCCCGCGCATCTCGCCGGCGGCCTTGTTGGTGAAGGTGACGGCGAGGATGGAATAGGGCGAGACGCGCTCCACCTCCAGCAGCCAGGCGATGCGGTGGATCAGCACGCGCGTCTTGCCGGAGCCGGCGCCGGCAAGGACCAGATAGTGACCGCTGGGTGCAGAGACCGCTTCGCGCTGGGCAGGGTTGAGATGATCGAGCAGATGAGAGACGTCCATCCGCCGATTTTACCCGCGATGCGCCGGCCTGGGCCGCGTCGCGTGTTCGGCCGCTGCCTGGGCCTGATGGCGATACTGCTCACCGCGCCGGCCCAGGCGCTGCTGCGCTACGAGCTGGACTATCACGCGGCGGAAGAACGCATGCAGGTGCGCATCTGCAGCGACACGCCGCGGGCGCAACAGGATCTGCGCCTGCACCGTGGCGGTGCGGCGTATGTGGGCGAGCTGCGGCGCGCGCAGGGCCGCGTGGAGAAGAGCGGCCCTGCGCGCTGGCGTATCAGCGACTGGCGTGCCGGTGAGTGCGTGGACTATACGGCCGACCTGGGCCGGCTCTCGCGCAGCGGCGACCGCGATATCGGCTCCCGCGCCGGCGGCAGCCTGCTGCTCGCGCCGCAGCAGTGGCTGCTGGCCGGGGCCGACGACGAAGCGGCAGAAGTGCGGCTGCGTTTGCCGCCGGGACAGGCCTTCTCGCCGCCGTGGCAGCGCCTGGAGGACGACGGCAGCGGCGTCCAGCGCTACCGCCTGCCGCAGACGCCGTTCAGCTGGACGGCGCTGGTTGCGCTGGGGTCGTTCGAGGAAATCACCGTGAAGCCCGCGGGCAGCGCCGTGCGCGTGGCGATACTGGGCGATACCACGCCGGCGCAGCGGCGCGTGCTGCGGGACTGGATGCGGCAGTCGCTGGACGCGGCCAGCCGCGGCTACGGCCGCCTGCCGCTGCCGTTTGCGCAAGTCGTCCTGCTGGCCGCGCCCGGCACCGGCGGCCGCCGCGGCGTGGGGTTCGGCCAGTCCCTGCGCGGCCAGGGCAATGCGGTGCATCTGTGGGTGGATCCGGCGCGGTCGCTGCAGGATCTCAATGCGGACTGGACCGCCGTGCACGAGTTCTCCCACTGGGCCCATCCCTATCTCGCCGACGGCGGCGCCTGGCTGGCGGAAGGGCTGGCCAGCTACTGGCAGAACGTGCTGCGCGCGCGTGCCGGCCTGCTCAGTGCCGGGCAGGCCTGGGAGCAACTGCTGGCCGGCTTTGAACGCGGCCGCAGGACCATGCCGGACCAGGCCAGCCTGGCCGAACTGAGCGAGGACATGCATGCGCGGCGCGCCTACTACGCCGTGTACTGGTCCGGTGCGGCGTATTGGCTGCAGGTCGATGTGGAACTGCGCCGCGCCAGCGGCGGCCGGCTCAGCGTGGACCTGGCCTTGCAGCGCTTCGCCGCATGCTGCCTGCAGCCGCGGCGCGAATGGGCGCCGCAGGCGTTCGTCGCCCGGCTGGATGCGCTGCTGGGCAGCGATGTGTTCCTGCCGCGCTGGCGCGAATACGCCGCGCGGCGCGGATTTCCGCCGCTGCAGGCGCTGCAGGATGAACTGGGACTGGAACTGTCGGCAGACGGCAAGGTGCAGTTGCGCGAGGCACCCGCCGCCGCGGTGCGCGACGCCATCATGCGTGGTGAGGGTGACGCCGGCGCGCGGCGCTGAGAAGGGCAGCGAGAAAGACTGGTGCACTGACACAACGCAGAACGGCGGCCCAGGGCCGCCGTTCGGGTGCAACAAAAATCGCGCGTTTCAGTCGTGCTTGGGCGAAGACATGATGCGGTCGATCAGCGCGATCGCCACGGCCGAGACCACGAAGGTCAGGTGCAGCAGGGTCTGCCACAGCATGGTCTTGGTCGTCAGCTCGTCGGCCTTGATGAAGGTGGCCAGCAGGTGGATGGAGGAGATGCCGATGATGGCGGTGGCGAGCTTCACCTTCAGCACCGCCGCATTCACATGCGACAGCCATTCCGGCTGGTCCGGATGGCCTTCCAGGCGCAGGCGCGAGACGAAGGTCTCGTAGCCGCCGACGATGACCATGACCAGCAGGTTGGAAATCATGACCACGTCGATCAGGCCCAGCACGGCCAGCATGATGGTGGTTTCCGGGCTGTGTCCGCCGGCTTCCGCCGCCGCGGCGGCCGTATCGGCATGGGAGAACAGCGTGGTCGCCAGCAGGTGCCACAGCTCGCGCAGGAACTGCACCACGTAGATGCCCTGGGCCACGATCAGGCCCAGATACAGCGGCAGCTGCAGCCAGCGCGAGGAGAAGATCAGGGCCGGCAAGGGCCCGAGGTTCTGTTTTTCGGTACTCATGGGATCACGGAAGGGGGCGGAAAAGGCGCGCGAGTCTAGCAACGGCGGGTTGAAATCTCGCGTAAAGACACGCCGGCGGCTGAGCCGGAACCGCCCCTGGATGGGGCCGCGGGATGATGGTTTCAACCCGCCGGCGGAGCCTTCACGCCCCGGTCACGCGCACGCCGGGCAGGCCCAGCACATAGTCCGCGCCCATCAGCAGCGATGGCGTGTAGAAGCCGCCGGCACGCGGCGCGGCCAGCACGGCCTGGACCATGCCGACGGCGGCGGTCGCGGTCAGCGCGTAGCCGTTCGGTGCGGCGATGCCGAGGCTGGCCGTCGCGCCGCGGGCATTGCGCACCTCGCCCCAGACGCGGCAGTCGCTGGCCTCGCGCCGCTGTGCGCTGGGGCCGGCGGTTGCGCCGGCGCGGCGCTTGAGCCAGGCCTGCACGGGGGCGGCGCCCAGCAGCGGCTTGAGCCAGCGCAGCCGGCGCACGCGCCGAATCGTCGCCGGCGGAACTGTCATGTAGGTCTCGATGTTGGGGATGCCGGTGGAAATGTAGGCGGTGTATACATCGCCCCAGGGAATGGTCATGGCGCTGCGCGCCACGCCGTCGCGCTGGAAGGTGCGTGATTTCCAGCCCAGCGGCACTTCCACCACGCGGCCATCGATGCGTGCGCGGCCGCCCTTGGCCAGGCCTTCGACGCTGGTTTTCGCCGTGCCCGGGCTGGGGCCGCCGCCGGCCTCGAAACCCAGCACCAGATGCGTCGCATCCGGCAGGCGCTGCTTGAGCAGGGCGGCGACGCAGTCGGTAGGCACCACGTCGAAACCTACGCCGGGCGCGACCACCACGCCCTGTTCCCGCGCCCGTGCGTCGGTGCTGTGGCACAGCGCGAACACGTCGATCTCGCCGGTGATATCCAGGTAATGCCGCCGCGCGGCGAGGCAGGATTGCAGCATGGGCGCGGCAGTCGCGCTGAACGGACCGGCGCAGTTGAGCACCAGGGCGACGTCCTCCAGCTGGCGCTGCACCTCGGCCACATCGTCCAGCCCGAACTGGCGCCAGGGCAGGTCCAGCTCCTGCGCCAGGGCCTGCACCGCCGCGCCGTTGCGCCCGGCCAGCATAGGACGCAGGCCGCGGCGCAGCGCCTCGTCGATGATCAGGCGGGCGCTGTAGCCATTGGCGCCGTAGATCAGGAACGGGTTCATGCGCCACCTCCGAATGTGTGCTGTGCCGCGATCAGGCGGCGCAAGCGCGCCCGCGCGTCCTCGCGCCGGGTCTGGAACGAAGCGTCGTTGGCTGCGAAGGCATGGGCCGGCACACCCGGAGCGCGTGCCTCGCCGGCGAGCGCGGCGGCCCGCCCGCCGGAAATCTCCGCCGGACCTGCGCGCCCGTCGGTCCGGGCATGGCGCAATGCCGGCACGTGGTCCAGGCTGCCGTCGCCGGTGATAGGCACCCATCTGCGCATGCCGGCGTCCTCGTCAGTCCGTGGGCTTGGCGCTAATGTGCCTGAATGCGGCGGGGCGTGGGTAGGCGGCCGGGCCGGCCGCGATCCCGGCCTGCCGCCGCTGCCTTGCCGTCATTTTCAACTGCATCCAGACCATCACGGAGCCCGCATGATCCCGTCCCTGTTCGATCTCACCGGCAAGACCGCCCTGGTCACCGGCGCCAGCCGCGGCATAGGCGCATCCACCGCGCAGCTGCTGGCCCAGTGCGGCGCCGAAGTCATCGTCTCCAGCCGCCGCCAGGACGCCTGCCAGGAAGTCGCCGACAGCATCACCGCCGGCGGCGGCAGGGCCCGCGCCCTGGCCGCGCATATCGGTGAAATCGGCGCCATCGACGCGCTGTTCGGAGAACTGGACAGCCAAGGTGTGCGGCTCGATATCCTGGTCAACAACGCCGCTGCCAATCCCTATCACGGCCCCATGCTGGACATGCAGCTCGGCGCCTACGACAAGACGGTCGAGGTGAATATCCGCGGCTACTTCTACATGACCCAGCAAGCCGCCCGCCGCATGCGCGAACACGGCGGCGCCATCGTCAACGTCGCCTCGGTCAACGGCCGCCGCGCGGCGCCTGGGCAAGGCGTGTATTCCTTCTCCAAGGCTGCGATTCTCTCGATGACCGAAGCCTGGGCACGCGAACTTGCTCCCGCCGGCATCCGCGTCAACGCCGTACTGCCCGGGCTCACCGACACCAAATTCGCCAGTGCGCTGACGCAGAACCCCGACACCATGAAACAGCTGCTGCGTACGATCCCGCTGGGGCGCGCGGCGCAGCCCGGGGAGATTGCGCCACTGATCCTGTTCCTGTGCTCGCCAGCGGCGAGCTATGTGACCGGGGCGGGGTTTGTGGCGGACGGAGGCTATCTGGCGTAGGGCCTGGATTTGCGGTGCTGATCCGCGAACGGAATCGCGTGTGAGTGTTGCGGCGGAACGTTGGGCGGTTTCGCGATGGATGCGCTGCCCCCTCACCCAACCCTCTCCCCCAAGCGCGTAAACGCGCTTGGGGGAGAGGGCTTTTTCCGCCCGGAAATCCGATGTCTTTGCTGCGGCTGCGGCTATGGCTGCGGCGGTTGCTGTCGACGTCCACGTCGACGTTGACTATGACCTTTTGGCGCTGACGTTGCTGGTGCTGGAGCCGGATCGAGCCGAGAGCCGGCGGCATTCACATTGGCGTCGCTACGGCAGTAGGCGCCGCTGCCGCTGCTGCGGCCGTTGCCGTTGCCGTTGCTTCTGCGCACAGGGGTGTGCGCCGCTCCTCCGGGGGCCCCATAAGCCGCGGCGAGGCGGCGCAGGATCAGCCCGCGCGCAGCGCGGGTCGCGCCCAGGGATGGGCGCGAGTCCGCTGCAGGGCCAGGATGGCCCTGCAGCGGACTCCGCAGCCGCCTCGCGCAGCCGGAGGGCAGGATGCCCGTAGGCCGCGGCTTCTGGGGTGTGTTTCTCTTTGCCTACTTTCTCTTTGCGCAAGCAAAGAGAGAGTAGGTCGGCCGCCGCAGGCGGACGAAACTGCTCGAATAATCAATAACTAAGCCCCAAAGACGCACACAAGCACGCTTCCAAAATCCAAGAAGCTAACTCCGCCCACCAAATCGAAACCCCAGAAATCGGAAGCCAGAAATAGAAAGACCCCGAAGGCCAGGGGAGGACCTTCGAGGTCTGGGGTGCGGTAACAGGTCTGGGGAGGAACCTGGTACCGGTGGTTCATCCAGGGAGGGGAATGAACCAGGTGCCGTTGCGTGCACCTGCGTCTTAAGACGATAGGCCGGGAGAAAGGTTCGCAGCCTTGGCCGATTCGATTCAGAATCCGTTCATTGGATTGCGAATCAACAAGTTATGCCGCAATTCCGGTCCTCCCGAAGCGTCCGGTGCGCCGGTGCCGCCTCAATGTGCCTGATCCCAGTTCGCCCCGGTGCCGATATCGACGACCAGCGGCACCGCGAGTTCCGCCGCCGCGCACATGCGCTCGCGCAGGCCGGCGCTGACGGCCTCGACCTGGTCCTCGCGCACCTCCAGCACCAGTTCGTCGTGCACCTGCATCAGCATGCGCGCGTCCTCGCGTTCGCCCAGCCAGGCGTCGACCGTGATCATGGCGCGCTTGATGATGTCGGCGGCGGTGCCCTGCATGGGGGCGTTGATCGCGGCGCGTTCGGCGCCGGCGCGCAGGTTGGGATTGCGCGCGCGGATGTCGTCCAGGTACAGGCGCCGGCCGAACACGGTCTCCACGTAGCCGTCGCGATGCGCCTGTTCGCGGATGTTGTCCATGAAGGTGCGCACGCCGGGATAGCGGTTGAAGTAGCGCGCGATGTAGTCGTTGGCCTCGTTGCGCGCAATGCCGAGCTGGCGCGCCAGGCCGAATGCGCCCATGCCGTACATCAGGCCGAAGTTGATCGCCTTGGCGGCGCGGCGCTGGTTGGCGTCGACCTGTTCCGGCGGCAGGCCGAACACTTCCGCCGCGGTGGCGCGATGCACGTCCTGGCCGCCGACGAAGGCGCTGAGCAGGCCGGCGTCGCCGGACAGGTGCGCCATGATGCGCAGCTCGATCTGCGAATAGTCCGCGGCCAGGATGACGAAGCCCGGCGGCGCGACGAAGGCCTGGCGTATGCGCCGGCCTTCCTCGGTGCGGATGGGGATGTTCTGCAGGTTGGGATCGGACGAGGACAGCCGGCCGGTCGCCGCGATGGCCTGGCCGTAGCTGGTGTGCACGCGGCCGGTATGCGGATTGACGTTGTCGGCCAGCTTGTCGGTATAGGTCGAACGCAGCTTGGCCAGGCCGCGGTAGTCGAGGATCAGGCGCGGCAGCTCATGTTGGTCGGCGATGGCGTCCAGCGCTTCTTCGTTGGTCGAAGGCTGGCCGGTCGGCGTCTTGACCACGGCCGGCAGCTTCAGCTCGTCGAACAGGATGGCCTGCAGCTGCTTGGGCGAATCCAGGCTGAAGCTGCGCCCGGCGATGCTGAAGGCGTGCTGGCTGATCTCGTGCATGCGCCTGGCCAGGTCGTTGCTCTGCACGCGCAGGGCCTGGGTGTCGATCAGCACGCCGCGTTGTTCCATGCGCGCCAGCACCGGGATCAGCGGTGCTTCTATCGTCTCGTAGACCTCGCGCAGGCGCGGCTCGGTTTCCAGTCTGGCCCACAGCACCTCGTGCAGGCGCAGGGTGACATCGGCGTCTTCGGCGGCGTAGGCCGTGGCCTGTTCCAGCGCGACCTGGCTGAACGGGATCTGCTTGGCACCCTTGCCGGCGACGCTTTCGTAGGGAATGGGCGTGTAGCCGAGATAGCGCTTGGCCAGCGAATCCATGTCGTGGCGCGTCGCGGTGGAGTTCCACACATAGGATTCGAGCATGGAATCGTAGGCCACGCCGCGCACCGTGATGCCGTAGCGCGAAAGTACGTTGACGTCGTACTTGGCGTGCTGGCCCAGTTTGGGTTTTGCCGGATCTTCCAGCAGCGGCCTGAGCGCGGCCAGCACGTGATCGCGCGCCAGCTGCGGCGGCGCGCCGGGGAAATCGTGCGCCAGCGGGATATAGGCGGCTTCGCCGCGCTGCACCGACACGGACAGACCGACGATCTCGGCCTGCAGCGGATCCAGCGAAGTGGTCTCGGTGTCGAAGGCGATCAGCGGCGCCGCGTGCAGCTTCTGCAGCCAGGCTTGCAGGCGTTCCTCGCTGGTCACGCATTCGTAGCTGCCCGGCGCGGCCAGGGCGGGGTCCAGGCCCAGATCCGCCGCGACCGGCTTGCGGTACTGCGCCGGCACGTCGGCGCCGCGCAGTTCCTCGCCGGCGCCCGCACCGGCCTTGCCTTCGAGTTCCTTCAGTGCCGCGTTGAAGCCGTAGCGCGTATACAGCGTGCGCAGTGCATCCACGTCGCGTTCGCGCAGCACCAGGTCGGTGACGGCCTGGGTCAGCGCCACGTCGGTCTTGATCTGCGCCAGCTGGCGCGACAGCGGCAGCTGGGCCAGGGCGCTGCGCAGGTTCTCGCCGATCTTGCCGCCGACCTTGGCCGCGTTGGCGATCACATTGTCCAGCGTCTGGTATTCGGCCAGCCACTTGGCCGCGGTCTTGGGGCCGCATTTCTCCACGCCGGGAATGTTGTCGACGGAATCGCCCATCAGTGCGAGGAAGTCGACGATCTGCGCCGGATGCACGCCGAACTTCTCGAACACGCCAGCCTCGTTCAGCGTGGTATTGGTCATGCTGTTGCTCAGGGTCACGCGCGGGCCGACCAGCTGCGCCATGTCCTTGTCGCCGGTGGAGACGATCACGTCTATGCCCTGGGCCGCAGCCTGCAGCGCCAGCGTGCCGATTACGTCGTCGGCCTCCACGCCGGATTCGCGCAGCATGGGCAGGCCCAGCGCCTGCACGATCTGCAGCATGGGGTCGATCTGCGCGCGCAACTCGTCCGGCATGGGCGGGCGGTTGGCCTTGTAGGCCGGATAGAGTTCATCGCGGAAGGTGGGGCCGGAAGCATCGCAGACGAAGGCGGCGTAATCGGGCTTGGCCTTCAGATGCGTGCGCAGCATGTTGACGACGCCGAACAGCGCGCCGGTCGGCTCGCCGGCTGCGTTGCTCAGCGGCGGCAGCGCATGGAAGGCGCGGTAGAGATAGCTGGATCCGTCGATCAGCACCAGGGTAGGCATGGCAGTCTCCTTGCAGACGCCGAGCTTGGCCCAGCCCGGCGCGCCTTTCAATGCGGACGCGGCGGCAGCGCTTTGCCGACAATCCGTTCAGGCCCGTTTGCTATCCTGCTCGGCATTCCGGCAGCGGCGCCGCAGGTGCCGCGGCGCCGGTCACCAGCAGCTACCGGAGCGCGCCATGAAACCCGCACCTTTGATGTTCCTTCTGCTCGGCCTGTGTTGCGGACTGAATGCGGCGACTGCCGCCGAGCCGCCCAAGCAGAAGCCGGTGGACGGCAGCGAACTCGTCGATGCGCCGCCGCCGGCACTGGACGATCCGGGCGTCAAGGCCAAGCCCGCCGACGCCAAGGGCGATACGCCGCCGGACGTGAAGATCCGCAAGGAAGGCGACGACACGGTCGAGGAATACCGCGCCAGCGGCAAGATCAGCATGATCCGCATTACCAGCAAGAGCGGCATCACCAGGACCTATATCGACACCGACGGCGACGGCCGCCTGGAAGGCAATCCCAAGGACGGCCCGGTCGCGCCGGTCTATTACAAGCTGTACGAGTGGAACTGAGGAGCCGGGATTGGGAATGAAGGGATGCGGGATTGGTGAAGCGGCGCTGTGGCCGTTTCATCAACGCTGATCCTCACTCGCCAATCCCGGCTTCGTGCCGCAGGACAGCGCCGCGGCATTCAAGCGCTGCGGCCGCTGCTCCTGCGAATCCCGCATCCCTTCATTCCCAATCCCGGCTCCACTGCGGCTCAGTGCCTGAAATGGCGCACGCCGGTGAATACCATCGCCATGTCGTTCTCGTCGGCCGCGGCGATGACTTCCTCGTCGCGCAGGGAGCCGCCCGGCTGGATCACCGCGCGTATGCCGGCTTGGGCGGCGGCGTCGATGCCGTCGCGGAACGGGAAGAACGCGTCGGAGGCCATTACGCTGCCGCTCACTTCCAGGCCGGCTTCCTCGGCCTTCATCGCGGCGATGCGGGCGGAGATCACGCGGCTCATCTGGCCGGCGCCCACGCCTATGGTCTGGCCGCCGCGGGCATAGACGATGGCGTTGGACTTGACGTACATGGCCACGTGCCAGGCGAACAGCAGGTCGCGCAGTTCCTCGGCATTGGGCACTCGCCTGGACACGACCTGCAGGTCCGACAGCAGCAGGGTGTCGCGGTCCGCATCCTGCACCAGCAGGCCGCCGGCGATGCGCTTGTAGTCGCTGGTATGCGCGGCCTGCTCCGGCCAGTGACCGGTGGCCAGCACGCGCACATTGGGCTTTTTGGCAAATACCGCCAATGCAGCTTCGTCCACTTCCGGGGCGATGACCAGCTCGACGAACTGGCGGTCCAGGATGGTGCGCGCGGTGACCACGTCCAGCGAGCGGTTCAGCGCGATGATGCCGCCGAAGGCCGAGACCGGGTCGCAGGCATAGGCGCGTTCGTAGGCCAGCATGGGCGTGTCGCCCAGGGCCACGCCGCAGGGGTTGGCATGCTTGACGATGACGCAGGCCGGCGCGCTGCCGAAGGCCTTGACGCATTCCAGCGCCGCGTCGGCGTCGGCGATGTTGTTGAACGAGAGTTCCTTGCCGGCGAGCACGCGCGCCGTAGCGACGATGCCGGCCGGCGGATCGCTTTCGATGTACAGCGCCGCCGACTGGTGCGGGTTCTCGCCGTAGCGCAGGGTCTGCGCGCGGCGGAAGTTCAGGTGCAGGCTGGGCGGGTAGTTGTCCTCGCGCTCGCCGGTGCGCGCGCCCAGCCAGTTCGCGATCAGGCCGTCGTAGCGCGCGGTGTGGGCGAAGGCTTTCGCTGCGAGGCGGCGGCGCAGCTCCATGGTCGTGCCCTGGAAGGCGTGCAGCGACTGCAGCAGGTCGGCGTAGTCGGCGGGATCGGTCACCACGCCGACGTGCTCGTGGTTCTTGGCCGCGGCGCGCAGCATGGCCGGGCCGCCGATGTCGATGTTCTCTATGGCTTCGTCCAGAGTGCAGTCCGGCCGCGCCGTGGCTTTCTCGAACGGATAGAGATTGACCACCAGCAGGTCGATGGGACTGATGCCGTGCTGGGCCATGACGGCGTCGTCGATGCCGCGCCGGCCAAGCAGGCCGCCGTGGATCTTGGGATGCAGGGTCTTGACCCGGCCGTCCATGATCTCGGGGAAGCCGGTGATGTTGCTGACGTCAGTGACCGGCAGACCGGCGTCGCGCAGCGCGCGCGCGGTGCCGCCGGTGGAGAGCAGGCTGACGCCGAGTGCGTCCAGACCACGGGCGAGATCCAGCAGCCCGGTCTTGTCGGACACGCTGATCAGGGCGCGCCGCACCGGCACGAGAGTGGCGTCGAACATGGGAAATCGCCAGACAGAATGGGCCGCGGATTATAGCCCGCGGCCGGCGCGGGCGAGCCGCTGCGGCCTATGATTATTTGGCGTGTCGGCGCCGTCGAAAGCGGCGCTGTCGGGAACAGGTGCCGGCGGGCTGGCGCGGTTCAGAGCAGGCCGTACTGGGACAGCTTCTTGCGCAGGGTGGCGCGGTTGATGCCGAGGGCGAGCGCCGCCTTGCTCTGGTTGCCGCCGTACCACGACATCACTTCGTGCAGCATCGGCGCCTCGACTTCCTGCATGACGAAGTCGAACAGGCCTTCGGCCTGCTTGTTGTCCATGTCGACGAGATAGCGGCGTACCGCGCGCGCCACGCATTCGCGCAGGGCGGGCTGGGCGGCGACGGCATCGGGGGCCTGTTCAGGGCGCAGGACGGTGACGGCATTCACGGTGTTGGGCAACCTGGGTCTGATCTTCCATGACCGCCGGATGCGAGTGCCGACGGGGCGGGGATGTTAGCGCGCCGGCGGCGGCTTGGTAAGTGCCAACTGTCGCAATCGGCAAACATCTCTCAGCAGAAATGCGTCGCGCGCCGCGTGCGCGGCTCAGAGGAACTTGAATTCGAACGCGACCGCGTTCTTGCCCGGATCGCGCACTTCAAACACCAGCGCGCTGCTGGCGCCGGCAGCCAGGCCGCGCTCGATCGCGCGCGTGTCGCCGAGGTAGTCGCGCGGCTGGAAGCGGCGCATGGCGACACGGTTTTCGTCAAGGTCCGACAGGGTGATTTCCACCACGGGAAACGTCTGGTCGAACTCCGCCGCATTGCGCACCGTGGCGGAAACAATCAGTGCGCCGGCCACCGAAGGGTGCGGCCGTATGTCGCGCGAAAGCAGTTCCAGCTGCTGGCTGGCATGGCGCAGCGGCAGCTTGCAGCCGAGGCTGGCGCAGGCGCGGTCCAGCCACGGCCGCGCGAGATCGTTGTTGAGCAGATAGTCGCGTTCGGCATAGCCGAGCTGGCCGGCCAGGCTGAGCCCCAGCAGCAGCACGCCGATCACCCAGGGCCAGCGCCGGCCGCCGCTGCGGCGCGCGTGGCGCGCGAAGGCCGGCAGGTTGGACTGGCGCCGTGCTTCGCGCGCGCGCGGGCGTTCGTCGGGATCGAAGGTGTAGGTGACGGCCTGGGCATTGGGCCGGTAGGCGGGCACGCCCAGACGCGGCGGGTCCGCGTCCTGCGTATGGACGTCCAGACGTTCAAACGGTTCCGGCGGCAGGTGGTCGGCCAGAGTGAGCAGTGCATCGAACAGCGCATCGCAATGGCTGCAGCGCACCATGCCGTGCCCGCGCGCGATCGTCGCCGCATCGGCGTTGTAGACGGTCGCGCATTCGGGGCATTGCGTGTACATGGCGGGGCGGCGTGTGTGGAGCGGGTCAGGCGGAAGGGCGCGGCTAGCGTGGACTGGCGCAACGGGGTTTTCAAGCGCGGCAGCGGCGTATTCCCGCCAGGCAGTCCATCTGCTGCGACGGCGGCCGCGGCTTTGCGGTGGTCACGCCGTGCCTGCGCCAATCACCGGCGGCGCGGTACGGCGGGCTGGTGCCGTGCCGTCGCGGGCGTTGCCTACTATGCCTTGCGCCGCCCGCTGATGCGCACCCAGTCCTCGCGCTGGGCGACCTCCAGTTGCTCGAACCATTCCGCATAGCGTTCCAGCAGCTCGGCCTCCTGTCCCGCCAGGATGCCCGACAGCGCGAACGGCGCGGCGGGCTTGCAGGCGGCGGCAAACAGTGGCGCCAGTTCACCCAGCGGACCGGCCAGGATATTGGCGACCAGCACGTCCTGCGGCGCGTTGTGGTGTGCGGCCGGCAGGCACAGTTCCAGCCCCGCCGCCACGCCGTTGCGCTCGGCATTGTCGCGGCTGGCTTCGATCGCCTGCGGGTCGAGGTCCACGCCGATCACGTGCGCCGCGCCCAGCTTCAGCGCGGCGATGGCCAGCACGCCCGAGCCGCAGCCGTAGTCCAGCACCTGCCTGCCGCGCAGGTCGATGCCGTCCAGCCATTCCAGGCACAGCGCCGTGGTCGGATGCGTGCCGGTGCCGAAGGCCAGGCCCGGGTCCAGGCGCACGATCACGCTGTCGCCGGGGTCCTCGGGCGGCTCGATGTTCCACGGATAGATCCACAGCCGGCGGCCGAACTGCATGGGCTGGAAGGTATCCATCCAGGCGCGCACCCAGTCGGCGTCGGCGATGTCGCGGAATTCGAGCTGGTCCGGCGCGATCTCCGGCACCAGCTCGGTCAGCGCATGCACCAGGCCGGCGCGGTCTACCGCCACATCGAACAGCGCCGCCAGCTTGATCGTCGGCCACACCGGCGTTTCGCCCGGCGCGGGCTCGAAGATCGGATGGTCTTCCGCATCCAGCAGGGTCACCGACAGCGCGCCCAGGTCTTCCAGCGCGAGTTCGATGCGCTCCTGCTCGTTGGAGTGGATGGTGAGTGAGAGTTCTATCCAGGCCATGGTCGGCGGGCTCAGCCCAGGGCGATGCCCTTTTCCTTCTGTTCGGCGATGCGCTTCTCCAGGTAATGGATGTTCTGTCCACCGGCCTGGAAGCCCACGTCGCTCATGATGCGCTGCTGCAGCGGGATATTGGTCTTGACCCCGTCTATGACCATCTCGGCCAGGGCCAGGCGCATGCGCGCGATGGCGGTGGCGCGGTCGCGGCCGTGCACGATCAGCTTGCCGATCATGGAGTCGTAGTTGGGCGGGATGCTGTAGCCGTCGTAGATGTGCGTGTCCAGGCGCACGCCGGGGCCGCCGGCGCCGAGGAAGCGCTTCACCGTGCCCGGCGAGGGCATGAAGGTGTCCGGATCCTCGGCGTTGATGCGGCATTCGATGGCGTGGCCGGTGAACTGCACGTCCTCCTGGCGGATGGACAGCTTCTCGCCGGCAGCGATCAGCAGCTGTTCGCGCACCAGGTCGATGCCGGTGACCAGCTCGGTCACCGGATGTTCGACCTGGATGCGGGTGTTCATCTCGATGAAGTAGAAGCGGCCGTTCTCGTACAGGAACTCGAAGGTGCCGGCGCCGCGGTAGCCGATGCGCAGGCAGGCTTCGACGCAGACCTTGCCGATCTCGGCACGCTGCTCCGGCGTGATGCCGGGCGCCGGCGCCTCTTCCACCACTTTCTGGTGGCGACGCTGCATGGAGCAGTCGCGCTCGCCCAGGTGGATGGCGTTGCCCTGGCCGTCGGCCAGCACCTGGATTTCCACGTGGCGCGGGTTCTCCAGGAACTTCTCCATGTACACCATGGCGTTGCCGAAGGCGGCCTTGGCCTCGGACTTGGTCATGGTGATGGCGTTGTGCAGATGCGCTTCCGTATGCACCACGCGCATGCCGCGGCCGCCGCCGCCGCCGGCCGCCTTGACGATGATCGGATAGCCGATGTCGCGCGCGATGCGGCCGTTCTCCACCGGGTCGTCGCCCAGCGGTCCGCCCGAACCCGGCACGCAGGGCACGCCGGCGGCCTTCATGGCCTTGATCGCCTCGACCTTGTCGCCCATCAGGCGGATCACGTTGGCGGTGGGGCCGATGAAGATGAAGCCGGATTTCTCGCAGCGTTCGGCGAAATCGGCGTTCTCCGACAGAAAGCCGTAGCCCGGATGGATGGCCTGGGCGTCGGTGACTTCCGCCGCGGCGATGATGGCCGGCACGTTGAGATAGCTTTCCGCCGCCGGCGCCGGCCCTATGCAGACCGATTCGTCGGCCATGCCGACGTGCTTGAGGTTGCGGTCGACGGTGGAATGCACCGCCACCGTCTTGATGCCCAGGGTGTGGCAGGCGCGCAGTACGCGCAGGGCGATCTCGCCGCGATTGGCGATGACTACTTTATCCAGCATGGACGCGCCCCTCAGCCGATGACAAAGAGGGGCTGGTCGAATTCGATGGGCTGGCCGCTTTCGGCCAGGATTTTCAGTACGGTGCCGGCGACTTCGCTCTCGACCGGATTGAACATCTTCATCGCCTCGATGATGCCCAGGGTGTCGCCGACCTTGATCGACTGGCCCACGCTGACGAAGGCCGGCTTGTCCGGCGCCGGCGAGGCGTAGAAGGTGCCGACCATGGGCGCGCGCACGATGTGGCCGGGGGGCAGGTCGTTGGCGGGCTTGTTGCCGTTGCTGCCGGTGGCGGCCTCGGTCGGCGACTTCATCGGCATCGGCATGGCCACGTTCTCGGTCGCGATTACGACCGGCGCCGGCGCCTGGGGCAGGGGCATGCCGCGGGGCATGCGGCTCAGGCGCACGACTTCCTCGCCTTCCTTGATTTCCAGCTCGGCCAGATTCGACTCTTCCAGAATGTCGATCAGCTTCTTGATTTTGCGCAGGTCCACAGACGGATCCTCAGGTGCGGTGAACTAGAAAGGAAACATCAGGTCAGGCGTTGCAGCGCGGCCTGCAGCGCCAGCGAGTAGCTGTGCGCGCCGAAGCCGCAGATCACGCCGACCGCGATGTCGGAAAAATACGAGTGCTGGCGGAAGGGCTCGCGCGCATGCACGTTCGACAGATGCAACTCGATGAACGGCAGCGCCACGGCCAGCAGGGCGTCGCGCAGGGCGATGCTGGTATGGGTGAACGCGGCCGGATTGATCAGGATGAAGGCGGTGCCGTCCTCGCGCGCAGCGTGGATGCGGTCGATCAGGGCGTGCTCGGCGTTGGACTGGAAACTGTGCAGTTCATGGCCGGCTGCTTGCGCGATGGCCTCAAGATCGCCGACGATGCTTGCCAGGGTTGCATGTCCGTACTTGTCCGGCTCGCGCGTGCCGAGCAGGTTCAGGTTGGGACCATGCAACAGCAGGATTCTGGCCAAGCCGGCTCTCCGGTGCCGGCATAGGCGCCGGCTGGGGCGCGAAGTCTGCGCTTGCCTGCCGATCTTGTCCATATCGGCGATATTCGCCGATGTTTGACTGCCTCCGCCTGGGCCGGCCGGGCACCTCCCGGCGCGCCGGCCCGATTTCCCGTGGTTTCAGCTCCAGCGCAGCGGCAGTTCGCGCAGGCGCTTGCCCGTGAGCGCGTGCAGCGCATTGGCCAGGGCCGGCGCGGCCAGCGGCAGCGCCGGTTCGCCCAGCCCGGTGAGCTTTACCGCGTCGCTTTCGATGAACTGCACGTCGATGTGCAGCGGCGCCTGGGCCAGCCGCAGCAGGCGGTATTGGTGGAAGTTGCCCTCGACGACCGCGCCGTCCTTCAGCGTGACAGCCTCGCCCAGCGCCGCCGACAGGCCCTGCACGATGCCGCCTTCGATCTGCGCGCGGGCGCCGTCGGGATTGATGACCAGGCCGCAGTCGGCGACGCAGGTCGCGCGGTGAATGCGCAGTTCCCGTTCCTGCAGCGAGACCTGCAGCACCAGCGCGGCATAACTGCGGTGGTCGATGGCGCAGGCCAGGCCCAGGGCCTGGCCCTTGGGCAGGGGCTTGCCCCAGCCGGCCAGTTCGGCCGCGCGCCGCAGGCAGGCGCGCATGCGTGCCGGGTTGAAAGCGTAGTCGCTGTCCTGGCCCGGCGCGGGCACGGGAATGGTGTCGATCAGGGCCAGGCGATAGGCCAGCGCATCCTTGCCGGCGGCCGCGGCCAGTTCGTCGATGAAGCACTCCATGGCGAAGCTGGCATGGGTAGTGTGCACGGCGCGCCACCAGCCGCGCGGCACGCGCGCGGCCAGGGCGGTATAGCCGCTGCTGCGGTTGGGGGCGCGGTAGAAGCCGTTGCCGGCGCCTTCGATCTCCTCGGCGCCGAATGTGCGCTGGCCGGTCCTGTCGTAGGTCGCGCCTATGGGCGTGCCGGCCTGGCGGTGGCGCAGGGCCTGCGGCCAGCCGTCCGCGTCCAGGCAGGCCTCGAAGCGGTGCGCGGCCAAGGGCCGGTAGAAGTCGTGGCGCAGGTCGTCTTCGCGCGTCCACATCACCTGCACCGGTGCGCCGGCCTGGCGCGCGACCAGGGCGGCCTCGACCGCGTAATCGCCGTTGATGCGCCGGCCGAAACCGCCGCCGAGCAGGGTGATATGCAGGGTGATCTGTTCCGGCTTGATATCCAGCGCCTTGGCGATGCCGCGCGCGGCCAGGCCGGGAAACTGGGTCGGCGCCCAGACGGTGAGATGGTCGCCGCTCCACTGCGCGGTCGCGTTCTGCGGTTCCAGCGTGGCATGGGCGAGGAAGGGCAGCTGGTAGTCCGCGCGTATCACCCTGGCCGCCGCGGCCAGCACCGCGTCCGGATCGCCGACCTTGTTCACCGCCTCGGCCGGTTCCGCGTCCAGCGCGGTGAGGGCGGCTTTCGCCAGCGCCGCACTGTCGTCGCTGCCGGCGTCCTGTTCGTTCCATTGCACGGCCAGTTTCGCGCGGCCCTGGGCGGCGGCCCAGGTCGAGGTCGCGACCACGGCCACGCCACCGGCGATGTTGCCCGGGCCGGGCTCCAGCGCGAACACCTGTTTCACGCCGGGCACGGCCAGGGCGGCCTGTGCGTCGAAGCTGGCGACGCGGGCGCCGAAGCGGCGCGGCCGTTCGATCTGCGCGTAGAGCTGGCCCGGGCGGCGCACGTCCAGGCCGTAGCCGGCGCGGCCGTGGACGATGTCGGCGCAGTCCTTGCCGGTCTGGGGCTTGCCGAGCAGGCGCCACTGGGCGCGCGGCTTGAGCGCCGGCGCGGGATTCGGCGTCAGTTTCGCTGCGGCTTCGATCAGGTCCGCATAGCGTGCCGAACGCTGCGAGCGCGCATGCGTGACCACGCTGTCGCGCGCCGCGCACTCGCCGGCCGGCACCTGCCAGCGCGCCGCGGCCGCGGCGATCAGCAGTTCGCGCAGGCTGGCGCCGATGCGCCGCAGCGGTTCGTACAGCCCGGCCACGCTGTTGGAACCGCCGGTGCCCTGGTCGCCGGCGCGGGCGTCCAGGCCCAGCGTGGCGACCTGCACCTGGCGCCAGTCGGCCTCCAGTTCCTCGGCTACCAGCATGGCCAGGCTGGTGCGCACGCCCTGGCCCATTTCCGAGCGCGGCGTGGTGATGGTGATGCGGTTGTCCGGGTCTATGCGCACATACAGGTTCGGATCCGGCGGCGGTGCGGGCGGCGCCGCGGTCTGCGCCTGCGCGGCGGGCAGTGCGATGCCCAGCAGCATGGCGCCGCCGCCGAGCAGGCTCAGACGCAGGAAATCGCGGCGGGAGCCGTCCATGTCAGCCTCCCGCCGCGGTTTCGCGCGCGAGCTGCGCGGCGCGGTGGATGGCGGCGCGGATGCGCACATAGGTGCCGCAGCGGCACAGGTTGCCGGCCATGGCCGCGTCGATGTCGGCATCGGCCGGCGCCGGATTGCGCGCCAGCAGCGCCGCGGCGCTCATCAGCTGGCCGGCCTGGCAGTAGCCGCATTGCGGAACATTCAGCTCCTGCCAGGCGCGCTGCACGGCGTGTTCGGCGCTGCCGGCGCCCAGTCCTTCGATCGTCGTCACGCGCTTGCCCGCGACACTGCCCAGCGGCGTGATACAGGCGCGGGTGGGATTGCCGTCCACATGCACGGTGCAGGCGCCGCACTGGGCCAGGCCGCAGCCGAACTTGGTGCCGGTCAGGTTGGCGACATCGCGCAGCGCCCACAGCAGCGGCATTTCAGCCGGCGCATCGAGCTTGGCGGGATTTCCGTTGAGGATGAATTCGGTCATGGCGGGCTCCGCGGGATCGCGCCAGTCTAGGCAGGCGCAGCCGGACGCGGGTTTCCATACGGCGCGCGGCGGCAACGCCGTGGCGCAGCCTCGCCGCCGCCGCGGCGAGGCCTTGTTTCCCGCTGCGCGGCGGCGTTGCCGGAGCTGCGCGCCGCGCTGCCGGGCTCAGAGCGTGCTGCCGCGGTGCGGCGCGGTCCAGGTTTCCAGCGAAGCCTCGGTGACCTCGCCCAGGCGGGTATCGAGGATGCGCCCGTCGCGGCCCAGCAGGACGCTGAAGGGCAGGGCGCCGTAGGTGTTGCCGAACGGCAGCGACGGATTCAGGCCGGCGCCGCTGGCGAGCAGGATGGGATAGCCCACCGGCGTCTCGCGCAGGAAGGCTTCGACCTCGGCGCTGCCGTCCACGGCGATGCCGACGACCTGCACGCCGGCCCCCGCATGCTTGCGCTGGAAGCGGTCCAGTTCCGGCATTTCCTTGCGGCAGGGCGCGCACCAGGTGGCCCAGAAATTGATCACGACCAGCCTATCCTTCCACTGCGCCAGCGAGGTGCTGCGGCCTTCGCGGTCGGCCAGGGCCAGCGCGGGCGCGGGATCGCCCTTGGCAGCGACGGCGACGCCGGGCGGGCCGGCCGGCGTGGCGGCGTCGATCCAGGCTTCGGCCAGCCAGCGGCCGGCCGCGGTGGTGCTCAGGGCGTCGGTGATCGCGCGCGGCGCGCCCTGGCCGGTGAGGATGCTGCCGGCGACCAGGCCGGCCACGCCCGCGCCCAGGGCCAGCACGCCGATCAGTGCAGTCTGACGCCAGCTCATCGGCCGGCCGCCTTGGCCACGCGGGCGACGAACTTCTCGGCCGATTCAAACCCGGTCAGGCGCTGGGCGCGCCGTTCCTTGCCGTCGGCGCCGAAGAAGATCGTCACCGGCGGGCCGACCAGGCCGAAATGCTTGAGCAGGGCCTGGTCTTCCGCGTCGTTGGCGGTGACGTCGGCCTTGAGCAGGGTGTAGGGCTGCAGCGCCGCGTGCACGTCCGACTTGGTAAAGGTGAACTTCTCCATTTCCTTGCACGACACGCACCAGTCGGCATAGAAGTCCAGCATCACCGGCTTGCCTTGCTTGAGCTGGGCTTCGACGTCGGCAATGGTCTTGATGGTGCGGAAGGGCAGGTGCTGCGGCGCGGCCGCTGAGCCACCGCCGCCGCCCAGGCCGCGCAGCGGCTGCAGTGGATCGGCCGAGCCGGCGAAGGCGCCGACCAGCTGGGCCGCGCCGGCGATCAGCAACACCACGCCCAGCGATTTCCACAGGCGGCGCCAGCCCGAAGCTTCTTCCGGCAGGCGCTCCAGCGCGCCCAGGTAGACGCCGCAGGCGACGGCGAGCACGCCGATCATCAGCATGATCCAGCCCGCATCGAGGAAGCGCGACACCATGTAGATTGCCAGGGCGAGGAAGCTCACGCCGAACACGGCCTTGACCGAGTCCATCCAGGCGCCGGCGCGCGGCAGCCATTTGCCGGCGGCGGTGCCGGCGACCACCAGCGGCGCGCCCATGCCCAGCGACAGCGTGAACAGGGCCAGGCCGCCGAATACCGGATCGCGGGTCTGGCTGATGTAGAGCACGGCCGCGGCCAGCGGCGGCGCCACGCAGGGGCCTACGATCAGCGCCGACAGCACGCCCATGACGGCCACGCCGGTCAGCGAGCCGCCCTGCTGGCGGTTGCTCACGCTGGCGATGCGGCTTTGCAGTGACGAGGGCAGCTGCAGTTCGTAGAAGCCGAACATGGACAGCGACAGCAGCACGAACAGGATGGCGAAGCTGGTCAGGATCCAGGGTTGCTGGAACAGCGCCTGCAGGTTTGCCCCGACCAGGCCGGCGGCGACGCCGGCGATGGTGAACACCAGGGTGGACGCGAGCACATAGACCGTCGACAACACAAACGCCCGCCGCGTCGAAACATTCTCGCCGGCCCCGGCGATGATGCCCGACAGGATCGGCAGCATGGGAAATACGCAGGGCGTGAACGCCAGCAGCAGGCCGAAGCCGAAGAACGAGATCAGGGCGAGCAGGCGGTCGCTGGACAGCTGGGCGGCCAGGCGCTGTTCCTCGGACTGGTCTTCCGCATTGCCGCTCGCGGCGGCGGCCGGTGCCGCACTGGTGGCGAGCTTGGCCCGCGCCATGTCCAGCTGCGCCGCCGACGCCTGCGGCAGCTCCACCTCGACCGTGCGCGTCATGATGGGATAGCAGACGCCGTCGTTCTCGCAGCCCTGGAATTCGGCCTGCAGCTTGAGTTTGGCCGGCTTGCCGTCGTCACGGCCCAGGTCTATCGGCAGCTCGACCTGGTCGAAATAGACGGTGACGTCGCCGTAGTGCTCGTCCTTGTGCGGCGTGCCTACGGGCCAGCGCGGCGTGCCCAGGCGCACGCCGCTGTCGGCGGGCACGCTCAGCCGGGTCTTGTCGCGGTACAGGTAATAGCCCTTGGGCATGGTCCAGCGCGCCAGCAGCTCGGTGGGACCGGTGGCGATGGTCTCGAACACGAAGGCCTGTTCCGGCGGCAGCGGCAGCTTTTCCTCGCCGGGGACGGCGGTACCGGTGTCCATGGGCGCGTCCGCGGCCGGCTTGCCCAGCTGGTTCAGGGCCGAACTCAGCGCACCGGGCGGTGTGGCCGCGGCCGGGCCGCGCAGCAGGCCGGCGCCGGCCGGTTCCGCCGCGGCGGCGCCCGGTTCGGGCGGCGGCAGCGGCAGGCTGAGCTTGGCGGTATACGGCGGGTAGCAGATCTTGGGCTCGCGCTCGTGGCAGCCCTGGATGGTGACGGCGAACTCGGCCGTGGTGAGGTCGGGGCCAGGTTTCAGCGCCTGCGTCGCCGTGACCTTGCCGTGGTAGACCTCGACCTGGCCCAGGAACTCGTCGTTCTTGGGCTCGCCCGGCGGCAGCTCCAGCGGGGCCAGGTTGAGATCCGCCTGGCTGCTGCGCGTGCTCATGCGCGTGCGGTACAGGTAATAGCCGTCGGCGATCTTCCATTCCAGCTTGATCGCGTCGCGCCCGACTACCTGCGAGGTCAGCGCAAACGCCTCTTCCACCCGCAGCAGCTCGTCGTCCTGGGCCTGGGCCTGGGTGAATCCCAGCAGGCCGGCGGCAAGCAGGGCATAGCGGGCGAAACGACTCATTGCGGCTCCAGCGGTTCGGGGGCAGACACAGACCGGCGCGGCTGCGCAGTCCTTGCAGTTCGATGTGCGTAGCGGCGGCTCAGTGCCTGGCGGCGGTGCTTTCGGCCAGCCAGTCCAGGTAGGGCGCATGGCCCAGGGCGACATCGACCGCGATCACCTCCGGGAGTTCATACGGATGCAGCTCGACGATGCGCCGGCGCAGCGCCTCGAAGCGGGCGCGCGTGGTCTTGATCAGCAACAGCAGCTCCGCATCGACCTGGGTCTGGCCCTGCCAGCGGTAGGTCGAGACCACGCCCGGCAGGCGGTTGACGCAGGCGGCCAGGCCTTCCTCGACCAGGGCGCGGGCCAGGCGGTCGGCCAGATCCTGGTCCGGCACGGTGCAATAGACGATCAGGGCGGACATGGCGGCAGCCGCGGCTTCAGGGGCGCGCACCATAACCCGTGCCGCCCGCGCCGCCCACCCCGGTGCCCTTGAAAGCTATTTCCGGCGCCCTATGTGTCGGCCACGCAACGGGGGATTGGCCTTCTGTCACCGTGCCGGGCTAAAATTGGCACTCACCGACGGAGAGTGCTAGCAACCGTTGGAAAATCTCTTTCAATCAATTCCTTGCCACTACCTGAGGGAACAACCCATGAAGCTTCGTCCTCTGCACGACCGCGTCATCATCAAGCGCCTGGAAGCCGAGACCAAGTCCGCCGGCGGCATCGTCATCCCCGACAGCGCCACCGAAAAGCCGGTCCGCGGTGAAGTCATCGCCGCCGGCGCCGGCAAGATCCTGGAAGACGGCAAGGTCCGCCCGATCGCGGTCAAGGCCGGCGACAAGGTCCTGTTCGGCAAGTACAGCGGCACCGAAGTGAAGATCGACGGCGAAGAGCTGCTGGTCATGCGCGAAGAAGATCTGCTGGCCGTCATCGAAGCCTGAGACCGGCCCGGGCCGGGCGCGAAGGCCGCAAGCCCCGCCGCAGCCCGCCCCGCCTTTCTCTAGTTACTCACGTTCAACCCCCATTTTCCGGAGTCATATCCCATGGCAGCCAAAGAAATCCGCTTCAGTGAAGACGCCCGCGCCCGCATGGTCCGCGGCGTGAATGTCCTGGCCAACGCCGTCAAGGCCACGCTGGGTCCGAAGGGCCGCAACGTCGTGCTCGAAAAGAGCTTCGGCGCCCCGACCATCACCAAGGACGGCGTCTCCGTCGCCAAGGAAATCGAACTGGCCGACAAGTTCGAGAACATGGGCGCGCAGATGGTGAAGGAAGTCGCTTCCAAGACCTCCGACGTTGCCGGCGACGGCACCACCACCGCCACCGTGCTGGCCCAGGCCCTGATCCGCGAAGGCATGAAGGCCGTCGCCGCCGGCATGAACCCGATGGACCTCAAGCGCGGCATCGACAAGGCCGTCTCGGCCGCCGTCACCCAGCTGAAGTCCCTGTCCAAGCCCACCGCCGACGACAAGGCCATCGCCCAGGTCGGCACCATCTCGGCCAACTCCGATTCCAACATCGGCGACATCATCGCCGAGGCGATGAAGAAGGTCGGCAAGGAAGGCGTCATCACCGTTGAAGAAGGCTCGGGCCTGGACAACGAACTCGACGTGGTCGAGGGCATGCAGTTCGACCGCGGCTACCTGTCGCCGTACTTCATCAACAACCAGCAGTCCATGCAGGCCGAGCTGGACGATCCGTACATCCTGCTGCACGACAAGAAGATCTCCAACGTGCGCGAGCTGCTGCCCGTGCTCGAAGGCGTGGCCAAGGCCGGCAAGCCGCTGCTGATCGTGGCGGAAGAAGTCGAAGGCGAAGCGCTGGCCACCCTGGTGGTCAACACCATCCGCGGCATCGTCAAGGTCTGCGCCGTCAAGGCCCCGGGCTTCGGCGACCGTCGCAAGGCGATGCTGGAAGACATGGCCGTGCTGACCGGCGGCACCGTGATCTCCGAGGAAGTCGGCCTGCAGCTGGAAAAGGCCACGATCAAGGATCTGGGCCGCGCCAAGAAGATCGTCGTGTCGAAGGAAAATTCGACCATCATCGACGGCGCCGGCGATGCCGAAGCGATCCAGGCCCGCATCAAGCAGATCAAGGCCCAGATCGAAGAGACCAGCTCCGACTACGACCGTGAAAAGCTGCAGGAACGCGTGGCCAAGCTGGCCGGCGGCGTGGCGGTGATCAAGGTCGGCGCCGCGACCGAAGTCGAAATGAAGGAAAAGAAGGCCCGCGTCGAAGACGCCCTGCACGCGACCCGCGCGGCAGTGGAAGAAGGCGTCGTCCCGGGCGGCGGCGTCGCGCTGATCCGCGCGCTGCAGGCCATCGGCGCCATCAAGGGCGACAACGAAGACCAGAACCACGGTATCAACATCGCCAAGCGCGCGATGGAAGCGCCGCTGCGTGAAATCGTGTCCAACTGCGGCGAAGAGCCCTCCGTCGTCCTGAACAAGGTCAAGGAAGGTTCGGGCAACTTCGGCTACAACGCCGCCAGCGGCGAATACGGCGACATGATCGCGTTCGGCATCCTGGATCCGACCAAGGTCACCCGTTCGGCCCTGCAGAACGCGGCTTCCATCGCCGGCCTGATGATCACGACCGAAGCCATGGTCGCCGAAGCGCCGAAGAAGGAAGCGCCGGCTGCCGGCGGCCACGACCACGGTGGCGGCATGGGCGGCATGGGCGGCATGGACTTCTGATAGTCCGCGTCAGCGCTGCACCACGATCCACCGTGCTTCCGGCCGGTGGATCACCTCAAAAAGCCCCGCAGCGATGCGGGGCTTTTTTGTGGGTGCCACGCCGGCAAGCCGCCCGATCGCAGCTTGGCAAAACTCATCATCCGCGATGAGTAGCTTCAATTCATGAGGTAAGTTGAATTCGGAAAATTCCTCGCGCCCGTTGAATTTGCCGATGCCCTTTCCCTGCCGCCAGGCAGGACAGATCGGATTGGACAAGCGGCCATGCCGCCGTGTACGACGGCATGCGGGCCTTGTGCAAACGCTTCCTGGCAGACCGAACACCGCTGAGCGGCACCGCCGCTGCTTTCAGGCGATGGAGCCCGGGGCAAATTCAGGACCGATACGCTGCGGCCTTCCCGCCAGCGCCAGCACACTGTTGCGCGGCTCGCTGTGCGCAATCACCTTGCCGCCGCGCAGCACGAACAGCCGCGCCGCCTTCAGCCGTATCGCCTCGAACGGATCGGCCGCCTGCAGCACGACCAGGTCGGCGCGGCAGCCCACGTCCAGGCCATAGCCATCCAGATGCAGGATGCGCGCGGCGTTGACGGTGACGGCGTCAAAGGCCTGGCGGATCGCGTCCTGCGAGGTCATCTGCGCCACATGCACGCCCATGTGGGCGACTTCGAGCAGGTCGGCGCTGCCGAAGGAATACCAGGGATCCATCACGCAATCCTGGCCGAAGGCGACGTTGACGCCGGCGGCGAGCAGTTCCGGCACGCGGGTCATGCCGCGGCGCTTGGGGTAGCTGTCGTGGCGGCCCTGCAAGGTAATGTTGATGAGCGGGTTGGCCACGGCGGCGACGCCGCTCTCGGCCATCAGCGGTATCAGTTTGGAAACGTAGTAATTGTCCATCGAATGCATGGACGTGAGGTGCGAGCCGGTGACGCGGCCGTGCAGACCGAGGCGGTGGGCCTGCGCGGCCAGGCTCTCCACATGGCGCGAATGCGGATCGTCGGATTCGTCGCAGTGCATGTCCACCAGCAGGCCGCGTTCGGCCGCCAGCTCGCACAGGATGCGCACCGACTCGGCGCCGTCGGCCATGGTGCGTTCGAAATGCGGAATGCCGCCGACCACGTCCACGCCGCGGTCCAGCGCGCGGACCAGATTGCGCTGCGCCGTCGCGCTGCGCAGCAGGCCGTCCTGCGGGAAGGCGACCAGCTGCAGGTCGAGATACGGTGCGACGTCGCGCTTCACTTCCAGCAGGGCATCCACCGCGAGCAGGCGGTCGTCGCAGACATCGACATGGCTGCGGATCGCGAGCAGGCCCTGGGCAACGGCCAGATCGCAATACGCCAGGGCGCGTTCGCGGATCGCCGCCTGGGTCAGCTCGGGCTTGAGTTCGCCCCAGAGCGCGATGCCTTCGAGCAGGGTGCCGGAACGGTTGAGGCGGGGCTGGCCCAGGGTCAGGGCGGAATCCAGGTGGAAGTGCGCATCGACGAAGGGCGGCGACACCAGCCGGCCGCGCACGTCGATTTCCTGCGCCGCACCGGCCGGCAGCGCCGGCGCCACGGCCTGGATGCGGCCGGCGGCAATGCCGATGTCGTGGTCGCGGCGCCCGTCGGGCAGGTTGGCGTGGCGCAGGATGAGGTCCATGGCGTGCTGGCGGTTGGCGGTAGAGGCGGAAAAACTAGCACGCCGGCGCCGCGCTGCGCCGCCGCTTGCATCCGCGCGCCGGTAGTGCAAGGCTCCGCGTTCGGTCGGCGAAACGGTCTCGCCGATCCGCGCTGCGGCAGGCAGTCCGCGGCGCACTGTACTTTCGCCGCGCCCGCGCGGCTGGAACACGGCCGCGGTCCGCTCCATCCGGCCCGGCCTTGTCCGCAGTTCCCGCCGCGCGGCAAGCTAGCGCGGCAACGCGGCGGAGCCTGCCCCGGCAGGCACCCGCCGCTCCGCGCAACAACCCAGGACCGAGCCCACCATGAATCACGCAGCCGCCGCCCCGGCGCCGCAGACCGAGACGGATCTCAACCTCGATCCGTACTGGATGCCGTTCACGCACAACCGCTATTTCAAGCGCCAGCGGCCGCTGGACCGCCTGCTGGTCAGCGCGGAAGGCGCCTACTACACCACGGTCGAAGGCCAGCGCCTGTTCGATTGCCTCTCCGGCCTGTGGTGCAGCTCGCTCGGCCACCGCCACCCGCACATCGTGCAGGCGGTGAAGACGCAGCTGGACAAGGCCGATTACATCCCGGCCTTCCAGGTCGCCAGTCCCGATTCCTTCCGCCTGGCCGAGCGCATCGCCGCGGTTGCGCCGGGCAGCCTCAACCGCGTGTTCTTCACCAATTCCGGCTCCGAGGCCGTGGATACCGCGCTCAAGATCGCCGTCGCCTACCACCGCCTGCGCGGCGAGGCCTCGCGCACGCGCATCATCGGCCGCGAGAAGGGCTATCACGGCGTCGGCCTGGGCGGCATCTCCGCCGGCGGCATGGTCGCCAACCGCAAGATGTTCGCGCCGCTGATGATTCCGGGTGTGGATCATCTGCCGCATACGCACAATCTCAAGGAAATGGCGTTCTCGCGCGGCCAGCCGGCCTGGGGCGCGCATCTTGCCGACGAACTGGAGCGCCTGGTCGCGCTGCACGACGCCTCCACCATCGCCGCCGTCATCGTCGAGCCCATGCAGGGCTCGGTCGGCGTGGTGGTGCCGCCGCTGGGCTATCTGCAGCGCCTGCGCGAAATCTGCGACAAGCACGGCATCCTGCTGATCTTCGATGAGGTGATCTGCGGCTTCGGCCGCATGGGCGACTGGTTCGGCGCGCAGGCCTTCGGCGTCACGCCGGACCTCATCACCTTCGCCAAGTGCGTCAACAACGGCACCGTGCCCATGGGCGGCGTGATCGCCACCGACGCGATCTACGACGCCTTCATGCAGGGCCCGGACTACATGGTGGAACTGTTCCACGGTTACACCTATTCCGCCCACGCCCTGGCCGTGGCCGCGGCGCATGCGACGCTGGACCTGCTGCACGCGGAAGCCGTGCCGCAGCGCTTTGCCGAGCTGGGGCGCAAGATCGGGGACGCCGTGCACGGACTCAAGGGCGAGCCCAACGTCGTCGACATCCGCAACTGCGGCGCGGCCGCCGCGGTGGAACTGGCGCCGCTGCCGGGCCAGCCCGGCCTGCGCGGCCTGCGCCTGTTCGAGGAAGGGCTCAAGCGCGGCCTGTTGCTGCGCTTCACCGGCGATACCGTCGCCATGGCGCCGCCGGTAATCACCACGGACGCCGAGCTGGATCACATGATCGAAGGCGTGCGCGCCTGCATCCGGGCCGTGGCCTGATGCGGCCGCGCGCCGTTTTGCGCTAGAACCTCGTCATCGAACCGGCGGCGCGCGCGCCGCCTTTGCGCCGGCCCCGCCATCGCCAGGCAGGGCGCAGGGAGAAAAGCATGCTGGCTCCTGTCGTCATTCCGCACTACATCGCCGGCGAGCGCACCGCCGCCGGCGATGCCCGCACCACGGCCGTATACAACCCGGCCACCGGCGAGCAGACCGGCCGCCTGCCGCTGGCCACGGCGGCCGAAGTCGATGCCGCGGTGCGCGCCGCCCGGGCCGCGTTTCCGGCCTGGTCGGTCACGCCGCCGCTGAAGCGCGCGCGGGTGCTGTTCAAGCTGCGCGAGATCCTCGAACAGCGCGCCGGCGAACTCGCCGCCGCCATCACCGCCGAACACGGCAAGACCCACAGCGATGCGCTGGGCGAAGTGCAGCGCGGCATTGAAGTGGTCGAGTTTGCCTGCGGCATTCCGCAGCTGCTCAAGGGCGAAGTGACCGAGAACGTCGGCAGCGCGGTGGATTCGCACAGCCTGCGCCAGCCGCTGGGCGTGGTCGCCGGCATCACGCCGTTCAATTTCCCGGCCATGGTGCCGCTGTGGATGTTTCCGATTGCGATTGCCTGCGGCAATTGCTTCGTGCTCAAGCCTTCGGAACGCGATCCCTCGCCGTCGCTGCTGCTGGCCGACTGGCTGGCCGAAGCCGGCCTGCCGCCGGGCGTGTTCAACGTGGTGCACGGCGACAAGGCCGCGGTGGACGCCATCCTCGCCCATCCGGATATCGCCGCGGTCAGCTTCGTCGGCTCCACCCCGATCGCGCGCTACATCTATGCCACCGGCTGCGCCGCGGGCAAGCGCGTACAGGCGCTCGGCGGCGCCAAGAACCACATGATCGTGATGCCGGATGCGGACCTGGACCAGGCCGCCGATGCCCTGCTCGGCGCCGGCTATGGCTCGGCCGGCGAGCGCTGCATGGCGATCTCCGTCGCCGTCGCCGTCGGCGACGAGACCGCCGACAAGCTCGCCGCCCGGCTCGCCCCGCGCGTGGCCGCGCTCAAGATCGGCCGCGGCGACCTGGAAGGCATGGACATGGGCCCGCTGATCACCGGCGCGCACCGCGACAAGGTGCGCGGCTATGTCGATCTCGGCGTGGAAGAGGGCGCGGAACTCGTCGTCGACGGCCGCGGCCATCGGGTCGCCGGCTGCGAGGACGGTTTCTTCCTCGGCGGCTGCCTGTTCGACCACGTGCGGCCCGACATGCGCATTTACCGCGAGGAAATCTTCGGCCCGGTGCTGTCGCTGATGCGCGTGGGCAGCTATGACGAGGCCCTGGCCCTGGTCAACGCCCACGAATACGGCAACGGCGTCGCCCTGTTCACCCGCGACGGCGATGCGGCGCGCGATTTCGTGCAGCGCGTGCAGGTGGGCATGGTCGGCATCAATGTGCCGATACCGGTGCCCATGGCCTTCCACAGCTTCGGCGGCTGGAAGGCCTCGCTGTTCGGCGATCATCATGTCTACGGTCCGGAAGGCGTGCGTTTCTATACGCGGCTCAAGACGGTGACCACGCGCTGGCCCACCAGCATCCGCGCCGGGGCACAGTTCGTGATGCCGCATACCTGAGCGCGGATCCAGGCCGCCCGTTTCCCGTCGACAGTCCCGTTTCCCGCAGCACCGGAGCCCGCCATGAGCGCCGTACTCAAGTCCGAACCTTCCGATCTGGTCCGCACCAACGGCCGCCGCCTCTGGGACAGCCTGATGGAGATGGCGCAGATCGGCGCGACGCCGAAAGGCGGGGTCTGCCGGCTCGCGCTGACCGACCTGGATCGCCAGGGCCGCGACCTGTTCGTGCGCTGGGCGAAAGAGGCCGGCTGCACCATCGGCATCGACAAGATGGGCAATGTCTTCGCGCGCCGCGCCGGCAGCGACGACAGCCTGGCGCCGGTGATCACCGGCTCGCACGCGGATTCGCAGCCCACCGGCGGCAAGTTCGACGGCATCTACGGCGTGCTCGGCGGACTGGAAGTGGTGCGCACGCTCAACGACCACGGCATCGTCACGCGCCGGCCCATCGAAGTGGTGATCTGGACCAACGAGGAAGGCTCGCGCTTCGCCCCGGCGATGGTGTCCTCGGGCGTATTCGCCGGCGTGTTCAGCCTGGAATATGGCCTGTCGCGCGCCGATGTCGATGGCAAGACCATGGGCGAGGAACTCGCGCGCATCGGCTATGCCGGCGATCTCCCGGTCGGCGGCCGGCCGATACATGCGGCTTTCGAGCTGCATATCGAGCAAGGTCCGATTCTCGAAGCCGAAGGCGTGACCATCGGCGTGGTGCACGCGGCCCAGGGGCAGCGCTGGTACGAGGTGGTCTACACCGGCCAGGAATCCCATGCCGGCCCCACGCCCATGCCGCGCCGGCGCGATGCGCTGCTGGCAGCGTCCAAGGTGATCCAGCGCGTCAACGCCATTGGCCACAAGTACGCGCCGTATGCCTGCGCCACGGTCGGCATGCTGCAGGTGCATCCCAACTCGCGCAACGTGATCCCGGGCCGCGTGTTCTTCACCGTCGACCTGCGTCATCCCGAGGACGCGGTGCTGGCGCAGATGGACGCCGACCTGCGCAGCGTCATCGCCGAGGCGGCCGAGGAATCGGCGGTCGAGGTCAGCAAGCTGGAACAGATCTTCTACTACGCGCCGGTGCCCTTCGATGCGGACTGCGTCGCCTCGGTGCGCGCCGGCGCGCAGAAATTCGGCTACTCCCATCGCGACATCGTTTCGGGCGCGGGCCATGACGCCTGCTACCTGGCCCAGGTTGCGCCGACCTCGATGGTGTTCGTGCCCTGCATCGGCGGCATCAGCCACAACGAGATCGAGGATGCGACGCCGGAGTGGATCGAGGCCGGGGCGAATGTGTTGCTGCATGCGATGCTGGAGCGGGCGCAGAGCTGATCGGAGATATTTGCCCGGGTGTTGCTGGGGAAGGCAACGCGCAGGTGGCGGGAAAGTTTGAAGCTGCAGAACCCTCTCCCCCAGGCTTGCTTGGGAGAGAGGGCAGGGTGAGGGGGAAGCGTTTCAGCGAGGCGCAGCGTGTGAGGTTCGCGGGTACGTGACCTGCGGCGCGGCGAAAATCCCCTGACAGGCGATCCTCGGCGTCTCCCCCTTGCCACAACCCTCTCCCCCAGGCGAGCTTGGCGGAGAGGGAGCTTGAAGCGCCACGGCGGATGCGGTTGGCGTGAAAGCAGAAAGCCGGCCGCCGGCAAGGATTGACGTGCCGGCCGGGAAACAGTGACTTCCAAGGCAACCGCTACAAACCCAGGAGTCCGAATGCCCCGCAAAGATTTCGCCGACATCGCCGCCGCGCGTCTGCCGGCCGCCACGCTGGCGCAGAATTTCGACGATGTCGCGCCGCCGCTGGACCGGCAGAGTGCGCTGATCGCCGCGCAACGCTGCTATTACTGCTACGACGCGCCGTGCATACAGGCCTGTCCCACCGGCATCGACATACCCAGCTTCATCCGCCGCATCACCACGGACAACCTGCGCGGCGCGGCGCAGGACATCCTCGGCGCCAATATCCTCGGCGGCATGTGCGCGCGGGTCTGTCCCACCGAGATCCTTTGCGAAGGCAGCTGCGTGCGCAATACGGCCGAATCGCAGCCGGTGCAGATCGGCGCGCTGCAGCGCTACGCCACCGACTGGGTATTCGACACCGACGCCGCGCTGTTCGAGCGCGCCGCCGCGACCGGCCGGCGCATCGCGGTGGTCGGCGCCGGCCCGGCCGGCCTGTCCTGCGCGCACGCGCTGGCGCGGGCCGGGCATGACGTGACCCTTTTCGATGCCAAGCCGCGCCCCGGGGGTCTGAACGAATACGGCATCGCCGAATACAAGGTGCTGGAATTCGCCGCGCGCGAGATCGAGTGGCTGCTGGGCATAGGCGGCATCGCCTGGCAGGGTGGGCAGGCGCTGGGCGAGAACCTGCACCTGTCCGACCTGCGCCGCGACTACGACGCGGTATTCCTGGGCCTGGGCCTGGCCGGCGTCAACGCGCTCGGCGTGGAAGGCGAGCAACTGGCCGGCGTGCGCAACGCGGTGGATTTCATCGCCGACCTGCGCCAGTGCGACGATCTGAGCCAGCTGCCGGTGGGCCGCCGGGTGGTGGTGATCGGCGGCGGCAATACCGCCATCGACGCGGCCGTGCAGAGCAAGAAGCTGGGCGCGGAATCCGTCACCCTGGTCTACCGCCGCGGCAGCGCCAGCATGAGCGCGACCTGGGCCGAGCAGGAATTCGCCAAGACCCAGGGCGTCAACGTGATCGAATGGGCCGCGCCGCGGCGCATCCTCGGCCGCGACGGCGCGGTCACGTCCATGGAATTCGAATACACCCAGCTCGACGAATCCGGCCGCCTGCTCGGCACCGGCGACCTGCTCACCCTGCCTGCCGACAGCGTGCTCAAGGCCATAGGCCAGGTGCTGCTGCCGCCGCGCGCCGACGGCGATGCCGGTGCGCTGCTGGAAATCAGCAAAGGCCGCATCGTGGTCAATGCGGAATTCGAGACTTCGCTGCGCGGCGTCTGGGCCGGCGGCGACTGCGTCGGCGGCAAGGTCGATCTGACCGTGCAGGCGGTGGAAGACGGCAAGCGGGCGGCGCGCGCGATCCATGCGCGCCTGGTCGGCAACGGCAACGGGGGAAATTGAGATGGCAGACCTGCGCAACAACTTCGTCGGCGTGCGTTCGCCCAATCCGTTCTGGCTCGCCTCCGCGCCGCCGACCGACAAGGCCTACAACGTCAACCGCGCCTTCGAGGCCGGCTGGGGCGGCGTGGTGTGGAAGACGCTGGGGCTGGATCCGCACGTGGTCAATGTCAGCTCGCGCTACGGCGCGGTGCAGTGGAACGGGCAGCGCATCGCCGGCCTCAACAACATCGAGCTGATCACCGACCGTCCGCTGCAGGTGAACCTGGACGAGATCCGCCAGGTCAAGCGCGACTGGCCCGACCGCGCCATGGTCGTGTCGCTGATGGTGCCCTGCGATGAGCAGTCGTGGAAAACCATACTGCCCATGGTCGAGGACACCGGCTGCGATGCGGTGGAACTCAATTTCGGCTGCCCGCACGGCATGTCCGAGCGCGGCATGGGTTCGGCCGTGGGCCAGGTGCCCGAATACGTGGAACAGGTAGCGCGCTGGGTCAAGCTGCATTCGCGCCTGCCGTGCATCGTCAAGCTCACGCCGAACATCACCGACATCCGCCACTCCGCCCGCGCCGCCTTCCGCGGCGGCGCCGATGCGGTATCGCTGATCAACACCATCAACTCCATCGTCTCGGTGGACCTGGACCTGATGGCGCCCACGCCCACCGTCGACGGCAAGGGCACCCACGGCGGCTACTGCGGCCCGGCGGTCAAGCCCATCGCGCTGAACATGGTGGCCGAGATCGCGCGCGACAGCGAAACCCCGAACCTGCCGATCTCCGCCATCGGCGGCATAGGCACCTGGCGCGACGCGGCCGAATTCATGGCCCTGGGCGCGGGCAATGTGCAGGTCTGCACCGCGGCCATGCACTACGGCTTCCGCATTGTCGACGACATGATCGCGGGCCTGGCCAACTGGATGGACCAGAAGGGCTATCGCACGCTGGAGGATTTCCGCGGCCGCGCCGTGCCCAACGTGACCGACTGGAAGTTCCTCAATCTCAAGTACGACATCAAGGCGCTGATCGACCAGGACAAGTGCATCAAATGCGGGCTTTGCCATATCGCCTGCGAGGACACCGCACACCAGGCCATACGCAAGGAAAAGGACGGCAAGCGCCACTTCGAGGTCGACAACGCCGAATGCGTCGGCTGCAACCTGTGCATGCACGTCTGCCCGGTGGACAGCTGCATCAGCATGGTGCGGGTGGACGAGGGCGGCTATGCCAACTGGACCACGCACGAGAACAATCCGGCGCGGGTGAAGGAGCCGGCATAGCGCGGCCGCGCCCCAGGCCGTAACCTCAGCCCTTGCGCAGCACCAGCCCCCGGAGCCGTCGATGACCGCAACGCCCGCCAGCGAAAGCCAGGTGTCGCAAGGCGCGCTGTACAACGCCGATCTGGCGCCCACCACGCCGGCGCAGCGCACCTGGACCTGGTATCACTTCGCCGCGCTGTGGATAGGCATGGTGATGTGCATACCGTCCTATACCCTGGCCGCCGGCCTGATCGATCAGGGCATGTCGCCCTGGCAGGCCGTGACCACGGTACTGCTGGGCAATGCCATCGTGCTGGTGCCCATGCTGCTGATCGGCCATGCCGGTGCCAAGTACGGCATTCCCTACGCCGTGCTGGTGCGCTCCAGCTTCGGCACCCGGGGCGCCAGGCTGCCGGCGCTGCTGCGCGCGGTGGTTGCCTGCGGCTGGTACGGCATACAGACCTGGTTCGGCGGTCTGGCCATGTACACCCTGCTCAACATCATCACCGGCAATGCGCTGCATGCGGATCCGCTGCCGCTGCTGGGCATCAACGCGGGGCAGCTGGTCTGCTTCCTCGCGTTCTGGGCGCTGCAGCTCTACTTCGTCGTGCACGGCACCGAATCGATACGCTGGCTGGAGACGGTATCCGCGCCGGTCAAGATCGTGATGTGCCTGTTCCTGGTCGGCTGGGCGCTGACCCATGCCGGCGGCTTCGGCAGCATGATGGCCATGCCGTCCAAGTTCATCGAAGGCGGCGAGAAGGCCGGGCAGTTCTGGAGCGTGTTCTGGCCTTCGCTGACGGCGATGGTCGGTTTCTGGGCCACGCTGGCGCTGAATATCCCTGATTTCACCCGCTTCGCGCGTTCGCAGCGCGACCAGCTCATCGGCCAGAGCATAGGCCTGCCCGTGCCCATGGGGCTGCTGGCGCTGATGTCGGTGATCGTGACGTCGGCCACGGTGGTGATCTACGGCAAGGCGATCTGGGACCCGGTGGATCTGTCCAGCCGCTTCACCGGCATAGGCGTAGGCCTGGCCCTGCTGGTGCTGACCCTGGACACCATGTGCTGCAATCTCGCCGCCAACCTGGTCGGGCCGGCCTATGACTTCGCCAGCCTTTCGCCCAAGCGGATTTCCTATCGCACCGGCGGGCTGATCACGGCGGGAATCGCGCTGCTGGCGATGCCGTGGAAAATCCTGGAAAGTACCCAAGGCTATATTTTTACCTGGCTGGTGGGTTATTCCGCGCTGCTGGGGCCGGTCGCCGGCATCATGCTGGTGGACTACTATTTCCTGCGCAACACGCGGCTGGACCTGCGCCAGCTGTTCGAGGAACGCGGCGTCTATGCCTACCGCAACGGCTGGAACCCGGCGGCCGTGATCGCCCTGCTGGCCGGCGTGCTGCCCAACCTGCCGGGCTTCCTGCCTGCGGCGTTTCCGCAGTCCTTCGGCGGCGTGCCGGAGTTTTTCCGCACGCTGTATACCTATGCCTGGTTTGCGGGGCTGGGCATTTCGGCCGTGGTCTACGCGCTGCTGATGCGCCTGGCTGAATCGAATGCCGCGCAGGCGAATGTGGCTTCGCGTGCCTGAGTCCGGCGGCCTGTGTCTGTCGATTGTCGGCTGCGCTGCAGCGAAGCCTGGCCGCTTTCGTTTCCTCTGTGTTGAATACGCGAATCTGCTACGCCCCCTCACGCCAACCCTCTCCCCCAACGGCTTTGCCGTTGGGGGAGAGGGAGTCGCACAGCCTGGCTGTGTCGCATCACACCACTTTCCCGCGCGCGCCGGAACTGCGCGTCGTGTTTCGTTGGAGATAACCCATGACCTTGTTGATCCGCGGCGGCACCGTCGTCGATTCCACCCATAGCTATCGCGCCGACGTGCTCTGCGTCGATGGCCGCATCGCGCAGATCGGTGCGGATCTGCAAGCACCGGCCGGCGCCACGGTGGTCGATGCCGGCGGCCTGCTGGTGATGCCTGGCGGCATCGATCCGCATACGCACATGGAGCTGCCGTTCATGGGCACGGTAGCCAGCGACGATTTCTATTCGGGCACGGCGGCGGGTCTGGCCGGCGGCACGACCAGCATCATTGATTTCGTCATACCCAACCCGCGCCAGTCGCTGCTGGAAGCCTTCCATGCTTGGCGCGGCTGGGCGGAAAAAGCCGCTTCCGACTACGCCTTCCATGTCGCCGTGACCTGGTGGGACGAATCGGTGCACCGCGAAATGGGCGAGCTGGTGCAGCAGCACGGCGTGGCCAGCTTCAAGCATTTCATGGCGTACAAGGGCGCCATCATGGCCGACGACGAAATCCTCGTGAACAGCTTCCGCCGCGCGCTGGAGCTGGGCGCGCTGCCGACGGTGCACGCGGAGAACGGCGAGCTGGTGTTCCAGCTGCAGAAGCAGCTGCTGGCCGAAGGCAAGACCGGCCCGGCGGCGCATCCGCTGTCGCGCCCGGCGGCGGTGGAAGGCGAGGCGGCCAACCGCGCGATACGCATTGCCGAAGTGATAGGCGTGCCGCTGTACATCGTGCACGTGTCGGCGCGCGAAGCCGTGCAGGAGATCGCCCGCGCCCGCGGCGAGGGCCAGCGCGTATTCGGCGAAGTGCTGGGCGGCCATCTGCTGATCGACGATTCGGTCTATCGCGACGCCGATTTCACCCGCGCCGCGGCCCATGTCATGAGCCCGCCGTTCCGGCCCAGGCATCACCAGGAAGCCCTGTGGCAGGCGCTGCAGGCCGGCCACCTGCACACCACGGCCACCGACCACTGCACCTTCTGCGCGCCGCAGAAAGCCGCCGGCAAAGACGACTTCACCCGCATTCCCAACGGCTGCGGCGGCATCGAGGACCGCATGGGCGTGCTGTGGCACTACGGCGTGAACAGTGGCCGCCTCACGCCGAGCGAGTTCGTCGCGGTCACCTCGACCAATGCCGCGCGCATTTTCAATCTGTACCCGCGCAAGGGCGCGGTCGAAGCCGGCGCCGATGCGGATCTGGTGCTGTGGGATCCGGAAGCCACGCGCACCATCTCCGCCGCGACCCATCACCAGAACGTGGATTTCAATATCTTCGAAGGCCGCACTGTACGAGGCCTGGCGCGCCACACCATCGCCGCCGGCAAGCTGGTCTGGGCCGATGGCGACCTGCGCGCCGTGCGCGGCGCGGGCCGCTATCTGCCGCGGGCGGCGTTTCCGGCGTATTTCGAGGCCAATGTGCGCAGAAGCCGGGATTCGTGACTGGTTCGGGGTTCAAAACAGCGGCGATTCCGCGGTTCCGCAGCGGGCGCCGGGTGGGAATTTGTTGATTTGTAACTAACGCGCGATTTGCAATGGAAGGAGCGGCCATCTGGCCGCTCGTTGCCGCGCGGAACTTGCAGCGCTTGCTGCGAAAATTCCGGGAACCCGGCGCTAATCCCGGATCCCGGATCCCGGGTCCCGGATTGCCGATCCCGCTTCTCGCATCCCGGCTCTTCGCCGCACCTCCGCGGCCACCGCCTCCGTCTCCCGCAGCGGCGCCGGCCGCTCGGCGTTGCGCGCTTCGCCCAGCAGGCGCAGATGCCCGCTTTCGATCAGCGCCTGGTGGAACCGCGCCAGCTTGCCGCGCGCCGGCTGCGGCAGCCAAGTGGTCACGGGCACGCCGACGGCGCAGGCTTCCGAGAGCATGTTGACCGAGTCGGGCGTGACGAAGATCGCGTCGGCATGGGCGAGGAAGCCCGCATAGGGATTCGGTCCGTCTTCGGGGCCGCGCCAGAACACGCCGGGGAAGCGCGCGAAGGCGCTGCGCAGGAAGCCGGCCAGCACGCCTGGCGTGCGCCGCGAGGTGCTGACCAGGAAGCTGCCGCCGTGGCGTTCCTGCTGCCGCGCCAAGGCTTCGACCAGGCTGACGCAGTACTGGGTGTCGACGGCGACCTCGCGGTGGCTGGCGCCGAACAGCACCACGCGGCGCGGCGAGGGCAGCTGGGCCAGGTCGGGGAAGGCGGCGGCGCCGTCGGCCAGCCAGGCATCGTCGATAGGATTGAGCGAGCCCAGCGGATTGAGCACGTTGGCGCCGTGCAGGCGGTCGTGCCGGGGCGCGATCACCAGATCGTAATGGCTGGGTGCGATACGGGGATCGAGGATCTGCACGCTGAAGGTGCGGCCGCCGCTCCAGCGGCGCAGGCCGCGCGTATACAGCGCGGCGGCGCGGCCGCAGCCTATGGCCAGGGCCGGCCAGGGCGGCGCGAACTGGCTGCGCTGCCCGGCCGGCAGGGCCAGGCGCGCGCCGGGCAGCAGGCGCGGCGCCAGCCAGGACCAGGGCGGGGCCGGGTCCAGTTGCCATACGCGGGCGCCCAGGCCCAATCTCGCGGCCAGGGCCAATGCCTGGCGTTCGTTGCCGGCGGCGCCGTCGCTGATCACCCAGCAGGAGTTGGCTGTTTCCGGCATTGTCCGTATCTGCTGAAAATTCCGCACATTGTAAAGCTCTGTTCACCAATCTGTTTTCGCCGGGCACAATGACCGGCTGTTGGCCCCTTCATACACTGCGCATCCTCAGGATGTCGCGATTGACTGCCAGGAAACCCCCAATGTCGCACACGCCCATCGCCGACGCCGCCATAGACCAGTTGTTCCATTCCGCCCGCACCTTCCGCGGCTCCGACCGCGCCTGGCTGGACCGTCCGGTCACCGACGCGCAGCTGGAGCAGATCTACGACCTGGCCAAGCTGGCGCCGACCAGCGCGAACTGCTCGCCGGCCCGCATCGTGTTCATCCGCTCGCCCGAAGCCAAGGCGCTGCTGGCGCGCACGCTGGACGCGGGCAACATGGCCCAGACCATGGCCGCGCCGGTGACTGCGCTGATCGGCAGCGACTACGCCTTCTACGAGCACATGGATTTCCTGTTCCCGAACACCGGCGCCCGCTCCTGGTTCGAAGGCAAGCCCGAGGTGATCCACAACACCGCCTTCCGCAATGCCTCGCTGCAGGGCGGCTATCTGATCCTGGCGGCGCGAACTCTGGGTCTGGACTGCGGTCCCATGTCCGGCTTCAACAACGCACTGGCCGACGAGCTGTTCTTCCCCGGCACCCAGGTGAAGTCGAATTTCCTTGTGAACATCGGTTATGGCAATCCGGATGTCCTGAAACCGCGTAATCCGCGATTCTCTTTCGCACAGGCCTGCCGCATCGCCTGATGCCCTGCAACGTCGTATACAACGGAGGAATTCCCATGTTTCGCAAGCTCGTTCTTGCCGCCGCCCTGGCGGCTGCCTCGTTCTCCGCCGCTGCCGCGGACAAGTATGAATTCGACGGCGGCCATACCAACGTCGTGTTCTCCTGGAACCACCTGGGCTTCTCCAATCCCCAGGCCCGCTTCACCAAGTTCGAAGGCGAAGTGCTGCTGGATACGGCCGACCTGACCAAGTCCTCGGTCAACGTCACCCTGCCGGTCGACGGCCTTGCCACCGACGTGCCCAAGTTCGACGAACATCTGCGCAGCGCCGATTTCTTCGACCTGGCCAAGTTCCCCACCGCCACCTTCAAGAGCACCAAGGTCGAGAAGGCCGGCGACAAGAAGCTCAAGGTCAGCGGCGATCTCACCATCCACGGTGTGACCAAGCCGGTCGTGCTCGACGTCACCGTGAACGCCGTCGGCGACCATCCGATGAGCAAGAAGCCGGCCGCCGGTTTCGATGCCAGCATCACGGTCAAGCGTTCGGATTTCGGCCTGGGCAAGTTCGCGCCCAATGTCAGCGACGACGTGAAAATCCAGATCACCACCGAGCTGCGCAAGGCCGGCGCCTGATCCGCGCAGTTGCCGGTTCGCCGCCGTAGCGGCGCCGGTTCCGGTCACGAAAAACCCTCCGGCGACGGAGGGTTTTTTATTGTCTGGCGGGCGGCGCGGTGCGCCTGTCTGGCCGCTCCCCGTGTCTGGGTATGGCTGATGCCGGCAGACCGGATGCGTTGCGGTCGCGGACGGCAATCTCCACAGGTACCGGATTCGCGTTCGATGCCGGCGCTGCCGCAGCGCACGACGGACAACGACTCCCTGCGGGCGCCCAGACGTCAAGGGACAGGCGGCAGCCGCCAGCAACGTGCTGCCCGACGCAGCTGCTGTCGGCGGCATCGTGGACATCATCGCCCGTGCCATCGCAGAAGCCTTCGAAACAGGTCGGACCGGAGCCGCTATCCATCTGACGACACCGCCGCCGCTTGTGCACGATCGCCTGCTGCGCGGACAAGGCACAAAAGAAAAGGGCCTCCCTCGCGGGAGGCCCTGCTGAAGCGTCGCTGGCATTGCCGGACCGTGGTCCGGCAATGGCCCGGACGATTTTTACTGGCGGCCCTTGCTGCGTTCGGCGCCGCGGGGCGGGAAGCCCGTGCCCACGTTGGCCGGACGATTGCCGACCGCCGCCGCCGTGATGCTCAGGGTGTCGATGCCGACGAAGTTCGAGTTCGAACCCAGCGGACCGCCATCAGTCACCCAGTAGCGGAACGCGATGCGGCCGGTGCCCGAAGTCGGAATGCCGCTGGCGTTGGTCACCGTGAACTGGGTCCAGGTGTCCGGATAGCCGCCTTCTTCCAGGTTCGGGTTGATCGAGGTCAGCACGGTCGGGAAGGTCGCCAGTGCGGTGGCGGCCGGCGACAGCGCAGTGCAGGGCTCGGCCGCGCACAGGCGGATTTCCATGCGATCGGGGTAGGCCGATCCCGTCGGTACGCGCGTCCAGAAGCTGAAGGACGTGTTGCTGTTGAACGTGATCGGCGGGCTCACGAACCAGTTGTCGATCGTGGAGCCGTCGGTGCTCTGGTAGTTCACCGAGGCATAGGAGTCGTCCGGACCCTGGTGAGCCTGGAACACATCCTTGCCATCCCACACGCCCTGGCCCCAGCTGAACGGACCGATGTCATCGCTGTTGTTCTGCACGGTCCAGCCTTCGCCTGCAAGCGCAGAGAAGTCCTCGAAGCCTTCGTTGACCGTGACGCCAGGAACCGTGAACACGCGGTCGAAGCCATCGGCGAAGATGCCGTCCGTCGCAACGACCTGGGCCGTGTTGCCCGGGGCATTGTGGTGGTGCAGCAGCAGCACGCCGGTGGAGCCGTTGGCGGTCATGTTGGCCTGGCTGTAGCCCAGCGACAGTTCGGCGCCCGGCAGATCCTGGAACATGATCGCGCCGGCAGCGCCGCCGCTGGAGGTGATGCCCTTGTTGGCCGAGTCGTAGCTGAACGGGCCCGGCACAGTAGCGTAGGTGCTGCCGGGGGCTGCGCACTGGTTCGGCGTGGTCAGACGCACGCAGAGCGGGTTGAAGCCCGGGCACACCGCGACCGCGTAGCGGAAGTTGGTGTTGCCGCCGGTGAGGCCCAGCTGGGTGCCGGTGGCGCTGACCACGGCGACGTTGTTCGCCAGCAGGGCGGTATCCGCCTGCGCGGCGCTGAGCTGGTTCACGTAGGTCGTCGGACCCGCGAAGGACAGATTGGAGGGCGGCGTGAACACGGTGTTCACGAACACGTCCTGCCCGTAGATGGTCGCATTGACCATCAGGCGGGCCAGGCCGCCGAGGTTGGTGCTGGCGATGACGCGGTCGTAGTTGCCGTCTTCGTCGTTGTCGACGCAGATGTTGAACGCGACATTGGTCGGCGAACCCCACGGACCGTGCGTGGCGATACCGAACAGGTAGGCATCGTTGGACGAATCGTGGTTGACACCCAGGTAGTGGATGTTGGCGTAGCCCGGCAGCTTGTCGTCTTCCGCACCGGTGTACTGCAGCTCGAACGGCGACACCAGCGAGACCTGGTCGGTCGTGCCGAAGTTGCCCGTGCAGTTGGAACCGGCCAGCGTACCCGTGCAGACGCCCGTGCCCGACAGCGGCAGGTCGATGGTGGCGCCGCTGGGCGAGACCACGTCCGGACCGGCCATGTCCGAATGCGGACGGTGGGCCATGTACACCGGCACGCGGGCAATTTCATTGCCGGCCTTCTTGACGATCAGGTTGGCCGATTCTTCACCCAGGTAGTGACGCGGCAGTGCGCCCAGGGCGGCGATAGAGGCCGGCGCGCCCTGCGACTGCGTGGCCGCCAGGGTCGGATCGCGCGAGCGGTCCATTTCGTTGGCAGTGGCGGTCAGCTGCACCGGCACGGTGATCGAACCGCTGGGCGGAACGCTGACGGTGGTCGGACCGGTCAGCGAGAACGCCACGCCCGGAGAGTCGAGCAGGGTGTCCAGTTCCAGGGTCACGTTCTGCACGGTGGCGGTGCGGTTCTGCAGGCGGACCTGCTTGGTCTGGCTGGCCGTGCCGATCACGTAGTCGTTGAAGGTAACGGCGACCTGTTCCGTTTCATCCGCATTGCCTGCCGAGATCGGCGAGACCGAGTGCGGAATGTCGATGCGGCCGGAGCCGACGCGGCTGGCCGGGAAGGTATCCAGCGCACCGTTCGGACCGACGGTGATGTCGTGGGCGGCGCTGTTCATGGCGATCGCCTTGATCTGCTCCACCGACGCACCCGGGTTCTGCTGGCGCAGCAGGGCGGTGAAGCCGGCCACGTGCGGCGAAGCCATCGAGGTACCGCCGAGCACCAGCGGCGCGCCGGCCGGGATGAAGCCCGAGGCGTTGGCCACCTGGCAGCCGGTGGTGGTGGTGCCGTTGCAGGTGATACCGGTCTGGGCCGAGGTGATGCTGCTGCCCGGTGCGGCGATTTCCGGCTTGAGGTAGATCTGGCCGGCAACACCGCCGGGGCCGCGCGAGGTCGAGGCCGACGGCGTATCGGCGCCGACGTTCAGCGTCACGTTGACCGTGGTGGAGGTGGCGAACTGCGCGCGCAGGCCGTCGGCATCGGCCAGGTTGAGGCTGACGACGGGGCCGTTGACGGCCGGCACCGCCGGATCGTCGGCCATGCCCGGCGCCGTGCCCGGCGTACCGCTGGTCGGCAGGTTGCCGATGATCACGCCGATGGCGCCGTTCTGGATCGCGTTGTAGGCCTTGAGCTTGAAGCCGCAGGCGCCGCGGTCGACGAAGGCGATCTTGCCGGCGACGGCGGCGGCGTTCACGAACGGCGTCTGGCAGCCGTCGTTGACGGTGCCGGTGCCGGTGGTCGGCGGGACTACGGCGGTGGAGCCGTCATCCACGCGCACCACGTCGGCGGTCAGGCCGCTGAGCGGCGGCGCCGTGCCGAAGGACGCGCTGCCGGTGGTGCGATAGCCGGCGATCGCGGCCGGCGCATTGACCAGCAGCGGACCGGGCAGGCCGCTGTCGAGCACGTTGGCGGTGGAGATGGCCGACTTGGCCGAACCCGGGCTGCCGCTGATGAAGAAGGTGTCGCCGGCGTTGCCGGCCGAGGTCACCACGATCATGCCGGACAGGGTGGCGTTGTCCGAGGCCGCCGCGCTGTCGTCCTCGGGCAGGCCGAAGTTGGAGCCCAGCGACATGTTGATCACGTCCAGACGGTCGGACAGATCGCCGTCGTTGTTCGGATCGGTGGCGCGCTCGATGGCCGCCACGGTGACGTTGGTGCTGCCGCCGCAGCCGAATACGCGCAGGGCGTAGAGGCTGGCACGCGGGGCTACGCCCGGGCCGATCTTGAGGTTGCCGTAGTTGACGGTCGTGTCCCACGGACCGTTGTAGGCGGTGTTGTCGGGCTTCACGCCCAGGCCGGCGGCGGAGCCGGCCACGTGGCTGCCGTGGCCGTTGCAGTCCATCGGGTCCGGGTCCGGCGCCGGGGTGTTGGAGCCGGTGTAGGCGTTGCCGACGAAGTCCCAGCCGCCGACCACTTTCGCCGTCGGGAAGACGGCCGGGTCGGTGATGACGGTGGTGTCATTCGCCTGGTAGTCGGCGAGCAGGCCGCTGCCGCCGAAATCCGGGTGCTGGTAGTCGATACCGGTATCGATGATACCGATGCGCATGCCTTCGCCCTTGAGGCCGGCCATGCCCAGCGGCGTGCCTTCCCAGAACTGCGGCGCGCCGACGAAGGGCACGCTGCTGCCGTTGGTCGGCCAGTGGCGCGGCAGGAGGCGTACATGCTTGACGCCGGCCATCTTGGCGACCTGCGCCATGTCCGACGCATTCATGTTCACGGCGATGCCGTTGAGCACGCGGGTGGTGCGGAACAGTTCCGTGTGCGGAATGCCGCTGGCCAGCAGGCGCGTGGAGAATTCGGCCTGGCGCGATTCCAGCGCAGCCACGGCCGCGCGGGAGGCGTTGCCCGCCGCTCGCTCGGCAACGGGCCCAGAGCCGCCGCCGGCGCGCAGCGCCTGCGCGTAGTCGAACACCGCAGGATCGCCCTGCAGCGTGATCATGACGGCGACGGTGCCGTCGTCGTTGACGAGTTCGCCCTGGTCTTCGTGGACCAGCGTGCCGGTAATCGCGGCCGATTTGATGTCCGCCTGGGCGATCATGGAGCCGCCGGCGGCAAGGCCTAGTGCAATGGATACAGCTAACGCAGAACGGTATCGTGAGCGAGCCATAGTGATGAATTCCCCGGATAGAAGTGCAACCGCCCGCGACAGAAAAACGCCGCAGGGGAATAGGCTAGGTACTGCGATGCCTGTCACATGTCAATCCGCGCCGAGGCCCGGCTGCTGCCGCAACTGCCTGTGCTGTGCGCATTTCACGATTTTTTGTCGCCGGCCTTGTGGCGGTGCACAAATTTGACTGAGCCAGGACCGGCGCGCCCGGGCTCCGATGGGCGATGGATCGCGCCGCAACATTTGCTGCGGAGCATCAATGCGCGTTGGTACAACAGGCGACTTCTGTACAGTGCCGCCAGGCGGCGCGGGGCCTGGTTACTCCGTAGGCAAGCGCAGGCGCGGCATCGCGTGGCCGCCTCGGCCGGCGCAGCGATCCGCCACTCCGGTTTCGGCGGCTGCCGGACGCGGCGGTGGCGTGGAGGCGGCGGCTGCGCAGCGTCCGCTGTACCGATGCGGGCGTGCGGCACAGGTCCGTTGCCGGGGCGGATGGCGTTCGCTGTTCCTCTGTCCCGCTGTTCCTCATCCCTGTGCTCCTGGCGCCGCACCGCATGGGTTGCTGGCGTGGGTATAGCTTGTCTGCGGTGCTGGCTCTTGCGCGGGGATACTTTGCGCGGGCCTGTTCGACGGCCTTGTCCAGCGGTCGTATCGGCTGGTGCGCGGGAATACTCGTAGCGTTTGCCGCATCCGCGGCGGCGCAGTTGCTGTGCGAATGCGGACATTGTCTTGCGTCGCCGCGAGCGTGGCGGGTACGCGAAGCCGACAAGCCGGGGCGGGCGCAGTGCCTCGCCGCGATGGGGCTGGTGCATGCAGGGCGTTCAAGCAGTGACCAAGGCCATTGCCGCACGATGCGCGGGCTACGTGTGCACGGCGCCTCCGCCAGATCCATGCCGCGACACGGCGTAAGGCCTTCATGCGCGCAAGCATCCGGCGCTCGCTGCATGCGGCGCGATGCGAGGCGCGCTCACCGGCTCAGTCCTCCGCAACCGTGACCACATCCCGTGGCCGCATCGGTTCCGGTGTGCTCAAACACACGTTCGAGCATCGCCGCGGCGCGGCGCGAACCGCACATAACCGATCCGCGCTTCACCGCGCCGCTATGCGTCACGGCTGTGCGCAGGCCCTGTGCTATAGTCGGCGCCCGAAAGAATTTCCTTGCGCAGCAATCGTTTCCGCGCAGCAGCCCGCATACGGTCTTCCATGTCCAACGCCGACGAACTGAAGAAAGCCGCTCTCGAATACCACCGCCTCGCGCCCGCCGGAAAGATCAAGGTGGCGCCCACCAAGCCGATGCTGACCCAGCGCGATCTCGCCCTGGCCTATTCGCCGGGTGTGGCCGCGGCCTGCGATGCCATCGTCGAGGATCCGAACGAAGTCTCCACCGTCACGGCCCGCGGCAACCTGGTCGCGGTGATCACCAACGGTACGGCGGTGCTGGGCCTGGGGCCGATAGGTCCGCTCGCGGCCAAGCCGGTGATGGAAGGCAAGGGCGTGCTGTTCCAGAAGTTCGCCGGCATCGACGTGTTCGACATCGAGATCAACGAACTCGACCCGGACAAGCTGGTCGACATCATTGCCAGCCTGGAGCCGACCTTCGGCGGCATCAATCTCGAAGATATCAAGGCGCCGGAGTGCTTCACCGTCGAGCGCAAATTGCGCGAAAGAGTAAAAATCCCGGTTTTCCACGATGACCAGCACGGTACCGCGATCATTGTCGGCTCGGCCGTCATCAACGCGCTCAAGGTCGTCGGCAAGGATATCGGCAAGGTGCGCGTGGCCGCCTCCGGCGCCGGCGCCGCCGGCATCGCCTGCCTCGACATGCTGGTGCAGCTGGGCGTGAAGCCCGAGCACATTACCGTCGCCGACCGCCTCGGCGTGGTCTATGCCGGCCGCGCCGAGGACATGGACGCGGACAAGGCGCGCTACGCCCGCGACACCGCGGCGCGCAGCCTGGGCGAGATCGTCGCCGGTGCCGACATCTTCCTCGGCCTTTCCGCCGGCGGCGTGCTCAAGCCCGAGATGGTCGCGACCATGGCCGAGCGGCCGATCATCCTGGCCCTGGCCAATCCGAATCCGGAAATCCTGCCCGAGCAGGCCAAGTCGGTGCGCCCCGACGCCATCATCGCGACCGGCCGTTCGGACTACCCGAACCAGGTCAACAACGCGCTGTGCTTCCCCTACATCTTCCGCGGCGCGCTGGATGTGGGCGCGACCACGATCAACGAATCCATGAAAGTCGCCTGCGTGCACGCCATCGCCGCGCTGGCGCGGCGCGAGGTCAGCGACGTGGCCGCCCGCGCCTACGGCGGCAAGCCGCTGTCCTTCGGCCCGGAATACCTGATCCCGCAGCCCTTCGATCCGCGCCTGCTGGTGGAACTCGCGCCCGCCGTCGCGCACGCGGCAACGATCTCCGGCGTGGCCACGCGGCCGCTGGCGGATCTGAACGCCTACCGCGAAAAGCTGACCAGCTTCGTGTTCCGCACCGGCCTGATCATGAAGCCGGTATTCGACCGCGCCAAGGCCGACCCCAAGCGCGTGGTCTACGCCGAGGGCGAGGAAGAAACCGTGCTGCGCGCGGTGCAGGTAGTGGTCGACGAAGGCTTCTGCCGGCCCATCCTGATCGGCCGTCCGGAAGTGATAGAGAAACGCATCCAGCGCATAGGCCTGCGCCTGCAGGCTGGCGTCGATTTCGAGCTGTGCAACATCAACGACGACCCGCGCTTCAACGACTACTGGCAGCACTATCACCGCCTGATGGAACGCCGCGGCGTGTCGCCGGCGCTGGCCAAGGCGGTGGTGCGCTCGCGTTCCACCGTGATCGCGGCGCTGATGGTCCAGCGCGGCGAAGCCGATGCGCTGATCTGCGGCGTGGTCGGCCGCTACGGCAAGAAGCTCAACTACATCCGCGACATCATCGGCCTGGACCAGGGCGTGCAGCAGCCCTCGGCCATGTCCGCGGTGTTCAACGAGAAAGGCGTGTTCTTCTATCTGGACACGCACGTGCAGCACGAGCCCTGCGCCGAGGAAATCGCCGAAGCCACCATGCAGGCGGCGATACGCCTCAAGCTGTTCGGCATCCATCCCAAGATCGCGCTGCTGTCGCATAGCAATTTCGGCAGCTCGGAATCGGCCTCGGCCTGCAAGATGCGCCGCGTGCTGGAAATCATCCGCCAGCGTTCGCCCAAGCTGGAGGTCGAGGGCGAGATGCAGGCCGATGCGGCGCTGATTCCGGAGATACGCGAACGCCTGTTCCCGAATTCCCAGCTCAGCGGTGCGGCGAATGTGTTCGTCTTCCCCAATCTGGACTCGGCCAACATCAGCTTCAACATGCTGCGCGCGATGACCGACGGCGTGGTGCTGGGCCCCATCCTGATGGGCGTGGCCAAGCCGGCCCACGTGCTGACGCCGTCGGCGACGGTGCGGCGCGTGGTCAACATGACGGCGATCGCGACGGTCGAGGCGCAGATCCGCGGCCAGTCGCGCGCGCTGGCGTCGCAGGGCGGCTGAGCGGCGGTATCGCCGCAACGCGCCCGCGGTCTGAAAAATCGCTGTTCCGGGCAATGCCAGTCAGTTGAAACTGACTGGCATTTTTCATTGCGGATTGGAGGCTGGCCGCTGGCCGCGGTTTTCACGGCGTGCGCTGCAGGAAGCCGCGCATCAGTGCGGCCACCTCGTCCAGATGCGTCTCCAGCAGCCAGTGTCCGCCGTCCAGCAGGTGCAGTTCGGCTTCGGGCAGGTCGCGCAGATAGGCGCGGGCCGCCGCCCTCGGGCATGTAGCCGTCCCAGGGACCCCAGACGATCAGGGTCGGCGGCCGCTGCTCACGCAGGTAAGCCTGGTAGCGCGGGAACCAGGCCAGGTTGTCCTTGAGGCCGGTGATCACCGCCAGCGCGATCTGCCGGCGCCGCGGCGTCATCAGCGACCAGTGCAGCTTCCACAGGTCGGGCGGTATCGCCTGGGCCAGTTCCGGGCGGGTGCCGTTGAGGAACTCGTCGCGGAAGCCCGCCTCGGAAATGGCTTCAGCCAGCGTGGCCTCGGCTTCCGCGGTGGGATGGCGGAAGTAAGCCTTGAGCGCCTCGTACTTCGGGCCCAGCGTGTCTTCGTAGATGTCGCCGTTCTGGATGATCAGCGCACGGACGCGCGCGGGCTGCCGCAGCGCCAGGCGCAGGCCGATCTGCGAGCCGAAATCGTGCAGATACAGGGCGAAGCGCGTCACTTCCAGACGCTGGCAGAACTGCTCCAGGAAATCGGCGTAGCCGTCGAAGTCGTAGGCGAAATTCTGCGGCGTGCCGCTGTAGCCGCAGCCGGGAAAATCCGGCGCGAGCAGGCGCCAGCGGTCGGCCAGGCGCGGCAGCAGGTTGCGATAGGCATAAGAAGAGCAGGGATAGCCGTGCGGCAGCAGCAGGACCTCGGCATCGGCCGGGCCGGCTTCGCGATAGAACACGGCCGTTGCACCGAGTTGCAGGCGCTTGTGCGAAACCAGGCTCTGCATGATGGGCCTCCGTCGGCGGCGGAACACCTGGGCTGAATTGATTCGGACGGTCGGGAAATCAAGCAAGCCGGACGTGAGCGATGCGGACTGCTCCGTTGCGCGGCTATTGCCGACTTCGATGTGCGGCACCGCTGCCGGAACTGCGGGCGGCGTTTCCGGTTCGCGAGAACCGGGCCCGCCGCGGTCGCACCGCTCCGGCTTATGCCGCCAGCGGCCATGGCATCGTCGTTTCGTGCACAGGCAGCGGCCTTTCGCCGCTATCGTGATGCGCGCAGGCCAGTGAATATTTTTCAAGCTGACAAAAATCAACTTCTTGCGGCATGTATTGCCGCGGCGCCTGAGGATGGCGGCGGATGCGTGTCGTGCATATTCCGATACTGCTTGATGATATGGAAAAAGTGTGTAGAGTGCTTATTTGCTGTTTATACAAACAGCATTCACTCAATGGGGAAAGACAATGAAGAAGTTCGTCGTTCGTGAGGTGGAAACCGTCAAGACCACGGCCGCGATGTACGAGTGTCGCGTCTGCTTCCCGGAATGGCTGTGCGCAATCATCGAAGGTCCGGCGTCGAACTGAGCCGGCAGCAATCTGAAGAGGACGGGTTTCCCCCGTCCTCTTTTCGTGTAGGGCAATCCTGACTGCCGCGGTGCCGGCAGGCCGTGCGCGCGCCCGCGGTGGGCGCCGGCGGCCGGCTGTTGCCGGGCGGTCGCGGATTCTGGCTCCGGCGTTGCCGGATTCCTTCTCCCGCTTGCGCGCATACCACGGGCCCGGCCATGCAGGACACGCCGTTGCAGGTGCTGCCGTATTCCGTCCAGCCGGATGGCGAGGGTTTCATCATCGGCTCGCCGCGCAGCGGCAAATTCCTTTCGGTGCCCGGCGACGTGGTCGAGATCCTGGCCGCGTTCAAGGCCGGCCGCAGCCCGGCTGCGGTCCATGCGGACTATCTGCAGCGCCACGGCGAGGCGCCGGACCTGGACGACCTGATCGCCGTGCTGACGGGCTACGGCATTCTCGCCACCGGCGCCGAGGCGCCGTCCGCGACAGCGCCGCGCCGCGGCCATTTCGACCGCCTGGTCACGCCGGCGCTGGGCCGGCTGCTGTGGAACCGTTTCACCCTCGCGGCGATGGCCGCCGTCGTTCTCGCCGCCGTCGTCGTGCTGTGGCGCGAGCCGTCGCTGCTGCCGGGCTGGCGCGCGCTGTATTTCCCCAACGAGACCGCACTGCAGCTGCTCGGCGTCATGCTGCTGGGCATGGCCTCGACCTTCGTGCACGAGATGGCCCACCTCAGCGCCGCGCGCGCCGCCGGCGTGTCCTGCCGTTTCAGCATAGGCAACCAGCTCTGGTTCGTCGTCTGGTATACCGACATGAGCGGGATCTGGGCGCTGCCGCGCGAACGCCGCTATCTGCCCATACTGGCCGGGCCCATCGTGGATCTGGTTTCCGCGGCGCTGATCGTGCTGGTGCTCGCGGCCGCGCGGCACTGGCACTGGGGCTTTGCGCCGCTGACGGTGAGCCTGCTGTCGGCGCTGCTGTTCGTCTATCTGCTGCGCATCCTGTGGCAGTGCTATTTCTTCCTGCGTACCGATTTCTACTATGCGGCATCCAACCTGCTTGGCTGCAAGCGCCTGCTGCAGGACACCGAGGACTGGCTGCGCAACCGCTGGGCGCGCTGGCGCGGCCGCGCCGAACCCGTGGACCAGTCCGCCCTGCCGCCGCACGAGCGCCGCCTGATTCCCGCCTATGCCGCAATCTGGCTGGGCGGCCGCGGCCTGGCCCTGGGCCTGCTGCTGTTCGTGCAGCTGCCGCTGTTTGCGAGCTACCTGTTCCTGTTCTGGGAAACGCTTACCGCGCCCGGTCCGGCCCAGCCCGTTGCCGTCACCACCTGGCTGTCGGGCCTGCTGTTTTCCACCCTGCTGATCGCCGGGCTGGCGCTATGGGCGCGTCAACTCTGGCCGCGCAAAGGATGAAGCCATGCACGCAATGACTGTCGCTCCCGCTCTCTCCCTGCCGGCCGCCGGTGCCGGCACGCTGACCCTGGTCAGCGCCGCCGCCGGTGCGGCGCGTACGCACTGGCTGCACGAACAGGCCGCCGCGGCCGCGCCGGCGTCCGCGCAGGTGCATCACCTGGATTGCCGCCTGCGCTGCGGCGGCCCCTGGGCCGGGCTGACCGATTACCTGGCCGCGCTGGTGCCGCAGATCGATGCGCAGGATCCGGCGCTGCTGCAGCAGCACCACTACGAACTCGCGCTGGCCCTGCCCAGTCTGCGCAGCCGCTTCCCGCTGACCGATGCCAGCCTGACCGATGCCTCGCCGGTGAAGGAGCGCGTGCGCAGCTATCCGGTGGACCGCGCCTACCGCCTGCTGCACGGACTGATCGACCTGCTCGCTGCGTGGCTGCCGCGCAGCCCGCGCCGCACAGTGCTGGTGCTGCATGACTTCGACCAGGCCGGCGCGCTGATGCGGCGCTTCTTCCACGACCTGGCGCGGCGGCGGCTCGCGGCGCTGCCGCTGGATCTGGTGATCGCGGTGGAACCGCAGCAGGCGGCGGCGGCCGAAGCGCTGTTCGACGGCTATCCCATGGACCGCGTCAACCTCGCGCTGGCGGCCGGCGCGCCGGCGCCGGATCTGGCCGCGCTGCGCGCGGCGACGCTGGAATGGGAACAGCGCCTGTCCGCTTCCCTGGGCCAGGACAACCTGATCCCGCGCCTGATCGACGCCTACGACCAGCTCGGCGAACACGCCCGCGCCCAGCGCTGGCGTGCCGCCGCGCTGGCGGTCTACAACCATTTCGGCCTGTACGAGGACGCGCTGTTCTTCGGCGAGCCCGTGCTCGCCGATCTCGACGAGATCGACTACGGCGAACGCCGCTTCAGCCGCTGGCATATCGTCTCCGGCCTGTTCAACGCGCACGCGGCCATGGGCCAGCCCGAGCAGGCCCTGCGCGTGGTGCGCGACGAAGCCCTGGCCAAGGTCAGCGACCCGGACGACCTGGTCAGCATCTACTACACCATGGCCATGCTGCACTGCCGCTTCCTGCCGCAGCGCGATTTCGCGCTGGCCGAGGACTACCTGCAGCGCGCCATGGACATACTCGACCAGACTTCGCTGGGCGAGCCCGAGCGGCACTACCTGGCCGTGTTCAATCTCAACGGCATCGCCTTCATCCGCTTCCAGCAGGGCCGCCTGCAGGAAGCCATACAGCTGTGCCGCGATGGCTACGACCGGCTGCAGCAACACCTGTCCGACAGCCAGTACCGCCTGCACCGTTCGGTGCTGCTGTACAACATCGCCCAGGTGCATGCGGGCATGCGCTCCTACGACGAGGCCATCACTTATTTCAGCGCGGCCATGGAGATCGACCCGCGCTACTCGGAGTACTACAACGACCGCGGCAGCGTATTCCTCAAGGTCGGCCGGCTGGACGAGGCCGTCGCGGATTTCCGCACGGCAATAGGCCTGAGCGCGCCGTATTTCGAAGTCTGGACCAATCTCGGCCAGGCCCTTCGCCGCGCCGGCGATTACGCTGCGGCGGTACAGGCCTATAACCAGGCGCTGGACATAGAACCCAACGCCGGCCTGGCCCTGGTCGGCCGCGCCCAGGCGCACGAACAGCTGGGCCATGCCGACGCCGCCATCGCCGACTACGGCGCGGCGCTGGCGCGCGATCCGCGCGATGCGCAGCTGTGGTCCAACCGCGCCGTGCTGCTGTTCGAGAACGGCCGCATCGACGAAGCCCTGCACGATCTCGACGAAGCCGTGCGCCGCGCGCCCGGCATGGCCGAGCTGTACGAGAACCGCGCCGTGGCGCTGGCGGCGCTGCAGCGCCACGACGAGGCGCTGCGCGACCGCGCAGAAGCGTCGCGCCTGCTGTCGGCTGCCTGAGCCGGGCGTCTACCGCGGTGCCGTGAGTGGCGGCGCCGCGGGAGCATGGCGTAGCGGATGCACGCCTGCACGGCGATCGTCAGCTGGCTCACGGCTGTGCGCTGCCCGCTGGCGGACAACGCTCCGGCGCGCGATGCTGCAGCGGGCAATGCTGCGGCAACGCAGGCGACGCACGCAGGGGCTGTTGCTCAGTCGGCCGGATTCATCTCGGCATAGATCACGCACAAGCCGGCCTCTTCTGCCGTGCGCAGCAGTGCCGCCTGCGATTGGAGAAAGCCGAACAGGTATTGCAGGCTTTCGCCTTCGTCGTCTGCCGGCGGCCTGGGATCCGGGCCGCAGATCGCCGCCGCGAGCATGGCGCGCACCTGGTCTTCGGTGCAGTAATAGACCCAGCCCTCCTCGATGCGGCAGTCCGGCGCATACACGACTTCGCAGGCCAGCGGCTCGAAGCCTTCGCATTGCACCGTGGCGGCGGGCGTGTGCGCTTCGCGGGTCGCTTCGATCGCGAGCCGCGGATTCCTGCCGACCGCGTCGAGCAGGGCCTCGATGCGCGCCCGCTGCTGCGTCAGCTCCGCGCCGGCGAGCACGGCCTGGTCCTGCAGCAGATACAGTCCGTCCACATCGGCACCCGCGGCTGCGAGCAGCTGACGCAAGCGGTGCAGCAGCAGGCCGCGGCGCGATGCGGCGAATACGTGCGGCGCCTCCGGCGGCAGGGCGCCCAGCAGTTCCCGCGGCCGGGCGCCCTGCGCAACGTGCTCCGGCGTCAGCGCGGCGCCGAGCGGATACGAATACCAGGCCATGCCATCCCCCGAAAACGCCAGCATGCCACGAGCGTGCCGGGCGCCGCAGCCGCCGCGCGGCAGTTACCGCAACGGCGGCGGGGACAGCTTCAGGGCAGGAGTTCGAGCCGGTTCGCGCCGGCCGCGAGATCGCGGTTCAGCGTAAGCCACAGCTCGTTCGCACCGGCGCGCAGCGACGGGAAATAGTCGGTATCGCGCACCAGCGTCGCGCCGTTGAGCCGCACGGTGGCGGGATAGGCCGTGACGCCGCGCACCACGAGCAAGGGCTTGCGTAGCGTTCTGCCAGCGCCGACGCCGATGTTCGCGTCCAGCGCATTGCCCGCGGCGACGAAGGTCAGTGCCGCATACACCGGATCGTAACCGGCCGGCGCATAGGTCCGGCTGTCGGGGCGGTTGATGCCGGCCGGGCCGCTGGTCGCGATGCTGCCGACGGCGGCGCTCAGGCTCACCGACTGCAGCGCCTCGACCTGGCCCACCTGGGCACCGACCGGGTCGCCGCTGTGCGTGCCGAACACGATATGCGTGGAATAGCTCTGCCGCGGCCAGCCGGCCGCGGTGGCGTTCGGCAGCGGCCCGCCCCAGTAGGCGCTGCCATGGCGGTAGTAGGCCGTCTGGCCGAGGAAACCGAAATTCGTGCCCCAGGCCAGGCGCGTGTTGTTGGTCGGCGTGGCGACGCCGCCGAAGGAATAGTTGATCGACTGGTAGGGCCAGTTGTAGTCGCAGGGCATCAGCGAGGCCGGCGCGGTGCAGGCATTGCCGGCGGCGCTGGTGGTGTTCCAGCGTGCGGTGCCGAAATAGCCGCCGGCGTCCTGGTGGGCGAGGCTGTCGGTCTGCACCGTGCCCATGGTCGCGTCCACTGCGGTTGTCCACAGTTTCACATAGGGAATCGTGTTCGGCGTGTTCCAGCTCCAGCTGGACGAATACGTCGCCGGGCTGCTGGTGGTCTGGAACTTGTAGCCGTCGCCCCAGCCTATGCCGGCGATCACGCTGTGCGCGCCTTCGGTCGCGGCGCCGTCGAACAGCAGCTCGCCGTAGGGTGCGCGGGAATCGGCCTCGACCGCGTTGGCCGGCACGGCGCTGAGATCCCAGCTGATGGACCACAGCGGATGATCGCGGCCGGTGGCGAAGACCCAGTCCAGCGTCACCGGCACGTCGTAGCGCACATTCGGCGCGGCGGCATCGGTGCGTGCCCAGCGCGGATAGTTCTGGGTGAAGCGGAAGATGGCGTGGTGGCGGCCGGTCCACAGGCGCTGGAACTGGCCGCTGAAGCCGTGGCCCAGCGGCGAATCGTCGGTGCCAATGCCGTCGCTGCCTTCGCTGCGGTGGCTGACGACATAGCCGAAGCCGGCCGCGCCGCTGGAGGACGCCGCCACCACGCGCGTGCCGGCACCGGCCTGATAGCGGAACTCGCGCAGCTCGCCGCCGCGCGTGCCGCCGGGGCCGACCTGGCCGGTATTGTGGGCGAGTACGGCCGCGCGCGGCTGGCCGGCACTGTCGCGCCAGGTGAAGCGGTCGCTGGCCATGCCCTGCACGCTGACGCCGGGCTCCTGCACCAGGCCGTTGGCGGCCGGCGGCAGGCCGCTGTCCTCGAAGCCGTTGCGGAAGATCGGATCGGGTTGCGGCGTGGCGGCCTCGGCCAGGAGCAGGTCGTCGATATACAGCGCGGGCTGGGCCGCAGCGGAATCGCTCTGCAGGTCGATGCGGTCGAACGGGCCGCTATAGCCGACGCCGCCGGCGCCCAGCGGGATCACCACCTCGCGCCAGGCATTGGCCGCGATCGCGCCGCCGGCGATGTAGGCGTCGATCTCGGCCTGGGCGACGATGCTGTCGTCATGCTGCAGGAACAGGCGCAGCTGCTGGCCGCCGGCGGTGCCGCCGTGCACCCAGAAGCGCAGCTGCGGATAGGCGGCGGTGCCGAGGTCGCTGGCGCGCCAGAACGACAGGGCGTTGAAATTGTCCGGCGCCGCGCCGCCGGTGAAGCGTATGGACAGGCTGCCCGCATGAGCCTGGGCATTGCTGCCGAACAGCGCGCCGCCGCCGTAGGAGTAGTCCTGGAAGCCGTTCTGCAGGGCTTCGTCGTAAATCACCAGATTCGCGGCCGGCGCCGCGCCGGCGCCGGCCAGCAGCAGTACGGCCATAGTCCACTTGCACATAATCCTCTCCGCAGGCGCTGCGCGGGCGATCCCGGCGCCAGGACGCTTACGCGGCAAGGCGCGGGCAGGTGACAGCGGCAGGCCGCAAGCATACGCCGCTACGGCCGGGTCCAGGCCGCCCGCACCGCCCTCGGCCGGGGCCGGCGCGGGCACGCCGGGGCGCGACTTTCGTCGGAATCCGCCGCGCCGGCACGCCGCCGCTGAGCGCGCCCGCGGGCCGCGCCGGCCGCGGCCGGCAAATCAAACATCCGTTCGGCATACAGCCCGTCCCGCCAACCCGGTAGACTTCGGCTGATGCGCCGCTGCCTGGCGCCCGCTTTCATGCCAACGACAACAGCAATAGAACGCCGCTCCTCCCCAGGCCCAGGCGTTCGTGGAGGGACACCCATGAACATGCTGCAGGACATCCTCAACCAGGACCTCGATCCGACCGAAACCCAGGAATGGATCGACGCCCTCAACGCCGTGATCGGCGCCGACGGGGCGGAGCGCGCGCACTACCTGCTGGAGCGCATGGTCGACGCCACGCGCCGCGCCGGCGGCCACCTGCCGTTCCAGCCGACCACCGAATACGTCAACACCGTGCCCAGCCATGCCGAGCAGCGCAACCCGGGCAATGCAGCGCTGGAATGGCGCATCCGCTCGCTGATCCGCTGGAATGCGCTGGCCACGGTGGTGCGCGCCAACCGCAAGCCGGGCGAACTCGGCGGCCATATCGCCAGCTTCGCCTCCTCGGCCACGCTGTACGACGTCGGCTTCAATCACTTCTGGCGCGCCCCCAGCGAGAACCATCCGGGCGACCTGCTCTACGTGCAGGGCCACTCCAGCCCCGGCATCTACGCCCGCGCCTTCCTGGAAGGCCGCATCAGCGAAGCCCAGCTCGACCGCTACCGCATGGAAGTCGACGGCGGCGGCCTGTCCTCCTATCCGCATCCCTGGCTGATGCCGGATTTCTGGCAGACCCCGACGGTGTCCATGGGCCTGGGCCCGATCATGGCGATCTACCAGGCGCGCTTCTGGAAATACCTGGAACACCGCGACCTCACGCCCAAGTCCGACCGCAAGGTGTGGTGCTTCATGGGCGACGGCGAGACCGACGAGCCCGAATCGCTGGGCGCGATTTCCCTGGCCGGCCGTGAAAATCTGGACAATCTGATTTTTGTCATCAATTGCAATCTGCAGCGCCTCGATGGCCCGGTGCGCGGCAACGGCAAGATCATCCAGGAACTCGAAGGCGTGTTCCGCGGCGCCGGCTGGAACGTCATCAAGGTGGTGTGGGGCTCGTACTGGGATCCGCTGCTGGCGCGCGACACCAAGGGCCTGTTGCGCAAGCTGATGATGGAAACCGTCGACGGCGAATACCAGGCTTGCAAGGCCTTCGGCGGCGCGTATACGCGCGAGCACTTCTTCGGCAAGTATCCGGAGCTGCGCGAGATGGTCGCCAACCTCAGCGACGAGGACATCTGGCGCCTCAACCGCGGCGGCCATGACCCGCACAAGGTCTATGCGGCCTATGCCGAAGCCATGACCAACGCCAACGGCCGTCCCACCGTGATCCTGGCCAAGACGGTCAAGGGCTACGGCATGGGCGGCGCCGGCGAGTCCATGAACATCACCCACCAGCAGAAGAAGATGGACGACGAGGCGATCCGCGCCTTCCGCGACCGCTTCAACATCCCGGTGGCCGACGACAAGCTGGCCGAAGTGCCGTACTACCACCCGGGCAAGGATTCGCCGGAAGTGCAGTACATGCTGGAACGCCGCGCGGCGCTGGGCGGTTCGCTGCCGCAGCGGCGGCAGAAATCCGAATCGCTGCCGACGCCGGCGCTGGCCGCGCTGGAGCAGATCACCAAGGGCAGCGGCGAGCGCGAAATCTCCACCACCATGGCCTTCGTGCGCGGCCTCAACCTGCTGCTGCGCGACAAGGCCATAGGCCCGCGCATCGTGCCCATCGTCGCCGACGAGGCGCGCACCTTCGGCATGGAAGGCATGTTCCGCCAGATCGGCATCTACGCGCCGTTCGGCCAGAAGTACAAGCCGCAGGATTCCGACCAGCTGCTGTACTACCGCGAGGACCAAGCCGGCCAGGTGCTGCAGGAAGGCATCACCGAAGCCGGGGCCACCTGCAGCTGGATCGCCGCGGCGACCAGCTACAGCACCAACAACCTGCCCATGCTGCCGGTGTTCATCTTCTACTCGATGTTCGGTATGCAGCGCGTGGGCGACCTGTGCTGGGCCGCCGGCGACATGCGCGCACGCGGCTTCCTGATCGGCGGCACCGCCGGCCGTACCACGCTCAACGGCGAAGGCCTGCAGCACGAGGACGGCCACAGCCACCTGCTGGCCGGTTCCATCCCCAACTGCAAGGCCTACGATCCGACCTTCTCCTACGAAGTCGCCGTGATCCTGCAGGACGGTACCCGCCGCATGCTCACGGAACAGGAAGATGTGTACTACTACATCACCGTGATGAACGAGAACTACACCCATCCCGACCTGCCCGCCGGCGTCGAGGAAGGCATCATCAAGGGCATGTACCTGTTCAAGGATGGCGGCAAGCCGAAGAAGAACGCGCCGCACGTGCAACTGCTGGGCTCGGGCACCATCCTGCGCGAAGTCATTGCCGCGGCGGAGCTGCTGGAGAAGGAATTCGGCGTCAGCAGCGACATCTGGAGCTGCCCCAGCTTCACCGAGCTGCGCCGCGACGGCCACGACGCCGAGCGCTGGAACCGCCTGCATCCGGAAGACAAGCCGCGCAAGGCCTATGTCACCCAGTGCCTGGAAGGCCGCGCCGGCCCGGCCATCGTCGCCACCGACTACGTGCGCCAGCACGCCGATTCGATCCGTGCCTTCCTGCCCGACGGCATGCGCTACACCGTGCTGGGCACCGACGGCTTCGGCCGCAGCGACACCCGCGCCAACCTGCGCCGCTTCTTTGAAGTCGACCGCTACTACATCGCCCAGGCCGCGATTGCCGCGCTGGCCGCGGAAGGAAAGATGCACGCCAAGGACGTGGCGCGGGCGATCAAGGAGTGGAAGATCGATCCGGACAAGGCCAATCCGACCACGGTGTGATGTTCGCAGGCCCGCATTCCGGCTGGAATGCGGGCCCAGGTTTCTATCGTGCTCTACTACTTCATCGGCAACGGCTTCATGGGCCTGGGCGCCGGCGAATCGTCACAGCGGCGGAAGGATGTTCTCCAGCGGCTTGGAGCTGCCCTGATCCCTTGAGCCGCGCCGCCGTCCGCTACACCATGAGCGTCCCTTGAGCCGCCGCCTGGCCGCAGGCGGCGGCAGCGCGGAGGAATTCCCATGCTGCCGGCCCTGCTGCTGACCCTGGCCACCGCTACGGTGGCGGCGCCTGCCGACACCTCGCTGCCCATGCTGTTCGCGCGCGTACGCGTTTCCGCCGACGGTGCGATCATCGCCGCCGAATTCCGCAACCCGCCTGCGCCCGAACTCGAAACCGAGCTGCGCCGGCGCATGGAAGACTGGCGCTTCGAGCCGGTCGAGGGCGCCCACGACGAGCTGGTCACCGAGACCACGCTGAGCATTGCGCTGCATCTGGAGCGGCAGGGCGTGAGCCTGGTGCCGGTCGTCGATGCCGTGCACAGCGGCCTGGAGGCCGTGCGCACGGTCATGCCCGACTACACCGTCAACGCCGGCGAACGCGGCCAGGCCGGCGGCGTGCTGCTGCGCTGCCGGGTGCGCAACGATGGCAGCTGCGGCCAGGTTTCGGTGGAATCCGCCGGCGCGCCGGACAAGCTGGTGCGCGCGGCGCGGCGTGCGCTGGAGGACTGGCGCTTCCTGCCCGAGCTGGTCGCCGGCCGGCCGAGTACGGGCTGGATCCTGGTGCCATTCTGCTTCGCCGCGACGCCGCTGCAGCGCGAGCTGTGCTCGGAAGAAGAACGCGGCGGCGTGCAGACACTGGATTCGCCGCTGCAGCTGATCGAAGACAGCATCGAATAGTGCTGCCGCAGCGTGCGGTCGATGGGTGAGCGGGTTTGATGGTTCGGGACTTGTAAACGCGCCTTTCGCTCTGAATTCCGTATCCCTTCATCCCGAATCCCGAACACCGGGTGCGAAAGGCCCGCGTCGCGCGCCAGCCGCTACGTGCTGCGCGCCGTCGCCGTATGCCGCGCGCAGGCCGCATCCGTGCCGGTTTTCATACGCTATAGAATGGCGGCTGGTATCCGCTTTCGGGGGAGGCGGCGTGAACGCTCAGGCTTTGCGCATTGCCGTCATCGCTGTACTCGCCGCGGCGCCGCTGTGCATGGCCGGCGCCGCCAATCTGCTGCAATTCCAGCCCGTAGCCACCGGCCTGGACCGCCTCACCACGATCACCGCCACGCCGTTCTATCCAGACAAGGTCTGGGTGGCCGAGCAGTCCGGCCGGGTGCGGCTGGTGGAGAACGGTGTGCTGCGGGCCACACCGTTCCTCGATATCACCGACCGCACGCGCTCGGTCGGCTTCGAGCAGGGACTGACCGGGTTCGCGCTGGCGCCGGCGTTTCCGGCCAATCCCTATGTCTATCTGCACTACATCCGCAGCGACGATTCCTCGCGTATCGCGCGCTTCCGCCTGCTGCCGGGGCCGGTGCTGGCGGCGGATCCGGCGTCGGAAACGGAACTGCTGACCCTGAGTGAGCCCCACCCCACCCACAACTGCAACGAGGTGCGCTTCGGGCCGGACGGGTTTCTCTACATCGGCTGCGGCGACGGCGGGCCGCCGTTCACGCCGGTGCACGATCCGCAGTCGCTGGCGGAGTTGTACGGAAAGATACTTCGCATTGATGTGAACAATGTTCCGTCCGGCCAGCCCTACGGCATCCCGGCCGACAATCCGTTCCTGGCCACGATGGGCGCGCGGCCGGAGATCTGGGCGCTGGGGCTGCGCAATCCCTACCGTTTCAGTTTCGATGCGCTCACCGGTGATCTGTGGGTCAGCGATGTGGGCCAGTCGCTGTGGGAGGAGGTCAGCCTGGTGCCTGCGGCCACACCGGCCGGGGTGAATTTCGGCTGGAACCGCATGGAAGGCACGCATTGCTATCCGAATGCGGGCTGCGACAGCAGCGGGCTGTGGCTGCCGCTGATCGAGTATTCGCACAACGACGGCTGCGCCGTGATCGGCGGGCTGCGCCTGCGCAATACGGTGCTGAGCCAGCTCGAAGGCAGCTACGTCTACGCGGATTTCTGTTCCAACCGCGTATTCGCCGCCAGCAGCGCCGACGAACTGGTCTGGGACGTGGCCCAGGTCGGTGCGCTGCCGCGCAATCCCACCGCCTTCGGCCAGACCGCCCAGGGCGAACTCTGGGTCGGCAGCTATGGCGTCAACGATGCGGTGCTCTACCGCGCCGTGGTCGTGGATGCGATCTTCAGCGACGGTTTCCAGGCTTCGCCCGGCCAATTCTGACCGGGCGTACATTGCCCTGCGCGGGACTGGAGGCGATGATTCGCGGCCTGTGCGCAGGACCGACATAAACAAGTTTCCCAGGAAGTTTCATGAACATTGCCGCACCGCTGACCACCCGGGCTCGTCGTTGTGCAGTGGCCGCGCTGCTGCTGGCCGGCGCCGCCGCTGCTGCCGAGATCGGTCCCGTGAGTCTGGAGCTGGTTCGCGATTTCAATACCGCGCCGCTGAAAGAAGGCTCGTGGCTGCACACCTTCCACAGCCAGGGCGGCAAGGTCTATTTCACCGCGTCCACGCCGCTGAGCGGTGCGGAGATCTTCGTCAGCAACGGCACACCGGGTTCGGCTGAACTGTTCGGCGACATCGTGCCGGGGCCGGCGTCTTCCGGGGCGGTGGTGGTCGGGCAGGCGGGTGACTACCTCATCGTCGCCGGCCGTGAAAACCAGCGCGAACGCGTCTGGTCGCTGCACACCGGCACACGCGAGGTGCAGTTGCTGGTCGACTATCCCGAGACCTACGGCCTGGGACCTGTGGTCGAAGCGCGCGAGTCCACCCGCACGCACAGCTATTTCTCCATGCAGCACGATCACAGCCTGTGGACGACGGACGGCACCGTCGCGGGCACGCACAAACTCACGGTCTTGCCGGGCGCATCCAACTGGCAGGAGATGACCCGGTTCTGCGCCCTGCCCGATGGCAGGCTCGTGCTCGCAGCGAGCGGGAACTATGCGCTGCAGTCGCTGCTGCTGCTGGACGGCAGCGCCAATACGCCGCTGGAGCTGGTCAACAGCAGCAGCTACGGTGGCACCACCACCTTCGTCGCGCGCAGTACCAACTACTGCTATTTCCTGCAGCCATCGCCGGCGGGGCAGCCGGGCTGGCGGCTCTGGCGCAGCGACGGCTCGGTCGCCGGCACCGGTGTCGTGGTCCAGGGCGACGGTGTCCCCGCGGGCCTTGCGACCCTGGCCGATACGGCTTACCTGACCGATCGCAGCGCCGATCAGCAGCGCCTGTGGCGCGCCGGCGAGGCACAGCCGCTGGCGAGCTGGCCCGCGCCGTTCGCGGTCGACTCGCGCCTGCGTGCGATTGGCGGCAAGCTCGTCCTGATTGCGCCGACAGCGCAGGCCAGCGTGAACGATCGCACTTATCGCGTCGTGCTCAGCGACGGCACCGCGGCAGGGACGCGCAGCGTATTCCCGGTCCAGGCCGGACAGGTGCTGCGCTGGGAGCCGGAGCTGGTCAGCATCGGCGCGAACCTGGTCTTCTCCGCCGATTTCAAGAACTACCGGCTCGACACCGCCACCGGCACCATCGCCGGGTTCGGCGATACCAGCACGATTTCCGGTTTCCAGTTCCGCGAAGGCCTTCCAGCCGTGCTCGGCGACATCGCCGTGGGCGTTGGCTACGACGAATACGGCGCAGAGCTCTGGCGCAGCGACGGTACGGCCGCGGGCAGTTATCGCATTGCTGACATCCGCCAGTCCACCGCCCACGGTGTCGGCTATACCGGGATACAGCAGCCTGCGATCGGCAACGTGCTGTACTTCAGCCATGTAGCTGCCACGCCGGCGGCCGGCGGCGACGCATCGACGCTGTGGCGCACCGACGGCACCGCAGCCGGCACCTGGGGGCTTCCGCGCAGCGCGTACGATGGATTGCAGGCGCAGCAGATCCTGCGCGCCGGCGACGGCCTGCTGTTCCGCACCAGCGCCGATTCACCGCCGTACGGGGCGGTCTACCGCGTCGATGCCGCACTTAGTGCCGCCACGCCGCTGTGGAATGATTCCACGTATTCAGAAATGCTGGCGCTGGGCAGCAGCGGTGCGGTGTTCGGCTGCGACCTGGCTGGCGCTCCGGACAGCCTCTGCGCCTATCGTGACGGCGATCCGGCGGCAAGCCTGATCTGGCCGGGTTTCAACGGCTACTACCGGATGATCGGCAGCATCGGCAATGTGGTGCTGTTCTTCGGCGATACCGAAAATCGCGAGCCGGCGCGTGGGCTGTGGCGCAGCGACGGCACAGCGCCCGGCACCTTCCGCGTCGCCGGAGTCAGCGTATATCCGGGGGCGTATAGTCCGCCCGTACCTGAACTCGGCGGCCGCCTGGTATTCGGCGCGTGCGTGTCGGGCCAGCCGCAGGATTGCGGCCTGTACGCGAGCGACGGCACGACGGCGGGTACGGCGCGTATTGCACCGTACCCGCCGGCCGCCAGCGATGTGTTGCGCCTGGGGTCACGGCTGATCCTGGCCAACTCTGCCGAGGTGTACAGCAGCGACGGCACGGCGGCAGGCACCGCCGTGCTGTTCCCGGCGGCGTCCGGCGATGTCGTGCACGGGCTGGCCGCAGCCGGCGGCTACGCCCACTTCGTCGTAGTCGGCTGGACCTCCACGCGCTATTTCGTCACTGACGGCACGCCGGCGGGTACGCGCACCGTGGCACTGCCGCCGGGCCTGACGCCATACAGTCTGCTCGGTGCGCTGGATGAGGAGCGCGTGTTGTTTATCTGCATGTCCGCCGCGATCGGGCATGAGCCCTGCGTCATCACTGCCGACGGCAGCGACGTGCGGCTGCTGCGCGACTTGTTCCCCGGGCCGGGCAGTTCCTTGCCCGGTTACCTCGGACGTACAACGGATGCCGCCTACCTGGCCGCCGACGACGGTCGTCACGGCCGCGAGCTGTGGCGTGTGGCCAGGGTCGGCGACGCGCTGTTCGCTGCCGGCTTCGAGTGATCGCGTACGCGTTTCGCGGCGCCGGCGCATGGACCAAGGTCCTGTGAATCCTGGCACACGCCTGGATCACGCGCCGCGGCGATAATGCGCCCATGGGCACCGCCGCGCTGCGCCGTCTGACGATCACCGCCACGGAAGGCGCCGCATGAGGCAAGAGCGCCTGCTTCCGCTGATCATCGCCTGCGCGCTGTTCATCGAGAACATGGACTCCACCGCGATCGCCACCGCGCTGCCGGCGATAGCGGCCGACCTGGGCACTGCGCCGGTCGCGCTCAAGCTCGCGCTGACCACCTATCTGGTCGCGCTGGCCGTGTTCATCCCGGTCAGCGGCTGGATCGCCGACCGCTTCGGCGCGCGCACCACCTTTGTGCTGGCCATAGGCGTGTTCCTGCTGGGCTCCGTCGGCTGCGCCGCGAGCGTTTCGCTGCCTACGCTGGTGGCGGCGCGCTTCGTCCAGGGCATGGGCGGCGCGCTGATGGTGCCGGTGGGGCGGCTGGTGCTGCTGCGCACGGTGCCCAAGAGCGAGCTGGTCGTTGCGCTGAGCTGGCTGACCATACCGGCCCTGGTCGGGCCCATGCTGGGGCCGCCGCTGGGCGGGCTGATCGTGACCTGGTTCGACTGGCGCTGGATCTTCCTGATCAATATTCCGATGGGCCTGCTCGGCATCGCCCTGGGATTGCGCTATGTGCCCAATCTGCGCGAGCCGCCGGGGCCGCTGGACTGGAACGGCTTCCTGCTCTCCGGCGTGGGCCTGGCGCTGGCCCTGTTCGGCTTCTCCACCGTGGGCCGCCATCTGGTGCCGCTGTGGGTGGCGCTGGGCTGTCTGGCGCTGGGCCTGGCCGCACTGGCCGCCTATGTGCGCCACGCGCTGAGCCATCCGCGGCCGCTGCTGGATCTGCAACTCTTTCGCCTGCCCACGTTCCGCGCCGGCGTGCTCGGCGGCTCGCTGTTCCGCATCGGCGTGGGCGCGACGCCGTTCCTGCTGCCGCTGATGCTGCAGCTGGGCTTCGGCCTGAATCCGCTGCAGTCGGGGCTGATTACCTTCGCCTCCGCCGCGGGCGCCATGTTCATGAAGACGCTGGCGGCCAGCATCCTGCGCCGCTACGGTTTCCGCCGCGTGCTGCTGTTCAATGCGCTGATCGCCTCGGCCCTGCTGGCCGGCTACGGCCTGTTCCGCGCCGATACGCCGCACCTGTTCATCACCGGCGTGCTGCTGCTCGCCGGCTGCTTCCGCTCGCTGCAGTTCACCAGCCTCAATGCCATCAGCTATGCCGAGGTCGACCCCGCGCGCATGGGACAGGCCAGCAGCCTGGCGGGCATGATGCAGCAGCTGTCGCTGAGCCTGGGCGTGGCCATAGGCGGCTACGCGCTGCAGCTGGCGGCCATGGCCGGCGGTCATGCGGAAACCGCGCCGGCCAGCTTCACCATCGCCTTCGCCGTGGTCGGCCTGCTTTCGGCGACATCGGCCTGGGCGCTGTGGCGGCTGCCGGCCGACGCCGGCGCGGAAATGGCCGGCAAGGCGAAACCCGGCGGCGAGATCGCCGAGCCCAAGGTGGCGCAGCGGCCGGCTACTTGAATAAATCCAGGAGATTTCAACGTGATACAGATCCATGGTCCACCCAATCCCTGGTTCTTCGGCCTGGAGCCGGATGCCGAGCAGGGCGCCAACGCGTTCTTCACCGAGGCCGCCACGCTGGGCGCTGCGCTGGACGCCTACGCGGCGCATTTCGGCGTGCGCGTGGTGCCGATGACGGACATTTCCCACCTGGGCTACCAGCCGGGCGAGCGCAAGTTCTTCGAGTTCTGCGATCCGCCGGAGGAGGCGGGATTCCCCGTCGATATCCACGTCATCCGCGGTGCGGAGGAAATCTGTCCCAAGCAGGACCTGGACTTCCCGCTGCAGCCCGGCGACCGCATCGATCTGGGCATGCTGGTCTGCTGAGTTCGACCAAAAGCTAGCCATATGCCGCATACAAGGCAGCGCCTGCGGCCTAGACTGTGCGGCCGCCCTGCGTCGCGAGCCATCCGTGGATCCGAACTACCGTCGCGGCCTGTTCTACGCGCTGGGCGCCTTCGTGCTCTGGGGCGTGGCGCCGGCTTATTTCAAGCTGATCCAGCAGGTGCCGGCGGCGGAGATCATCGTGCACCGGGTGATCTGGTCGGCCGTGCTGATCGCGCTGGTGCTGCTGCTGAGCCGGCGTTTCGTGGGCTGGCGCCACTACCGCGACAATCCGCGCCTGCTCGCCACACTGGCGCTGAGTTCCAGCCTGATTACGGCCAACTGGCTGATCTTCGTGTTCGCGGTCAACAGCGGCCATCTGCTGGATGCGAGCCTGGGCTACTACATCAATCCCATCATCAACGTGCTGCTGGCCGTGCTGTTCCTGGGCGAGCGCCTGCGCCTGCTGCAGCTGGCCGCGGTGCTGCTGGCCTGCCTGGGCGTGGCCTATCAGGTGTATGAGCTGGGCCGGCTGCCGTGGGTGTCGCTGGCGCTGGCGCTGACCTTCGGTTTCTACGGCCTGCTGCGCAAGCGCGTGCTGCTGGATGCGCTCAACGGCCTGGGCGTGGAAACCGCGCTGATGGTGCCGTTGGCGCTGGCCTATCTGGTCTATCTGTGGAGCAGCGGCACGGCCCAGTTCGGCCATGTGTCGCTGCGGCTGGACCTGCTGCTGATGGCCGCCGGCGTGGTCACCACGATACCGCTGGCGCTGTTCGCCGCCGGTGCGCAGCGCCTGCCGTATACGACGATCGGTTTCCTGCAATACATCAGTCCATCGCTGGCCATCGTGCTCGCCGTGGGCTTTTACGGCGAGCATTTCGGCCAGGCGCGCGCGATCACCTTCGGCCTGATCTGGCTGGGGCTGCTGCTGTTCAGCTGGGACGCCTGGCGGGCGCAGAAGGCACCCGCCGTCTGAGTTGCGTCGGCGCGCCTCAGGCGCGCTGCGCGCCGACGCAGTCGCGCACCAGGTCGATATCGCGCACCGGCCGCACTTCGATGCTGCCGGTACGGGTCCAGGGGAATTGCTCGGCGATGCGCAGGGCCTCGTCCAGATCGGCCGCTTCCAGCAGGTTGAAGCCGCCGAGGATTTCCTTGGTCTCGGCAAAGGGGCCGTCCAGCACCGAGACCTTGTCGCCGCGCTTGCGTATGGACTTGGCTGTGCGCGGCAGTTCCAGCTGCTGCGAATCCAGCAGCTTGCCTTCGGCGCGCAGTTCGTCGGCGTGCAGCAGGCATTCGCGCATCATGCGGTCGTATTCGCCGGGCGGCAGGGCTTCGATCAGGGCGTCGTCGGTATAGACCAGCATCAGGAATTTCATCGGGGCGGGCTCCAGGGACGAAGGGCCGACAGCAGAGCGCGCTAGGATCTCGCCGATCGAGACACGCCGCCGCGGCGGAACCCCGGACGATAAGCCGGCGCGCGCGGCGCTGCCAGTGCGAGGCGCCGGCGGCGCCGCGCGCAATGGCGCAGGATGAAGGGAAGGCGCGGCGTTTCGCGTCTGAGCGATGATCCGGTGCGAAGCGCCGGCCAGATCGGGGAATGTTGCATGAATCGCTTTTTGCTGCTGCTTGCCGCGTTGGGCCTATCCGCGACCGCGCCGGCCCAGACGCCGCGCACTGCCGTGGTCGCCACCTATGCGTACGCCAAGTACGACCGCGCCGCGGCCCTGCAGCCGCTGGCCGACCGGCTCGCCGCGGAGCTGGGCCAACCGGTGACGGTGCGCCTGCTGGAATCGCCGCGCGCGCTGGCCCAGGCCCTGCGCGAAGGTACGGTCGATGTGGCGGTGACCAACACGTTCGTCTATCTCGCCGTGCGCGCGCAGCCGCGGCTGCAGGCCGCGGCCGTGTTCGAGGTGCCGGCCGCGACACTGGACGCCTACCGTGGCGTGCTGCTGGCGCGGCGCGACGGCAAGGCCGCCGACCTGGCCGCGCTGAAGCGCAATGCGGGCGCGCTGCGCTACGCCCAGGTGATTCCGGGTTCGACCTCCGGCGGGTTGGTGCAGGACCTGTTTCTGGCCGCGCAGGGGCTGGATCGCGCCGGCTTCGGCTCGGTGAAATACGCGGGGACGCATGACGCGGCCCTGGCCAGCCTCGCCGATGGCAGCGCCGACCTGGCTGCGCTCGCCGACGCGCCCTGGCAGGCGCTGCACAAGCAGGGCGGAGGTACCGATCTGGTCGCGCTGTGGCGCTCGCCGCCGATTCCGCCGGGTCCCGTCGTCTGCCGCGACGACGGCCAGCTGCCCTGCGCCCGCGTCGCCGCGCTGCTGCAATCGCTGGAGGCCGATTCGGCGGCGCTGCAGGGCCTGGTCAAGGCCTGGTCCGAAGCCGCCGGCGCCACGCGCCTGGTGCCGGTGCAGGCCGCGCCGTACGACGCGCTGACGGCGGGCTTTGCCGATCCTGCGGCGGGTCGCGCGGCGCTGGAGAAATTGCTTTGAGAGCCGGGATTGGGGATGGGGGATTCGTAAAAGCGAAAGTGCGGCGAACCGCCAGCGAATCCCGAATCCCGCGGCGGCCAGAAGCCGCCGCCTGATCCCTGCACCGTCAAGCCTGCGTATGCCCCAGCAAGTCCATTCTTGCTGCCGGGAATCCCATGAAACTGCGCCTGCTTGCCGCCTGCACCTTCGCCTTCAGCGCCCTGGCTTCGGCCAACGGCAATCTCGATCCTTCTTACGGCCCCCAGGCCGACGGCCGCGTGATCGTCCCGTTCGATCTGGGTTCGCCGCCGACCGAGCAGGCCGTCGACGCCCTGATCGACAGCGACAACCGCACCTACATCGTCGGCCAGGTCAAGACCGCCGACGGCCTGTTCCAGACCGGCATGACGCGCCTGCTGCCCAACGGCCACATCGACCAGAGCTTCGGCGTAGGCGGCCGCAGCGTAACGACGTCGAGTTGGTCCAAGTCGCCGGCCGGCGCGGCCTTCGCCAGCAACGGCTACATTCTCGTCGCTGCGCGGCGCGACTTCGGCGACGATGCTTATTTCAGTGTGTGCAACCACAGCCCAGAGACTGGTACCACCGTGTTGTTCGAGGGCAACAACGTCGCCTGCGTTTTCATCAATCCCATCGTGAACGGCAACGACTTCGTCCAGGACATCCTGGTGCAGCCCGACGGCAAGATCGTGCTGGTCGGTTACTCGCGCAACCTCGCGCAGAAATACATAGGCACGGTCGTGCGTCTCAACAGCAATGGCACGGTGGACAACACCTTCTCCGGCGACGGCATTGCCTTCATCGACCTCGGCGATGCGACCCTGCCGCATGCGGTCGCCTGGACCACCCAGAACGGCGGCAGCATCCTGCTGTGCGGCTCGGTGCGCGCACCCGGCGTTCTCCAGACCGACATGCTCGCCGCGCGTCTGCGCAGCGACAACGGCGCGCTCGATACCAGCTTCAGCCTCGACGGCTGGGCCGCCTACACCTTCGACGCCGAGCAGAATTCCGAGATCTGCAATGCGATGGCCGTGCGCAAGAGCGACGGCGTTTTCTTCATCGCCGGGCAGACCACGGTCGGCGGCGTGAGCAAGGGCGCGATCAAGGCGGTCTCGCCGGGCGGTTCGCCTATGGCGAACTTTGCCGGCGGCGGGCTGATCATCGACGGCAGCGGCCACTTCATCATCAACGATGTAAAACTGCGCGCCGACGGCAGTCCGGTAGTGCTGGGCACCCGCGCTGACGACGAAACCGATCTGCATGTGGTCGCCATGACCACGGCCGGCGTGCTGCAGGCCAGCTTCGGCACCTCCGGCCAGCGCAGCATCGACTTCGGCCTGCCCGGCGAGGCCGAGCAGGCCGCCGCGATGGTGCTGCAGAACGGCCGCCCCGTCGTCGTCGGGCATGCGCTGACGGCGCCCGGGCAGGGCTATGACTTCGTGGCGGCGCGGCTGGATACGGATGTGATCTTTGCGGACGGATTCATCAAGTGAGCTGGTGCCGATGCGCGCCGGTTGCGCGCATCGGCGCCGATCCCGTTCATGACGCGCCCCAAGATCGGTAATCCTGGGGCGTCGTTGAAAAGTGAAATAGTATCCGAAATTTCAACGCGCGCTTCAGGGCAGCATGCCCGGCAGGCTGCGCAGATAATCGGCCAGGGCTTCCGTCGCATGGCGCACCTTGGCCGGCTGCGCATCACGCTGCGGCGTCAGCGCCCAGACATCGAGCACCGGCAGGCGCCACTCCGGCAGTACACGCTGCAGGCGTCCCGCCTGTATATCCGCATGGGCGTCCGGACTGCCGAGCAGGGCCAGGCCCAGTCCGGCCAGGCACATCTGCTGCAACAGCAGCTGATTGTTGCTGCTGACGCGCGGCTCCACGCGCAGCGTGCGCTGCTGGCCGCCGTCGTGCTGCAAGTGCAGCAGCAGGCCCATGCCTTCGTTGCCGCGCGCGCCGCCCTGGCTGAGCCAGTGCCGGCCCAGCAATTCCTCCGGCGTGCGCGGCTGGCCGTGCTGCTGCAGATAAGCCGGCGCCGCGCACAGCCACAGCTCGATCGCGCACAGGCGCCGCGCGACCCAGCTGGAATCCGGCAGGCGGCCTACACGCACGGCCAGGTCTATGCGCGCATCGATCAGGTCGATCATCGCGTCGTCCACCAGCAGGCGCAGCGTCAGCGCCGGATGCGCCGCGAGCAGCGGCGTCAGCGCCGGTGCGATATACGGGCCGAAGCCGATCGGCGCGGCCAGGCGCAATTCGCCCGAAGGCGCATCGCGCGTCGTACGCAATTGCTGCTGCGCGCGTTCCGCGGCCTCGACCATGCGCGCGCATTCGGCGTAGACGCGCTCGCCCGCGTCGGTCAGCGCCAGCTTGCGCGTGGAGCGGTGCAGCAGGGTCACGCCGTGCGATTGCTCCAGCGCACGCACCTGCTGGCTGATCGCCGAAGTGCTCAGCCCGAGCTGGCGCGCGGCCGCGCTCATGGAGCCGTGGCGCACCACGCTGGCGAAGACGGCCAGGGCCTTCCAGTCATCCACTGTGAAGTCCAGCTTAAGAATGTTTCGCGATTTTCCGGGCTAATCCGCCGATTGTGAAGCCGATAACCTGCGCCGGTCGAATTTCCGACCAGATCCATACCGCAGGAGAACCCATGAATATCGCCCTGATCGGCGCCACCGGCTTCGTCGGTGGTGCCGTGCTCGAAGAACTGCTGCAGCGTGGCCACAGCGTCACCGCACTGGTGCGCGACCCCGCCAAGCTCGCTGCCCGCACTGGCCTGAACGTGGTCCAGGCCGACGCTCAGGACGCCACCCAGGTCGCCGCCGCCGTGCGCGGCCAGAACGCCGTGATCAGCGCCTACAACCCCGGCTGGGACGCGCCGGACCTGTACAACCAGTTCCTGCGTGGCCATAACGCCATCGTTGCCGGCGTGAAGCAGGCGGGCGTGAAGCGGCTGCTTGTCGTCGGCGGCGCCGGCAGTCTCCAGGTCGCGCCGGGCGTGCAACTGGTCGATACGCCGCAATTCCTCGACCACGTACCGCCGAATATCGTCCCGGGCGCGCAGGCCGCACGGGAAGCGCTGACGGGGCTGCGCGAAGAGCAGGAACTCGACTGGACGTTTGTTTCGCCGCCGGTGGGACTAGCGCCGGGTGCGCGCAGCGGCAACTACCGGGTCGGCGGAGACGACGTGCCGATGGATGGCGACAAGCCGGCGGGTATCAGCGTCGCCGACCTCGCGGTGGCGATCGTGGATGAGATCGAGCGGCCGCAGCAGGTGAGAAGGCGGTTTACGGTCGCGTCCTGACGTTGGGCGCAATGGGGCTGTCCGGCACAGCCATGCGGAAGCCTGGGCGGCATCCCGGCCCAGGTTTTCCAAGTAAAGCCGGTATCGCAAGCGACATCAGTTTGACGCCGTGGGCGATGCAACTGCCGGGCCCCCGAAGCCAAGCCTGCATCGGCTCAACGCAATTCGTCATCCAGTGCGTCGAGGACCTGGCGCCAGGCGATCTCGCGCTCGCGCGCGAACGTCACCTGCCCGCCGATTTCATTGTAGTAGCCGATGGCCCAGACCAGATGATCGTGCAACAGGCTTATGCAGCTATCGAGATCCGTCAGCGAGGGCAGCCGCGTGGTCAGTTCATCCGCATCGGTGCAGCCGAGTATGAAGAACTGGCCATAGGGCATGAGATAGAGGGTCTCCAGCGTGCCGCGCTGGATTTCGCCCGGTGCGCGGTAGATGACGGTATCGCTATTGCCGCCGAGGGGCGTGAGGCCCGCGTCCAGGCTGAACCCGGGACGCCAATGAATGCCGGCGAAGCAGCGCTGTGCGACGGCCCTCGCGACGGTGGCCAGCTACGGAACCCTGCTTCTCCAGCAATGCGGCGGCTGCGGCGAACCTCAGGTGGCTGTGGTCAGATCGTGCCTTCCTGGACCAGCGCTACGGTTTCGCAGATCACCGCCATGTCCCCGCCGTAGGAAAATTCGCACAGCACGAAGCTGGCGCCGGGGTGCTGTACCGTGATGCGGGTGGCCTCGGCGGGAATTTTCTCTGCGCGGCAGGTCGATGAGAGCAGCGTGCCCCAGGCGGCGGCCGGTATGGTGGCGGCCTTGCTCGCGTCGGCCAGCGGCCAGATATAGATTTCCGAGAGGATCTGCACGCCGAGAAAATGGGTCAGGCACTGGTGATGTATCGCGCCAAGTTCCAGCCGGTATCGCGCACCGTCCTCCTTCTTCCAGCCCAGCCTCAGCGTGCCGTCGCGGAATTCGAGCCTGTCGAGCGCGGCATCGTGGGGATGGCCGCTCTGCAGCATGCCGTAGGCATTGGTCTGCAGCGGGATGGGCGCGGACATGATTCAGCGCACGCCCGCAAAACTTCGCGCATCTTCGCTCCAGCGCGGCGTGGCGCGGATGCGCGGGATCACGTCGTCGACTTCATCCACCATGGACCACATATCGATGTGCTGCGGGTTCATGAAGCGCTCGCGCACGGTCTGCTGCATGAAGGCGTGCAGCGGCGCGTAGAAGTTCTTCGTGTTGAGCAGGATGATGGGGTTGAAGTACAGCGCCAGGCGCTTGAGGGTGATGGCCTCGAACAGTTCCTCCAGCGTACCGCTGCCGCCGGGCAGGGCGATCACGGCGTCCGAGCCGGTGAGCAGGCGGTGCTTGCGTTCGCGCATGTCCTCGACGATTTCGAGGTTGGCCAGGCCGGGGTGCTGCCATTCCACTTCGATCATGAAGCGCGGGATGATGCCGATGACTTCTCCACCTTTGGACAAGGCGCCATCGGCCACGGCGGCCATCAGGCCCTTGCCGCCGCCGCCGTAGACGACGGTGGCGCCGGCCTGGGCGATGGCTTCGCCGAGGCGGTAGGCGGTTTCGCGGTAGACGGGATCGGCGCCGTCGCTGGAGGCGCAGTAGACGCAGATGCGCATGGTCGGTTTCCCCGGGCGGAAAGGAGGGGATTCTACGCCCAGTCCGCTTGCGGCGGCCCGGCGCTTGTCCGTACTGCCGCAGTCGCGCCCGCACTGCGGCCAGGGGCCGGTGCAGCCGCCTGCTTCAGCAGCTGTGCCGGCTGCCGGCGATGACGATGGCGCCGGGGAATTCCAGTGCGGCCGCGGCCGGGTCGGCCAGGGCCAGGCTGTGCCGGTCCAGGGCGCTGATCGCGTCATGTCCGGACCCGAGGCGTCGCACTTCGACCAGTACGCGCACCAGCCGGGCGAAGCCCGCGGCGAGGCTGCGGTAGAGTTCGGCCCAGGCGGCGCGGGCACCCGCGGCGAGTTCGGCATAGGCCTGGGTGCCGAGGTTGAGGAAATAATCCAGCCCGACCAGGCGGCGCTGGGCTTGGTGCGGATACAGGCCGGCGATCAGCAGGCAGCGGTCGCCCACATCGCGCAGTGCCTCGCGCCGCGGCGTTTCCTGCCGCGCGTTGAGGTAGTCCAGCGCGAGCACATGGCCAGCAAGGCCGGCGTCGCGCAGATGGCGCATGAGCAGGAAGACGAGATAAGCCTCGCTGTCCTCATCCAGCGGCGCGGCACCGTTGCGGCCGGCTTCGCGGATCAGGTCCTGCCACAGGGCGACGGCGGCAGTGTCGGTGAGTATCGCGGTCATGGCGCACCTCCGTGCACCTGAACCAGCAAGCTCCACGCCAGCCGGCCGCGGCCCGCCGCGCACAGGCGCGGACGGGCGCAGCCGGCAACACGGCTTATTGGAAGCCGTAGGCGAAGATGCGGTCGGTGCAGTCGGCTACCTGGGCCGGATCGACCAGCACATTGAACGCATCGGCGGCGTTGAGCGCGGAATAGCTGTAGATGCGCCAGCGCCCGTTGCCGCTGCCGTAGTACACGTCGAAATGGCGCGGCACGGCGGCCCCGCCGTAGATGCGCGTGACCTGGGGCCGGGCGCAGGCGGTGTCGTTGAGCAGCGGATGATCCAGCTCGATGGTGTTGCCGCTCACGCTGCGGCTGACGCGGAACGCATTCGGGCTGGCTTGCTGCGCATAGACGTTGAAGCCGGCACTCAGCGGCATGCTGCCGGCCAGGTCGATATTGACGATGCGCCAGCGGCCGCCGCCGGAGCCAGGCAGGTAGTCCAGGCCTATGGGATGCGGGTTGTAGATACCGCTGCCGGCGCTCCAGTTCTGCGTGACCAGGATGATGCGCTCGGGCTGGTTGTTGACCGAGCTGTCGTCGAGCTGGGTGACGAAGGCGCTGCTGTTGCCGGCACTGCTCACATGGCGGAAGGAACCGCCGCCGCCCGCCGGCACGAAGGTGTTGAAGGCGGCGTTCGGCGGCATGTCGATGGCGACATCCTCGTTGAACAGGCGCCAGCGGCCGCCGCTGTAGTAGATGCCCAGCGCCGCATCGTTGGGCACGCCGGCGCCCGAGCCATTCCAGTGCGGGGTGACGACGGGATTGGCGGCGGGCCGGTCATTGAGCAGCGGGCTGTCGATGGTGGTGATATGGCCGCTGATGTTGCCGCTGCGCGCCACGTGCAGCAGATGCTGGTCGCCGTATTCGTAGGCGCCGATATCGGCGTTGTCGGAAGTGCTGCCCTTGAAGCGGCGCAGGCCGTCGGCGTCGTTGGTCGGCAGCGCGTTGAAGATCAGGCCCAGGCCCAGCGCGGCGTTGTCGGCGGCATCTATGGCCGGCGAGTCGGCGCGCAGGCGCGGCGCGGTCAATGCGATCAGGCGTGCATCGGCGGTGATCGTGTTCGCGCCCAGCGGCGCGGTGTTGCTGGCCACATTGAGCAGGTTGTAGTCGTTGCTGAGCGATGGAGTCAGCGCCGCCGTGAAGGTCAGGCCGCGCGTGCCGACGATGAGGTTGTTTTTCACCACGCCGCTGATCGTCGCGTCGGCGCCGCCGCCGCCGGACCAGTTATTGGCGGAGATGCCGAAATTGCAGCGCGTCAGCGTGTTATTCAGGGCCTGTGCGCTGATACTGCCGTTGTTCACGGTGAAGCCTATGCCCGATCCGCCGCTGCCGCTGCCGCCGGGGTCGGCGCAGACCACCACGTTGCTGTAGACGCGCGCCTCGAAACTGCTGGTGGTGCTGGAGAACAGCCCTTCGGAGACGAAGATACCGGAGCGGAAAAAGCCGCCGCGCACGCGGTTGCCGTGCAGTTTGTAGCGGCCGGCGCCGGCCGAGGTCACGTCGACGAAGAGGCCGGCGCCGTCGGTGGCGACGGCGGAGGTGTTGTCGATCTGGTTGTAGTAGGCCTCGGCGTTCAAGGTGCCGCCGGTGGCCGCCAGTTCGATCAGGCCGGCGTTGAGGCCGGACGGCTGGGCGCGCACCCGGTTGTCGTAGACGCGCGCTTCCACCGTCGCGCCGTTGCGGGCTTCCACGCGCAGGTAGGTCGGTGCGCCGGAATCCTGCTCCAGCACCAGGCCGGAGAAATCGTAGCGCGCCGTGCCCACGCCGCCGTAGCTGGCGTTGACATAGGCATTGGTCAGGCGCAGCCCGCGCAGGGTGACGTCCTGGTTGCCATGGATGGCAGCGGCGGTGACCGAGATCCAGTGGCCCGGCGCGAAATTCGGTTTCCGGCCGGTGCCGGCGACCAGCGAAATGCTGCGGTTGTACAGATTGATGTTTTCTGCAATCGGCGTGTCGGTGACGATGACCACGCCGCTGCCGTTCGGCGTCGCGTCGACGCAGGCCTGCAAGGTTGTGTTGCACGGCGCGGCGCCGGGCCAGACCGAGGCGGCAACGCCGGCACCGGCCAGGCCGGGCAGCAGGCAGAGCGGGAGAACGATCAGGCGGATGGCAGAGGACATGCGGGGACTCCGTGGCATTGACGGAGCAGTAAGCGCATTTGCGCGAGCGTGCAGGACAAGCAACGCCGGCGGAACGTGTGCGGGTCGCTGCCAGCGGTTTCATGACGGCCGCCAGGCATCGCAGGCGCGAGGATGCTGGCGCACGCGCAGCCTGGGTATTCCGCCAGCCGGCAGGCCGCGGCGTGTATTTTTCAGCCGCGCTCGGCGCGCAGCCGCCGCGGCAGATACGGCAGCCGCGCCAATGTGGCCTGCGCCGCGGAACGGGTCTGCGCCGCGGCGCTGTTGCCGGTTTCGGTCTGGCAGCGGGCCAGCAGCAGCTGTGCGCTGGCCAGGTCGGGCAGCAGGGCGCTGCCGCCCTTGGCCAGGCTTGCCGCGGCGGCGGCGAGGCCGTCTTCGGCCTGGGCGCATTCGTGCGCGGCCACGTGCAGACGCAGGGCGACGAGTTCCAGCCGCGCGCGGCGCGGATGGCCGGCCGGCAGCTCGCCCAGCGCGGCCTGCACCTGATCGCTTTCGCGCTGCGCGCCGGCGCGGTCGCCCAGGCTGAGCAGCAGGTCGGCGTAGGCGGCGCGCGCCTGCAAGGTGTCCGGATGGCGATTTCCCAGCGCGGCATCGAGTATGGGCAGGCCTTCGCGGTAGCTGGCCGCCGCGGCTTCGCCGTCGCCGAGTTCGTTCTGGCTGGAGGCCAGGCCGACCAGGGCCACACCGACGAGATAGTGCGTCTCGCCCAGTCCGGTACGGGCCAGGGCCAGGCCCTGGCGGGCGTGCGACAGGGCCGCGTCCAGGCGGCCGGCGTAGCGCTCGAAGCCGCTCAGCGTGCCCAGCATGGTCGCGACGCTGGGGTGGGCACCGCCCTGGCTGCGCTGGGCCACGTCCAGCGCCTCCTGCAGGCGCGCGATGGCGGTGTCAGCATCGCCCTGGGACCAGGCCAGCAGGGCCAGCGAGTTCAGGCTGTTGGCCACGTCGGGATGATCCGGGCCCAGGCTGCGGCGCTGGTTCTCCAGCGCGCGCTGGTACAGCGCGGTGGCCGCGGCGACATCGCCCAGGCGCTGGCGCGCGACGGCGAGATTGAAGCGGGTTTGGGCCAGGTCGGGATGATGTTCGCCCAGCAGCTGCTGGCGCGTGGCCTCGGCGCCGGCCAGCAGCTGGGCGGCTTCTTCCGTGGCGCCGCGCTGCAGCAGGATTACGGCGAGGTCATGTTCAATGCGCGCGGTCTGGGTGTGCTTCTCGCCGTGGGCGGTGCGGGCCAGCTGCAGCGCCTCGCGCAGGCTGGTTTCGGCGCCGGCCACATCGCCGGCGCTGAACTGCACCGGCCCCAGCGCGGCCAGCATGCGCAGGCGCGCCGCCGGCGCGGTGCCGGCCGCGGCGCCGGCCGCGGCGCCGGCCAGGGCTTCGTCCAGCGCCTGGCGCGCGGCGGCGGGCTGGCCTTTTTCCACCAGCAGGTCGACCAGTTGCAGGCGCGCAGCGGTGTGGCTGTCCGCGGCGGCGCTGTCGCCGAGGACCCGGCGCAGATCGGACTCGGCGCCGTCGAACAGGCCCTGGGCCTGCTGCACGCGGGCGCGTTCCAGGCGCGCCGCGGCGGCGAGGTCGCCGCCGGCCCCGGCCGCCACGGCCTGGTCGGCCAGCTGGAACGCGCGCTCCAGCGCGCCGAGCTGACGATAGGCGCCGGCCAATGCGGTGGACAGTTCGGATTTGAGTTCGGGATGCGTGGCCAGGGTTTCCGCCAGGCGTGCTTCGCCGCGTTCGATCAGCTCGCGCGCGCCGACGGCGCGGCCCTTGCTCTCGTCCGGGCTGACGCCGGCGAACAAGGCGAGCAGGAAGTCCTTCACCGCGGCCGTGCGCTGGGCCTGCTGCAGCGCCTCGGCGGCCGCGGCGTTGGCGCGGGCGGATTCGCGCCAGGTCGCGGCGACCCCGGCGACGCCGGTGAGCAGCACCAGCACCGCGGCGGCCACGCCGGCGCGATGGCGCAAAAGGAATTTCTTGGTTTTGTAGATGGCGCTGGCCGGGCGGGCGCTGACCGGGCGGCCGTGCAGATGTGCCTGCAGGTCGGCGGCCAGCGCGGCCACGCTGGGATAGCGCCGCGCCGGATCGGCGGCCAGCGCCGTAGCCACGATCAGGTCCAGCTCGCCGCGCAGGCGCTGGGCCAGCTGGCGCGGCGTCAGCCCGCGCGCCTGGGCCGCCTCGGCGGATTGCGTACCTATTTTCTGCGACAGATTGCGCGTGTCCGCCACGCCGGCCACGCCGGGGCGTTGGCCGCCGAGCAGTTCGTGCAGCAGCACGCCCAGCGCATAGACATCGGTGGCGGTGGTGATGACGCCGCCGCTGAACTGCTCCGGCGCGGCATAGGCCGGCGTGAGGCGGCGCAGGCCGGTGCGGGTGTCGTCCTCGCGCTCGGAATCGTCGAGCAGCTTGGCGATGCCGAAATCCAGCAGGCGCGGCCGGCCCTGGGTATCGACCAGGATATTGGCCGGCTTGATGTCGCGATGCACGATCAGCGCGCGGTGCGCGGCCTCCACCGCTTCGCACACCTGGCAGAACAGGCGCAGGCGCGCATTCACGTCCAGCCGGCGCGCATCGCACCAGCGCGTGATGGGCTCGCCTTCGACATATTCCAGCGCGAACCAGGGCACGCCTTCGGCGGTGAAGCCGCCGTCGATCAGGCGTGCGATGGCCGGGTGTTCCAGCCGCGCGAGGATGCGCCGCTCGCGCCGGAAGCGCGCCTGCTCGGCCGGATCGCGCAGGCCGGTGCGCAGCAGCTTCAGCGCGACCTGCTGCGTATAGCCGTCGACTTCGCGCTCGGCGCGGTAGACGCTGCCGCTGCCGCCTTCGCCGATCAGGTCGAGGATGCGGTACTCGCCTATGCGCTGCGGCTGCGCCGGCGGCGGCGTGCCGATCAGGGTTTCGGCGTAGTCGGCGCTGTTGCCGTCGAGGAAGCCGCGGCGCGATTCGCGCGCGAGCAGGTCTTCGAGCAGGCCGCGCAGCTCGCTGTCGGCGACGCCGGCGAGGAAGGGCGCGCGCGCCGCGGCGTCCAGTTCCAGCAGGTCGTCCAGCAGCGGCGCCAGTTCCTTCCAGCGCGCCGCGACGGCCGCATTCACGGCGGGGTTTCCAGCGCGTGGTGCAGGAACAGGCGCGCCTTGTTCCAGTCGCGCACCACGCTGCGCGAGGTGATGCCGAGCACGGCGGCGACTTCCTCCACCGAAAGCCCGGCGAAGAAGCGCAGCTCCACCACCTTGCCCAGACGCTGGTCGAGCAAGGCCAGGCGCGCGAGTGCGGCGTCCAGCGCGACCATCTCGCCGGCGATGCATTCGATGGGGATTTCTGCGGCCTGCCAGTCCAGCGCGAACTGGCCGCCGCCGCGTTTCTGCGCGCCCTTGCGCCGGGCGTGATCGACCAGGATATGGCGCATGGCGGTGGCGGCGTAGCCGAGGAAATGCGCGCGGTCCTGCCATACGGCGTCGCGCTGGTTGACCAGGCTCAGATACGCCTCGTGCACCAGCGCCGTAGTGCTCAGCGTATGGCTGGCATTGCCGGCGAGGTAGCGATGGGCCAGCTGGCGCAGGCGTTCGTAGACCTGCGGCAGCAGATGATCGACAGCGCGCTCGTCGCCGGAGCGGGCCTGCGCGAGCAGCGCGGTGATGTCGGTGGTCGCTAGCATGACGCGGCCATGGTAGCGCCGCCGCCGGCGCCGTGGCGCTGTCTGCATCGCAGGCCGCGCGGACCTGGCGCGCAGCGGCAACATCGACCAGGTCGCAGTTTCGGGCGATTTAACGCGCGCGGTTAAAGAGACGTAATGTGGCGTGCAAGGCGGCCTCATTCCTCGAAGCCGTCCTGGAACAGGATGTCGCCGCCGAACAGGCCGACCAGCACCGGATCGTGGTCGGAAGCGCGATAGGGCGCGGCATCCAGTACCAGACTGCGCGGCGGCTTCAGCGCGGAACCGTTGGGTTCTTCCTGGTAGGCCGGTTCGCCGGTGTCCTTGACGTCGTCGTTGTAGTCGAACTGCGGCAGCTCGTCGGCATTGATATGCCAGGGCGCGATGCCGACGATCTGGCCGGCCAGGCTGGCGCTGGCAAGTGCATAGTCGAGATGGCCGAGCTGGCCGTCGAACAGGTAGGAATACGCCTGCGCACCGCCCAATGCGGCGAGCAGGTCGACATAGCCTGCGCCGGTCAGGGTGGTGATCGGCGTTTCTTTCGCATAGGCGTTGTAGTCGCCCAGCAACAGCACGTCGGGATCGTTGGCGGCCGGGATCACCGTTGCGTCGATCCAGCTCAGCAGGCGCGCGGCCTGCTGGGTGCGGCGCGCGGCGTAGCAGGCCTGGCCGTCGCCGCTGTCGCTGTCGCCGCCGCTGGCCGAGCCGCAGCCCTTGGACTTGAAATGGCTGGCGATCACGGTGAAGCGCTGGCCCCGCGCCGGATTGGCCGCATCGACCACGTCGAAGGTCTGCGCCGTCGGCGGACGGTTGTGGATGCTGTTCATATCGGTCAGTGCGGAACCCACCGGTGCGAGTACGCCGCTGCGGTAGATCAGCAGCACGCGGATCGCATCCGTGCCGAGCGCGCCGCCGGTGTTCACCGCGACATACGGCTGCGCGCCGCCGCAGCGCGCGTTCACCGCGCCGAGCAGGTCGTTGATGGCGGCGGCAGTTGCGCCGTTCTCGATTTCCACCAGGCCGAACACGTCGGCGTCGAGGCCGCACAGCACGATGGCAGTGCGTTCGCGCTGGCGGTCCAGCTCGGCCGCGCTGTCGGCGCCGCGGCAGTCCTGGCCGCCGCTGGGGCCGCAGGGGCCGGAGTTGGAGCTAGACGTGGTATCCAGCGTGGTGAAGTAGTTCAGCACGTTGACGCCGGCCGCCTTGATCGCGCCGCCGACCACCGGTGCCTGCGCCGGCCGCACATTGACCGGCGTGAACGCCACCGGCGTGCTGCGCGTGGGACGGATGCGCCAGGCATCGCTGCCGCTGGTGCCGTTGAAGGACCAATGCAGCACGCCGGTGAGATTGTCCACGCGGTCGCCGCCGCGGAAGAAATCCGTGCCGTGCACGCCGGCGGAGAAGCCGCCGTTGGCCTGGGGATGGAAGAAATACTGCGCGCCTTCAGGCAAGGTCAGTGGCCAGTTCTCGACATTGTTCTCGTCATCGAGGAGGACGCGGCGGCGCGCCAGCGCCTGCAGATGCGCGGCGTTGCCGCTGGCACTGGGCGCGTTGTCCTCGGTGAACTGGCGCGGACGAGCGCCCTGGTACAGCTCGATCTGGCCGTAGCGGGCGAGTTCGAAATATTCCGCCACGAACAGGCTGTCGCTGAAGCGCACCAGCATGCTTTCGCGCGCTTCGTAGTAGGCATTCAGATCGCCGGCCACGGGCAGGGCGACAGTGGCCGGCGTGATCGCGCCGAGGTTGTTGCCTGCGTCGGTGACGACGACGGCGGCGGCCGTGCTGGCGCTGATCTCGGTCAGGCCGAAGAATTCGCTGACCAGGCCGGTGGCGCGCACCCGCTGGCCTTCGCCGACTGGCGTCGGGCAGGCGCCGCAGTAGATGAAGATGCCTTCGGAGGTGTTCGGGTCGGCGTCGGCATCGGCGTCCTCTTCCTGCAGGAAGAAGCCCGACAGCTTGCCCGCGCCCTGATAGCTCGCGGTGACTATGCCTTCGACCGAGACTTCCACGTTGCTGCCGATGGTCGTGGCGGCGCCGTTGCCCTGGACGTCGTGGATTTTCGCCAGCGGCAGGGCGTCGTCGTTGATGATCGTACCTGTGGCCTGGCCGTCGGCGACGAGGGCATTGACGACATTGCCGACGCTGACCAGGAAGGTCTCGTCGGGTTCGGCATCGGTGTCGCCATTGATGACGACATCGAAGGTGTAGCTGCTGCTGCCCGCGGCGATGGTTTGCGCCGTCAGTGCGCTGGCGACGTAGTCGCTGCCGGCTGTGGCGGCGCCGTTGCTGGTGGCGATGTCGAACGTGACGCCGCCGGCCGGAGCCGGCTGGTTCAGGTTGACGGTGAAGCTCAGGACCGACGTGCCGCTGTTGCCTTCGGCGCGGCCGGCGTCGGCGATGCTCAGGGACAGCGGCTGCGGACCGCTGCCGTGGGGCGTGACCGAGAGATCGTCCATGGCCAGGCCGTGGTCGGCGCCGCCGTGGTCCGGATCGGCCCAGCGCAGCATGATCTCGCTGCCGTCGGGCAGGCTGATGCCGCTGAGGGTGAAGTTGCGCGCGACGCGGTTGGCCGCGAGGTTGCCGTTCAGCGCGGCGGCCGCGCCGCCACTGACCGGACTGGTCATGTCCAGGCTGGTCACCGCGGTGCCGCTGCTCTGGAATTCCGTCAGCGAGCCGGTGACCGCCGGCGCGATCAGATAGGAGAACGTGGCAGTCTGCGCGGCTGCGCCGCTGTTGCGCCACTGCTCCACGGTATAGGCCACGTCCAGCGAGGTGATGGTGCTGCCGGTGGCGTTGCGCAGGCGCAGGCCGTAGTAAATATCGCCGACCGCCGCATTACCCGAGCCCACCGACCCCAATGCGCGTTCGTTCGCACCGGCGGCGCCGTAGCTGTACAGGTTGCCGGCGTTGCCTGCGCCGGTATCGGCGACGATGCTGCCGCCGCTGCCGGTGCGCGCGTGATACCAGCCGGCCAGCGTGGTGTTGTTCGACCAGGCGCTGCTGCCGCTGGCCGGCAGCGCATTGAAGTTCTGCGTATACGCAGTATCCAGCGCGTTCAGCGCCACCTGCGCCGAAGCCGGCGCCGCGGCCAGCAGAAGAAGGGCGCAGGCGCCGTAAGCCCGCCGCAGCGGGTGCGTTGCAAAAATCATGACGTGACTACCCCTGAAAGTGGACGACGATCCATGGCGCCGCCGCGCGCGGGTCTGCGCGGTGCCTGAGCAGTGAGAGCGCCATGCGTCCGAGCATGCGGACGGCGCGCGACACCGCGGTTACATCGCGATGATCGCGCGGTGATGCAAAAAGCTCAGCCTGGCCCTGCGGACTGCAGCGCGTTCGCCACGGCGGTGCGGAAGGCATCGATGCCGGGCCAGCTGGTGATGCGGCCCAGGCGCCGGCCGTTGCGGAACACGAAGAAGGTGGGAATGCCGTGCAGGCCGAAGCGCGTGGCCATGGCTTCGTCCTCGTATACGTTGCAGTGCAGCCAGCGCACCTGCGGCCAGTTCATCTGCGCGGGCTGGGCCAGCATGGCGCGCTTGGCGATATCGCAGTTGGGGCAGTCGCGGCCCCACAGGAACAGCAGATCCAGCGCGGCGCCGCTCTCGGCGAGCACGCTGTCCAGCGTGCTGCTGTGGACGAGCTGCATGGGAAAACGCTGGAAGAAATCCGGCACCGCGCTGTCGCCCATGGCTGGCTCCTGCTTCAGGATTTTTTCTGCGGCCGCTTCCAGCCGGGCAGGCTGAGCTGGCGCGCGCGGGCCACGGTCAGCTCCTTTTCCGGCGCGTCGCGGGTAATGACCGAACCGGCGCCTATGGTGGCGCCGGCGCCTATGCTCACCGGCGCGACCAGGGCGCTGTTGGAACCGATGAAGGCGCCGTCGCCGATGTGCGTGGTGGATTTGTTCACGCCGTCGTAGTTGCAGGTGATGGTGCCCGCGCCGATGTTGACGCCGGAACCGACTACCGCGTCGCCGAGGTAGCTCAGGTGATTGGCCTTGCTGCCGGCGCCGAGCACGGTCTTCTTGGTCTCGACGAAGTTGCCGATGTGCACGCCGGCGGCGAGTTCGGTGCCGGGGCGCAGACGCGCATACGGGCCTATGACGCAGGCGCCGTGGGTGACCACGCCGTCGAGATCGCAGTGGGCGAGCACGCGCGTGCCCGGTGCCAGCGTGGAATCCTTGATGCGGCTGAACGGGCCTATCGTGACTGCATCGCCGAGCTGCACATTGCCTTCGAGGATCACGTCGACATCGATCTCCACATCCTGGCCTACGGTCACGCCGCCGCGCAGGTCGAAGCGCTGCGGATCGGCCAGGCGCACGCCGGCGCTGCACAGCGCGCGCGCCTGGCGCTGCTGGTAGCGGCGCTCCAGCGCGGCCAGCTGCCAGGCATCGTTGGCGCCGAAGGCTTCGTGCGCATCGCTGCACAGGGCGCAGGCAGCGGGCTCGCCGTCGGCCGCGGCCAGGGCGAAGACGTCGGTGAGGTAGTACTCGCCCTGGGCGTTGTCATTGCCGATGCGGCCCAGCCAGCCGCGCAGGCGCGCGGCGTCGGCGGCGACGATGCCGGTGTTGACCAGGGTGATGGCGCGCTGCTCGTGGCTGGCATCCTTCTCCTCGACGATGGCGCGCACCTGGCCCAGGCCGTCGCGCACGATGCGGCCGTAGCCGGCGGGCTCGATCAGATCGGCGGCGAGCACGGCGAGGCTGGCGTCGGCATCGGCCAGCGGGCGCAGGGTGGCGGGAAGGATCAGCGGCACGTCGCCGTAGAGCACCAGCACGCGCGCCGCGTCGGGAATCTGCGGCAGGGCCAAGCTGACCGCGTGGCCGGTGCCGTGCTGCTCGGCCTGCAGCACCCAGCTCAGGTCGGCGGACCCGGCGAAAGCCTCGCGCAGCTGCTCGCCGCGGTGGCCGTAGACCAGGTGTATCGCCGCCGGTGCCAGCGCGCGTGCGGTGTCGATCACATGCGCCAGCATGGGCCGTCCGGCCAGCGGCAGCAGCACCTTGGAGCGGGCGGATTTCATGCGCTTGCCCTCGCCGGCGGCGAGGACGATGACGTGCAGGGGAGCGGACATGGGCGGCCTGGTTGCGGAGCTGGCCGGATTATCGCAGCCCGCGGCGGATTTCGGCCAAGCGCGCGGCTATCGCGGCAGCGCTGGCGGCAGCGCCGAAGCGCTGTTCCAGGCTCAGCCGCGCGGCCTGGCCCAGGCGCCGGGCATGTGCCGGGTCGTCGGCCAGGCGGCGCAGCTGGCGCGCGGCGGCTTCGATGTCGGGGTCGGCCCAGTGCTGGCCGCGCCAGTCCGGGTATTCGTCCTGGCCGACTGCGATCAGCGTATAGGGAACAAGGCAACTGGTGGATTCGTCCATGAATTGCATATTCCCGGAATACGCCGTCGCCACCACCGGCTTGCCCAGCATCATGCATTCGGCCAGGCCCAGGCCGAAGCCTTCGGAGCGGTGCAGCGAGAGATAGGCGTCGCAGCAGGCCTGCAGCGCCCACATGCCGTCGCGGTCGAGGAAGCCGTCGCGCAGTTCTATGCGCTCGTCGCCGGCGATGGCTTCCTGCAGTGTGCGCAGCGCCTGCGGCAGGCGCTGGCCGTTGATGGTCTTGAGCACCAGGCGTACGTCGCGGCGCTCGCGCGGGAACGCGGCGCGGAACGCGGCCACGGCGGCCTGCGGGTTCTTGCGCGTGATCCAGGAATTGAAATCGAAGCTGGCCAGTATGACGAATTCGTCGTCGGGCAGGCCCAGCGCGTGCCGCGGCGGCGGCGGTACGCGCGGCTGCTGCAGGGCGAGCGGGATGACGTGCACGGGTTTGCCGGTGCAGGCGGCGACCGCGTCGCGCACGAACTGCGACAGCACCCAGATCTCGTCGACCAGGGCGAACGAGCCCAGCCAGCGCTGCGGGAAGCGCTCCAGCTCCCAGAACCAGCAGCCGATGTTGTAGCGCCCGGCGAAGGCCTGCGCGCCCAGGTGTTCGTGCACCACCGGCATCTGGTCGGCGTTGATGCAGAACAGGTTGATGTCCTGCGGCAGGCGCGGGTCGAGGAAGGCTTCCAGGCGCCGGTCCTGCTGCCGGCTGGCCACGCCGATCTCGAAATTGCGTACCGTGAACGGAATGCCGGCGTGCTGCAGCACCGCGGCGTAGTTGCGCAGGATCTCGGCCACGCCGAATTCGCCGCGGGCGTAGCCGATCAGATTGAGGCCGTCGTGCGCGCTGGGCGGCGCCGGCGGTGCCGGCGCGGCGGCGGGCTGCGGTGCTGTGGGCACGAAGGCCTGGCGTTCCAGCCGGCGGCGCAGGCGATGGCGCCAGCTCGCCGGCAGGCGGCTGTACGCGGCCAGGGCCCAGCGGTGGCGGCAGCTCCAGTCGATCAGCTGCAGCAGCAGCGCGCTGGCGTGCGGAAACGCGCCGGCGGCGCGGCGGCGGTCGCCGTGGACGTCGAAGGCCGGGCCGCCGCCGGCGCCGGCCTGGCTGAAGGCGGCGCGCACGGGTTCTATATGGCGCGCGGCGATGCCGAATTCGCGCGCGGCCGAGCGCAGGTACCAGCGGATGAAGCCTTCGCGTCCTTCGCGCTCGCCCAGGTCGAAGGCCGCGTGCAGATCGCCGCGCAGGCGCCAGGCGGCGTACATCAGCCGCGTGACCGGCGCATCGGCGCGCTGGGGCAGTTCCTCGCAGGGTTCGTCGTAGCGCTCGCGCCGCATCTGCAGCGGCTGCAGCTCCGCCTGGGCGCGGCCCTTGTCGAAATAGCGCCGGTACACCGCGCGCATGGGACGGCTGATGATTTCGCCGTCGGGAAAGCTGGCAAAGGCATAGGGCCGGCCGCGGTGGCGGACATGGCCATTGGCGGCGAGGCGGCCCAGGTATTCCTCGTACAGCGGTCGCAGCGCGCCGAGACTGCCGGCGCGGTAGCGGTCCTGGTGACGCGAGAACAACTGCGGCTGATCCAGGTCCACGCCGCTGAAATGCACGAAGACCAGCGGCCGGGCATTGGCCATCCAGACGCCCTGCTCGTGCGTGACGCGGCGCTGGGCTAGGTTCCAGTAGGCCAGGTTGTAGCCGTCGTCGCGCAGGATGTGCACGTCGGGGAACAGGCCGGGCACCAGGTCCATCCATTTCTGGTCAGTGAACAGCCCGGCGGCGGGATCGGCGACGCAGCCGAATTCGAGCTTGTCCGCCCACCAGCCGATCAGGTCGTCGGTCTGCGCATGCGGGCCGAGCGCGATGAAGCCCAGGTTGTAGGTGCCGCTGGAGAGGATGGCCAGCTCGCCCGGATGGCGGTCGTCGCTGACCGGCGCATTCAGATGCGGCGTCAGCACCGCCAGCGCACCGCGCTCCAGCGCCTGCTGCACGGCGTCCAGCGGCGCCAGCACGTAGGTATCCGGATCGAGGTAGACCAGGCTTTCCTGCGCGTGGCGCCGGCGCAGCCAGCGGAACACGTAGGGCTTGATCGCGGTATTCAGTTCGAGGATGTCGTAGCGGAAGACGAAGGCGTCGAAATCCGGCAGGTCCAGCGCCTGAATCGGAATCAGCTCGAACAGCGGATCGGCCAGCGCGGGATCGTCGGCGCCGCCGTCGGCCAGCGCCAGATAGCGCCGGCTGTGCGGGTGCTGCGCCGCCAGCGACTGCATCAGGGTGAGGGCATAGGCCAGGTAGTTGCGCGATACGATGGTGAAGAAGATCACTGTCAGTTCGCTGTCCCTGGCGCCGCCCCCGCGCAGGATACTGCGGCCTTCCGGCAGGCGGAATAGTTCAGGCCGGCGCGCTGCGCTATGCTCGCGCCGCCCTGGCTATCCGAGCGCGCATGCGCCTGCACTTCTTCGAGCTGGTCTGGTTCAGCACCTACGCCGAGCTGCGCGCCGAGCGTTCGCGCAGCTACCTGGGCCTGGCCTGGTGGCTGGTGGAGCCGGCGCTGATGATGGCCGCGTTCTGGCTGGTGTTCGACCGCATCCTGGGTACCGGCGGGCCGGACTACCTGCCTTTCCTGCTGGTCGGCCTGGTGGTGTGGCAGTGGTTCAAGTCGAGCATCGTCCACGCGGGACTCGCGATCTGGATGAACCTGGCGCTGATCCACCAGGTACGCATGCCGGTGCTGGTTTTTCCATTTGTGCATCTATTGTCCGATGCGCTGAAATTCGCCTTCGTCTTTGTGCTGCTGCTGGCGGTGCTGTGGCTGGCCGGCTATCCGCCCAGCGCGGCCTGGCTGAGCCTGCCGCTGCTGCTGGCCTGCCTGCTCGCCTGCGCCGGCGGCTGTGGCCTGCTGCTGGCGGCGCTGATGCCGCTGCTGCCGGACCTGCGCTTCGTGATCGAACAGCTGCTGACGGTGCTGATGTTCCTGTCCGGCGTGGTGTTCTCGCTGCAGCGCGTGCCGGCGCCGTACAGCGACTGGCTGGCGTGGAACCCCGTGCTGCTGCTGCTGGAGGCCCTGCGCGGCGTGCTGCTGCAGGGGCAGTGGCCGGACTGGGCCATGCTGGGGCGCATCAGCCTGCTCGCCGTGCTGCTGGCCGGCGTGGGTCTGGCCGCGGTACAGCGGCTGGCGCCGCGCTATCCCAAGCTGGCGGTCTGAGATGGACAGTGTGATCAGCCTGCAGCAGGTCGGCGTCGCCTTCCACGCCCAGCGCCGCCTGCGCAGCGCGCCGTACTGGGCGCTTGAGGACGTGAGCCTGGAACTGGCGCGGGGCCAGCGCCTGGGCGTGGTCGGGCGCAACGGCGCGGGCAAGAGCACCTTGCTGCGCGTGCTGGCCGGCATCCTGCAGCCCGACCGCGGCCGCCTGCGGCGGGCCGATGTGTCCTGCCAGCTGCTGTCGCTGTCGCTGGGCTTCGTGCCGCATCTTTCCGGCCGCGACAACGCCGTGCTCTGCGGCCTGCGCCTGGGCCTGCGCCGGCGCGAGATCGACGCCCAGCTCGCCGCGATCTGCGACTACGCCGAACTGGGCGACTTCTTCGAGCAGCCGGTGACCAGCTATTCCAACGGCATGATCCTGCGCCTGGGCTTCGCCGTGGCGATACAGGTACAGCCCGATGTGCTGCTGCTGGACGAACTGCTCGCGGTCGGCGATGCGGCGTTCCAGCAGAAATCCTCGCTGGCGATCAACGAACGCATCCACGCCGGCACCACGGTGGTGCTGGTCAGCCACGACGAAGACAAGATCGCGGATCTCTGCGACAGCGTGCTGTGGATGGAGCAGGGACGCAGCGTGCTGTACGGGGATTGCGATACGGTGCTCAAGGCGTATCGCGCTGCCGCGCGCTGAGCGGCGGCGAAACGGGAGTTTTCCGGCACGGGATTTCGCCGCGCGCCGGATGGCGTGGATCAGGGCTGCCTGCCCAAATTCGATGGAGTCGGATCCGTCCAGGAAAATCGGGTTCGGTTGCGGCACGGTGATGGCGAGATCGTCGATCACGCCGTCCGCCGGAGGCGCCAACAGCGTGCCGGCGCTCAGATCGCAATTCTGCTGGCTTTCGACGAAGCTCACCAGACAGGCCTGCTGCTGAACCGCCGCGCGCTCAATGCGGCGCGCGGCGGTTCTGTTGCCGTTCCGGCTGGTGCGGATTCAGCCTGAGTTGCCGCTGAATCTGTCGCGGAAAATCAGATCCTCAACCGGAATCACAATCGTCACGTCGTCGATAAGGCCGCCCGCGGGCGGTGTCAGCAGGGTGCCGGCGTTGAGGTTACAGTTGGTCTCGCCGCCCGTGTTGCCGATCTGGCAGTGCTGGCTCGGATGCAGGAAACCATCGCTGCGGGGGGGCTGCGCGGCGAACAGGTAGTAACCGGCAGAGTCCAGGCCGTCGATCGTGAACGCGCCGTTTTCGTCGGCAAAGACGGGCTTGCCGACCTTGCCATTGGAGGCCGGTATCGGGACCACGGCGTAGCCGGCTGCGGGCGTGCCGCTGCCTTCGAAGACGACGCGGCCGCGCAGGCGCGCGCCGGGCTGCAAGGCGAAGTCGATGCCGCTGAGGTGCTCGCCAGGTGGCACGTACAGCGTCGGGTAGGTTGCCGTATATAGGCTGCAGAACAGATTGCTGCTGTCGCAGGGCCTATCCTGCCAGGCCAGGTCGATCCACGGCTGACCGTCCTGTTCGGTGCGTAGCACGAAGTCGTAGGTTTCCATGGCTTCTATGTTGTAGTAGCCGTTGCTGTCGGTGAGCACAGTGCTTGTTGGAAAAAAGCCGGTCTCGGGCGGAATCGGGTACCGCATGATGCCGGCCGATACGCGCATGCCGGCGATGGGTGCATTGCTGCCGGCGGCGACGACGCGACCGCGAATGCTGCGTAGCGGATCGACACGGATCGTGTCGAGATCGTAGACCCCGGGCGTTCGCCCCACCTCGACCGGGGCGCCGGCAGCGATGTCGCAGGAAGCCGTCGTGCACGGCAGTCCGGGGTAGATCACCGCCGTGTAGTCAATCCCGGAAAGCGGCCTCAGCAAGACGCGGACCGTGCCTGGCAGCAGGGGGCCGAGATATTTACGGCCCAGTTCGTCGACGGTATTCCGGCTGAGAAAACGGTCGGCCGTATGTCCCTGGGTGAAGTGCCGGACGTTACTGCCGTTGCCGTTGCTGATCATTCGTGTGCGCAGGAAGCTGCCGCGGCGCAGGTCCAGCTGCAGGCTCTGCTGGCCCGGCGTCAGGGCCAGCGCAGTAGACGCCAGCGCGTCGCAGGCCACTTGCAGGTTGTCGCAATGCAGGTCCGGCCAGTAGTAGTCAAGCAGCGGCAGCTGCGGCGTATCCGACTGCGCGCCGCGCGCGCGCAGCTGATAGTTGCCTGGATGCAGGATCCCCAGCGGGAACTCGCCGGTGGTCTCATTGGCCCGTATGGTCAGGCTCAGATGATGGGCTGCGCCCGGCGCGCCGGCCCAGGACAGGAACAGTTGCGCGTTCCGCGCGGGCAACTGTGCATCGGCATCGCGCGCGCGAATCTGCAGCCGCACGCCGTGCGGCAGGCTGAAATCCGCCGTGCTGAGTGTGCCTGCACCGACTGCAAATCCCGGGCTCACGTAAAGGCAGCGGGAAATGCCGTTGCACGGTATACCAGCCTGTGTACGCGCAGCGTGTGTCTGGCTGCTGGCGATGGCGACGACGTTGCCGGTGAAACCCCGCTCGATGACGTAACGGCCGTTCTTGTCGGTCTGCGTGCTGCCCAGGAAGGTTTCCCAACCCAGGCTGACCGGCTGTGTATAGAGCGTGACCGTCGCGCCGGCCAGCGGCTGCTGCGTGGCTTCGTCCAGGACCTGTCCCTGGATGGTGGCGGCGGATACGGGAGCTGCAGCAGCGGCGAGCAGCAGCGGGATCAGGAATCGGTACATGGGCCTGCCTTGGCGGGGGGAGTTTGTACTCGCTGAGACGCGGCCGCGCTTCCTGTCCCCCAAGTGGCATTGGATTGCCAGGCCTGACCGGGCGGTGTGGGGCAGGCTTGGATTTCGTTGTGCCAAGGCAAAAAAAACGCCGGCATGAGCCGGCGTTGGAGTGACGCATGAAACGGTGTCGGGTCAGGCGTGGCGGAAAACGGGCCGGGCAGTTGCCGGCGCGTGTTGCTGCCGGGACCGGAGTGGCCTTGCATGCCGCAGCAGCTCTTTTCTCGCGTTCCCGCGCCTGATCCGTCTTAGTGCTTGAGCGCCTTGCGCAGCCGCTCCAGCGCCTGCAGCTGGGCCAGGGCCTGGGCCAGTTCGGCCTGGGCCTGGGCGATTTCCAGCGCGTCGGTGCGGTTGGCCAGGGCGCGTTCGGCGGCTTCCTTGGCCTTGTTGGCCGCGGCTTCGTCCAGGTCCTTGGCGCGGATGGCCGTGTCGGCCAGCACGGTGACGACCTGGGGCTGCACTTCGAGGATGCCGCCGGAAACGTAGAAGAACTGCTCTTCGCCGTTTTCCAGGATCACGCGGACCTGGCCCGGCTTCAGCCGCGTGATCAGCGGCGCATGGCGCGGCGCGATGCCGAGTTCGCCCATTTCGCCGGTGGCCACGATCATCTGCGCGGAACCGTGGAAGATCTCTTCCTCGGCACTGACGATGTCGCAACGGATGGTGGACATTGGTGCTTCTCTCGCTTTGCTCGTTCGCGGGATTGGGTATTGGGGTTCCGGGGTTCGTCAACGTGCGGCTAGGCAGCTTTGCGTGTCCCGAAACTCCAGATCTCCAATCCCGGCTTCAATCCGGGATCCGCCGGCTCTCCCGCCGTCGCGAATCCCGAATCCCAAATCACCAATACCGGCTCTTACGCCTTCTCGGCCATCTTCTTGGCCTTCTCGATGGCCTCGTCGATGCCGCCGACCATGTAGAACGCCTGTTCCGGCAGGTGATCGCATTCGCCGTCCACGATCATCTTGAAGCCGCGGATGGTTTCCTTCAGCGAGACGTACTTGCCCGGCGAGCCGGTGAAGACTTCCGCCACGTGGAAGGGCTGCGAGAAGAAGCGCTCGCACTTGCGCGCGCGCGCCACGACCTGCTTGTCCTCTTCGCTCAGTTCATCCATGCCGAGAATGGCGATGATGTCCTTGAGTTCCTTGTAGCGCTGCAGCGTGCCCTGCACCTTGCGCGCGACTTCGTAGTGATCGCTGCCGATCACGTTCGGGTCGAGCTGGCGGCTGGTGGAATCCAGCGGGTCCACGGCCGGGTAGATACCCAGCGAGGCGATGTTGCGGCTCAGCACGACGGTGGCGTCGAGGTGGGCGAAGGTGGTCGCCGGCGACGGGTCGGTCAGGTCGTCCGCGGGCACGTACACGGCCTGGATCGAGGTGATCGAACCGGTCTTGGTCGAGGTGATGCGTTCCTGCAGCACGCCCATTTCCTGCGCCAGCGTCGGCTGGTAGCCCACGGCCGACGGCATGCGGCCCAGCAGCGCCGACACTTCGGTACCGGCCAGGGTGTAGCGGTAGATGTTGTCGACGAACAGCAGCACGTCGCGGCCCTTGCCCGAGGCGTCCTTCTCGTCGCGGAAGTACTCGGCCATGGTCAGGCCGGTCAGCGCCACGCGCAGACGGTTGCCCGGCGGCTCGTTCATCTGGCCGTACACCATCGCGACCTTGTCGAGCACGTTGGAGTCTTTCATTTCATGATAGAAGTCGTTGCCCTCGCGGGTACGCTCACCGACGCCGGCGAACACGGACAGACCCGAGTGTTCCTTGGCGATGTTGTTGATGAGTTCCATCATGTTCACGGTCTTGCCCACGCCGGCGCCGCCGAACAGGCCGACCTTGCCGCCCTTGGCGAACGGGCAGACCAGGTCGATGACCTTGATGCCGGTTTCCAGCAGCTCGTTGCTGGACGCCTGCTCGGCGTAGCTCGGGGCTTCGCGGTGGATGACCCAGCGGTCCTGCTCGCCGATCGGGCCGGCTTCGTCGATGGGGTTGCCCAGCACGTCCATGATGCGGCCCAGCGTCTTCACGCCGACCGGCACCTTGATGCCTTCGCCGGTGTTGCGCGCGATCAGGTTGCGCTTGAGGCCGTCGGTCGAGCCCAGGGCGATCGAACGCACGATGCCGTCGCCGAGCTGCTGCTGCACTTCCAGCGTGATTTCGGTGCCGTCGACCTTGAGTGCGTCGTACACCTTCGGTACCTGGTCGCGCGGGAATTCGACGTCGACCACGGCGCCGATGATCTGAACAACTTTGCCCTGGCTCATAGGGAAACTCCGATGCTTTGAACTGTTTTACGGCGAGGCCACTGCAGCCGCACCGCTTGAATTTTCAGTGGAGAGTGGCGCCAGGCGGAAAACCAGGGACTGCGGACTTGCTCGCGCTCGCTGTTTTCCCGTTTGCCGCCGCTCTTTTCCTCGCTTACACCGCCGCAGCGCCGCCGACGATTTCCGAGATTTCCTGGGTGATCGCCGCCTGGCGCGCCTTGTTGTAGATCAGCGACAGGGTTTCGATTGCCTTGGATGCGTTGTCGCTGGCGGCCTTCATCGCGACCATGCGCGCGGCATGCTCGCTGGCGAGGTTTTCCAGCGTGGCCTGGTAGACCAGGGACTCGATGTAGCGCGTGAGCACGTGGTCGAGCACCACTTCCGGACCCGGTTCGTAGATGTAGTCCCATTCGTGCGTCGTGCTCAGGCCGTTGGACGGCGGCAGCGGCAGCAGGGTGTCCACGGTCGGCTTCTGCGTCATGGTGTTGACGAAGTCGTTGTAGACCAGCTTGAGCTGGTCGATACGGCCTTCCGTATAGGCGTCGAGCATGACCTTGATCACGCCGATCAGCGCGTTGAGCTGGGGCTTCTCGCCCAGGTGCGTGGCGCTGCCGACCAAGTTGACCTTGAAACGCTTGAAGAATGCGTTCGCCTTGGAGCCGATGGCGACGACGTCGATCTCCACGCCGCGGTCGCTGAGTTCGCGGATCTCGGGGATCATGCGCCGGAACAGGTTCGAGTTCAGGCCGCCGCAGAGACCGCGGTCGGTGGACACGACGATGTAGCCGACACGCTTGATTTCCGGGCGCGCCACCATGAACGGGTGCTGGTATTCGGTGTTCGCCTTGGCGATGTGGCCGATCACCTGCCGCATCAGGCGCGCGTACGGGCGCGAGGCCTTCATCAGGTCCTGCGCCTTGCGGATCTTCGAGGCCGAGACCATTTCGAGCGCGCGCGTCACCTTGCGGGTGTTCTGCACGCTCTTGATCTTGGTTTTGATTTCTCTGCCGCCTGCCATTGTTTCGCTCGCTATGCTGGTTCAGTAGTACGGGGTGGTGCAGGTGTCGCGGGACGCGCCGGGCGGCGCGTCCCGCGGGAAATCACCAGCTGCCCGTCTTCTTGAACTCGGCGATGCCGGCCTTGAAGGTGGACTCGATATCGTTGTTCCAGTCACCCGAAGCGACGATCTTGTTCATCAGCTCGCCGTGATTCTGGTGGAAGAACGCATGCAGGCCCTTCTCGAACGCGAGGATCTTGTTGACCGGCAGGTCGTCCAGGAAGCCCTTTTCGGCGGCGTAGACGGACAGGGCCAGTTCCGCGATGGACAGCGGCGCGTACTGGTTCTGCTTCATCAGCTCGGTCACGCGCTGGCCGCGTTCCAGCTGGGCGCGGGTGGCGGCGTCGAGGTCCGAGGCGAACTGCGCGAACGCAGCCAGCTCGCGGTACTGCGCCAGGGCCAGCTTCACGCCGCCGGACAGCTTCTTCACGATCTTGGTCTGGGCGGCGCCGCCGACGCGGGACACCGAGATACCGGCGTTCACGGCCGGACGGATGCCGGCGTTGAACAGGTCGGTTTCCAGGAAGATCTGGCCGTCGGTGATCGAGATGACGTTGGTCGGCACGAACGCGGACACGTCGCCGGCCTGGGTCTCGATGATCGGCAGCGCGGTCAGCGAGCCGGTCTTGCCCTTCACCTCGCCCTTGGTGAACTGTTCCACATAGTCCTCGGAGACGCGGGAAGCGCGTTCCAGCAGGCGCGAGTGCAGATAGAACACGTCGCCCGGATAGGCTTCGCGGCCCGGCGGACGGCGCAGCAGCAGCGAGATCTGGCGGTAGGCGACGGCCTGCTTGGAGAGGTCGTCATAGATAATCAGGGCGTCCTGGCCGCGGTCGCGGAAGTATTCGCCCATGGCGCAGCCCGAGTACGGCGCGATGTACTGCAGCGCGGCGGATTCGGAGGCCGAGGCGGCGACGACGATGGTGTGGTCCAGCGCGCCGTTTTCTTCCAGCTTGCGCACGACGTTGGCGATCGAGCTTTGCTTCTGGCCGATCGCGACGTAGATGCACTTAATGCCGGTGCCCTTCTGGTTGATGATCGCGTCGATCGCCAGGGCGGTCTTGCCGGTCTGGCGGTCGCCGATGATCAGCTCGCGCTGGCCGCGGCCAATCGGGATCATCGAGTCGACGGACTTGTAGCCGGTCTGCACCGGCTCGTCGACCGACTTGCGCCAGATCACGCCCGGGGCGACCTTTTCGATCGGCGAGAGGATCTTGGCGTTGAGCGGACCCTTGCCGTCGATGGGATTGCCCAGCGCGTCGACGACGCGGCCGAGCAGTTCCGGACCGGTCGGCACTTCGAGGATGCGGCCGGTGGTCTTGACGGTGTCGCCTTCGCGCAGGTGCAGGTACTCGCCCAGCACCACCGCGCCGACCGAGTCGCGCTCGAGGTTCAGCGCCAGGGCGAAGGAGTTGCCCGGCAGCTCGATCATTTCGCCCGACATCACGTCGGCGAGACCGTGGATGCGCACGATGCCGTCGGACACCGAGGTGATGGTGCCTTCGTTGCGCGCTTCGGCCGTGGCCTGGAACTGCTGGATGCGGCTTTTAATAAGCTCGCTGACTTCGGACGGGTTGAGCGTGGTTTGCATGGGTTTTCTCGCTTGAGGCGGATCGCACGGATCCGCCGACATGACGACAATTTTTTAGTGAGTCAGCGTTTGCGCCAGACGTTCCAGGCGGCCGCGCACCGAGCCGTCGATGACGGTTTCGCCGGCGTCGATGATCGCGCCGCCGATGACCGATTCGTCGATCACGCTGGTCAGCTCGATCTGGCGGCCGAAGCGCCTGGCCAGCGACGCCTTGAGCGCGTCGGCCTGGGCGGCTTCCAGCGCCACGGCGGCGCGCACGGTCACCTTCAGCACACCCTCGTCGGCGCGCTTGAGCGCGGCGAAGCCGTCGGCGACGTCGGCGAGGATCGGCAGACGGCGGTTGGCGGCGAGGGTGGCGATGAAGTTGGCGAAGGCCGAATCGGCCTTCTCGCCCTGGGGCAGGAACAGGCCGACCAGCTTCTCGCCGCCGAAGGCGGGATTGCCGATCAGGGTCTGCACCTGCGCGTCGCGGGCGACGGAGGCGGCGAACTGCAGCTTGGACGACCACTCGGCCAGCGCGTTGGACTCGCGCGCCAGGTCGAACGCGGCGCGGGCATACGGACGGGCAAGGCTTTCGGCGCTGCTCATGGATCAGATCTCTTTGGCCAGGGCGTCGAGCAGGTCGCGGTGGCGGGCCTGGTCGATCTCGCGCTTGAGGATCTTCTCCGCGCCGGAAACGGCCAGCGCAGCGACCTGCTGGCGCAGGACTTCGCGGGCCTGGTGCGAGAGCGAGTCGATCTCCGCCTGGGCGATGGCCTTCTGGCGCGCGCCTTCGGCGACCGCATCGGCCTTGGCCTTGTCGACGATCTGGTTGTACTGCTGGTTGGCGCGCTCGACGATCTGGGTCGCTTCCTCGCGGGCCTTGCGGATCTCGTCGGCGACGCGCGAATCGGCGTCCTTGAGTTCCTGGCGGGCGCGCTCGGCGGCGGCAAGGCCGTCGGCAATGGTCTTCTGGCGCGATTCGATCGCTGCATTCAGCGGCGGCCAGATGAACTTCATCGTGAACCAGACGAGGATCCCGAAGGAGATCATCTGGCCGAAGAAGGTCAAGTTGATATTCATCGTATGACTCCTCAGGCAATCGCTACGGACACGCCGGACGGCGTGGCGAACGCAGGGCGCGCGCCGGTGAAGGCGCGCGATCTGCAGGCGATTCGCGCTATTACTTCGGCAGCGCGCTGAGCAGCGGGTTGGCGATGCCGAAGAACAGGGCCACGGCCAGACCGATAATGAACGCCGCGTCGATCAGGCCGGCCAGCAGGAACATGCGGCCCTGCAGCATCGGCACCAGTTCCGGCTGGCGGGCGGCCGATTCCAGGAACTTGGAACCCATGATCGCGATGCCCAAGCAGGCGCCCAGGGCGCCGAGGCCGATGATGATGCCGATGGCGATGGCGGTCAGGCCCTGAACGTTGGCGATGAATTCCATGGTGAATCTCCTCGAAGAAAAGTCAGAAACGGATAGTCAGGAACGAAAAGGGTGCAGCGTCAAAACCGATCAATGGCCTTCGCGGGCGCCGGCGATGTAGACGACCGTGAGGATCATGAAGATGAAGGCCTGCAGCAGGACGATCAGGATGTGGAAGATCGCCCAGGCGGCGTTCGCGATGATGCCCGGCACCAGCGTGACGCTGCTGGCGAGCATGCCGGCGATCAACATGAACACGAGTTCGCCGCCATACATGTTGCCGAACAGTCGCATCGCCAGCGAAACCGGCTTGACCAGCCACTCGACGATGTTCATGAAGAGGTTGACCGGTGCAAGCGCGATGGCAGCCGGACCATGGGCATGGAACGGCGCGGTCAGCAGCTCTTTGCCGAAGCCGAAGCCGCCCTTCGCGGAGATTGCATGCCCCAGGAGGATGAAGAAGACCGAGACGGAGATGCCGAGCGTGGTGTTGAGGTCGGCGGTCGGCACCAGGCGCCAATAGGTGTGATGCGCGGTTTCGGCGCCGGCCGTGGTATGGACGAGCCAGCCGGGCAGGTCCAGCGGCAGCAGGTCCATCGCGTTCATGAAGACGATCCACATGAAGATGGTCAGCGCCAGCGGAGTGACCGAGCGGCGGTCGCCGTGGAAAGTGTCTTTCACCTGGCCGTCGACGAACTCGACGATGATCTCGACGAAGGCCTGGCCCTTGCTCGGCACGCCGGCCGTTGCCTTGCGCGCTTTCAGACCAAACCAGATCACGAACACCAGACCCAGCAACAGCGACACCAGCCAGGAGTCGAGGTTGAACCCGCTGCCCACACTGATAACGTGGTGGGTCAGGTGATGGGTGATGTATTCGTTCAAACCGCCTGTCGCTGCCTCGGTGGCCACAAGAAACTCCACTATTCCTTGAACCGCAGTCCCGCCAGATGCATCAGCAGGGCTGCCGTGAAACCCGTGATCACCGCCAGGGGCGGCAACCTCCAAACTGCGAGCAGGCCGAAAAGCCCGCCGACCAGCAAAGCCCATTTCAACAACGTGCCCAGCAGCAGCCCCCAGAACGCTGCGGCACCGCTGATTGCGTTGCCGCGGAACATGCGCGCGGCCAGCAGGGCCGTCCCCAGCGCCACCAGCACGCCGCCCGCAAGGGCGCCTGTCGCCGGACGCCATCCCTGCGCCAGAAACAGCAATGCCATCAGAAGGGAAACTCCCGCCTGGGCGAACACGATCCGAGTGGCCATACGCCGGCCGGCGGCGATGGAATTTCTCACTGGGAACTGCCCTGGCGGTTGACCGGCCCCACGCACCGTGCGGTACGCGCACCAGTCACTAAGCAGCGGAATTATAACAGCCAGTTTTGAAGCGTCGCAACCAAAATGGCCGCTGTTTCCGCCCCGCGCCGGACCCTTTTCAGGGACTCAGGGCGAAGCGGCAGGAGAAGTTCCAGATCTCGGTCAGATGGCTGGCGGTGTAGGTGTGTCCACCGACGAAAACGCGGTAGTTCAGGTCGCCGTCGAGCGTCCAGCCGGCGGCCTGGAAGCGGCCGGGATCGAGATCGGCGCTGTAGGGCGGGAAGCCCATCGGATCGCTGTTGCCCAGGTGTATGTCCAGCGGCAGCTTGCGCGCCTGAGTGTTCAGGCGGTTCTGGCAGGTGGCCTCGCTGTCGCCCAGGCAGGCCGCGGCGAACAGGCGGCCGGCGCTGACGGCGTAGCTGGCCAGGTGGTTTTCGTCCAGCGCCGGCACCGCGCCGTTGACCAGCAGGTCATGGGCGATGTGGCCGCCGGCGGAAAAGCCCCACAGCAGAATGCGGCTGTCGTCGATGTTGTAGGCGGCGCGCAGGTCGGCCATGAGCGCGGCGAGGAAGGTGTAGTCGTTCGGCGGCGCGGCCCAGGGATTGGTCCACGAGCCGGACGCGCCGTTGGCCACCGGCGCGGCGACGATAAAGCCGCGCGTGCTGGCGACGGTCTGCCAGGTGTTGCGCACATCCTGGGCGTAGCCGTCGGCCATGCTGCCGGCGGTGCCGTGCAGGGCCACCACCAGCGGCGCCGGGTACGCCGGGTTGTAGCCAGGCGGAATGTAGAGATGGACCGTCTGCGTGCCGCTGCCCAGCCCGGCGATGGCGTAGTTGCGCACCTGCCGTCCCGGCGCGGCGCCGCCGCTGCCCAGGCTGGGCGTGGACGGCACCCATTCGTTGAACTGCAGGCCGCTGCGGAAAATGCGGTCGTTGCTCGCGTTGCAGGCCCAGGCGGGCAATACGACGGTCTGGGCGGCCTGCAGCGCAGGGGCGAAGGCGAGCAGCAGCGGGAGCAGATTGCGCGGCAGCGACATGGCGATGGGCGTTTGCCGTGGCGTCGATGAGGAAGTATGGGCCGCGCGCGCCCGCTTCAATCGCGAAGCATTGCGCAGTGCCGGCGTGACGGGTTGCGCAGCCTGGCGCGAAAGCGCACTGCGGCGTTGGCGCGGCAATCCGGCGCTCGGCATAATCGCGGCGACCTCGCGGCAGGGCACGGAAGGCAGCATGGCCAAGGCTAATGACCTCTATGTGGATGTCGCGGCAGGGCAGTACCTGTTCCGCGAAGGCGATGCCGGGGCCGAGATGTACATCATCGAGTCCGGCCGCATCGCCATTCTGCGCGCTGCCCGCGGCAGCGAACCGCTGGCCCTGCTGGAGCCCGGCGATTTCCTCGGCGAGATGGCCATACTTGAAGACCAGCCGCGCTTCGCCTCCGCCCTGGCCCAGGCCGATACCCGCCTGCTGCGCATAGAGCGCGGCGCGTTCGCCGAACTGCTGCGGCAAAATGTGGAAATTGCCATCCGCATCATGCGCAAGCTGGTGCTGCGTCAGCGCCGCACCGAGCTGCGCGTGAATGAATTGCAGAAGGCGCTGCAGCAGTTGCGGGATCCGGCGGGGCAGGCGGCGGTTGCGCCAGGGGCTGCGGGGCAGGCTGCCGTGGAGCGCGCTGCGGCCGGTTCGGCACCGGCGCCGGCTGCTGTGCCAGTCGCGCCTGTAGTAGTCCCTGCGCCCGCGGATTCCGCGGCGGTTGCAAGGCCGTCTGCAGCGGCCCAGGCACCGGCTTTCGCGGGTGCGCCAGTGCCAGCGCCGCCATCGGCACCACCCGCAGTTGCACCAACGCCGCCCGCACCGTCCCCGCCCGCGGCAGCGCCGCCGGTTGCTGCGCCGGCGCCTGCCGCGCGCGAATCTGCCGGTCTGGCCCTGCTGCATGCCGCCACGGGCGAGCGCTTCGTGCTGGAGCCCGGCCGCAGCGAATTCCTGGTCGGGCGCATCGATCCGGTCACCGGCATAACGCCGGAAATCAATCTGGGCCCGCTGGACACGGCGCGCAGCCTGAGCCGGCGCCACGCCAAGCTGCTGCGCCAGGGGGCGCTGCTGTTCCTGCGCGAGGAAGTCGGCACGGCCAACGGCACCTTTCTCAACGGCCAGCGCCTGGCTACCGGCGCGGCGGTCGGGGTGAAACCCGGCGACCGGCTGCGTTTCGGTACTATCGAAATCGAGCTGATCGCGCTCTGAGCGCGCCAAGGAGAACCTATGAGCAACGAACGCATCGCGGCGCTGGAGGCCATCGACGTCACCGCGGTCGACGCGCTGAAAGCCCTGAAGGCCGAGCAGGACGTGCTGGGCGAGCGCCTGCAGCAGCTGGAGGAAAAGCGCGGCGCCGTGGCCGAACCGGTCTACCTGCGCGTGCGCGGCGACTACGAGACGCGCAGCCGCGAACTGGAGCAGAAGGCGCAGCCGCTCAAGCAGCAGGCGCGCAGCCGCTACGCCGAGCTGAGCAGCCTGCTGGAGCGCTATACCGGCGACCACGAGGCGATCACGCTGGACCGCCAGGAGATCGAGTTGCGCCACCAGCTCGGCGAATTCGACAAGGGCGAATTCGAGCAGCGCATTGCCAAGCTGGAAAGCGAGCTGGCGGCGCGCTCCGAGGCGCTCGAGCGCGCGCGGGAGCTGAAGGCGCGCTTCCTCGAAGCGTTCCATTCCGAGGAAGAGTTGCAGGCGCCGGCCGCCGCCGTCGCTGCGCCGGTTGCTGCCGCACCGCCGGCGCCACCGGCCGCACCCGCGGCGGCAGCGCCTGCCGCGCCGCCAGCCGCTGCTTCCGCCGCGACCGTGGCCGCACCGCTGCCGCCGATCCCGCCCGCCGCCAGTGCGGCCACCGTGCCGTCCGGCCTGCGTACGTTGGAAGCCGACCTGGCCAGCGACCAGACCCAGGTACTGCCGCCGCTGTCGGCCCTGCCGCCGCTGCCTCCCGTGCCGCCGGCGCCGCCGGTTCCTCCGCCGGCGGCCGTGCCGGCCGCCAAGCCGTCGCGGCCGCCCAGCGAGACGCAGATAATGCCGGTGCTGGATATCCCGCTGCCCGCGCGCAACAGCGCCACGCCGGCGGCGGCCTCCGGCGCCACCGTGGTGGTGCGCGCCGCGCGCCTGGTGCCGCAAAACCCCGAAGCCGGCAAGAACAGCGTGGTGCTGGGACTCAATTCCGTCAGCATCGGCGCCGACGGCAACAATGAGGTGCGTGTGGGCGGCCCGGGCGTGGACGCCAGGCACGCCCAGCTCACCGTCAGCATGGCCGGCTATACCGTGGTCGACCTGGGCTCGCCGCACGGAACCCGGGTCAATGCGGAGAAGATCCGCGAACGCCTGCTGCGCGATCAGGACGTCATCCAGATCGGCGCGGCGCGCTGGGTGTTCCGCGAGGGCTGAAGCCGTGGCGCTGGAACTGGCCTGCGGGCAGCAGGGACAGGTGCATATCGTGGCGGTCGGCGGGCGTCTGGACGCCGACGGCGCGGTCGATCTGGAGCTGGGCCTGCAGGAGCTGGAGGCCGGCGGTGCGCGGCATTTCGTGGTCGATGCGGCCGGCCTGATCTATGTCTCCAGCGCCGGATTGAAGACCCTGGCGGCGTTCGCCGCGCGCGTGGCCGCGCAACGGGGTTCGGTGCGTCTGGCCGGCGTACCACCCGCGCTGCAGGCGGCCTTCAAGGAGGGCTTGCCGCGGCAGATTCCCACCTATGCCGACCGCAGCGGCGCGCTGGCCGCCCATCCGGCGACCGGGCTCGCTCCCGACCTGTTGCAGGCAGCCTCGCGGCTGATGGGGGCCGAGGCCGGATTGCCGGCGGTGGCCGAGCGCAGTGAATTGGGCCAGGCTGCCGAGCGCCTGCTCGACGCCAAGGCCGTGCCGGGCCAGCCCGAAGTACCCAGGCCGCCACGGGCGCGCACGCCGCTGCCGCCGTCGCGGGAGCCGGAACGCGATCCCGAGCCCGAGCCGGATACCGGCCTGGGTGGAAAGCTGCGCCGTCTGCTGGGGCCCAAGCAGCCCTGATCCTGCTGGCGGGGCGGCAGTCCGCGGGCAGGGCGGCGCCGGAGCCGGCATCGAGGGGAATGGTGCCGGCGCAGTTGCGGCGGTGGCGCTGCCTCGCCGGCCTGTCGGAAAAAGCGCTGTCGTGGCGGCTGCCGCACGTGACGCTGGCGGCCGATCCGCGTAGCGTCGGTGCCTGTCGTTCAGGCATTCATGAGGAGCAGGCGCATGACGATTGCGTTGTGGTGTGTATTGGTCGCGGCGCTGCTGCCGCTGGTGCTGACCGCGGTCGCCAAGTACGGGCATGAGGCCGGCATCCATCGCCTCAACCGCAAGCCGCGGGAATTCCAGGCCCAGCTCACCGGCTACCGCGCCCGCGCGCACTGGGCGCACCTGAATTCGATCGAGGCCTTCCCGCCGTTCGCCGCCGCGGTGCTCACTGCGCAGATGCTGCATGCGCCGCAGGGCCGTATCGACCTGCTCGCGCTGCTGTTCATCGGCCTGCGCCTGGTCTACGCCGGCTTCTATCTGGCCGACCGTGCGCCGCTGCGCAGCCTGACCTGGTTCTTGGGGCTGCTGTGCGTGGTCGGCCTGTTCGTGGTCGCGGCGCTGGGCTGAACGGCGCCCAAAGAAAAAGACCGGACGACTTGCGTCATCCGGTCCAAAGCGGCGCTACGGCTACGGGGAGGGGGAGGGTCGCCGTAGCGCGGCTTGATGCTCGTCTTACTTGACGGCGGCGGTGGCCGCCTTCTTGAACGAATCCACGTTGCTCTTGATGGTTTCGTTGGTCGCAGCGAAGTTGGTCTTGGCCAGCTCGCCCAGCGCTTCGCTGGTCTTGACGCTGATACCGAAGACTTCCTGCGTGGTGGCATAGGCCTTCTCGGCGGATTCCTTGGCCAGGGTCACGCCCTTCGGCCAGATGGCCTTGAGGCCGTCGAAATCACGCACTTCCAGCGCTTCGGTCACGAAAGCCGCGGTCGCATTGGCGCGGTTCTCGATGGTCTTGAGCTGCAGGTCGGCGATCTTTTCGAAATTCTGCAGGGCCAGACCCTGCACCTTGAACGCGGCTTCGGCAAAGCTCTTGCTGAAAGCCAGCACCTGGTTGTTGTACTGCTCGATCATGGGCTTGCCCTCGTCAGGCGGTGTGGGGATGACGGGGCGCACTCTAAGGGAGGTTTTGTTGCGATGCAACAGGAATTTTGGAGAAATTCGATGGTGAGGCAATGAAATCAGATTAAGTATCTGATTTTCAATGAACTAAAATTGCCGGCCAAACCTTGCCGCGGCGCGTCAATTCGCCTGGATCCCGGCGGAAAGTGCGCGGCGGAAGTCGCGCGGTGCCTTCTCGCCCAGCCAGATCGACAGCAGCACCGAATTGAATTCCATGCCGGCCAACTGCCCGGCCGGCTTGTTGTCGACGAAGATGCGCATGCCGGCATCGGGTATGTAGTCGAACAGGATGACCTGGCCGTGACTGGCCTCGCCGAATACGGCAAGAAAACGGTCGACGCCGGCCTTGACCCGCTCCAGCTTGCCGGGCGAACCGGCGGCTTCGGCAAAGGCCTTGCGCCAGTATTCGTCGACATGGGCGTCATCCAATGCGGGAATCTGCCAGACCACGACGACGCGGTAAGGGCTCAGGCCCGACAGCAGCTGTTCCTCGCTGCGCACGGCCGAGGGCAGGTACAGGGCGGCGGCGTAGAACGGCACGAAATTGCGGTCCAGCACCGCCGCGCCGGACAGGCGCAGATTGTTGCCCACGCCGGGTACGTCGATGCGCTCGGCGAATTCATGCCCGCCTACGGTCGCGGCGGCGGCGACAGTCGTCAGCAGGGAAAGCACCAGCGCGCGCAGGACAGGCATTCGGACTACACCGTATGGAGGCTGCGCGGATCTTAGCGATTTCCGTGCCGGCTGGCAGGCGACCAAGTTCCGGATCGCGGCATCGGCGGCGCCGGCGGACGAACGCGGGAGACGCGGGCTTCCGGCCGCCTCAGCCGCCGCTGTAGCTGCAGCCCGACGTACAGGTCTCGTGCACGACGATGCGGCTGAGCAGCGGCAGACCGGGCTTGAGCCGGGTCCAGATCCAGGCGGCCAGGTTTTCGCTGGTCGGATTCTCCAACCCTGGCACTTCGTTCAGATAATGATGGTCCAGCGCCTCGAACACCGGGGCGAAGGCCTGCTTGATGTCGGCGAAATCCATGACCCAGCCGAACTGCGGGTCGACCGGGCCGGACACATGCACTTCGATGCGGAACGAGTGCCCGTGCAGACGGGAGCACTTGTGGCCCGGCGGAACCGCGGGCAGGCGGTGCGCGGCCTCGATCTGGAAAACCTTGAACAGATCCATCGGCGCCGCCGCTTGGGCCGCGCCGAAGGCGCGGGCCGGAGAATAAAGGTGGTGGCTAGAGGCGGGATCGAACCGCCGACCTCAGCATTATGAGTGCCGCGCTCTGACCGGCTGAGCTACCTAGCCACATGGGCGAACTTGCCCAAACAGAAGGGCGGGGATTGTAGCGGTGGCGGGCCTGCTGTCAAGCACATGAATGCCGTCCCGCCTTGTCGGCCGCGCTTGGCCTGTGGTTGAATCCTGGCCAGCACGTATTTCTGGAGTCGGCCGGTGATCGATCCCGATGGCTACAGGCCCAATGTCGGCATCGTCCTATTGCGGGACGACGGCCGGCTGTTCTGGGCCCGCCGCATCAATCGCGACGGCTGGCAGTTCCCGCAGGGTGGCATGCGCAGCGATGAAACGCCGCTGGAGGCCATGTACCGCGAGCTGCAGGAAGAAACCGGCCTGTTCCCCGAACATGTCGAAGTGCTGGGCGCCACGCCGGGCTGGCTGCGCTACCGCCTGCCGCGGCGCTATCTGCGGCGCAACGAGCGGCCGGTCTGCATAGGGCAGAAGCAGGTCTGGTTCCTGCTGCGCTTCCTCGGCGAAGAACGCCATCTGCGCCTGGACGCGAACGAAAAGCCCGAGTTCGACCTCTGGCGCTGGGTGGATTTCTGGTACCCGGCGCAGAATGTGGTCATGTTCAAGCGCCAGGTCTACGAGCGCGCCCTGCGCCAGTTCGCCCCCGTGGTGGAAACGGCCTGCCGCGTGCGACTGGGCTCGTTGGCCGCGCCGGCCGACGCGCGGCCGCCCCTGAATGTGCTGGCAGAAGCGGGCTGATTGGAAACTTGTTGACACTCATTCGCATTTGCAGTCCAATGCCGGCCATTGGAGGACTGCAAATCATGTATGTCTGCATCTGCAACGGCGTGACCGATACCGCAATCCGCAAGGCGGCCGCTGACGGCGTCTCCACCTTGAGCGAGCTGACCATGCGCACGGGCTGCGCCGGCAGCTGCGGCGCCTGTGCCGGCTTCGCCGAGCAGGTGCTGCAGGAATCCATCCCCAGCAATGCCCGGATGTTCGCGCTGCCCGTACTCGCGGCCGCCTGATCCCGCTGCACTTCTCCATCTTTCCCGGCTTCCTCCGGCCGCGCTGAGTTGCCGCGCCGCGTTCCCGGCGGCGGCGCCTGCGCGCCTCGCACGGCTACTGCATCCAATTCGCATTTCTTCGCGGCGCGGCGCCCGGCGCTATAGTCGCCGCCGTTTCCAGCCGGAGGACAGGCCATGAAAGGCGATCCCAAAGTCATCGAGCACCTCAACAAGGCGCTCTACAACGAACTCACCGCGATCAACCAGTATTTCCTGCATGCGCGCATGTTCAAGAACTGGGGATTCAAGGAACTCGCCGAGCACGAGTACAAGGAATCCATCGACGAGATGAAGCATGCGGACAAGCTGATCGAGCGCATCCTGTTCCTCGAAGGCCTGCCCAACCTGCAGAACCTGGGCAAGATCCTGATTGGCGAGACGCCGCGCGAATGCCTGGAATGCGATCTCAAGCTTGAATACGCCGCCGTGCCCGATCTGCGCGCGGCTATCGCCCAGTCCGAGCAGAGCGGCGATTACATCAGCCGCGAGCTGTTCGAACACATCCTCGAATCCGAGGAAGAGCATATCGACTGGCTCGAAACCCAGCTCAACCTGATCCAGCAGCTGGGCGAGGCGAGCTACCTGCAGAAGAAGATCGGCAGCTGATCGCCGGCGGCGCGGGCTCCTGAAACCCGCGCCGCTTTTTTGCGTGCGCAAGATTCCCCGCCGCTGCGCGCCTCAGGCGCCGCTGCGTGCCAGCAGGTTGCGCAGTTCCGCCGCGACGCGGCCATATTCCTGGCTCAGCTCGCGCACCAGTGCCGCCGGATCGGTCAGGCTGCCGGCGCGGGATTCGTGTTCTATGCGCTTGGCGATTTCCGCCAGCGTCATCGCGCCCAGGTTGGCGCTGGTCGATTTCAGCGAGTGCGAAGGCGCGATCAGGCCGTTGATGTCCTGGCGCGCGGCCGCGCTTTCCAGCAGAGCCAGGTTCTTGGGCGTGTCTTCCAGGTAGACGCCGACCAGTTCGGTGAATTCCTCGCCCATCACATCGAGCAGATCGCGCACGATTTCCTGATCCAGCGCGGCGCCGTCGCGCGCGGCCGCGGGACTGGCCGGCGCTATGCCTTCGCCCAGCGCGACCGCGGCAACGGCGGCCGCAGGCGCGCTGACGGGCGGTGCGGCGGCCGGCGGCCTGGCCGCAGCCGCGGTTTCAGTGGCTACGGTGCCGCGGCTCTGCGCCTGCCTGGGCAGCCATTTGCGCAGCGTGGTTTCCAGCAGGCCGCGGTTCATCGGTTTGGACAGGTATTCATCCATGCCGGCGCCCAGGCATTTCTCGCGGTCGCCGGCCATGGCGTTGGCGGTCATCGCGATGATGGGGATGCGCGGCAGGCGGTTCTCCGCTTCGCGGCTGCGCCGGATGCGGGTGGCGGTATAGCCGTCCATGACCGGCATCTGGCAGTCCATCAACACCAGGTCGAAGCTGTCGTTGTCGAGCTTTTCCAGCGCTTCCTTGCCGTTTTCGGCCAGTTCCAGGCTCAGTCCGAGCAGGGTGAGTATGCGCTGGGCGACCTGGCGGTTGACCGGGTTGTCCTCGACCAGCAGCACATGGCCGCGCAGCGGCGCGCTGCTGGTCGCGGCCGGGGTGATATGCACGCCCGGGTCCAGATTCCCGGCCAGCATTTCCGCCGGTTCCTCGCGCGCGTGGCCGGGGCCCTGCTGCACATCCAGCAGGGTATTCAGCGCGGCGCGCAGCTCCGCCTCGCTGTAGTGGTGCGGTACGACCTGGGCGCGGCTTTCCTGGCGGATCTCCGCCGGCGGCTCTTCCTTGCCGGCCAGGAACAGCAGGCGCACACGTTCCAGGGTCGGCTCGCGCAGCACATTGCGCAGCAGGGCGGCGGGATTGCCGCGCATGCTGGCCAGGTCCACCACGAGCACGTCTATGGCCCAGCTGTCGCCCATCTGCGTCGCGCTGCGCAGCTTGGCCAGCGCTTCCGCCGCGACATTGGTCAGGGTCAGCTGCATGCCCCAGGCGGACAGCTGGCCGCTGAGGCGGCGCTGCGTGGCGGTGTCGTCGACCACGACCAGCGCGCGCGCGCCGCCCAGGTCGGTGCGCGCGCCGGGGCCGTCGCCGACGGCCTTGAGGAAGGGCACGCTGAACCAAAAGGTGGAGCCCTTGCCCAGTTCCGATTTGACGCCGATCTTGCCGCCCATCAGGTCGATGATGCGCTTGCAGATCACCAGGCCCAGGCCGGTGCCGCCGTGGATGCGCGTGGTCGAGGCATCGGCCTGGGAAAAGGGCTGGAACAGTTTTTCCGCCGCATCGGCCGGAATGCCCACGCCGGAATCGGTGACCTGGAACAGGATCTCGTTATGCGTGCGCGTCTCGCCGCGGCGCGACACGCGCACGGCGATGCTGCCGCGCTCGGTGAACTTGATCGCGTTGCTGACCAGGTTGGTCAGCACCTGGCGCAGGCGCACCGGGTCGCCGCGCACGGCCAGGCGCACGGAGGGGTCTATCGCGATGGAAAAGGCGAGGCCTTTGCTTTCTGCACTTTTCTCCATCAGCCGCTTGACCGCGTCCAGCAGCTCGCGCAGGTTCATGCCCACGGCTTCGAGTTCGAGCTTGTTCGCCTCGATCTTGGAATAGTCGAGGATGTCGTCGACGATGCGCAGCAGCTCGCGTGCGGAGCGGTAGGCAGTGAGCAGGTAGTCGCGCTGGTCCGGCGCGAGCTTGGTCGACAGCACCAGGTCCAGCAGCGGGATCACGCCGTTGAGCGGGGTGCGGATCTCGTGGCTCATGGTGGCGAGGAATTCGCTCTTGGCCATCATCGCCGCTTCGGCGTCGTGCTTGGCCTTCATCAGGTCCTGCTGCACCTGGCGCAGCTCGTCGACCTCGGCCTGCAGTGCCGGCGCATTGTTGCCGGCCGCGCTGATGCCGGGCGTATCCATCGCCGGCAGCCGCGCCGGGGGCCGGGTTTCCGCGGGGGCTTCGGTATTTCCGCTTCCGCCGCCGAGGAACAGCAGCAGGCCGCCAACCAGCAGCAGCGGTGCCATCCAGTAGTTGTGCGGCGGCGGCAGCAGGATCAGCCCGACCAGGCTGGCGCTGACCACGACCGCAAGGCCACTCCAGCGCATCGCACCGGCCAGTCGTTTCCAGTCCGCCATTCTCGTCTCTCGTCAGCGGCCGTTTCCGGGCGGATCCGGCCGGGTAGTCCAGTCCACAGCCGCGCTAGCCGGCTGCCCGAAAATCGTAATCGAGATTCTGCGCTTCGTGCTGCACGAAATTGCCCTGGATGAAGTCCACGCCCACGGTCCACAGGGTGGCGGCGCTCTGCGCGTCCTCGATGCGCGGCGCGATCACCTTGCGGCCGTGTTCGTGGGCGTAGTGCACCAGGCGGCGCAGCTCGTCGCGCATGCGCGGGCCGCGATCGGCGATGCAGTCCGGCGCGATCTTGATGAAGTCGACCATCAGGTGCTCGATGGCGGCCTCGGCGCCGTCGCCCGGCACCACGCCGGCGATGCACAGGCCCACGCCGAACTGATGCATGGCCGTGGCGAAGCCGGCCAGGCGGTCGCGGTCGGCGGCGTCCTGCGGCAGGCGCATCTCCAGCACCAGACGGTTGCCGGCGAGGCGGCGCGTCTCCAGCTGCTGGCGCAGCCAGGCCGCGCGGCCCGGATCCCGCGCCGCGCTGGCGGACTGGCTGGCGAACAGGCGCACCGGCCGGCCCTGGCGGTCGCGCTCGGACAGTACCATCAGGCAGCGGCCCAGCACCCAGCGGTCCAGGTCGTCGATCAGCCCGGCCTGCTCGGCCAGCGGCACGATATGGCTGGCGGTGAGCACCTTGCCGTCGTCGCCGTGCAGGCGCAGCAGAGCCTGGAACTGTTCCTCGGCCTCGCCCTCGTCCTCGCTGCTCAGGGCGGCGATGGGCTGGAATACCAGGTGGAAGCCGTCGCTGCGCAGCGCGCTGCGGATGTTCTCGACCAGGGCCGAATCGCCGCTGGGCTTGGCCGCGAACAGGCCGACCGCGTCGCCGGCGTCGGCCTTGCCCGAGTCGGCCAGGGAACGCTCGGCCGCGGTGAGCATGGCGCCGGCGTCGCCGAGGTTGGCCGCGAACGGACAGATGCCGATGCGCAGCCGCACCGCATAGCTTTGCCCATCCACATCGAAGCGCCCGGCGGCGACGTGCCGCAGCAGTTCGCGGCTGCCTTCGGCCAGGTCGGCGGCGCCGCGTTCGGGGCTGAGCACGACGAAACTGGTGTCGCCGAAGCGCGTGACCAGCTCGCTCACATCCAGGTGCGAAGCGAGGAAGGCGCCGATCTGTCCCAGCAGCTTGTCGAAGCCGATCAGGCCAACCTGCTCGCGCAGGTTGGTCGCGTCATCCAGGTCGACATAGAGCAGACCGCCGCGCTGGGCGACTGTCTCGTCGGCGGCGAGCTTGGCGTTGATGCGGTCCAGCACATGGGCGCGCTCGTACATGCCGGTGATCGGATCGCGCGGATTCTGGTTCTGCGCGCGGCGGCGGATATGGCGGGCGCGGCGCAGGCGGTTGGTCACCGCCGAGATCAGGTGCTTGGGCCGTATCGGCTTGGACAGGAAATCGTCGCCGCCGGCGTTGAGCGCCTCGAAATGCTTGTCGGTATCGCTTTCGCCGGACAGGAACACGATGGGCGTGGAAACGAAGGCCTCGCGCTCGCGGATGATCGCGGTCAGCTCCATGCCCGAGCAGCCGGGCATGTACAGATCCATCAGGATCAGGTCCGGATTGAATTCGTCGATGTCGTTGAGGGCGGCGAGCGGGTCCGTGACCATCATGGTCTGCATCCCGGTCTTGCGCAGGATGGACTCGGCGAACATGGCCTGGGAACGGTCGTCCTCGACGATGAGGATGCGGTAGGGATCGGTCTGGTCCGATTCGGTCAGCTCGGCGATGCGCGTCATCACGTCGGCGGTCTGCGCCGGCAGCGGGATGAAAGCGTCGGCGCCGGCGCGCATGGCGCGCAGGCGCACGTCCAGGTCGCTCTGTTCGGACAGCGCCAGCATGGCGACGCGGTGGCTGGCGCGGCCGCGGGCGGCCTTGAGCGCCTCGCCCAGCCGGTCCAGCTCGCCCTGGAAGGCGGCGTCGACCACGATCAGGTGCGGCGGGAAGGTGCCCGTCATCTCGATCAGTTCGTCGGCGTGATCGAGCAGGGAAAGCTCGTAGCCGGACAGTTCCAGCTTCTGGTCGATCTCGCAGGCCAGCGAACTGCCGTCGGTCAGGTGGTAGACCTTGCGCGCGCCGCGCGCGGGACGCGGCACGGCCGCCGCCTCCGCCATGATCGGCGCGGCGGGCGCCGGGGTTGGCGCCGGGCCCGCGGCCGCCGCAGGCACCGGCGTTGCGGCTTTTTCCACTTCCGCGGCAGCGGGCGCGGCAGCAGGAATTGCGGCCGCGACCGGGGCCGGCGGCGGCGCGGGGAAGCGGCTCCAGTAGTCGGGCGGCGGCACCAGCTGCAGCGGATAGCCGTTCTCGCTGCGGTCCAGGTCGGCCGCCGTCACCAGCGGGCGGGCGGCGCTGCCGGGCGCGGAGGCTTCGCGCGTGCTGGCGATCTCGCGGACTTCGTCGAACAGCTCGGCCACCTGTGCGGAAATCTGTACATCGGGAATGCTGACCTGCTCCAGCGGGCCGGCCAGCGCGGACTCGATCGCGAACAGCTTCTCGGCCAGGTCCAGCAGGCCGTAGCGGCCGCAGGCGCCGGCCAGGGTCTGCACTTCGCGGAAGATCAGGCTCAGGCTGTTGATGTCCCAGCCGTCCCGCGCCTGGCGCAGACCGCGGCGGGTCAGCGTATCCAGCCGCTTGGGCAGGTGGCGCAGGAAAGCTTGCCGCAGTTCCGCGCTCTGCTGGGAGTCGTCCTGCTTCTGCATTCGCGAGACCCGTGGCTCATTGGAAGTGCGCCGGAATATACCATGCAGGCCGCGCGGCCTTGGCCGCGCGGTGGCGCTCCGGCGTGCCGGCTCAGAATGGCTTGACGATCACCAGCACCACAATGCCGATCAGCAGCAGCGCCGGCACTTCGTTGAAGAGGCGCAGCCAGCGCGAGCTGCGCGTGCAGCGGTCCTGCGCCAGCTCGCGGGTGAGCCGCGACAGCATGCCGTGGTAGCCGTACAGCAGGAACACCAGGGTCAGCTTGGCATGCAGCCAGTGGTTCGCGGCCATGTAGCCCGGCGCGTGATACAGCCACCAGCCCAGTGTGGCGAAGCCGAACACGGCGGTGAGCACGGCGCCGATGTTGGTCATCACCAGCAGGCGCCGTTCCATGATCTTGAAGCGCTCGCGCACCACGGGCTCGGTGGCCTCCACGTGATAGACGAACAGGCGCGGCAGATAGAACATCCCGGCGAACCAGGTGACGACGGCGACGACGTGGAAGGCCTTGAGCCAGAGCATGGGCAGGTAGCGGCGGCGGCTGCGGGGCGCGCAGTATAGCGGCTGGCGCCGGCGGCCTCGGCTTGACCGCGCCGGGGTGGGGGGCTATAAGGCCCGGCACCCTGTTTTTCCCATGATGAGTCCGCTTTCCGCCCGCGGAAGGCTCTCCGGTCTTTTCCTTATGGCGCGTAATGCGTTTCCGCAATTCGTCGTGCAGCAACACGACCCGCGCGCCGCGCGGCGCCGCCTGCTGCTGCTGGCGGCGCTGTGGCTGGCGAGCCTGGCGCTGGTTGCGGCGGGCGTGTGGATCTATGCCAAGGCGCCGCACAGCGGGCCGGATCCGGCCGAATTCGCCCGCGCGCAGCAGGAAAACGAAGGCCTCAAGCAGCGCGTGGCCATACTCGAACGGGCCGACCAGGTCGACCGCGTTGCCAGCTCCGACCTGCAGCAGACCCTGCGCGAGCGCGAGGAAGAAATCGCCGGCCTGCGCACCGACCTGGCCTTCTACAGCCGCCTGGTCGGCGGCGGCGCGCGGCGCGAGGGCCTGGCCGTGCATTCGGTCCACGTCAGTCCGGTCAAGGATTCCGCCGCCTGGAACGTGGTCGTCACCCTGACCCAGAACATGAAGCGCTCCCAGTCCAGCGAAGGCCGTCTCCAGCTTTCCATCGAGGGCGTGTCCAATGGCCAGCTCAAGAGCCTGCCCTGGTCGGAGCTGGCCGGCAGCGGCGACAGCGCCGGCCTGCCGTTCGCCTTCAAATACTTTCAACGTGTGTCGGGTACCGTGATGCTGCCCGACGGTTTCGCGCCAAATCGCATCAAGGTGGTTGCCGAGGCGGCGGGGGGCGGCGGCCGGGTCGAACAGGGATTTGCCTGGAGCGAAGCCCAGGCAGCCGAGGAGAGCAGCAGCAATGTTCAGTAGCAGCAAGAAGTCCAACGGCGGCGGCAAGCCGGTGCAGGGCGCCACCACCATCATCGCGCCGGGCACGGTGATCCGCGGCGACGTGAGCTTCAACGGCATCATCATCGTGCAGGGCCGGGTCGAAGGCACCCTGCGCGCCGAGAGCGACAACGCCCGCCTCACCCTGAGCGAGGAAGGCAGCGTCATCGGCGAGATCCACGCCCCGCAGGTGGCCCTGAACGGCCAGGTCAAGGGCGATGTGCACGCTGCCGAACGGCTGGAGCTGGCCGAGGCCGCGCGCATCGAGGGCAATATCTACTACAAGGTGCTGGAGATGCTGGCCGGCGCCCAGATCAACGGCAAGATGGTGCACCAGGCCGAGGCGCCCAAGCGCCTGCCGGCGCCCGACGCCGCGGCAGCCGAGCCGGCTTGATAGCCGCCGCGCCCGCCCCGATCTAACCGTACCCGTGCCATCCGGCGAACGTCCCATGAGCGACACTCCGAATTACCAGAACGCGCTGGACCAGCCGCTGATCTTCAGCGACGCCGCCGCGCACAAGGTGCGCGAACTCATTGCCGAGGAAGGCAATCCGCAGCTCAAGCTGCGCGTGGCGATCAGTGGCGGCGGCTGTTCCGGCTTCCAGTACGGGTTCAGCTTCGACGAGGAATGCGCTGAGGACGACCTGGCCATCGACAACGGCGGCGTCACCCTGGTGGTCGATCCGCTGTCCCTGCAATACCTGGCCGGTGCGGAGATCGACTACACCGAATCCCTGACCGGCGCCCAGTTCGTCATCCGCAACCCGAATGCGAAGACGACCTGCGGCTGCGGCTCGTCCTTCACCGTCTGAGCCCGCCGTGAGCGCCAGCCTGCGCAGCCGCGCCAATGTCTTCGCGGCCCTGGCGCTGGAGCGCGCGGCCGAGCGCCGCGACGACGCGGAATGGCTGGCGGCGCGCCGCGGCGACGCCGCCACGCGCTACATCGTGCTGCACCCGGACGGCCGCGGCCTGGTCACGGCGGACCGCCGCGGCCTGGGCTATTTCGGCGAAGCCGCGCGCCAGCTGTACTGGCCCGGGGCCGAAGCTACCTTCCTCGGCGCCACCGACATCGCCAACTACTTCGTGGTCGCCGCTGCGGCGGCCGAGGCCGATGCCATCGCCGCCGCGCTGGAAGGAAAGTGGATGGACCTGCGCGCGGCGGGCCTGAGCCTGCCGGCCTTCGACGCCGGCCTGTTCGCCTATGCCCGCGCGCTGCTGTTCTGGCAGAGCCGGGTGCGCTATTGCGGCGCCTGCGGCGGCGCGACCCGGCTGGTTTCCGCCGGGCACAAGGCGCTGTGCACCAACGCCGACTGCGCGCTGGAGCATTTCCCCCGCACCGACCCCGCCATCATCGTCATCGTCGGCTGGCGCGACGCCTGCCTGCTCGGTCGCCAGCCCGGCTGGCCGGAAGGGCGCTGGTCCACCCTGGCCGGTTTCGTGGAGCCCGGCGAATCGCTGGAAGACGCCGTGCGCCGCGAGGTGTTTGAGGAAGCTGGCGTGCGCGTGGACGAGAGCGACTACCACTCCTCCCAGCCCTGGCCCTTCCCGGCTTCGCTGATGCTGGGCTTTTCCGCCCGCGCCAGCGATCCGTCCATCCAGGTTGGTACGGAACTGGCCGATGCGCGCTGGTTCGAGGTCGACGACATCGTGCGCGGCCTGGCCGAGCGCAGCCTGGTGCTGCCGCCGCCGCTGTCGGTGTCCTACCGCCTGATCGAGCACTGGCTGCGCGAGACCGGCGGCCTGGAGCTGGCCAGCCTCATGCACGACGAACCCTGGCTCAAGCCGCGCCGCTGAGCCGGTCCGCCGCTGCTGGCGCGCAAGCCCGCGCCCGCTACAATCGGGCCAACCTCCCCAGCGCCTGAGCCATGGCCATCCATCTGCTTGCCGTCCTCGTCGTGTTCGCCCTGGCCCAGGGCCTGCCGGATCTGTCGCGGGTGCGCGATTTCAGCCGCCTGCGGGTGTGGCTGGGCGTGCTGGACCGGCTCGGCGGCGGCACGCGCTCGGCGGTCGGGGTACTTGTACCGGTCTTGCTTTGTGCACTGATCCAGTACGCCCTGGACGGCTGGCTGTTCGGCCTGCTGTCCTTCGCCTTTGCGGTCAGCGTGCTGTGGTACAGCTGGGGGCCGCGCGACCTGTCCGAGGATGTCGACGGCGTAATCAAGGCGCCCGACAGCGAGCGCCGCGTCGCCGCCGCCCAGTTGCTGCGTCCGGACGGCGACGAGGCGCCGCTGCCGTTCGAGGCGCCGGCCGTGGTCGATGCCACCTTCCAGTCGGCGCTGCGGCGCTGGTTCGGCGTGCTGTTCTGGTTTCTGTTGCTGGGGCCCTGCGGCGCGCTGCTGTACCGGCTCACCCAGCTCCTGGCCTGGTCGCCCGGCCTGGCCGAGGTGCAGCACGAATCCGGCCGTTCGCTCGCACGCCGTTTCGCCCTGGTGCTGGACTGGGCGCCGGCGCATCTGATGGCCCTGGCCCTGGCCGTCGCTTCCGATTTCGACGCGGTTTTCCACACCTGGAAGACCTGGCATGACCGCATGGGCAAGGGCTATTTCAGCCTGGACCTGGGCTTTCTCTCCGCCATCGCCCGCGCCAGCGTCGATGCCGACGTGATCGCCGGCGACGGTTATGCCGAAGACGTCAACGACCCGCTGATCGAACTGACCGACGCGCGCCATCTGCTGGTGCGCGTGCTCATCGTCTGGCTCGCCGTCAGCAGCCTGCTGGTGCTGGGCGGATTGGTCTGAGGCGCGGCGGATCCGCTGTCGCGCGGAACCGCCGAAGCCAAACAGCAGCGCAGGAAGCCCGCCGGGCGGATCCGCCTTTCCGTACCTGCTTCAGCGGCGCTCTTCCACGCCATTGCTGAAGATCAGATCGACCTGCCTGTCGCGCCAGCGCGCCAGCAACTGGCGCAGTGCCTGCGGCGTGTTCGTTGCTGCCGGCGCGGACGGCGTGGCCTGGTTCTGCTGGTTGACGCCGTGGCAGCCGTCGCAGCTGCGGATCTCGCCGGGCTGGAAGCCGATCCAGTAGCGCTCGCGCACCACCGGCGTGCCGTTGGGCGCGGTGGACTGCCAGGCCAGCGCGCGCTGGGCCGGCACGAACAGCGCGACCGATCCATCCGCGGCAATCGCCGTGCTGCCGGCCGGCCCGGAGGGATTCGGCGCATTCGCCGCCAGCGCGGGCTTGTCGTGCAGGGGCTGCGCCAGCACGCGGCGGCCGCCGTCCAGGTTCATGCCGCGGATCTGGTCGCCCTGGAAGAACTGCATATGGGCGATGTCGTAGAGCTGGCCGCCGCCGGCACCGGTGGTCTGTACGCCGCCGGGTACGCGCAGGTTGTAGGGCTGCTGGCGGTCGGCGCGGTCGCGCGTGGTGGCATTGCGCACCACCAGCACGGCCAGGCCGTTCGCACGCAGATAGCTGCGGAATGCATTCACATCGACATTTTCCGCCGTGAACGCGGCCTGCTCCGGCGCGCGCAGCTGGAAGGCCGTGCCCGGCGGCACCGGGCGGGCGCGCACTTCCACCGGCGAAAGCTCCCACAGCGGCCCGTTGTAGCTGACTTCCACATCCGGGTCCCAGTAGCTCACGCTCTTGCTGATGCCCGGCGTGAGATTGCCCGCCGCGACCAGATAGCCGCCCGGCCCGGCGACCACGCGCTTGAGCCGGAACTGGTAGCGCGGCTGCGGATTGGCGCGGGTTCCGTCGTTGCCGGCTTCGCGCCACTCGGTCGCGTGCGCGGCGATGAGCTGGCCGTCGCTGAGCGGCAGCGGATTGCGGAAGCGGCCGGTGAAATCCGCCGGCTGCGGCTGCGGATCGTAGTCCGGGCTGAAATTGATGTTCACCCGCGGATTGAGCCACGTTGCCGCGATCGTGTCCGGGTTCACGCTGGGCGCGGCGTCGATGCGCACCAGCTGGCCCGAGGCGTGGGTGTAGAACTCCGGCGCGTCGATGCCGTAGTAGCGGCCCGGCGTGGTCGGGTCCTCGCGCATCTGCAGGAAATTCAGTATGGCCTGGCGCGGACCCGGCGGACTGAAATCGACCAGGGCCGGGTCGTTGAAGGAGCGGCCGAAATAGCTGTGCAGCTCGTGCCGGCCGACATGGTTCAGGGTTTCTTCCTCGGTGCCGTCCTGGTTCACCATCCACGGGAAGAAGTGGTTGATGGTGTAGCCGTAGACGTTGGAGCCGGGTACTTCGATGCGCGGCTCCGGGAACACTTCGCTGCGGTCGGCGGTGGCGACGGAATCGGCTGCCTCGCTGCTCCAGTTGAAGGCAGTCGTGCCGGCGGCGTCGTTCTGCTGGTCGCGCTGCAGATGATCCCAGCGCGTGAACAGCAGGCGGCCGTAGCTGTCGACGATGGGATTGAACGCGCCGGATACCGACACCTGCAGCAGGTCGAGCCGGCCGCTGGCCGGCTGCAGCCGCCACAGGCCGGTCGGGGTCGGCGTGGATTCGTATTCGTCCAGTTGTGGATAAAGATGCGCCGCGCCGTTGCGGGTGCGGTCGCTGACGAAGGCGATGCTGTTGTCGCTGAGATAGACCGGGCTGATGTTGTTGCGATTGGCCGGCTGGTTGGCCACCTTGGTGATCGTCACCGTCTGGCCCTGGCCCAGGCCGGTGACTTCGTACAGCTGCCAGTACGAATCGGTCCACTGGTACTGCTGCGGCGGCGCGCCTACCACCATGCTGAAGATGGCTTTCGTGCCGTCCCAGGAAACCGCCGGGTCGCGCACGGCAATGGAGTTCGCGCGCTGCGGACCGGCGTTGCCGTAGCCGGCTTCGGCGGTGAGATTGCGCAGGCTGCCGTCGGGATAGCGGATGTACAGATCGCCGCCGCGGCCGACTAGGTTGCTGCCGCCGCGGTGGTTGGCGAAGACCGCGCCTATGGTGGCGAAGTCGTCGCTGACCGGAAACTGGGTCACGAACAGGATGGGATTGGGCAGCGTCTGGGCATTCGCGCCGCAGGCGATCAGGGCCAGCGCGGCGGCCAGGCGGTTGATGCGGATAAGCACGTGAGATCCTCCCCGGTGTCGGCGCGGAGCTTGGTCAAACTCCGGTCCGTTTGTTGTGACACGTTTCCCGCCCGTGCGGGCGGCGGCGCCCGTTCCCCCGCGGCGCGGGAATTGCCGTCAAGGCTTGCTCTGCACACGCAGGAAGCCCCGGCCAAGGGTCAGGTTCCGCGCAAGCCTTTCCAGGACGACAACGCGGTTCAGAGGAATAAGCGAACGCCGGCCGGCGGCGGTGTGCCCTTGCGCGCCGGCGGCAGCGGCGCAGAGCTTCGGCGCAGCCCGGCCGCGCACGCCGGCGGTGGCCGGCGGAAGCATCTTGCAGCGTGCGACGGCGGCGCACAGCGCCGGGGAGGGATGCGCTAGGCGAAAACCTGGCGCAACACCGCGCGCGCCGCCTCGGGCCGGCCCAGCCGGCGCGCATTCGCGCGCATCGCGGCCAGCCGTGCCGGGTCGGCCAGCAGGGCGCGTACGCGGTATTCCAGTGCGGTCGCGTCCACCGCCTTGAGGCCGGCGCCGTTCTCCAGCAGGTAGTCGCAGTTGCGCTCTTCCTGGCCGGGTATCGGCGCGAACACGATCATGGGCAGGCCCAGAGCCAGGCATTCGGAGGTGGTCAGGCCGCCGGGCTTGCTGATGGCGAGGTCGGCGCAGGCCATCAGCCGCTCTATGGTGCGGGTGAAGCCCTGCGGAAACAGCCGGCCCGGATGGCGCGCGGCCAGTTCGCGCAGCCGCGCCAGCATGGTTTCGTTGCGTCCGGCCAGGGCGACGAGCTGGAAATCCGCCTCCAGCGCGAGCAGGCCGGCGGCGGCCTCGTCCAGTGCGCCGACGCCGGCGCCGCCGCCCATCAGCAGCAGTACCGGGCGCTGCGGATCCAGGCCGGCCTCGGCCGCGCAGGCGGCGCGGTCCAGCGGCTGGGCAAAGGCCGGCATGATGGGAATGCCGCTGACGTGGATGCGCTGCGCCGGCAGGCCGCGCGCGCGCATGCGCGCCGCGACTTCCTCGCTGGCGGCGAAATAGCCGGCCAGGTCCTGCACCACCCACAGCGCGTGCAGGTCGAAATCCGTCACCTGCACATGGATGGGGCAGGACACGCGCCCGCGCTGCTGCGCCCGCGCCAGCAGCTCGGCCGGCAGGAAATGGGTGCAGATGATCACGTCCGGCGCGTAGTCGGCGATGGCCTGCTGCAGGCCCCGTGCATTCAGCCGCTCCACCGCCCGGCGCAGCCGCGCCGTGGCCGCATCCGGCGGCGTCTCGTCGGTAATGCGGTAGAGCTGCGCCCACAGTGCGGGGAATTTGTCCACCAGGCGCAAATAGAAATCTGTATAGAGTTTGCGGAACGCGGACGGGACATAGTCCATCACGTCCCAGTGCTGCGCCTGCGCGCCGAACGCCGCCGTCGCGACGGCGGCCAGGGCCTCTGCCGCACGGCCGTGGCCGGCGCCGGCGGAGACGCTGAGCAGCAGCACGCGGCGCGGGCGGGCGGCCTCAGGCATCGGCGCCCCGCAATGCGCGCACCTGCGCTTCGAGGTAGTCGGCGCTGGCCTGCTCCGGCGGTACCGGCGCGGCCGCGGCCAGGCCGATGCGCGACCAGAAGCGCCGCGGCAGGCGCGAGCGGCCCAGCGCGCTGTCGCGCCGGCTGAAGATGGAGCCCCACAGTCCGCGCAACGCCAGCGGCACCACCGGCACCGGGCGGCGTTCGAGGATTTTCTCCACGCCGGACTTGAACTCGGCGATCTCGCCGTCCTTGGTCAGCCCGCCTTCGGGGAAGATGCACACCACATTGCCTTCGGCCAGCTCCTGGTCGACTTCGTCGAAGGCCTTGGCCAGCAACTGCGGGTCTTCCTTGTAGCCGGCGATGGGTATGGCCTTGGCGGTGCGGAAGATGAAGCTGAGCAGCGGGATGTTGAAGATCTTGTAATACATCACGAAGCGCACCGGCCGGCGCACGCTGCCGCCGATGATCAGCGCATCCATGTAGCTGACGTGGTTGCACACCAGCAGGGCCGGGCCTTCCTCGGGAATACGGTCCAGCCCTTCGAGTTTGATCCGGTACAAGGTGTTGACCAGGATCCAGCTCAGGAAGCGCATCAGGAATTCGGGTACCAGGCAGTAGATGTAGATCGCGACCACGGCGTTGAGCAGGGCCGTGGTGAGCAGTAACTGCGGGATCGACAGTCCGGCGACGTTGAGCAGTACGGTGGAAAGCCCGGCTGCGACCACCATGAACAGCGAATTGAGGATGTTGTTTGCCGCGATCACGCGCGAGCGCCGCGCCGGGTCGGAGCGGGTCTGGATCAGCGCGAACAGCGGCACGATGAAGAAGCCGGAGAACACCGCCATCAGCAGCAGGTCGATCAGTACGCGCCAGATCCACGGCTGCTGCAGCAGCGCGGCGACGGTGAGCCCCAGTGCGCCGGAGGCGTCGGGCTTGGCGAAATACAGGTCGGCGCCGAACAGGGTCATGCCGATGGAACCGAACGGCACCAGGCCGATCTCCACCTTGTGGCCGGACAGGCGCTCGCACAGCAGCGAGCCTATGCCTATGCCCAGCGAGAAGAGGGTCAGCAGGAAGGTATACACCGCGGCATTGCCGCCGATCACGTTCTGCGCGTAGGTCGGCAGTTGGGTGATGAAGACCGAGCCGAAAAACCAGAACCAGGAAATGCCCAGGCAGGACAGCAGCACCGCGCGGTTGCCGCGGATGTAGCCCAGATTGTTCCAGGTCTCGCTGAAGGGATTCCAGTTGATCTTCAGCTGCGGATCCGGCGCCGGCACCGGCGGTATGCGCAGGGCGCAGGCCAGGCCGATCAGCGCCGTCGTGATGCAGGCGGCGCCGACCATCCAGGTGCCGTGATCGGGAAAGCTGATCAGCTCGGCGCCCAGGACCTGTCCCAGCAGGATAGCGAGGAAGGTAGCCATCTCGATCAGGCCGTTGCCGCCAACCAGTTCGCGCGAGTCCAGCACCTGCGGCAGCAGGCCGTACTTGAGCGGCCCGAACAGGGTCGAATGCAGGCCCATCAGGAACAGCAGGGTCATGAGCAGCGGAATGCTCTTGGCCAGGAAGCCGAACAGGGCTACCACCATGATGCCGATTTCAAACAGCTTGACCAGCTGGGCCAGGCGCGCCTTGTCGTACTTGTCCGAGAGCTGGCCGCTGGTGGCCGAGAACAGCAGGAACGGTGCGATGAACAGCGCCGCGGCCATGTTGGTATAGCTGGCGGCGCGGGCCGGATCGTGCGCGGCGATCTGGAACACGGCCATGATGACCAGGGCGTTCTTGAACACGTTGTCATTGAACGCGCCCAGGGCCTGGGTCCAGAAGAACGGCGCGAAGCGGCGGGATTTCAGCAGGGCAAACTGGTTGCTGCTCGACATGGCGGGGACCTTGGAAAGTCGTGGCGAGCCTAGCAGAGGAGCCGGGATTGGTGATTCGGGATTGGACACAGCAGTTTCCGTAGCCGGGACGCCGCGGGCAGCGGCCGGCGGCTTTACCAATCCCGACATCCCGAATCCCGGCCCCACCCACCTGAACCGCACCCGGCACCGATGCGCGTTTCAGCACTCCCGAATCCCGAATCCCCAATCCCGTCGCTTAAACTCCCGCCTTTCCCCCGCAGCAACCGCCGAGTCTGGCGCCGGAGTTCCATGAAATTCACCCGCATCGCCCTTGCCTGTGTGCTGGCCCTGGCCGCGCTGGCCGCCGCGGCCGACACCATCCGCCCCGTGCCCATCCCGGACATGAGCAAGCTCGACAAGAGCCGCGCCGCGCAGCTGGTCGAAATGCGGCAGCAGTTCGACAAGGCCAAGACCACCCTGGTCGGCCCGCCGCTGTCCCAGGCCTATGCGACCCTGGCCGCGAACTACCAGCAGGCCGGCTTCGCCGACGAGGCCGATGTGGCCCTGGCCAATGCCATCCTGGTCAGCCCGGAAGATGCACGCTGGATCTATCTGCGCGGCCTGCTGGCCGGCAAGCGCAATCAGCCGGCCCAGGCGCGCGACTACTTTGAACAGGCTTTCCGCCTGGATCGCGAATACCTGCCGATACGCCTGGCCGTGATCGAGTCGCGCCTGGCCGCCGGCGAAACCGACAGCGCCCGCCAGCTGATCGACCAGGCCGGCGAAGCGGGCAAGGACGACGCCCGGCTGGCCGCACTGCGCGCCCGCGCCGCCCTGCTGCAGAAGCGCTATCCGGAGGCATTGAGCGCAGTGGAAGCCGCGCTCAAGCAGGATCCGACGGCCAACCAGCTCTACGCCCTGCAGGCCGAGATCTACACCGCCCAGGGCAACGCCGCCGCCGCCAATTCCGCCCGTGCCCGCGCCGGCAACACCGCAGCGCGCACGCTGGACCCGCTTGGCGACGGTTTCCTCGGCATCCGCTCCCAGGCCCCCGCCCAGGCCGGCGGCGCCGCGGCCAAGCCGGACGACCCGCTGACCCAGGCGCGCTTCCTGATCGAGGTCGGCCAGTACGCCTCCGCCCGGGAGCATCTGGCCAAGGTGCTCAAGAGCGAGCCCGGCAACGTCGGCCTGCTCGGCCTGTCGGCGCGCCTGGAAGCCATGCTCGGCGGCCACGCCACGGCCAGCACGCAGGCCGCCGAGGCCGTGCGCCTGGCGCCCAAGGACGCCCTGGTCCTGGTCACCCGCGGCGTGGTGGCCGAGACCGGCGGCGACGAGCGCGCGGCCCAGTCCGACTACGAAAAAGCCATCGGCATGGACGGCAAGCTGGCCGAGCCGCGCCTGTTGCTGGGCAACCGCTACATGCGCCAGGGCCGCTACGCCCAGGCCGCCGAGCAGTACCGCCAGCTGGTCAAGCTGGACCCGCGCCAGCCCGACGGCTATGCCCGCCTCGCCGCGGCCCAGGTCGCCGATGGCCGCTGCGCCGACGCCCTGCGCGAGACCGAGGCCGCGGCCAAGGAATATCCGCGCATGGGGCCGCTGCTGCAGGTCTATGTGCGTCTGGCCGCGACCTGCCGCGCCGCCACCAAGGAACAGCGCAAGACAGCCAGCGAATACGCCGGCCTGCTGTACAAGAGCAACCTGACGCCGCAGGTCAGCGAAGCCGTGGCCCTGATCAACGCCGCCGAGGGCAATTTCACCGCTGCCTCGGAGCTGCAGGGCTCGGCCATGTTCGCGGCCGTGCGCGACGGCGGCAATGAGGCCGCCGAACCGTTCCGTGTGTTCTTCAAGCAGTTCGGCGCCAAGCAGCTGCCGGACCGCCCCTGGCCGGCGGACAATCCGCTGTTCAAGCCGGCCCGCCTGCAGCCGCAGCCGGCGCGTGCGGCCGAGGCGCCGGCGCCCAAGCCGGCGGGCTGAGGCCGGAATTGCCGCCGCCGGCCGCGAACGGCCTGCGGCGGCGGATCAGGGAGGCTGCGTGCGCCGCTGTTCTGTCGGCGCCTGCGCAACGCGCACCCGGCACGGCCCTGCACTACGGAAGCATTCCCGGGCCGCCCGCTGTTACCGGCAGCTGCCCTTGCGCAGGTGGTAATAGCCGATGACGGGGCTTTGCATCACGGCTTCGCCGCCGCGCACCCGCACGATCTGCCATTCGGCCTCGGCGCCGCCGAAAATCGGGTGATCGACCGCGAAGCCGCCGTCCGCGCCCTGCTGCAGCTGCGCCTTGATCGGCATTGGCGCACCCTTGACCTTGTATTCGACCTTGTCGCCGTTGAAATTCCATTCGGCCGGCGTGCCTTCGTCCTTTTCGCCGTCGATTTCCAGCGATACGGCGTATTCGCACCAGAGGCCTTCCAGCTTCTTCGCGCCGCCGCCGCGCTTGCCATCACTGCCGCCGTCGCCGGCCGCGCGCGCCGGCTCCATGCCCTTGACCGTGATCTCGCCGCCGCTGCCCGGCGCGCAGGGCTTGTCCTTGAATTCCACCGTGCCGGCGGCGTTGGTGCATTTGTACACGGCAGCCTGGGCCGGAACGGCGAGGCACAGCAGCGCGGCGGCAGCGAAATGGAACTTCATGGCGGTGATCCGGAGGGAGAGGAGACCGCAGCCTGCCTGAACGGGCAGGCTGCGGTCGTGGCCGTTTTGTCCAGCGCTCAGCGCTTGAGCGCGCGGTGGCCGATATCGCGGCGGAAGAACATGCCCTCGAAGCGCACCTGGCGCGCCGCGGCGTAGGCGCGGTCGCGCGCCTCGGCGATGTCGCGGCCCAGTGCGCAGACCGTCAGCACGCGGCCGCCGGCGCTGACCGCGCGGCCCTGTTCATCCAGCCGGGTGCCGGCCTGGAACACCTTGGTGTCGGCGTCGTGGGCGGTGTCCAGGCCGTCGATCGGATCGTTGAGCCGCACGGTGCCCGGATAGCCCTGCGCGGCCATCACCACGCCCAGGGCCGGGCGCGCATCCCATTCGGCCTCGACGCGGTCGAGGCGGCCGTCCAGCGCGGCTTCGATCAGCTCGACCAGGTCGGACTTCAGCCGCAGCATGATGGGCTGGGTTTCCGGATCGCCGAAGCGCACGTTGAATTCGATCACCTTGGGTGCGCCGCTCTTGTCGATCATCAGGCCGGCGTAGAGGAAGCCGATGAAGGGCGCGCCTTCGGCCGCCATGCCGGCCAGGGTGGGTTCGATGACCTCGCGGCGTATGCGCTGGTCCACCTCGGGCGTGACCACCGGTGCGGGCGAATAGGCACCCATGCCGCCGGTGTTGGGGCCGTGGTCGCCCTCGTCGCGGCGCTTGTGGTCCTGGCTGGTGGCCATGGGCAGGAAGTGCTGGCCGTCGCTGATGACGATGTAGCTGGCTTCCTCGCCGTCGAGGAATTCCTCGATCACCACGCGGGCCGAGGCGTCGCCCAGGGAATGCGCGCCCAGCATGTCGTGCAGGGCCTGCTCGGCGTCGGCGAGGGTCAGCGCCACCACCACGCCCTTGCCGGCGGCCAGGCCGTCGGCCTTGATCACGATGGGCGCGCCGTGCTGGCGCACGTAGGCCAGGGCCGGCGCCAACTCGGTGAACACCGCGTAGCGCGCGGTGGGAATGCTGCGCCGGGCGAGGAAATCCTTGGCGAAGGCCTTGGAGCCTTCCAGTTGCGCGGCAATGCGGCGCGGCCCAAAGCAGCGCAGGCCGGCGGCGCGGAACTTGTCGACCACGCCGGCCACCAGCGGCGCCTCCGGGCCGACCACGGTCAGGGCGACCTGCTCGCGCTGGGCCAGGGCCAGCAGTCCGTCCAGATCGGTCATGGCCACCGCGGCATTGCGCACGCCCGGTTCCCGCGCCGTGCCGGCATTGCCCGGCGCGACGATGATCTCGGACACCCGCGGCGACTGCTTGAGTTTCCAGGCCAGCGCGTGCTCGCGCCCGCCCGAACCGATGACGAGGATTTTCATGGGAGCCTTGGAGGGTTACAGCGAAACGTGGATTGTAGGAGAAGGCGGGGCCCGGCGCTGCCGGGCCGGGATTGGTGATTCGGCATTGATGAAGCCCGCCGTCCCCGCTTTTGCGAATCCCGAATCCCGAATCTCCAATCCCGATAGTTACGTTCTGTTTCCGCCGGCCCCCACAGCCCCCGCAGGCGATTTCATTCAGCTTGGCGAAGGCGCCGCGATGCATCAATGCGCGCCGCGCACTCCCGCGCACCTGGGGATTTCCTACGTCGGTGAACATTCTGCGCCTGTATCTGCGCGTCATCGGATTGCTTGCGCCCGAAGCCAAGCTGGCCGTCACCCTGACCCTGGCCAACCTTGCCCTGGCCGGCGTGTATTTCCTCGAACCCATGCTGTTCGGCCAGGTGGTCGACGCGCTGGGCGCGCCCGGCGCCAAGGAGGCGCCGCGCCTGATCGCACTGTGGGCGCTGGCCGGTTTCGGCGGCGTGGTCGCCAGCGTCTGGGTTTCGCTGCACGCGGATCGCCTGGCGCACCGGCGCCGTCTTGCGGCGATCGAACAATTCTTCGTGCACGGCGCCTCGCTGCCGCTGTCGTTCCACGGCGAGAACCACACCGGCCGCCTGTCGCGCGTGATGCACGGCGGCATCAGCAATCTGTTCGGCTTGTGGCTGGGCTTCTTCCGCGAGCACCTGGCGACCTTGCTCTCCATCCTGGTGATGGTGCCGATCGCGCTGTACATGAACTGGAAGCTGGCCGCGCTGATGGTCGTGCTGATGACCAGCTTCGCCGTGTTCAACGCCATCGCGATCCGCCGCACGCACAAGGCCCAGGCCGAGGTGGAAGAGCTGCACCACGAGATTTCCACGCGCGCCAGCGACGTGTTCGGCCATGTCGGCGTGGTGCAGAGCTTCACCCGCCTGGGCGAGGAAATCGGTGCGCTGCGCCAGATGATGGCGCGCGTGCTGCAGGCGCAGTATCCGGTACTCAAGGGCTGGGCCGTGCTGTCGGTGCTCAATCGCGCCGCGTCCACGCTCACCGTCGTCGCGATCTTCGCGCTGGGCGCCAGCCTGCATGCGAGGGGCGAGGTCAGCGTCGGCAATATCGTGAGCTTCGTCGGCTTCTCGCTCATGTTGATCGGGCGCATGGAGCAATTCGCCGGCTTCATTTCCGGGCTGTTCTTCCAGACTCATTCGCTGCGCAACTTCTTCGAGGTGCTGGATACCAGGCCGGCCATCGCCGACGCGGCCGATGCGCAGCCGCTGGAACACGCCCGCGGCGAAGTCGTGTTCGACGACGTGAGCTTCAGCTACGCGCCGGGCAACGGCGAGGTGGTGCAGGCTGTGCGCAACCTGAGCTTCCGCGCCGCCGCCGGCAGCACTGTCGCTTTGGTCGGCCCCACCGGCGCGGGCAAGACCACGGCGCTGAGCCTGCTCTACCGCGCGTACGATCCGCAGTCCGGCCGCATCCGCATCGACGGGCACGATCTGCGCGACCTCACGCTGGATTCCCTGCGCCGCGCTATCGGCGTGGTGTTCCAGGAGCCGGGCCTGTTCTACCGCTCGATCCGCGACAACCTGCGCGTGGCCGATCCCGACGCCAGCCAGGAGCGCATCGAAGCCGCCGCGCGCGCGGCCGAGGCGCATGGCTTCATCAGCGCCAAGCCGGAAGGCTATGACACGCTGGTGGCCGAGCGCGGCCGCTCCCTGTCCGGCGGCGAACGCCAGCGCCTGGCCATCGCCCGCGCCATGCTCAAGGATGCGCCCATCCTGATCCTGGACGAGGCCACCAGCGCGCTGGACAACGGCACCGAGGCGCGCATCCAGAAAGCGCTGAAGAACGTCGCCCAGGGCCGCACCACCTTCGTCATTGCCCACCGCCTGTCGACCGTGCGCAACGCCGACCTGATCCTGGTGCTGGACCAGGGGCGCCTGGTCGAAAGCGGCCGCTTCGACGAACTCATCGCCCGCGGCGGCCTGTTCGCCGAACTGGCCGACCAGGGCAAGTTTGCGCCGGATGCGGTGGAGGAAGCCGGTGCGGAAGCGGAGGCGGGAGCGGAATTGGCGGTGGCGGCGTGAGGTGCAGCGGCAGCCTGGTGATCCGGGGCTGGTGATTCGGACTCGCGGGCTGGAGTTCCCGGCTGGGTTGGGCCCGCCGGGGTATCTGCGACCCCGGATTTGATGGCTCTTTAACGGTTTTCCCGAACGCCGGAACGTAGCCGCTCCCTCTCCCCCGGGCTTGCTCGGGGGAGAGGGCCGGGTGAGGGGGCGACGATCAACGCGCCTCGCCTTTGAATTTTCTCTGCAAACTTCAACGCACGGTGCGCTGGCGAAAACCGAAGTTCCTCGCGACGGATGCGCCGCTCCCTCGCCCAACCCGCTCCGCCGAGCGCGTGAACGCGCTCGGCGGAGCGGGCTTCATAGCGCCGCCAGCAACGCCGCCCGCGGCAGCTTGCCGGTCTCGTTGCGCGGCAGCTTGTCCACTTTGCGCAAAGGCCGCGGCAGGAAGGCCGGGTCCATGGCCGAGCGCAGGGCTTCGAGCAGGTCGGCTTCGTCCAGTCCGGGCGCGACGACCAGGGCGGCCAGGCGCTGCACGCCGCCGCTGTCGCAGTCGCGCTGGAAGATGGCGCCGTCGATGACGCCGGGAATGGCGAGCAGGCGGCGGTTGAGGTCGGCCAGCGAAGCGCGCTTGCCCGCGATTTCCAGCAGGTCCGAATTGCGGCCGCGCAGGCGGAAGCCGCGTTCGGGCAGCAATTCGACGATGTCCTGCAGCGCGACCGGCGCGCCGAACCAGGCCGCGTCGACCTGGGTGCCGTCGGGCTGCGGGCGCAGGCTGACGCCGGGATAGTGGCGCCAGTCCTCTTCGGTGGCGCTGAGGCGGTGGCCGATGACGCAGGTCTCGGTGGAGCCGAACACTTCGATCACCGGCGCGGCGAAGCGCTGCTGCGCGGCGGCGGCCAGTTCGCGGCACAGCGGCGCGGTGGCGCAGACGATGCTGGCCAGCGGCGGCAGTTCCAGCCCGGCCTGGACCAGCGCGCGCAGGTGTACCGGCGTGGTGACCAGCACGCGCGGCGCAGGCAGGGCGGCCAGCGCCGCGGCGATGTCAGCAGGCATCAGCGGCTTGCCGGTGTCCACGCCGGCGGCGCCCAGCAGCGGCAGCAGGACGGACATTTCCATGCCGTACATATGCTGCGGCGGCACGGTCGCGACCAGGCTCAGCGGCGCGCCGCAGTAGTCCTGCAGCAGGCCGGCGTTGAGCGCGGTGCTGGCGCTGAAGCTGGCCCAGCTCTTGGGATTGGCCTTGGGCGTGCCGGTAGAGCCCGAGGTATAGCCGATGGCAACGATCTGCTGCGCCGGCAGGCAGGGGATCTGCTCGCTGTACGCGGCGTCATCCAGCGCCGGCAGCTGCCACAGGTGCGGCGGCTCGGATTCCAGCTGCTGGTCGCTGATGGCATAGCAGCCCGGATGTGCGCCCATGACCTCGTCCACGGCCTGGCGCGCGCGCGAGGGCGGCAGCAGGTTGGTCTGCCCGGCCAGGGCGACGGCGGCGAAAACGACCAGGAAATGGTAGCGGTCCTCGCACAGGTTCACCGCCGCAGGGGCGGTGGGCAGGCGCGCGGCGATCGCAGCGACATGGCCTAGGAATTCGGCCTGGCGCACCGGCCGGCCGCGGCGCCAGGCGATGATGCGCTGGGCGTCTCCCACGACCAGCGGCAGGCCTGCGACCGCAAAACGTTCTTCCTGAATGACTGCGGACATAGCCCCCCGGCCTCAATGTCGTATGAATTCTCCGCTGATAGCGTCGCGGATCGTGGTCGGACGCTCAAGCCCCCCGACCGGGGCGTCGACAAGCGCATCAAGCTCGTCTGCGAACACAGTACGTATTTCCGCCGCGGAAACTGCCGGCGGTTCGCCATGGCGATTGGCGCTGGTGGAGACCAGGGCGCCGCCGAAGGCACGGCAGAGGGCGGCTGCCGGTGCATGCGCGGTTACGCGCAGGGCGATGCCGGCATGGCCGCCGGCGATCCATTCCGGCACCTCCGCCGAGCGCGGCACTACCCAGGTGTGCGGACCGGGCCAGCTGGCCCGCACGCGCTCCAGCGCCGCGGCCGGCAGCTGGTCCAGGGCGATGTAGCGCCGCACCTGGTCGAAATCGGCCGCGATCAGCAGAACGCCCTGCTGCAGCGGCCGCCGTTTGAGCGCAAACAGGCGCGCCAGCGCGGCGGCGTCGTGCGGATCGCAGCCCAGGCCGTAGACGGCCTCGGTGGGATAGGCCACGACGCCGCCGCGGCGCAGGGCCGCGACGGCGGGTTCCAGCAGCAGCTCACCCATGACCGGCGCTCAGGCCTTGCCCGGGATTTTCTTCGCCGCCGCTTTCTTGGCCGGTGCCTTCTTCGCCGCGGTTTTCTTTGCGGCCGTCTTCTTGGCGGCCGTCTTCTTCACGGCGGTTTTCTTGGCCGCGGCCGGCTTGGGCTCGGCCGTCTTCTTCGCCGCTGCCTTGGGCTCGGCCTTGGTCTTGCCCTTGCCGAAGCGGCCGCCGCGGGCCGGCTTGTCCGGCGCGGCGGCGAGCAGGGCGACGCATTCGGCCTCGGTCAGGGTTTCCGGCTCGCGGTCCTTGGGGATGCGGCCGTTCTTGCTGCCGTCGGTGATGTAGGGGCCGTAGCGGCCGCGCAGCACCTGGATGGCGCCGTCCTGGAAGCTCTTGATGACGCGGTTGGCGGCGGCCTCGGCCTTGTCCTGCAGCAGCTGCAGCGCGCGCGGCAGTTCGATGGTGTAGGGATCGTCCTCGGCCTTGAGCGAGGCGTAGACCGAGCCGTGCTTGACGAAGGGCCCGAAGCGGCCGATGCCGACCGAGATTTCCGTGCCGTCCGGATGTGCCCCCAGCTTGCGCGGCAGCTTGAACAGCTCCAGCGCCTCGGCCAGGGTGATGGTGTGGATGCTCTGGTTCGCGCGCAGGCTGGCGAAGCGCGGCTTGTCGTCGTCTTCCTTGGTGCCGATCTGGGCGAACGGCCCGAAGCGGCCCAGGCGCACCGAGACCGGCTTGCCGCTGACCGGATCGTCGCCGAGCACGCGCGAGCCGCTGGCCTCGGAGCGGTCCACCGTCTCGTTCTTTTCCTCCACCAGCTCTTTGAACGGCGACCAGAAGCGCTGCATCAGCGGCACCCAGTCTTCCTCGCCGCGGCTGACCGCGTCGAGTTCGTCTTCGAGCTTGGCGGTGAAGTCGTAGTCGACGTAGCGGGTGAAATGTCCGCTGAGGAACTTGCTCACCGCGCGGCCCACGTCGGTGGGACGGAAGCGGCGCGCGTCGAGGTTGACGTATTCGCGCGAGAGCAGGGTCTGGATGATGCTGGCGTAGGTCGACGGCCGGCCTATGCCGAATTCTTCCAGCGCCTTGACCAGGCTGGCTTCGGAATAGCGCGGCGGCGGCTCGGTGAAATGCTGCTCGGCCAGGATGGCGCCCAGCGGGACCTTGTCGCCGACGCTCAGGCGCGGCAGCTTGCGGCCTTCGTCCTCATCCTCGGCGGCCTTCTGGTCCTTGCCTTCCTCGTAGACGGCGAGGAAGCCCGGGTCGATCACGGTGGTGCCGCTGGCGCGGAAGGCGGAATCCTTGCCGCAGGCCAGGTCCACCGACACGGTGTTGAGGGTGGCGTGTTGCATCTGGCTGGCGACGGTGCGCTTCCAGATCAGTTCGTACAGCTTGCGCTGCTCGTCCGACAGCGCGCTGGCGATGCTGGACGGCCGGCGCATCGCGGCGGTGGGACGGATCGCCTCGTGCGCTTCCTGGGCGTTCTTGGACTTGGTCTTGTAGACGTTGGGCGCGTCGGGCAGTGCCTTGGCGCCGTAGTCGCGCCGGATCACATCGCGCAGCTCCTGCACCGCGTCGTCGGACAGGCTGGTGGAGTCGGTACGCATGTAGGTAATCAGGCCGACCACGCCCTCGTCGCCGATGGCGATGCCTTCGTACAGCTGCTGCGCCAGGCGCATGGTGCGGCTGGTGGTGAAGCCGAGCTTGCGCGCGGCTTCCTGCTGCAAGGTCGAGGTGGTGAACGGTGCGGCCGGGCGGCGCTTGCGCTCCTTGGACTGCACATCGGCGACGACCAGCTGGCCGCCGCGCCAGGCCGGCTGGCCGGTGTCGAAGGGCGTATCGTCGCCGGCGATGCGGGTGGCGCCGGCGGCGGCGTACAGCGCGTCGCGGGCGGCGTAGGCGCTACCGGCCTCGGTCAGGTCGAACTGCTCGAATTTCTTGCCGTTGTAGCGCAGCAGGCGGGCGCGGAACGGCGTGGCGGCATGGGCCAGCTCGGCGTCCATGCTCCAGTATTCGCGCGGCTTGAACGCTTCGATCTCTTCCTCGCGCTCCACGATCATGCGCAGGGCCGGCGACTGCACGCGGCCGGCGGACAGGCCGCGCTGCACCTTGCGCCACAGCACCGGCGAGAGGTTGAAGCCGACCAGGTAGTCCAGCGCGCGGCGCGCCTGCTGGGCGTTGACCAGGTCCAGCGACAGTTCGCGCGGGTGGTCCACCGCGTCCTTGATCGCCTTGGGCGTGATTTCCGAGAACACCACGCGGTGCACGTCCTTGCCCTTGAGCAGGCCGCGCTCGCGCAGGATCTCGCTGATGTGCCAGCTGATCGCCTCGCCTTCGCGATCCAAGTCGGTCGCCAGGTACAGGGCCTCGGCCTTGGCGGCGGCCTTGGCGATGGCGTCGACGTGTTTCTCGTTCTTGTCGATGACCGCGTAGTTCATGGCGAACTGCTGGTCGGGGTTGACGGCGCCTTCCTTGGGCACGAGATCGCGCACATGGCCGTAGGACGCGAGGACGGTGAAGTCCTTGCCCAGGTATTTGTTGATCGTCTTGGCCTTGGCCGGCGATTCGACGATGAGTAGGTTCTTGGCCATTACGGGTGGCGCGTCCTCTGCGTGGTGCCGGCGCTTGCCGGCGGCCGCGGAAACAGGTGGTCCAGGTGGCGCTAGTCCGGCGCGCCGTTATTTTTCATCGTGCCCATAGCGCACCGGCCGCTGTCAAGTAGCCGCCGGCCGGCCGCGCCCGCCGGGCGCGCCGCCGCGGCGTCCGCGACCATGGGGCGATTTGGCAGCACGTTCAAGCACTTTGCCAATGAGAAGTACAACCTCCGCGCTGCTGACTGCCGGACACGGCCGGGGCGGCGCGGGTGCCGCGGCGCGGACAATGCTGGCAAGCCCCGCGGTTTGCAACCGGCGCGGCAAGGCAGTGTGAGGATTGCCGGATCGGCGGCAGCTGGCGGGGGATCGGCGAGGCGGTGACGGACGGGGTGTCGCGCGCCGGGCGGCGGTGTGCAGAGCCCGCCGTGCCGTCCCGCGGCGACGGGTGGCGCGGCGACGGTTGCGGCGCCGGCGCGTGCCGCGCACGGCGGCCTCAGCGGCTGCGCTGGTAGCGTCCGCCGCCCAGGCTGTGCACCGCGCCGTCCAGTTCCAGCAGCAGCAACATCGACGACAGTGCGGCCACGGGCTGGGCGCAGCGCAGCGCCAGCTCGTCCACGCTGACCGGGTCGTGGCCCAGGGCGTCCAGTACGGCGGCGTAGTCCGGATCGCGCGCCGCGGCGGCGGGCGAAGGCACGGCGCCCGCGGGCTCGGCGACGGCCAGCCGGTGGCGCAGGCGTTCGCCCAAGGCACGGGCCAGCGGGGCCAGTTCCTCGACGATCTCGGCGCTGGTCTCCACCAGGCGGGCGCCCTGGCGAATCAGCTGATGGCAGCCGCGTGCCAGCGGGTTGTGGATGGAGCCGGGCAGGGCGAACACCTCGCGGCCCTGCTCGCCGGCCAGGCGCGCGGTAATCAGCGAGCCGGACTGGACGCTGGCCTCGACCACCAGCACGCCCAGCGACAGCCCGGCAATGATGCGGTTGCGCCGCGGGAAATGAGCCGGGCGCGCCTCCACGCCAGGCGGAAACTCGCTGACCAGGGCACCGCCGGCGGCGATGCGCGCGGCCAGGGCGCGGTGCTTGCGCGGATACACCAGATCCGGCCCGGTGCCCATCACGGCCAGCGTGGTGCCGCCGGCGTCCAGGGTGGCCGCATGCGCGGCGGCGTCGACGCCGTCGGCCAGGCCGCTGGTGACGGCGAAGCCGGCCGCGGCCAGATGCTGGGCAAAGCTGCGCGCATTGGCCAGGCCGCCGGCGGTGGCGCTGCGCGCGCCGACCACGGCGACCTGGGGCAGCCACAGCAGGGCCGCATCGCCGACCACGAACAGCCCGGGCGGGGCCGCGCCGGTCTCGCGCAGCAGGACCGGGTAGTCGGCGTCATGCCAGGTCAGCAGGCTGTGGGCGGGATCTTCCAACCAGCGCCGGTCGGCGGCGATGCGCGCCGGATCAGGCCGGCGCAGCCAGGCCAGGGCCTCGTCGCCCAGGCGGAATTCGTGGCGCAGCGTTTCCAGCTGCTGCAGGGCTGCGGCGGCGGAGCCGGCGCGGTCGACCAGGCCGCGTACGCTGGCGCCGCCCAGCGGCGCGCGCAGCAATACCAGCCAGGCGTGGGTTTCTGCATCGCTGCGCGGGTCGGCACTCATGGCCGCAGTATAGGCAGCAAAAGAAAAACGGCGCGGACCTGCCGCGCCGTTTTTTCAACTGTGGAGTTTGCGAAGCGGTGCCAGATGTGCCGCTTCCGTCCGGCTTATTCCGGTCCGCGCAGCGTGTCGTCCAGGGTGACCGGCTTGAGCCCGTCCATGATAAGGCCGTAGCTGACCCGGTCGAAGGTGCGGAAGATCATCACATGGCCTACGAACTCCTCCGGCAGGGTGACCTTGGAGTCGTTGGGATTGAAGAACTTGCGCGCGCTGCTTTCCGGATACTTGTAGTGGTCGGTGACGGTGTCGCCGGGGTGGTAGATGCTGTACACCTCGCCGTTTTCCACGCCGTCGGAGGCGCCGCGCGACAGGGCCACGACCTGGCGCGGGCCGACCACTTTCACGGCGTCGGTGGCGGCCAGCACGTTGAAGCTGGTCGGCACGGCGTCGGGGGCGTGCGGCAGGTACTGCGAATCGTAGGGCTTGTCCTCGACCGGCATGATGAGGTCGCTGGCGCGGATCTCGAAGTCCGAATAGGTGACCAGCAGCGAGGCCGGGTTGCCGCTGCGCGTGACCTGGACACTGCCGATGACCTGCACTTCATAACCCAGCACGCGGGCGTTGCGGCCGAACAGGTCCTTGACCGGGTTGTTGCGCCACAACATCTTGTTTTCGCCGCGGAGCGGATCCAGCGGGCGCACGTGCGTGGTCGGCGGCTCGCCGCGCTTGCCTTCGATGGAGTAATAGAGGTTGGTCGGCCGCACCACGACGAAAGCGTCGCCGGCGCGGGCATCCAGGTTGCGCACGTAGATCAGGTTGCCGTTGACCGCGCGCAGCTTGTTTTCCTCGGTTCCCACCACATGTGGCAGGGCCTTGAAGGTGTCTGCGTCGACCACCCGCATGTTCTTGAGGAATTGCTCCAGGTCCTTGAGCGGAATGGGTTTGATCGCCTCGTCCAGCGGTTCGCGGCGGACCCGCGGGCCGTTGGTGCCGAGCTTGACCCCGCCGCCGCCGCCCAGATAGCTCAGGTTGAGCACGTCGCCGGGGTAGATCAGGTGCGGGTTCTCGACCTGGGGATTGGCCTGCCAGATCTCCGGCCACAGCCAGGGTTTCTTGAGGAAGCGGGCGGAAATGTCCCACAAGGTGTCGCCGCGTTTCACCGTATAGGTGTCGGGGTGATCGCTGCGCAGCTCCGATTCGCCGACGGCAAAAGCCGTGAGCGCGACGAGCAATCCGGCAAAAACTGCAGGTAGTTTTTTAAGCATGGCCGCCAATTACCTGATTCCCCAAGGGCAACGTGAGTGTAGCCTAAGTAAATATGCACGCAAGCCGTGCCGGCGGAGGCCGCTGCGGGCGGCCCGGGCGGCGGGGCTGCGGCTCCCCCCGACGCGGACAAATCCGCGTAGAATTTCCGCATGTTACGCGCGCAGCGGAACTCGCTTCCGCCAACTTCCGCGCAAATTCTTCCGAGGTAAGTGGCATGGCCAAGCTGACGATTCTTGAATTTCCCGATGCGCGCCTGCGGACCAAGGCCCAGCCGGTGACCGAATTCGGTCCCGAACTGGCGCGTCTGGTCGCCGACATGTTCGAGACCATGTACGAGGCGCCGGGCATAGGCCTGGCCGCAACCCAGGTCAATGTGCACCGCCAGTTGCTGGTGCTGGATGTCTCCGAGGAAAAGAACCAGCCGCTGGTGCTGATCAATCCGCGCATCCAGGCCAAGGACGGGATCCAGGTCTACCAGGAAGGCTGCCTGTCCGTGCCCGGCATCTACGCCGACGTGGAGCGGGCCAACCAGATCACGGTCGAGGCCGAGGACGCCGGCGGCAAGACCTTCACCCTGCAGGCCGACGGCCTGCTCGCGGTGTGCATACAGCACGAGATGGACCACCTCGCCGGCCGCCTCTTCGTCGACTACCTCTCGCCGCTCAAGCGCGAAATGGTGCGCAAGAAGCTGGAAAAGCAGCGCCGCAGCGCCTGACCGCCCATGAATTCACCGTTGCGCGTGGTGTTCGCGGGGACACCGGAGTTCGCCGTGCCCTGCCTGGCCGCCTGCGCGCAGCCCGGCGTGGAGATCGCCGCGGTCTATACCCAGCCCGACCGTCCGGCCGGGCGCGGCCGCAAGCTCACCCCCAGCCCGGTCAAGCAGGCTGCGCTGGAACGCGGTTTCCGCGTGGAGCAGCCGGAAAATTTCCGCAGCGCCGAAGCGCGCGCGGCGCTGGCCGGCTACGCACCGGATCTGCTGGTCGTGGTCGCCTACGGTCTGATCCTGTCCCAGCGTGTGCTGGATATCCCGCGCTTCGGCTGCTGGAACGTGCACGCCTCGTTGTTGCCGCGCTGGCGCGGCGCCGCGCCCATCCAGCGCGCGGTGCTGGCCGGCGATGCGCAGAGCGGCGTCTGCCTGATGCAGATGGAAAAGGGCCTGGACACTGGTCCGGTCATCGCCTGCAGCGCCACGCCGCTGGCGCCGGATGAGACCGGCGGCTCGCTGCACGATCGTCTCTCCGCGCTGGGCGCCGAATTGCTGGGCACGGAACTGGCGACCCTGGCGCGCACGCGCCTGCGGCCGGCCAGCGAGGTCCAGCCCGCGGACGGCGTGGAATACGCCGCCAAGCTGGACAAGGCCGAGGCGGTGATCCGCTGGAGCGACCCCGCCGTCGCCATCGAACGTCAGGTGCGCGCCTTCGATCCCTGGCCCGTGGCCGAGGCCGAGATCGCCGGCGAACGCCTACGCATCTGGGCCGCCCAGGCCCTGCCGGGCGGCGGCGCTGCCGCACCGGGCAGCCTGGTCGCCGCCGGCCGCGACGGCCTGGACGTGGCCACCGGCGCCGGCCTGCTGCGCATCACTGAAGTGCAGCGCGCCGGCGGCCGCCGCCTGCCGGTGCGCGATTACCTCAACGCCCGCCCCGAGCTGCGTTCCGCGCCCGCATGAACACCGACGTGCGCGCCGTCGCGGCACAGGCCCTGGACCAGATCGCCCGCGGCGGCGTCTCGCTGCGCAGCGCCTTCGCCCAGGCCGCGCCGCGGCTGGCGGATGCGCGCGACCGCGCCCTGCTGTCGGCCCTGCTGCACGAAGGCGCGCGCTGGTGGCTGCGTTACGATGCCGTGCTGGACAGACTGCTGCAGAAGCCGCTGCGCGGACGCGAACCGGTGGTCCACGCGCTGCTGGTGCTGGGCCTGGTGCAGTTGGCCGTGCTCGGCCTGCCCGAATACGCCGCGGTCGCCGGTACGGTGGAGGCCGCGCGCGCGCTCAAGCGGCCGCAGCTGGCCGGCCTGGTCAACGCGGTGCTGCGCCGCTTCCTGCGCGAGCGCGCGGCGCTGGATGCCGCCGTCGGCCGCGACCGCGTCGCGCACAGCGCGCACCCGCCCTGGCTGGTACAGGAACTCGCCGCCGACTGGCCGGACGATATCGACGCCGTGCTCGCCGCCAACAACGCCGCCGCCGCGCTGACCTTGCGCGTGAACCGCCGCCGCGCCAGCCGCGCCGACCTGGTCGAACGCCTCCTCGCCGCCGGCCACGCCGCCGCGCCGCATGCCTGGCTGGCCGATGCGGTCGTGCTGGAGGAAAGCACCGACGTCACCGCGCTGCCCGGCTATGCCCAAGGACATTTCTCGGTACAGGACGGCGCCGCCCAGCTGGCGCCGGAACTGCTGGACTTGGCCGACGGCCAGCGCGTGCTCGACGCCTGCGCCGCGCCCGGCGGCAAGACGGCCCACTGCCTGGAACACCATGCGCTGGACCTGCTCGCCCTGGACCGCGATCCCGAGCGCCTGAACCAGGTGCGCGACAATCTCGCCCGGCTCGGCCTGCAGGCCACGCTGGCCGCCGGCGACGCGGCCGAGCCCCAGGCCTGGTGGGACGGCCGTCCGTTCGACCGCATCCTGCTCGACGCGCCCTGCAGCGCCACCGGCGTGATCCGGCGCCAGCCCGACATCCGCCTGCACCGGCGCGGCGGCGACATCGCCCGTCTGGCCGCCGAGCAGCAGCGCCTGCTCGATGCGCTGTGGCCGCTGCTGCGTCCGGGCGGCCGCCTGGTGTATGCCACCTGTTCGGTGCTGCGGCGCGAGAACCAGCAGCAGATCGAGGCGTTTCTCGCGCGCACGCCGCAGGCGGCCGCGCGCGCAGCGGTGCCGCCGCGCTTCGGCCGGGCGGCGGGGGCGGGGCGGCAGAATCTTCCCGGCGGCGATGGCATGGACGGATTCTTTTATGCCATTGTGGAAAAACAGGCCTGATCTGCGCCGCCTGCGCGGGCCGGCGTTGCTGCTGGCCTTGCTGCTGCAGGGCTGCGCCGCGCCGCAGTCCAGCCTGGATCTCGGCGCCGCGCGCATCGACACCCGCGCCGGCACCGGCCTGCTGGTACTGGAATGCGACTGGCGACCCAGCCCGGAAATGCTCGACGCGCTGGACCACGGCATCCCGCTGACCCTGCAGTTCGAACTGTCGCGCGAACGCCGCGGCGCGCTGGGCTGGCGCGTGCAGCAGCGCGAGACGCACCGCCTGGAGCTGCGCTATTTCCCGCTCACGCGCAACTACCAGCTGCGCGACCTCGGCCGCGAGCTGGTGCGCAGCTTCGGCGTGCGCGCCGCGGCCATCGCCGCGCTCAGCCGCATCGAGCTGCCGCTGGACCAGGCCTCCATCCGCGCCGGCGCCGACGAGCGCCAGAGCGTGCGCATCGAACTCGACACGACCGCCCTGCCGGGCGCGCTGCGCCTGCCGGCGCTGGTGGATCCGGCCTGGCGCCAGGCCGTGGTGGAACGCCTATGGCCTGGTACTCCGGCGGCCTGACCTGGATCACGCGACGCCTGCTGCCGGCCCTGGCGGTGCTGGCCCTGCTCGGCTGCGCGCTGCTGCTGGCCGGCGACGCGGCCAGCGGCAGCAACCGCCTTGGCCGCCTGTATCCGTGGATGCTGGTGTTCGCCAGCGCGGCCCTGCTCACGTTGATCGTCGTCATCGTGCTGCGCCTGCTGCGCCTGGTCGCCGATGCGCGGCGCGAGGTGCCCGGCGCGCGCCTGACCCGGCGCCTGCTGCTGATGCTGATGCTGCTGGCGGTGCCGCCGGTGCTGGTGGTGTACGGCTTCGCGCTGAATTTCCTCAACGCCACCATCGACGCCTGGTTCAACGTGCGCCTGGAACAGTCGCTGGACGATGCGCTGGAAATCGGCCGCCTGTACGTGGACGAGCGCCTGCGCATCAGCCAGCAGGCCAGCGCCGGCCTGGCCGCGAAGCTGGAGACGCAGGCCGACGACGAGATGCAGGGCGCGCTGGACGACGTGATCGACGAACTCGGCGCCACCCAGCTCACCGTGTTCGGCGACAACGCGACGGTGATCGCCACGGCGAGTTCGGATCCGCGCTTCCTCACGCCGTCCTATCCGGATGCGGCCACGCTGATGCGCCTGTCCGGCGGCGACGGCTATGCCGCGGCCGAGCCCATGGGGGAGCAACTGGTGCTGCGCGTGCTGCGCCGCTTCGGCCACGCCGGCGCGCAGCCGCGCCTGTTGCAGACCCTGTTCCCGCTGCCGCCGCGGCTGCGCCCGCTGACCCAGCGCGTGGAGGCGGCCAGTTTCGATTTCCGCCGCCTGAAATTCCTGCGCGGCTCGCTCAAGCTCACCTTCAGCCTGGTGCTGACCTTCGTGCTGCTGCTGTCCGTGCTGTTCGCCCTGCTCACCGCCTTCGGCGTGGCGCGGCGCCTGGTCGCGCCCATAGGCCGCCTGGCTGCGGCCACGCGCGCGGTCAGCGCCGGCCGCTACGACACGCCGCTGCCGGTGGCCAGCCGCGACGAACTCGGCTTCCTGCTCAACTCCTTCAACCAGATGCAGCGCGAGCTGGAACGCGCCGGCGTGCGCGCCCAGCGCAGCACGCAGGAATCCGAGGCCCAGCGCGCCTACCTGCGCGCCGTGCTGGAACACCTGAGCGCCGGCGTGCTCGGCGTCGACCGCGACGGCGTGCTGCGCACCGCCAACCGTTCCGCCGACACCATCCTCGGCGTGGCCCTGTCGCGCCAGCTGGGCCAGCCGCTGGCCCTGGTGCGCCAGGCGCAGCCCGATCTCGCCCCGCTGATCGACCCGCTGCTGCGCCACCTGCGCGAGAACGCGCGCGAATGGCGCGAGGAAATCGTGCTGGAAGGCGAGGGCGAACGCCGCGTACTGCTGCTGCACGGCACCGAGCTGGTCGGCGGCGGTCCGGAGCATGCGGGCTATGTGGCCGTGTTCGACGATCTCACCCTGCTCAACCGCGCCCAGCGCGATGCGGCCTGGGCCGAGGTGGCACGGCGCCTCGCCCACGAGGTGAAGAATCCGCTGACGCCGATCCAGCTCGCCGCCGAACGCCTGCGCCGGCGCTTCATCGGCCGCCTGCCGGCCGACGACACCGAAGTGATGGACCGCGCCACGCGCACCATCGTCAACCAGGTCGAGGCGCTCAAGGCCCTGGTCAATGCCTTCGGCGACTATGCGCGCCCGCCGCAGCTGTCGACCCGTCCGCTGGCCCTGCATGCGCTGATCGGCGAAGTGCTGGACCTGTACGAGAACGACCAGCGCCTGCAGATCAGCCGCCGCTTCGCCGACGCCGAGCTGATGGTGCGCGCCGACACCGGCCGCCTGCGCCAGCTGCTGCACAACCTGCTCAAGAACGCGCTGGAAGCCATCGGCGACCACGCCAAGCCGCGCATCGAGGTGATTACGGCGCGGGTCGAGGACGGCGGCCGCCACTGGGCCGAGCTGACCATCACCGACAACGGCCCCGGCCTGCCCGATGGCTTCGGCGACCGCTGGTACGAGCCGTATACCAGCAGCAAGTCGCGCGGCACCGGCCTGGGCCTGGCCGTGGTGAAGAAGATCGTCGAGGAACACGGCGGCAGCATCCGCGCCGACAACCGCGCCGGCGGCGGCGCCAGCTTCCGCCTGCGCCTGCCGCTGGATTAGCCGCCAGGTTGCCGCGGTGGCGACAGCGCTGCATTCGTGCCTTTCGGGACAGTTCGACTTTTGCGCAGGCCGCTAGTCTCGGGCGACCACCGCCGCCGGAGAATGCCATGCTGCGCGCGATTGCCGTCGCCTGCCTGCTCGCCTGTGTCGCCGCCTGCCAGCCCCAGGCCGTCCGTCCGCCGGCTGCTGCCGCAGCGGAAAATGCGAGCGAGGCCGACCGCGCCTTCGCCGCGCTGTCGGCGCAGTGGCTGGCCGAATCGTTCCGCCTCGGGCCGGTCGGCGCGACGCTGAGCGGCGAACACCGCTACGATGGCGAGATCGACGATCTTTCCGCGGCGGGCCGGGCCGCTTCCGAGGCGCTGGCGCGGCGCACCCTGGAACAGCTCGCCCGCATCGACCTCGCGCAGCTGTCGCGGGCCAACCAGGTCGACTACCACATCTTGAAGAACCAGGCCGGCTACGACGCCTGGAACGCGGCTTCCTCCCAGCCCTGGGCGTGGAATCCGCTGCTCTATTCCCAGCTCGCCGGCAATGCGCTCTATCTGCTGATGGCGCGCGATTTCGCGCCGCTGTCCCAGCGCCTGCGCAGCGCCGCCGCACGCATGGAAAAACTGCCCCAGCTGCTGCGCGCTGCGCGCGCCAACCTCGATCCGGCGCGCGTGCCGCCGGTGCATGCGCGCATCGCCGCGCAGCAGAACGCCGGCGTGCTGACCATCGTCGATGAGCTGATCCTGCCCGAAGCCGGCGTGCTCGATACGAAGGAGCGTGCGCGCCTGGAGGCCGCGGTCGCCGGCCTGCGTGCTGCCGTCGCCGAGCAGCAGCGCTGGCTGGACGAGGTGCTGGTGCCGAATGCGCGCGGCGACTACCGCGCCGGCGCGCGCGCGTTCGACGAGAAGCTGGCCTTCGCCCTGAATTCGCCGCTGTCGCGTGCCGAGATCCGCCGCCGCGCCGAAGCCGAGCTGCGCCGCGTGCGCTCGGAAATGTATACCTTGTCGCGCGCCATCCTGGCCGCGCGCGGCGGTGCCGCTTCGTATCCCGCCGCGCCGGTCGGCCGCGCCCAGGAACGCCAGGTCATCAGCGCTGCGCTGGCGCTGGCCGCGGCCGAGCGGCCGGGCCGCGAAGGCCAGATCGCCGAAGCCGAAGCCGCCCTCGCCGAGACCACCGCCTTCGTGCAGCAGAAAGACCTCATCACGCTGCCCGACGCGCCGCTCAAGATCGCATTGACGCCGAAATTCCAGCGCGGCGTGGCCCTGGCCACCTGCGAGCCGCCGGGACCGCTGGAACGGCACCTGCCCACCTTCTACCTGATCTCGCCGGTGCCCGAGGAATGGACCGCTGCGCAGGCCGATTCCTACCTGCGCGAGTACAACACGCGCTCCATCCGCGAACTGACCGTGCACGAGGCCATGCCCGGCCATTACGTGCAGATGTGGCACAGCAACGGTTATGCCTCGCCGCTGCGCGCGGTGCTGTGGTCGGGGCCGTTCGTCGAGGGCTGGGCCTGGTATACGCAGAACATGATGGTGGAGGAAGGCTACCGCGGCGACGATCCGCTGTTCCGCCTGGTGCATCTGAAATGGCTGTTGCGCGGCATCAGCAACGCCATCGTCGACCAGCTGGTCCATGTGGACGGCGCCAGCCGCGAGGACACGGTGCGCTTCATGATCGAGGAAACTTTTCAGGAAGAACGCGAGGCGGCCGAGAAATGGACCCGGGCACAGCTGGAAGCGGTACAGCTGTCGACCTATTTCGTCGGCGCTGAGGAATGGATCGCGCTGCGGCGCGAGGCGCAGCAGCGCGCGGGCGGCGGCTTCGATCTCAAGCGCTACCACGACGCCGTGCTGTCCTACGGCGCGCCGCCGGTGCGCTTCACCCGCGCGTTGTACCTGGGCGAACCCATACGCTGAGCGGCGGCCGAGAAGGGCTTAACACGGGGCCGCTATACTGCGCGCCCCGTTGCCCCAAGCCTGCCTGACCATGTTCCAGTCCCCGCTGACGCCGCGCCAGCAGTTGTGGCTGTTTTTCGCCGTCGCCCTGGTCGTACTCGCCGCGGGCATGGGCCTGCGCGATCCCTGGCCGGCGGACGAGCCGCGCTTCGCCCTGGTCGCCAAGTACATGGTCGAATCCGGCAACTGGCTGATCCCGCACCGCGGCAGCGAGCTGTATTCGGACAAGCCGCCGCTGTTCATGGCCAGCCAGGCGTTTTTCTACACGCTGACCGGCAACTGGCGCATCGCCTTCCTGCTGCCGTCGCTGCTGGCCGGGCTGGGCATGCTGGGCCTGGTCTACGACCTGGGCCGGCGCCTGTGGAACCACAAGGTCGGCCTCTACGCCGCCGCTGCGCTGCTGTGCGCCTTCCAGTTCGTCTACCAGGCCAAGCGGGCGCAGATCGACCCCACGGTCTGCTTCTTCATCACCCTGGCCAATTACGGCCTGCTGCGCCATTTCCTGCTCGGGCCGGACTGGCGCGCCTACTGGCTGGGCTGCTTCGCTGCCGGCCTGGGCGTAATCACCAAGGGCGTCGGCGTGCTCGCGCTGCTGATGTTCCTGCCCTATCTGTTCGCGCGCTGGAAGGACTGGCCCGGTGTCAGCCGCACCCAGGGCAGCGCCGGACGCTGGCTGCTCGGCGCCGTCGCCTTCCTCGCCGCGATCTCGCTGTGGCTGGGGCCGATGCTGTATGCGGTGCTGGCGCAGAACGCGCCGGAATACCGCGCCTACATGGACGACATCCTGTTCCGCCAGACCGCCGGCCGCTACGCCAGATCCTGGGATCACCACCAGCCGCCCTGGTACTACGTCCAGGTGATCGCGTTCGCCTGGCTGCCGCTGTCCCTGGCCCTGCCCTGGGCGGTGCCGCGCTGGCGCGACGCGCTGCGCGCCCGCGATGCGCGCGTGTTGCTGCCGTTGGCCTGGATCGTACTGATTGTGCTGTTCTTCACTTTTCCGCGCGGCAAGCGCGATGTCTACATCATGCCGGCGCTGCCGCTGTTCGCGCTGCTGCTGGGTGCGCAGCTGGAAGACATCGCACAGCGGCCCTGGCTGCGCCGCGTCGTGCTGGGCTTCGTCGCCGCGCTGGGCGCACTGTTCCTCGTCGGCGGCATCCTCGCCTGGAGCGGGCATCTGGCTGCGGCCAACCGCCTGGTCGAGCAGCGCGGACTGGGCGCCGGCGGCGCGGTGCTGTGGGGCTTCGTGATCGCGGTCGGCGCGGTATCGCTGGTTGCGGCATTGTGGCTGCGCACGCGGCGCGCCCTGCTTGCGCTGGCGATCAGCCTGGCCGCGATCTGGCTGGGCAGCAGCTTCTGGGCCTATCCGGTGCTGAACGATTCGACCTCGGCCTCGGCGGTGATGCGCCGCGCCGGTGAACTGATCGGCAAGGACGCGGAACTCGGCCTGGTCGCCTGGAAGGAACAGAACCTGCTGCACGCGGACCGGCCGGCCAAGGACTTCGGCTTCGTCAAGCGCTGGCCGCAGCAGCTGGCCGAAGCCCGGCTCTGGCAGGCCGAGCAGCCGCAGCGGCGCTGGCTGTTCGTGCTGCGCGACGCCTTCGGCCCCTGCGTGGACGCGGACAAGACCGTCTACGCCGGCCATGCCAACCGGCGCGAATGGCATGTGTTCAAGGCCGATGCGTTCCGGCCCGGCTGCGATCCGGCCACGGCCAAGGCGGACGACGGCGGCGATCCCGACGCCGAGTAGCGCGCCGCCGCGGCGCGCCGGCTCCGGTTGCGCCGTATGGCGGTTTCCCGGCGCGGACGATGCGCCGCCTGCGCCGCTGTGGCCACGCCCGCGCCTTGCAATCGCCCCTTGCAGCCGCGGAGGCGGCCGAGCGGCGATCGTGGCTCTCCCGCGTTTTGCAATCCGCGGCGTCGCGCGGCGGCTGGTTGGTCAATTCCGGCCGCGCCGAATTATGCTCAGGCCTACGTTGCGGACCTCGGGAGCAGGGCCATGCAGGACCAGGCAATTCCGCGCAAGACCCCGCAGGGTCAGCGCGAACTCGTTGATCGTCAGCACAAGCTGCATGCACGCTCGCGTTCGCTGCTGATCGCGGTGAACGGTGAGCACAGCGTGGCCGATCTCAAGCGCCAGTTCGCCGCGCTGGGCGACGTGGGCGGCATCCTGGCCGAACTGACCGGGCTGAACCTGATTACGCTGCAGGCCCAGTCCGCCGCCGCTGCCGCGGCGCCGGCCGAGGCCGAACTGCCGCCGCTGCAGCTGGCGCGCGCCTTCATCAACGAAACCGCAGTCGCCGCGCTGGGCTTGCGCGCCTTCCTCTTCACGCTGAAGCTCGAGCGCTGCTATACCAAGGCCGAACTCACCGAACTTCTGCCCGAATACCAGCGTGTGCTGGCCAAGGCCAAGGGCGAGGAATTCGCCGCCGGCATGACGGCGCGGGCGCAGCGCATCCTGGCGCGGGCCTGAGCGTCGCGGCGGCATACGGCGGACCTGGCGCGCCGGCTCGTGCGCGCCGGGCGGCGCGAGTGGGGCGCGCGTCCGGACTGCACGCCGGATTGGCCGCGCGGCGCGGCCGGGGAAATCGCGCTCAGGCGATGCGCTGGCCGCGGTTGAGCAGCCACAGCTTGATGAATTTCTGGCGCACGTAGTTGGCCTCGACCCAGGCGTAGATCAGCCCGCGCCAGCCGTCGAGAAAGCCCGCGCGCAGCACGAAGCCGCGCACGAAGCGCCAGCCCGGATTCACGACAAGGTTGAGCAGCCGCGCGCGCCGGCCGCGCGCCTGGTCGTGTTCGGCCATGAGCTGGGCGTAGCGTTCCAGCCGGCGCAGCTGGTCGGCCAGGGAACGGTAGGCGCGGTGTTCCAGATCGCCGGCCAGGCGTTCGACCGGGCCGTCCACGCTGACGTGTTCATGGATCTCGCGCTCGCCGCGCCAGCCGCCGCGGCGGCGGTCGAACAGGCGCAGCACGCGGTCGGGATAGGCGTTGCCGTGGCGCAGGAAGGCGCCGAAATATTCGGTGCAGCGGGCGAAGCGGTAGCCGGCGGCGGCAAAGCCCGCGGCGCGCGCGGCCAGGATCGCGGCGCGCAGTTCCGGTGTCACGCGCTCGTCCGCGTCCAGGCACAGCACCCAGTCGTGGGCGGCCTGCTGCACGGCGAAATCCTTCTGCCGGCGGTAGCCGTCGAAGGCGCGCGTGAGTACGCGCGCGCCCAGCGCCGCGGCGCGTTCGGCCGTGCCGTCGCTGGAGCCGGAATCCACCACGACAATCTCGTCGCAGAAATCCAGCGAAGCCAGGCAGGCCTCGATGCGGTCGGCTTCGTTGAAGGTGATGATGCAGGCCGTGAGGCCGGGGCGGGCGAGATCGGACATGGCGGGCGAGAGTAGCAGCCGCGCGGCGCCGGCCCAAACCTGTCGGTGCGGGGAATCTCAGGCGCGCCTAACGGACGGTCATGGAGGGCGCTGCTAGAATGCGGCGAATTTCTCCCAGCCGCTTGCACATGCCGCCAACGATGCGTCCGAACCTGGTTCCGCCGGCCTGGTTGTTGCTTTGGTTCGCCGTCGCCCTGTTTGCGATTTTCCAGCATGGCCCGCTGCCGCTGTATTCCACCCGTACCCTGGGCGTGGCCTGGGAAATGTGGAATCAGCACGGTTTCCTGGTTCCCCACATCAACGGCCATGCCTACAGCCACAAGGTGCCGCTGCTGTTCTGGCTGATCCACGCCGGCTGGGCGGTGGCCGGCGTCAACGATGTCTGGCCGCGCGTGCTGCAGGTGCTGATCGGCGCGGCCTGGCTGCTCGCCGCGACGGCGCTGGCGCGCCGCGTCTATGCGCTGCGCCCGGCGGTGGCGCGGTTCACGCCGTGGTTCCTGATCGCGCTGGCGTATTCCTTCCTGTTCGGCCTGCAGATCATGTACGAGGTACTGCTGGCGCTGTGGGTCGCGCTGGCCCTGGCCGCGCTGGCGGGACGGCCGCGCTGGGGCTGGTTCGCCGTGGCCGTGGGCGCGGGCCTGATGACCAAGGGCCCGGTGATGCTGCTGCACGTGGCCTTTCCGCTGCTGCTGGGCCCCTGGTGGAGCGAATACGCCCGCGCCGACCGTGCCGGCTGGTACCGCCGCGGCCTGCTGGCCGTGCTTGGCGGCCTGGCCATATTGCTGGCGTGGGTGATCCCGGCGGCGATCGTCGGCGGCGAGGAATACCGCCACGAACTGCTGTTCATGCAGACCGCCGGCCGCGTGGTCGACAGCTTCGACCATGCGCGTCCGCTGCTGTGGTACCTGCCCATGCTCGGCGTGCTGCTGTTCCCGTGGATAGGCTGGCTGCGCCTGTGGCATGCGGGTTTCACCCTGCGCCGCCCGCTGGGCGACGGCGAGCGCTTCCTGATTGCCTGGCTGGTGCCGACCTTCGCCGTTTTCTCCCTGATTTCCGGCAAGCAGGTGTACTACCTGCTGCCCCTGTTGCCCGGTGCCGCCATGGCCCTGGCCTGCCTGATCGCGCGGCAGCAGGCCGCCGGCAGCGGCAAGGGCTGGCGCTGGGGAGCCTGGCCGCTGGCCCTGGCCGCGCTGGCCTTCGCCGCGGTCCTGTTCCTGCTGCCGGTGTGGCAAGCCAGCGGCCGCATGCATTCGCACTGGCTGCACGACGCGGCCGCGTTGAGTCCCTGGTTCGCGGTCGGCTTCGTCGCCCTGGGCCTGTTGCTGCTGTTGCCCGGCGAAGGCGAAAAGGAACTGCACCGCATCGCCGGTGCCAGCCTGCTCGGCGTCGCGCTGGCGCATTCGCTGTTCGCCCAGGCCCTGTTCCACAACTACGACCTGACCCCGACTGCCGACCTGCTGCAGCGCCTGCAGGCGGCGGGCCGGCCCATCGCCAATGTCGGCGCCTACGAAGGCCAGTTCCACTACCACGCGCGGCTCAGCGGCAGCATCGCGGAAATCCGCAACGACGACATCGGCGCCTGGGCCAAGGCCCATCCCGATGGCGTAGTGGTGCGCTATCCGGCCAGGCTGGACCCGCGCGCCCGGCGCTTCGCCCTGCTGATCCAGCCGTTCCGCTCGCGCTGGCTGGAAGTATGGGACGCGACCACCGTGGCCGCCGTCGAGGCCGGCCAGACGCCGGCGGAGCCGGCGCAGCGGACGGCCTTGTATCCGCCGGATTACTGGCGGTATGGGGAGCCGGTGGAGAGGGATGGGGATTGAGCTGGGATCTCAGGATTCGGGATTCGCAGGGAGTGCGCGGCGGAATCCGAGGTTTCTGGCACGTGAAATTTGCCGGATTTCTTCGAGAAGAAGCGGAAGCTCCCTCTCCCCAGCAGCGTTTGGGGAGAGGGCTGGGGGCAACGATCAACGCGCCTCGCCCGTTGGATTTTCGCCAAAACCTTCAACACGCGAAGCGCCGGCGAAACCCGGAGTCCCTCGCGACGGAAGCGTCGCCCCTCGCCCAACCCTCTCCCCAAGCGCGTAAACGCGCTTGGGGAGAGGGCTTTTGCTTCATGCGGCGCACCCGCGCCGCCAACGAGCCAAGACCAACCCCGAATCCTCGAATCCCCGAATTACAACGCCCGCAGAAAACTCACCAGATCCTTCTTCTCTTCCCCGCTGAGCCTGGTCTCCAGCACCAGGTTGAAGAACTCCACGGTGTCATCCAGCGTCAGCAGCCGGTCGTCGTGCAGGTAGGGCGGTGAATCCTTGATGCCGCGCAGCGGGAAGGTCTTGATCGGGCCGTCGGCGCTGGCGAGGCGGCCGTTGATGGTCTTCTCCTTGAAGAAGCGTTCCACTTGCAGGTTGTGCATCAGGTTGTCGGTGTAGTACGGCGGCGTGTGGCAGGTGGAACATTTGCCTTTGCCGAAAAATACCTCCTGTCCGCGCAGCTCGGCTTCGCTGGCTTTCTTCGGGTCGAGTTTTCCGTCGACCGCGAGCTTGGGCGCGGGCGGGAAGTCGAGCAGGGCCTGGAATTCGGCCATGAAATGCACCTGGCTGCCGCGTTCGAGGATGTTCACGCCTTTCTTGGTCGCGATCACCGGATCGCCGTCGAAATAGGCGGCGCGCTGCTCGAATTCGGTGAAATCCTCGACGGTCTTGAGCGCGCGCTGCGAGCCGAACAGGCGCTGCACGTTCACCCCGCGCAGGCTGGGTGTGTCTATGCGGTGGCGGTGCTCCTGCGGCCTTATGTCGCCGACGAGATGGGTGGCGGCGTTGGTATGGCCGTTGGCATGGCAGTCGAAACAGGCGACGCCGAAGCTGGCCTTGGCCGAGCGGCGGTCCGCCGTGAGGTTGAACTGCTGCTGCGGGAACGGCACCACCAGCAGGCGCAGGCCTTCGAGCTGCTTGGGGTTGAGGATGCCGTTGAACAGTTCATAGAAATTGTCCGAGGTGACCAGCTTGCCGCGCGACACGTCGCCCAGATCCGGCCGCGTGGTCAGGTAGATCGGCGCGGGGAACTCGGGCAGCAGGTGATCGGGAAAATCGAAGTCCAGATCGAAGCGTGTCAGATCGCGCAGGGTCTGCTGCTTGACCTCGTTGATCTGGAACTGCGGGAACAGCATGCCGCCTTCGGCCTGGTTGGGATGCGGCAGCGGGAAAAAGCCTTCCGGCCAGAGGTTGCGGTTCTTGATTTCCTCTGGACTCAGCGCGGCCAGGCTGTCCCAGCTGCTGCCGTTCCTGAGCTTCACGCGCACGCCTTCCTGCACCGGCTTGCCGCGGCTCATGGTCACGCCGGCGGCGGGACGGTCGGCGAGGTCGTAGCGTTCGCGCAGCAGGTTGGCGTGGCGCTGCTGTATACCCGGCTTCTGCGCACGCATGCGGTTCATGACGGTGGCGAAATCTTCCTCGACCACGGGCATGTAGCTGCTGGGCCTGCTCGCGGGCCTGGCATCTTCGGTGGATTGCGCCTGGGCGCTGCTGCCCAGGGCTAAAAACAGGGTCAGACTGGCTATCCGGTGGAATTGCGCGGACCTGTTCATGGTGGTGCTCCCGAGTGGTGAAAAGCGGAAGTCCCCTGAAGCCGCGTCACCGCGGCCTGGTTGAGCATGGTCCTGTGTGCAGATGTATGCCAATTGCTGCTGTCGATGAATTCCATCGATGCCGCCTATCGAGGGCAGCGCCGGTTGCCCGCCGCTGCTTTGCCGGTCGGCCGCTGTCGTGATGCCGGGCCCTGCGGTTACAGTCGTAGCCATTCGCGGTGATGGCACGGGGGAGCCATGGACATGCAGGTGCGGCGCAGCGGCCTCGGCCTACGCAGCGCCCTGGGGTTGATCACGCTGGTCAGCGTGGCGTTGCCGGCTTTGCTCCTGTTCGGCCTAACCATAAGCACGTATCAGAGCTACTACCCGCCATCGCCACCGCCCGCTCATCTCGTCCTCGATGGCCCGACCTACGGTCCGCTGACCGGATCGGAGATGGCATGGACTGTGTTCGGCGCGTTGCTGCTCACGGCGATGATCGTGTCGGCCCTGGGCCTGTGGTCGCGCTTCCGTTGCTTCGCCCCGATCCTGGCACTTGCAACCACCACGATCGCCGTATTGTGCGGCGCGGACATGGTCATCTGCGCAATGCAGCAGGGCAGCAGCTGCGAGCTGCTCTTTCACCTGGATTTGAGCTGGATTTTCGTCGCCGGCTGGGCCTGTTTCGTCGCGCTGGTCCTGCGGCAGGTCGGCCGCGGCAGCGGCCCTGTCGCAGGCTCCGCAATGTAGCAGCACACCGCGCACGCGCAATGGCACAGGTGCTGCGCGGGCTCGATCAGACACCTAGCGGAATGAACACCCAGTTGGAGTATGCTGCGCCGTCGCATTTTCGCAACAGGGGAGCGAACATGGCATCCGGTCACATCCTGGTCGTCGACGACGAGCCGGATATCCGCAGTCTGGTGCAGGACATCCTGCAGGACGAGGGCTATCAGGTCAGCGTGGCCGAGAACGCCGCGGCGGCGCGGGAGCTGCGCCGGCAGATCCGTCCGGACGCCATCCTGCTGGATATCTGGATGCCCGATACCGACGGCATCAGCCTGCTGCGCGAATGGTCCGAGCGCGGCGGCCTGAGCTGCCCGGTCATCATGATTTCCGGCCACGGCACGGTGGAAACCGCGGTCGAGGCCACCCGCCTGGGCGCCTACGATTTCGTAGAGAAACCGCTGTCCCTGGCCAAGCTGCTGCTGACGGTGGAGCGCGCGCTGGAAGCCAGCCGGCTCAAGCGCGAGAACGAGGGCCTCAAGCGCCAGCTGCCGGTGCCGCTGGAGCCGATTGGATCCTCGCGCGCGATGCAGGCGCTGCGCGCCCAGCTGGAACGCCTGGCCGGCCACGACACTTGGCTGCTGCTCAGCGGCGAGGCCGGCAGCGGCAAGGAATCGCTGGCGCGCTGGCTGCACGAGAAAAGCGCGCGCCGCGGCGGCCCCTTCGTCACCGTCGCGCCGGGTTCCATCGCCCGCGACCACGCTGCGCAGACCCTGTTCGGTTCGGAGGAAAGCGGCGCGGTGCAGCTGGGCCTGCTGGAACAGGCCAACGGCGGCAGCCTGTATCTGGACGAGGTGGCGGAGCTGGATCCGGAACTGCAGCTGCGCCTGTCCTCGACCCTGGAGCGGCGTGCGCTGATCCGCTGCGGCGGGCGCGAGCCGGTGGGCCTGGATGTGCGCGTGATCGCCGCCTCGGCGCAGGACCTGGACGCGCTGGTCGCGGCCGGCCGCTTCCGCGAGGAGCTGTACTACCAGCTCAAGGTCGTGCCGCTGGCGGTGCCCGCGCTGCGCGAGCGCATCGAGGACGTGCCCGAGCTGCTGCAGTACTACGCCGACTTTTTCTCCAATCGCGACAAGTTGCCTTATCGCATTTTCCCGGTGGCGGTGCAGAACCGCCTGCGCAACTACCCCTGGCCGGGCAACCTGCGCGAGCTGCGCAATCTGGTGCAGCGCCTGCTGATCCTGGGCGCGGCGCCGGAAGTGGAACTCAACGAGGTCGAGCAGGCCCTGGGCGGCGGCGCACCGCCGCCGCGCCAGCCGCTGCGCGGCGATGGCTTCGACATCGACTACGGCCTGCCGCTGCGCGAGGCGCGCGAGCAGTTCGAGCGCGTCTACCTGCTGCGCCAGCTGCAGGAGACCGGCGGCAGCGTGGGCAAGCTGGCCAAGCTGGTCGGCATGGAGCGCACCCATCTCTACCGCAAGCTGCGCGACCTGGGCGTGGATGTGAAGGCCGGGGCGCGGGAAGACTGAGGCGATGCAGCCGTCCGATCCGCAAGACCCCCGCCATCTGACCACACTGGCCGACGCCGGCCCGTCCGCTGCGGCGGATGCGGAACTGCCGGCGCAGATCGGGCCGTACCAGATCCTCGGCCTGCTCGGCGAAGGCGCCATGGGCCGGGTCTACCGCGCCCGCGAAAGCCAGCCGCCGCGCGAAGTCGCGCTCAAGGTCATGCACGCGCTGGGACGCAGCGCGCTGGCGCGCTTCCGGCGCGAGGTGGAACTGCTGGCGCAGCTGGAACATCCGGGCATAGCCCGCCTCTACGCCGCCAGCGATGCCGCCGCGGAAAGCACCGGGCCGCCCTGGCTGGCGCTGGAATACGTGCGCGGCCGCGACCTGATCAGCGATGCGCACGAACGCGGCCTGGACCTGGATGCGCGCCTGGTCCGGCTGATCGCGATTTGCCGCGCAGTGCAGTACGCCCACGGCCGCGGCGTGATCCATCGCGACCTCAAGCCCGGCAACATCCTGGTCGATGCCGACGGCCAGCCCAAGGTGCTGGATTTCGGCATCGCCCGCCTCGCCGACGGGCTTGCGCGCGACATGACCCAGCTCGGCCAGGTGCTGGGCACCGTGCCGTACATGAGTCCGGAGCAGCTGTCCGGCAACAGCGCCGCGGTGGATGCGCGCAGCGACGTCTATGCGCTGGGCTGCATCGCCTACGAACTGCTCAGCGGACGGCTGCCGCATCCGCAGTTGTCCGCCTCTACACTGTTCGAGGCCATCGACATCGTGCGGCACCAGTCGCCGCCGCCGCTGGGCAAGGTCGCCGCGGCCGCGCGCGGCGATCTGGAGACCGTGGTGATGAAGGCCCTGGCGGCCGAGCCGGAGCGGCGCTATGCCTCGGCCGCCGAATTCGCCGCCGACCTGCAGCGCGTGCGCGAGCACCGCCCGGTCGAGGCGCGGCCGCCGACGGTCGGCTACCTCATCGCCCGCTTCGTGCGCCGGCACCGCCTGGCCAGTGCGGCGGCGGCGCTGAGCGTGCTGGCTCTGGTCGTCGCCAGCGTAGTCTCGCTGCGCCTGGCCTGGTCCGAGGCGGCGGCGCGGCGCGAGGCCGAGGCACGCGCGGCCGAGGCCGGCGCGGTCAACGGCTTCCTCCAACGCATGCTGGTCTCGGCCGATCCGGAGCGCAGCCAGGGCGGCGATCTCACCGTGCGCAGCGTGCTCGACGCGGCCCAGGCCGAGCTGGCCCAGGCCGCCCTGCCGCCGCTGGTCGCCGCGCGCGTCAACCTCACGCTCGCCGGCAGTTTCAACAAGCTCGGCGAAGGCGCCCGCGCCGAGGCGCTGTACGCACAGGCGCTGGCCCAGCTCGACGCCGCCGCGCCGCCGGCGCTGCGCGACCAGCTGCTGGTCGGCCAGGCGCGGGCGCTGTACGCGCAGAAGAAATACGCCGCGGCCGAGGCTGTGCTCGCGCCGCTGATCGCGCGGCCGGCCGGCCAGATCGAGGCCGAGACCCAGCTCGACGCCCGCCTGGCCGAAGCCGAGGGCCTGGGTGCCCAGGGCAAATCCGCCGCCGCGGAGGAAAAACTGCGCCCGCTGCTGGAGGACATGCGCCGCGAACTGGGCGAGCAGCACGCGCTGAGCTTGGCCACGGCGCAGAACCTGGGCTCGGTGCTGCGCCTGGCCGGGCGCTATGACGAGGCCATCGCGCTGGCCCGCGGCACGCTCGCGGCGCATCTGCAGCGCTTCGGCCCGGATCATCCTCAGACACTGAACCTGCGCAGCCTGCTGGGCGCCCTGTACGAACTGAAGGAGGACAACGCCGCGGCCGAGGCCGAATTCCGCGGCGTGATCGAGGTGCGTGCGCGCGTGCTCGGCGCGGCCCATCCGGCCACCTTAAACGCACAACAGGCGCTGGCCTCGTTCCTGGTGCGGCGCGGCCAGGCCGACGCGGGCATCGCGCTGATCCGCGACGTGATCGCGGCGCGCCGCCTGCGCGGCGAGGACGATGCGCCCAACAACCTGCTCGCGCGCAATGTGCTGGCCTATGCGCTGGAGGACCAGGGCCGCCTGGCCGAGGCCGAGGCGGAACTGCGCAAGGTGATCGCCGCGCAGAGCCGCGACGGCGGCCCGGCCAACGCCGAGGCCATAGGCCCGCGCAACAACCTCGCCATGCTGCTGCTGAAACAGCAGCGTCCGGCCGACGCGCTGCTGGAATTCGACGCATTGGATAAATGGATGCAGGCCAACCTGCCCGCCGGCCATCCATATTTCGCCATCTTCGCCAGCAACCGCGGCGAATGCCTGGCGCGGCTGGGACGCTGGGACGAGGCGCGCCAGGTACTCGAAGGCGCACATGCGGGCCTGGTCGCCAAGTTCGGCCCCGGCCACGAGCGCAGCCGCACCGCGGCGACGCGCCTGGCCGCGGTCTACCGCCATCAGGGCGACGCCGCCCGCGCCGCGGCGCTGGAAAAGGCGGCCACGCCATGATGCCGCTGCTGCTGGCCCTGCTGGGCGTGCTGCTGCTGGGTTTCGCCGTGTGCTGGCAGCGCGAGCGCCGCGCCCATCGCGCCGCGGTCGCCGCGCTGCAGGCCGAACGTGCCGAGCGCGAGCGCGTCATCGGCGAACAGGCCGCCGCGCAGGAACGCGAACGCATCTACCACGATCTGCACGATGATCTGGGCGCCAAGCTGCTGGGCCTGATCCACGGCGCCAGCACGCCGCAGCAGGCCGACCAGGCGCGCGCGGTGCTGCAGGATCTGCGCGACACGGTGAGCCGTTCGCGCGGCACGCCGGGGAACCTGAGCGACGTACTCGCCGATATCCGCAACGAGGCGCGCCAGCGCCTGGCCGCGGCGTCAATCACGCTGCACTGGAACGAGGCCGACAACCTGCCCGATCCGCCGCTGCGCAGCGAGCAGTCGCTGCACTTGCACCGCATCGTGCGCGAAGCGATCAGCAACACCATCCGCCATGCCGAGGCCGGCAGCTTGCGCGTGCGCGTGGCCCGGCGCGGCGGCGAGCTGCTGCTGGAACTTACCGACGATGGCCACCGCAGCCCCGGCGACGGCCGCGGCACGCGCGGCATGCGCCAGCGCGCGCAGGAGCTGGCCGGCGACATACGCTGGACCGAAGGCACCGCCGGCGGCACCAAGGTGGTGTTGGTATTTCCCTTGCCGGCCGGCGCAGGATAAAAAGGCGCATGGATACGCCACAGCGGGCCTTGGTGGTAGACGATCTCGCCGGCAGCCGCGACTGGCTGGCACGGGCGCTGGCACTGGCGTTTCCGGGCATCGCCGTGCAGCAGGCGGCCAGCCTGGCCGAAGGCCTGGCCTGCCTGGAACCGCCGCCGCCGCTGGCGCTGATCGACCTGGGCCTGCCCGACGGCAGCGGCCTGCGCCTGATCGAGGCGCTGCGCAGCCTGCCCGGTCCTACCTTGTGCATCGTCGCCACCGTGTTCGATGACGACGCGCACCTGTTCCCGGCCCTGCGCGCCGGCGCCGAAGGCTACGTGCTCAAGGACCAGTCGCCGGAACACCTGGCCGAGATGCTGCGCGGCATCGCCGCCGGCCAGCCGCCGCTGTCGCCGTCGATCGCGCGGCGCCTGCTGCGCCATTTCCAGCCCGAGCCGGCGCCGGCGCAGGAAACCGAGGCGCTGACCGCGCGCGAGACCGACGTGCTGCGCCTGATCGCCAAGGGCCTGACCGTGGCCGAATCGGCCGGCGTGCTGGATCTGTCGCGCCACACCGTGGCCGGCTATCTCAAGGCCATCTACCGCAAGCTCAGCGTGAACTCCCGCGCGGAGGCCGCGCTGGAAGCGACGCGGCGCGGCCTTGTGAACAATTTCTGATCGCGCCGGCGTTGTTCACGCCGGTGACGATCCGGTCGGGTTTGGATCCAGAAGTCCACTTGGAACCCGCGCCGGCCTGGACCAGCGCGGGTTCGGTCGGCGCGGCACCGGTCAGGCCGAACGGCGCCACGCCAGCATTCCCGCACTGGCCAGCAGCAGCGCGAGCAGGGTCATGCCGTAGCGGTCCAGGCCCGGCACCGGGCGCTGGGTGACGGCGACACCGCCGCCGTTGCCGACCTGGCCGGAGCCGAAGCCGTCGACATAGACATAACCCGCATGGCCGCTGAGCGAGCAGTCCGCGCCGATCACGGTCAGGCTGATCTGCTGGCCTACCGCGCTGGCCGGCAGCACTGCGTCCACGTTCTGGAACGGCAGGTATTTCCAGCTGCCGGTGCCCTGCTGGAAGGTCACGCCGGGCTGGCCGGAATAGGCGAACTGCTCGAACAGCACGCTGTTGTCGGCGACATTGCGCACGACTACGTAGAAATACGGCTGCTCCTGCGGCGCGTGAGCGGGATCGTCCAGCACCGGCGCAAAGGCGAAGCGCACATGCGGCAGGCCGTCGGCGGGATCGACGTCGGCGGCGGTGATGGTGTCGGTCTGGCTCAGCGTGGTGAGCAGGGCGCCGGTGGCCTCGTCGTTGATCTTGCCGGTGAAGTTGCCCACGCGCGGCAGCACGATCCCGGGCGCGCGCGGATCGGTCATGGCGCCGACCACGCTGGCCGGGCCCGGCGCCCCCGGCGTGATCTGCACGCTGGCGCCGGTGAAGGGCGCGCTGCCGGACAGGCCGGGATTGCTGCCGCCGCCCAGCGTCCAGCCGGTCAGGTTGTTCTGCTCGAAGCCGCCGTTGGTGAAAACGGCCTGGCTGGCGCCGGCGCAGCAGAGCAGGACGGCGGCGGTGATCAGACGGAAACGGTGGCGCATGACTTCTCCAGTGGCGGATGGGTGGCGGACGGGGTTATTCGACGGCCTGCTGCAGGCTGCTGGCGGCGACCAGGCGCAGGCCGGGCAGGCGCTGCTGCGCCGCGGCGAGCAGGGCGCTGCGTTCGTTCGGACTGATTTCGCGCATCAGGTCAAAACCGATGGCGTACTGCCGCGCGCGGCCCAGTTCGGCGCCGCGCAGGCTGCGCGCGATGCAGGGAAAACCGCGGAAACAGGCGCTTTCGTGCACGCGCAGCACCTGGCTGCGCCAGTCCTCGACCTGGCCCGGGCTGGCGCCGGGCGGGAACACGGCGACATAGTCAAAGCGCGTCGCCGGTCCGATCTGGCCCTCGCCGTTTTCGGCGCTGCCGCGCCAGGCCAGCGCGATCAGCACGGAGGCGGCGGCGAGCAGGACCAGGGCCAGTCCGCGCCAGAGCCGGCGCGCAGCGGCGCGCGCCGGCCGCGACGGCGGCAGTGCAACGGGCACAAGCATGGATTTTCCCCTGTGGCGAAGGCCGCGCGGGACATGCCGCGGCCGTACGCCGGCAATGGTAAAAATCCGTCACGGGCTTACCTACCCCGCGTTCAGGGGGTAGGGGCGGCGCGGCTCAGATCAGCGCGAAGGTCTGCGTACGGCTGCTGTCCAGATGGACCTGCACGACGCGGCCGCGGGCGTCGGCGAACAGCAGGCTGTCGCCGCGCACGAAGACCTGCGCCGGCGACTCCGCCGGCCAGTCCAGTTCCAGCACGCGCTGCTTCCTGTACGTGTGGAAAAGCAGATAACGCAGATTCCTGCCGTATTGCAGCGCCGCCAGCAGGCCGCAGCCGTCGACGGCCAGGCAGTGATGGCAGGTGGGTGCAGCGGCGGCCGGATCCAGCTCCAGCACCTCCTGCTGCTCGCTGCCTGCCGGGTTGAACAGCAGTTTGTGGCTGTCGTCGGCGGTATGGACCAGCTGCAATTGCAGCGTGCCGTTTTCTTCCAGCAGCACAGGGCGGGCGGAATCCAGCACCACTTCCTCGCGCCGCGCCAGGCGGCGCTCGCGGCCGCGGTAGACCCAGCGCTCGAAGCCGTCCGGCGCCTTCACCAGATAGTCCTCGCCGGCGGCGCAGTAGCGCGCCTGCACGATGCAGCCGGGCGTCTCCACCTGCCACAGTACTGCCAGACCCGGCGCTGCCGTATCCAGCACGCGGATATGCCGCGACCCGGCCACGCTCCAGCACAGGCCGTCGTAGCGCCGGTTGAACACCAGCCCTGGATCCGCCAGCGGCAGGCTGCCCAGATCGCTGATGCGCTGGCCGACCAGGTCGATGCGGCTGACCTGGATAACGCCTTCGCGCCGCGCCAGCGCCAGTGCAACCAGGCCGCTGTCGGCCACGACCAGGTCCTGCGCCGGCAGGGCATAGCGCTGCACGCTGCGGCCGCCGGCATCGACGACGGCCACGCCGGTCTCGCCCAGCGCCACCAGCCAGCGGTCCCGGCCCAGCGCGGCGATGTCGCAGACCCCGTGCAGGCCGGCGGCCGGCGCGGCCAGTTGCAGCAGGGTATTGCCGCGCAGTAGCGGTTCGCCCTGTGCCGCCGGCGTCAGCCAGGGCGGCAGGTCGGCCAGCAGCAGCGGATCGCCGGCGTGCCGGGCGAGGCGGTCGAGTTCCTTGCCGCTGAGCGTGTTGCGGCCCAGAGCGCGGTCGGCGGCGATGGCGGGCAGCAGCAGGGCGCTGAGCCGGCCCAGTGCCGTGGTCCGTTGCGGTGCGGCCAGCAGGGCCTGGGCCAGTGCGGCGCGTTCGCTGCTCAGCGCGGCCGAATCGTGCAATGCGCGCAGGCGCCGCGCCTGCTGCGGCAGCGAGTCCGGCAGCAGCACCGCGCGCTGCACCAGGGCGCGGGCGCCCAGCTCGGCGCCGGCTTTTTCCGCCGCCAGCAGCCACTGCGTGGCCAGCTCGCGCTGCGACGGCAGCGGCCAGACGGTTTCCACCGCGGCCAGCCAGTCGCCGCGGGCGACCAGGCTGCGGCCCCATTCCAGGCGCAACTGCGCGGCGAGTTCCGGATGCTGGCCTTCGAGCAGGCCCACGGTTGCGGCGAAGGCGTCGTCGCGCCGCGCCACCAGCAGCGCGCGCGCGGTGTCGCCGGCCAGCAGCAACAGGCGCACGATGCTGGGCGCGGGCATGTCCCAGCCCAGGGCGAGTTCGGCCGCCTCGGCCGCGCGCTGGTGCTTGACCAGGTAGTCCAGCGCTTCCTGGCGCGCGCCGAGCAACTCGGCCAGCACGAACAAGGCTTCGTCCACGCGCCCGGCGCGGTCCAGCCGTTCAAAGGCCTGGCGATAGAGCTTGCGCAACTGGTGGTGGATCGCTTCGGGCAGGTTGATGGCTATGCCGCTGTCGCGCTGGCTGCTCAGGCTCAGATTGCTGCGCCGGCCTGGCGTGCCGAAAGCCTCGCCGGCACTTTCGCCGCCACCGCCCAGCGGCAGTGCGTTGCGCAGCGCTTCGTCCAGATTGTTGTTCTCGAACTGGCCCAGCAGCTTGCGCAGATAGGCGGCCTGCTGCCAGCCGAGCAGGGCGCCGGTGCGGGTCAGGTCGATCGCGCGGCTGAGCCAGGTGCGCCAGCGCTGCGGCCTGGCCGGCGGGCGCCGCGCCGCGATGCCGCCGGGGGCGGGCTTGCCGCTGCCATCGCCGGTGGCGGACGCCGAGGCCGGTTTCTTTCCCGCCAGCCGGTCCAGCCAGCGTGCAAAAGGCCCGCGCTGCGGCATCCCGCCTTGTTTCCTCCGTTCCGCGGCACGGCGCTGCAGCAGCTGCTGGAACTGCCGCGCCGCCGCGCTGGCCGGCGGTGCCTTGGCGCCCAGCACTTCGCGCGGATTCTTCCCCGTCAGCGGCGCGGCGGCGCCGGTTTCGTCGAGGTCGAAGGGCAAGCGCAGGGCGTAGTCGGCCAGCGACAGATGCCGGCTCAGGTCCAGCGGCTGGCCCAGCTGCAGCGCCAGCGTGTGCAGCTGCGCGCCGCCGATCAGGCCGATCTCGCCTTCGCCCAGGCTGGCGCCTTCCCCGCCCTGCAGCGGGCCGCTGCACAGCACGCCGTCGTGGCGGCACAGCGGCAGGCCCAGGCCCTGGTTGCAGTCGCGCCAGACGGGCGCGGCGAAACAGAGCAGGTCGCCTTCGTCGAAGCGCAGTGCCCGCGCGCCGGGCTGCCATTCGCGCAGCAGGCAGCGTTCGCGCGCGGACTCATCGCGCAGCGCCGCGGCGAACCACAGCGCGGCTACCGGCTGGCAGCCCTGCCACAGCGGCTGGCGCACCGGCGCGTTCATGCCGCGCTGCCCAGGTGCAGCAGCACGCGCCGGGTCGCCGCTTCCAGCAGCAGCACTTCGCGCCGCTCGGTCAGCAGGGCGACGCGCTCGCCGTCGTCGGAAACCGTCGCATGCACGATGGGCGCATCGGCCAGGTACAGCGCCTGCGGCGCGGGCGCGAACACGCGCAGGCGGCGGCGCGATTCGTCCAGCACCAGCAGGCCGTACTGCTGCGGCGTTTCCGGCGCGCGCACCAAGCCCAGTGCCTGGCATTGCGCCGGCAGCGGCAGCAGGCTGGTGTGCTGGCTGCGGTCCGTCTCCAGATGCAGCAGCTGCCACAGGATCGTGGCGTTGCCGCGGCCCGTGGCAACCGCATGGGCGCAGCAACCCTGCCAGCCGGCGCCGGCCGCCTTGCCGGCGAGAAAGACGGTATCCGGCACCGGCACGGTAGCCAGGGAGAGCAGGGACAGGCGCTTCTGGTTCTGGAAGATCCTGACCAGCTCCAGCTTGTCGCCGGCGACCCGGGCGATCAGCACATCCCGGGGACTGGCCTGGTGCAGGGCCAGCACCCGGCGCCAGTTCTGCTGCAGGCGTATGCCGTGGCGTGACTCGTAACCCGCCGGCGGCGGGTCTTTCAGATCCCAGACCCATTCCACCAGGTTGCCGCCGTGGTCCAGCAGCAACAGCGACAGCGGCGGCGCGCCCTCGTCCAACAGCACGCCGCGCAGCCAGTGGGCCTGGCCCGGCACGCAGGCCAGTTCCTGCGCCGGCGGCCGCGGCCAGCGCTTGAATTCGCGCAGGTTCCAGCCGCGCAGAGCGTCGCCGGCGAACAGCACGCCGCCCAGGTTGCTGTTGCCCAGCACTGCGCCGAGCAGGCTGGCACCGCGGCGCCAGTGCAGCGGCGTGCGCGATACCCGCCCGCCGGGCTGCAGGCGCACGTAGAGCAGGGTGGTACGGTCGAGCAGGGCCAGGCCCAGGCGCTGGCCGCGCCAGTCCAGCAGCGGCGCATGGGCCAGGCTCAGGCGTTGCTTGAGTTGCGTCGCCGTGCTGGCCGGCGGCGCGGCCAGGCCGGCGAATTCGCCGCGCAGCAGGCGCACGGCGGCCTTGTCCGGCGGCGGCTGCAGCAGCAGTCCGCGCTGGCGGTTGCCGCTGCGTACCTCTACGTCCAGCTGGCCGTCCAGGCGGCGCTGCACGTCGACCGCGTGGTTGTGGGCCAGTCCCGGCGCGGCGCCGGCGCCGATCAGCCAGCATTCGGCCGGGGCGGGGACGGCCAGGCGACTGTTCCAGTAGGCCGCGTCCGCGGCGTCGGCTGGCCGCAGGCTGCGGCTGCGCAGCAGGCGCTGCAGATGTTCCGGCTGGCTCAGTTCTGCCGCTTCGCCGCGTTCCTGCAGGCAGGCCCAGACGAATTGCGCGCCCAGGGCGGCGGCGCGCTGGGCCAGCAGCAGGGCCAGGGCGATATGGACCAGGCGCGGCGCGCCGAGCTGGTTCGGGCCGCTGTCGAACACGGCCACGAGCAGCGGGCGCGAGCGCGGCTGCACCCGCCGCGGCGCCAGGAACAGGTGTTCGCCGACGGCGGCGCGGCGCAGGAATTCCTCCGGTTCAACCTCGGCCAGCACCCATTCGCTGGGCAGCAGCCGGTCATAGCTGCCGTTGCGCTGCAGGCCGTCCACGCCGTCGTAGTGGAGCTGGCCGTGGCGCCGATGCGCGTTGGCCGGCCCCAGCAGCGGTTGCAGCCGGCGCAGCAGGTCGACCAGCACGCCGGCGACGGCGGGGTCGAACCCGCTCAGGTGCGCGCGCCAGGGCGCCAGGGGCGGCGGCAGCTCCATTTCAGCGCCAGCGCGCCGCGATCGCGGCCAGGGTTGCGGCGCTGGCCGGACGCAGCCGCGCCAGTGGGACCAGCTGGGCCGGTTCGGCCAGCAGCAGGTAGGAACCGACGCCGTGGCGCTGCTGGATCGCGTTGTGCAGCAGGTCCAGCGGCGCGCCGGGGCGGCGCGCGGTGTCCAGCCACAGGCCTGCAGCCTCGCTGCGCGGGGCGCAGTAGACGGCGCCTTCTACCCAGGGCAGGCCGGCGGCGGCGCCGCAGAGCAGCAGCAAGTCGCCATGGGCCAGCACTTGCCAGCCGGCGCCGTCCGGGCCGGACTCCAGCCGGGCCTGGGCGCGCCGCCACAGCCGGCGTGCGGCCGCGCCGGTGCCCAGCACGCCGGCGGGTTCGGGCGGCGCGGCTTCGTCCTGCCAGTGCCAGTTCATGCGTCCGCGCTGCGCCGGGCCAGTTCCTGGCGCAGCGCGGCCAGTTCCGGCGGCAGGCTGGCGGCGGAGAAATTCGCGTCGATCTCGCGCAGCACGGCTTCGCCGTGGGCGGTGTCGTCGGCCAGGCATTGCCGCGCGGCGTCGATCAGCCGTGCCGCGCGCGCCGGCGGTTGCAGCGAAGCGGCTTCCACCGCCGCCCGCAGGGTCGGGTTGGCCGCCGCGCCCAGGTGCTCGCGCAGCACGTCCTGGGCCGCGGACTGCGCTTCGCGCGTGGGCAGCACGTAGAACAGCGGCCACAGGTCGGCCGCCTCGGCTGTATCGCGGCCGGCCAGCACCGCGGCGGCGGCGATCAGGCGCTGCGCCTTGACGATGCGCCGGTCCGACAGGGCCAGCCCCGCCGCGCGCAGGCGGCGCACGGCGGCGGCAAGCAGGCCGCGCACGCCGTCCAGGTCCGCGGCCAGCACGCGCCGGCTGAGCTGGTCGATATCGCCGATGTCGGCGACATGGCCGGTGCTGCTGCGCTCGGCCTGCCAGCCGCCGGCGAGCAGGGCTTCGAGCTGGTGGTCGGGCACGGCGTCGATGAAGACATGCAGCAGGAAGCGGTCGGCGAAGGCGGCGAGGGATTCGTCCTCGGGCAGGGCATTGGATGCACCCACGCAGACCCGCAGCGGACAGCTCTGCTGGGTATGGCCGCGGCGGAAGCGGCGCTCGTTGAGGATGCCGAGCAAGGTGTTGAGGATAGCGGTGGAGCCAAGGAAGACCTCGTCCAGGAAGGCGACTTCGGCCTCGGGCAGCATGCCGCTGGTGTCGGTTTCCACCGTGCCCTCGCGCAGCTTGCGCAGGTCGACCGCGCCGAACAGCTCGCTGGGCTCGGTGAAGCGCCCCAGCAGGTATTCGAAATAGCGCCCGCCCAGGGCCTGGGCCACCCGGCGTACCACGATGCTCTTGGCGGTGCCCGGCGGGCCTATCACCAGCAGGTGTTCCTGCGCGACGGCGGCCAGCACGATCAGCTCGGCCAGCGGTTCGCGGCCGACCAGGCCGGCGCTGGCGGTCTGGGTGAGTTCGCGCAGGCGCGCGGCAGGGGATTGATGCATGGAATTGGGGATTCGGGAATGGGGATTCGGGGCCGGACGTCGAGCTGGGGCCTGGGTGCGGAATCTGCGGGCCGAGGTAAACCGGGATAACGCGGCAGGGAGGATCGGACGAACCCGGCAAACGGCAACCTGCCGCCGCTGCCCGCTCTTCAAATCCTGAATCCCTGATCCCGGCTCTTCTCGACCCAGTACGGATTCGGCTCGTCCGGTCCAGGCCGATACTGGAACCGCTTGTAATGCCATTGGTATTGCTCGAACGCCAGATTGACGCAGTCTTCCACGCCCCGGTTCAGCGCCGCCACGGCGCGCGGCAGGTCGGCGTCGGCGATGCCGGCCGGGGCCGGGCGGAAGCGGATGCGGAAGCCCTGGCCCCGGGGCAGGCGTTCGGCGAAGGCGAACAGCACGGTCGCACCGGTGCGCTGGGCCAGGCGCGAGACCAGCACCATGGTCAGGGCCTGCACGCCAAAGAACGGGGCGAATTCGCCGTCGCCCTGCTTGGGCTGCTGGTCGGGCAGGATGCCGACAACGCCGCCGGCCTGCAGGCGCTTGTACAAGGTGCGCACGCCGGCGCCCTCGGCCCGCACCTGTTCCGGACGCAGCGCGCCGCGGGCCTTGAGCAGCAGCGGTTCCACCCAGGCGTGGCGCGGCGGGCGGTAGACGATGGCCAGCTCGGTGCGGCTGCACAGCCAGAAGTTCAGCAACTCCCAGCAGCCCAGGTGCGGCGCCGCCACGATCAGGCCGCGGCGGGAGGTCAGCGCCTCCTGAAACAGTTCTTCACCGTCGACTTCGCGCACCAGGCGCAGCGCCCGGTATGGCCCGCCGCCCCAGATCCGCGCGATCTCGGTGATGGAGCGGCCGGTTTCGGCCAGCACGCGGCGGGCTGTCCGTTGACGCTCCTGTTCGCCGTATTGCGTAAGAACCAGACGCAGATTGATCTCGGTGTGGCGGCGCACCTTGCCGCCGGACCACCACATCAGGCGGCCCGCCAGCGCGCCCAGCCCGTGCAGCAGGCGCAAAGGCAGCAGCCCGGTCAGGCGCAGCAGGAAATAGACGATGGCGACAGGTAGGCGCATGCGAACCGCGGATGGTACCGGCCGGATTGACCCGCTGGCCATGCTTGCGCACCATCGCGTCCCCCCGGAATCCGAGGAAGGCGATGATCGCCCTGATCCAGCGCGTCAGCAGCGCCCGTGTCGAGGTGGACCAGATCCCGGTCGGCGCCATAGGCGCGGGCCTGCTCGCCCTGGTCGCGGTGCAGCCCGGCGACGGCGAGGCGCAGACGGCGCGCATGCTGCAGCGCCTGCTGGGCTACCGCGTGTTCGGCGACGAATCCGGGCGCATGAACCGCTCCCTGGCCGATACCGGCGGCGGGCTGCTGCTGGTATCCCAGTTCACCCTGGCCGCGGACACGGATTCGGGCATGCGGCCCAGTTTCACCACGGCGGCGGCCCCGGCCGAAGCCGAACGCTGGTTCAACCGCCTGGTCGAACTGGCCCGGGCGGCCCATCCGGGGGTGGAAACCGGGCGTTTCGGTGCCCATATGCAGGTCCATCTGGTCAACGACGGGCCTGTCACCTTCCGTCTGGAAGTCCGTTGATGAGTTGATACGCCAGAGCACGCTATGCCCGTTCGAGTCCGCCCGCGGGGCGCCCTTGACAGGCTTCCTATAATTTCCAGTCTTTGCCCCCAGCCGAGCCCACATGGCCATTGAGAACACCACCCAGGACCAGCAGTCCGACCTGAAGCTCCTCATCGTGAAGGGGCGCGAGCAGGGCTACCTGACCTACGCCGAAGTCAACGACCACCTGCCCGACGATATCGTCGATCCGGAACAGATCGAAGACATCATCGGCATGATCAACGGCATGGGCATCGAGGTGCACGAGACCGCACCCGAAGGCGAGATGCTGCCGCAGGACGCGCCTTCGGCCGTGGCCGACGACGAAACCGCGACCGAGGAGGCCGTCGCCATCCTGGCCGCGGTGGACGCCGAAGTCGGCCGCACCACCGACCCGGTGCGCATGTACATGCGCGAGATGGGCACGGTGGAACTGCTCACCCGCGAGGGCGAAATCGCCATCGCCAAGCGCATCGAGGAAGGCCTGACCGCGGTGCAGACCGCCCTGGCCAGCTTCCCCTGGTCGATCCAGCTGCTGATCGAGGAATACGACCAGCACATCGAAGGCAAGCGCCGCCTGTCCGAAGTCATTGCCGGCTTCGCCGACGTGGAAGAGCCGCAGCCGGCCATCAGCGAGGAAATGCTCGAAGCCGACGAGAACGGCGGCGCCGCGGCCGCCGCGACCAAGGACGACGAGGAAGAAGGCGACGGCAACGGCGAGGAAGCCGGCCCCGGCGAGACGGGCCCGGATCCGGTCGAAGTCGCCCGTCGCCTGGACGAGCTGCGCCAGTTCTATGCCAAGTTCCAGAAGACCGCGGAAAAGTACGGCCTGGCCGACAAGAAGGCGCAGAAGCTGCGCGACCAGATGGCCGAAGGCTTCCTCAAGCTCAAGCTGCCGGCGGTGATGATCGACAGCTTCGTCAAGAAGCTGCGCGACGTGGTCGGCAACATCCGCAACCACGAGCGCATCATCCTCGACCTGTGCGTCAAGTACGCCAAGATGCCGCGCAAGGACTTCCTGCGCGCCTTCCCGGGCCACGAGATCGACCTGGAGTGGACCGAGGAACTGATCCGCAAGAAGCAGAAGTGGTCCTCGGGCATACGCGCGCACAAGGACGAGATCGTCGCCGAGCAGGAAAAGCTGGTCGCGATCGAGAAGGGCCTGTTCCTGTCCCTGCCCGACATCAAGGAAATCAACCGCGCCATGTCCATCGGCGAGGCCAAGGCCCGCCGCGCCAAGAAGGAAATGGTCGAGGCCAACCTGCGCCTGGTCATCTCCATTGCCAAGAAGTATACGAATCGCGGCCTGCAGTTCCTGGACCTGATCCAGGAAGGCAACATCGGCCTGATGAAGGCGGTGGACAAGTTCGAATACCGCCGCGGCTACAAGTTCTCCACCTATGCGACCTGGTGGATACGCCAGGCCATCACCCGCTCGATCGCCGACCAGGCGCGCACCATCCGCATCCCAGTGCACATGATCGAGACGATCAACAAGCTCAACCGCATCAGCCGCCAGATGCTGCAGGAGATGGGCCGCGAGCCCACGCCGGAAGAGCTGGCCAAGAAGATGGAGATGCCCGAGGACAAGATCCGCAAGGTCATGAAGATCGCCAAGGAGCCGATCTCCATGGAAACCCCGATCGGCGACGACGAGGATTCCCACCTGGGCGACTTCATCGAGGACACCAACGTCGATTCGCCGATCGAATCGGCCACCAGCACCGGCCTGTCGGAGACCGTGCGCGACGTGCTCGCCGGCCTGACTCCGCGCGAGGCCAAGGTGCTGCGCATGCGCTTCGGCATCGACATGAACACCGACCACACCCTTGAGGAAGTCGGCAAGCAGTTCGACGTGACCCGCGAGCGCATCCGCCAGATCGAAGCCAAGGCCCTGCGCAAGCTGCGCCATCCCAGCCGTTCGGAACAGCTGCGTTCGTTCCTCGACCTGGAATAAGCCAATCCGCTTGTACCCGACTGCGGCGCCGGATGCCCTCCGGCGCCGCAGTCGTTTGTGCCTTCCGTACGCATCCGCCGCGTACCTGCGCTGCCGGTTTCCAGGCACGCGGCCGGCGCGACGGCCGCGCGCTTTCCATACGCTGCCGTAGCGCGCCTGCACTGCCGGCCCCAGCCGGCCCCGATTGATTACTGCGTCGCGCCGGCGGGCTTATACGCTTGAGTATTACCGGCGGATCGGTTACACGGCCGAGTTGACACGCGCGCGTAGTGGTCGGGGGACGGCTACGCGCTTCCTGCGGCCAGACCGGGGATTCCCGGGGCTGGCGGCAACGGCGTCATCGGGGAGGGGACAATGGAAGAGGTCACGGGGCTGCGCTGGCCGGAATGCGGCGCCCAACGGCTGCGCCTGGGCGAAGTCGAGATCGACCTGCGCTACCGCAGCGTGCACAGGGGCGGAGTCGCCTACGAGCTGAATCCGCGCTGCTTTGAACTGCTGCTGCTGTTCCTGCGCGAGCCGCGCATGCTGCAGACGCGTGAGGCCATCTTCCGCAAGGTCTGGCCCGGCGTGGTGGTGGAGGACGCCAACCTCACCACCGGCATCTGGATGCTGCGCCGCGCGCTGGGCGGCCTGGCCAAACAGTGGATACGTACAGTATCCAAACAAGGTTACATTTTCGATCCGCCGGCCTCGGTGCAGCTGGAAGTCTGCGACCCCGAGCCGCAGCCCGCCGCGGCCGCACCGGCCCAGGCCCTGCACGACGGCGAGCACTACGCCGCGATCGAAGAACCCACGCCGCAGGCCGCACCGCTGCAGCCGCCGCCGCCGCGCGAGCCGCTGCTCAGCCGCAGCCGCGCCGCACTGCTGGCCCTGGCCGCCTGCCTGGCCCTGTTCCTGCTGGCCGCGGCGCTGCTGCACAAGGATGGCGGCCCGGCCCTGCCCATGCGCGTGCTGCTGGTCGACGCCTCCGATTCCGCCGCGGCCGCGCCCACGCGCTGGCCGGCCCGGCTGCTGCACGCCTGGCTGGACTGGCAGCTGCACAGCGCGCCGGATCTGGTCGTGGGCGACGCCGGCCGCGGCGCGGCCCAGGGCCACGAACTGGCCGTGCTGCTCAGCGTGGACATGAGCGCCCAGCGCGACGGCGAATGGCAGGTCGCGGCACGTTTCCGCGGCAGCGCGGCGCCGGCCGACATCGTGCAATTCAGCAGCAGCGAGCGCCTGGTCGCGACCCTGGACCAGGTCAGCCGGCGCACCCTGGCCGCGTTGTCGGCGCGCCTGGACGCGGCGCAGGCACCGCCGCTGGCGCTGGATCAGCTCACCGCGGCGGAACTGGTCGACGGCCTGGACGCGCAGCGGCAGCGGCGCTGGGCCGAGGCGGTGCGGATACTGACCGGCGTCGTGGAAAAATCCCCGGGTCTGGGCTTTGCCCGCCTGCGCCTGGCGCAGAGTCTGGCTGAGCTGGGCCAGCAGGCCGCGGCGCAGGTCGAACTGTCCCGCGCCCAGCCCTGGACCGATGCGTTGCCGGCCAATCTGCGCCTGCCGATACAGGCCGAGCAGGCGCTGATCCGGCGCGACTACGACGGCGCCGCGCAGATCTACGCCGGCCTGCTCAAGAGCGGCGGCGACAACCCCGCCTACCGCCTGGCCGAAGCCGCCAGCCTGAGCCTGGGCGGACGCAGCCTGGACGCCGCGCGCCGCCTCGCCGGCGAACTGCCGGCGGCGCCGGAACTGGCCCTGCGCTGGCTGCTGGAGCAAAGCCAGATCGAACTGGCCAACCGCGACCTGGCGCGCGCCGGCGAAACCGCGGCGCGGGCGCTGGAGCTGGCCCGCCGCCAGGGTTCCACCCACGAGCAGGCGCGGGCCGCGCTGCTGCTGGCCGATATCCAGGTCAGCCGCGGCCAGGCGGTGGAACAGGATCTGTTCGCACAGGCGGCGGCCGGCTTCGAAGCCGCCGGCGACCGCCTCGGCGCGCTGCGCGCGCGGCTGTATGCGGAACTCGCCCAGGCGCCGGCCGCGGCTGCCCTGGCGCATCTGGACGAACTGCTGGCCCAGGCGCGCTCGGCCGGCAATGCCGCGGTCGAGATCGACGCCCTGCGCCGCGCCGCGCAGTGGAGCTACCGCCGCGGCGACGCACGCGATGTGCGCGCGCGCCTGGACCAGGCCGCCGCCGTGGCCGAATCCACCGGCAACCGCTACGAACGCCGCCGCACCGACATGGAACTGCTGCGCGAGGACGCGCTGCGGCTGGATTTCGCCGCGCTGGAAAACCGCATCGCCGTGCTGCGCGCGCAGCCGCTGCAGGGCGCGCTGGCCTACGCGGTCGGCGTGGCCCAGGCGCGCCTGCACTACCTGCGCGGCCAGTACCCGGCCGCGCTGGCCGTGCTGCAGCAGACCGACGATCTGCTGCGCGAAGCCGGCGACGGCGTGCTGCCGCAGATCGCTGTCACTGTAGGCTGCTACCGCGCCATCGTGCACACCTTGCTGGGCCAGACGACCAGCGCGCGCAACGACTACCGCGACTGCCGCGCCTCCGGCCTGCCCGCGTTCAACCAGCTGGCCGACCTGGGCGACGCGGAACTCGCCATCCAGGCCGGCGACCTGGCCGAGGCGCGCCGCCTGCTCGCGCCCGTGCGTGCGCGCCTGGCCGCGGTGAGCGCGCAGCCGGACCGCTGGGGCCTGAGCATGGACCTGGCCCCGCTGCTGGCCCGCAGCGGCGACCTGCGCGGCGCGCGCGAGCTGGTCGAGGAAGTGCTGCCGGCGGTGGTCGAATCGGGCTACCGCCTGATCGAGGCCGACCTGCGCATCACGCTGGCGGAGATCGCCCTGGCCGAGGACCGTCCCGCCGATGCGGAACGCGAAGCTGCCGCCGGCGCCGCCCTGCTGCCGGCCGACTACTGGTACGAGCGCCGCCGCCTGCGCACGGTGCAGGCCCTGCTCAGCCAGTCGCGCGGCCAGCTTGCCGCTGCGGCGCGCCAGATCGACGCCCTGCACGCCGACGCGCGCGAGCGCGGCGATGTGCTCGGCGAACTGCTGGTGCACAGCCTGATGGATGCCAATATCGCCGCCGCCGGCTGCCCGGACGAGCGCCGCGCGCGCCTGGTCGCGCAGAGCGGCATGCGCGGCGCTTCGGATATCTGGATGAACCCGGCCGCGCGCGGCGAGCGCACGGCGCTGAATACGCGGCCTTGAGCACTGCGCGCTGCGGGTTTCGCGGCGCGCAGCGGTGAGAGAGCCGGCGGTTGCGGCCATCTCTGCAGGCGGTGCGATCGGTGTTGCGGCGCGAGTGCGGAACTGCCGGCGAACGCAGCGCCGGCGCCGCATGGAACGGCATCCGTGACTGGCAAGGACTGCGCCCCTGGCCGGCAGCCCGGTTGCGGCCGTGTCCGGTCGCCGCCGCTATGGCGCGGGAATTACGTACGGCGCCAGGGCTTGCGAGCCGCGCTTCCCGGCTGTGTGCAACCGTTCAAATTCGCACAGCCGCTCAAGCCGCCCGCAGCAGCGCAATCACATCCTCGCGCGCGCGCTGCGCCAGCGCCTGGCGGTCGGCCAGCTCGGCGGCGGAGATGGGCCGGCCGATATTCACCACGATGGTGCCCGGCCGCACGTGGAAGAGGCCCTGCAGGCTCAGCACCTTGCCCGAACCGTGGATGGCGATGGGCACCACTTCGGCGCCGGCGTCCAGCGCGATCTGGAAGGCGCCGCTCTTGAATGCCTGCACCTCGCCGTCGCGGCTGCGCGTGCCTTCGGGGAATACGCACAGCGTGGCGCCGGCGGCGACCAGGTCGGTCGCCTCGCGCGTGCGCCGCGCCGCCTCGCGCGCGCTGGAACGCTCGACGAAGATCATGCCCATGGCGCGGGCGTAGCGCCCCACGAACGGCACCCGCGCCAGCTCCTGCTTGAGCAGGAACTGCAGCGGTACCGGCACGGCGCGGAACAGGGCGCAAATGTCGATCATGGACTGGTGGTTGGCCACCACCACATGCGGCCTGGACCAGTCCACCTGCTCGGCCCCGCGCACCACCAGGCGTGCGCCTGAACCGCGCAGCAGCCCCGGCGCCCAGCAGCGCGCGGCCATGCGCAGCGGCAGGCGGCGGCTGCGCGTGACCAGCAGCACCAGCAGGGCCAGGCAGATCCAGCCCGCCGTCCACAGCAGCGTGAACACCAGCTGCAACGCATTCAGCACGGCCCAGGCCATGCGCGAAATCGACATCAGCAATTCCCCCCGAGTTGTCCCTGCCAGTGCCCGCGCGGCGTCGATACAGCCGCGGCCCCCGGGCGTCCTGTGCCGGGCCGCTGCGGCGGCCCGTTCCAGCCCGTAAGAATCGCGGGTTGGCGCGCGGGGCTCAAGTGCCGGGCGCGCGCCGCAGGTTGCAGCGGGGATGAGCTGGTTCGTCGCGGACTGCACAAACGCGCCGCTGCGCGGCCTCCGGCGCCGCCGAAAATTGCGGGCGGCCCGGGCGGGGCGCGGCCAATGCCTGAGCGCATGGCGACGGAAGCCCCAGGCGCCGCGACTAGCTGCGGCGTCCGGTCACACCGCCGACAAGAAAAAAGCCGGGGACGTCGCCGCCCCCGGCTTGTGCGTGCCGCGCTGGGTTCAGCGTGCCGGCGCTTCGAAGCCGTCCTTGAAGATCTGGTCCGGCTGCGGCGGCGCCACATCCGGCAGCAGGCACCAGCGCACGATGGTGCCCGTGTCCTGGCCGGCGCTGTCGACTGCCTTCAGGCTCCAGCTGCCGCTCAGATCGTGTCCGGCGAAGGCCGCCAGCGGACTGTTGGGCTTGTAGCTGCTGCCGGTGATGTAGGCCGGCGCGGGCTCGGTGCCGCTGGTGCAGTTGGCGTGCAGGGCCAGGGTGGCCGCGTCGTCGACGGTCAGGTCCATGTTGTTGCCGCTGCAGCCGCCGTTGCCGTTGGGCGGGCGCTGCAGGAACACGACCGAGGTGGCGCCCTTGCTCAGGGTCAGGGTGAGGTCGCCCACGTAGGTATGGGTGATCTGCAGACCCAGGCGCAGGCCGTTCAGCGTGCCCGTGGTCGCCACGGTCTGGCTGTCGGTGACGCCGGTGGCGTTGTTGTCCGGAATCGCGGCATTGGGTGCGCGGCAGATCTCATTCGCCGTGCGGAACTGGAACACCGCCGACACCGTGCCCTGGCCGCAGGCATTGATGCCGTAGACGCGCCAGAAATACGCCGTGTCCGGGCTCAGCGCCACGCTGGGCGTATAGCTGGTGGTGGTGACGACCTGGTTCTCTACCAGGGTGGTGAAGCCCGCGTCGGTGGCGACCTGGATGCGATACGACGCCGCATCGGCGATCGGCGCCCAGCTGAAGACCGGCGAGGTCGCCTGGCCGGTGGCGTTGTTGGCCGGTGCGGTCAGGCTGCCCGCGGCGGGGGCGGCGGCGACCACGTTCAGCGTCGCACTGGCCGTGTGCTGCAGCGGCGGCGAGGCCGAATTGCCGGCCAGGGACAGGGTGTAGCTGCCGCTCGCCACGCCGGCGGTATTGGCCACGGCCAGCTGCGAGATCGCCGCCGGCTGGGCCGGCGTCACCGGGTTGGGTGTGAACGTGCCCGTCGCGCTGCCCGGCAGGCCGGTGACGCTGAGGGTGACCGGACTGGTGAAGCCGTTCAGGCTCTGCACGCCGACGTCGTAGCTGGCTGGCGAGCCGGCGCAGATATTGGCGGTCTGCGGATTGACCTGCAGGGCAAAGTCCGGATCGGTGCCCACGACCAGGGAGCCGGTGGCGGCCAGGGCGTATTTCTGCGGTCCGCTGGGCACGTTGATGCCGCGCACGCGCAGCTGATACGGGCCGGTGGCCGGTGCGGTGAAGCTGATGCGCTGCACCGTGTTGCGGTCGTCGTAGTTGGCCGTGGTCGTGTCCTGGGTCGGATTGGGATTGGACGGCGTGGCGGCGGCCGGCAGCTTCTGCGTCCACACATCGCCGTTGGGCGCGACCACTTCCAGGCGCAGGCTGTTGACCAGGGCCGGGCTGGCGCCGATGGCGGCGGCGGCGTCGGTCCAGGCCAGGGTGGCGTTGAAGGGCTGACCGGCGGTGATCACCACGGTATGCGTATCCTGCCCGCCGGTGGACAGGCCGTTGGGCGAATCGTGGATGTAGAGCCGGCTGGTGTCGCCGTTGAAATAAAGGGAATTATCCAGAAGTATCCGGCCCCAGCCCTGCGACTGGCCGGGCGCGCTGCCGGCGCCGCTGCCGCTCATGCTGAAGGCGCCGGAAATCATGATGGCCTTGATCAGGGCGCCGGATGGATTGGTGATGGCGTCGGCCGGATTGCGCTGGCCGCTGGGATAGAAGCCGCGCGCGAGATAGTCGCGCACCAGCGCGGCCAGGCCGGCGGCGGTGGGCGTGGCCATCGAGGTGCCGCTGGAGGTGCGCGTACCGCAGGCGTCGCGCTGGGCCGACACTATGCTGTCGCCCTGGGCGGTGAGATCCGGCTTGGTGCGCACATCCAGCGTGGGGCCGCGCGAGGAAAAGCTGGCCATGCCGTTGGCGGCGGTGCCGCGCAGGCTGGCGCCAATGGTCATCACGCTCTTGGCATTGCCCGGGCTGCCGACGTTGTTGCCGGCCGGGCAGGCCGAGGCGTCGTTGCCGGCGGCAAACAGCACCAGCATCTCCGGCCGGTCGTGCATGATGTTGTCGGCATGGCGTGCCTCGGCATCGTAGGTGACGGTACAGCCGCTGACGCAGCCGCCGAAGATGTTGGTGCAACCGCCGCCCCAGGAATTGCTGTGCAGGCGCGCGCCGCTGGTATAGGCCATGTCCGCGGCGTGATACGGATTGCCGGTGTTGCTCAGATAGGCCAGATCGCCGCCCATCTCCTGCATCACGATCTTGGCGCCGGGCGCGGTGCCGTCCAGATCGGTATTGCCGCCTTCGGTGGTGAAGTTGGTGCAGTCCACCGCATTGGCCGGATTGTTGCCGGCGATCGAGCCGGTCACATGCGTGCCGTGGCCGTGTTCGTCGGCCGGTGCGCCGCCGGCATCGCCGGACCATTTGTAGTAGGCCGTCACCTTGCGGTGGGCGAGATTGGGCGTGGTCACCGGCGGACAGCTCGCGCCGGTGTTGCAGTCGCTGATGGCCGGCGTCTGCGCCGCGTCGTTGAAGGCGCAGTTGCCGATGAACAGGCCCGAATCCAGCACGCCTACCGTCTGTCCGCAGCCGTACAGGCCCTTGGCGAATACCGGGCGCAGCGGGCTGGGCGAGTTGACATTGCTCTGGTGCAGCCAGTCCGCCTGGGAATTGAGCAGGCGCTTGGGCAGGCGGAAGCCGATCGCCGAAACCCGCGGATCCGCCGCCAGCTGCTCCACCGCCGCGCGCAGCTGGGCGCGCTCGAAGCGCGCAATCAGCTGCGTATCGCCGCCGGCCGCGACCGTGTTGACCACGCTCAGCCCCGGCGCGCGGGCCGCCAGCTGCTGCATCGCGGCGCGGTCGGCGCCCGCGTGCAGGCTGATGGAAAGCTCGGTGATGCCCGCATCCCGCAGCAGCGTGCCGCCGCGCAGTTCCGCGGCGATGTTCGGATCGATCTTGAACGCCGGCAGGAACGGACCGCTCCACACCACGCCGGGAATGGCGCGGGCGCGGCCGTCCAGCGTGGACGGCATCTGCACCACGTAGGCGTAGTACGGCGCGTAGTCGACGATCTTTGCCCCGATCGCCTCCACCGCCGCGCGCCGCGCGTCATCGATGGGGCCGTCGAACTTGATCAGGCGCAGGCTGGAATCCTTGAACGCCTCGACCTGCGCCAGCTGCGCAAACGGCTCCGGCGCCGACACCTTGCCGCTGCAGACATCCATCTGCGCTCCGGCGAACGACACGGCACAACGCTCGCCGCCCGCGGCGTAGGCCGAGAAAGACAAGGACAGACTTACACAGACAAACAAATACTTTCGCATGCGATATCCCCATGGCGCGTGTATAGCGATGATGGTCACCCGCACTGCGCAGCCGCGCCACGGCCGTAGTCGTTGCGAATACGGCAGAGTCCCCTGGCGACGGCGTCGAGCAAGTCCCTATCAGATAGCACAGCCTTCGGCGGTGTGGAACGGCCGGGCCATCCGTTCGCGTATCGGGATACTGTTGTGCCTGGCAGACGGCGGAACCGGACCTGATATACCTGTGGAAATAATGACAAATGCGTGACGCGGCCGCTGCCGGCGTCGGGTGCGGCGAGTTGGAGTGTTCCATCTGGCATGTCGCTGCGCGAGAACGGCAGTTCTCCGGGCGCGACGGATGCACGGGGAACGCAGGTCGACGGCTGTTGACACCGCTCCGATACCGGAGCCCCGTACAGGCGGTTCGCCAGCGGCGACCGGTGTGGGCATCGTGCAGGCGACGTAGCGGGAATTGCTTTTGGAAACAACCAGGCATCCTCGTCCGGGTCGGCTGGCAGGCACCCAGAAAAGGGGCGAACGAAGCGGCGAGCTGCCGCATCCTGCGCCTCGCACACCCGCGGCACGGCGTTGCGACCGGTGCTGCCCAAGCTGGCCTGGACTCAGCTACAATCCAGGGTCTTGGCGGCTGGAAAACCCGGGCCATGGCCGATCGCTACACGCACGCGGCCAACCTCGGCGTGGCAATGGATGCGCTGGGGGCAGATTGTCCGGCACGGTTACACAGAAATTACACCGGGTTTCCGGAAAGCGCTGCCAAGTCATTGACGGGCCTATAGCTCAACGGTTAGAGCAGAGGACTCATAATCCTTTGGTTCCAGGTTCGAATCCTGGTGGGCCCACCACTTCCGTCAGACGTTGGATCAATCCGTCTTTCAGACCGGAGAAGCATCCGGCCTCGGCGCTGCCCCGCATCCGCCTCGCGGGCGCATGCCTCGGGCAAGGCTCCGATCCTGCAGATGAGCGTGCGCCGGAGTACTGGATGCGGTGATCGGCGTGGAACCCGGACTTGCCGCGTGTCCTGGGCGCGGTCCAGTTCAGGCAGCGGCTTCGCTTGCTGGCGAGGTCGGCCGACTTGGATCGGCTGTTGAACAGATTATCCGTGGGCTTCGTGCCTGCCATCGGCTGATAGGCGCGAAAGCCCGTTGCCGCGAGCCAGACGCGGCGTTACTGCACGCCAAGTCAGCCCGGCTCACGCGGTGCTTCGCCCGAAGTGCGCGTAAAGCGGGCCGATATGTCCTGGAAATGGACCGGGCGGAAACGGATGCCGCAGGCGATTGATGTCGCCGATAGCGCCAGCGCAATTTCGCTGGAGTGCGGATGGCATCCCTCTCAAGCCTTGTTTTCCCGTCCTGGACGCGGGCCGAAGAAACCCCAAGCCAATGCCGGCGCAGGATCTGGAATGCCCTGCATGACCTTCTGTCATAATACGGCGCGGCGTCCTGTCATGGAGTGTGGTTCCCTTGGTCACGAATGCCCGGCTGCTCATAGCAGAAGCCCTCGCGCTTCCCGCTACCGGCGGCCATTCCATCGACCGCTACGCACAAGAGGCCGGCAGCGAGGTGTACGTCGTCTCCAACGAACGAGGTACGAACTACGTAATCTGCGCGATTGCAAAAAAAGGGTCGACGTCCGGCGATGACGCACACCTGCGCAAGTGCCTGCTGGCCTTGCCGCCCGTCAGCATGGCGCTCCAGCTCGATGCCAAGGGGCAGGTCAGGAAGATCATCCGGCACAGCTTGCGGACCGGTGATTTCGACTATGTCGCTTCCTTTGAGAAGCCCAGCATCCCTGCCTCCGCTCACCGCCTCGAACCCAAGTCCCTCAAGCCGCTTACAGGCAAGCTGGAGAATGTCCTGTTCGAGGTGCATAGCGCGTTGCGGGATATCGATGGTCTGCATGCGCCGGATGCGCTGGACGAGATCTGCAAGCTGATCTACGCCAAGCTCTACGATGAAGAGCAGAGCATCAAGACGGGCGAGCTTCTCTTTCAGCGTTCCCGCTATACCGCGGTGGAGGAGTGTGCCGCTGAAATCAGGCGGCTCTATCTCAAGGCGATAGACGACGACAAGGCGATATTCTCCAACAGGATCCCCGCCTATGAGCGTTCGCGCGGCGTATTCCGCGGCCAGTTGCTTCTGTCGAGTCCTGCCATCGTTCGCGCGGTCGAACTGCTCCAGTACTACGATCTCAGCAATTCGCCGGTGGACATCAAGGGCCGGGCGTTCCAGAACGTCCTGCTTCCCGCTGTCCGCGCCGGCATGGGGCAATATTTCACGCCTAAGGAAGTCATCGACTTCATCGTGCGCGTGATGCAGCCGAATGTTCGCGAACTCATCATCGACCCTTTTTGCGGTTCCGGTCATTTTCTGACCTCGGCCATCGACTACGTCCGCAAAACCCACGCCAAGGCAGGCAAGCTGTTCCACGAGTTTGCCTTCACGCGGCTGCATGGCATCGAGAAGAGCGACCGCATGGTCAGGATTGCGATGACCGATATGCGGCTTCACGGCGATGGACACAGCAATATCCGATGTATCGACTCGCTTCTTCCGTTCTCCAATTATCCTGACCTGTACCGCGGTACTTTCGACCTGGTAATGACCAATCCGCCGTTTGGTGTGGACTTGCCGCAAGACAGTCTTTCGCAACTGGGTCCTTTTGAGCTGGCGGCAGATCGCCGCTCGGCAGTCTCGCTGGAAATCGTCGCGCTTGAGCGGTGTCTTCAGCTTTTGCGTCCCGGCGGCCGTCTTGCGATTGTTCTTCCGGACAGCGTGCTCGGCAACCGCAGCACCGCCGGCGTGCGCCATTGGATTGCAGGCCAGGCGCGCGTGCGTGCCATTTTCAGCCTGCCCGTCGAAACCTTCTCGCCGTTCGGGGCCAATATCAAGACCAGCATTCTCGTCCTGCGAAAATGCGAGCCTGGGGAGGCGGATCCAGGCGGCTACAACATATTTCTCGCTGATCTCGGCTCCATAGGGTACGACGCCAGCGGCCGGCCTTCCGGCGACAGCGACCTCGAGGCGGCAGCCAATCGCTTCAGAGCGTTTCTTGACAAGGAGGGCTGGTGATGTGGGTGGATGTTGTCGAGAGCACGAGGCTGCTGAAGGCAAATCGGTGGACGGTTTCCTACTTTGCCGAGGCTGAGGCTCCCGGCGTTTCCGCGTATCGCCATCTTCCCTTGCGGGAACTGGCCGACGAGCGCCGAACCACGCTCGACCCCCAGCACTACGGCGACACGCGCATCGTCTATCTTGGTCTGGAAAACATCAGGTCGACGACCGGAGAGCTGGTGGAATTCGCGCCGCGCCGGGCGTCGTCGATCAAATCCCGATCGAAGACATTCCGGGAAAATGACGTCCTGTACGGGCGCCTGCGCCCGGAATTGAACAAGGTCTATTTGGCACAGCCGCCCGCATCGGAGGGCGTCTGTTCCGGCGAATTCATTGTCCTGACCGCGCGCCAGGACAGGGTGCTGCCGCGTTATCTGCGGCACATTCTGGCCTCGCCCTTCGTCACGCAGCTTGCGGGAAAGTTCACGGTCGGCGCCTCGCTTCCGCGCATGGCTGCGGAGGACTTGTTCAGCATAGAAGTTCCGGTGCCGCCTCTTGATGTGCAATCCAGGCTGGTCGAACAGCTTCTGGAAATCGATCAGGAGATCATCGCGCTGCGCGCGCGCCTGGAAGCGCTGCCATTGCAGCAGGCCGAAGGGCTTCTGGAAGCGCTTTCAACGGGAAAGCCTGTCATCCGGACTGCCGCGGCGGATTGATGCCCTAGAACAGGCTTCGCAAGCGGTCCTGGTAGTCGGATACATGCTTACGCAGCAGTTCGTTTGCTGCTGCGGCGGTCGGGTTCACGGCATTGATTCCCAGCGCCTTCAGCGCGGCTTGCCATTCGATCTTTTTGAACTGGTTGACTTCTTCGGAAGGAAAGTGTCTGTGAATGAATGATATGTAGGCATGAATGATGTCGTCCTTTTTCCGCAGCCCGCGGAAGATGGCGCGGGCTGCGCCGTTGTCGGTCTTCAGCATCCGCACCAGGCCGCCGAAATTCGCCGCGTATTCGACGTTCGCGGGCTTGCACGACTTGGGGCCGGATCTCCGCTCCCGTTTGCCGGCGGCGTTCAGCGGTTCTCCATCATGCGTGCATGCCTTCCGGGTGCAGCCGTCCGGGCAGGCCGATCCGGTTACGAAAGTACCGCCCCGCGCCAGGTGAAGCTGGTCGCGCACCTCGATGATGGGCAGAGAGGGGCCCAGGAAGTAGTCGTGAATTCTCGGCCACGAATATCCGTTTTCCAGGTTTTCCCACGACCAGATCAGCACAAGAAGCTGGTCGTGTCCGGCCGTCTCCTTTGCGAGGTTCGTGAAGTGGCCTTTGGCTTCGTCCACGCCGACATTCATTGATTTGGCTTCGATCCGGAACAGCTCGCCGTGGCGGCCTTGCGGTTCCCATTCGGCGCCCCGGTACAGGCAGGCGAAATCTGCGGGCTCGTGATCCGGCAGCCACGCCAGCTCGCACTTGCGCGCAAGTCCGCCTTCATTCGCCAGCACATTGTTCATGTGGTACACCCACAGTGCCTCAAGCAAGCTGCCCATGCCGCTGCCCAGGCGGCCGCCGCGCGTCCGGAATGTCTGTGCTGTGAACGCGTTGATTGCGTCCATCACCTTTGGCGCATCAGCGTGCAGGATTGCTACGGCATCGGCAGATCGGTTCACTCGAAGAACTCCCCGGGCGATAGCATGAGAGCGTTCGCCAGCTTGCGGATGTTGACAAGGCTGACATTCCGCGCAACCCGCTCAGCGCCGCCGACGTAGCTGCGACCGAGGCCGCAGATACGGGCGCGCTGTTCCTGCGAGTAGCCACGTTCGGCGCGGAGCGCGCGCAACGGTTGCCGAAGTCGGTCTTGTTCTTCATTTCGGTGCTCCTCGCCATGATGCTCATAGGACCCGAATGATTACAATGAGTCCTCGGACTTTGCGTACGACGCCCGGGCTGGTACGCGCAATCCCGCAGGAATGCATCGCATCCCGTCCCACATCTGCAACCGCCCATGACGCCATCCCGCATCGATCCGCAGCTCGTTCTTGCCTGGCAAACCGCCCATTCCATGGCCCGCGGCGCGCCGCTTCCCGTGCATGACCGCGGCGGCTATCGCGTCGATACCGGTTCGGAAAAAGAAGTGAAGCGCTGGGTGTTTCCGCAGCTGTGTGCGGGCCTGCGCGAAATCGCGCAGGAAATCGCGGCACCGCGGCATTTCCTGAAGCTGTGCGGCACCGACGAGGAATTGCGCAGTGTGCTGCCGGATCGCTGGACGATTCAGCCGGCGAACTATTTCATGGTCGCGACGGCGGCAATGCCTGGTACGAAGCCGCTGCCGGATGGGTACAGGATGGACGTCGCGCAGGCCGGGCCCGTCGTCCGGGCTTGCGTCGTCGCGCCGGATGGCGGGCTGGCAGCAAGCGGATGCGCCGCGGAGACGGCGGCGGTGTTCATTTACGACCGCATCGAAACCTCGCCGGATCATCGGCGCAAGGGACTCGGGGCCGCGGTGATGGCCGCGCTCGGCGCGGCGAGAAACTCGGCGGCCACGCCGCAGCTCCTGGTCGCGACAGAAGACGGCCGCGGCCTGTATGCGAATCTCGGCTGGATGGTGCTTGCGCCGTTTGCTGCGGCGGTGATACCGCAGGCTTGAATCCAGGTGCGGGCCGCGGCGGCCGGCCATTCTCCGGCCTCAGCGTATGCCGCCGGGCCGTGCCTGCTCCGCCTGTTCCAGTTCGAGCTGCGTCAGATACAGCCGCAGATCGAATTCCAGCTGGTGGTAGTCCGGCTCGATATGCGTACACAGCTGGTAGAAGGCCTTGTTGTGCTCGGCCTCCTTCAGATGCGCCAGTTCGTGTACCACGATGGTGCGGAGAAATTCGGCGGGCGCCTCGCGGAAGACGCTGGCGATACGGATTTCGCGGCTGGCCTTGAGCCGGCTGCCCTGTACGCGGGAGATGGTGGTATGCGTGCCCAGCGCGTGCTTCATCACCTGCAGCCTGGCGTCGTAGATCACCTTGCCCAGCGGCGCCGACTTTTTCAGGTGCCGCTCCTTGAGCGCCTGCACGTAGTCGTAGAGCTGGCCGTCGTTGCGCACGCCGTGGGGCTGGCCGTACTTTTCGGCCAGCAGCGTGCCCAGCCGGCCCTGTGCGATCAGCTCCTGCACCCGCATCTGCAGATGCGGCGAGTAGCCGGCGAGGTATTTCAGAGGACTCATGTTCGGCAGGGGCGCGGGCGGCGGGAACGGCAGGTATGATGGGACGGAAATCCTCAACATGAAACCGTGACATGGCGAAGGCGAATCCGCTCCAGGAACAGCTGCTCAAGGCCGGCCTGGTCAAGAAGTCCAAAGTGGCCGAGGTGGCGCGCGAACAGAACAAGGCGCGGCATGCCAAGGCGCCGGCCGGGCCCAGCGAAATCCAGATCGAGGCCGAGCGGGCCAGGGCGGAGAAGGTCGAGCGCGACCGCGTGCTCGCCGCCGAGAGCAAGGCCCAGGCGCGCATCGCCGAACTGCGCGCCCAGGCGCGCCAGATCATCCAGGACCGCAAGGTGCCGCGCTCCGGCGAGAGCGAATACCGCTTCAGCGTCGACGGCGCCATCCGCACGCTGCTGGTGAACGCGGATCTGCGCGGCAAGCTGTCCAGCGGCGCGCTGGTGATCGTGCGCGTGGATGATCGCTTCGAGCTGCTGCCGCGCGCGGCCGCCGACAAGGTGCGCGAACGCGATGCGTCCATGATCGTGCTCGATCACGGCCAGAGCACCGGCGCCGAGCCGGCCGCCGGTACTTCCGAAGACGATGCGTATTACGCCCAGTTCAAGGTGCCGGACGATCTGATCTGGTGACGGTGGACAGCGTCCGCGGCGCTGGTCCTCGCATACGGCCGCGCGGCGCAGCCCGCCACGTATCGAATGGCCTGGCTGGCGCGGTGCGCGGGGATGCACGCGCGATTCGGTATTGCACCGGGCGCTGCACGTGAAACCGCTGCGGTTGCGGAAACCCCGGCGGCGCGCTGGCTGAACCGGATGCGACGGGCGCCGCCCGGCCTGGCCGGCTATTTGCTGTGTGGAAAGCCGGATCGGCGACGGGTACCGGACATGGCCGCGACAGAACACTGCTGGGATTGCCTCATCATCGGCGGCGGGCCCGCCGGACTGACCGCCGCGACGTACCTGTGCCGGTTTCACCGCAGCTGTCTGGTGGTGGATGCGGGCGAAAGCCGCGCGCGCTGGATACCGGAAAGCAACAACTGCCCGGGATTTCCCGACGGCATCCGCGGTCCCCGGCTGCTGCAGCGTCTGCACCAGCACGCCGGGTCCTATGGCGTGACCCTGGAGAAAGGCCTGGTTGATCGTGTCAGCGTCGACGGCGGCGAGTTCGTGGTCTGCGCCGGCGCGCGTTCCTGGCGCGCACGCACGGTCATTCTCGCCAGCGGCATCAAGGATCAGCTGCCGCCGTATGCCTGGGTGGAACAGGCCATCGCCCAGCGCGCGCTGCGCCTGTGCGCAGTCTGCGACGCCTACGAGGCCACGGACCTGCGCATCGGCGTCTACGGCCGCCTGGACAAGCTCATTTCCCACGCGCGCTTTCTGCGCACCTTTTCCGCACAGGTCCTGCTGCTGCCCACCGACGCCGGTGACGAGCAGGACAGGCAGGCCGCCGCGGCCGCGGGATTGCCGATCCTGCCGCCGGGCGAACTGGAATTCGACGGCCGGCGCATCGCGCACCGCGCACGCGCGGGCGCCCGCACCGTGCTGGACGCGGTCTATGCCTGCCTGGGTTCCAACACCGCGGCCGAACTGGTGACCGCGATCGGCGCGCGCGTGAGCGAAGCCGGCGAGATCGAGGTCGACCGCTATCAGATGACCGCCGTCGACGGCGTCTATGCCATCGGCGATATCGTCAGTGGCCTGAACCAGATCGCCGTGGCCTTCGGCCACGCGGCGGTCGCCGCCTGTCATCTCCATGCCGGATTGCCGCGTACCGAGCGGGACCTGATCCAGCCAGCATGATGCGTCGGCGCAGCGCGCCACATCCGCCGCCGACGAGCCTGTCTGTGCATTCCGGTCGTCCTGCGCGCCAGCTGCCGCCCCCGCCAGAAATCATCCTGCCCGTGACTTCCGCGGCAATGTGGAAGATGCGTTTTGCAAGAACGTTTGGACAGCCAAGGGCACATTGCCCTGGCGGCGGCATGGGTGGACTGCGCTGCCCGCGGCCTTTCGCGCATCACCACAGGAACGGATCGGGCGCTTGCCGCCGTCTGCGCACTGGCACGGTGCTTGCGCAACGGGAGTTTCTTCTCCGCCATCCAGGCCAGGCGCCGTTTCCGGCGTGCCGGCCGCTTCGGGAGCGTCTCATGATTTCCAAAGAACCCAACAGCCAGGCCGAAGTCGCCGCCGCCGCGGCGGCGCGCGCCACCGACAGCGGACCGGCGCATACCGGCGCAGACGGCACCGGCGATGATGCGCCGGCCCGGCGCGCAGCTGCCGTCGACAGCACGGCGGCGGCATTTCCGTTCAACCGGATCAAGGCCGCCGAGTTCGGTCGCGAGCAAGCGCTGGATCCGCCCCAGGGACCGCACGTGGCAGCCCCTGCGGCCGTTACCGGCAGCACGCTCAGCGAGTGCCGGGTCACGGCGAAGACCGGCGCCGCCGCCGCCGCGGGCAGCAATGCGGCCGTGGCGCCGCTGGAAGCGGTGCGCGCCGACGCCAGCGGCCAGCGGCTCACCACCAACCAGGGCGTTCCGCTCGCGGAAAACCAGAACTCGCTCAAGGCCGGGCTGCGCGGCCCGGCCCTGCTGAAAGATTTCATCCTGCGCGAGAAGATCACCCACTTCGATCACGAGCGCATTCCCGAGCGTATCGTGCACGCGCGCGGTTCCGGCGCACATGGCTATTTCGAGAATTACGAGCCGCTGACCGAGTTCACGCGCGCTGCGCTCTTTTCCGCGGCCGGCAAGCGCACTCCGGTATTCGTGCGCTTCTCCACGGTGGCCGGCGAGCGCGGCTCCAAGGACACGGCGCGCGACGTGCGCGGCTTCGCGGTCAAGTTCTATACCGACGAAGGCAACTGGGACCTGGTCGGCAACAACATGCCGGTGTTCTTCATCCAGGATGCGATGAAGTTCCCCGATCTCGTGCACGCGGTGAAGCCCGAACCGCATCACGCCATGCCGCAGGCGGCATCGGCGCATGACACGTTCTGGGATTTCGTCTCGCTGATGCCCGAGTCCACCCACATGCTGCTGTGGCTGATGTCGGACCGGGCCATTCCGCGCAGCTATCGCATGATGCAGGGCTTCGGCGTGCACACTTTCCGCTTCGTCAACGCGGCAGGCGCGTCCACCTTCGTGAAATTCCACTGGACGCCGCTGCAAGGCACGCATTCGCTGGTCTGGGACGAGGCCGTCAAGATCAGCGGCGCCGACCCCGACTACCATCGCCGCGATCTGTGGGAAGCTATCGAAGCCGGCGACTGTCCGCAGTGGGAGCTGGGTGTGCAGCTGATTTCGGAGGAGGCCGCGCAGGCTTATTCCTTCGATGTGCTGGACGCCAGCAAGATCGTGCCCGAGGAACTGGTGCCGATCACTCCCGTCGGCCGCCTGGTGCTGGACCGCAATCCCGACAATTTCTTCGCCGAGACGGAGCAGGTCGCTTTCTGCGCCGCCCATGTCGTGCCCGGTGTCGATTTCAGCAACGATCCACTGCTGGCCGGGCGCATCCATTCGTATGTGGATACGCAGATTTCCCGCCTGGGCGGTCCGAATTTCCACGAGGTGCCGATCAACGCACCGCTGGCCCCGGTGCACAACAACCAGCGCGACGGCATGCACCGCCGCACCGTGCACCGCGGCCGCGTGGCCTACGAGCCGAATTCGCTGGGCGGCGGCTGTCCGTTCCAGGCCGGCAGCGCGGGCTTCGTGCCATTTCCCGAGCCGGTGCAGCAGGACGAAGTGCGCGGCCGTCCGGAAAAATTTGCCGAGCACTATCGCCAGGCCACGCTGTTCTATGTGAGCCAGTCGCCGGCGGAGCAGGCGCATATCGCCGCGGCCTTCCGTTTCGAGCTGAGCAAGGTCACCGTGCCGGCGGTTCGCGAGCGCATGCTGGCATCGCTGCGCAACGTCGCCGACGATCTCGCGCAGCAGGTTGCGGATGGGCTGGGCATGGCCTTGCCCGAACCCATGCCGCGCGCGATCGAGCCTTCCGCTGCACCGGAAGTCACCCATTCGCCTGCACTCTCACTGCGCGCGCGTCCGGGCGAGGCCGGCGTGCGCAGCCGCAAGGTGGCGATCCTGGTGGCCGGCGGCGTGAACGCTGCGACGGTTGCGGCGCTGCAGCGCGCGCTGCTGCAGGCCGGTGCCGTGCCGCGCCTGGTCGGGCCGCGCATAGGCCTGGTCGACAGCACGGGCCCCGGCGTCATCGATGCGGATGCATCGCTGGAGAACGAGCCCAGTTGCTTGTTCGACGGCGTGATCGTGCCGGACGGCGAGATGCCGGCGCTGCGCCGGGACGGCCGCGTGCTTGAATTCCTCAAGGACCAGTACCGCCATTGCAAGACGATGCTGCTGGTCGGCGCCAGCACTTCACTGCTGCAGAACGCCGGTATTCCCGCGGACGAGACGGATGCCGGCCTGCTCATGGCGGCCGCCTGGGCGGACGGGTTGCCGCAGCGCTTCATCGAGGCGCTGGCCATGCATCGCCATTTCGATCGCGAACGCGATCCGCCGCTGGTGTGACGCGCCGCATGTCTTCTTCCGGCGCGAAGCAGGGCGCGAGTGCAGCGGGGCCGCGGCAAGCGTCTGCGCAGCCATTGCGGGCACTGCGGAAACGGGCGGATCTTCGCCGTGCCTCCGCTCTGGTCCTGCTGCTGGCGTTGCTGCCGGCGACGGCAGGTGCCTGTCCTTCGTGCAGTGCCGAATTCCGCGCCGCGCTGGGCGATTTCGGTGCAGTGCGGCCATTGTCCGGTCTGGCTGCGACGGCGGCCGCCTGCGTGCTGCTGGTCGCGGCGGCAGGCCGCCGTTTTGCGGATGGCGGATTGCGCGCGCTGGTCCAGGCCGGATTGCTGCTGGGTATCGGCTTCGGCGGCTTCGTCGACGGCATCGTGCTGCACCAGATCCTGCAATGGCACGGCATGGTGTCCTCCGCCCTGACACCGGCCGATCTGATCGCGGCCAAGGTCAACATGTTCTGGGACGGTATCTTCCACGCCGGCATGTGGGCTTTCGCCGGCGCTGGCGTGCTGCTGCTGTGGCGCGCTACACGCCGGGCGCCGCTGGCCGGCGAGGGGCGGCGCCTGGTGGCTGCCGCGGTGCTGGGCTGGGCGCTGTTCAACGGTATCGAAGGCGTGGTCGATCACCACCTGCTCGATCTGCACCATGTGCGCGATTTCGTTTCCCGCCGGCTTCCGTGGGATCTGGGTTTTCTTGCGGTCAGTCTGGTGCTGGGCGCGCTCAGTGCGCCGCTTGCGTTGCGGAGGCCGCGGGGCGCGTAACGCGCCATCGCCGACGGCAACGGCTCGCAGGGGACATGGGCGCATCATGAGCCGGGGATCGCCGTATCCACGGCATGGATCCGCAAACTCCGGGTCTTGATGGCTCCGCGCGGGTGCGCACCGTCGGCCGCTGCTGCAACGCCGAGCCGCACCGCAGAAAATGGCGCGCCCGGGACAGTGTGTACCGTGCTACGGCACCAGCACGACCTTGCGGCACTCTTCCTGTTTCCCGTTGAAGATCTCATAGCCGCGCGCCGCCTCCGCCAGGGGCAGGCGGTGGGTGATGATGGCGTGGGGTTCGAGGTCGCCGTTCTCGATATGCGCCAGCAGTTCGGGCAGCAGCCGCTGCACGTGGGTCTGGCCCATGCGGAAGGTGAGCCCCTTGTCGAAGGCGTCGCCGAGCAGGAATCCGTGCAGCCATCCGGCGTAGACGCCGGGAATGCTGACGATGCCGCCGCGCCGCGTAGCCGCGATGCACTGCCGCAGCACGAACCCGCTGCCGGCCTCGATCTTGAGCGTGGCCAGGATGGTCTCGGTAGTGCTGCCCTTGGCCTCGAAGCCGACAGCGTCGATGCTTGCGTCGACGCCGCGCTGATGGGTCCGGGCGATGATGGTTTCGGCCGGATCGTTGATTTCGTCGAAATTAAGCGGAATGATGCCGTAGGTGGTCTGGGCGAATGCCAGCCGGTAGGGATGGTGGTCGATCATGAAGATCTTTTCCGCGCCGCGCAGCCGCGCGCAGGCCGCTGTCATCAGCCCGACCGGGCCGGCGCCGAAGATCGCCAGCGACGAGCCCGGGCTGATTTCGGCGTTGAGCACGGCCTGGTAGCCGGTGGGCAATATGTCGCTGAGAAACAGCACCTGCTCGTCGGCGAGACTGCCGGGAACCGCGAAGGGACCGACATTGGCCTTGGGCACGCGTACGAATTCCGCCTGCCCGCCCGGCACACCGCCGAACAGATGGCTGTAGCCGAACAGCGCCGGCGGTGGCGAGATGTTCTTGCGGTTGAGGGCGGAGCCCGGATTGTCGCCGCTGGCCTCGCAGCAGGCGAACTGGCTGCGTTCGCAGAAGAAGCACTGGCCGCAGGCGATCACGAACGGGATCACGACGCGGTCGCCCTTGCGCACCCGCGTCACCGCCGGGCCGGCTTCTTCGACGATGCCCATGAATTCATGGCCGAGAATGTCGCCGGCCTTCATGTCCGGGATCTTGCCGCGGTACAGATGCAGATCCGAACCGCAGATCGCCGTCGCGGTCACGCGCAGGATGATGTCGTCGTCCTGCTGCAGTATCGGGTCCGGCATGGTTTCGACGCGCACGTCCCTGGTGCCGTGGTAGGCCAGTGCTTGCATGGTGTTTCTCCCTTGCTCCTGGGCCGCATGGCTGCGGCGTGCGCGGCGCGAAGTGCTGCAACCCGTCGCGGCCGATCACGCACGGCACCTCGGCACGGAAAGCGGTGCGGATAAAGCGGAAACGGTGAAACCGAAGGCGCGGTCCGGCGACAGGATGCATAGGCGCGCTGCCAGACCGCGCGATCAGCCGTTCACGTCACAGCGTCAGCGGCTGCCGCCCTGGCCACCGCGTCCGCCCTGGCCGCTGTCTTACTCGTTGCCGCCGCGCCGGTTGCCGCCGCTGGCTTCGCCGCCCTTGCGGCCGATCTCGGCCATGTGCTCGCGATCCTGGCTGACGGACTCGCCGCCCTTGCGGCCGGCTTCGCGCGCTTCCTCGGAGGTGAACTCGTGCGCGTTGCCGCTTTCATGCGCGGCGCGGCCGCCCTTGCTGGCGATCTCGCGCTGCTTGTCCTCGTCCATGCTGGCAAAGCCACGGCCTTCGCTGCCGCCCTGGCCGGAGCGGCTCTGGCTGCTGCTTTCTTCCTGGCTGCGGCCGCCGCTTTCGCCTTGGCCGCGGTCGCTGTCCTTGTCCTGGCCGCGTCCACCACCCTGACTGCCCTGGCCACCCTGGCTACCCTGGCCACTTTGGCCGCCCTGGCCCTGGCCGCTCTTGCCGCCCTGGTTGTTCTGGTTGTTTGCCACGTTGTCTCTCCACTGTGTTGCGCGAGCTGCGCCGGAAGACACGGCAATTGGTGTGCCACACGATGGCTGCGTATAAATGACGACATTTGCCAGAAATGCGGCGCAGAAAGACCGATGCCGCAATAGCGTCGTGCAGAATGGCGAAGCGCGACCGAAGGTGAACGGCAGGCGATGGAAGCGGGGCTCTGCGGCGCTGTGCAGCGACCGCCGCTGTCGCGCGGTCGGGGCCGGAGGACGCAAGGGCAGGAATGCCCAGTCTGGGATTTTCCTGCAGCCGCAGCTTCGGCGGACTCGCGAACGCTGCAGCCGCTCCGTACATCCATCGTACTGCTCCTCGTCGCGCGCGCAGAACCGGTGCCTGAGCCCGCAGCGGAGACCACCGCGTCTATGCCAGCGGACGCGCACGGCCGAGGTCGTATACATTCGCCTCCGGCCGCGGCAGTTGCGCCGTGGCCGGCAATCGACAGGCGGAGATCGCATGGCACGCTACGGCTTCGACAAGAACCTCAGTCCCGTCATCGAGGCGGCGCAGTCGTGCGTCCGGCGCTGCCTGATCGGCGACGGCAGCGTGTTCTCCGGGCAATCGCTGTGGACGGCGCAGGGTTTCGCGGCGCTGGACCGCTATTTCGTCCAGCAGCCCGACGAAGGCCAGGGCACCTTCTACGAAAAGCTGCGCGGCCAGCTGGCGCCGGCGCCGCCGGAGGCGGTGCGGCTGATGGCCGAGGCGCTGTGGCTGCTGCTGTTGTTTCCGTCGAATATTTCCGCCGATACCAAGCGCGAGAACTGCATCGAGGTGTGGAGCTGGTCCGGCGCGGCGCTGGATCCGCAGCATCCGCTGCTGGCCGACGCGGTGCTGCGCGGTATCGGTTCGGCCGGCATGGGCATGAATACCAATCGCTGGCGCGAGGTGAACTACCTGGTCGGCCTGGGGCAGAAGCTCAAGGCCCTGCCGCCGGCGCAGCGCGAGGCCGTGTTCGCCTCGTACGACAGCTTCACCGAATGGCTGGCCACGGTGCCGCAGGAAGGCGAGCGCCAGTTCCGCCATATGCTGCGCTACTTCCTGTTTCCGGATCAGGTGGAGCGCATGTCATCCAACCGCGACCGGCGCAGCGTACTGGCGGCCTACGCCGTTGCCGATGCGAGGACCAGCAGGAACTGGAGCGACCGCCAGCTCGACGAGGCGCTGCTTTCCCTGCGCCGGCAGCTGGAAGCCGAGCATCAGACTGACAAGCTGGATTTCTACGCGCCGCCGCTGCGGGCGCGCTGGAAGCCGGACGAGGAGGAAGAGGACAAGACCACGCCGGCTACGGTGACGTCTTTCGTCTACACCGGCGTGCGCGAACCCGCGCCGCCGCCGGCCGCCACCGCCAGGCCGGCGCGCAACGTGATCTACTACGGTCCGCCCGGCACGGGCAAGACTGAAAAACTGCGGGAGCTTTTCAACGAATACACCGATCCCGTAGCCGATATCGACCGGCGCTCCTGGGAAGTCGCCCTGGTGGCCGAACAGGGCTGGCGCGCGGTGATCGCGGTGGCGCTGGCGCAGCTCGGCGGCACGGCGCGGGTTGGCGACATCGCCGAGCATGGCCTGATCCTGGCCAAGGCGGCCGAGCGGCGGCGCAGCGGCAATTTGCTGGCGACGTTGTGGGGTTATCTGCAAAGCCATTCCGATCCTGACTCGGCCACGATCGCCTACAGCAACCGCCGCGAGCCCTTCCTGTTCGACAAGGACGCCAACGCGCAATGGCGCCTGCTGCCGCAATGGCGCGAGCGCGACCCGGAAGCCGCCCGCCTGCTGCACGCCTGGGAACAGGGCCCCGGCGCCGGGCGCGAACCGGTGCGGCGCTACCGCGTGGTCACCTTCCATCCATCCTACAGCTACGAGGATTTCGTCATCGGCCTGCGCCCGGTGACCGACGATGACGCCGAATCCGCCGCGCCGCGCTTCGCCCTGGTCGACGGCGTGTTCAAGCAGATCTGCCAGCAGGCGCGCGCCAATCCGGCGCGGCGCTACGCGCTGTTCATCGACGAGATCAACCGCGCCAATATCGCCAAGGTGTTCGGCGAGCTGATCACCCTGGTCGAGGCGGACAAGCGCGCCCGCTACGACGCGGACGGCCGCCTGACCGGCGGCCTGGAAGTGCAGCTGCCCGGCGCGGGCGAGCTGCTGTTCGGCGTGCCGGCCAATCTGGATATCTACGGCAGCATGAACACGGCGGACCGCTCCATCGCCTTGCTCGACATCGCGCTGCGGCGGCGCTTCACCTTCGAGGAACTCGCACCGCGCTACGAGCCGCTGGACCGTGCGGTCGCGGCGGTACACCTGGGCCGGCTGCTGCAGGTGATAAACCGGCGCCTGGAATACCTGCTGGACCGCGATCACTGCATTGGCCACGGCTATTTGTGGAATGTTTCCAGCCTGGAAGAATTGCAGGCAGTGTTCGCGCGCCAGATCCTGCCGCTGCTGCAGGAATATTTCTTCGACGACTGGAGCCGGGTCGCTGCCGTGCTGTCGGATGCGGACGGCGCCTGCGCCTTCCTGCGCGAAGAGCGCGTTGCCGCGCGCAGCCTGTTCGGCCGCGTCGCGGAACTGGAACCCGAACGGCGCTGCTACCGGCTGACGCCGCCGCAGGACTGGAGCGCGGAGGTGTTCCGCGGCGTGTACGAAGGCGTGGCCGGCGAGGACGAGGCCGATATCGCATGAGGCCGGCGCTGACCGTGCTGGAACACGAAGCCGTGCCGGTCGCCGCGACGCCCGGGCCGCGGCGGCTGTCCGAGCAGGAGGCCGAGGAAGCCGCGCGCATCGCGCTGCAGCGGCCCGGTTTCTGCCAGCGCGGCTACCGTTCGCTGCGCTTCAGCCAGTACGGCGGCGTGGTCCATCTGGCCGGGCGCGCGCTGGAAATCCTGCCCAAGGTGGAACAGCGCACGCAGTCGGCCTCGCAGTGCCGCGGCACCTTCCTGCGCCTGCTGGCGCTGGCCGGCGACCTGCCGCTGACCGCGCTGGACGAGCTGGGCCAGGCCGCGCGCGAGGCGACCTTGCTGGACGTCTTCATCGCCGCCTTCTTCGATGAACTCGGCCTGCTGCTGCGCGGCGGGCTGCTGCGGCGCTACCGCGAGGAAAGCGGCGACCTGCCGCTGCTGCGCGGGCGTCTGTTGATTGCGCAGCAGCTGCGCCGCCACGCGCTGCGCCAGGATCGCCTGGCCTGCCGCTACGATGAACTGAGCGCGGACAATGACTGGAACCGCGTGCTCAAGGCCGGCCTTGCGGTGCTGCGTCCCTGGCTGGTTTCGCCGCGCCTGCGGCGGCGCTGGAGCGAGCTGTGGCCGGCGTTTGATGAAGTCGCCGACCTGCCCGATGCCGCCGGCGTATTCGCGCGGCTGTCGCCGGACCGGCAGGTCGCGCGCTATGCCTCGGCCGTGCGCTGGGCGCGCTGGATCGTGGCCTCGTGCGCGCCCGTGCTGCGCGCCGGCGCGGCCGTGGCGCCGGGCCTGCTGTTCGACGCCAACCGGCTGTTCGAGCGCGCCGTGGCCGGCCATCTGCGGACACGCTGCGCGCGGCATCCGGCGCGGCTGGAGCTGCTGCGTCAGGACCGCGGCACCTTCCTGGCGCATATCGCCACCGCACCGCGTGCGCATCCGGCGGTGCCGGTACAGCCGGATCTGCTGCTGCGCGAGGACGGCGCACTGCGCCTCGTCGCCGACACCAAGTGGAAATGTGCGGAACCTGGCCGCGGTGGCCATATCGAGCCCGCGGTACAGGACGTGCATCAGCTGCTGGCCTATGCGGCGGCGTACCGCTGCAGCGATGTCGCGCTGATCTATCCCTGGCACGCGGGGCTGGCTGCGGCGCGCGAGACCGTGCTGGAACTGCCGTCCACGCCGGGCGCCCCTGTGCGGCTGCATGTGGTCGTGGTCGACGTGGGCGCGCCGGGTCTGCCGCTGCGCCTGGGAACGGCGACGCCGTGGCTGGGCGAACTGCTGGGAGCCGGCGCGGCCTGAACGGCGTTCGCGGCATTGCGCCGCAGGCGGGCGCGGCGCAGCGTTTTCCCCGCCTCGAAAAAACCGGGGGCGCCCTGCGGCGCCCCCGGCATTACAGCGCTTGCGGAAATAGCGCGCGGTTTCTTACTGCTCGAAGCCGTCCACGAAGATCTCGTCGACCGGGCCGGCATCCACCGCCGGCAGCAGGCACCAGCTGTTCAGCACGCCCGTATCCTGGCCGGCCGCGTCGGTCGCCTTCAGGCTCCACTGACCCGACAGTTCCTGGCCGGCGAAGCCCGCGAGCGGGTTGTTCGGCTTGTAGGAGCCGCCGACGGTATAGGCCACGTTCGGGCTGGCCAGGCAGTTGGTCTCGACCGTCGGCACGGCGGCATCGTCGAGGATGATGTCCATGTCGTGGCCGCTGCAGCCGGTGACGCCGGTATTGGCGGCATTGCCCGGACGCTGCACCAGCACGACCGAGGTCGCGCCCTTGGTCAGGGTCAGGCTCAGGTCGCCCACGTAGGTGTGGGTGATGTCCACGGCCAGGCGCAGGCCGGTCAGGGCGCCGGTGCTGGCGACGGTGACGCTGTCGGTGACGCCGGTGGTGTTGTTGTCCGGAATGGCGACGGCCGGGTTGCGGCAGATTTCATTCGCGGTGGTGAAGCTGTTGGACGCCGAAGCCGTGCCCGGGCCGCAGGCGTTGATGCCGATGACGCGCCAGTGATAGACGGTGTTCGGATTCAGCGCGGTGGTCGGCGTGTAGTTCGTCGCGGTGACGACTTCGTTGATCACCAGGTTGCTGAAGCCGGCGTCGGTGGCCACCTGGACGCGGTAGCTGGCGGCTTCGGCGATGGCGTTCCAGCTGAAGGCCGGCGTGGTCGTCACGTTGGTTGCGGCGTTGGCCGGGGCGGTGAGGCTGCCCGCGACCGGCGCGGCGGCCGTGACGTTCAGCGCGACGCTGGCGGTGTGATTCACGGCCGGCGAGGTGGACTGGCCGGCGATCACGAGGTTGTAGCTGCCGCTGGGCACGCCGCTGGTGTTGGTCACGTTCAAGGTGCTGGTCGCGGCCGGATCGGCCGGCGTGACCGGGGTCACCGTGAACGCGCCGTTGGCGCCGGCGGGAACGCCGGTAACGGACAGGGCCACCGGTGCGGTGAAACCGCTCAGGCTGAGTACGCCCGTGCTGAACGCGGCCGGCGAGCCGGCGCAGATGTTGGCAGTGCTAGGCGTGGCCAGCAGGGCGAAGTCCGGGCCGGTGTTCACCGTCAGGTTGCCGGTCGCGGCCAGGGCGTACTTCTGCGGGCCGCTGGGCACGTTGATGCCGCGCACGCGCACCTGGTACGCACCCGCCGTCGGCGCTGCGAACTGGATGCGGTGCACGTTGTTGCGATTGTCGTAATTGCTGGTGGTCGAATCCTGGGTCGGATTCGGGTTGGTCACGCTGACGCCGGCGGGCAGCTTCTGCGTATAGACCTGGCCGTCCGGTGCCAGCACTTCCAGGCGCAGGCTGTTGACCAGGGCCGGGTTGGCGTTGACGGCGGCGGCGACGTCGGTCCAGGTCAGCGCGATGCTGAGCGGGGTGCCGGCGGCGACGGTCAGGGTATGGATGTCCTGGCCGCCGGTCTGCAGGCCGGTCGGGGCGTCATGGATGTAAAGGCGGCTGGTGTCGCCGTTGAAGAACAGCGAATTGTCCAGCAGCACGCGGCCCCAGCCCTGGCTCTGGCCGGGCAGGCTGCCCGCGCCGGTGCCGGTCATGGTGGCGGCGCCGGCGATCATGATGGCCTTGATCAGCGCGCCCGAGGGGTTGGGGATTTCGTTGGCCTGCACCTTCTGGCCGGTCGGGTAGAAACCGCGCTGGAGGTATTCGCGCACCAGGGCGGCGAGGCCGGCCGCGGTCGGCGTGGCCATCGAGGTGCCGCTCATGGTGGCGGTGCCGCAGGCGTTGCGGCCGGCGGAGACGATGCTGTTGCCCTGGGCGGTGATGTCGGGCTTGGTGCGGGCGTCGTCGGTCGGGCCGCGCGAGGAGAAGCTGGCCATGCCGTTGGCCGACGTGCCGCGCAGGGTGGCGCCGACGGTGATGACGTTCTTGGCGTTGCCGGGGCTGCCGACGTTGTTGCCGGCCGGGCAGGCAGTGGCGTCGTTGCCGGCGGCGAACAGGACGACCAGATCCTGGTTGTCGCGGGTCACGTTGTCGGCGTCGCGGGCCTGGGCGTCATAGGTGACGGTACAGCCGGAAATGCAGGCGCCGAACTGGTCGGTACAGCCGCCGCCCCAGGAATTGCTGTGCAGGCGCGCGCCGTTGGCATAGGCGGTGCTGGCGGCGTGGTACGGGTTGCCGCCGGCGGTGTTGAGGTAGGCCAGGTTGGCGCCGGATTCCTGCATCACCAGCTTGGCGCCGGGCGCGGTGCCGTCCAGGTCGGTGTTGCCGCCCGGCGTGGTGAAGTTGGCGCAGTCCACCGGCGTGGCCGGGTTCTGGCCGAGGATGGAGCCGGCGACGTGGGTGCCGTGGCCGTGGTTGTCTTCCGGGCCGCTGCCCGACAGGCCGGACCACTTGTAGTACGAGATCACCTTGCGGTGATTCATGTTCGGCGTGGGGATGGTCGGGCAGCTGGCGCCGGTGGTGCAGGCGCTCATCGGCGGCGTCTGGTTGGCATCATTGAACGCGCAGTTGCCGATGTACAGGCCACTGTCCAGCGCGCCGATGATCTGGCCGCAGCCGTACAGGCCCTTGTCGAACACCGGACGCAGCGGCGTCGGCGTGTTCACGTTGCTCTGGTGCAGCCAGTCGGCCTGCGAGTTCATCAGGTGCATCGGCCACTGGAAGCCGATGGCGGACACCGACGGATTGGCCGCCAGCGCTTCCACGGAGCTGCGCAGCTGGGCGCGGTCGAAGCGGGCCAGCAGGCGGGTGTCCTCGCCGGCGGTGACGACCTGGCTGAAGGTCAGGCCGGGTACGTTGGACAGGGCGTTCTGCACCGCGTTGCGGTCAGCGCTGTTGTGCAGGCTGATGCTGAGTTCCTGCACGCCGGCGCGGGCCGCGATGTTGCCGTGCTTGATTTCGTTGGCGACGTTGGCATCGACCTTGAACGCCGGCAGGAAGGGGCCGGACCAGCGCACGCCGGAGATCGCGCGTGCCGCGGCATCCTGACCCGGCGCCATGCGCACGATGTAGGCGTAGTGCGGGGCATAGCCGACGATTTCGGCGCCGATGGCCTCGACCGCGGCGCGGCGCGCGGCGTCGATGGGACCATCGAACTTGATCAGGCGCAGGGTCGAATCCTTGAAGGATTCGGGCTTGGCCAGCGCTTCCAGATCCGGGTTGACCAGCGACACCTTGCCGCTGCACACGTCGTGCTGGGCGCTGGAGAACGAAACCAGGCAGCTTTCGTCCGCGGCATGAGCCGAGAACGACAACGCAATACCTATACCGATGAACAACGATGTACGCATGAGGAACAGCTCCTGTCTCGCGATGGACGCAGCCTGCGGCTGTTGGAATCCCTCGGGCGGGAGCGCGGAGTCGCCGGGTTTGCCGCACAGGCCGCCGCCTGCGGCGCTTCGGGCGCCGCCGCACGGGTGCGGGCATGATGTTGACGGAACCGTTGCGGCCATCGGCGCTGCGCCGGAACCTGGCGCGGAGGCGGCAGCACGGCGCCTGGCATGCAGGCGGCATGACTGACCCCCGGAACACAGACCGCAGCCCCCGCTGCGGCCTATGCGCGACAGTTGTCCAGGCCCGGAGCCGGATCGGGGCCGGCTGCCGGTAACGCACTACGGATGACTACGGTCGCGCGAACTGCTGGCAATGCGGTCAAAGACCGCAGCGTGCAGGCTTCAGCACGATCGTCCCCGGCAAAACCCCCTTCGACCCTTCGAATCTCCCCTTCGAAGGCGCAGGGATGCTAGCCCTACGGTTCTGCCATGGCACGCTGCGACGCACCACGTTTTCACGAAACCAGCCTCGGGGCTGACTTTCATCCGCATAAAGACGGATGGTGGAAAAGCCTGCAATTTGCCCGAACCGGCCGGCTCACTACGGTTTTGTGGCTAAAACGCGGCTTTCGCGGAAAGCGGAGCGTAGTCGCTCCGGCGGGGTGCAAGCTTTGTTGCACCGCGTAACGCGGCTGTGGCGGACATGGCCGGCAACGGGGTGGACTGATCGCTGTACGGCCGCTGCGGACGCAGCGGCGCAGGGCTGGCCGGCTGGCTCTGCCGGGGATTTCCCGCGGCGGCTTCGTGGCTGCCGGGCGGCCCGGTTTGTGGGTGTCCACAAACGCATGTGCGGTGGTTTCATGCTGCCGGACAAACTGGCTGTGGGTGGCGGCAAATGCGGTAAGTGTCCGCGACCGCGCAAACGCACGGGAAAAACGGCCTGTACGGCGGAAGAACGAAGGCGGCGGTGCGGTGATCGCCGGCGCGGCGCAGTCAGGCAATTGCCAGGGCCGGATCAGACACGCAAAAAAGAGCGCAATTGCGCTCTTTTCAGGTGCGGATGCCGTCAGGCCGCCATCCGGTGCCGAGCGGCCTTGCGGGCCGCTGCAGAGGGGCGCCGGGGCGGTTGGTTCAGCGCGGGCCGGCCTCGGCCTGCTGCCAGATCGGCTGCACGCGGCTGCCGGCGGAGCTGAGTACCTGTTCGCACTGCAGCGAGCAGCGCGACTTGGCCTGGGCGAAGCATTGATCCTTGGCTTCCTGGCATTTCTCGCCGCAGAGTTCGTCCTTGCCGCATTTGCTCATGCAGGCCTTGTAGGGCTGGTCGCAGCCCAGCTGGGCCAGGCATTCATCGCAGCCGGCAAAGGCGCTGGCCGACAGGCAGAACAGCAGTGCGCTCAGGAGTAGACGCATGATTCGATCCTCGGGTCTGGCCGCGGCCGTCGCCGGCCGCAGGGAAACGCTGTATTCGGCCGGCCGCGCCCGGACAGGTTGGCGGCACGGCAGACCGCCGCATTGTCACCCCTGCACCGGCTACCGCAACTGCGCTACCGGATGCGGTGTCGCGTCTGGCGGATAAGCGGAGATATTGGGGATTCGGGATCGGGGATCCGGCACTGAGGGAGCGGGCCGGGGGCGGCACAGGCTTTCCGAGCCGAATCCCCAGCCCCAGCTCAATCAAGGCTATGCAGGAAGCGGTCCGCGCGCGGCAAGTAGTAATTGTCGTAGTTCAGCGACATGACCACGCGCTGGCTGCGGCCGCTGATCTCCGCGCGCGGCACCGGGCCTATGACGCGGCTGTCCGAGCTGTTGTCGCGGTTGTCGCCCAGCATCAGGTAGTGGCCTTCCGGTACCGTCACCGGGCCGTAGTTGGCCAGTGCGCCGTAGCCGTTGCCGACGCGGATCTTGTGCTTCATGCCGAGCAGGCTCTCGGTCGCCTCGAAGCCGCGCGGGGTCTGCGTCACGTCGGCGTAGTCGGCAGCGACGCCGTTGACGATGAGATGGTTGTCGACCAGCTGCACGGTCTCGCCGGGCAGGCCGATGACGCGCTTGACCAGGCGGGTCCTGGCGGCGGCCGATTCAAAGGTGACCACGTCGCCGCGCTGCGGCTCGCCCAGGCGCAGCAGGCGGGTATGGGTGAGGGGAAAGCTGATGTCGTAGGCCAGCTTGTTGACCAGGATGCGGTCGCCTTCGACGATGGTGGGGTTCATGGAGCCGGTGGGCACCGAGTTCCAGTCGGCCAGCGAACTGCGGAATACCACCATCAGGACCACGAAGGTGAGGAAGCCGCGATTTTCGCGCAGCAGGTTGCGGATCTTGCCGGACATGCGGAGTTTCCCTGGTTGGGCCGGGCGGCTTGGAAAACGGGGAATGGGGTGGAGTTCCTTGGGGCCGGGGTTGGTGGGTGGGTTTGGGGGAATCGGGATTCGGGAGCCGGGATTCCGGAATCGCAAGGATTGTGCGGCGGAAACCTGTTTTCTGGCCGGTGAAAAGTGCCGGACTGCATCAAATAAAAGCGGAAGGCTCCCTCTCCCACGGGCTTGCCCGGGGAGAGGGTTGGGTGAGGGGGCGACGACCAACACGCCTATTCGTTGGATTTTGGCCGGAAAATTCAACGCACGAAGAGTCGGAAAAAGCCGGCATTTCTGTGAGCATCAGCCCCAGGATTTCGGGACAGCCCGCCAGTGTGCTGAATCCGGCGCGAAGAATTCAGGATTTTCGGCCGATTCAAGCATTGCAAAAAATTCTGGCTTTCCCCGGCCGGCTGTGTGTTGAATATTGCTGCGAAAATCCAACGAATAGGCGTGTTGGTCGTCGCCCCCTCACCCCGGCCCTCTCCCCCGGGCAAGCTCGGGGGAGAGGGAGCTTTCGGCCTCTGCTTGGCAAAACCAGGCAGGACCAAGCCAACGAGGCACGGCCAGGCAAAACCAGGCACGGCCAGGCAAGAGGGGACGGCCTTACACGACCAAGCAAGCCAGCACGGCGCACAACGCCGTGCGCAACCCCCGCGCCGCCGACAGAGGAGGCTGCATGCGGGCAGTGCTCCTTCCCAACAGTGCCGCTCCCCGGACAGCGCCGCTCCCCCGGGCAGCTCCGCTTCCCCAGCAGCTCCGCTTCCCCAGCAGCTCCGCTTCCCCAGCAGCGCCGCCCCTGCGGCAGCCGCTCCCGGCTCCATCCCGGACATGCGTCACGCAGGCCTGCCGCAGGCGCTATGCTCGGGGTTTTCCGCCGCGCTGCCGCCCATGTCCACGCCCGAAACCATCGCACCGCCGCGCGCCTCATTGTTGCGCGACCTGTCCCTGCCAGCCGTCGTCGCCGGCTTTGTCACTGTGCTGGTCGGCTTCACCAGTTCGGCCGCTATCGTGTTTCAGGCCGCCCAGGCCGCAGGTGCCGATGCGGCGCAGACGGCTTCGTGGATGTGGGCGCTGGGACTGGGCATGGGCCTGACCTGCATACTGCTGTCGCTGCGCTATCGCATGCCGGTGGTCACAGCCTGGTCCACGCCCGGCGCGGCCATGCTTACCGCCAGTGCCGCCGGCCTGCCGCTGGACCAGGCCATAGGCGCCTTCGTTATCAGCGCCGTGCTGATCTGCGTGGCGGGTTTTTCCGGCCTGTTCGAGCGTGTGATCGGCCGTATTCCCGTATCCATCGCCTCGGGCATGCTGGCCGGCGTGCTGCTGCGTTTCGGCATCGACGCATTCGCGGCGCTGGAGACCCAGTTCGGCCTGGCCCTGAGCATGATCGCCGCCTATCTGGTCATGCGGCGCTGGTGGCCGCGCTACGCCGTGGTCGTCACCCTGTTGCTGGGCGCGCTGCTGGCCCTGGCCCAGGGCCAGCTCGATCTGGCCGGCGTGCGCGTGCAGCTGGCACAGCCGGTGTGGATCATGCCGGCGTTCAGCGTCAACGCCGTGGTCAGCGTGGCGATTCCGTTGTTCATCGTCACCATGGCCTCGCAGAACGTGCCTGGCATCGCGGTGGCGCGCGGTTCGGGTTATACGCTGCCGGTGTCGCCGGTGGTGGGCTGGACCGGCCTGGCCAACCTGGTACTCGCGCCGTTCGGTGCGTTCGCGCTGAACCTGGCCGCGATCACCGCGGCCATCTGCATGGGCCGCGAGGCACATGAAGACCCCGCGCGGCGCTATGTGGCCGCGGTCGCGGCCGGCGTGTTCTATCTCATCGTCGGCATCTTCGGCGCCACCGTCGCTGCGGTGTTCGATGCCTTCCCCAAGGCGCTGATCGTGGTGATCGCCGGCCTGGCGCTGCTGGGCACCATCGGCAATGGTCTCGCCGCCGCGCTGGCCGACGAACACGAACGCGAACCCGCCCTGCTGACCTTCCTGGTCACCGCGTCGGGCATCAGCCTGTTCGGCATCAAGTCGGCATTCTGGGGGCTGGTGGCTGGCGTGATCGCGCTGTTGCTGCGCAAGAAACGGGTTGCCTGAAGCGGGGACTGGCGATTCGGGACCTGAAGGCCGGGCCGGAGATGCAAAGCCGGTTTGGGTGGGACGGTTCGCAAAAGCGATGCAGGTGCGGTGCTTCCGAATCACCTGTCCCAAATCACTCGCCGAATCGCTTCGCTCAAGCAAACGTCACCGCATAGACCGGCGGCAGATTCACCGAAACCGCCTGCCAGCTGTCGCCCTGGTCCTCGCTCAGCCACAGCCCGCCTGTGGTGGAGGCCATGGCCAGCACGGCGCCGTCGCGGCTGATGGCCAGGCCGTGACGGTAGACCAGGTCGTAGGCGGGGTGCGGCAGGCCCTGGGCCAGGGCCTGGAAACTGCGGCCTCCGTCGCGGGTGCGGGCGACGACCAGGCGCGCATCGACGGGTATGCGGCATTCATCTTTGACCGCGGGCACGAACCAGGCGGTGTCCGGATCCTGCGGATGTACGGCCACCGCGAAGCCGAACACCGAGGGCGTCACCGCCGCTACCTCGCTCCAGTTGCGCGCGCCGTCGCGGCTGAGGAAGACGCCGTTGTGGTGCTGCACCCACAAGGTGTCCGGCGCCGCGGGACATTGCACCATGCGGTGCGGATCCTGGATGTTGGGATCCTCGCGCAGCTCCGGCGGCATGTAGGCGGCGAACATGCCGCGCGCGGCCAGGTTCCAGGATTCGCCGCCGTCGTCGCTCTGCCATACGCCGCCGCAGGATATGGCCACGCGCAGCACGCGCGGATCGCGCGGGTCCACGCAGATCGAATGGATGCCGGGCTGGTCATAGCCGCCGCCGAACCACTGCGCGCGGCCGGGCGCGTCCCACAGCGCGCGCACCAGCTGCCAGGATTGTCCGGCGTCGTCGGAACGGAACAGGCCGCCGGGAATGGTGCCGGCCCAGAGCCGGCCGGGCTGGTCGCGGCCGCCGGTTTCCAGCGACCAGAGCAGTTTCAACGTGGCCGGCACCGGTTCCTTGCCGTCGCCCGTGGCCAGCAGCTCGCCGGCGGGATAAGCCGGCACGGCCAATTCAGTCCAGCTTGCACCCTCGTCCGTGGAACGTTGCAGCTTGACGCCGAAATGGCCCAGGTTCAGCGCCGCATACCAGCTGCCGTCGCGCGCATCGGCCAGGGCCAGGCTGACGTTGTCGCCGCGGAAGGAATGATTGCGCAGCACCCAGTCGCCGTCGCCCTGGCGTTGCAGCGCGAACAGTCCCTTGCGGGTGGACAGCAGCAGGTGCCGCTTCATTTCAACCTCCGGAAAGTGCCTGCAGCAGATAGATCTCGCTCTGCGGCGCGAGCGCCTGGCTCAGATCGGACTTGTCGCGCAGGGTGGCGCCGTCGACGAAGATCGCGACGTGATGGCGCACGCGGCCCTGTTCGTCCAGCACGTAGCCGCGCAGGTGCGGGTATTGACGGAACAGGTTGTCCAGCACCGTGCGCAGGTCGCCGCCGTCCACGCGGATGCGCGGCTCGCGCGCTGCGGCGGGCAGCGGACCCAGCCAGCGGGCCAGGGCAGAGGCGAGCACGACATCGGGCATGCGCCACTCCGGCAATGCCGCGCGTGCGGCAGGGCCGGGCTAGCCTAGCGCAGATGAAGGCGGCGGCGCAGTGCCGGGCGCCGGTACCGTCCGCGTCGTCTAGCGCGGACGGCCGTCCGCGCGCAGCGGCTCGCGCCCGGCCGCGGCTTTGCCGACCGGCTCCGTGCTGCAGTGCGGCAGCCTCGTTGACGCGCGCCTTGGGCCCGCGGACAGCCGCTTCGCGCGCGCGCGCGGCCACAGCGAGCGTACCGCCCAGCAGGCGATCAGCGCGTGCAGCAAGGTCAGCACGGCCAGCGCGAACACAGTCGGCATCGCGGCAGCCACCTGCACCAGTCCCGGCTCATTCATGCGAATAGCGCCGGCGGGTTTCCTCCAGGCGGCGCTGGGCGCTGTCCAGGCTGCGCTGCAGGGCCAGGGCCAGTTCGACCAGACGCGGCGCGATGCGCCAGCGGCCGTTGGGCGTCACCTCGGCCAGTCCGGCCAGACGCAGATTGGCGAGATCGCGCGTGGTGTTGCTGGGCAGGGTGCTCAGCTGGCGGGCGATCTCGCCTGGTGCGGCGCCGTCCAGCGCGTGTTCGGCAAGTATCAGCAAGGTGCGCAGAATGCGTTGCTGGGCTGCGTTGGTGTACTTCTCGCTCATGGCCTGTCCCTGTGCATCGTCCGTGGATTGCCGCGCAGGTGCCGTTCGGGGACGAACGCCACGCGCGCGTACTGGTTCCCTTTCCGTGGCCTCGGCCATCCCATGGGTCGAGGTTTGTAACTATTGCAATTGCACGTACGCACGCCGTTGCGGATGAACGGGGGCGCGAGAAAAAACAATTCCATACGTGTGCATTCCAGCCTGCGCACACGCGGCCGCGGGCGCAGGCGCTGCGTCGACGGCGCGGGTTTGCGAAAGCTCGGATTTGCGTTTGCGCAATTTTCCTATTGCGCAATGATCTTGCAGCAGGTGAAATGCACTGCGTTTGCTGATTCGTTGTCGCCGTCTGGCAGTGGTGCTTCGTCGCGCGTGGCGGGAAGTCGACGGTTTCAAGACGAGTCGCGAAGGTTGTCCGGGCGTGAGCCGTGTCGGTCCAGGGGATGGCTGCGCGGCAGCGACAGCCGGCTCGAAGCAGAGCCGGCGACGCCAGACGCAGCGCGTCGAAACGTATCGGACAGAATTGTCCCTATTGGAAATGCTGGGTCAGAAGTGGCCCAAAGTCAAGCGGTGCATACATGGATTTCTATGATCGGCTGAGGGAAGAACGCGCACGTCTGGGCCTCACCCAGCAGCAGGTTGCGGATGTGGTGAATGTGCATGTGAAGACGGTGCGGCGCTGGGAGTCCCAGGTCGCGATTCCGCTGGACGCGCTGGTGCCGCTGCTGGGCATTGGCTATGACGTGCAGTACGTGGCCAGCGGCATACGCAGCAAGAATGTGGCCGAAGTGCGCGAGAAGGGCGTCGATTACGAAGTCATGCCCGGCACCACGCGCGAGGAAGTGGAACTGCTGCGGGTTTACCGCGCGTTGGGCGCGACCCAGCGCGAACAGGCCCGGGCCATGCTGAATGTGCTGGCGCTGAAGACGTCCGCCGCACGCGAAATCCGCCAACCGCCGCCGCGCGGTGCGCGCAAGACCAAGTCGCCATCGCGGGCTTCCGCAGCGGCCAAGCCGCGTACGCGCAAGGGGCGTGGCTGAGCGCAGCCGGTTTCCTGCCGCGTGCCGCTGCCGGATGGTTTGTGCGGCGGAATGAGATGGCATCGTGCGATGCGTTGCGGCGGCAATGGCGTTGCGATTTTGTTTTGTGGTTTTGTAGAGATGTTTTTCTGCGACGGCAGGCGGCGCTCGGATGGCGCGACACTGCGGTGGGAAACCGCTGTTGTCGGAGCCGCGCAATGGGCGTTTGCCGGTTTGTGCAAAAGCAGCGCTGCCGATGCGGAGAACGCTGCCGCTGGCGTGGCCGCCGCGGTGCGGCGATGCAGCTGCTGCACGTTTTCCTGCGCCGCCGCAGCCAGCGCGCGCTTTCCCCAGGGCAGTCTTCGCCCGCACGGCGCGCAACAGCGCTGCCGGATTGCTGCCGGCCGCGGCGCTGTTGCCGGCCCGCAGGACCGGATCGGCTGCTTCGTGCTGGCGGGGTCCACCCGCTGTATCCCTGTGGCGGGTGCCGGATCGCCGGAGCAGCGGCATTCGCCCGTCGCCGGGTTTTTCGACCCGGTCGGGTCGAACCTGCCCATACGCCGGGGCATTGCCGCGATCCGGCGCGCCGGCCCGCGGTGGCGCCGGGGCAGCGACGACGCCTTCACGCCGGTTCCGCCGCCGCGATTGCAATTTGCTATTGCGCAAATCGGTTGCAACGGTTGAAATTACCGCCGTGAAGGCCGGACAGGAACGTCCCATGGGCACGAGAACGCAGGACTCAGTCTCGGAAGATTTGGCATCGGAATGCTTTGCGCGGCTGCTGGAGGAACGCAGCCGTCTGGATCTGACCCAGCAGCAGGTGGCCGAATTCGCCGGCCGCAGCGCCAAGACCGTAGGACGCTGGGAACAGTACATACCCGCTCCCCTCGATGCCATCGCCGCGCTGGTGCGGCAGGGCTTCGATGTGCAATACATCTGCAGCGGCGTGCGCAGCGCCAACCTGCGCGACGTGCGCAGCTGGGTGCACGAGGACGGCGCGCTGTACCGCGTGCCGCCGGCGTCCACGCCGGACGAGATCGAGATGCTCGACAGCTACCGCAAGCTGGATACCAACCAGCGCGCCCAGGCCCGCGCCGTCCTGGCCGCGCTGCAGCAGGCTCCGGCCGCCGTGCGCGGCAAGGGGGCCGCAGCGAAGAAGACGGGCGGAAAATCCGCGGCCAAGCCCAAGCCGCGGCCGAAGAAAACCTAGCCGCGGCCGCGTTCTTTCCCGGCTCCGGCCGGGCCGGGCAGCGGCTACGGCGGGGTTCGTATACCATCGCGCCAGATTCGCGTCGGCGCGCCGCTGACGCGGTTCCGGGGGCTGCTGCGGCACCGCCATGGACCGATGCCGCAGAACTCCGGCCGCGTCGCGGAACAATCGCCGCACAATCCAGTCCGTCTGCGGACGATTTGCCGCAGAGTCCCGCCACGCCGGCGGCCCGCCATCCTGCAGCGCCGCAGACAGCCCCGACCCGACGAATGGCATGAATTCCACCGACGCAGACATCACCGCCCTGCTGGAGCGCTGGCGCAACGGGGAGAAACCGGCCGAGGACGCCCTGTTGCGGGCCGTCTATCCGGTTCTGCGCGACATCGCCCGCGCCCGCCTGCTGCGTACGCCGGGGGATTTCACCCTGAGCGCGACCGAACTGGCCAACGAGACCTATGCCCGCCTGGCCGGCAAGAAAAACATCGAATACCGCGACCGCACCCACTTCTTCGCCATGGCGGCGCGGGCCATCCGCTACTACGTCATCGACCATGTGCGCGCCCGCGGCAGCGAGAAGCGCGGCGGCCAGCTGCCCTTCGTACCGCTGCACGAACTGGGCGCGGACGAGCCCGGCGGCAGCGACGGCATAGACCTGCGCGTGGACTGGCTGGCCGTGCACGCCGCGCTGGATGCGCTGGAACGCATAGACCACGGCTGCGCGCAGATCGTGGAGCTGAAATTCTTTTCCGGCCTGACTCTGGACGAAATTGCCGAGGCGACCGGCATTTCCCGCGCCAGCGTGGTACGCAACTGGCGCTTCGCCAAGGCCTGGCTGGCGGATCAGTTGCAGGCGCTGGCGTGAAAGCCCGGGATTGGTGAATCGGAATTCGGATTGATGGGAGCTGGTTCCAGCGGGTCGTGATGATCCGCGGAGACGGATGGAGGTGCCGCACCAGCTTGTGTGAATCCCGCATCACCACTTCTGAAGCGCCAATCGCGCACAAACAACCAGTCCACCGCCGCAGCAGGGGCCCTGGCGGCAGGGCTGGCGTACCGCATGGCCGGGACAGGGGGCGGGCTACCTCTGTTCACATTTGCCCGGCAATTCCGGAATCGTTCTGCATGACTTCGTCTTCGATAGACCGCATCAAGCAGCTGTTCGACCAACTGGTGGAGCTGCCGCTGGAGCAGCGCGACGGCTGGCTGGACGCCCAGGCGGACCTGGACCAGGAAACCCGCCGCCACTTGCAGGGCCTGCTCGCCGCGGACGCCCGCGTCGCCGATCTCACCAGCCGGCCGGCGCTGGGCCGCAGCCCCGCCGATCCGCGCAACTGGATAGGCCGGCGCATAGGACCGTACGAGATCGTGCGCGAACTGGGCCGCGGCGGCATGGGCAGCGTATTCCTGGGCAGCCGCGTCGACGGCGGCGTGGCGCAGCAGGTCGCCATCAAGATCGTCCGCCCGGACATGCTTGATACCAACACCCTCGCGCGCTTCCGCCTGGAACGCCAGGTGCTGGCCGTGCTGCAGCATCCCAACATCGCCGGCATGCTGGACCTGGGCGAGCTGGACGACGGCAGTCCCTACGCGGTCATGGAATACGTCGATGGCGCGCCCATCCACGTCCATGTGCGCGAACGGCAGCTGGATCTGCGCCAGCGCCTGCAGCTGTTCCTGCAGGTCTGCGATGCCGTCGCCTATGCGCACGCCAACATGGTCGTGCACCGCGACCTCAAGCCCGGCAACGTGCTGGTGGACCGCGGCGGCCGGCCGCGGCTGCTGGATTTCGGCATCGCCAAACCGCTGCAGTCGCGCCTGGGCGCGGTCGAGGTGGAGGAAACCAGCGCTGCGCAGCGTTTTCTTTCCCCGGCGCACGCGGCGCCGGAACAGCTGCGCGACGGCCGCGTCGGCGCCGCCTGCGATGTCTATGGCCTGGGCACCCTGCTGTACGAATTGCTGACCGGCCTGCCGCCGTTCGCGCTGGGCGAGCGCAGCCTGGCCGAACTGCAGCACGAGATTCTCGAAGTCGATCCGCCCGCGCCCAGCCGGCGCAGCGAGCAGGCCCGGCGCCTGGGCGTGGACCGTGACCTGGATCTGATTACCCTGCGCTGCCTGCGCAAGCAGCCGGCCGACCGCTACAGCTCGGTGGAACACCTGGCCGAAGACGTGCGCAATCATCTGCAGGGCCGTCCGGTGCAGGCGCGCCGCGGCAACGCCTGGTACCGCGCCAGCCGCTTCGCCGCACGCCATCGTCTGGCTGTGAGCCTGGCCGGCGTGGCCCTGGCCGTGGCCGGCACCGGCGCCGCGCTGCTGTGGCGCCAGCAGCTGGCCACCGCCGCACAGCGCAGCCGCGCCGACGAGATGACCAGCCTGATTACCGACGCGGTGGCTTCGCTGGATCCCAACAGCAGCAAGCTGGATCTCAGCGCGCGCGAAGTGTTCGAGCGCGTCGCCGCCCAGGCCAAGGCCAGTCCGCGCCTGGAACCTGATTCGCGCGCGCGCGTGCTCGCGGCCATCGCCGCGATCAATCTCGACCTGGGCCAGCCGCAGCAGGCGGAACGGCTGCTTGCCGACATCGACCCGGGCCTGCTTGCGCCGGAACAGCGCAACGAAGTGCTGCTCAACCGGACGCGGGCGCTGCTGGATACGGGACGGCACGACGAGGCCCAGGCGCTGATCCGCCGTGGTCTTGCGGAGAGCGCCGATCCCGCCGCCGCAGCGCGCTGGAAGCTGCACGAAGCCGAGTGGGAAGCTTCGCAGGGAAGGGAAGGCGAATCCCTGGCCATGATCGAGGCGATCGATCCCGCGCTGCTCTCGCCCGCGGACCAGGAAGCCCGCGCCAGCCAGCGCGTCCTGATGCTGATGAGTTCCGGCGACGCCGCGCTGCGCGCCGAGGCGATACCGGCGCTGAGCGCATTGATCGCGGCGCAGAAGGCGCGCCTGGGCGAGAACGCGCCGGCCGTGCTCGACACCATGAACCTGCTGATCCTGCAGCAGGTGCGGGCGAGCAAGGTCGATCAGGCCGAGCAACTGGGCAATGTGCAGATGCGCATTGCCGAAACCGTGTTCGGCCGCAATTCGCTGCGTTTCGGCGCGGCCCTGTCCACCGCTGCGATGATCGAGCGCGCCCGCGGCAATTTCGCCCGCGCCTACGAGCTGCACCGGGAGGAACTGGAAATCGTCAAGGCACAGTCGGGGGAAACCACGCCGGCGGCGGCGAAGGTCTACCTGAATCTGGCCCTGTGCGCGGACAAGATCGGCAAGGTGGAGGAATCTGCAGGCTATTACCGCCTGGCCACCGATACCGCCGCCAAGGTATGGCCGCCGCTGCATCTGAACGTGTTTCTGTTCCGCGCCGGCCATGCGCTGTTTCTGGCCGAGCAGGGCAAGTACGCCGAAGCCCAGGCCCTGGTTCGCCTGTCGCTGGCCGATGCCGAGCGCTATCCGCAGCTCAAGGAAAAGGACATCCATCCCTTCGCCTTGGCCGTCGACGCGCTGGGCGACTACCACGCCAACCCCACGCCGGCCCGGCGCGAAGCCCTGGCCAAGGCGCTGCGCGATTCGGCGGACAACGCCATGGCCCGCTCCACGCGCGAGGCGACGCAGATGCTGACCGAGGTGGTGGGCAGGCTAGGCGTCGAGCCCGCACCGGCAAAGCCGGTTGAAGCGCAGCAGGCAACTGCGGCGGTGCAGGGCAAGCCGGAAGCGGTGGCGCAGGCTCAAGGCAAGCCGCCGGCCGGCCAGGCCCAGGGCAAGCAACCGGCGCCGTCAGACCAGGGCAAGCCTGCAGCGGCGCGGCAGGATCAGGGCAAGTCCGGGTCACCGCAATCGGACCAGCCCGGATCCGACGCGCCCAGGCAGGGCCAAAAGTAAACCCATCCACGCCGTGCTCCCTCTTCTCCAGGCTTGCTTGGGGGAGAGCAACTGTCTTGCCCCTCACGCCGAAACAAGCGTTTAGACGGCCGCCAGCGCAGATAGCTCGTCGCGCACACGCGCATTGAGAATGATCAATAGCTTTCGCATGCAGGCCACCAGC
>NZ_JANFQO010000039.1 GCF_024437735.1 Tahibacter harae | reverse complement strand
GGCGCTTCGTGAGTTCCGGCATGCGGCTCCAGGCTCTCCCTCGGTTGCTCACCAGGGGCTTTACGGGCGCGCATGCCGGCTCTCGACGCCTAGAGTACGGGGGCGGCGAGACATAAGGGCTTCTTGCGGAACTGAGCACCGAGGTCAACAGACGAAATCGAGGCGCGCCAAGCCGAAAGCCGCACACTTCGACCAACTCGCCACTCCCGATTCCCGAATGTCGATTCCCGAATCCCGGTTTCCGCTCACCGGCTCGTCAACTCCTGCACCAGATCCTGATTGCTGATCCGCAGCCGCACCAGCGCATCCGCACGCTGGCGCAGGGCATCGCGCAGGGCCACGTCCAGCACGGCGTAGGGATCGACCGCCTTGGCGCGGGCGTCCTCGATGGCCTTGCGCTGGTCGGCGCGCTGCTTGGCGCTCATGCCGGTCTGGTGCAGCTGTTCCAGCTGCGCATTGAGCTGGTCGATGTATTCGCCCAGCACCAGGATGTCGCCGAAGCGGCGCTTGATGTCGCGGTAGCGGCGCAGGTCCAGGTCCAGCGCCTTGGCGGCGTTGCGCTCGTACTGGCGGGTCAGCACGGGCTGCAGGGCATTGCTTTCGGAGACCGAATCGCGCGCTTCGCGCGCGGCGTACAGCCGCTGCTGGGCCATGCGCAGGGCCTCGATTTCCATTTGCAGGCCGCGCTGGTAGAGATCGAGGTCGGCTACGGCGAGCGCGACTTCGGCGTCGGAATCGGCTTTCGCCGCCGCGGCGGCGGGGGCCGCAGTTTGCGCTGGGGCCAGCAGCGGGAAGGAAACGGCCAGGCTCAACACAGCAAATTGCAGGTGAAAGAGTCGCATGACGACCTCCGCACTGCCGGGGGAAACCTTGAGGCCAAATTAGCACAAACGGCAACAACGACAAGCGCCGGAAGTCGTGCTATGGGGGTGGCGCGCGCATGAACTGCAGAGCGCGGCAGGCGGCGCGGACCGCCGCCCCGGGCAAGACGCGCCGCAAAGAAAACGGCACACCCTGCGCGCGATCATTGCATTGGGATAAGAGCCGCCTCGCGGCGGACGCCGCAGAACATGGGCCAGAGCGCACCACGCCGTCGGATTCAGCGATGCGCGAGCGCGCAGCGCACTGGCCGATGTCGGTACCGGCCCGGGCATCCGGCTCGCGCCAGGCCGAACCTGGCATCACTGAAAAAAGCCCGGCATGCCTTGCCGGGCTCTGAAAAACCGGACTGCCCGCGCAGCCCGGCCGATTCCTTTGCTGTCCGCGACAGCGCCGCCGCCTGTCCGCAGCGGATGAACACAGCTCCGCCGGCTCGGCGGCGGATGCAGCTACAGGATTTTCCCGCACGCCTGTGCGGCTGCTGCGTCAGGCGCAGAAGCCGCAGGTCGGCCTGAATCCAGGCCGGGAAGGAATCGCTCCCTTCCCGGCCGTCACTTTCCTCAGAACTTCACGCTGGCCTGCACGTAGCTGTAGCGGCCCGGCAGGTCGTAGGTACCGGCGTCGTAGCCGTTGAGCGAGCAGGACACGCAGATCGGCGGATCCTTGCCGAAGATGTTGTTCACACCGGCCGACAGGGTGAAGTCGAAAGCGGTCGGCAGCTTCCAGTTAACGCGCGCGTCGTGGAAGGTGGTCGCGCCCAGGTGGTTGAAGCCGCCCGTGCCGGCCGCATTCGGATCGCTGCAGACGGCGCCGACTTCGGTCAGGTCCGGATTGCAGCGTTCGGTCAGGCTGGACACGTAGCGGGCGGTCCAGCGCGCGCTCCAGGCTTCCGACGCCCAGCTCAGGCTGGCCGTGGTGCGCCACTTGTTGATTGCGCGGTCGGCGGTTTCCACGCCGACGGTGAGCGGCTCGGCTTCGCCGTTCTCGTTGATGGACGTGTACTTGTCCACGTAGGTGGTCTGCACCGAGGCGCCCAGCGTGCCGAAGCCCCATTCCGGGCTGGACCAGTTGAAGCCGATGTCGTAGCCCTGGGTGTCGATGGTGCCGAGGTTGCGCAGGATGTTGCTGAAGCTGACGATGTCGCCCGACACGCCGCGGACGATGCCGTTGCAGTTGGCGTCGTTGCGCGCGACGCAGCGGTCGAGCTGGGTCTGCGCGTCCGGCGCCTGGATCGCGTCTTCGATCTTGATCTTCCAGAAGGTCACGTCGAAGTCGAGCTTGGACGACCAGCCCGTGTTCTCGGCCCAGCCCGGGCTGTAGACGATGCCGGCGGTGATCGACTTGGAGGTTTCCGGCGTCAGCAGCAGGTTGCCGCCGGTACGGGTGGAGATCTGCTGGTTGGCCTGCTCGAAGGTGGCCGGATTCGGCACGCCCTGGGCGATACAGTTGGTCGCCGCCTGGCCGGTGGCGCCGTTGCAGGGATCCTGGATCTGCGCATCGAAGCGCGCCGGCGAGCCGTACAGTTCGCCGATGGACGGCGCACGGAAGCCCTCGGCCCAGGTGCCGCGCAGGGTCAGGTCATCCGTCGGCTGCCAGCGCACGCCGAACTTGTTGTTGGTGGTGCCGCCGAAGGTGGAGTAGTCCGAATAGCGCGAGGCCAGGGACAGGTCCAGGCTCTTGGCGCCGGCGATGTCCTTGAGCAGGGGCACGTTGAATTCGAGGTAGTACTCGTTGACGTCGAACTCGCCCTTGGTCGGCAGCGACGGCACGCCGTTGCCTTCGCCGGCGACGACGATGGCGTCGGGCAGGTAGAAGCCTTCCTGCTCGCGGTGTTCATAGCCCGCCGCGAAGGCGAACGAACCGGCCGGCATTTCAAACAGGTCGCCGGAAATGTTGGCCGACCAGACTTCCAGCGAGTTCTCGCTGCGGTCGGTCTCGATGAAGCTGATGTAGTTCAGCATTTCCGGCGTGATCGAACCCGGGCCGCCGAAGATGTTCAGCGGCACGCAGGGGCCGGTGCAGTCGGCGATCGGACCCAGCGCGCGGGCGATGTGGGCGATGTTGTAGGTGCCGTTGACGGTCTGGGTGGCCTTGTTGACCGCGTTGACGTAGTTCACGTCCCAGTAGAAGTCGCGATCGGCGGCGCCGAAGCTGCCTTCCAGGCCGGTGGCGAAGTAGCGGGTGTCCACGTCCTGGGCGAACACGCGCGGACCGCCTTCCACCGGGCGGCGGCCGAGGCCGAGCAGATTGGTCGACGGATCCAGGGTGAAGCCGAACGGGTTGTACGGGTTGGTCACGTCCACGCCGGTGATCAGGCCGAGATCCGAGGTGTTCAGGGCCGAACCCAGGCCGATGGGCTCCGGCGCCGCCTGGTTCTTGGACTTGCGCGTGGTGTAGCTGCCCTTGAGGTACCAGCTGACGTTGTCGGTGACCTTGTAGCGCGCCTGGCCGAACAGGCCGTCGCGGGTGCTCGGGGTCAGCAGCAGGTTGTACGGGGCGAAGTTGAAGCGGTCAGGCGTGCCGAAGCGGTGGAAGCCGTCCGGGAAGGCCGGTGCGCCCATGACGGTGCCGTTGGCGGCGATGTTGCAGACGCCGTTGGGGCAGAGGCCACCGTAGGTTTCGCCGTTGGGCGTGGTGAAGATGCTGCGGGTGTACGGAATGTACGAGCTGCCGCCGGCCAGGCCCGCGCCCGGCGTCGGGAACGAGGACTGGGCCCATACTGAGGAACTGATCGACTTCTGCTCGTAGTGGCTGATGTCGAGGAAGAAATCCAGCCGGTCGGTGCTGCCGCCCAGGGACAGGTTGCCCGAGGTGGTCTCGCCGCCGTCCTTGGAATAGTCGCCGTAGTACAGGTTGGCGCTCATGCCTTCCTGCTTGCGCTTGGTGATGATGTTGATGACGCCGGAGATGGCGTCGGAACCGTACAGCGACGAGGCGCCGTCGGTGAGGATCTCGATGCGCTCCACGGCGCTGGCGGGAATGGTGTTGAGGTCGACCGCGGCCGACACGCCGGAGCCGGAGGACTCGCCGACCCAGCGCAGACCGTCGACCAGCACCAGGGCGCGCTTGGCGCCGACATTGCGCAGGGAGATCGTGGTGGAGCCCGAGCCCACGCCGCCGCCGTCGGCCGGGAAGCCGAAGTTGCCGGCGGAGTTGAACTTGGTGTTGAGCGAGGAACCGCTGACCGAGAGGCGCTGGATCACGTCGCCGATGGAACCCAGGCCGGTGGCTTCTATGTCGCGCGCGGTGATGGTGACTACCGGGGTCTGGCCTTCGAGTTCGGCCTTCTTGATGCGCGAACCGGTGACTTCGACGGCTTCGAGCTTGGTCGTGTCATCGCCGGAGCGGTCGCCCTGGGCGAAGGCGGGCTGCACTACGGCGCCGGCCAGCAGGGCCACGGTAAAGGCATGAATGCTCAGGGCGAGCTTGTGACGCTGCAAAACTTTCATCGGTAACTCCCGTAATGGTGACCCGAAAACCGAATGGTTGGACAAGGCTTGCGGCAGGCCTGGTCCCTGGCGCATGGAGCGCCCCGCAGGTCTGCCGCTGGCCGGATTCCGGTAGCCCATGCCATCCCCCCGACGACATCGACTGGAGCCCAAGGCTCCCGTTAAAAACACCGCGCCGGGGAAAACCCCGGGGCAGCGTTAAGGGAATGTAAATCACTTTGTCCGGACTTGACTAGACCGTCTGCGGACGGAGCGGGCTCAGCCAAGAACAGCCGGCCGGGAAGTGGTAGCCGGCCGCCCCGGGGAAACGGCGCGGAAGCGGCGATTTCAGCCGCTCAGCGCGACGAACAGGCCCATCAGCAGCAGGAATCCGGCGAAGACTTGCTTCAGTGCCGGACCGGACAGGGCATGGGCCAGGCGCACGCCCTGGGGCGCTACCAGGATGGAAGCGAGCGCGATGCCGGCCGCCGCCGGCAGGTAGACGAAGCCCAGGCTGCCGGCCGGCAGCGCGCCGCCCGCGGCGTGGCCGCCGTAGACGAAGCCGGCGGCGCTGGCCACGGCAATGGCAAAGCCGCAGGCGGCCGAAGTGCCCACGGCGCGCACCGGCGCCACGCCCAGCCAGACCAGCAGCGGCACGGTCATGCTGCCGCCGCCGATGCCGACCAGGGCCGACAGCACGCCTATACCCAGGCCGAAGGCGAACAGGCGCGCACCGGCGGGCGGCTCCGCGGCGGTCTCGACGCCGGCCTTGACCTGGCCAAAGCGCAATTGCAGCGCGGCGACCAGGCAGTAGCCGGCGACGAACCAGCGCAGCGCGTCGCTGGGCAGATGGCTGGCCAGCTGTGCGCCGCCCAGGCCGCCCAGCACCATGCCCGGCGCCAGGGCCTTCACGCTGGGCCAGAGCACGCTGCCGCGGCGCCAGTGGGCGCGGGTGGAGGAGATCGAGGTCAGGATGATGCTGGCCAGCGAGGTCGCCAGCGCCACGTGCATTACATGTTCCGGCGGAAAGCCGCGCAGCGGCAGCAGCCAGGCCAGCGCCGCGACGATGATGAGGCCGCCGCCCACGCCAAGCAGGCCCGCGAGCAGGCCGGCCGCGGCGCCGACGGCGAGATACAGGGCGATATCCAGGATCATGGCTAGCCTCGGTAAACGGTGCCGGCGGGGCGGCAGCGGCGGCGGCCGGCACCTTCATGCAATGCTTCAGGATTGCGACGAAAGTTCGCGCCGGGAGCCGGAAAAGGTTGGTACTTGCGCGGCCGCACACTAAGATTCGCGCATGTCTCGCGCAAGTTCGACCTTGGGCTCATGCCGGCGCTTTTCCGCACGCTGGCTGGTCCTTCTCGCCGCGGCGCTGCCGCTGGCCGTCCCCGCCGCCGACCGCAGCCAGGAAAGACAACTGTTCCGCCGCGCCCTGAGCGCCGTGGAACAGGGCCGCGACTGGAAAACCGAAGCCGCCGGCCTGGCCGACTACCCGCTGCTGCCGGTGCTGCAGGCGCGCGAGCTGGCGCGCCAGCTGGACAAGCTCAAGCCCGAGGATATCCAGGACTTCAGCACACGCTGGCCGGATACCCTGCCCACGCAGGAACTGCGCAAGGCCTGGCTGCTGCTGCAGGCCGAAAAGAAGCAGTGGCCGGAATTCCTCGCCGTCTACACGCCGGTGCCCGACCGCGAGTTGCGCTGCCATGCGCTGGCCGCGCGCCTGGCCGGCGGCGGTACCCTGAACTGGCAGGAAGACCTGCAGGCGCTGTGGGACGAGGACCGCCCGCTGCCCGCCGCCTGCGACGCAGCGCTGGACTGGGCCGCGCAGAACAAGCTGCTGGACAGCGGCAAGATCTGGCAACGCATAGACCACGCCCTGGCGGCGAACAAGGCCGGCATCGTCGATCCGCTGGCGACGCGCCTGTCCGCCGCCGAACGCGCCAGCGCCAACCGCCTGGCCCTGGCACTGCGCGATGCACCCGCGGCGCTGAACCAGGCCAAGAACTGGCCTGACGATGCGCGCCACCGCCGCGCCGTGGTCACCGCGCTGTCGCGCCAGGCCCGCAAGGATTCCGCCGCGGCCGAGGCGAACTACACGGCCCTGTCCAAGCATTTCAAGTTCAGCGCGGCCGAGCGCGGCGACGTCGCCGCGGCTTTCGCCCTATACCGCGCCACCGAATTCGACGCCGACGCGCTCAAGCGCCTGGCCAACCTGCCCGCCGCGGCGCAGACCGACGCCACGCGCGAATGGCGCGTGCGCGTGGCCCTGGCCGCCTCCGACTGGAAGGCCGCGCTGGCCGCGCTGGACGCATTGGGCGACACACAGAAGGCCGACGCCGAATGGCGCTACCTGCGCGCCCGCGTACTGCGCAAGCTGGATCGCGAGAGCGAAGCCGACGCCCTGCTGCAAACCCTGGCGCAGGAAGCGAATTTCTACGGCTTCCTCGCGGCCGACTGGATAGACCAGCCTTATGCGATCTGTCCGCTGACCCTGCAGGCCGACCGCGCCGCCGAACAGCGCCTGCTCGAAGGCGGCCTGGCCCGCGCCTTTGAATGGCGCGCCCTGGACGAAGGCCGCGAAGCGCGCCGCGAATGGGATTTCGTGCTGGCCCGGCTGGACCGCGAACAGCGCCGCCAGGCCGCCGACCTGGCCTACCGCGAAGGCTGGTACGACCGCGCCGTGTTCGCCCTGAACAAGGGCGAGGAACTCAAGCTGTACGAGCAGCGCTTCCCGCTCGCGCGCGAGCCGCAGATCCGCCGCGCCTCGCACGATACGGGCCTGGATCCGGCCTGGACCTACGCCATCATCCGCGCCGAGAGCGCCTGGGTCGAGGACGCGCGCTCCAGCGCCGACGCCTACGGCCTGATGCAGCTGCTGCCCGGCACCGCCGCGCGCGTGGCCAAGTCCGCCGGCATCAGCTACAGCCGCGCCGAGGATCTTTACCACGGCGATACCAATATCGCCCTGGGCACGCGCTATTTGTCGCAGATGGCAGAACGCTACAACGGTGCACCGTGGCTGGCCAGCGCCGCCTACAATGCCGGCCCCGGTGCGGTGGAACGCTGGCTGGGCCTGCGCGGACAGCTGGAGCCGGATTTCTTCATCGCCAGCATCCCGTACAAGGAAACCCGCGAATACGTCGCCCGCGTGCTGGCGTTCTCGGTGATCTACGACTGGCGCATGAACGGCAAGGCCCTGGCCGTGGCCGCGCGCCTGCCGCGCTACGGCCAGAACTATGCGGCGCCGGGGCGCGATACGCCGCGCAAGGCCGTCACCTGTCCCGCGGCAGTGGCCAGCCCCGCCCAGGGCACGGCGCCGGCCGCGGTCGCGGCACCGGGCTCCTGAAGAAAACGCGCCGCCGCGCGTGGTCGCGGCGCGGCGTATTCTGCGCGCCGCGGCGCTACTGTCCGACCACCTGCGGCCGCATCGGTCCGAACAGGGCCAGCAATTCCTGCTGCAGCGGCGCGGGCACCTGGACCTCGTTCATGGCTGCGATCAGGTCCTCGACGAAGATGTCGAAGTCCTTGTCGGTGAGGTTCATGCCCGAGTGCGCTTCCTCCATGCTGCGCCCGGTGTAAGTGCAGGGGCCGCCGGCGGCGGCGCAGATCTGCTCGACCAGCAGGCGGCGCAGGTCGGGGATGTCGGTGTTCTCGAAGAAGATATTGATGCGCAGGTCGCCGTGGATGTGCCTGATCGAAGCATCGACCACGGTCTCGATGGCCGGCATGCCGCCCAGGCGCTGGTAGAGGCTGTTCTTGTCCACGGCCGGCTTTTGCGGCGTGGCGGCGCAGGCGGTCAGCAGGACGGCGAGCAGACTGGGCAGCAGCGTCTTCATGGCAGATCCCGGCAAGGTTGGCGATGAGGCTGACCGGAGTTTAGGGCGCGCCATTTCAGCCTCCAACCGTACCGCTAAAGCAGCCTGGGCCGGCCCCGCCGGCGGCGCGCGCTGCTAAGCTGGGTGATCGGAAGTCGCACAGGATAAGGAAACCCATGCAGATCTATCTGGTCGGCGGCGCTGTGCGCGACCGTCTGCTCGGCCGACCGGTGCACGATCGCGACTACGTCGTCGTCGGCGCCACACCGGAGCAGTTGCTGGCGCAGGGCTACCGCCCCGTGGGCAAGGATTTCCCTGTCTTCCTGCACCCGCAGGACGGCGAGGAATACGCCCTGGCCCGCACCGAACGCAAATCCGGCCGCGGCTATGCCGGCTTCACCTTCGACACCAGCAGCGCAGTCACGCTGGAAGAAGATCTGCGCCGGCGCGATCTGACCATCAATGCGATGGCCGAGGACGAACACGGCCGCCTGGTCGATCCCTTCGGCGGCGCGCGCGATCTGGAGCAGCGCGTGCTGCGGCACGTGTCCGAAGCCTTCGTCGAAGATCCCGTGCGCCTGCTGCGCGTGGCCCGCTTCGCCGCCCGCTACGCGCCGCTGGGCTTCACCCTGGCGCCGGAAACGCTGGAGCTGCTGCGCACGATGGTGCGCAACGGCGAGGTCGATCACCTGGTGCCCGAACGGGTCTGGGCCGAGACGCGCAAGGCCCTGTCCGAACCGCAGCCTTCGGCCTTCCTGCGCACCTTGCGCGACTGCGGCGCGCTGGCGCGGCTGTTTCCGCAGATCGATGCGCTCTACGGCGTGCCGCAGCGGGCGGAATTTCATCCCGAAGTGGACACCGGAATCCACACGGAAATGGTCGTCGACATGGCCGCGCGCCTGGCACCCGGCGATGCGCTGATCGGCTGGTGCGCCCTGGTGCACGACCTGGGCAAGGCGCTGACCCCGGCCGACCAGCTGCCGCGCCATATCGGCCACGAGAACGGCGGCGTGGCGCCGATACAGGAACTGGCCGAACGCTACCGGCCGCCGGCCGAATACGTGGAACTGGCCGTGCTCTGCTGCCGCCTGCACCTCAATGCGCACCGCTCGCTGGAACTGCGGCCCGTCACCTTGCTGGAACTGTTCGAGCAACTGGACGGTTTCCGCAAGAAGCAGCGCGTGGAGCAATTCATCCTGGTCTGCAGCGCCGACAAGCGCGGCCGTCTGGGCCTGACCGAAGCGCCGTATCCGCAGGCCGACTGGCTGCGCCAGGCCTATGCCGCGGCGGCGGCCGTCACCGCCAAACCTTTCGTCGAGCGCGGCCTGCAGGGCCCGGCCATCGCCGAGGCCGTGCGCCGCGCGCGTATCGCGGCCATTGCCGGGGTGAAGAGCCGGGATTCGTGATTTTGGATATGGGATTCGTGGTGGAGAGCAGGCCTTGAATGCCGGGTCGCCAACGCCGAATCCCGGTCATTTCGGATTCGCATTGGAGACCGGTTTCCAAATCCCGATTCTCGAATCCCGCCTACTTCGCCCGCCCAGCCAACACCCCGGCTTCGCACGCCGCCAGCACGTCGCCGAGGCGGGTATAAGCCAGCAGCAGCCCCGCGCCCACGCCGACCGCATCGGCCAGCAGGTCCCAGCCGTCGGCGCTGCGGTAGGGCACCAGGGCCTGCAGGAGTTCGATCAGGGCGCCGAAGCCGACCAGGGCCAGGGCGCAGCGCCAGCGGTCGCGGCCGGCGTACAGCTGCGCGTACCACAGCATCAGGGCGGCGAAGGCGGCGAGATGACCGATCTTGTCGCCGAAGGCGACGCTACCGATCACCTTGGGCGCCGGCAGCAGGGCGATCAACAGCGCCGCGGCGATCAGGAAGCGGCCGGCGGCGCGCCACAGCCAGAACAGACGCAGCGGGCGTGGCGTGAATTTCATGCAATGGCTCGCACAGTTCGGAAAGGCGCCAGCCTGGCCCGCGGCACTGGCCTGGATACGGCGCGGATCAGGCAATTCGCTGGCAGCGCGCGCAGCGGCGAGCCGCGCCTCATCGCTCGAACGCCATGACCTTGAACTTTTCGCCCATTTCCGCCGGCAGGGTGAGACGCTTCACCTCCTGCCCCAGGCGGTAGCGCGCGGCTTCGTCGGCGCATTCGGCCTGGGCCGCGGCGAATACCTGCTCCAGGCCGTTGGCGATCAGGAATTCCGCCTGCGTGCCCATGCCGGCGATGCGCAGGCCGGCGCCGATGCCAGCCTCGGCCAGGGCGCTGAAATCGACGAAGGCGGTAAGGTCCTGCAGGCCGACGCGGGCCAGCACCGCGTCGTGGGCGCGGTGGCGGTAGGTCGCGATCAGGGTGCCGTCGCGGCGTTCGGCGCGGTAGAACTCGCGCCGCGCATAGCCATAATCGACGAACAGCGCCATGCCGCGGCGCAGCGAGCCGCACACGGCCTGGATCCAGTACGGCAGCTGCGGCAGCACTTCGGAGCGATAACCGTCGGCCAGCGGCTGGCCCAGGTCGCGCTCCACATGCCGCACTGCGTTGGCGACGAAGCCGTCGGCGGGCAGGTCTATGCTGGCGAAGCCGCCGTCGCCGGCGTCGATCACGTGTTCCTCGAACACTTCGCCATCACGCAGGGAAAAGCGCGTGATGGGCAGGGCATCCAGCACTTCGTTGGCGAACAGCACGCCGTCCCAGTCGTCCTCGGGCGGGCGGTCTATCCAGTGCACGCGCGCGGCGATTTCCGGCGGCAGCGCCGCGGTCAGGCGTTCGCGCTGGCGCTGGCGCAGATCAGCGCTGGGTTCCAGCAGGTTGTAGCGTGCCGGCAGCGCAGCCAGTGCGGCGAGTTCGCGCAGACAGTGCTCGGCGAAGGCGCCGCTGCCGCCGCCCAGTTCCAGCATCTGCGCGTCCGCGCCGGCCTCGCGCAGGGCCGGCGCAACGGCGCGGGCGACGCAGCGGGCGAACAGGCTGCCCAGTTCCGGCGCGGTGATGAAATCGCCGGCGGCACCGAACTTGGTCTTGCCGGCGCTGTAATAGCCCAGCCCCGGCGCATACATGGCCAGCTCCATGAAACGCGAGAACGGCAACGGGCCCTGGGCCGCGATTTCGTTGCGGATGAAGCCGGCCAGCGTCTCGCTATGCTCGCGCTCGGCAGTACTGGGTTCAGGCAGATCGGTGCGCAAGAGTGGACTTCGCAGGTATCGTGTAAGGCGTCGCAGGCCGCAAGCATAGCCGAGGTAATGGGCATGACCGATACACGTCCCGTGGCCCTGGTCACCGGCGCCGCCCGGCGCGTAGGCGCCGCGATCGCGCGGCGGCTGCATGCGGCCGGCTACGATCTTGCCCTGCACTGCCGCCGCTCGCGCCGCGAACTGGACGAGTTGATCGCGGAACTGGAGCAGGCGCGGCCGCGCAGCACGCTGGCGCTGCAGGCCGATCTGGCCCAGAGCGAAGCCCTGCCCGATCTGGTCGATGCGGCGCTGGAACGTTTCGGCCGCCTCGACGCCGTGGTCAACAATGCTTCTTCTTTCGAACCCACGCCGCTGGGCGCGACCACCGCGGCGCAGTGGGACGAACTGTTCGCCAGCAATGCGCGCGCGCCGTTTTTCCTCGCCCAGGCCGCCGCGGCCGCGCTGGCCGATGCGCGCGGCTGCATCGTCAATCTGGTCGATATCTATGCCGAGCGGCCGCTGCCGCGGCATGCGGTCTACAGCATGGCCAAGGCGGCGCTGCTGATGATGACGCGCTCGCTCGCGCTGGATCTGGCGCCGCAGGTGCGCGTCAACGCGATCGCGCCCGGCGCCATACTCTGGCCGGAAGCCGGCAAGAGCAGCGCCGAACAGCAGGCCCTGCTCGCGCGCATTCCGCTGCAGCGCTGCGGCACGCCCGACGACGTGGCCTCCGCCGTGCTGTGGCTGCTGCGAGACGCGCCGTATGTCACCGGCGAGGTAATCCGTATCGACGGCGGACGTTCACTGGGGATCTGAAAGCGGCGCGCTGTCCGCGCCAGAGGCGCCGCGTTCCGGCAGCTGCTAGAGCGGCACCACCTCGAACGCCGTGGCATGGTCCGGATGCTCGCGCCACAGCTGGCCCAGGCTCAGCCCGCGGCCCGGCACCTGCACCTCGGGCGCGATCTGCGCCAGCGGCAGCAGCACGAAGGCGTGGCGCAGCTCGTCGCGCGGCAGCTGCAGGTTGCCGCGGCCGCTGAGCACGGCGTCGCCGTAGAGCACGATGTCGACGTCCAGGGTGCGGTCGGAGAAACGCGGCACGTCGCGGCGGCGGCCGTGGCGGTCTTCCAGCGCATGCAGCCAGTCGTTGAGTTGCTGCGGCGGCAGGTCGGTCCCGATCACGGCGGCGAGATTGACGAAATCCGGGCCGTCGAAACCGACCGCCGGAAAACGGTACGCGGCGGAGGCGACCAGATCGCCGAAGCGCTCGCGCAGCTCCTGCAGCGCCAGGGCCAAGTGGCGGCGCGGCTCCTGGTTGGAACCCAGGCTGAGATAGGCTTTCTGCATGATTCAGCCCGGCCGCGCGCCGCGTTCGATCACCACGCCCACCGACTTCGCCCCGCGCACCGCGCCGGGCTTGGCCAGGCGCAGGCGCAGCCAGCTCACGCCGAATTCCTCGCGCACGATGCGCGCACAGTGCTCCGCCAGGGTTTCCACCAGCTCGAAATGGGCCGCCTCGACGTAGGCGATCAGGCGCTTGGACACGGCCTTGTAGTCCAGCGTGTCCTCGATCTTGTCGGTGGCCGCCGGCTTGGTGTTGTCGAAGGCCATTTCCAGATCCAGCGCGACAACCTGGCGGATCTGGCGCTCCCAGTCGTAGATGCCGATGACCGTTTCTATGCGCAGGTCTTCAATGAAAACAATGTCCATGAAGAGAATTCTCCATTCGTTGACGGCATTCAGACGGCCGCGTGCAGCGGGCTGAGGCTTTCCAGGTCCCAGCGCGGGAATACCTTGATCGCGTTGCTTTCCAGCTGGCCGGCCTGCAGTCGCAGGGCGCCGGCCAGGGCAATCATGGCGCCATTGTCGGTACAGAATTCCGGACGCGGGAAAAACACGCGGAAGCCCTGGCGCGATGCGGCCTCGGCCAGTTGCGCGCGCAGGCGCCGGTTCGCGCCCACACCGCCGGCAATGACCAGGGACTTCGCTCCGGTCGCCTCCAGTGCGCGCAGGCACTTGATGCGCAGGGTATCGACCATGGCTTCCTCGAAGCCGCGGGCGACATCGGCGCGGGTGGCGTCGGACTGGTCGCTGTTCTGCCAGGCCAGCAGCACCTGGGTCTTGAGGCCGGAGAAGCTGAAATCCAGGCCCGGCCGGTCGGTCATGGGCCGGGAGAAGCGAAAGCGCCCGGACTGGCCCTGCTCGGCCAGCCGGGCCAGCTGCGGGCCGCCGGGATAAGGCAGACCCATGAGCTTGGCGGTCTTGTCGAAGGCTTCGCCGGCGGCGTCGTCAAGGGTGTCGCCGAGCAGGCGGTAACTGCCAATGGCGTCGACCGCGATCAGCATGGAATGGCCGCCGGACACCAGCAGGGCCACGAACGGCGCCTGCGGCGCCTCGGCTTCGAGCAGCGGCGCCAGCAGATGCCCTTCCATATGGTGTACGCCGATCGCCGGCACCTCCAGCGACCAGGCCAGCGCCCGCGCCGCGGCGGCGCCGACCAGCAGCGCGCCGATCAGCCCCGGCCCGGCGGTATAGGCCACGCCGCCCAGGCCGGCCACGTCGAGCCCGGCCGCGGCCAGGGTCTCGCGCACCAGCGGCAGCAGCTTGCGCACGTGGTCGCGGCTGGCCAGTTCGGGCACCACGCCGCCATACTCGGCGTGCAGGCGCACCTGGCTGTACAGCCGGTGCGCGAGCAGGCCGCGCTCCAGGTCGTAGACCGCCACCCCGGTTTCGTCGCAGGATGACTCGATCCCCAGTACAGGCTTTGCAATCGGCTGGTCTGACACGCTAAACTTCGCGGCTCGCCCAAGAACGGGGCGCAAGTGTAACAGCGGAGATACCATGCCTAACGTGAAAGTTCGCGAAAACGAACCCTTTGAATTTGCCCTGCGTCGCTTCAAGCGCACCTGCGAAAAGGCCGGCGTCCTGGCCGAAACCCGCAAGCGCGAGTTCTATGAAAAGCCGACCCAGGAACGCAAGCGCAAGCGCGCTGCTGCCGTGAAGCGTCACCTGCGTCGCGTTTCGCGCGACGTCACCAAGCGTCAGCGTCTGTACTGAGTTGCCGGGCAGGCATCCGGCCTGCCTCGACATCCCCGTTCTGCGGGCTGCTCCGCCGGCCGGTGCCACGCAAGTGGCGCCGGCTTTGTGCTTTCCGTCTTTCGAGAAAAAACCGCCATGTCCCTGAAACAGCGTCTCACCGACGATATGAAGGCCGCCATGAAGAGCGGCGAGAAGGATCGCCTGGGCGTGATCCGCCTGATCAATGCCGCGATCAAGCAGCGTGAAGTCGACGACCGTATCACCCTGGACGACAGCCAGGTCCTCGCCACGCTGGAAAAGATGCTCAAGCAGCGCAAGGACTCGCTGAGCCAGTACGAGGCTGCCGGCCGCGAAGACCTGGCCGCGGTCGAGCGCTACGAGCTGACCGTGCTGCAGGGCTATATGCCGGCCCAGCTCGGCGAAGCGGAAGTCCTGGCCATCATCGACGCCGCCGTGGCCGAAGCCGGCGCGACCGGCCCCAAGGACATGGGCAAGGTCATAGGCCTGGTCAAGCCGCGCGTCGCCGGCCGTGCCGACATGGGCGCGCTGTCCGAACTGGTCAAGCGCAAGCTGGCCGGCCTGAGCTGAGCCCCGAACCGGAGCCGCTGCGGCTCCGGTTTTTTTCCGCCCGAAGCCGGTACCGTTCCGGCATGCTAGCGCGATGGCCGGCCGCATCCCCGACAGCTTCATCGACGAACTGCTCGCCCGCGTCGACATCGTCGACGTGATTCAGGAACGTGTGCCGCTGAAAAAAGCCGGCCGCGAATACAGCGCCCGCTGCCCGTTCCACGACGAACGCTCGCCCTCGTTTACAGTAAGCCCGCACAAGCAGTTCTATCACTGCTTCGGCTGCGGCGCCCACGGCAGCGCGATCAAGTTCCTGATGGACTACGACCGGCTGGAATTCCCCGATGCGATCGAGGAATTGGCCGCCCGCATAGGCTTGAAGGTGCCCTACGAGGGCGGCCGCAGCGCGGCGCCGGCGCAGTCCGACAGCGCCGACCTCTACACCGTGCTGGATCAGGCCGCGCGCTACTACCAGCGCGCGCTGGCCGACAGCCCTGCGGCCCGCGCCTATTTCGACAACCGCGGCCTGGACGCACGCATCCTGCAGGCCTTCGGCCTGGGCTACGCGCCCGATGCCTACGACGGCCTGCGCAGCGCCCTGGGCGGCAGTCCGCAACGCCTGGCCCTGCTGGAGAAGTCCGGCATGCTCGCCCGCGGCGACCGCGGCGTGTACGACCGCTTCCGCGACCGGGTCATGTTCCCCATCCAGGACCGGCGCGGCCGTGTGATCGCCTTCGGCGGGCGCGTGCTGGAAAAGAGCGACGGGCCGAAATACCTCAATTCGCCGGAAACCCCACTGTTCCACAAGGGGCGCGAGCTTTTCGCATTGTGGCAGGTGCGCCAGGCGCAGCAGAAGATCAGCCGCATCCTGGTGGTGGAAGGCTACATGGACGTGATTGCACTGCATCAGCACGGCCTGCCCCAGGCCGTCGCCACCCTGGGCACGGCAACCACGCGCGAACACGCGGAAATCCTTTTCCGCAATAGTGCCGATGTGTACTTCTGCTTTGACGGCGACCGCGCCGGTCGCCAGGCCGCCTGGCGCGCGGTGGAATCGGTACTGCCGCGCATGCGCGACGGCCGCCAGGCGCATTTCCTGTTCCTGCCCGAGGGCGAAGATCCCGATTCGCTGATCCGCCAGGAAGGCAGCGCCGGCTTCGAACAGCGCCTGAGCCAAGCCACGGCGCTGAGCGACTTCTTCTTCGCCCATCAGGAAGCCGGCACCGACCTGCGCACTGCCGACGGCCGCGCACGGCTGGCGGAACGCTGCAAGGAGCTGATCGGCGGCATTCCCGAAGGCGCGTTCCGCGACCGCATGCTGGAAATCCTCACTGACAAGACCGCGATCCGCTGGTCGCTGGCAGCCAGCCTGTCGCCGCAGATGCGCGAGATGGTCGAGGAATCCCTGGCCGACCGCGTGGCGGAGCTGCGCGGCACGCCAGCACCGACACTGGCGAACGAAAGCATCGCGGTACAGAAAAGTGGAAACAGCGGCAATGTCGCCAAGCGCAGCCTGGTGCGCCATACCGTCGCGCTGCTGCTGCAACACCCCGAATTCATCGAGTCGGCGCAGCCGCCGTACGGCTTCGCCGCATTGCGCCAGCCCGGCATCCCGCTGCTGCTGGAGCTGCTGGAATTCTGCCGCGCCCGGCCGGCCGCCAACAGCGCGGCCATACTCGAACACTTCAAAGACCGTGACGAGGCCGCGGCCCTGCACAAGCTGGCGGTGATTGATCTGCACGGCGACGGCAACAGCCTGCAGCAGGAATTCGCCGGCACGCTGAAGATGCTGGAAACCCAGACCACGCAGCAGCGCACGGACGATCTGATCGAAAAGGAACGCCAGGTCGGACTGTCTCCCGAGGAGCGCGCGGAACTGCGCGACCTGTTTGCCGCGCGGCGGCGATAGATAACGACTGAAGCGGACCCGGCTGCAGGCGGCAGCGTCGGCGCTGTCGGCAACATGGCTGGTTGCTGCCGCATTACCAGTGGCGCATACGCTGCAGCGCGCCGACGGCTAGCGTGACCGTTCCCGAACGGAGGTTCCCATGAAGCCCACCCTGGTACTTGCGATTGCCCTTGCCCTCTGCGCCCCCGCCCATGGCTGGGCCACGGAAGCACCGCGCCGGGTCGAAACTGCCAACCGCCTCAGCGAAGGGCTGCCCGAGGCGGTACCCGCGGATTTGGCCGCCCGTCTGCAGCGATACCAGAACACACGCAAGGCCGTGCTGGCCGGCTGGGCCGCGGATGGAAACTCCATCCTGATCGCTACCCGCTTCGGCAGTACCCAGCAGGTGCATCGCGTGCGCCAGCCCGGCGGCGCGCGGGAACAGCTCACCTTTTACGATGAGCCGATCAACGAAATCGCCGCACATCCCCGCCGCAACGGTTTCGTATTCGGCAAGGACGTGGGCGGCTCGGAATTCTGGCAGCTGTACTGGTTCGATGCGGCCTCCCGCGAGATCAGCCTGCTCACCGATGGAAAATCACGCAACAGCGATGCGGTGTTCTCCCACGACGGCAGACTGCTCGCTTACAGCAGCACCGCGCGCAATGGCAAGGACACGGATATCTGGCTGCGCGATGTCGAGTCCGGCCAGACCCGTGCGCTGGTCACCCAGGGCGGCAAGGGCAGCTGGCAGGCGATGGATTTTTCCGCGGACGGCAGCCGGCTGCTGGTGCTGGAGTCGCTGTCGGCGAATGAATCGCGCCCCGCCATCGTCGATATCGCCAGCGGCAAGCTGACGGCGCTGCCAGGCACCGGCAAGAAACCGGCGGCCTTCGACCGGCTGCGTTTTTCGGCGGACGGCAACAGCGTTTACTACACCAGCGATGCGACGGCGGAGTTTCTGCAGCTGCAAAAGATGGATTTATCCAGCGGGCGCAGCACCGGTATCAGCGGCAAGCTCGATTGGGATGTGGAGGCGTTCGAGCTTTCGCCGGACGCGCGCCATCTGGTCTATGTGGCCAACGAAGACGGCATCAGCACCATCCACCTGCTGGAGCTGGCCAGCGGCAAAGAACTTGCCCTGCCTTCGCTGCCTGCCGGCGTCATCGACACGCCGAGCTTCAGTCCCGACGGCAGCCATCTCGCATTCACTCTGACCTCGGCCACCTCGCCCAGCGACGTGTACTCCATCGAACTGGCGACAGCGAAGCTTGCGCGCTGGACCGAGAGCGAGGTTGGCGGCCTGGACAGTGCGACTTTTTCCAGTCCTGAACTCGTACGCTTTCCGACGTTCGACAGGATCAAGGGTGAGGCACGCACGATCCCCGCGTTTTACTACAAGCCCAAGGGCGACGGACCGCACCCCAGTGTCATTCTGGTACATGGCGGGCCGGAATCGCAGTCGCGGCCATTGTTCAATCCGGATATCCAGTTCCTCGCCACGCAGCTGGGCGTGGCGGTGCTGGTGCCGAATGTGCGCGGCTCCAGCGGCTACGGCAAGACTTACCTGCAGCTGGACAACGGTTTCAAGCGTGAGGATTCGGTGCGCGACATCGGTGCGCTGCTGGACTGGATAGGCAGCCGCAAGGAACTGGACGCCTCGCGCGTGGGCATCATCGGCGGATCCTACGGCGGCTACATGGTGCTGGCGGCGATGACGCATTACAGTGATCGCATCAGAGCCGGCGTCGAGATCGTCGGCATCTCCAACTTCAACACTTTCCTCGCCAATACCGAGGACTATCGGCGCGACTTGCGCCGCGCCGAATACGGTGACGAGCGCGAGCCGAAGATGCGCGACTTCCTGGAGAAGATTTCGCCGCTGAGCAACGCGGCGAAAATCACTCGCCCACTGCTGGTGGCCCAGGGCGCGAACGACCCGCGTGTGCCGGCATCCGAGGCGGAGCAGATCGTCGGCAAGGTGCGCGGCAACGGCGGCACCGTCTGGTACCTGCTGCAGAAGGACGAAGGCCATGGCTTCCAGAAGAAAGCCAACCGCGATTACTACAGCGCGACGACGATTCAGTTCTGGCAGAAGTATCTGATCGGCGAGGAAGCCCGTTGAGCGTTTGGGCTGTCTGATCGACGAGATTGCGAATCCGCGGTGGCGAAGACTGCCGCGGTTTTTTGTTGTCGTAGCGACAAGCGCCAATGTGAGCGCCACCGTTGGCGGCATGCATGACGTGCCGATGAAGCGCGTTGTCGAGCGTGTACCAGTCAGATGGGGCAGCAGCGATGCGAATAGTCCAGCAGCATCAGCGTGGGTGGCCGGACTGCGCATCGAATGAAATACCGCGGAATCCTGCGCCTTGCACCAGCGCTTTCGACAATCGCGCAAAAGCCAAAACGCCAACCGGTTAGGGTTGGCGTTTTGGAGGTTGTAAGGCCCTGGCAGTGACCTACTCTCGCATGCGGAAGCACACTACCATCGGCGCGGGTT
>NZ_JANFQO010000038.1 GCF_024437735.1 Tahibacter harae | reverse complement strand
GCGCCGCTGCGCGCGGCGGCGGCGGCGCCCAGCCGCAGCGCGCCGGCCGTGCCGGCGGCGCGCTTTGCCGTCCCCGCACCGGCAGCGCCGGGCGGCGGACGCGGCGGCGACATCGCCATCATCGGCGTGGCCGGGCGCTATCCCGAAGCGGCCGATCTGGATGCGTTCTGGAACAACCTGCGCGACGGCCGCGACTGCGTGCGCGAAATCCCGCCGCAACGCTGGGATTACAGCGCCTACGCAGCCAAGCCCGTACAGGGCAAGGCCTACTGCCGCTGGGGCGGTTTCCTCGACGGCGTGGACGAATTCGACCCGCTGTTCTTCGGCATCTCGCCGCGCGAGGCGATGATTACCGACCCGCAGGAACGCCTGTTCCTGCAATGCGCGTTCGCCGCGCTGGAAGACGCCGGCTATACCCGCGCCGCGCTTGCCCAGTCGGTGCAGGGCGAGGTCGGCGTGTATGTCGGCGTGATGTACGAGGAATACCCGTACTACGGCGTCGAGGCGCAGCAGGCCGGCGTGCCAATCGCGCTGTCGGGCAGCCCGGCCTCGATCGCGAACCGGGTGTCGTACTTCTGCGACTTCCACGGCCCCAGCGTCGCGGTCGACAGCATGTGCTCGTCCTCGCTGGCCACGGTGCATTTCGCCTGCGAGGCGCTGCAGCGCGGCGACTGTGCGCTGGCCCTGGCCGGCGGCGTGAATGTGTCCATCCACCCGAACAAGTACCTGACCCTGCAGCAGGGCCAGTTCTCCGCCAGCAACGGCCGCTGCGAAAGCTTCGGCCGCGGCGGCGACGGCTATGTGCCGGGCGAGGGCGTGGGCGCGGTGCTGCTCAAGCCGCTGCGCCAGGCCGAGGCGGACGGCGATTACATCCACGCTGTAATCAAGGCCAGCGCGATCAACCACGGCGGCCGTACCAACGGCTATACCGTGCCCAACCCAGCCGCCCAGGCCCAGGTCATCGCGCGGGCGCTGCAGCGCGCCGGCGTCGAGCCGGCCTGGATCAGCTATGTCGAGGCGCACGGCACCGGCACGACCCTGGGCGACCCCATCGAGATCACCGGTCTGGGCAAGGCCTTCGGCGCGGAAGGACTGCCGCGGCAGTCGATTCATGTCGGTTCGGTCAAATCCAATATCGGCCACTGCGAAAGCGCGGCCGGCATCGCCGGCATCAGCAAGGTGCTGCTGCAGCTGCGGCACGGACAGATCGTGCCGTCGCTGCATTCGGCCCAGCTCAATCCGAACATCGATTTCGCCGACTCGCCGTTCGTGGTGCCGCAGGCGCTGACCGAGTGGACGCGGCCGCGGGTCGGCGGACAGGAACGCCCGCGCATCGCCGGCGTGTCCTCGTTCGGCGCCGGCGGCGCCAATGCCCACGTGGTGCTGGCCGAGTACGTGCACGCCGATGCTGCGCCGGAAGACAGCGGCGCCCAGCTGTTCGTGCTGTCGGCACGCACCGCCGAGCAGTTGCGCCAGCGTGCGCGGCAGCTCGCCGATGCGCTGGCCGCCGGCCTGGCCGCGGCGGCGCGGGCGGCGGATATCGCCTACACCCTGCAGACCGGCCGCGATGCGCTGGCCGAACGCCTGGCCGTGGTCGCCACGGACAAGGCCGGACTGGCGCAGAAGCTGGCGCGTTTCCTCGACGGCGGCGCAAATCCGGCCGAGGGCATTTATCAAGGCCAGGCGCGCAGCGGCCCGGCCCGGCCCGGCGACGGCACCGACCCGCAGACACACTGGATGGCGCAGGGCGCGCTGGACAAGCTGGCCGAGGCCTGGACCGGTGGCGGCACCGTTGACTGGCATCGGCTGCACCCGTCGCCGCGCCGGCGCGTGCCGCTGCCGACCTATCCGTATGCGCGGCAGCGCTACTGGTATACCGATCTGGCCGGCGGCGTGGCCGGTGGCGGCGCGGCCGCTGCGCCGGCCGCCACCGCGGCGGCGAGTGTCGCGGCGGCGTCGGCCGTACCCGCTGCGGCGGTGAAGCGTGCCGTCATCGCGCCGGCGCCTGTGCCGGATGCGGCGGCGGCTGTCCCGCCCGTGCCGGCGGCAGCGCCGACGGCTGGCGCCAAGCCACGCGGTGTCGCCCTGAGCAGCCTGAGCGCGGCGCCCGCGGTCCGCTCCGCACCTACCGTCGCCGCCGGCATCGCACCGGCCGGCGGCATTCCTGTCGCCGCACCGGGTTCCGGCGGAGCGGCTTCCCCTGTGACACCAGCTGACGCGGCCCGGGCCGCGCCGTCGAGGTCGCGCGTGAACACCCCTGTACGCAGCCTCGAACAGATCGAGGACATTCTTGTCGCCTCCCTGGCCGACGCGCTGTACATGACGGCGGACGAGGTCGATCCCGACCGTTCGTTCCAGGAACTGGGCCTGGATTCGGTCGTCGGCGTCGAATGGATCCGCGTGCTCAACGGCCGCTTCGGCATCGAGCTGGCGGCGACCCGCGTCTACGACTATCCGACCGTGCGCAGCCTGGCCGCGCATATCGCCGCGGCCCTGGGCGATGAGCCGCCGCCGGGTGCGGCCGCGCCGGCGGTCGCCGCGGCTGCACCGGTCGCCGATGCGCTGCCGCCGGTGGCGGCGCCTGGCGCCGCACTGGCCGGCACTGCTGCAGCGGATGCGCCGGCCGCCGCCGCACCGCGCCAGCGCGTCGCCCTGGCGCCGCTGGCGACGGCCGCAGTCGCACCGTTTGCGACGCAGGCCGCTGCTGCAACAGTGCGGCCGCCTGCATCCGCCAATGTGGCCGCCGCTGCGGCAGCGGCGGTTGCTGCACCGGCCGCTGCCGGCGCGGCAACCAAGGCCGCGCCGGCTTCGCTGGCCGCGATCGAAGCGGCGCTGATCGAAACGCTTGCCGAAGCGCTCTACATGGCGCCCGAGGACATAGACCCGGAACGGCCGTTCACCGATCTGGGGCTGGATTCGGTCGTCGGCGTCGAGTGGATACGTTCGATCAACCAGCGCCTGGGCGTGGATCTCGCCGCGGCGCGGCTGTATGACTTCCCCAGCGTGACCGCGCTGGCCGCGCACGTGCTGGCGCTGGGATCCGCTGCCGCCGCGCCCACCGCGGGGGCGGCGGTTGCTGTAGCTCCCGCACCCGTATCGCCGGCGCCGCCCGCGTCCTCCGCACCGGCCCGCGCCGCCGCGCCGGTCGTGCTGCCGCCGCTACCTGCGGCAGCGCCGCCGGCTGCCCCGGCGCCCGCTGCCGCATCGGACGCAGTTGCCGCCGCCGCGCCGGCTTCCGCCCCGGCAGCCAGCCGGCCCGTCGCAGCCAGCCCGGCCAGCCAGGCCCCGCGCCCGGCCGGTACGCGCGCCGACGCCATCGCCGTCGTCGGCATGGCCGCGCGCTATCCCGGTGCGGCCGACCTGGATGCGTACTGGAACAATCTCGCCGCGGGCGTCTGCAGCATCGTTGAGGTGCCGCGCGAACGCTGGGACATGGATGCCTACTACGACCCGCAGCTGCAGAAAGGCGGCAAGATCTACTGCCGCTGGCTGGGCGCGCTGGACGAGGTCGACCGTTTCGATTCGCTGTTCTTCAACATCTCGCCGGCCGAAGCCGACCTGATGGACCCGCAGCAGCGCCTGTTCCTGGAGCAGGCCTATGCCGCCTTTGAGGACGCCGGCTTCGCGCCGCAGCAGCTCAGCAACCGCAAGTGCGGCACCTACCTCGGCATCATGGGCAATGAATACAGCCTGCTGCTGCAGAAGGTCGGCCTGGGCGACGCCACCGGCAACAGCGCCGCCATCGCCGCGGCGCGCATCGCCTATCACCTGAACCTGAAAGGGCCGGCCATCTCCATCGACACGGCCTGTTCCTCCTCCCTGGTCGCGACCCACCTGGCCTGCCAGGCCCTGCGCGGCGGCGAGATCGACATGGCTCTGGTCGGCGGCGTCACCCTGTACCTGGCGCCGGAGTCCTATATCGGCATGTGCGCCGCCGGCATGCTGTCGCCGGAAGGCCGCTGCAAGACCTGCGACAACGGCGCCAACGGCTTCGTGCCGGGCGAGGGCGCTGCGGCGCTGGTGCTGCGCCGCCTCGACGATGCGCTGGCCAACGACGAGCGCATCCATGGCCTGATTATCGCCTCGGGCATCAACCAGGACGGCAAGACCAACGGCATCACCGCGCCCAGCGTGGTCAGCCAGACCGAGCTGGAGCGCGAGGTCTACACCCGTTTCGGCATCGACCCCGACGGCATCAGCTGCGTGGAGATGCACGGCACCGGTACCAAGCTCGGCGATCCGGTGGAGCTGGAGGCGCTGGCCACGGTGTTTTCCGAACGTACCGCGCGGCGCAATTTCTGCGCGCTGGGTTCGGTCAAGAGCAATGTCGGCCATACCTCGGCCGCGGCCGGCCTGGCCGGCGTGCACAAAGTGCTGCTGCAGCTGCGCCACGGCCAGCTCGCGCCCAGCCTGCATTTCAGCACGCCGAACGAGCACTTCGATTTCGCGCGCTCGCCGTTCTACGTCAACACCGCGCTGCGGCCGTGGCCGGCGACGGCGCAGCCGCGCCGGGCCGCGGTCAGTTCCTTCGGCTACAGCGGCACCAACGCGCATCTGGTGATCGAGGAGTTCCGCCCGGCGCCGGCGGCACGTACACCCTGGTCGGCCGGCACGCCGGTGCTGATCGCGTTCTCGGCCAAGACCGAGCAGCAGCGCGAGGACCAGGCGCGCCGCCTGCGCGCGTTCCTCGCCGCCCATCCCGCGACGGACCTGGCCGCGCTGGCCTGGACCCTGCAGAGCGGCCGCGACGTGTTCAACCACCGCCTGGCCCTGGCCGCCGATTCGGCCGATGCCGCGATCGCCGGGCTGGATGCCTTCCTGCGCGGCGAGGATTACAGCGGCCTGTACGTCGGTTCCGTGCGCCGCGGCCGTGTGGCCGCCGAAGACGATGAGGACACCGCGCTGCTGCTGCAGTCCTGGCTGCAGCGCCGCCGCCTGGACAAGCTGGCCGAAGCCTGGACCAAAGGCACGGCGCTGGACTGGCGCGCGCTGTATCCGGCGCCGCCGCCGCAGCGCATCTCGCTGCCCGGCTACCCGTTCGCGCGCGAGCGCCACTGGATGCCGCAGGCCGCACCCGCCGCAGCCGTGGCCGTGGCCGCACAGACGTCGCAGGTGTCACAGACGGCGGGCGCGCTGCATCCGCTGTTGCAGGCCAATACCTCCGGCATCAGCCAGGTGCGCTTCAGTGCGCGCTTCGACGGCAGCGAAGCGTTTCTCGCCGATCACCGCATCGGCCAGGCCAGCCTGCTGCCCGGCGTGTGCTATCTGGAAATGGCGCGCGCCGGCTACGTGGCGGCGACCGACGCAGCCCAGTCCGGCGCGGTCGTGCTCAGGGACGTGGTGTTCCTGCAGCCGGCCTGGGCTGGCACGGGCGGGCTGTCGCTGCAGCTGGGGCTGCGCGCACGCGGCGGCGATGAACTCGATTTCGACGTGCGCAGCACCGATGCGGCGCAGACCCTGCACGCACAGGGCCGCGCCGGCCGCCAGGCCGTGGCCGCGACCCGGCTGGACCTGGCCGCGCTGCGCGCGGCCGCGTCCGAGCCGTTGAGCGGCGAACAGTGCTACGCCCAGTTTGCCGCGGCGGGCTTCGCCTACGGCCCCAGCCACCGCGGCCTGCATCGCGTTGCGCTGGGCCGCGGCGGCGACGGCGACTTCGCCCTCGCCGAAATCAGCCTGGCCACGCCGCCGGCTGCCGCCTACGTGCTGGAACCCGGCCGCCTGGATGCGGTGCTGCAGGCCAGCCTGCCGCTGCTGCAGCGCGCCGGCCTCGCCGGTGGACTGCCGTTCGCGCTGGACCGGGCCGAAATTCTCGCCGCGCTGCCGGCGCGCTGCTTTGCCCATCTGCGCTGGAGCCCGGGCCATTCCGCCGCCGCGGCGCTGCCCAAGCTCGACATTGATGTCAGCGATGCCGACGGCAGCGTGGTGCTGCGCCTGCGCGGCTTCAGCCTGCGCAGTGCCGCCGCGCCGTCCGCCGGCGCCGCGGCGCCGCCGTCCGCGGCAACGCCCGCACAGGCCGCACAGGCCGTGCGCGCAGGGCAGGGCGAGCTGACCGGCCCGGTCATGCTGCTGCCGCGCTGGGAGGCACAGCTGCCGCCGCTGACCGAAGCCTGGCCGGCCGCCGCTGCCACGCTGCTCGTGGTCGGCGGCAGCGAGGCACAGCGCCGGCAGCTGGCGCTGCGCCACAGCCGCGTGCACGAACTGCCGCCGCAGGCGCTGGCATCGGTGGACAGCCTGCGGGCCGCGCTGGCCGCGCTGCCGGCGCTGGACCACGTCTGCTGGTTCGTGCCGCCGGCGCCGCTGCACAACGTGCTGGAGGAAAGCCTGGTCACGCGCCAGTCCGAAGGCGTGCTGGCCGGCTTCCGCCTGCTCAAGGCCCTGCTGCAGGCCGGCTACGGCAGCCGCGCGCTGGGCCTGAGCGTGTTCACCGCGCAGACCTTCGGCGTGGAACGCCGCGACGACGCCCATCCGGCCCATGCCAGCGTGCATGGCCTGATCGGCTCGGCGGCCAAGGAATACCCGCACTGGAACGTGCGGCTGGTCGATCTCCCGCTGCACGCCGAGCTGCCGCCGGCGGCGGCCTGGCAATTGCCGCCCGATCCCCAGGGCGACGCCTGGGCCTTCCGTGCCGGCGAGTGGCTGCGCCAGCAGCTGGTACCGGCCGACCTGGCCGCGCCGGCGCAGTCGGCCTACCGCCACGGCGGCGTCTACGTCATCGTCGGCGGCGCCGGCGGCATCGGCGAGGTCTATACCGAATACCTGATCCGCCACTACCAGGCCCACGTCTACTGGATAGGCCGGCGCGAAGCCGATGCCGCGCTCGACGCGCGCCGCCGCCGGCTGGCCGCGCTGGGGCCGGAACCGGTCTACCTGCGCGCCGACGCGACCGACCGCGGCGCGCTGGAACGCTGCCTCGACCACATCCACGAGCGCCACGCCGGCGTACACGGGCTGATCCATTCCGCCATCGTGCTGCTGGACAAGAGCCTGGCCAACATGGACGAGGAACGCTTCCGTGCCGCGCTCGCCGCCAAGGTCGACGTCGGCGTGCGCCTGGCCCAGGTGTTCGGCCGCGAGGAACTGGATTTCGCGCTGTTTTTCTCGTCGCTGCAGAGCTATACCAAGGCCGCCGGGCAGAGCAACTACGCCGCCGGCTGCACCTTCGGCGACGCCTACGCCCAGGCCCTGGCGCAGCGCTGGAGCTGTCCGGTCAAGGTCATCAACTGGGGTTACTGGGGCGGTGTCGGCATCGTCGCGACCGCGGCCTACCAGCAGCGCATGGCCGACTCCGGCATAGGCTCGATCGAGCCGGCCGAAGCCATGGACGCGCTGGAAAAACTGCTCGCCGCGCCGCTGGACCAGGCCGCGCTGATCCATACCACCGATCCGGCCGTGCTGACCCACTGGTGCGCGCCGGCACGCTACCGTGCCGTGGCCGGAGCCCCGGCCAGCCTCACGCCGCTGCGATTGCAGGCTGGCGCGGGTTCCAGCGCCTCGCAGCAGGCGCTGCACGCGCTGGAACAGGCCGAAGGCGAACGCAAGGCTCTGGCCGACGCGGTCGGCGCCGAACTGGCGCGCCTGCTATGGGTGCAGCTGCGCAGCATGGGCCTTTTCGCCACGGCGCAGGTGCAGCTGGCCGAGGAAACCGCCCGCGTCGCGCCGGCCTATGCGCGCTGGCTGGCCCAGGCCGCGCGGCTGCTGCAGCGCAACGGCTACCTGGCCGCGGCGGGCGAGGGCGCCTATCGCGCGACAGCGCTGGCGGACCAGGCTGGCCCGCACACCTGGCCGCAGTGGGAAGCCCAGGCCGCGCAATGGCGCAGCCTGCCCGGACTGGGCAGTCAGGTCGTGCTGATCGAGGCGACCCTGCGCAACCTGCCGGCGATCCTGCAGGGCCGCCTGCCGGCGACCGACGTGCTGTTCCGCGATTCCGCGGTCGACGGCGTGGCCGGCTCCTACCAGGGCCATGCGGGCGCGGATTATTTCAACACCGTGCTCGGCGACATGCTGCTGGCCCTGCTGCAGCAGCGCCGCGATGCGGCCCGCGCCAGCGGCACGCCGCTGCAGCCGCTGCGCATACTCGAAGTCGGCGCCGGCACCGGCAGCACCAGCGCGCTGCTGTTCCACCTGCTGCAGCCGTACCAGCACGAAGTCGGCGAGTACTGCTACACCGATATTTCCCGCGCGTTCCTGATGCACGCCGAGGACAGCTTCGGTCCGCAGTGCCCGTATCTGCGCTGCACCTTGTTCAACGCCGAATTGCCGCTGGCCGGCCAGGACATCGTTCCGGCCAGCTACGACGTGGTTGTCGCGACCAACGTGCTGCACGCCACGCGCGATATCCGCAACACCCTGCGCAATATCAAGGCCTGCCTGGCCCATGGCGGCGTGCTGCTGCTGAACGAGATCAACCAGGACGGCGGCCTGCTCGCCCTGCTGACCTTCGCCTTGCTCAAGGGCTGGTGGCTGTTCGAGGACGAGGCGCTGCGCCTGCCGGGCTGCCCGGCGCTGGACGAGGCCAACTGGCAGCGCGCACTGGAAGGCGAGGGATTCACCGACGTGTTCTTCCCGGCCGAACGCGGCCAGCGCTTCGGCCAGCAGATCGTGGTCGCGGCCAGCGACGGACTGGTGCGCCAGGCGCGCACGGCGGCGCCTGCGCCGCGCGCTACGGCGCAGGCCGCAGCGGCAGCGGCGACTGTCCCGGCCAGGGCCGAGGCTGCACCGGCGGCTCCGGCGGTTGCAGCCGCGTCCGTAGCGGCGGCCATCCCTGTGACGACGGCCGACCCGGCCGCGCGCACCCAGCAGATCGCGGACCTGGTTCGCGACACCATCACCGGCAAGCTCGGCGAAGCGCTGCGCGTGCGCCGCGACCGCATCCACGGCGACGACTCCTTCGCCGATTTCGGCGTGGACTCCATCACCGGCGTCGCCCTGGTACAGGCGATCAACGACGCGCTGGGCATCGAACTGGCCACGACCGCGCTGTTCGAGTTCAACTCGGTCAACGCGCTGGCCGCGCATATCCTGGCCGGCCATGCGGATGCGATCGGCCGGCGCCTGGCGCCAGCGGCGCCGGCCGCGGTTCCGCAACCCGCACCCTCGGCACAGACGGCACCGGCCGCACCGGTTGTCGCCGCAGCGCCGGCGCCTGCGGGCGCGGCACCGGCCGCCGCTGTGGTGGATTCCCAGCGCCTGCACGACCACGTCAAGGACACCATCGCGGAGAAGCTCTGCGAAGGCCTGCGCGTGCGCCGCGACCGCATCCATTTCGACGACGCCTTCGCCGACTACGGGGTGGATTCGATCACCGGCGTCGCCCTGGTGCAGACGCTCAACGCCGCGCTGGGCATCGAACTGGCCACGACGGCGCTGTTCGAGTTCAACTCGGTCAACGCGCTGGCGGCGCATATCCTGGCCAGCTACGGCGATGCGCTGCGCCAGACGCTCGCGGCCGTACCCGCTGCGGCAGCACCGCCTGCCGCGGTACCGGCCACGGGAATTGCTCCCGCGGCCGCGCCTGTCGCGGCCGCCGCTGCGGCGCCGCCCGCGGCAATCCCGGCGGCGGCAGCCGTCGCGACCGCCGCCGCGGCACCGCCTTACGCCTCGGCCGCACCCATCGAATCGAGCACACCCGGCACTGCGGTGCCGGATGACCGGCGCATCGCCGTGGTCGGCATGAGCGGCCGCTTCGCGCGCTCGCCGGACCTGGACGCCCTGTGGACGCACCTGGCCCATGGCACCGACCTGGTCGAGGAAGTCACGCGCTGGGATCTGGACCAGTTCCTGCCGCCGGGCGGCGAGTTCTGCCGCGCCGCGGCGCTGGTGGACGACATCGAGAAGTTCGATGCCCTGTTCTTCAAGATCTCGGGCATGGAAGCGACCTACATGGATCCGCAGCAGCGCCTGTTCCTGGAGGAATGCTGGACAGCGCTGGAAGATGCGGGCTATGCCGGCGACGGCGCGCGCGGCAAGCGCTGCGGCGTCTATGTCGGCTGCGGTGCCGGCGACTATGACAACCTGCTCGGCGACTCCAGCCCGCCGCAGTCGTTCTGGGGCACGGCGGCGTCGATCGTGCCGGCGCGCATCGCCTATTTCCTCGACCTGAAAGGCCCGGCCGTGGCGATAGATACGGCCTGTTCCGCCTCGCTGGTCGCCGCCCACAGCGCCTGCCAGGCATTGTGGTGCAACGACGTCGACCTGGCCCTGGTCGGCGGCGTGCATCTGCAGGCCACGCCGAGCTATTTCCTCGCCACCACCAAGAGCGGCATGTTGTCGCCGCACGGCCGCTGCCACGCCTTCGACGCCCGCGCCGACGGCTTCGTGCCGGGCGAAGGCGTGGGCGTGGTCATCCTCAAGCGCCTGCGCGATGCGCTCGCCGACGGCGATACCGTGCGCGGCGTCATCGTCGCGTCGGGCATCAACCAGGACGGCACCTCCAACGGCATCACCGCCCCCAACGCGGCGGCGCAGGAAAGCCTGATCCGCGAGCTGTACGAGCGCTTCGACATCGACCCGGCGCAGATCCAGCTGGTCGAGGCCCACGGCACCGGCACGCGCCTGGGCGACCCCATCGAGTTCGGCGCGCTGAGCCGCGCCTTCCGCCACCGCACGGCGCTGCGCCGCTACTGCGCGATCGGCTCCATCAAGACCAACCTGGGCCATACCGCGACCACGGCCGGCATCGCCGGCCTGCTCAAGCTGCTGCTGTGCCTGAAACACCGCAAGATCGTGCCGTCGCTGCACTACCGCAACGGCAATCCGCACATCGACTTCGAAACCAGCCCGTTCTTCGTCAACACCGAACTGCGCCGCTGGGACAGCGCCCTTGATGCCAACGGGCGGCCGCTGCCGCGCCGCGCCGCGGTGAGTTCGTTCGGCTTCAGCGGCACCAACGCGCACATGGTGGTCGAGGAAGCGCCGGCGCACGCGCGCGTGCCGCAGGCGCGGCCGGCCTGGCTGGTGGTGCTGTCGGCGCGCACGCGCGAGCAACTGCGCCAGCAGGTCGAAGCGCTGCTCGGCGCGGTCGGACGCGATGCGCAGATGCACGTGGCCGACATCAGCCAGACCCTGCTGCTGGGCCGCAAGCACCTGGCCCAGCGCCTGGCCTGCGTCGCCCGCGACCGCGCCGGGCTGCTCGCCAGCCTGCGCGAATGGCTGGCGGAAGGGCGCTGCGACCAGGTATTCGTCTCGGCCGTCAGCGAAGAGGACTGGCGCGAGCAGGTCGCCCTGCGCGACTACGGCAACCAGTGCATACGCCAGAGCCGCGAGCTGCGCGACGATGCCGAATACCTGCGCAACCTGGCGGCAGTCGCCGACCTGTACGTGCAGAACTACGATCTGCAATTCGAGCTGCTGTTCGCCGGCAGCAATGCCTCGCGCATTCCGCTGCCGACCTACCCATTCCAGCGCAAGAGCTACTGGCCGGCCGGCAGCCCGCTCGCACCGCCGTCGGCGGCCGGCACCGCTGTTGCCGGCGCAAGCGCTGCGCCCGCCGCAGCGGTTGTGAGTCCGGCGCCCGCTGCCGGTGCTCCGGCCGCCGCCGCGCCGTCCCCGGCGTCCGGCACCGCTGCCGGAACCGCCCAGGCGCTGGTGCCGGTATGGGAGCCGCTGGCGGTGCCGGCGGCGTCCAGCCGCGCGCCGCTGCCGGGCCGCACCCTGCTGATCGCCGCGGCGGGCACCGCGCCGGCAGAACTCGAACGGCTGGCCACTCGCTTCGCCGAGGTGCAGCGGCTGGATCCGGCCGTGCTGGCGTCGCCGCCGCGGCTGTCCGCCGCGCTGAGCCAGCTGCAGCAGATCGACCGCGTGGTCTGGATCGCGAACGATCTGCCCCGCGCCGATGTGCTGGACGAGGCCCAGACCCAGCCCCAGCCCACCGGTGTGCTGGCCCTGTTCCGCTTCGTCAAGGCACTGCTCGAACTCAAGTACGCCGGCCGCGCGCTGGACTGGCTGGTCGTGACCTTCCGCACCCAGGCCGTGCACCGCACGCTGGACCGGGTCTGCGCGATCCAGGCCGGCGTGCACGGGCTGGTCGGCTCCATGGCCAAGGAGCATCCGGCCTGGAGCGTACGGCTGGCCGACCTGCCGGCGGCCGGCGCCTGGCCGCTGGACGACCTGCTGGCCCTGCCGGCCGACCGCGCCGGCGATGCGGCCTGCTTCCGCCGCGACGAGTGGTACCGCCAGCGCCTGGTCGCGCTCGACCGCCAGGCGGTGCCCGGCAGCGGCTACCGCCGCGGCGGCAACTACGTGGTGCTGGGCGGTGCCGGCGGTATCGGCGAAGTCTGGACCGAGTGGATGATCCGCAATTATCAGGCGCGCGTGTTCTGGATCGGCCGGCGCGCGCCCGATGCCGCCATCCAGGCCCAGCTCGACCGCCTCGGCCAGCTCGGTCCGCGCCCGGTCTACCTCAGCGCCGACGCGACCGACGCGGCGGCGCTCTGTCACGCCTATGCAGTGATCAAGCGCGATCATCTGGCCGGCGCCGCCATCCACGGGCTGGTCCATTCGGCCATCGTGCTGCAGGACGCGAGCCTCGCCCTGATGGACGAGACGCGCTTCGCCGCCAGCCTGCAGGTCAAGGTGGATGCCAGCGTGCACCTGGTGCAGGCCTTCCGCAGCGAGGAGCTGGATTTCGTGCTGTTCTTCTCCTCCATGCAGTCCTTCTCCAAGGCGCCGGGGCAGGGCAACTACGCCGCCGGCTGCACCTTCAAGGACGCCTACGCGCGCCAGCTCGCGCAGGAACTGCCGTGGCCGGTGCGGGTGATGAACTGGGGCTGGTGGGGCGGCGTGGGCATCGTGTCTTCGGAGGATTACCAGCGGCGCATGGCCCGCCTGGGCATGGGCTCGATCCAGCCGGAGGAAGGCATGCAGGCAGTGCAGGCGCTGGTCGCCGGTTCGGTCGAGCAGATGGCCTTCGTGCGCACGACTTCGCCCGAGGTGCTGCGCGAGCTGCGCGGGCGCGAATCGGTCAGTTGCATGGCCTCCGGCGCGCCTTCGCTGCTGCGCAATCTGAGGAAGCGCATGGAAGGCGCCTGATGCAGTCCGGCGCCGTATTCCAACCCTGCGCCGGGGCCGCCGCGAAGCTGCCGCGGCGGCCTTCGCCGCCGTGCGAGAGCCCGGTCGCGGGGGCTGCGGGGCGGCGCGTACTCGGCTTGACGGTATTGCCACTACAGTTCACAGTCAGGCGACAAACCTTGCATTTCTGCCGCAGCAGGCGTTCGTCGCAATCGTTGCCTTTGCGCCAATGCGCAACCGGCGCACAGCGGCGCAATCGGGGAGGAACCGGCCTGAGCGGCCGCTCCGCCCGTAACGCCAGGCCAACCGGGGGGACGGCCGCGGCGATGGGTGCAATTGGGCGGGTTGTCGCATCTTGCACAAAACCTGACCGTGCCCGGCTTCGCCGGCCGCGCTGCCGCGGGCGGCCGCCGCCCGGGAAGTGCCGGAAAGGCGTTGTGCACAGACAAGTTGCAGATACGGGGCAGTGATGAAGTCGAGCAGCGAGAACGGTCAGGCGGAGCAGGGCGGCGGACAGGAACAGTGGGAGGCGATGCTGGCGGAGCTGATGCTCGCGCAGCTGCAGTCCCTGGGCGTGCTGGCCGATGCCGACTCCGTCGCCGTGGGCGAACTCAAGGCGCGCCTGGCGCCGCTTTACGGTCGCTGGCTCGACGAGAGCCTGCGCGTGCTGACCCTGCAGGGCCGCGTGCAGTCCGCCGCGCCGGATCAGGTTCGGCTCGGCACCGGCGTACGCGATGCCGCCGCGGTCTGGGCCGACTGGGAGGCGCGCAAGGCCGTATGGCTGGCCGATCCGGACCAGGTCGCCCGCATCACGCTCGTCGAGTCCACCCTGCGCGCGCTGCCGGAGATCCTGGCCGGGCGCAAGCTCGCGACCGACGTGCTGTTCCGCCAGTCGTCGATGGACGGCGTGTCGGGCATCTACAAGGACAACACCGGCGCCGATCTCTTCAACAGTGCGATCGCCGACACGGTTGTGGCATATATCGAGGAACGCATCGCGCTGAATCCGGCCGCGCCGCCGCGCATCCGCATCGTCGAAGTCGGCGCCGGCACCGGCGGCACCACGGCACCGGTGCTGCGCAAGCTGTCCAAATACGCCGAGCTGATCGAGGAATACTGCTTCACTGACATCTCGGTGTCGTTCCTGCAGCACGCCGAGAAGCAGTTCGGCCCGGGCAACCCGTTCCTGCGCTACCGCCTGCTCGATGTGGAGCGGCCGATCGAAGGCCAGGACGTGCAGCTGGGCAGCTACGACCTGGCCATCGCCACCAACGTGCTGCACGCCACGCGCAACATCCGCAACACGCTGCGCAACGTGAAGGCCACGCTGCGCCGCAGCGGCCTGCTGCTGCTCAACGAGATGAGCAACAGCGGCGGGCTTTTCGCCCATCTGACCTTCGGCCTGCTGAAAGGCTGGTGGGCCTACGAGGACGACGCGCTGCGCATTCCCGGCTGTCCGGGGCTGTACCCGGAAACCTGGCAGCACGTGCTGCAGAGCGAGGGCTTCGACGCGGTGTACTTCCCGCTGGAGGAATTCCACGCCCTGGGCCAGATGGTCGCGATCGCCGAGAGCGACGGCGTGGTGCGCCAGCGCGAAGCCGAGCCGGCCAGGCCGGTGCGGCGCAAGTCCGCCGCTGCGGCGCCCGTCGCGGCGCCGGCAGCGCAGCCCGACACCGCAGCCGCCACTGCCGCGGCGCCGGCCGCGGCCGCCAGCGGCGTTTCCGCCACGATGGCCGAAGACCACGTCTGCGCGGTGATTATCGACAAGCTGGCCGAAGTGCTGGAGATCGATGCCGAGGATATCTCGCGCACCGAATCCTTCGCCGATTACGGCGTGGATTCGATCAGCGGCGGCCGCCTGGTGCAGCTGATCAACGCCGGCCTGGGCATAGAGCTGGAAACGATCAGCCTGTTCGACTATGCCTCGGTCAAGAAACTGGCCGGGCTGATCCTGTCGCGCTTCGGCGCGCAGATCGCGGCCGGCCTGGGCCTGGAGGCGCAGGCTGCAGCACCCGCCGCCGCGCCGGCTGCGGCAGCGGCACCCGCCCCGGCACCCGCCGCGCCGCGCAACGCATTCGGCAGCAGCGATCTGCCGGGCGGCCGCGAACCGGTCGCGGTGATCGGCATTGCCGGCCGTTTCGCCCAGTCGCGCACGCCGGCCGAACTGTGGCGCCATCTCGTCGAAGGGCGCGACCTGGTCGAGGAAGTCGGCCGCTGGAGCCTGGGCGAGGACGCCCAGCTCACACCCAACGGCGGCTTTCTTTCCGGGCTGGCTGAATTCGATCCGCTGTTTTTCAACATCTCCGGCATCGAAGCCACCTACATGGACCCGCAGCAGCGCCTGTTCCTGCAGGAGAGCTGGCGCGCGCTGGAAGATTCCGGCTACGCCGGCTCGGGCGAGCGCGAACGCAACTGGGGCGTCTACGTAGGCACGGAATCCTCGGGCGAATACGCCCAGCTGTTCAGCGGCGAACCGCCGGCCCAGGCACTGTGGGGCAACAACGTCGCCACGCTGCCGGCGCGCCTGTCGTATTTCCTCGATCTGCAGGGCCCGGCCGTCACCATCAACACGGCCTGTTCCAGCTCGCTGGTGGCGATACACCACGCGGTGCAGGGGCTGTGGCTGGGCGATGTCGAAATGGCCATCGCCGGCGGCGTCACCCTGCACATGACGCCGACCGGCTACACCAGTCTGAGCCGCGCCGGCATGCTGTCCGCCGACGGCCGCTGCTACACCTTCGACGACCGCGCCAACGGCTTCGTGCCGGCCGAGGCGGTAGGCGCCGTGGTGCTCAAGCGCCTGAGCAACGCCGAGGCCGACGGCGACCACGTCTACGGCGTGATCCGCGGCTCGGCGCTGAACCAGGACGGCACCACCAACGGCATCACCGCGCCCAGCGGCAACGCGCAGGAGCGCCTGGAGCGCTACGTCTACGACACCTTCGCGCTGGATCCGGCCCGGCTGCAGATGGTCGAGGCCCACGGCACCGCGACCGAGCTGGGCGATCCGATCGAGTTCAGCGCGCTGACCCGCGCATTCCGCCACTACACCGACAAGCGCAACTACTGCGCGATCGGCTCGATCAAGACCAACATCGGCCACGCCACCGCGGCGGCCGGCTTCGTCGGCCTGGTCAAGGTGCTGCTGTCGCTGAAGCACCGCCAGATACCGGCCTCGCTGAATTACCGCAACGCCAATCCCAAGCTCAACGTCGAGGCCAGCCCGTTCTACATCAACACGGCGCTGCGCGAGTGGGAACCGCAGCGCGACGCGCACGGCGCGGCGCTGCCGCGCCAGGCGGCGCTGAGTTCCTTCGGCATGAGCGGCACCAACGCGCACATGGTGCTGGAAGAATCGCCGCTGCAGGCGCGTACGCCGCCGGCGCTGCCGGGCCAGCTGATCGTGCTGTCGGCCCGCACCGAGGACCAGCTGCAGCAGCAGGCGCGCCAGCTGCTGGACTACCTGCGCGGCGACGACGTGGCCGCGCTGGGCAATATCGCCTACACCCTGCTGCTGGGGCGGCGCCACCTGAGCCATCGCCTGGCCTGCGTCGCACGCAGCCGCGAAGACCTGGAAAACCTGCTGCAGCGCTGGCTCGACAAGGGCAGCGCCAGCCAGGTCTATGCCGGCAAGTTCAACGAAAAGCAGCGCCGCGAACAGCCGGCGCTGAAGCGCTACGCCCAGGACTGCCTGCAACGCTGCCGCAGTGGACTGCCGGCCGCCGAGCACCTGGAATGCCTGGCGACGGCGGCCGATCTGCACGTGCAGGGCTACGAACTGGATTTTGCGCAGTTGTTCACTGCGCAGCAGTATTCGCGCGTCAGCCTGCCCGGCTATCCGTTCGCGCGCGAGACCTACTGGGTCGCCGCCGCCGCGCCGGAGGCCGCACCGCGCGGCACCGCCGCCGCCGCGCAGCTGCACCCGCTGGTACACCAGAACACGTCGGTGCTGGACGGCCAGCGTTTCCGCAGCCGCTTCCTCGGCGACGAGACCTGCCTCGCCGCGGGTACGGCCGGGCGCGAGCTGCCGCACGCGCTGCTGCCGGCCCTGGGCACCGCCGCGCTGCACCTGGCCCAGGCCTTCGGCGCGGCGGCCGCGCCGGTGCAATGGCGCGAACTGGCCTGGGCCCAGCCGCTGGAAGGGGCGGATTTTCCGCTCACGCTGGAGGTGGAGCTGTACCGCGCCGGGCGCGACCAGATCGGCCTGGAAATCTATCGCGAAGACGGCGCCGCGCGCCGCGTGCTGGCGCAAGGCAAGGCCAGTGCCGCGCTGCCGTCTGCGCCTGCTGCGCTGGACCTGGGCGTGCTGCAGTCGCAGGGCAGTGCGGCGCCTGCGCCGCCGCAGCGCCTGGGCAAGCTGTCGCAGCTGCGGCTGGCCGGCCCCGACTTCCTCGCGCTGGCACGGCTGGAACTGTCCGCGGCGGCTTCCGCCGATACCGCGCTGGCCCAGCTCGAACTGCTCGACGCCGGCCTGCACCTGATCGACACCGCCGCCCCGCTGGGCGATGCGCGATGGCAGCCGCTGAGCCTGGCCGCACTGCATACTTACCGGCCTGTGCCGGCTGCGCTGTGGCTGCTGCTGCGTGCGGCGGGCGAGGCGCGCTACGACCTGATCGCCTGCGACGAACGCGGCGACATCGTGGTATCGGCCGATGCGCTCGCGGTCACTGCCGTCAGCGCAACTGTCCGCGCGCAGGGCGCCGCTGCAGCAGCTCCTGAGGCCGCCGACCTGCTGCTGCTCGCACCAGGCACCGTGGCCGCCGCCGCGCCGGACCTGCCCAGTCCCGCCGCAGTCCATGTCGTGCGGCTCTGCGCCGTCGGCGAGGCGGCACAGCTCGCCGCGTTGCGCGCGGCGCTGCCCCAGGCAGACTGCGATCTGCTGGATGCGGGCGAAGGCGACGTGACGCAGCGTTTCGCCCAGGCCGCGGCCGCGCTGCTGGATACGATACGGCAGGTGCTGGCCGATCATGCCCGCGGCGATATCGTGCTGCAGGTCGTGGTGCCGGCGCAGTCCGCCGACGCGGGCCTGCGCGGTCTGTCCGGCCTGCTCAAGTCCGTGCACCTGGAACAGCCGCGCCTGCGCACGCAACTGATCGTGGTTGCGCCCGGCGTCGCTGCCGCGGAGCTGGCCGCCAGGCTGCGCGTGGACCTGCCTGCGCGCGACGACAGCCTGGTCGATTACGGCGCAGGCAGCCGCACGGTCGAATACCTGCGAGAACTGACGCCGCCGGCGGCCGCGCCGGTGGTCTGGCGCGAAGGCGGCGTCTATCTGATCAGCGGCGGCGCCGGCGGACTGGGCCAGTTCTTCGCCCGCGACATTGCCAGCCACCTGCAGGCGGCGACGGTCGTGCTGACCGGCCGCACGCCGGCCAGCGCGGCGCGCCATGCCGAGATCGCCGCACTGCAGCAGGCGGGCGTACGCATCGAATATGCCGCGCTCGACGTGGCCGACCGTGCCGCCGTAGCCGCCTTCGTCGCCGATCTGCTTGCGCGCCACGGCCGCCTGGATGGTGTGATCCATTCCGCCGGCGTGCTCGAAGACAGCTTCCTGCAGCACAAGGACCGCGCCAATATCGCGCGCGTGTTCGCGCCCAAGATCGACGGCGCGGCGGCGCTGGATGAAGCCACCGCCGGCATCGCGCTGGATTTCTTCGTGCTGTTCGCCGCCGCGGCCGGCGTGTTCGGCAATGTCGGCCAGAGCGACTACGCTGCTGCGAACGCCTATCTCGACAGTTTCGCCGCGGTGCGCCAGCGCCAGGTGGAAGCCGGCCTGCGCCACGGCCGCAGCCTGGCGATCGACTGGCCGCTGTGGGCCGAAGGCGGCATGCGCATGCCCGAATCCAGCGTCGCCGCGATGCGCGAAATGCACGGCCTGTGGCCGCTGCCGGCCGCGCCGGGCGTACGCGCGTTCCACCGCGCGCTGGCCTGCGCCGCGCCGCAGGTGCTGGTGCTCTACGGCGAGCCCACCCGGCTGCGCCGCCAGTTCCTGCAACTGGCGACGGCGAAGACCGCGCCGATCACCGCCGCCGCGCCGGTGCGCGCGCACAGTGAAAATGTAGACAAGGCGGCACTGCGCGAGCGCGTGCTGCACAAGCTCAAGGCCATCTTCGCCCGGGTCGCCAAGCTCGCCCTCAGCGACATCGACGGCGACGAGCCGCTGGAAAAATACGGCATCGATTCCATCCTGGTCACCCAGCTGAACCAGGAATTCGGCGCGGTGTTCGGCGAGCTGTCCAAGACCCTGCTGTACGAATACCAGAGCCTGGGCGAACTGGCCGGCCATTTCGTCGCCGAGCACGAAGCTGCCTGCGTGGCCTGGTGCGAAGCCGCTCCCTCGGCAGCGGCGCCGGCCGCGAAGGCCGCCATGGGGGCGGCGGTGACGCGCGGCGGTGCGGCGCAGGTGCTGCGTTCCTGGCGCGAAGGCGTGCCGGTCCGCAGCGGCTGGGCGCCGCAGCAGCGCGAGCCCATCGCCATCATCGGCCTGACCGGCCGCTATCCGCAGGCGCCGGACCTGGCCGCGTTCTGGCACAACCTGCGCGAAGGGCGCGACTGCATCAGCGAGATTCCGGCCGGGCGCTGGAACGCCGACAAGTACTACGAACCCGACCGCGAGACCGCGATCTTCAGCGGCAAGTACTACGCCAAATCCGGCGGTTTCCTCGAAGGTTTCGACGAGTTCGATCCGCTGTTCTTCGGCGTCGCGCCGCGCGAAGCCTACGACATGGATCCGCAGGAGCGGCTGTTCACGCAGTCCTGCTGGGCCACGCTGGAAGACGCCGGCTATACGCGCGAGCGCTTGGCGGCGCAGCACAAGCGCAATGTCGGCGTGTTCGCCGGCATCACCAAGACCGGTTTCGAGCTGCACGGCCCGCAGCTGATGGCCGACGGCGAGGGTGTGTTCCCGCATACCTCGTTCGGTTCCATGGCCAACCGCGTGTCCTATCTGCTGAACCTGTCCGGTCCCAGCATGCCGGTGGATACGATGTGTTCGTCCTCGCTGACGGCGATCCACGAAGCCTGCGAACACCTGTACCGCGGCGAGTGCGAACTGGCCCTGGCCGGTGGCGTGAATCTCTACTTGCACGCCTCCAACTTCATCAGTCTCGCGACCCAGCGCATGCTGGCCAGCGACGGCCGCTGCCGCAGCTTCGGTGCGGGCGGGGACGGTTTCGTGCCGGGCGAGGGGGTGGGCACGGTGCTGCTCAAGCCGCTGTCGGCGGCGCAGCGCGACGGCGACAGCATTTATGCGCTGATCCGCGGCACGGCGATCAACCACGGCGGCAAGACCAACGGTTATACGGTGCCGAGTCCGGTGTCGCAGGCCGAGGTGGTGCGCGCGGCGCTGGACAAGGGCGGCGTCAATGCGGCGGACGTGAGCTATATCGAAGCGCACGGCACGGGGACCTCGCTCGGCGATCCGATCGAGATTACCGGCCTGAGCCAGGCCTTCGGCCGCGAT
>NZ_JANFQO010000037.1 GCF_024437735.1 Tahibacter harae | reverse complement strand
GAACTCCGCGCTGAAGCGCTTGCGTTCCGTCTTGCCTTCTGATTTCTTCCTGCTCATCTGTCTCACTCCGGATTGCGATATTGAATCGCTTATCCGGGTGTCCGAAAAGCAGGGGCAGGATCAGGACTACAGCAATGGCGTTTGGCGGAACAGCAAGCTATCACCAGACTACGCATCTATGGAAACCCAATCCGAATGGCCCGCGCACCATAGCTGAAGCGCGGCAAATCGCAGAAAACAACGGCGCATACATTGAAGACGACCTCCATTTCATTTCTGTGCCGGATGAGCAGTATGCGAAACAATTTGGCGACTCCTATGCATCCTTCGGGCAAGTAGATTTCCAATCCGGAACGCAGATTGTGCCTTGGCGAGCCCCAAATGCGACAACAGACGCAATTGCTAATCATACCGGCAAGATAAACGTCTGGGTGCGCCAATCCGTGCTTGGAAGTGATAAAGCAATAACAGCAGTGCTAAGCCATGAGTCGTTTGAGATCGAGGCACTACGCGAGATTTTCCAGAAAAACGGTGGAGCATTGCCCGTGATTACTTATAAGGATCTTGTGCGGCCCGGCAGTGCGGACAATCCTCACTGGCAGGCTGTTGATCACGGAGATGAGCTTGTGCGAAAAATGTCGAACCAGAGGTGACTAATGATTCCGCACTTGAAAGACTTCATTGAGATGAACCAGCGTGGCGAGTTTCCGATTTGGATGCTTGTCGCCTATACCGTAAAAGGACTGTCAGAATCCGGAGTTCAAGCCGATTTTGATAGCTTGCCAATTTGGCTAAAAATTTCCATACGAGAAGCAATTGCTACATACAGAGATACGCGCATGTGGGTGGTGATCCGAAGTAATAGTGAGGGCGAAGACTATTCCCCCTATGCCGAGGAAGTCATCCGAAAGTTCGATCTAAACAGATAGCCGACATCATTGACCAGTGAGTGGAAAATCCTGCAAAATTTCGGTTTTTTCTATCTATGGAAGGTCTGAACACCCCCCCCGAATGTGCTGAGATAGCCCAACCCCAGGCAGGAACACAGTCGATGGACCAGATGAGCTTCGGCGACGGCGAGTACGCGAGCAAGCGCAAGCGCACACGTCGGGAAACGTTCCTGGCAGAGATGGAGCAGGTGATTCCGTGGACAATCCTGCTGAACCTGATCGAGCCGTTCTATCCGAAGGCGGGTAACGGCCGGCCGCCCTATCCGCTGAAAGTGATGCTGAAGGTACACCTGATGCAGAACTGGTTCGGTCTGAGCGACCCGGCGATGGAGGAGTCGCTGTACGAGATCGCGTCGATGCGTCAGTTCGCCGGCTTGTCCTTGACGAAGCCGATCCCCGACGAGACAACGATCCTGAACTTCCGGCGGCTGCTGGAAACCTACGAGCTGGGTGCCGACATCCTGGCACGGGTCGGGTATCTGTCGCGCAAAGGATTGATGCTCAAGCGTGGGATGATCGTGGATGCGACGATCATCGCAGCACCGAGTTCGACGAAGAATGCGGACGGGGAGCGCGATCCGGAAATGCATCAGACCAAGAAAGGCGAGCAGTGGTACTTCGGCATGAAGGCGCATATCGGCGTGGATGTCGATTCGGGATTGGTGCACACGGTGACGACGACGCCCGCCATGAGGCGGATGTCAACGAAGCGGACTACCTGCTGCACGGCAAGGAGCCGGTAGTGCACGCCGATGCGGGCTACACGGGTGCCGATAAGCGCACCGCACGCAAAGGCCTGGATTGGCAGATTGCCCGAAAGCGCGGCAGCGTGAAAGAGTTGCCGGAGGGTGACAAGAAACGTGAGATCGAGAAGGAAGAGAAGCGCAAGGCAGGCATTCGCGCTCGCGTTGAGCACCCGTTCCGTGTGCTGAAATGCCAGTTCGGCTATGTGAAAGTACGCTTCAAAGGACTGGTGTTAGCGGCAGTGCAAAACTGACCCAGTCGGCAGTCTAAAACTGACCCACCTGTGACCCGTAGTTTCGCCGTACCGGCTGCGTGCGGAGGGACGCATGATCAAGGTCGAGGTGTTCATGACGATCTGGGTGTTACATCAGCAAGGGGCCAGCGTGCGGGAGATCGCGCGGCGGCTGTCGGTTTCGCGCAACACCGTGCGTCGGTATCTGCGCGGCGGCGAGGAGATGCCGCGATACGTGCGACGAAGCGGCCGACCGTCGAAGCTCGACGGCGTGCGAGCGTATCTGGAGCGGCGCATCGATCAGGCGTTGCCGCACCGGTTGCCCGCGACGGTGCTGTTCCGGGAGGCGCGTGCGCTGGGCTACACGGGCGGTGAGCGGATCTTGCGGCAGCTGGTGTCGGCGCGCTACGCGAAGGCGCCGCCGGCGCCGGTCGTGCGCTACGAGACAGACCCCGGCGAGCAGATGCAAGTCGATTGGGCGGTGATCCGCCGAGGATCGGCGCCGCTGTCGGCGTTTGTCGCGGTGCTGGGCTACAGCCGATCGACGTATGTCGAGATTGTCGACAACGAACGCATCGATTCGCTGCTGGGCTGCCAATCACGCGCATTGGCGTACTTCGGCGGTGTGCCGCGCAAGGTGCTGTACGACAACATGAAGACGGTGGTGATCCAACGGGGCGCCTACGGTGAGGGCGTGCACCGGTTTCATGCCGGGTTGTGGGATCAGGCCAAGACCTACGGGTTCGAGCCGAAGCTGTGCGCCCCTTACCGGGCGCAGACCAAGGGCAAAGTGGAGCGCTTCATCCGCTATTTTCGCGAGTGTTTCTGGATTCCCTTGGTCACCCGGCTGCAGGCGGCCAGCGAGGCGCTGACGATCGAGCTGGCCAATGCCGAGCTGCGCCGCTGGCTGGTCGAGACGGCCGATCAACGCCGGATTCGCGAGATCGCCGCACGGCCCGTGGATCGGCTCACCCAGGAGCGCCAGGCGCTGCAGCCGTTGCCCAACACGACCGCGCCAGCAACAGGCCCTGGCACGGCAATCTGGCCTCGCGAGCGCCTGCAGCGATCACCCCAGGTGTACCAGCAGCTGTTCGAGGTGCACGCATGAGCACACGACTGCAAGCGCTCTGCGAACAGCTCAAGCTGATGACACCGGCCACCGAGTTCGCCAATCTGGCCGACCACCTCGCCGCGAAGGAGACTTCGCTGCTGGGCTACCTCGAAGCGGCGCTCAAGCACGAGATCGACATCCGGGTCGGCCGCAGCCGGCACACGCTGACCAAGCTGGCCGGTTTTCCCAGCATCAAGGCCCTGGACGGCTACGACTTCGAGTTCGCCACCGGCGCACCCAAGCAGCGGTTGATCGAACTGGCCGGCATGGCCTTCGTCGGGCGGCGCGAGAACGTGATCCTGCTGGGCCCCTCCGGCACCGGCAAGACACACTTGGCCATCGCACTGGGCTATGCCGCCGCCCAGGCCGGCTGCAAGGTGCGCTTCATCACCGCTGCCGATCTCGTCATGCTGCTGGAAAACGCCAAGCGCCAAGGGCGTACCAAGGAGTTCATCAAACGCAGCGTGCTCGCGCCCAAGCTGCTGATCATCGACGAAGTCGGCTACCTGCCGCTCTCCACCGACCAGGCCAACCTGTTCTTCCAGCTCATCGCCAAACGCTACGAAGCCGGTTCGGTCATTCTCACCAGCAACCTTTCCTTCGGCGACTGGGAAGCGGTGTTCGGTGGCAATGCCGCGTTGACTTCCGCCATGCTGGATCGGCTACTGCACCACGCTCACGTCGTGCAGATCCGCGGCGAAAGCTACCGACTCAAGGACAAGCGCAAAGCCGGCGTCATCGGTCAGTCCATGACGCTGCCCTCCATGGAGCAGTAAGCTAAAAGCCACGCAGCCGGTGGGTCAGAATTCAACTGCCGGGGTGGGTCAGAATTGAGTTGCCGTTGACACCTGACGTTGTTCGCGCTGTCGAACCTGTGGATGGCGCGCAAGCGGCTATTGGCGATGACGGGAGAGTTGCGTCTGAAGGCCGCCTAATGCGGCACCAAGGCCGCTGTTTGCGGCCTGTGCAAGGCTGTTTTCGAGTTCCGCGTCGATTTCATTGCCTTCGTCAGGTCGGCAGGCCCTTTAGACAGGCAACTTTCGAGGCTTGTTCAGACCTTTCCTAGATACTTTAAGGACCCAACAATTCAAAGAGAGTTTGTTGATAGCAGTCCGAAGATGTCCCCTGAGCAGATCGCAGAGTACATTCGGCGCGCAACTTCTGGAGGATCGCATGGCCTTAGATAACCGAGTCGAGGCATATGTTTCCCATGTGACGCGCGACAAAAAAAAGAAAACAGTCGTCGTTGTTGTTCCGGGTAACGGAACACTTCATGTTGGTGACGTATTTTTGTCCTGTTACAAAATTCCAATGACGATGGAGGATATTGCGAACGAAAGACCGAGACCGCCACCCACAGATTGCGTGGATGTGAAGCTGACTATTGTTGCAATAGATTTCTGGGGGAATGGGGTTAAAGAGCTGCCCCCAGGAATAACCGGCGCGCTCTATCTGAAGGGCGATGGGATGGAGTATGTCGACTCAAAGTGCCGCCTTAGGACATGAACAATCTGATTTCCCAACATTGACATTTGTTGTATTTGTAAAAGAATCCCAATATTACTATTTGCGCGAAAAGTCAATACATATAAGACTCAGCGCGGAATCATTTTGCCATCTCGACACACATGACAGCAAAGAGCGTAAACCAGATCGGCAAGGACGGCATGATTATTGTTGTTAGAGGCGCTATGTACTGACCCAGTGAAAACCCGCTCAGCTGCTGATCAACACATCACCGACACCAGCAACAACATCGGCCTCTCCCGCTCATCTGCCAGTTCAGGCGAAGACGCAACCTGCGCCTCCGATGGGCCCCACTCTTCCACGTGGCGGATGGTAAAACCGGCCCGGATCAGCGTATTGAGCAGCGTTCCCAGCGTGCGGTGATATTTGACTACGCCCTTGGCCAGCCAATCCGTCACTCGGCGCCCTTCGTCCTGATAGCTGTCCAGCGGCCAGGTCTTGCGGCCGTCTTCACTCGTCTGCCAGCCGGGATTGCGGGGCGCCATATAGATCGGATGTTCGATGGAAAAGACCAGCTGCCCGGCTTTGGCTAATGAGGCGTGGATGGCGGCGAAGAGACGTGGCAGGTTTTCGATGTAGTGGAAGGTGAGCGAGCTGAAGGCGAGGTCGAAGCTGGACTCGGGTAGCGCGAGATGGTGCAGGTCGGCCTGTCTATAGCTGATGGTTGAGGGCGTGGGCATGCTGCGAGCCCGCTCCAGCATGCGTTCGGAAACGTCCAGCGCCAGCACCCGGGCGGCACCGTGCGCGGCGGCCCAGCGGGAGAACCAGCCGTAGCCACAGCCGAGATCGAGTATGCGCTTGCCGTTGATTGCCGGTAGCAGGGCCTGCAAGCTGGGCCATTCCGGCGCTGCGGCCAGTCCATGGCGCGAACGGGGCAGTTGGCTATAGGCAGCGAAGAAAGCGGGACTGTCGTAGATATTCTGGGTCATGGCAACGGCCTTGCTTCGCGCAACGGCATCGCGCACTCCAGGATATTCCATGAGTTGCCGGCTGCGCCGCTACGAACCCGGCCTGCGCGGCACCGCCTGCTTCATGCCCGGAAAGCGCAGATCCTGGCCGCCGGCCTGGGCGACGAGCGCGGCCAGATCGCTGCCAATCTTCATCGCGAAGGGTTCGCCTACGTTGCTCATGACGATCAACGCCCAGCCCGAGGATTTGCCGCCGCGGAAGTCCACGCCTATGCCATCGGCACCGCCGGGATGGCCGTATGCGATATCGCCGCCGGCTTCATAGCGCAGCACGCCCAGGCCGTGCGGGCCGCGGCCGCGTTCGGCGGGGGGCAGATCGACCGCGGACAGCAGCAGTTCGAACGCCGGGCGGTTGAGCAGCTTGCCGCCGGTCAGGGCGCGGTGGAATTTCAGCAGGTCGCGCGGCGTGGAATAGCCGCCGCCGGCGGCGGCGCCGCGAGGCTCGGGCATGGCGTAGGTCGTGTTGCGGTCCGCGCCGGTGCCGCCACGGTGCGGCACGGCGACGTGTTCGGCTTTGCCGTCTACAGCGAAGTAGCCGGTGTCAGTCATGCCGGCAGGCAGGAAAATATGCGTGCGCACATAGTCGTAGTAGTCCTCGCCGGATGCCGCTTCGATCATCAGGCCCAGCAGGAGAAAGCCGCTGTTGCTGTATTGCCAGCCTTTGCCTGGCTCGAATGCGGGCTCCTGCAGCAGCAGCGGCCTGTAGTCGGCCAGGGTGTTCAAGCCGCCGCGGGCGGCCTGGAACCGCGGTCCCCAGAACGCCCCCAGTCCCGCGGTATGCGTCAGCAGATGGCGCGCCGTCACCTTGTCGCGCACGCTGGGGACGGGCCAGTCGGGCAGGTAGCGGCCCACGGGTGCATCGAGATCCAGTTTGCCCTGCTGCACCAGCTGCACTGCCGCGACCGCGGTGAACAGCTTGCCGCTGGAGGCGAGATTGAAGCGCGTAGCCATCGTCACCGGCATGCCGGCGACGGGATCGGCCTGGCCGTAGCTCTGCTCAAACAGCACCGCGCCGCCAGCGGCGATCAGTACGCTGCCGCTGAAGCCTTCGGCGGCGGCGTCTTGCATCCGCGCAGCCAGCGCGGCGTGCAGAGCCTTTGTATCCACGGCTTTCGTCGGGGCCGCCGCGGCGGCGCTTACCTGTGTTTGCGCAGTCTGCGCGGCAGCCGGGCCAAGCGCGGTCGAGAGCGACAGCAGAAGCAACAGCGGCAGTTTTCTGGTCATGCGAATACTCCGGATACAGGCAGTCAGTGCGACTACAGATGCACCGCTGCGCGGAGGGGTCACGGATGCAATCCACTCACGCAATAAAAGTCACAGCAGCGCAGATTCGGTGCGCATCCGCAAAGGCGCCGACAGCGATGAACCATCGCCATGCGCTTGCACGAAGGCATCTGCAGTACGTCTACACGCAAGGGCAACGGCGCATTACGGCCGACGCGCTGCCGCGGCGAGCGAAGGCAGCACGCGCCGTCGCCATCGCCGCCCCGCATCGCATCGCCTAACCCGGCCAAGCCTCGCACGGCCGTCACTGCATCCCGGCCGTCCCGCTTCCGTCATCAACCAGCTACGCGACATCGGTGTCGCGAAACCCGCATCAACCTGCACATCAAAACCGCCGCAGGGCCGGCAGCCTCGACACCGGAGCCGCCGCATCCGCATCAATCCCCGACCAACTGCAGTATCTTCTCCACCGGCAAATCCGCGTCCGCCAGCGCATTTGCGCTGACCTGCGCATACCAGTCCGGCATCGCCGCGACGGCGGGACGGCGGAAGCGGATCCAGTCGACTTCCAGTTGCATGTCCGTAGCGGCCTTTTCCTCGCGGCTGCGGTTGATGCGTTCCGGATCTTCCGGAGCCGGCGCCACGTCGTTGCTGGTGGTATAGGCAATCAGGCCTACCTGCATGTCCGGATTGTTTTCCATGCGATACCAGCGGTCGCGCAGCTGCCAGTCCTTCTCGTCGTCGGCGCGTGCCAGCGCGGCCAGGGACATGCCGACGCGCACAAGGCGCAGTTCCACCCAGCCGGTGGGAAATGGACGCAGCTTGAGCGAGGAATAGCTGTTGAACGTGGCCTTGGTCTCGGTCATCTGCCTGCCGGCGACATGGCCTACGCCGGTAGTGATGAAATGCCAGTTCTCGCGCCGCGGCTGCCAGCTGGCGGCGCTGCTGTTGTTGGGCACGCGCGCCATCAGGCCGCCCAGGGACCAGGTGCCGCCGGCGATGTCCTGCGCGGCGCCGCGTACGCGCACACGCGCACGCACGTCGAAATCGCCGCGCACGGTCTGGAACAGGAACGGTGCGTTGAGATCGCGCACCCAGGCCGAGTGCTGCGGCTGCAGGTTCAGCGCGCCAGCAGTGGTCTTGCCGATGTCCAGGTGCTTGATCTTGTCGGGCCAGCCGTAGGCCTCGTGGAACAGGGTCCACTGCCGCAATCCGTCGCGCGCCGCGAATTCATCGCTGAGGCCGGACAGATCATCCGCCGCAGCGGAAGCGCAGACAGTCAACAACAACGGCAGGACCAGGCGCATGACGACGCTCCACAGGGCAAGGGATCTTCAGCGTTCCGGCGCCGGCAGGCGGCAGCATGTGCCGGTAGACCTGTGTACGCAGCCGCCGCAGGCGGACGTCCGCGAACAGCGCGGCACAACTGCGCGCCGCCGTTACGGAAGTTGCACAGTGGAAAGGTCTACCGTGTCCGCGCGGACAGTGTTGCGGCGCTTGCGTATTGGACGGAACGCGCGCTGAAACAGCCGTGCCAGCCGGTGTCAGCGCGCCGCACCTGCCGGCAGTGCGCCGAGCGTACGCTTGACCAGCTGGTCGGCCGCGCGCGTGGTTTCGGGCAGGCGGAAATCGCGGCACAGGCGCAGCACCAGCGCGCAGCCGCTCTGCAGCGACAGGCGATGGCCGACGGAGACGTAGACCGGCCGCGTGCCGTCCTGCGTGCGCAGCGCGGCGCCTATGATCTCCTCGCCGTCGTACAGCGCGGCCTGGGCGCCGCGGGCGGCAGGCAACGGTTCGCGCAGGGTGCCGGTGAGCAGGGTCTTGCCGCAGCCCAGCGCGGGAATGTCGAACAGCACGCCGATATGACAGGCCAGGCCGAAACGGCGCGGATGCGCATAGCCATGGCCGTCGCAGACGATGACTTCGGGCGCCTGCCGCAGCTGTTGCAGCGCCTTTGCCAGCGGCGGCAGCTCGCGGAAGGAGAACAGGCCGGGGATATACGGAAACTGCGCGCGATCCTCGACCACGGCCTGCTCGATCACCGCCAGCGTGGCGAGATCCAGCGTCACCGCTGCCGCAATCAGACGGTCGCCATCCTTGGCATAGGCGACATCGACGCCGGTGACGCTGCGCAGCGGCGCATGGCGGTCGCTGCGCTCCACGCGCGCGGCCAGCTGCCGCTGCAACGCCGGTGCCTGAGCCGCATCCAGCGTCCAGGCGTGCTCCAGGGCTGCTCTCAAGCGGCCGTCTCCGGCGCGGCGATACCGCATTGGCGCAGAAGCTCCCTGCCCTGCGGCGACTGCAGCAGCGCGCGGGTCTCGGCGTCCTGCTCGCCAAGCTGGCCGGCCACTTCAAACTGGCCGTCGCGCACGTGATAGGCGAACTCCGACAGCGCATGATTGCCGGATTCCTCGAACGCAGACATGGCCGCATTGCGCATCACCAGCGCGCGCACCAGTGCCTGCTCGCGTTCAGGACCCGCGGCGGGAATGGCGCGGAAGGCGACGAAATCGCGGCCCGGAACGACCGCCAGCAGCGGCGCGCCCAGTTTCTTCTGCCAGGATTGCCAATATTCGGGAAACAGCACCAGGCTGGACGCCGCGCCGGCGACACTGCTTTCTACGCCGATGAAATTCTGCAGTTCGGCCTGGTTGATCCGGCGCACGACCTGGGCACGGGTGTTGGCGAAGGCAGCCTTGTGCACCTCGTCCAGGCTGAGCGTGTGCCGGGCGAGGAAAGCCTCGCCGGCATACTGCGCCTCGGCCGCGTCATCCAGTGCATAGGCCATGACCAGGTCGCCGACCAGCGGCCGGGTCAGCGGCAGCATAGGTTGCAGTTCCGCTTCGCTGAGCGCCGGATTCTGCCGTTTCAGGTGCGCACGCAGGCTGTCGACGAAACCCCGGTGCTTGATGCGGATGACACTCCTGGCCAGGCGCTTTTCCTTGCGCTTGCCGAACATGCCGAACAAATCGATGAGCAGACCGATCATGACTCCCCCGTTGGTGGCGGGCGGCTCCCCTGCCGCGTTCCCTGGACGAAAGTAGCGTATCGGGGAGATGGGAGCCAGCCGGGCGCCGTATCGGCGGCGCCGCGGAAAGCCGCGGCCGCGGCGCCGGAGAGCTGACGTGCCCTGTTCCGCCGGATTCCGAACTGCCCGCCGGTAATTTCCCAGCTTTTTCCACATCGCATTCCCAGGCGCCCTGCAGGGCAATACTGCGACACTGGGCGCTGTGCAGCAGGCGCCGTTCGTGGTATCGGTAGCGTCTGTCGGTGCGATTGCGGCGCACCGGCGAGCGTCGGGACTTCTCGGCTTCCGGCTGACACCGGATACGGCGCGGCAGCACGCGGGATCGCCAGGGCTGGGGGCCCGGCACCGCGGCAGTTCATCAGGGGAAATCATCGTCGGATCCGGCGGCGCCGCGGGCGCCGTTGCCGGCGGTCTTATCGTCTTGCCAACGTGGAGAAGTTCGCATGCGTCATTCTGTAATGGCCCTGGCTGTTTCCGCCCTGCTGTGCACCGCTCCCTGCCTGGCTGCCGCGCGCGCCGACGGCGCGGCCCTGGCCAACGAACGCGATGCCGCCGTCGCGGCCGAGCAGGCCGGGCTGGCCGCCGCCCGGCGCGAGTATCCGGCGCTGTTCGCCGCCGCCTACCAGCGCTATCCGCAGCTGCCCGCCGGGCTGCTCGAAGGCATCGCCTATGTGCAAAGCCGCTGGGCCATGCTCGACGGCCAGACGGAGGCGGCAGCCGAATCGCCGTCTGCCGTCGGCCTGATGGGCCTGTACAACGGCAACGGTTTCCGTGACCAGGTCGGCGCCGCCGCCAAGCTGCTGAATGTCAGCCGCGGGCAGATCGAGCGCGATGCCTACTGGAACGTGATGGGCGCGGCCGCGCTGCTGGCCGAGGCACGCATCGAGGCCGGCCGCAGCGCCACCGAAGCCGATCTGCTGCGCGCCTATGCCGGCCAGAACAGCGTGCGCGCCGATGCCATCGACGCTTTCGCGCGCGAGAGCTTTGCCTACGATGTGCTGCTGAGCCTGGACCGCGGCGTGGACGACAATGGCATTCGTATCGCCGCGCGCCCCATCGCCTGGGAAACGCAGTTCAGCCCCGACGCCCTGGTGCGCCAGCGCGCGCCGTTCGTGCGGCTGGATCTGTCCCGCGGCAGCGTCGAGGTCGACGGCTACCGCGTCGATCCGGTCGAGGAAGTGCTCAAGGCCGACGCCGGCAGCAGCGGCAAATCCGAAGACCCGGTGCTGAACAGCACCGACTACGGCCCGGCGCTGTGGGTGGCTTCGCCCTACTACCACGGGCGCGGCGGCACAGCGATCTCGGCCGTGGCGATACACACCATGCAGGGCTCCTATGCCGGCAGCATTTCCTGGTTCCAGAACAATCCCAGTTCGGTCAGCGCCCACTATCTGATCCGTAGCTCGGACGGCCAGGTCACCCAGATGGTGCGCGAGGCCCAGGCCGCCCATCATATCGGCAGCCAGAACAACTACACCCTGGGCATAGAGCACGAAGGCTATGTGAACAACGCCGCCTGGTATACCACGGCCATGTACAACGCCTCGTCCGCGCTGACGCGGCATTTCTGCTCGGTCCACGGCATCAACTGCGCCACCGCCTACAATGGGCCGGCGCACAGCGGCATCGTGGTGCTGTCCAGCGCCATCAAGATCAAGGGCCACCAGCACTTTCCCGACAATACGCATACCGACCCGGGCATCAACTGGGATTGGCCGCGCTACTACGGCCTGCTCAACCCCGGCTCGGGCGGCAGCACCGTCGTGCTCGATACCTTCGAGAGCAGCGAAGGCCATTTCACGTCGACGCCGGCGTATTCCGGCAGCACCACCGGCATTGATGCCAGCTCCACCGCCGAGCGCAACTGCACCATCGCCAAGGTCGGCAGCTGCTCGGAACACCTGAGCCTGGTGGACAACCCCGGCAATACCCAGGCCTGGTCCGTGCGCTTCCTGTCCGGCGGCGGTGCGGCCGGCAGCAATACCAGCGTCGCGCGCAACGGGCGCGTCGGCTTCTGGGTCTATGTCGGCGGCAGCGGCTTCAGCGTGGGCGTGGGTGTGGACGACGGTGCCGCGACGGAGCGCTCCACCCTGCGCGCCGTCGCCGCGAACACCTGGACCTACGTGGAATGGAATCTGGCCGACGCCGCGCAATGGGATGCCTGGGTAGGCGGCAACGGCGCCATCGACGCGGCCAACGTCACCCTGGACGCGATCTGGTTTGAACGTGCGCATACCACCTTCACCGTGAATGCGTACATCGACGAGGTGCAGTGGCGCTCGAACTGATGCGCGGCTGAGCAGCGTGCGCGATCCGGCCGCGGCGACGCGGCCGGATTGCGACGGTAGCGCTCAGTTCGCGGCGACCGTCGCAGGCCGGAGACTGCTGCCGGTGCTGTACGGCCGATGCCTGCCCGCGGATCCCGCAGGCGGCCCTCCAGCCCACCCAACCGGCAGTGCGTGATGGCGTACGGGATCCGCCGCTGTCGGGTCACGCGGCAGCGCGGGCGCGGCCGCTGTCCGGGTAGGGAAATCCGCCCGCGACAGCGCTATGGTGCGCAGGCGATGAGCAAGCCCGGACGCCCGCCCTTCGACGATGTGCTGACTCCCGCCGAATGGCGGGTCTGCGAAGGCGTGCGTCACGGCCTGACCAATCCGCAGATCGCGGCCCGTCTCGGCGTCAGCCTGGACGCGGTCAAATACCACGTCGCCAACGCCCTGCAGAAACTCGGCTTTTCCGGCCGTCACCAGCTGCGGCAGTGGGACGGCATCCGCAAATCCAGCGCCGCCTTCGGGAGAACCGCTGCCATGAACCCGACCATGACCCTCGGCCCCATCGGCCAGATCGCCCGCAGCGTGTCGGACATCCACGCCGCCGAGCGCTGGTACCGCGATGTGCTCGGCCTGCGCCACCTGTACACCTTCGGCAGCCTGAGCTTCTTCGACTGCGGCGGCGTGCGCCTGTTCCTCAGCGCCGGAGACGGTGCGGAATCCGCATCCATCCTCTATTTCCGCGTCGAGGATATCCATGCCGCCTGCCGCGCGCTGCAGGCGGCGGGCGTGGTCTTCAGCAATGCCCCGCATCTGATCCATACCCACGCCGACGGCACTGAAGAATGGATGGCATTCTTCAACGACAACGAAGGCCGCCCCCTGGCGCTGATGGCGCAGATGCGCGCGGAGACCGGCGCTGGCGCCGCGATATAGTCCGCGGTGAAAAAAAACGTCCGCCTTTCCAGGCGGACGGCTGCTCCACGATCCCGCGAAGTAAGGATTACCAGTAGAACTGGGCGCGCGCTTCCAGGATGTTCGGGTTGTCGTCCAGCTCGCGGCGCAGGCTGCTGACGTACTTGCTGCTCTCGACCTTGACGTAGTTCAGCATGAACTTGAAGTTCGACCGCCAGTACCAGTTCACGCCGACGGTCAGGTTCTGCTCGTCGCCGCCGCGGATATTGCCGTCGTTGAGGTCGGTGGAGTCATAGCGCAGACCCAGCTGCCACATGCCGCTGGAGGGGTTGTCCGGCAGGCTGGTGGTCGGCAGGCCGGCCTTGTAGCCCCAGGTTTCGCCGGTCAGGTTCCACACGCCGTAGACGTACCAGCTGTCGCCGGTCCAGTCGGCCGCGGTGGTGTTCTCGGTGCGCGAGACGCGCGAGCGCATGTATTCGCTCTGCACCTTGAACGGACCGCCGACCCACAGCGCTTCCACGCCGAAGGTGCGCTGACGATCGGCGTTGAGGATATTGCCGGTGTCGACCAGGCGCACGGTGGCCTGGTCCGCATCCGGACGCACGCGCGGGCGGGCGGTGTCGGCGTCGGTGTCGTAGTCGACGGCGGAAAGGCCGAAGTGCAAGATGTTGCCCGTCTCGGCCATGGGCGCGAAGTAGACGCGGCCGCCGAAGCCCTGGCCCTGGTTGAGGTTGCGCGTCAGCTCGCGGCCGAAGGCGCTGATCTGGTAGCCGAAGTTCGGCTGGTCGTCGCCGTAGGCGACGCCGACGCGGCGGGCGACGCCGAACAGGTTGGTCACCATGGCCTTGGCGATGAAATCGTTGTGGCGCGTGCTGGTCAGCTCTTCCAGGCTGTTGGGCTGCTTGTACTGGCCGGCCATCAGGTAGTTGGTGCCGAGCTTCCACTTGATGTTGGCGTCCAGCCACTTGTTGGCCTTGCCGTCGTAGCCGGCGACCCAGTCGAAACGGCCGCCCTTGCCCTTGAGGATGACCTCGGCGCGGCGCATGTCGAATTCGCTGTCCTTGCCGTCGTTGCCCGCCGGCGAAGCGGCGTTCAGATCGGCCACATCGTTGTCGAACCAGTTGCCGTCGGCCTGCATCAGGCCTTCGAGACTGACTTCGCTGCCGTTGATCACATCAATCGCGATCTCGGCCTGCGCCGTACCAGCCAGAGCCGAGGCCACAGCCAGGGCAAGAAGATGCGGTGTCCGGAATTTCATTGTTAAAAGCCCGTGAGCGTTGGTGAGGCGCGCAGGGTATGGCCGGCTCGTTACGGAAATATTGCAGCGGGCGTGTCGGAACGATGGCAGCGCGCATTTTCGGCCGGGTGCGAGGCGTTTCAATGACAGCGGGATTGCGCACGGACTACGCGGGATCCGTCCGTGGCCGGAACGGCTGCGATGCAGACGATGGCTGACAGCGCGGGATGCAAGCGCTGAAGCGGTCGATCGCAGGGTCAGCTGCGTACCGGTAGAGTGCTACGCACGGCAATCCCGCAGACCTGCCGGCGCCGTCTACTGTTTGCGCCGGGCCGCCTCAGGCAGAGCCGGCCGGTGCCTGCGCAGGCTTGCCGCAAACGACGCAGCGCCCCTGCTCGCGGGAACAGGTGATGCAGAGCACCCAGGCGTTGTTGCGATAGTGCTGTTTTTCCGAAGTGGCGTGGCCATTCCAGGTCTGGCCGCATTCGGGGCAGCGGCCGAAGGAGCGGAACATCTCCGTGTTCCGGCAAGCTTCACCGCAGTACCGGGCTTGAGACAGGGGCGACATGCGCAAAGTCCTTCCGGCGGCTAGTCGAAGAGAAAGATACTTCGTGCGGCCGCAGCAGTCACCCGGCGGTGCGTGAATCAGGCCTGCAACCGGATCAGGAACTGCAGGACAACATCGAACACCCCACCTTGCTCCGCGCCCAGTCCGGCCGTTTCCCCGCGAACCGTTCGCGTCCCGGCTGATCCTCGTAGGGCCTGCGCATTACTTCCAGCAATTCCTCGACACCGCCCATATCTCCGGCCTCGGCGCGGTCGATCGCCCCCTGGGCCAGGTAATTCCTCAGCACGTAGCGCGGGTTGACCCGGTTCATGCGCTCGCGCCGCTCGGCATCGGCCAGGCCGTCCTGCGCCAGCCGCTGCGCGTAGTCGCGCAGCCACAGCTGGAAGGCTCCGCGCGCCGCAGCGAATTTCGCTTCGTCGTAGAAGGCGTCGCGCAAGGCGTCGATGGCGCCGGCAGCCGCATCCACGTCCGCCAGTCCGCGGAAGAACAAGGTCATGTCGGCCTCGGCCCCGGTCATCAGCTCCAGCAGTGACTCCATGCGCGCCACATCTGCATCCTCGCATTCGCGCAGTCCCAGCTTGGCGGCAATATTCGCCCGGTCGGCCGCAACGAAGGTGTCGACATAGCGCTGCAGCCCCGCGTGCAGACCTTCGTGATCCGCCAGCAGCGGCGCGATTGCGCCGGCGAGACGGCCCAGGTTCCAGTACGCGATCTGCGCCTGCTGGCCGAAGCGGTAGCGGCGGCGCTCGCGGTCGGTGGTGTTGGGGGTCCAGTCGGGATCGTAGTTGTCGATCCAGCCGTAGGGGCCGTAGTCGATGGTCAGGCCCAGTATCGAGAGATTGTCGGTATTCATCACGCCGTGCACGAAACCCACGCGCATCCAGTGCGCGATGAGCCGGGCCGTGCGTGCGCAGACTTCGCCGAACCAGGCTTCGTACAGGGCGGCGCTGGCCGGGGCGTGCGCGGCGGCGAGTTCGGGGAAGTCGCGGCGGATGGTGAAATCCGCCAGCTGTTGCAGCAGCGCCGTGTCGCCGCGCGAAGCCGGTAGTTCAAAATTGCCGAAACGGATAAAGGACGGCGCGACGCGGCAGACGATGGCGCCGGGTTCGTTGCGCGGATGGCCGTCGTAGAGCATATCGCGCTCCACCGCCTCGCCGGTGCCGACCAGGCACAGCGCGCGCGTGGTCGGCACGCCCAGGTGATGCATGGCTTCGCTGCAGAGGAATTCGCGGATCGACGAACGCAGCACGGCGCGGCCGTCGGCACGGCGCGAATACGGCGTGGGGCCGGCGCCCTTGAGCTGCAGCTCCCAGCGCTCACCGGCGCGGTTGACAACTTCGCCCAGGCTGATGGCACGCCCGTCGCCGAGCTGGCCGGCCCAATGGCCGAACTGGTGGCCGCCGTAATTGGCGGCGTAGGGCTGCATGCCCGGCAGCAGACGGTTGCCGCTGAACACGGCGGCGAATTCCGGCGCTGCGACGGCGGCGGCGTCGAGATCCAGCAGTTGCGCGACCTCGCGCGAATACGCCAGCAGCTGCGGCGCCGCGACCGGCGTCGGCGCCACCCGCGAATAGGCCGCGCCGTGGACCTGGCGCGTCTGCGGCCCGGTTTCCGCATCGGCCGGCAGATCGCGCACGAAAGCATTGTCGAACTGGAAATTCAGCACGGGGTTTTCCGCAACAGGGAATGGGCGCGCCGCCTGGCGCGGCGCCGATGCGCACAGGATTGGGGGCCAGCCGTGCGATAGCAAGGGCAGCCGCTGCGCGGAGCGCCGCCATGCGACCGGTATAAAAAGCCTGCGCCGGCGCGGCCGGCACCCGCTCCGGACAAACCAATCAGCCCGGCAACAGCAGCGACTTCCCGCAACAGCCGGTGTCAACGGGCCGAACGCCGCACACCGCTGCAAGGGGCTGCGCTTGGCACCGGTGGCGTGCACGTCCCGCATACGCCGACTAAGCTCACCATTGCCCTGCTCACAGCGTCCGCGCCGCGGCGAACCCGGGAGATTCCATGCCTGCCCCTTGCATCGCCGCCGCACTCGCGACGGTTGCCGCAGCCGCGGTCCGCGTGCGCCGCGGCACATGCGCCGGCCGCTGCTGATGCGCCCGCGCCGCCATCTGCCGGGCCTGGTCCTGCTGAGCGCGCTCGCGGCACCGGCCTGGGCCGTCGATGCCGCCGACGTGCTGCAGCCCATCGAAGTGCATTCGACCCGCAGCGACGACGGCGTCAGTTTCGACACGCCGGCTTCGCTCAGCGTGATCGACCTGCAGGACGACATCGCACGCAATCCCGCCAACCTGGCCGAAGCGTTCGCCGGCGTGCCGGGCCTGCTCGCGCGCGACCGGCAGAACGCCGCCCAGGACACGCAGCTGTCGATACGCGGCTTCGGCGCGCGCGCGACCTTCGGTGTGCGCGGGCTGCGCCTCTACGTCGACGGCGTTCCGGCGACGATGCCGGACGGACAAGGCCAGATCTCGCATTTCCCGCTGTTCGGCGGCGAACGCATCGAGGTCCTGCGCGGACCATTCTCGGCGCTGTACGGCAATTCCTCCGGCGGCGTGGTGCAGTTTTTCAGCGCCGATGCCGACACGCCGCTGCAGGCGCGGGCGCAGGCCAGCACCGGCAGCCACGCCAGCCGGTTCGCCGCCGCGGGCCTGCGCGGCAGCGGCAAACGGCTGAGCTACAGCATCGCGGCCTCGCTGGCCGACAGCGCGGGCTATCGCGCACACAGCGAGGCGCTGCGGCGCTCGTTCAATCTCAAGCTGGGCCTGCGGGTCGGCGAGGAAGGCCGCCTCAGCCTGACCGCCAATCGCTACGACGCGCCGGATGCGCAGGATCCGCTGGGCCTGTCGCGCGCCGAAGCACTGGCCGATCCGCGCCAGGCCACGGTCGCGGCGACGCAGTACGACACGCGCAAGTCAGCGCTGCAGAACCAGCTGGGGCTGGTCTACGCCCAGCCGCTGGGCGGCGGCCACAGCCTGCTCGCCATGGCCTACGCGGGCCGGCGCGAGATCGGACAGTTCCTGGCCGTGCCGGTCAGCGCCCAGGCCAGCCCGCTCAGCGCCGGCGGTGTGGTCGACCTGGGCGGCAACTACGGCGGCGGCGACCTGCGCTGGTCCTGGCAGGGCGAGCTGGCGGCGCGGCCATTCGAGATCAGCGCCGGCTTCGCCGCGGACCGGCAGCATCAGCGGCGCCGCGGCTATGAGAATTTCGTCGGCGACAGCCTCGGCCTGCGCGGCCGCCTGCGCCGCGACGAGCGCAACGAGGCGCGCAACGACGACGAGTATCTGCAGGCCTGGTGGCAATTCGCGCCGCGCTGGTCGCTGCTGGCGGGACTGCGCCACAGCCGCGTGCGCTTCGTATCGGACGACGATTACGTGACGGCAGCCAATCCGGACGACAGTGGAAAGGTGAATTATTCCCGCACCACGCCAGTTGCCGGACTGCTGTTCGCGCCGGATGCGCACTGGCGCTTCTACGCCTCGGCCGGCCGCGGTTTCGAGACGCCGACCTTCAACGAACTGAGCTACCGCGCCGACGGCGGCGCCGGGCTGGCGCTGGATCTGAAGCCCGCGCGCAGCGACAGCCGCGAGCTGGGCGCCAAATGGCAATCGGCCACCGGCGCATCGCTGGAGGCGGCATTGTTCCGCGCCGATACGGAAGACGAACTGGCCGTGGCACGCAATGCCGGCGGCCGCAGCAGCTTCCGCAATGCCGGACGCAGCCGGCGCGAAGGACTGGAAATCGCGGCGCACCTGCCGCTGAGCGCAGGCTGGCAGCTCGATCTGGCGTATACGCGGCTGCGCGCCGAGTTCCGCGACGGCTTCCTCCTGTGCAGCGGCGCCGGCTGCACCACGCCGGGCTCGCGGGTGAATCCAGGCACGCGCATCCCCGGCATACCCCGCGACCAGCTCGCCGCGCGCCTGCACTGGCGCGGCACGGCCTGGGCAGCGGCGGCGCAGGTGCTGGCGCTGGGGCCGGTTACGGTCAACGACCTGGGCAGCGCGGCCGCGCCCGGCCATGCGCTGCTGAATCTGGAGGCCAGCCGCGACTGGCGCTTCGGCGGCCAGCGCCTGCACGGTTTCGCCCGCATCGGCAACGTATTCGACCGCCGCCATATCGGCTCGGTCATCGTCAACGAAGGCAACGGCCGCTACTACGAGCCTGGGCCGGACCGCACCTGGCTGCTGGGCCTGCGCTGGGACTGGAACGGCTAGCCAGCCTGGCGGCCGGCGGCCGGGCGGTGAAGAATTGCATGGATTTTCACCAGGCACCGCAGCGCCGCACGGTTGAGCTGCGCAAAGCCGCGGCCGTCAGGGCGCCAGGATCCGGTGCGTCAGCGCATCGAGAAACGCATCCGGCAGCTGCGCCCGCACGCCGACCTGCCACCAGTGCGGCCGGGCGAAGTCGCGGCATTTGACCGCGTCCTTGCTGGTCATCAGCACCGGCAGGCCGTCACCGAAATCCAGGTCGGCCGGGCTGAACAGGTGGTGGTCGGCGAAGGGATGCGCGATCACCTCGATGCGGCAGGCGCGCAGGCTGTCGAAGAAGCGCTGCGGATTGCCTATGCCGGCGACGGCGTGGACGCGGCCATGGGCGAAGCGTTCCAGCGCGACATGGTCGGCCGGATCCAGCAGCCGGCTGGCGCCGTCGTCGCGCAGGTGCAGCTGGACCTCGTCCGCATGAGCGACGCCGCCGTTGCAGACGCGGAAATCCACCCGCTCCAGGCGCCGCAGCGGTTCGCGCAGCGGACCGGCCGGCAGCAGGCGGCGGTTGCCGAAGCGGCGCGCGCCGTCGATCACGCAGATTTCCACTTTGCGCGCCAGGCGATAATGTTGCAGGCCGTCGTCGGCCAGGATCACATCCAGCGGCGCCGAAGCCAGCAGTAACTGGGCGGCGGCGACGCGGTCGCGGCCTATCGCCACCGGTGCGCCGCTGAGGCGGTGGATCAGCAGCGGCTCGTCGCCGACCACCGCGGCGGCGGCTTGCGCATCCACCAGCAGCGGCCCGCGCGCACTGCCGCCGTAGCCGCGGCTGACCACGCCCACACGCAGGCCGCGCGCGGCCAGGGCCTGCACCAGGGCAACCGTCAGCGGCGTCTTGCCGGTGCCGCCCACGCTGATATTGCCGACCACGACGACGGGCTTTTCCACCGTGTACGCACGCAGCCAGCCGCGCCGGTAGGCGGCCCGCCGCAACGCCGTGAGCGCGCCGTACAGGTGCGCGAGCAGGCGCCAGCTCAGCGGCGGCGCTTCGCCCTGGTACCAGATGCGTTCGCGCCGCGCGGCCATCTCAGGCCTGGGCGTCGTGGAACTGCATGCGGTGCAGTGCCGCGTAGTGGCCGTCGCGGGCGAGCAGGTCCTCGTGGCGGCCGGTCTCGACGATGCGGCCGTGATCGAGCACGACGATCTGGTCGGCATGCTCGATGGTGCTCAGGCGATGGGCGATCACGATGGTGGTGCGCTCGCGCATGAGCCGGGCCAGGGCGTCCTGGATCAGGCGCTCGGACTCGGTATCCAGCGCGCTGGTGGCCTCGTCCAGGATCAGGATGGGCGCGTTCTTGAGGATGGCGCGGGCGATGGCGATGCGCTGGCGCTGGCCGCCGGACAGCAGCGCCCCGCCCTCGCCCGCCATGCTGTCCATGCCCTGCGGCAGGCGGCGGATGAACTCCATCGCGTTGGCGGCCTCGGCCGCAGCCGCGATCTGTGCCTCGCTGGCACCGCCCAGCGCGCCGTAGGCGATATTGCGCGCGATGGAATCGTTGAACAGCACCACATGCTGGCTGACCAGGGCGATCTGGCTGCGCAGCGAATCCAGGCGCCATTCCGGCAGCGGCCGGCCGTCGAGCAGGATGCAGCCGGTATCAGGTTCGTAGAAGCGCGGGATCAGGCTGGCCAGGGTGGTCTTGCCGCTGCCGGAACGGCCGACCAGCGCGGTGACCTTGCCGGCCGGGCAACGCAGGTCGATATGCTGCAGCGCCGGGCCGACCGCGCCGGGATACTGCAGCGACACATCCTGCAGCACGATCTCGCCGCGGCTGCGCGCCATCTGCGCGGTGCCGCTGTCGCTTTCGGGCGTGGCATCGATCAGGCCGAACAGGTCCTGCGCCGCGGCCACGCCGCGCTGCATCATGGCCTGCACCGTGGTCAGGCGCTTGAACGAGGGCAGCATGCTCAGCATGGCGGTAATCAGTGCCATGAAGGCGCCGGCGCTCATGCTCTGCAGCATGCCGGGCCGGGTGGCGAAGAACACTACCGCGGCCAGGGCGCTGGCGGCGATGATCTGCACCAGCGAGGTGGACAGCGCGTTGGTCGAGGCCACCTTGAGATTGAGACGGCGGTTCTGTTCGTTGATCTGGGCGAAGCGCTGTTCCTCGTAATCGCGCCCGCCGTAGACCTTGACCTCGCGCTGGCCGCCGACGACTTCCTCGACGATGCCGGTGACCGACCCCACCGAGCGCTGGATGCTGTGGCTGATGCGGCGGTAGCGCCGCCCGACTACCCAGACCAGGCCGGCGATGAGCGGCGCCATCACGAACAGGGCCAGGGTCAGCGCCGGGCCGTACCAGAGCATGACGCCGAGCATGAAGATCACGGTGAGGCTGTCGAGCACCACTACCTTGACTGCGTCGGTGCTGGCCTGGGCGACTTGCTCGGCGGTGTAGGTGACGCGGGCGATGAGCTGGCCCGAGGGCTCGCGGTCGAAGAAGCCGGCCGGCATGCGCAGGTACTGCGCGAACACCTGCTCGCGCAGGGAATGCACCACGCTGCGGCCTATGCGCGCGGTGCCGTAGTCGGTCAGCCAGGTGGCGACGCCGCGCAGCACGAACAGCAGCACGATGACAATGGGCATCCAGAAGATGGTGGCCGCGTCGCGGTGCACGAACAGGTCGTCCAGCATGGGCTGGATCAGCCAGGCGAAGGTCGCCGTCGCCCCCGCGTCCGCGGCCATGCCCAGCACGGCCAGCACGGCGATGGGCCAGTGGCGCGCGGAATAGCCGAGCAGGCGCCGGTATGTCGCGGCGGCGGATACCGGTGCAGCCTGGCTCACTTTTTCGGGGCTTCCTTGGACGGCGTGGTGGCGATGGACAGGCGGGTGAAGCCGACCTGGCCCAGCGCGTCCATGGCGGTGACCACGGCCTGGTGCGCGGTCTGCGCATCGGCGCGGATCATCACCGGGCGCGAGCGGTCGTCGCCGGCGATCTGCACCAGGGCTTCCTTGAGCGTGTCCACGCTGGGATTGAGCACTTCGTTGTTGTCGATGAAATAGCGCCCGTCGCTGTCGACCTGGATGGTCAGGCCGGTCTCGGGCTCGGCCTCGGCCGCCTCGCTGGCCTGGGGCAGCGACACCTTCAGCCGCGCGGTCTGGTCGAAGGTGGCGGTGAGCACGAAGAACATGAGCAGGGTCAGCATCACGTCGATCAACGGGATCACGTTGATCTCGAAATCATCGTCGCGGCGCGCGCCGAGCTTCATGCGGTGGCACCCGGACGCACGGCGCGCACGCCGGCCGCGGCCGCCGCGGCGCTCACATCGGCGGCGGCGGCGGGCTGCTGCTGGGCGGAGAGTTCATCCAGCAGGGTGATGGCTTCCTTTTCCATGACCACGACCAGGCCGGACACGCGCGAGCGGAAGTAGCGGTGGAAGATGTAGGCCGGCACGGCCACGACCAGGCCGGCTGCGGTGCAGACCAGGGCCTCGCCGATGCCGCCGGCCATCTGCTGGGCATTGCCGATGCCGTGCACCATCACCGCCAGGAACATGCGGATCAGGCCGATGACGGTGCCGAGCAGGCCCAGCAGCGGCGAGATCAGGGCGATGGTGCCCAGGGTGTTGAGGTAGCGCTCCAGCCGGTGCACGACGTGGCGGCCGGCGTCCTCGATGCGCTCCTTGATGATGTCGCGCGAGCGGTTGCGCACCGACAGGGCGGCGGCCAGCAGCTCGCCCAGCGGCGAATTCTTGCTCAGGGTGTCGATGTGCGAGGGATCGAGCTTGCGCGTGCGCGCCCAGGTGCGCACCTGCTCGCCCAGTTCGGGCGGGGCTACGGTCTTCTGCCGCAGCGACCAGAATCGTTCGAGGATGATGGCCAGGGCCACCGCAGAACAGATCAGGATGGGCATCATTGCCCAGCCACCGGCCATCAGGATCTCAAGCACGCGCTCACTCCGCAGGTACGAGGGACACGGCGCGCCAGGGCGCGCGCCGAACAGGCCGATCATACCAGCGATTCCGGGGCCGCTTGTGCGCGCGGCGTCGCGTACGGCGGCGTGGGGGCCCCCCCCGGGCGCCCCCCCCCCC
>NZ_JANFQO010000036.1 GCF_024437735.1 Tahibacter harae | reverse complement strand
CCGCCCGCGAGCGCACCTGCCGCAGTGCCGGCGCGCCAGAGCGTGGCTGCGCTCAGCGCGCCCGCCACTGCGGCGCCGCGCCTGCCGGGCAGCGTGCCGGTTTCGCCGCGCCGCCGGCGCGGCGCGCGCGACACAAGTCGGGCCCCGGCCGCCGTGTATTCCGCAGCACCGGCAGTCCCCACGGCAACGGTGCCGCCGGCTGCCGCCGCGCCGCTCGCCGCCGCCGTGATTGACGGCCCCGCCTATCACCGCGTGCTGATCCGCGCACCGGGTGCAATCGACGATCTGCAACTGGTGCAGGCGCCGATTACCGCGCCGGCCGCGGGCGAGGTGCAAATCGCAATCGAGGCGTTCTCGCTGAATTTCGGCGACCTGCTTTGCGTGTCCGGGCTGTATCCGACCATGCCGGCGTACCCGTTCACGCCCGGCTTCGAGGTCAGCGGCACGGTGCGCGCGCTCGGCGCCGGCGTCAGCGGCCTGGCGGTCGGCGATGCGGTGATCGCTCTCATGGGCGTGAACCTGGGCGGCCATGCCAGCCTGGTCAACTGCGACGCCGCGCTGGTTTTCCACAAGCCGGCATCGTTGACATTTGAACAGGCCTGCGCGCTGCCTTCGGTCGCGCTGACCATGATCGACGCATTCCGGCGCGCGCGCCTGCAACCCGGCGAGCGCGTGCTGATCCAGACCGCGACCGGCGGCACCGGCCTGATCGCGGTGCAGCTGGCCAAGGCGCAGGGCGCGCAGATCATCGCCACGGCCGGCTCGGCGCAGAAGCTCGATTACCTGCGCGGCCTGGGCGTGACGGAGCTGATCAACTACCGCGAGCAGGATTTCGAGGCCGAAGTGCTGCGCATGACGCAGGGCCAGGGCGTCGATGTGGTCATCAACACGCTGGGCGGCGATGCGCTGCAGAAGGGCATGAACTGCCTGGCGCCGGGCGGGCGCTATATCGAGATCGCGATGACGGCGCTGAAGTCGGCGCGCACCGTGGATCTGTCGGTGCTCAGCAACAACCAGACCTTCCACAGCGTGGACCTGCGCAAGCTCGGCATGCGCAATCCGGCACTGCTGGCCGAGTACCGGCGCGAACTGCTGCAGCTGGCCGATGCCGGCGTGATCGCGCCGACCATCAGCGCGGTGCTGCCGCTGGAACGCATCCGCGAAGCCTACCAGCTGCTGCAGGACCGCCGCACCATCGGCAAGGTCGTGGTCGCGGTGACGGCAGCGTACCGGGTGCAGGACGGCGCGCGCGGCACCGCGCCGCAGGCCGCCGGCGTGCGCACGCGCGAGCCCATCGCCGTGATCGGCATGAGCGGCCGCTACGGCGCCGCGCGCAATCTCGACAGCCTGTGGCAGGCCCTGGCCGAAGGCCGCAGCCTGGTGCTGCCGGTGACGCGCTGGGATCTGTCGCAGATCTATCCGGAGCAGAACGACGACACCGCGCTGCGCGCGGCGCTGCTCAGCGACATCGACGAGTTCGATCCGCTGGTGTTCAACATCTCGGGCACCGAAGCGACCTACATGGATCCGCAGCAGCGCCTGTTCCTGCAGGAAGCCTGGACTGCACTGGAAGACGCCGGCTATGTCGGTTCGGCGGTGGAAGGGCAGTCCTTCGGCGTCTACGTCGGTTCCGGCGGCGGCGACTATGCCAACGTGTTTGAAGGCGCGCCGGCGCAGGCGTTCTGGGGCAATGCCGATTCGGTGATTCCGGCGCGGCTGTCGTATTACCTCAACCTGCAGGGGCCGGCGGTCACGGTCGACACGGCCTGTTCCAGTTCGCTGGTCGCGACCCATCTGGCCTGCCAGGGGCTGTGGACCGGCGAGATCCGCATGGCCCTGACCGGCGGCGTGTTCGTCAATTGCACGCCGGCGTTCTTCGTCGCGTCCGCGCGCGCCGGCATGCTGTCGCCGACCGGCCGCTGCTACACCTTCGACGACCGCGCCGATGGCTTCGTCACCGGCGAAGGCGTCGGCGCCGTGGTGCTTAAGCGCCTGGCCGACGCGCTGGCCGACGGCGATCACGTGCACGGCGTGATCCGCGCCTCGGGCATCAACCAGGATGGCACCACCCACGGCATTACCGCGCCCAGCGCCGTATCGCAGGAGCGCCTGGAGCGCCAGGTCTACGACGATTTCGGCATCGATCCGGAAACCATCCAGCTGGTCGAGGCGCACGGCACCGGCACCAAGCTCGGCGACCCCATCGAGTTCCGCGCGCTGACCGCCGCATTCCGCCGCAGCACCCAGCGCAGCGGCTACTGCGCGCTGGGCTCGATCAAGACCAACATCGGCCACGCGGCCGCCGCGGCCGGCGTCGCCAGCCTGCTCAAGGTGCTGCTGGCGCTGCGTCACAAGCAGATGCCGCCGTCGCTGAACTTCGAGCGCGGCAACAGCCACATCGACTTCGCCGGCAGCCCGTTTTTCGTCAACACCGCGCTGCGCCGCTGGGATGCGCCGGCCGGTCAGCCGCGCCGTGCGGCGATCAGCTCGTTCGGCTTCAGCGGCACCAACGCGCACCTGGTCATCGACGAGGCGCCGGCGCGGCTGCGCCGGGCGCGGCCGCGGCCGGCCTATCTGATGGCGCTGTCGGCGCGCTCGCCCGAACAGTTGCGCCAGCAGGCGCAGCAGCTGCACGACTGGCTGGACGGCAACAGCGCCGATGCCGGCGACATCAGCCACACCTTGCTGCTGGGCCGGCGCCACTTCGTCTGCCGCCTGGCCTGCGTGGTCGGCGATACGGCGCAGCTGCGCCAGCGGCTGGCCGGCTGGCTGCAGCGCGGCGACAGCGCCGGCCTGCATCTGTCCGACCCGGAAGGCACCCCGCACAGCGCCGGCGAAGCACCGGACCTGGCCGGCAGCGAGCACCTGCCGGCCGCTGCGCTGCGCGAGCGCCTGGAGGCGGCGGCACAGCATTTCGCCAAGGATGGACGTGTGGATTTTGCGCCGCTGTTCGCCGCGGGCGATTGCAGCCGCATTCCGCTGCCGACCTATCCATTCGCGCGGGAGCGCTATTGGGCGCCGCCGCGGGCCGCTGCCGCCGTACCGGTGGAAGTGTTCGCCAGCGAGGAATCCAGCGGTGCGGAGGAACAGTTCCGCGCCAGCGCGCAGTCCGGGAGCGCAGCGTCATGGCAGACGCCGCCCGCTGAAGCGGCCGCGCCGGTGCAGGACGAATCGCGCATCCCGCTGCTGTTCCAGGAAAGCTGGCAGCCCGCCGCCGTGGAAGGCGGCGCGCGCACGGCCGGCAAGCTGCTTTGCCTGCTGTCGGATCCGCGCCAGCAAGCCGTGCTGCGCGCCACCCTGGCCGAGCTGTCGCCGGCACTGGAAGTGGTGTTCCTGGCCCGCGGGGAAGCGCCGGATTCCGCCGCGCTGCGTGTCGCCGACGATCGTCTGGACGACTACGCCGCGGCGCTGGAGCAGCTGCGGCAGCAGCACAGCCGTTTCGACGGCGTGTGGTATCTGTGGCCGCTGGAGCAGCCGGAACTGGTGCGCGACTACGCGCCCATCGTGCTGCTGGTGCAGGCCCTGGCCATGACCCAGCTCGGCGCGGCGCGTCTGCTGCTGGTCAGCGAATGCCACGACGGGCTGGAACATTGCTATGCGGAATCCTGGATCGCGCTGGAGCGCAGCCTGAAGATGGTGCTGGCGCAGACGCGCCCGGCGGTCATCATCGGTGCGGCAGAAGGCGTGGGCGCGCTGGACATGGCGCGCTGGAGCCGCCAGCTGTGGCAGGAACAGCATGCGCTCAAGCCCGAAAGCGCCTGGTATACGGCGCAGGGGCGGCAGGTGCTGCGCGTGCAGCCGTATGCGCCGGCAGCGACGCCGGGCGCGCTGCGCCACGGCGGCACCTACCTCATCACCGGCGGCCTCGGCGGCATAGGCCTGGTGTTCGCGCGCCATCTGGCGCGCACCTACGCGGCGAAACTGATCCTGATTGGCCGTTCCGCGCTGGACGAGACGCGCCAGGCGCATCTGCGCGAACTCGAAGCGGCCGGCGGGCAGGTGATGTATCTGCCCTGCGATGTCGGCGACGTGATGGCGCTGGGGGCGGCGCTGGGCCAGGCACGCGAGCGTTTCGGCGCCATCCACGGCGTGCTGCATTCGGCCGGCATCGACGGCGAGAAGCATCTGCTGTCCAAGCGCGTGGACGAATTCGAGGCGGTAATCGCGCCCAAGGTCGCCGGCACGCTCGCGCTGGACGCGGCGCTGGAGCACGACGCGCTGGATTTCGTCTGCCATTTCTCCTCGGCCTCGGCCGTGCTCGGCGATTTCGGTTCCTGCGACTACGCCCTGGGCAACCGCTTCCAGATGGCCCATGCGGTCTATGCCCAGCGCCAGCGCCAGAGCGATTCCAGCCGGCCCAAGACCCTGGCCATCCTGTGGCCCCTGTGGCGCGATGGCGGCATGCGCCTGGAAGCCGACGAAACCACGCACCTGTACCTCAAGAGCAGCGGCCAGCGCGCGTTTGAAGCCGACGAAGGCGTGGCGGTACTGGAACAGCTGCTGGGCGTGGATGCGCCGCACGTGCTGGTGATGACCGGCAATCGCGAGCGCATCTGCGGTTATCTCGGCGTCAAGGCGCCGGCGGCCGTGCCGGCGCCGCCACGCGCCGCGGCAGCCGTGGCCACGGGCGCACGGCGCAGCGAGCTGGCCGGCCTGGACCTGCCGCAGTGCGTGGCCTGGGACCTCGCCGAACTGGCCGCGAAGCTGCTGCGCCTGCCGCGCGCGCGTCTCAGCGCACAGGAAAACCTGGCCGACTTCGGCTTCGATTCCCTGAGCCTGGCGGAATTCGCCGAACGCCTCAGCGCGCACTTCGGCCTGCCGGTGACGCCGTCGCTGTTTTTCAAGTACGGCACGCTGGGCAAGCTGGCCGGATTCTTCGTGCAGACGCACGCGGCCGCGCTGCAGTCTTTCTATGGCAGCGCCGATTCCGCCGCCGCCAGGCCCGCCGCAACCGCTCCCGCCCGTGCGCGGCCGGTGCAGGCGCAGCGGGAATCCGCGCCGGCCGCAGCGGCGTCGCCGGACCGGGCCGAGCCCATCGCAATCGTCGGCCTGAGCGGCCGCTTCCCGCAGGCGCGCTCGGTCGACGAGCTGTGGCAGATCCTGTCCGAGGGCCGCGATGCGGTGACGGAAATCCCGGCCGAACGCTTCGACTGGCGCGACTATTACGACAGCGCGAGCGGCCCGCAGGCCACGACCAGCAACAGCAAGTGGCTGGGTGCGTTGCCCGGTGTGGCCGAGTTCGACCCGGCCTTCTTCGAGATCTCGCCGCGCGAAGCCGCGCTGATGGATCCGCGCCAGCGCCTGCTGCTGCAGGAGGCATACAAGGCGCTGGAAGATGCCGGCTACGGCGACGCGCAATTGCAGCGCCAGCGCGTCGGCATGTTCGTCGGCGTGGAGCAGGGCGACTACGAGCAGCTGCTGCGCGACGCGGGCTCGCTGATCGGCAGCAACGATGCGATCCTCGCGGCGCGGCTGTCGTATGCGCTGAACCTGCGCGGCCCGGCCATGGCGATCAACACGGCCTGTTCCTCGGGCCTGGTCGCGGCGCACCAGGCAGTGCTGAGCCTGCGCGCGGGCGAGTGCGATGCCGCGGTCGCGGCCGGTGTCAGTGTCACGCTCACGCCGGGCAGCTTCGTCGGCATGACCCAGGCCGGCATGCTGTCGCCGACCGGCCGCTGCCGCGCGTTCGACCGCGCCGCCGACGGCATGGTGCCGGGCGAGGCGATCGTGGCGCTGGTGTTCAAGCGCCTGAGCCAGGCGCAGCGCGACGGCGACGTGATCCACGCGCTGGTGCGCGCCAGCGGCATCAACTACGACGGCAAGACCAACGGCATCACCGCACCCAACGGCGGCGCGCAGGCGGAACTGATCCAGGCCGTGCTGGCCCAGGCGCAGCTGCCGGCGACGGCGATCGAGTACATCGTCAGCCACGGCACCGGCACGCGGCTGGGCGATCCGGTGGAGATCAATGCGCTGAGCGAAGTGTTCCCGGTGCGCGAGGCGCCGTACTGTGCGCTGACCTCGACCAAGAGCAACCTGGGCCACACCTTCGCGGCCTCGGGCCTGGTCAGCCTGGTCAGCCTGGTGCTGGCACTGCGCCACGAGACGATCCCGGCCAGCCTGCACTGCACCCAGCCCAGCGACTACGTCGACTGGGCGCGCAGTCCGTTCTATGTCAACACCGCCAACCGCGCCTGGCCGCGCCGCGAACAGCCGCGCTTCGGCGCGCTGAGCAGCTTCGGCATCAGCGGCACGAATGCGCACATGATCGTGCAGAGCTGGGACGAGGTTGCACCGGCGGCGGTGCCGGCGGCACCGTGCCTGGCGCTGTGCCTGTCGGCGCGCAGCGAAGAGGCGCTGCGCCGCCGCGTGGAAGACCTGCTCGCACAGCTGCGCGGCCAGGCGGTGGACAACGCCACGCTGTGGGCGATCAGTTACACCCTGTGGTGCGCGCGCCAGCATCATGCGCACCGCGTCGCGGTCGTGGTGCGCGATGCGGCGCAGGCGACAGCGCTGCTGCAGGCCTGGCTGGCCGGCGACGCCGGTCCGAACGTGCTGCGCGGCAAGGTCGCGCGGGACTTCAGCGGCCAGGCGGCGATGCGCCTGTTCGGCGAGGAACTGCTGGGCCGCCTGCCCACGCTGAGCGATGCGGCCGCCTGCCAGCAGGCGCTGCAGGGGCTGGCGGAACTGTATTGCCAGGGCTATGCGCTGGACTGGGCCCAGGCCTACGGCGCGCAGCCGCCGCGGCGTGTCGCGCTGCCGACGTATCCGTTTGCGAGAGAGACGTACTGGCTGCCGGCCAGCGTCGGCAAACCGCTGCGCCGGGCCGCGGCCGCCGCGGCCGCCGATACGGCCGACGGCGACGATGCCGATTACGCCGAAGCCGAAGCACTCCACGACGGCGAGACGGGCGACAGCGCAGCGCCGGCCGCAAATGCCGCCGATGCGGCGGCCCTGCGCCGCCTGCTGGATTTCGGCGCCTTGCGCCAGCGCATGGATGCCGCGGTGCAGGAACGTGCCGGCGTGGTCGCCCAGGCGGCGGACCTGTTCGAGGACCTGGGCCGGCGCTCGCACGACATGGAGCAGGCCCTGGCCAAGCTGCTGTTCGCCCAGGTGCTGCGCAGCGGCCTGTTCGCCGATGCGGCCATCCGCATCGATGCCGAACTGCCCAAGGTCGATGCGCTGTACCACCGCTGGCTGGAGGAAACCGCGCGCATCCTGGTGCGCTACGGTTATCTCGCCGCCGACGGCGAGGGCTTCCGCATCGCGCGCGCGATCGATCCCGCGGCGGCCTGGGCCGAGTGGGACGCGGCGCGGCCGGTCTGGTTCGCCGATGCCGATTTGGCCGCCCAGGCCCAGTTGGTCGAGGCGATGCTGCGCAACCTGCCCGAGATCCTCAAAGGCACGCTGCCGTCCACCGACATCATGTTCCAGGGCGCGTCCATGACCAAGGTCGAGGGCGTCTACAAGGACAACCTCGGCGCGGATTATTTCAATGCAGTGGTCGCCGACGTGGTCGTGGCCTATCTGCAGGAACGCCTGGCCACGGCGGCCGCGAACGGCGTGCCCATGCAGCCGCTGCGCCTGCTGGAGATCGGTGCCGGCACCGGCGGCACCAGCGCGATGGTGCTGGCGCGGCTGCAGCCGTATCACGCGCACATTGCCGAGTACTGCTATACCGACATCTCGCGCGCGTTCCTGTCCCACGCCAAGAACACCTTCGGCGCGGCGAATCCGTTCCTGAATTACCAATTGTTCAATGTGGAGAAAGATCCGTCCGGCCAGGGGCTGGACATCGGCGCTTACGATCTCGCGATCGCGACCAACGTACTCCACGCCACCAGCAACATCCGCAACACCCTGCGCAGCGCCAAGGCCATGCTCGGCGCCGCCGGCGTGCTGGTCATCAACGAGATGGCCGGCGGCGGCAACCTGTTCACCCATCTCACCTTCGGCCTGATGAAAGGCTGGTGGTTGTTCGAGGACGCCGAGCTGCGCGTGCCCGGTTCGCCCGGCGTGCTGCCGGAAACCTGGCAGCGCGTGCTGGGCGAGGAAGGTTATGCGCCGGTGGAATTCCCGGCGCAGGCGGCGCTGAAGCTGGGCCAGCAGGTGATCGTCGCGCGCAGCGACGGCCTGCAACTGGTCGATGGCGAGTGGCGCGAGCCGGCACGGCCGGCCGCGGCGCCGGCGGCGGCGGCGTCGGGCAGCGGCGGCAAGCCGCGCCGTGCCGCGCTCAAGGGCCTGAACACGCGCCAGTGCCTGGAAGCCGAGCTGCGCGAGCAGATCAGCGAACTGTTGCTGCTGCCGCTGGAAAAGCTCGATCCGGACGAGAACCTGGCCGATATCGGCTTCGACTCCATCAGCCTGATGGGCTTTGCCCAGCGCCTGACCCAGTACTACGGCGTGCCGGTCACGCCGGCGCTGTTCTTCAGCCATACCACCCAGGCGCGCCTGGTGAACTGGTACATGAGCGAGCACGGCGCGGCGATCGAAGCGTTCTATCGCGACAAGGACACCGCGGCCAAGGCAACCGCCGCGCGTCCGGCGCGGACCGCGGCGGTGCGCCGGCCGGCCGCTGCCGACGCCGACGCCGCTACGGCTGGCGCGGCGATAGCCGGCGACGCGATCGCCGTCATCGGCATGAGCGGGCGCTTCCCGCAGGCGCGCACGGTCGATGAGTTGTGGGAAATCCTGCGCGACGGCCGCAACGCGGTCGAGGAAATTCCGGCCGAGCGCTGGGACTGGCGCAGCTTCGCCGGCAGCGGCCCGGCCGCGTCCGGCATTGCCGGCCGCTGGCTGGGTGCGGTGCCGGGCGTGGCCGAGTTCGATCCGCTGTTCTTTGAAATCGCCCCGCGCGAGGCCGAGCTGATGGATCCGCGCCAGCGCCTGCTGCTGCAGGAGGCGTACAAGGCGCTGGAAGACGCCGCCTACGGCGCACCGGCGCTGCGCGCGGACCGCGTCGGCATCTTCGTCGGCGTGGAGCAGGGCGACTACCAGGGCCTGGTGGCCGAACGCGGCACGCTGACCGCCAATCACGAAGGCATACTCGCCGCGCGCCTGGCCTATGTGCTGAACCTGCGCGGGCCGGCCATGGCGATCAACACGGCCTGTTCCTCGGGCCTGGTCGCCGCGCACCAGGCCTGCCTCAGCCTGCGCGCCGACGAATGCGATGCGGCCATCGCCGCCGGCGTCAACCTGATGCTGACGCCGCAGAACTACATCGCCATGAGCCAGGCCGGCATGTTGTCGCCGGACGGCCGCTGCTACGCCTTCGACCGCCGCGCCAACGGCATGGTGCCGGCCGAGGCGGTGGTCGCGCTGGTGTTCAAGCGCCTGTCCAGGGCCCAGGCCGACGGCAACCGCATCTACGCGGTGATCGAGGCCAGCGGCCTGAATTACGACGGCAAGACCAACGGCATCACCGCGCCCAGCGGCGTGGCCCAGACCGAACTGATCCGCGGCATCCATCGGCGCTACGGCATCGCCGCGCGCTCGGTGCAGTACGTGGTCACCCACGGCACCGGCACGCGCCTGGGTGATCCCATCGAGATCAACGCACTCAACGATGCGTTCAAGGACGGCGGCAGCGACACCGGCTACTGCGCCATTACCTCGACCAAGTCCAACCTCGGCCACAGCTTCGCCGCCTCGGGCCTGGTCAACCTGGTCAGCCTGGTACAGGCGCTGCGCCACGCGCAGATCCCGGCCAGCCTGCACGCCGATCAGGCCAGCGACTACATCGAATGGGCGCGCAGCCCGTTCTTCGTCAACCAGTCCCTGCGCGACTGGCCGCCGGGCCATGGCGGCCCGCGCCGCGGCGCGGTCAGCGCGTTCGGCATGAGCGGTACCAATGTGCACATGATCGTGCGCGAATACACCGCGCCGGCCGTACCGGCCGCGGCGCCCGCGCCGGTGCTGCTGGTGCTTTCGGCGCGGACCGAAACGGCGCTGCAGCAGCGCGCGGCGGACCTGGCCCAGGCCCTGGCCGGGCGCAGCTGGGATGCGTCCGGCATGGCTGCTGTCAGCTATACGCTGCTCTGCGGCCGCCAGCATTTCGCCCACCGCGCGGCGCTGGTCGCCAGCGACGCCGAACACGCGCAGGAACTGCTGCGCCGCTTCAACGGCGCGGCGCCTACGCCGAACCTGTTCCGCGGCAAGGTCGCGCGCGAATTCGCCGCGCAGAAGGCGCTGGCGCACTACGCCGAGGACCTGCTCGGCAAGGCCGCCGGCCTGGCCGGCGACGGGGAGGCCTATCACGAACTGCTCGGCGCCCTGGCGGACGTCTATTGCCAGGGCTATGCGCTGGACTGGGCACGCCTGTTCGGCGCGGCCCGGCCGCTGCCGGTCAGCCTGCCGGGCTATCCGTTTGCGCGCGAGCGGATCTGGATAGAACCCTCGCCCGCGGCGGCGGTTGCGGCGCCGGCCGCGTCCGCGCCGCAGCTGCATCCGCTGCTGCACAGCAATGCTTCCACCCTGGCCGGGCAGCGCTACAGCGCGCGCTTCAGCGGCGAGGAATTCTTCCTGCGCGACCACGTGATCCAGGGCCGCCGCCTGCTGCCCGGCGTGGCCTGCCTGGAAATGGCCCGCGCGGCCGTAGCCGATGCGCTGGGCCCGGACGATACCGGTGCGGCGGCCAGCCTCGTGCTGAAGAACGTCGTCTGGTCGCGGCCGCTGGCGGTGGACGATGCGCCGGTCGCGGTGGAAGTGGACGTGGAAGCGACCGACGACGCGGTGAGCTTCGCGATCTACAGCCAGGCTGCGGGCGGCGCCGCGGTACTGCATGCCCAGGGCCTGGCCCAGGCCGTGCCGGCGGCATCGGCGGCGCCGCTGGACCTGGCCGCCGTGGCCGCGCGCTGCGGCACGGTGTTCGACGCGGCGGCCTGCTACGCCTCCTTCGGCGCGGCCGGTATTGCATTCGGCCCGGCCCTGCGCGGACTGCAGCGCGTCGCCGTGGGCAATGGCGAGGCGCTGGCCGACGTCGCGCTGCCCGACAGCGTCGCTGCGGGGGCAGGGCGTTTCGTGCTGCATCCCAGCCTGCTCGACAGCTGCCTGCAGGCGGCCGTGGGCCTGGAACTGGCCGCGGCGCGCGACGGCGCGACGCCGCAGGCCAGCCTGCCGTTCGCGCTGGAATCGGTGGAGGTGCTTGCGCCGCTGCCGGCGCAGCTGCGGGTGCACCTGCGCGAGGCTGCTGTGGCCGATGCGCGCCTGCGACGGCTGGATTTCGACATCTGCGCGCCGGACGGGCAGCTCTGCCTGCGCCTGCGCGGCTTTTCCTCGCGCGTGGCCGTGGCAGAGGCCGCGGCGGAACTGCTGCTGTTGCAGCCGCGCTGGCGCGCGCTGCCCGCGGCGGCCGGCCCGGCGGACCGCCGCGTCGTACTGCTGTGCGGCTGGGAGGCAGGCATGGCGGCGGCGCTGCGTGCGGCGCTGGCCGATACCCGCTGCCTGGTGCTGCAACCCGGCGGCGACCTGGCCGCGGATTACACCGCGGCCGCCGCCGCGCTGCTGGAGCTGCTGCGCGAACTGGCCGCGGAACGCGGCCAGGGCGTGACCGTGCTGCAGGTCGTGGTACCCGCCGGCCAGGCGCATTTCGCCGGCCTCGCTGCGATGCTGAAAACGGCCCAGATGGAGCATGCGCACCTGGCCGGCCAGCTGATCCAGCTGGCCCCCGGCGAACCCGCCGAGCTGGCCCGGCAGCTGGCGCAGAGCCCGGCCGGTGCGGCCGAACTGCGTCATCGCGACGGCGCCTGGCAGTGGCGCGGCTGGGAAGCCGCGGCCGATGCCGCGGCCGCCGGCCTGCCGTGGAAGACCGGCGGCGTCTACCTGCTCAGCGGCGGTGCCGGCGGGCTGGGCCTGCTGCTGGCGCGGGAGATCGCCAGCCGCGCCGAAGGCGTGCATCTGGTACTGGCCGGCCGCTCCGAGCTGGGCGATGCGCAGCGCCGCGCGCTGGACGAACTGCGCACGCTCGCGGCGTCGGTCGACTATCGCCGCGTCGACCTGGCCGACGCCGCCGCGGTGGAGGCGCTGGTCGCCGCCACCGTACAAGCGCACGGCGCCGTGCACGGCGTGCTGCATATCGCCGGCGTGGTGCAGGACAACTATCTGGTGCGCAAGACGCGGCAGGAACTGGACGCGGTGTTCGCGCCCAAGGTGCAGGGCCTGGTCAACCTCGACGCCGCCACGCGGCACCAGCCGCTGGACCTGTTCGTGCTGTTTTCCTCGGTCGCCGGCGCGCTGGGCAATGCCGGCCAGGCCGACTACGCCGCAGCGAACGCCTTCATGGACACGTTCGCGCGCGAACGCGCGGCGCAGGTGGCGGCGGGCACGCGCCAGGGCCGCAGTCTTTCGGTCAACTGGCCGCTCTGGGCCGACGGCGGCATGGTCATCGACGAGGCGACCCAGACTCTGCTGCGCAGCCGCTTCGGCCTGCAGGCGCTGGACCGCGCCCGCGGCCTGGAGGCGTTCTACCGCGCCCTGGCCGGTACGGCGGAACAGGTGCTGGTGCTGTACGGCACGCTGGGCCGGGTGCGCCAGGGCCTGACCGCCGAGCTGCCGCCGCAGGCGGCTGCACCGGCGCCGGCCACGGCCAGTGCGCCCGCGGCCGGGACGGTAGACGCGGCGGCGCTGGCCGCTGCCGTCGCCGACGAGCTGCTGCAGGAAATCTCGCAGATGCTCAAGGTCAAGCGCAGCGACCTGGACGTCGATGCGGAACTGAGCGAGTACGGCTTCGATTCGATCAACCTGACCGGACTGGCCAACCGCCTCAACGCCCGCTTTGAACTGGCGCTGATGCCGACCGTGTTCTTTGAATACCCGACCGTGCGCGGTCTTGCCGGCCACCTGGCCGGTACCAGCGCGGCGCGGTTTGCACACCTGGTCGCGGGGGCGGCAGCGGCCGCCGGGGCGACGCCGGCGCTCGCCGATACGACGCCGCTGCCTGCGCTGGAAACGTTTGCGGCCGAGCCGGCCCCCTTCGCGACAGCGCGCCAGGCCGGCCGCCGCCGCGCTGCGCCGGCCGTCGCCAGTGCGCCGGCGCCGGTTGCATCCGCGCCCGCCGCGGCCGATCCGATCGTCGTGATCGGCATGAGCGGCCGCTTCCCGCAGGCGGACGATCTTGCCGCGTTCTGGGACAACCTGGTCCAGGGCCGCGACTGCATCGAGGAAATCCCGCCGTCGCGCTGGGACTGGCGCGCGTTCGACGGCGATCCGACCCGCGAAGCGAACAAGACGAACTCGCGCTGGGGCGGCTTCATCAGCGGTGTCGACGAATTCGACCCGCTGTTCTTCGGCATCTCGCCGCGCGAAGCCGTGCTGATGGATCCGCAGCAGCGCCTGCTGATGCAGTTCGCCTGGGCCGCGATCGAGGATGCCGGCTATGCGCCGTCGCAGCTGTCCGGCAGCCAGACCGGCATCTTCGTCGGCACCGCGGACAGCGGCTACAGCTCGCTGTCGGCCTATGCCCAGGCGGGCATCGAAGGCTATTCCTCCACGGGTTCGGTGCCTTCGGTCGGTCCCAACCGCACCAGCTTCTTCCTTAACCTGCACGGTCCCAGCGAGCCGGTGGAGACGGCCTGTTCGTCCTCGCTGGTCGCGATCCACCGCGCCGTGCTGGCGATCCAGAGCGGCAGCTGCGACCTGGCCCTGGCCGGCGGCGTGCAGACCATCATCACGCCGACCCTGCACATCAGCTTCAGCAAGGCCGGCATGCTCAGCGGCGACGGCCGCTGCAAGACCTTCTCCGACAAGGCCGACGGCTATGTGCGCGGCGAAGGGGTGGGAATGCTGCTGCTGAAGAAGCGCTCGGCCGCCGAGGCCGACCGCGATCCGATCCGCGGCGTGATCCTGGCCGCGGCGGAAAATCACGGCGGCCGCGCCAATTCGCTGACCGCGCCCAATCCCAAGGCCCAGGCCGAACTGCTCAAGAGCGCCTACCGCCGCGCCGGGATAGACCCGCGCACGGTCGGCTATATCGAAGCGCACGGCACCGGCACGGAACTCGGCGACCCGGTGGAGGTGAACGCGCTCAAGGCGGCGTTCGCCGCGCTGTATGCGGAAACGCCGGGGGCGGCGCCGCAGCCGGGCCAGACCGCCCTGGGCACGGTGAAGAGCAATATCGGCCACCTGGAACTCGCGGCCGGCGTCGCTGGCGTCATCAAGCTGCTGCTGCAGCTCAAGCACCGCACCCTGGTGCGTTCGCTGCATTGCGAGCGCCTGAATCCGTACATCGATTTCGCCGGCAGCCCGTTCGACGTGGTGCGCAGCCGGCGCGACTGGCCGGCACCGCGCGACGCCGCCGGCAACCCGCTGCCGCGCCGCGGCGGCGTCAGCTCGTTCGGCTTCGGCGGGGCCAATGCGCACGTGGTGCTGGAGGAATACCCGGCGGCGGCGCCCACGCCGCGCGGCAGCGAGCCGGTGCTGGTCGTGCTGTCGGCGAAGAATGCCGAGCGGCTGCGCGCCCAGGCGCAAACCCTGGCCGCGGCCCTGGCCGCCGGCCGCTACGACGAGGCCGACCTGGCGGATATCGCCTACACCTTGCAGGTGGGCCGCGATGCGATGGACGAGCGCCTGGCGTTCGTCGCGGCCTCGCTGGCCGCACTGTGCGACACATTGCAGGCCTTTGCGCGCGACGGCGCCGCCGACGGCGTGCTCAGCGCGCGCGTGCGCCGCAGCAAGGACAGCCTGGCCGGCGAATCCGCCGCCGGCGTGGAGGCCGCACTGGCCGCCCGCGACAGCCAGGCCCTGCTGAACGCCTGGGTGCACGGCGCCGAGGTGGCCTGGGCCCGTTGGCACGGCGCTGTACTGCCGCGCCGCATCAGCCTGCCCAGCTATGCATTTGCCCGCACCCGCTACTGGGTGCTGCCGACGGTACCGCCGGCGGGCAGGGCGGTGCCGGCGGCGGCCGCTGCGGCCGCGCCAGCGGCGGCGCCGGTCGTGGATATGGCGCCGGCGGCTGTCGCGGCAGGTGCTGCCGCGTCTGCGCCGGGACCGGCGCCGGCGGTGTCCGTGACAGCAGTGCCCGTGCCGGCCGCGGCGCCTCGCGTGCCTGTACCGGCCGCGGCGCCGGCGATGTCCGCTGCGCCCGCAGCGCCGGTTGCCGGTGCTGCCGCGTCCACTGGCGGCCAGCCCGCTACCGCTGCGGTTGCCGCGGGCGAGGCGCGCGCCAAGCCGCGCGGCATTGCGCTGGGGCCTGCCGCTGCGGCGGCGGCCCCGGCGGATGCCGGCGCGCCGGCCGCGCGCGTAACCTTGAATCCGCTGAGCACGGCGCCGCTGCAGGGCCGTTTGCCGCCGGCGGTGCGCGTCGCCGCGCCCGCCGCGGCGACGGCAATGCCGCAGCCGGCCGCCGTTGCGTCCGCGGCCGCACCGTTCGCTGCGGCGGCCGGCGACACGGGCGGCGACAGCGCGGGCGAGGCCGATCTGGCCGCGTTCATCGCCGGCGAGATGGCGCGTCGCGGCGTACAGCCGGAAACCGGCCGGCCCGCACCGCGCAAGGCTGCTGCTGCCGCAACGACGGCGGCACCGGCCCAGGTCTCCGCGCCTGTGCTGGTTGCCGGCGCCGCGCCGGCCGCGGTTGCCGTGGCGCCGTCCGGCGCGCGTGCGTCAGCCGTCCCGCCCACTGCGCCGGCCGGCGCGCAGCGCGCCGCCGCGGGCAGCGGCGAAGCGCTTGTGCTGCGCCTGCGCGGCAGCCTGTCCCGCGTGCTAGGACTGGATGCGGCCAGCATCGACGTGGCGGAAAAGTTCAGCGATGTCGGCCTGGATTCCATCGCGGCCAGCGAGTGGGTGCGGCTGGTCAATGCGGAGTTCGGCGTCGAGGTGAAAGCGACCAAGGTCTACGACCATCCGACGCTGGAGGACTTCGCGGCCTATCTGCAAAGCCAGCTCGGCGCCGTTGTGCCCGCGGCTGATGCCGTCGTGCCTTCGGCCGGCGCTGCTGCAGGGACGCCGGCGCCGGTTGCGGCAGCCGCTACGGTGATGGCTGCCGCGCCGGCAGTGGATGCGCTGCGGCCGCGTCTGCTCGCCAGCCTGAGCCGTGTGCTCGGCCTGGGCGAGGACCAGATCGGCACGGGCGAAAAGTTCAGCGATGTCGGCCTGGATTCCATCGCGGCCAGCGAGTGGGTGCGGCTGGTCAACGCCGAATTCGGCATCGAGGTGAAAGCGACCAAGGTCTACGACCATCCCACGCTGGAGGATTTCGCGGTTTATCTACAGACCCAGCTGGCTGCGGCTGTGCGCGAGGCCATGCCGGCGGCAGTGCCGGTTGCAGCTGTCGCGCCGTCCGCCGCCACTGCGGCCGTTGCGGTGGCCACGATTGCCGCAGCATCGTCGGCACCCGTGGCTGGCGGTTATCCCGCGGTGGCAGCAGTCCCGGCGGTGGCCGAACTGCTGCCGCGTCTGCTGGCCAGCCTGAGCCGCGTGCTCGGCCTGGGCGAGGACCAGATCGGCACGGGCGAAAAGTTCAGCGATGTGGGCCTGGATTCCATCGCGGCCAGCGAGTGGGTGCGGCTGGTCAACGCCGAATTCGGCGTCGAGGTGAAAGCGACCAAGGTCTACGACCATCCGACGCTGGAGGATTTCGCCGCGTATCTGCAAACCCAGCTGACGGCGGCAGTGCCGGTTGCGGCTGTCGCGCCGTCCGCCGCCACTGCGGCCGTTGCGGTGGCGACGATTGCCGCAGCATCGTCGGCACCCGTGGCTGGCGGTTATCCCGCGGTGGCAGCAGTCCCGGCGGTGGCCGAGCTGCTGCCGCGTCTGCTCGCCAGCCTGAGCCGCGTGCTCGGCCTGGGCGAGGACCAGATCGGCACGGGCGAAAAGTTCAGCGATGTGGGCCTGGATTCCATCGCGGCCAGCGAGTGGGTGCGGCTGGTCAACGCCGAGTTCGGCGTCGACGTGAAAGCGACCAAGGTCTACGACCATCCGACGCTGGAGGATTTCGCCGCGTATCTGCAAACCCAGCTGGCTGCGGCAGCCCCTGCGGCGGGTGCTGCGGCGATGACGACGGCAACGCCGGTTCCGGCTGCGCCGTCTGTAGCGCCGGCTGTGCCGGCCTGGGTTGCCGCGCCTTCGGCAGCACCGGTGGCCGGTGGCCATGCCGCAATCACCGCCGCAGCGTCCCTGGACGCAGTGCTGCCGCGCCTGCAGGACAGCCTCAGCCGCGTGCTGGCGCTGCCGGTCGATCTGATCGGCGTGGCCGACAAGTTCAGCGATGTGGGTCTGGATTCGATTGCGGCGAGCGAGTGGATACGGCTGGTCAACATCGAGTTCGGCGTCGACGTGAAAGCCACCAAGGTCTACGACCATCCGACGCTGGAGGATTTCGCGGCGTATCTGCAAACCCAGCTGGCTGCAGCACCCGCGGCGGGTGCTGCGGCGACGACGAGGACGGTGCCGGTAGCGGCCGTTGCGCCGTCCGTCGCATCGGCCGCAGCAGCGGCGGCGCCAGTTGTACCGGCTGCCGGCAGCGCTGCCGCAGCCGCGTCAGTCCCGGCCGTGGATGCGCTGCTGCCGCGTCTGCAGGACAGCCTCAGCCGCGTGCTCGCGCTGCCGGCGGACCTGATCGGCGTGGCGGAGAAGTTCAGCGATGTGGGCCTGGATTCGATTGCGGCCAGCGAATGGATCCGCCTGGTCAACGTCGAGTTCGGCACCGACATCAAGGCCACCAAGGTCTACGACCATCCGACGCTGGAAGACTTCGCCGCCCATCTGCACGGCCAGCTTGGTGCCATGGCGCCAGTCGCGGCAATGCAGCCCGCCGCGCCGGTGCTGGCTGCCGTGTCGCCAGTACCGGTGGCGGCGGCTGCGGCGCCGTCCGTAGCGGCGGCGCCTCGCAGCAATCCCGCCGCGGTAGCGGCAGCTGTGGCGGCGCCGGTCCGCACGGCGGCGGCACCGGCACAAGCAGCGGCGCCGGCCGTTCCCGCGCTGGAAGCCGCTGCCGTGTTTGCCGGTCCGGTCACGGCCGCGCAGCTGATGCCGCAGCTCACCGCCGCGCTCTGCCGCGTGCTCGGCCTGGTGCATGACAGCTTCGATCCCAGCGAGAAGTTCAGCGACATCGGCCTGGAATCGGTGACCGTGGTCGAGTGGATAGGCCTGGTCAACCAGCAATTCGGCCTGGAAATCGCGGCGACCAAGCTGTACGACCATCCGACCCTGCAGCAATTTGCCGACTTCCTCGCGGAGCGTCTGAACGCGGCGCCGCGCGCGGCCGTGCCTGCACCGGCCGCTGCTTCCGCTGCACCGGCCGCAGCGGCACCGCCGGCGGCGGCGCCCGCTGCCGCGCCGGCCGATGAAGCGCCGGTGGTCGAACTCAGCGAGATCGCGCCCTACGTCGCCCAGATCCGCATGCAGGACCGCGAAAGCAAGAACGGCAGCACCGCTGAGGTCGTCGCCGGCCTGCAACAGGCGTTCGCGGCGATCGACGCCGACAGCCACTTCAAGGTCGTGATCCTGACCGGCTATGACAGCTATTTCGCCACCGGCGGCACGCGCCAGGGCCTGGTCGCGATCCAGGAAGGGGAGTTCACCTACGACCAGACCGACTTCTACCGCCTGCCCATCGACTGCAAGCTGCCGGTCATCGCCGCGATGCAGGGGCATGGCATAGGCGCGGGCTGGGTCATGGGCATGGCCTGCGATTTCCCGGTGCTCAGCCGCGACAGCTATTACTCCACCAATTTCATGATGTTCGGCTTCACGCCGGGGGTGGGATCGACCCTGATCCTGCCGCACCGCTTCGGTCCCAACGTGGCCCAGGAGCTGCTGTTCACCGGCAAGCGCTACCGCGGTTCCGAGCTGGCGGAGAAGGGCGTCAGCTGTCCGGTGGTGCCGCGCACCGAGGTGATGGCCTACGCGATCGCGCTGGCCAGGGACCTGGCCAACTCGCCGCGCGAGGCGCTGATGCAGCTCAAGCGCCATATGGCCGAGGGCCTGCGCAGCCAGCTCGCCGATACAGTGCGCAAGGAACTGGCCATGCACCAGAAAACCTTCGTCGACCAGCCCGAGGTGCGCGAACGCATCGAGCGCCACTTCGGCGGCGACGAGGCTGCGGCCGCCGCGCCGGCCGCAGTGCCGGTCACGCCGGCCGCGCCGCGGACCATTGCGCTGCCGCCGCTGGCCGCGTCCGCCGCGGCGCCGGTTGCGGCACGCCAGGGCGTCGCCGAGGGCATCGCCGTGGTCGGCCTCAGCGTGCGCTTCCCCAAGGCGCGCAACAGCGAGGCGTTCTGGCGCAACATCGAAAGCGGCCGCAATTGCATCGAGGAAGTGCCGGCCACGCGCTGGGCCTGGCGCGATTTCCTCGGCAGCGGCGCCGATCCGGAGCGCACCGCGGCGCGCTGGGGCGCGTTCATCGACGGCATCAGCGAGTTCGATCCGCTGTTCTTCGGCATCTCGCCCAAGGATGCGCAGCAATTGCCGGCGCAGCAGCGCCTGCTGCTGACCCAGATCTGGGAGGCGCTGGAAGATGCCGCGATCACGCCGGCCCAGCTCGCCGCCCGGCCCACCGGCGTATTCCTCGCGATAGGCCCGGATGACGCCAGCGAAGCCAACATGGCCGCCCTGGTGCCGTCCATGCTGCCCAACCGCATTTCCTATGCGCTGGACCTGCGCGGCCCCAGCGAATACTGCGAGTCGGGCTGTGCCTCGGTCGCGGTCGCGCTGCACCGCGCGGCACAGGCAATACGCAGCGGCGAATGCGAGCAGGCCCTGGTCGCGGCGGTGCATCTGCTGTCGCCGGCCAGCTACGACGGCATCGACGAGACCGGCTTCCTCAGCGTCGACGGCGTGCCGCGGCCGTTCCAGGCCGATGCGAACGGCTATGTGCGCAGCGAAGGCGCCGGCGCGGTCGTGCTGCGGCCGCTGGCCCAGGCCATCGCCGACAACGACCTGATCTACGGCGTGATCCGCGGCACCGCGGTGCTGCATGGCGGCGGCAGCATGTCGCTGAGCACGCCGACGACGCTGGGCATGAAGACCGCGATGCAGCAGGCTTTCCGCGCCTCGGGCTTCGGCCCGGACAGCGTGAGCTATGTCGAGGCCCATGGCACCGCGTCCATGCTCAGCGATGCGATCGAGGCCAATGCATTGATCGCCGTCTACGGCGAACAGGCGCCGGCCGATGCCGCGCCGGTGCAGCTCAGCAGCCTGAAATCGTCCATAGGCCATTGCGAGATCGCCTCCGGCCTGGCCTCGCTGGCCAAGGTGCTGCTGGCGCTGCGCCACCGCGTGATCCCGGGAATTCCGCGCTTCGGCCAGGTCAACCAGGAAATCGAGCTGAAGGGCAGCCGTTTCGTGCTCGGCGCCGACAACCGGCCGTGGACGCCGCTGCGCGATGCGGCCGGCCGGCCGCTGCCGCGCCGGGCGGCGATCAACAGCTACGGCTATACCGGCGTCAACGGCCACCTGCTGGTGGAGGAATACCTGGCCCCGGCGAGCGAACGCACGCTGTCGGTGCAGCCGGAGATCGTGCTGCTGTCGGCGCGCAGCGCCGAGCGCCTGGCCGAGGTCGCCCGCCGCCTGCTCGCGTTCGTGCAGCAGATCGAGGACGGCACGCCGGCCCTGGCCGATATCGCCTACACCTTGCAGCGCGGCCGCGTCGCGCTGGAACACCGCCTGGCCCTGATCGTCGCCAGTGCGGCCGAGCTGCAGCTGGGGCTGCGCGATTTCCTCGCCGCGGCGCCGTCGGCGGTACCCAGCTACCAGGGTGTGGCCGAATCGCGCCGCGGTACGCGCAACAGCGCCGCGGTGCAGGCGGCGCTGGCCGCGCGCGACCAGGCGGCGCTGGCGCAGCTGTGGGCGCAGGGTGCCCAGGTTGACTGGGCCCCGCTGCAGGCCGGCCGCGACCTGCGCCGGCTGCATCTGCCGACGTATCCGTTCCCGCGCCTGGAACTGCCGCCGCCGCGGCCGCGGGCGCCGGGAACGCTGGCGCCGATGTCGCCGCCGGCGAGCGTGCCGGTGCAGGCGCGGCCCGGCGAAAGCGTGCGTGACTGCATCCGGCGCATCCTGGCCGAGCAGCTCAACGTCGACCCCGGCGTGATCCGGCCCCGCGAAACCTTCCGCTACTACGGCGCCGACTCCTACACCCTGGTGGCGCTGCAGCGCGGCCTGGAGCAGGCGTTCGGAGTCAGCCTGCTGATGCGCCAGATCGTGGAGAACATGAACCTGGAAGGTCTGGCCGGCCTGGTCGAGGCGGCCCTGCGCGCGGCGCCGGCCGGCACGGCGGCGGAGGCCGAAGCCAATCCGGCGGCGCCAGCCGCCGCGGCGGCGGAAGGCGACTACTGCGATCCGGCCGTGATCGCCGCCCTGGAACAGCTGGAGCAGGGCGAGGCCGGGCTGGACGACCTCAGCGCACTGCTGGCCCGCCTGGCGGCGGACCAGGCCCGTTCCTGAGCCCGCCGGCATCGTGGACAGGCAAGAAAAACAGCTGGAGCTTCATTGGTTTGGAACAATGATTTGGTTATTGTTATAACAATGGGGAAGGGGCGAGGACAGCAACGGTATTCCACTGTGCAATTGGCTAGATTGCGCGGTGGTGCCGTGGCCGGGCGTCCCGTCGATGGGGGCGGGCCGCCGGACGCGCGCTGGTGGCAGCCAGGCCCTTTGCCGTGGCCGGCGAGGGCAACAGACTGCCAGGAGGCGATGCAGCCTATGCCAAGCAACGCGCGCCGCCGTCTTCAGGTGCTGGCCGGCAACGCCATGGCCGCAGGCCGGGCGCCGGCTGCCGTACGGCCCTGCGCCGGCGGATAGGAGACAGCCCGTGCCCGGCATTGCCCCCGCCCACGCTGATCCGCGTGCCCCGAACTGCCCCCCCGGGCCTGGCCGCCGTGCCGGGCCCGTAGTGCTTGCGTGCCGCTTGCCGCGCCGCCGTGCGCGAATCATGCCGGCGTCATCCGTGACTGGACTTGCGCAGCGCCTGCCGGCGCCGCGGCTGCACGGTGTTGGTCCCAGGAATCTGCCATGACACCCAACCAGATACTCACTGCCTACAAGGCCGGCCGGCTGTCGACGCAGGAGCTGCAGGAACACCTGCGCCAGTTGCGCGATGCCGCGACGCCGTCGCCGTTGTCCGAAGGGCAGAAGGGACTGTGGGTACTCAACCGCATGGCGGCCGACGACAGCGCCTACAACCTGCCGCTGTGCTTCCAGTTCGACGCCGGCCTGGACCTGGACCTGTTCCGCCAGGCCTGCGAGCTGCTGCTGGAGCAGCATCCCATGCTGCGCGCGGTGATCGAAGTCACCGACGGCGTGCCGGCGCAGCGCCTGGCGCAGCAGCCGCTCGCGTTCAGCAGCGAGGATCTCGGCGGCGCCGATGACGCGGCCGTGCTGGCGGTGCTCAAGGACAAGGCGCGCGCGCCGTTCTCGCTGACCGAAGGACCGCTGCTGCGCGTACACGTGGTGCGCCGCGGCGCCGCGGCGGTGGCCCTGTTCGTGGTCCACCACATCGTGTTCGACGGCAGTTCCGTGCCGCTGCTGCTTGCATCGGTGCTGCAGAACTATGCCGAGCTGGCGCGCGGCGAGACGCCGCTGGCGCTGGCTGCCGGCCCGAGCTACCGCGATTTTGTCGAATGGGAGCGCCAGCTGCTGGCCGATGGCGCGCCGCAGCACCGGGACTACTGGCGCCGCCAGCTGGCCGGGCCCCTGCCGGTGCTGGAGCTGCCGGCAGACCGCACCCGCAGCGCCACCGCCAAGGTCGATGCGCGCAGCGTCAGCCGCCGCCTGCCGGCGGCGCTGGCCGCCCAGGTACGCCAGGCCGCCGCGGCGGCCGGCGTCAGCAGCGCCGTGCTGCTGCTCGGTGTCTACAAATGGCTGCTGTTCCGCTACAGCGGCCAGCGCGACCTGATCGTCGGCATGCCCAGCGCGGGCCGGCCGCAGCCGCGCTTCGAGCGCGTGATCGGCTACTTCGTCAACATGCTGCCGCTGCGCAGCGCGGTGGATCCGGCGCAGGCCTTCGGTGATTTCGTCAGCGGCCTGCAACTCACCCTGGCCGATGCGCTGGACCACGCCGCCTATCCGTTCGCCCGTGTCGTCAAGGACGCGGGCGCACTGGCGGCCGGGCAGCGTTCGCCGCTGTTCCAGGTCGCCTACGAATTCCAGAACGCCGCGGTGGTGAACCCCGGCGCTGCGCCGGCCGAGCCGGGCGCGCTGGGTCTGCAGGCGCTGTCGGGCCTGCGCCAGGAAGGCGAGTACGAGCTGGTGCTTGAAGTGGTGGAGCAGGCCGACGGCTTCGAGCTGCACCTGAAATACGACGCCGCCGTGTTCGGCCCGGCGCGCATGCAGCGCATGCTCGGCCACTACGCGCAGCTGCTGCAGCAGGTGCTGGCCGCGCCGCAGCAGCCGCTGCAGGCGCACGGCCTGCTCGATGCGCAGGAGCAGGAACAACTGCGGCGCTGGAACGCCAAGGACGAACCTGCCTTCCTCGGCCACAGCCTGCCAGGCCTGTTCGATGCCCAGGCCGCGCGCACGCCGGAAGCGGTCGCCGTCAGCTTCGGCGATGAAGCGCTGAGCTACCGCGAGCTGCAGCGCCGCGCCAGTGCGCTGGCCGCGCACCTGCTCGCGCGCGGCGTCGCGCACGAGGACCGCGTCGGCCTCTGCGTGCAGCGCTCGCTGGATCTCATCGTCGGCCTGCTCGGCATACAGAAGGCCGGCGCGGCCTATGTGCCGCTGGATCCGGACTATCCCGCCGAACGCCTGCGCTACATGGTCGCCGACAGCGGCATGCGCCTGCTGCTGACCCAGTCCGCGCTTGAAGCGACCGCGCAGGCCATCGCCGCACCCGGCGTGGACATCGTCGCGCTGGACCAGCTGGCACCGCTGGCCGGCAGCGCAGCGGCGCTGCCGGCGATAGACCCGGGCCAGCTCGCCTACGTGATGTACACCTCGGGCAGCACCGGCAATCCCAAGGGCGTGATGATCGGCCAGCAGGCGCTGGCGAATTTCCTGCTGTCCATGCAGCGCGAGCCGGGCATAACCCGCACCGACCGCCTGTACGCAGTCACCACGTTCAGTTTCGACATCGCCGGGCTGGAGCTGTACCTGCCGCTGATCAGCGGCGCCCACTGCCATATCAGCACGGCCGGCGATGCGCAGGATCCGCGCCGCCTGCTGCGCGCGCTGGCCCAGGTGCGGCCGACCATCATGCAGGCCACGCCCACGACCTGGGCGCTGCTGTTCCAGGCCGGCTGGACCAATCCCGAACGCATGAAACTGCTGTGCGGCGGCGAAGCGCTGCCCGAGCCGCTGCGCGACGCCTTCGTCGCCAGCGGCAGCGAAGCCTGGAACCTGTACGGCCCGACCGAGACCACGATCTGGTCGACCGTCTGCCGCATTCTGCCCAACGACGCCAACGCGATCGGCGAGCCGATCGCCAATACCGCCATCTTCATCCTCGATGCCGCCGGCCAGCCGGCGCCGGTCGGCGTGCCGGGCGAGCTGGGCATCGCCGGCGACGGCCTGGCGCGCGGCTACTGGAACCTGCCGGAGATGAGCGCGCAGCGCTTCGCCGCGGCCGAGTCCTGCGGCGGCGTGCGGCTGTACCGCACCGGCGACCTGGCGCGCCGGCGCGAGGACGGCGGCATCGAATGCCTGGGCCGCATCGACGCCCAGGTCAAGCTGCGCGGCTACCGCATCGAACTCGGCGAGATCGAGGCGCGCCTGGCCGAGGACGCGCGCATCGCCCAGTGCGTGGTCGGCATCACCGAACACGACGGCCACCGCCAGCTCACCGCCTTCTGCGTGCCGGCACAGCCGCCGGTGCCGGGCCAGCACGCCGCGCTGCGCGACAGCCTGGCGCGGGAACTGCGCCCGCTGCTGCGCCAGCACCTGCCTGATTACATGATCCCGGCGCGCTTCGTGCTGCTGGATGCACTGCCGCTGACTCCGAACGGCAAGGTCGACCGCAAGCGCGTCGCCAGCCTTGGCGACAGCGCGGCGCCCGCGGCCGCGCCGGTTGAAAGCACGACGGCCAGCCGCGCCGAGATCGAGCAGCGCCTGGGCCTGATCTGGCAGCGCGCGCTGGACAATCCGTCGATCCGCCCGGACGACGGTTTCTTCGAGATCGGCGGCGATTCGGTCCTGGCCGTGACCGTGGCCGACCGCATCGCGGCGGAGTTCGGCACCGAATTCAGCGTCACCGACGTGTTCCGCTTCAGCACGCTGCGGCGCATCGCGGCGCATCTGGCGGCGGTTGCGCCCGCCGCGGCGGGCGAATCGGCGGCAACGGCCCAGGCGGTGCCGGCGTCGGTTGCAGCGGCGACGCCGCTGGCCGCGGACTGCCGCGACAGCCTCGCCATCGTCGGCATGTCCTGCCAAGTGCCCGGCGCGGCCGATCATCATGCGTTCTGGCGCCAGCTGCTGGCCGGCGAATCCGGCATGCGCCGCCTCGGCGCCGACGAGCTGGCCGCCGCCGGCGTGCCGGCGGCGCTGGCCGCGCATCCGCGCTACGTGCCGGTACGCTCGGCCATCGCCGGACGCGAGCTGTTCGACGCGGACTTCTTCCGCGTCAACCCGCGCGACGCGGAGCTGATGGATCCGCAGCTGCGCCTGCTGCTGCAGCACGCCTGGGCCGCGGTCGAGGACGCGGGCTATACGCCGGGCGAGATCCGCGATACCAGCGTGTTCGTCGCCGTCGGCAACAACGGCTACCAGTCGCTGGCTTCGGCCTCGGCCCAGGCCCAGGGCGGCGGCGAGCAGTACGTCAGCTGGGTGCTGGCGCAGAGCGGCAGCGCCGCGACAATCATTTCGCACCGGCTCGGCCTGAAGGGGCCCAGCTTCGCCGTGCATTCCAACTGCTCGTCCTCGCTGGTCGGCCTGTATGCCGCGCAGCAAAGCCTGCAATCGGGCGAATGCCGCCAGGCCCTGGTCGGCGCCGCCTCGCTGCCGGTCTGGCCGGGCGCGGGCTACCTGCACCAGAAGGGCCTGAATTTCTCCAGCGACGGCCGCGTCAAGACCTTCGACGACAGCGCCGACGGCATGGTCGCGGGCGAGGGTGTCGCGGTGATCCTGCTCAAGCGCGCCGCCGACGCGGTGGCCGACGGCGATCACATCTACGCCCTGCTGCGCGCCGTTGCGCTGAACAACGACGGCGCCGACAAGGTCGGCTTCTACGCGCCCAGCGCCGAAGGCCAGGCCGAGGTCATCGCCAAGGCGCTGCGCCAGGCCGGCGTGCCGGCCGAATCCATTGCCTGCGTCGAGGCCCACGGCACCGGCACCGAGCTGGGCGATCCCATCGAGCTGAGCGCGCTGGGCGAGGTCTACCGGCGCGAAACGGCGGCGGTCGGCTACTGCGGCCTGGGTTCGGTCAAGAGCAACATCGGCCATCTGGATACCGCCGCCGGCCTGGCCGGCTGCATCAAGCTCGCGCTGAGCCTGGACCGCGGCGCGCTCGTGCCGACGCTGCACTACACCACGCCCAACCGCAAATTCGACCTGGCCGCCTCGCCGTTCTACGTGCTGCAGCACGGCCGCGACTGGCCGCGCGGCACGCTGCCGCGCCGCGCCGGCCTGAGTTCGTTCGGCATCGGCGGCACCAACGCCCACGCCATCCTGGAAGAAGCGCCGCTGCGCGCGGCCACGGCCGCGCTGCCGGCGCCGTTCCTGCTGCCGCTGTCGGCGCGCACGGCCGAGCGCCTGCAGGTCTATGCCCAGCGTCTGGCGGATTTCCTGCCCCAGTCCGGTCTTGCCCTGGCCGATGTGGCCTATACCTTCCAGGTCGGCCGCGAGGCGATGCCGGCGCGCGCCGTGTTCGTCGCGGCGGACCTGGCCGAACTCGTCGCCAAGCTTGGCGCGTTCGCACGCGGCGAGCGCGGCATCGCCGGCTGCATCGCCGGCGAGGCGGGCGGCAGCGAAAGCCTGCTCGAAGATGAGGATTCGGCCAGCCTGGTCGAACGCTGGATCAGCGGGCGCAAGCTCAGCAAGCTGGGCAAGGCCTGGGTGCGCGGGCTGGAGATCGACTGGCGGCGCCTGTATGCAGGCACGGCCCGGCCCCAGCGCGTCAGCCTGCCGACCTACCCGTTCCTGCCCGAGCCGCATGTGCTGGCGCTGCCGGCCCAGGCCGGCGCCGGTGTCGCCATGCTGCATCCGCTGGTCCAGCGCAACACTTCGGACCTGCACGAACAGCGCTATTCCTCGACCTTCGACGGCAGCGAATTCTTCCTGCGCGATCACCAGATCCACGGCAAGCGCGTGCTGCCCGGCGTGGCCTATCTGGAACTGGCCCGCGCCGCCGTGGAGCAGGCGCTGGGCGCCGCCGCGGGCGGCGAGGGCGGCACCGCGCGCATCCGCCTGAAGAATGTGGTCTGGCCGCGGCCGGTGACGGTGGAAGACCAGCCCGTAAACGTACATATCCGCCTGCGCCCGGGCAGCGGCGGCGAGATCGATTTCGAGATCTACAGCGGCGAGGCCGCCGAAGAGCGCGTGCATTGCCAGGGCCGCGCCCTGGTCGCGCCGCCGGAGCCGGCGCCGCAGCTGGACCTGGCTGCGCTGCGCGCGGCCAGCCATGAATCGCTGCAGGCGGAGCTGTCCTACGAGCGTCTGCCGGCCATCGGCTTCGTGTTCGGTCCGGGCATGCGCGCCAACCAGGTATTCAACCTGGGCGTGGATGCGCAGGGCCAGGCCACCATGCTGGCCGAAATCCGCCTGCCCGACTGCGTGCGCGACACCCGCGGCGACTACGTGCTGCATCCCAGCATCATGGAAGCGGCAATCGGCGCGCTGCCGATCGGCGCGAAGGCGGCGGTGCCGTTCGTGCTGGCCGAGCTGGATGTGTTCGGCCCGTGCAAGGAGCAGGTCTGGGCCTATATCCGCCACGCCGCCGGCAGCGACGAAGTGGTACAGCGCTTCGACCTGGACCTGTGCGATGCCGACGGCCGCGTCGATGTACGCCTGCGCGGCTATTCCCGCCGCGCGTTCGAGGCTGCGCCTGCGGCGGAAAGCGCCGACAGCGTCTTGCTGCTGCCGTACTGGCAGGAGCAGCCGGCCGTCGCCGCGGCCGCCGCCGCCGTGCGCCGCCGCGTGCTGCTCACCGGCGCCGCGGCCGCGACTGCGCTGCCCGACGCCGTCGCCCTGGCCCAGGACGGCGCCGATGCGGCGGACTATTTCACCCGCTGCGCGCATGGGCTGCGCGACCTGCTCACGGCCGCACCGGCCAGTGCGGCCGATCCGCTGCTGCTGCAGGTCGTGGTGCCGCGCGAGCCGGGGTCGGCGACGCTGGCCGGCCTGGCCGCGCTGCTCAAATCGGCACGGCAGGAAAACCGTCACCTGCAGGCGCAGCTGATCGAGACCGACGCCTGGGCCGACAGCGCGCGCCTCGCCGCACAGCTGGACGAGAATGCCGCCAGCGGCGACACCTGGGTGCGCTGCGAAGCCGGCCGGCGCCTGCTGCCGCTGCTGCGCGAACTGGCCCCGGCCGGCGATGCGCCGGCGCCGTGGATCGCCGGCGGCGTGCACCTGCTCGCCGGCGGCGCCGGCCGCCTCGGCCAGCAGCTGGCGGCGGACATCGCCGCGGCCGTGCCCGACGCCGTCATCGTGCTGACCGGCCGCGGCGCGCTCACGCCCGGGCGCGAACAGGAACTGGCGCCGCTGCGCCCGGCCCGGGGCAGCCTCGAATACCACGCGCTGGACCTGGCCGACGCAGACGCCGTGGCCGCCCTGGTCGGCGCGCTGCGCCAGCGCCACGGCCGCCTCGACGTGGTCGTGCACTTGGCCGGCGTGCTGGCCGACAACTACCTGCACAACAAGAGCGGCGAAGAACTGCAGCGCGTGCTCGCGCCCAAGGTGCGCGGCCTGGCCAACCTCGATGCGGCAACGGCGGCGCTGCCGCTGCAGGCGTTCATCGCGTTTTCCTCGGTGGTCGGCGAGTTCGGCAATGCGGGCCAGGCCGACTATGCCGCGGCCAACGCCTTCGTCGACGCGCTGATCGCCCAGCGCGCCGCACTCGCCGGCAGCGGCGCGCGGCAGGGGCGCAGCCTGTCGGTGAACTGGCCGCTGTGGCGCGACGGCGGCATGCGCATGGATGCGGCCAGCGAACGCCAGATGCGCCAGACCAGCGGCGCCATGCCGCTGTCCAGCGCGGCCGGCTTCGCGCTGCTGCGCCAGGCCTGGCACAGCGGCGAAACCCGCGTCGTCGTGCTGCACGGCCACGGCGAACGCCTGCGCCAGCGCCTGTTCGGCGCGCCGGCCGCCGCGGCGGCGCCGGCCAGGCCGGCCGACACGGCTGCTGCGGGGGCATTGCTCGCGCCGCTGCTGGAGTCGCTGGCGCAGATCGTGGTGAACCTGATCAAGATTCGCCGCGACGCGGTCAATCCCGAGGCCGAACTGAATTCGCTGGGCTTCGATTCGATCAGCCTGACCGAATTCAGCAACCGCCTGAACCGCGAGTTCGAACTCGAACTCACGCCGACCGTGTTCTTTGAATTCCCGACCCTGCGCGGCCTGGCCGGGCACCTGCTGGCCGAGCATGGCGCTGCGCTGGCCGCGCGCCTGGGCCTGCGCCCGGCCGGGGCCGCGCCGCGGCC
>NZ_JANFQO010000035.1 GCF_024437735.1 Tahibacter harae | reverse complement strand
CAGATCCTTGACTGGACTGGCAGAGCGCTGGCGCCCGGCAAGCGTGGCAGGATCGCTGAAGGCGCTCCTGCAATCCTCGCTGTCATCGACAGGGATGCCCGGCGGTGGGCGATGCGAGTAAGCGGCTACGGCGGCGGCTGGGCACGCGCCGCAGGCTGTGCCCAGGACTTGATTGACCTCGCCGCGCGAATCGGCCAGCGCTGGTTGCAGGGCATCCGGCTGGCTTGGCGGCTGAGTTAGGCAGGCGGGGCTATTTCACAATCCGGCGTTCCGCAGGAGTGGACGTCGCCGGCAGCTTGTCTTCGTCGCTTGTCGGAAACGAGAGTTTGATGCCACATTTTGTGGCGTCCCGATTCTGCTTCCGGTGTTCTGTTCTGGCGCTGAGTTTCAGATCTAAGGTGCACAGAAAATCCGCGGAAAGAAGTCAGGCAATTCAGGACTGTGGGTGTCCCCAAAGAAGAGGGGCATACCGCCGCTCAATGAAAATCCCGTGACTGTATGCCCAGCCGCGGCAGCAGGCCGCTGTAGTTGTCCAGCCGCTGCGCAACCAGGTGCACGACGTCGTCCACGATCTGCAGTTTGCCCTCCACGTAGAGCACGGTGGATTCCAGCAGGGCGCGCCGGTAGCGCAGGGCGATGCGTTCCCAGACGACGAGGTTGACCTGGCCGTATTCGTCTTCCAGGGTGAGGAAGGTGACGCCGCCGGCTTCGGGAGGGCGTTGGCGTACGGTGACCAGGCCGGCGAGGCGGGCGGATGCGCCGTTGGCGCAGTCGCGCAGTTGGCGGGAGTCGGTCAGGCGCTGACGGCGCAGTTGGGGACGGATCAGCGCGATGGGATGGCTTTCCAGGGAATAGCCCTGGGTGGCGTAGTCGGCTTCGACGTTTTCCGCCGTGCTGGGTGGACGCAGTGTGATGGGGCCGTCGGCGGTCTGCGCGTCGGCGAGCAGCGGCGGCAGGCGTTCGGCGCCGGCGCTGTACCAGCGGGCGCGGTGGCGATGCCCGGCAAGCTGGCGCAGGGCGCCGGCTTCGGCCAGGCGTTCGCGCTCGAAGCGGTCCAGGCCGGCGCGCTGGACCAGATCGGCGACGCTGGCGAAGGGTTTGTGCGTGCGCGCATCGACGATGCGCCGGGCCAGCATCTGCGAGGCGCCCTTGAGCAGACGCAGTCCCAGGCGCAGGGCGAGCGTGCCGGCCTGCGTTTCCAGATGACAGTCCCAGCTGCTGCAACAGACATCGATGGGATGTACGGTCACGCCGTGGCGGCGCGCGTCCTGGATCAGCTGTGCCGGGCTGTAGAAGCCCATGGGCTGGGAGTTGAGCAGGGCGCAGGTGAACACCGCGGGGTGGTGGCATTTGATGTACGAGGAAGCATAGGCGAGCAGGGCGAAGCTGGCCGAGTGTGATTCGGGAAAGCCGTAGCTGCCGAAACCGCGGATCTGGTTGAACAGGCCTTCGGCGTATTTTTCGTAGCCGCGCTCGCGCATGCCGTCGAAGATTTCCTGCTGGAATTTCTCCACCGTGCCGTCGTTCCTCCACGAACCCATGGAGCGGCGCAGCTGGTCGGCGCGGCCTGGGGTGAAGCCGGCGACTTCCTGCACCAGTTTCATCACCTGTTCCTGGAATATGGGCACGCCGCAGGTGCGTTCCAGGATCTGGGCGATCTTGTTCTGTTTTTCCACATTGTCCGATTCGCTGCGCAAGGTGGACTGCGGATATTCGATCGGCTCCAGGCCTTTGCGCCGGCGCAGATAGGGATGCACCATGCCGCCTTCGATGGGGCCCGGGCGCACGATCGCGATTTCCACCACCAGATCGTAGAATTTTTCCGGCCGCAGCCGCGGCAGCATGGACATCTGGGCGCGCGATTCGATCTGGAATACGCCTATGGTGTCGGCTTTCTGGATCATGGTGTAAGTGGCTTTGTCTTCCGGCGGCAGGCTGGCCAGATCCCAGTTCTTGCCGCAGTGCATGCGCAGCAGATCGAAGCATTTGCGCAGGCAGGTCAGCATGCCCAGGGCCAGGCAGTCGACCTTGAGCAGCTTGAGGGATTCCAGATCGTCCTTGTCCCACTGGATTACGGTGCGGTCGGGCATGCTGGCGTTTTCCACCGGCACCAGGGTGTGCAGCGGATGCTGCGAGATCACGAAGCCGCCGACATGCTGGGACAGGTGGCGCGGTGAGCCGCGCAGTTCCTCCACCAGCACGACCAGCTGGCGCATCAGGCGGCTGGCCGGATCGAAGCCGCATTCGATCAGGCGCTGCGCCAGCGGGACGTTGCCATGGGCGTGGGAATAGGCTTCGCTGAGCTGGTTGAGCTGGTCGTCGCCCAGGCCGAGGGCACGGCCCACGTCGCGGGCGGCGCTCTTGCGCCGGTACATGATCACGGTGGCGGCCAGGGCGGCGCGGTGGCGGCCGTACTTTTCGAACACGTGCTGGATGACTTCCTCGCGCCGCTCGTGTTCGAAATCCACGTCGATATCGGGTGGTTCGTCGCGTTCGGCGGAGATGAAGCGTTCGAACAGCAGGTCGCTTTTGACCGGATCGATCGAGGTGATGCCCAGGCAGTAGCAGACCGCGGAATTGGCGGCGGAGCCGCGGCCCTGGCACAGGATGGGAATGGGGCGGGTACGCGCCCAGTGCACGATATCGTGCACGGTGAGGAAGAAGTGTTCGTACTTGAGCTGGCTGATCAGATCCAGCTCGAATTCCAGCTGGTGCTGGTGGCGTGGCGAGATGCCTCCGGGCCAGCGCCAGGCCGCGCCGGCCCAGGTCAGCGCGCGCAGGTGGGCGTTGGCGCTCAGGCCGGCCGGCACGACTTCGGCGGGATATTCGTAGCGCAGCGAATCCAGGCGGAAATGGCATAGCGCAGCGATGCGCACGCTTTCGGCCAGCAGGTCGGCATCGTAGATGCGTTGCAGTGCCGGCAGGGGACGCAGGTGGCGTTCGCCATTGGGGAACAGGGCATGGCCGGCCTGATCGACCGTGGTGTTCAGGCGTATCGCCGTCATCACATCCTGCAGGGCGCGGCGGCGGCGCTGGTGCATATGCACATCGCCGGCGGCGACCAGGGGCAATCCGTGTTCCCGGCTCAATTGGCGCAGCCAGGCCAGATGTTCGCCGTCGCTGCCGTCGCGGTGCAGCTCCACCGCGATCCAGCTGCGTTGTGGAAAATTATTTTTTATCCATTGCGCCTGCTCGGCCGCGGCTGTGCCGGCGTTCCGGGATGGCGGCAGCCACAGGACGAGCAGGCCGCCGGGCAGGTGCTCCAGGCCGGCGCGGGAGAGGGAATACTCGCCCTTGGCGCTATTGTGACGCGCCCGGGTGATCACCTGGCACAGGCCGGCGTAGCCTTGCTGATCCTGCACCAGCAATACCAGCTTGAGGCCGTCGTCGAGGCGGAACTCGCTGCCGACGATCAGCGGCAGGCCGTGATCGCGCGAGGCATTGCGGGCGCGCACGATGCCGGCGAGCGAGCATTCGTCGGTGATCGCCAGCGCCGAGTAGCCCAGTCGGCTGGCGCGCTCGAACAGTTCATCCGCGCTGGAGGCGCCGCGCTGGAAGCTGAAGTCCGACAGGCAGTGCAGTTCCGCGTAGGCGATGGCGCCGGGGATTGCGCTGTCGTCGGAGGACGCAGGCGCCCATGCTTCGGCACGGGTGACTGATGTTGGAGTATCGGTGCCGGGTGGATTTGCAGATGTGGTGATTCTGGCTGTGCTGGTGCCAGGCAGCGTCGATGCAGGAATAGGCGTGGTATCGGTGCCAGGCGGCGTCGAGGTGGGCGCCGTTGTGGTACCGCTGCCGGACCGCGTCGATGCGGGAGCTGTTGCTGCACGGGTGTCAGGCGGTGCCGATACGGGAGCAGCTGCGATACTTGTGCCGGGATTGGATGCTTCCGTACTGGCAGCGTCGTCAAGGAGTGGCGGCGCGGATTCGCAGGTCTGATCCGCGGCAGGCGCGTTTTCTACCGTTTTTTGCGCCTGCGCCAGCGTCCTGGCGGCATCGCGCCGGCGGCGGCGTTCGGCCAGATCGATGGGATCTTCGCTCATGCGAACCAGCCGTGCAGCATCCAGCCGCTGTCTTCGCCGGCCGGCAGATAGGCCCAGGCGCGCTGGCCGTTGGCGCAGCGCACGATGTAGTAATCGCGCCGGGCGTCGTCGCCGTCCCACCAGCCAGTTTCTATGCGTTCGGGGCCGGCCAGGATCTGCGCCAGCGGCTGGCGCAGCGGAATCGGCCTGGCCAGCAGCCATAGCGGGCGCGCGGCGTTGGGGACCTGGGCGCTGCGCAGGCGCGCGGCTGCCGCATGGGTCTCCGCGCTGCTGCGTTTTGCTCCGGGCCAGACGGGTTTGCTGTCTTGCGTGTTCCTGGTTTTCGCGGTGGATTTGGTCGCAGACGGCGAGCGTGTCGCAGCCGGCTTCGTCGTAGCGGTGTCGACGGCAGTGAAGCGCCAGGCGCGTTCGGGGCGATGGTCGGCGACGCAGGCCAGACCGCGCAGTGCTTCGTCGCCGAGACGGCTGCGCAGGCGTTCGGTCAGATCCGGCCAATCCAGTCCCTGGCAGCGCGCGGGTTCAAACAGGTCGCGATGGCCCGGCCGGAATGGCGCCAGTCCGGCGGCGACCAGAGCGATGGCGCTGACCGGCGCGGGGATGGCGACGCGCTCCAGCCGGCCGCGGCAGAATTCGTACAGGGCATCGGCTTCGCGCTGCACGCTGCTCAGGTTTACCGGCACCCGCGTCGTGGCATGGTCTTCGTGTTCCAGGCGCAGTTCGAACGTCTGCACGCCGCTGTCGCGCACTTGCAGGAACAGGCCCAGCTCGCGCACCAGGCGGCGTAGCGGGAATAGCAGTGCCTGCCAGCTTTCGATCAGTCCATCAAGTTCGATGCGCCGGCCGAAGCTGTCCGGCGGCTGGTACAGCGGCAGCATTTCCGCTGCGATGCCGCGCAACTGGTCCAGCCAGAGCAGGTTTTCCGGGCCTATGCGCCGGGCCAGTTCCTGCCGCGGCAGCCGCCACAGTTCGCCCAGGCGGCGAAAGCCCATGCCTTGCAGCTGCGCCGCCGCCGTCGCCGGCAGGCCGCAACTGTGCAGCGGAATGGGATCCAGCGCCTGCAGCATCATCGGCAGGCGGCGCAGGGCAATGCGATCGTGATTGAGTGCCAGCACGCGCGCGGCCGCCGCCACCGGGGCTACGCCCAGTCTGTGGCCGGCGTAGCCCAGCAGCTGCAGCTCCTGCTGCAGGCGTGAACACAGCTGGGGCCAGCCTTTGAATAAGGTCAGGCTGGCGCCGACTTCCAGATACAGCGAGTCGGGTTCGGCCAGACTGACCTGCGCGCTGTAGTGATAGGCCCAGGTGGCAAGCAGCTGCAAGCCGTGGCGTTCGGCGTCCGGTTCGCGCCGGCGCAGGTCCAGCTTGGCACACAGCGCGCGTGCGGCAGCTACGGTCAGGCCGGGTTTGGCGCCTTGGGCCAGGGCAGCGGCATTGGCCTGGAAAATCAGCGGCCGCTGGCGCGGTCCTTCGTACAAGGCACAGGGCTGGGACGAGGCGGCCAGCTCGCCGAATACGGCGCTTAGCGGCAATGTGGAAAAGTGCAGACAGGCCCAGAGCATGGGATGTGCGGATTCCTGCGGCGACGGAACGGACTTGGACCCGGCCGCCGGCCGGATCCGCTGTTCCGGCGGTGCCACCGTCGGCACAGCACGCGGAGATCCGCGCGCAGGATTCGTGCAGGAGGAAGAAAAAGCCCTCTCCCCGGCGGCATCCTTGCCTGGGGAGAGAGTGGAGAAGAGGGGATCTTGCCGAGGGACGGGTAGGGACACGGTGCCTCGCTTGCATCTCATCCGCTGCGATTCATTGCCTGCCGCTTGCCGGGCCGGCGAATGGCGGCTGTCTAACGGCCGGCGGACAGGGGTTCGGCAATGCCGGGGGCATTGGCCCAAGGCCGTTGTCTGGAAGGCGGCGTTGCATGGGAGGCGAGTGACCGGCAGCGGCATCCTGCACGTGGCCGTCGTTGCCGGCTTCCAGCGGCAGCCTGCGAGGGTAGTGATTGGCCGCTGCCCGCATACCGCCGGGCATGAATGTTCCCTGTGGCCTGGCCCGGGGCGTGATGAGGCCGACGCACAGAGTTCATGACCTGCCACCGCGGGAAGCCGCCGCCGGAACCTCCTGGCGCCGGCGGCGGATCGCGCACGTCCTGTGCGCGAATGGAGGAATAGGGACTGCCTGGCCAATAGCGAGATGGCCGGCCCGGAAGTACGGGCGCTGCGGTGCTGATTGGCGGTGCCGGCCTGTCAGGACGATGCAGGAAAAGCCCGCCGCCAGCGCGTCCCTGCGCCGGCGGCAGACTCGCGGGCTTCCTGCGCGCGAGTTCGGGGAAAAAGGAAGGCTGCCGGACCTCCGGTTGCTGCATCGGTGCGACCGGATGGCCTGGCTTGGCCAGGCATTGAAGCGAAGCCGGAGTACGGGCAGGCGCTGCTGATGAGCGTAAATGCAGGCAGCGGTCGGAGCAGCTGCCATGGAGCGCGCGCCTGGCAAAGCTTGGGTGGCAGGTGTGGCAATGCGTACCTGAGGCCGTATCTGATTCCTGCCTGCACAGGATGCCTGCTGCGAATGCAATTGGTGCAGTTGCATGCGGAGAATTGCCGGGGTACATGACGACAGGAATGCAGGGCGCGGCTTGACTGCGGTTGGTGCAGGCTGCCGCTTGCGAAGACAGCTGATGCAGGTGGAATGCCGGGCGGAATCTGATGGATCGCGGCGCAGTCGATATGCCCGGCGTGGCCTGGTGGCTGCCTGAGCGGATCAAACAGCGTTTGCACCGCCACGGGGCGTGGCCTGCGCGATGAATCCCGGCACTGGTTGCGACGGCTGGCATCAGGTGAGGTATCCGTTGGCTTTGCTGGGCTCGCTCCACGCGCAACGGCAACAATCGACTGCCGGCGACTGGCCGTTGCGCGCGGAGGGCTCCGAAACGGGAAGATCAGGCGAGGCTCAGCGTGACCATCGCAAGCGGGTATCGCGGCGGGTGTCGAAACCGCCGCGACATTTGAGCACCTCGATGCGGGTTGTGGCGCCGTCGCTGTCGACCAGCAGACGCAGGCCGGAGGGACTGGCTGCCTGTGCGGCCGCGGCCGGCCGGAACACGAAACCAAGCGAGCCGCCGGTTTCCGCGGCCAGCTGCAGGCGCCGCAACTGAGCGTAGTCGGACTTGGGCAGCCAGCACAGCACAGCGCCGCAACCGCCGGAGCGCAGGCACTGCTCGGTACCCCAATAGCTGTCGCCGCCGCTGGCTTCGATCTGGGTGACCTGGCTCAGGTCCACGCCGTGTTCCTGCAAGGCCGGTGCATAGGGTACGTATGGCGGTGCGACGAAGACCACGCGGCGACGGCGGCGGGTCAGCTCGGCCAGGGCCGGCATCAGCAGGCTGAGTTCGCCCAGTCCGTCCTGGCTCAGCAGGATTTCCGACAGTGCCCCCACCGGCCAGCCGCCGCCGGGCAGCAGGGCGTCCAGCTCCGCACAGCCCGAGGCCAGGGTGCGCAGGGTTGGTGCTGAGGTGGACGCCCGGCGCCAGACACCGGGGTGCCGCAGGACTTCGTTCAGGCCAACTGCGTTCATGCTCTCATCCCTGGCGAATCACGCCGACATAGAGGCCTTCGATCGCGAAGGCGTTCGTGCGCCGCGGATCGACCTCGATCGGCGCGAAATCCGGGTTTTCCGACAACAGCAGCAGACGGTCGCGCTCGCGGCGCAGGCGCTTGACCGTGATCTCGTCGTCCAGGCGCGCGACGACAATGCGGCCTTCGTCCGCGACGGCGGTGCGGTGCACGGCAATCAGGTCGCCATCAAGGATGCCGGCGTCGCGCATGCTGAGCCCCACGACGCGCAGCAGGAAATCGGCGTGCGGACGGAACAGCGCGGCATCGATCGCATAGCTGGCTTCGATATTGGCGTCCGACAGGATGGGCGTGCCGGCGGCGACCCGGCCGACCAGCGGCAGCTCGCGCAGGGCGGCGCGCGGCGACGGGCGCCCGGCCGGACCGTGGCTACGCACCAGGCGCAGCCCGCGGTGCTGCGGCAGGCGCTGCAGGGCGCCCTTGCGCACCAGCGCTTCGATATAGTCCTGGGCGGAACTGTGGCTGCGCAGGCTCAGTGCATCGGCGATCTCGCGCAGGCTGGGGGCCTGCGAATGCTCGGCCAGGTACTCGGCGATATAGTCGAGTACGCGCTGCTGATTGGCGGTCAGACTGGGGTCGGGGCTCATACGTACAAATGTACGTATATCGTCCCTGATGTGCAAGTGTCCGCGACAGACGCCGGACCGGAGCGGTCAGGCCGGTACACGGGCGCGCAGGCGCGGCCGCAGCCATTGCGGCAGTCAGGCAGAAACGGAAGAGCGCGGCGGCGGAGAATGCCGGATAGCGCCAGCTCAGCAGGATCAGGCGAACCAGGCTTCCATCCCGCCGCTTGCTGCCAGCTGCTGCTCAGCGCTTGCGCTTTGCCAGCAGGCTGTCGAGCTGATTGGCGAAGGCTTGTCGGTCGCGCGCGTGGAATGCCGCGGGACCGCCGGTGTCGATGCCGGCGCCGCGCAGCTCGTCCATGAAATTGCGCAGGCTCAGGCGCTGGGCGATGCTGTCGGATGTATACAATTCGCCGCGCGGATTCAGCGCGAGCGCGCCCTTGGCGATGGCGGCGGAGGCCAGCGGAATATCGGCGGTGACGACGAGATCGCCGTTCTCGACCCGCTCCACAATGGCCGCATCGGCCGCATCGAAGCCGCCGGGCACCTGCAGCGAGCGGATGTTCGGCGAGGGCGGCGTGCGTATGTACTGATTGGCGACCAGGATGGTTTCCACGCCGACGCGGTCGGCGGCGCGGAAGATGATGTCCTTGATCACATTGGGACAGGCGTCGGCGTCGACCCAGAGGCGCATGGCTTGAGCAGCTGGCAGGGGTGGGAGAGAAACGCGGGACCGTACCGGCGCCGCGTTTCTCTCTCCATCGCCCTTATTGCTGCTTTTTCCCCGCTGCCAGCTTCAGCCAGGTGTCCACGACCGTATCCGGATTCAGCGACACCGACTCGATGCCCTGGTCCATCAGCCACTGCGCCAGATCCGGGTGGTCCGACGGGCCCTGGCCGCAGATGCCGATGTACTTGCCCTTGGCGCGGGCGGTCTGTATCGCCATCGACAGCAGCTTCTTGACTGCGGCGTTGCGCTCGTCGAACAGGTGGGAAACGATGGCCGAGTCGCGGTCCAGGCCCAGGGTGAGCTGGGTCAGGTCGTTGGAGCCGATCGAAAAACCGTCGAAGATTTCAAGGAATTCCTCGGCCAGCAGGGCGTTGGACGGCAGTTCGCACATCATGATCAGCTTGAGGCCGTTCTCGCCGCGCTTGAGGCCGTTCTCGGCCAGCACCTCGATCACCTTGCGGCCTTCCTCCAGCGTGCGCACGAACGGGATCATGACCCAGGCGTTGTCCAGGCCCATTTCCTCGCGCACGCGCTTCATCGCGCGGCATTCCAGCGCGAAGCAGTCGCGGAAGGACGGATCCACATAGCGCGCCGCGCCGCGGAAACCGATCATCGGGTTTTCCTCGTGCGGCTCGTAGCGCGCGCCGCCGATCAGGTTGGCGTATTCGTTGGACTTGAAATCCGACAGGCGCACGATGACCGGGTTCGGCGCGAACGCCGCGGTGATGGTGGCGATGCCTTCGGCCAGACGGTCGACGTAGAACTCGACCGGATCGGCGCCGTTGATGCGCTCGTCGATCTTGCGCCGGGTTTCCGCATCCTGGCGCGAATATTCGATCAGCGCCTTGGGGTGCAGGCCGATATGGCTGTTGATGATCATTTCCAGCCGCGCCAGGCCGACGCCGGCATTGGGCAGCATGGCGAAATCGAAGGCGCGCTCCGGGTTGGCCACGTTCATCATGATCTTCAGCGGCGCCGGCGGCATGGCGTCCAGGTCGGCGGTGATGCGCTCGAAATCCAGCTTGCCCGAGTAGATGAAGCCCGTATCGCCCTCGGCGCAGGACACGGTGACCTCGGCGCCGTCGGGAATGGTGTCCAGCGCGTTGCCGCAGCCGACCACCGCGGGCACGCCCAGCTCGCGCGCGATGATGGCGGCGTGGCAGGTGCGGCCGCCGCGGTTGGTGACGATGGCCGCGGCTCGCTTCATCACCGGCTCCCAGTCCGGGTCGGTCATGTCGGCGACGAGCACGTCGCCGGGCTGCACGCGGTTCATGTCGGCCAGCGAGCGGATCACCTTGGCCGTACCCGCGCCGATCTTCTGGCCGATGGCGCGGCCTTCGGTCAGCACCGTGCTGGAACCCTTGAGCTGGAAGCGCTCGATCTGGGTGGCGCGGGCGCGCGATTTCACCGTTTCCGGGCGCGCCTGCACGATGTACAGCTTGCCGGTGATGCCGTCCTTGGCCCATTCGATGTCCATGGGACGGCCGTAATGCTGTTCGATCACCAGCGACTGTTTTGCCAGTTCCTGCACGTCGGCGTCGCTGATGCAGAAGCGGGCGCGCTCGGCGGCCGGCGTCTCCTCGATGCGCACGCGCTCGCCGGCGACCGGGGAATAGACCATGCGCTGCTGCTTGGCGCCGAGCTGGCGGCGCAGGATGGCCGGCTTGCCGGCCTGCAGCGTGGGCTTGTAGACATAGAACTCGTCCGGATTCACCGCGCCCTGCACGACCATCTCGCCCAGGCCGTAGCTGCCGGTGACGAAGACTGCATCGCGGAAGCCCGATTCGGTGTCCAGGGTGAACAGCACGCCGGAGGCGCCGACATCGGAGCGCACCATCAGCTGCACGCCGGCGGAGAGGAACACGTCCTCGTGCTTGAAGCCGTGGTGTACGCGATAGGCGATGGCGCGATCGTTGTATAGCGAGGCGAAGACTTCCTTGACCTTGTGCACCACGTCGTCGACGCCGGTGACATTGAGGAAGGTCTCCTGCTGGCCGGCGAAGGAGGCGTCCGGCAGGTCCTCGGCGGTGGCGGAGGAGCGCACGGCGACGGAGACATCGCTGGCGCCGGCGTCGGCGCAGAGCTTGGCGTAGGCGGCGCGCACGGCCTGGTCGAATTCCGGCAGCAGCGGCGTTTCCACCACCCAGCGGCGGATCTCGGCGCCGGCGCGGGTGAGTTCGTCGACGTTTTCCACGTCCAGGCCGGCCAGGCGCTGCTGCACGCGATCGGCCAGGCCGCTCTGGGCGATGAACTGCTGGAACGCATGCGCCGTGGTGGCGAAGCCGCCCGGCACAGAGACGCCGAGCTTGGCTAGGTTGCCGATCATTTCGCCCAGCGACGAATTCTTGCCGCCGACCTTGCCCAGATCGGCAAGTCGCAGGTTGTCCAGCCAAAGCACCAGGTCGCTCAAGGTCAATCTCCGGATAGCAGAAAGGACGCGACACCGGGCCCTGCGCAACCTGTGCCGGCGCGGGACCGGCCGCGCCGCGCGCGCCGGAGGCGGGCAGGGCGGGGAACGGTGCAGCGTGGCGCAGGTACGCCGACGGGCGTCGGCGTCAGAAAAGACGGTGAATTTTCCGGGTTCGCGCGCGAGTAGACAAGCTTGTGCGCTGCGACATGGCCAGGGCTCATGAGCCGGTCCCGCCCGCAGCGGCGGGGCCATGCGGTTTTTTGCAGGGCCGCGGCCGCGCCGGAGGCGGCCGACTGGCTTACTCTTGCGCGGTCTTTTCCGCCAGGATGCGCCATGCGCCGAACCATCTACTTCATTTCCGACGGCACCGGCATCACCGCCGAGACGATAGGCCACTCGGTGCTGACCCAGTTCGACGGCATCGAATTCGACACCTTCCGCATTCCCTTCGTCGACGAGGAGACCAAGGCCCAGGCCGCGGCCATCCGCATCAAGACCTGCCATGCCCAGACCGGGCAGCGGCCCATCGTCATCAATACGGTGGTCGATCCGGCCCTGACCGAGATACTGGCCGGCAGCGGCGCGCTGATGGTCGACGTGTTCGCGCCGTTCATAGGCCCGCTGGAACAGGAACTGGGCACGCCGCGGTCGCGGCACGTGAACAAGGCCCACGGCCTGGTCAATTTCGCCGAATACGAGGCGCGCATCAATGCGACCAACTACGCGCTGTCGCACGACGACGGCGTATCAACCAATTATGCCGATGCGGAAATGATCCTGGTCGGCGTATCGCGTTCGGGCAAGACGCCGACCTGTCTTTATATGGCGCTGCACTACGGCGTGAAGGCGGCGAATTATCCGCTGACCGACGAGGACCTGGAGAAGATGGAGCTGCCGGCGCGGCTGCGGCCTTATCGCAACCGTCTCTACGGCCTGACCATCGACGCTCAGCGCCTGGCCCAGGTGCGCGAGAACCGCCGTCCGAACAGCCGCTACGCCACCCTGGAGCAGTGCCGCTGGGAGCTGGCCCAGGCCGACAAGCTGTTCCGGCGCGAGAATATTCCGGTGCAGAACACCACGCATACCTCGATCGAGGAGATCGCGAGCAAGATCCTCTCTGCCCTGGGCATAGAGAAGCACATGTTCTGAGCGGGGCGCGGCGTGCGGCCGGCAAAAAACGGCGCGCGCCGCGCTGCGCCGGGAACTCCATGGTAGCAGTCCGGCGCCGGCGGCGGCAGTCTGGTCGCCCCGGTGGCCGCTGCTATGATCGGCCGCATGACTACGGTTGCCGACAAGCCTCTGAAACTCTTTCCCGGCCGCTTCGCCTATCTGATGGGGCTGTATGCGGAAAACTATCAGCGCCTGGTGCGCCTGTTCGCGCCGCAGCGCCTGCGGCCGGGCGTTTATCTGTCTTCGATAGACGATGGCCTGGATGTACGCCTGGATCTGATCGAGCAGCACCGCTACACGGTGGAACTGCGCCTCAACTACTGCCTGCGCGAAAGCGGCAGCGGCGAACTGGCACCTTCGGCCTGGTTGCGGCTGTACCAGGATGCGCACCTCGCCGAGGCCACGCACTGTCATCCGGGGCGGCATCTGATCGATGTGCTGGGGCCGTATCCGCCGGCGCAGACCGTATTCCAGCATCGCCTGCGCATGAACGCCTTTCTCACCCGCTGGCTGGAATACCTGGGTGAGCAGGGCCATTCCGTAGGCAGCCTGCGGCGTGTGACCGATGATGCGGCGGAATTGCCGCCACAGCGCAACGCCGGTTGAAGCCGCACTGAACGAAGGCGCCGCTGAGGCGTGCTCAGGCATGCGGCAATACGCAGGCCAAAAAAAACCCGCCGTGAGGCGGGTTTGATTTGCAGCTGGCGGAGTGGACGGGACTCGAACCCGCGACCCTCGGCGTGACAGGCCGATATTCTAACCGACTGAACTACCACTCCATTAAACGTGCAACAATTTCCTTTTGCTGCTTTTGCTCCAACTTTCACTTGGAGCGGAACACTGTCCGGTGTTCCCTTGTTGGCGTCCCCACGGGGATTCGAACCCCGGTCGCTACCGTGAAAGGGTAATGTCCTAGGCCTCTAGACGATGGGGACTTGAACCTCTCTGAGAAACGTACTGCGTGAAATCCGGTGGTGGAGCCAGTCGGGATCGAACCGACGACCTCTACAATGCCATTGTAGCGCTCTCCCAGCTGAGCTATGGCCCCCTTGCGGAGGAGCGGAATCTTAGGGAGGGCGGCCTCGACCGTCAACCCCTTTCGCGAAATTTTTTGCAACCGAACCAACCGCTTCGTTTGCTGCCGATCATTTGACCAGTTGGCGACTGTCAATTGACCGGCAAATTTCGCGTCCCGGCGATCCCGCCGCGGGGGCGCAATCCTAACGATGTTTCTGCGCAATGCAATGGGGGCGGAGAAAAATATTTTCGTGCCGCCGCACGATTCACGGCAGCGTCGAAACCGCTTGCGGCGATGCTGCCGGCAAGGTAATTGATGCAGGGGCTGCGCGGGGGAGGGCTGCAGCCCGCCGGCATGTCCGCTCGTCGCGATTGCGGGCCTTGAACCTGCGCTGCATGCGCGACCTTCCCTCCGCCACACACTGCACAGGCCCCCCATGCACGGCATCGAATTCCTCAAGGATCTTGCGGTGATCATGGTGGTGGCCGGCTGCACCACGCTGATCTTCCACAAGCTGCGCCAGCCGGTAGTGCTGGGCTACATCCTGGCCGGCCTGCTGATCGGCCCGCACACGCCGCCGTTCGCGCTGATCACCAACGAGCACACCATCCAGGGCTTTGCCGATCTGGGCGTGGTGCTGCTGATGTTTTCGCTGGGGCTGGAATTCAGCCTGGGCCGCCTGCGTGAAGTCGGCATCGCCGCGCTGGTCGCGACCGGCGTGGAAGTGATGCTGATGCTGTGGGCCGGCTACGAACTGGGGCGCTGGTTCGGCTGGCGCACCATGGATGCGCTGTTCCTGGGCGCGATGATGGCGATTTCCTCGACCATGCTGGTGCTGCGCGCCATCCACGAAGCCGGCCAGAAGCAGGAGCGTTTCGCCCGGCTGGTCTTCGGCATCCTGGTGATCGAGGACATCTTCGCCATCGTGCTGATCGCGGTGCTGTCGGGCATCGCCATCACCGGCTCGGTGGAGCCGGGCACGGCGCTGGCGACGGTGGGCAAGCTCAGCCTGTTCATCGTGGTCGCGCTGGTGCTGGGCCTGCTGCTGCTGCCGCGCCTGGTCGACCATATCGCCGCCGAGGGCAGCAGCGAGATGCTGCTGGTCGCCTCGCTGGGCATCTGCTTCGGTGCGGCGCTGCTGGCGGCGGCGGCCGGCTTCTCGGTCGCCCTCGGCGGCTTCGTCGCCGGCGCCATCGTCGCCGAGGCCAGGTCGGTCAAGCGCGTCGAACATCTGGTCGAGCCGGTGCGCGACATGTTCGGTGCGCTGTTCTTCGTCGCCATCGGCATGCTGATCCAGCCCGATCTGCTGTTCCAGTATTTCGTGCCCGTGCTGCTGGTGGCCGGCGTGGTGGTGGTGGGCAAGACTCTGGCAGTGACCTTCGGCGGCGTCATCGCCGGCAACGATGGCCGCACCGCGCTGCGCGCCGGCCTGGGGCTGGCGCAGATCGGCGAGTTCTCCTTCGTCATCGCCGGCGTGGGCCTGGCCAGCGGCGTCATCAGCGATTTTCTCTATCCCATCGCCGTCGCCGCCTGTGTGCTGACGGCTTTCGTCACGCCGTTCTTCCTGCGCCAGTCCGACCGCATCGCCGACCGCCTGCACGGCCTGCTGCCGCGCAAGGTACGTGCGCTGATGATCGCCTATGCGCACTGGATCGCCGGGCTCAAGCCGGTGGAGGAGAACGCCGTCATCGCGCACATGCTGCGCCGGCTGGTACTGCATATCGTGATCAACATGGCCCTGGTGGTGGCGGTGTTCCTGGGTGCGGCCTGGCTCAAGCCGCGCATGCTGGAATGGCTGCCGCAGTGGACCGCGGGCGAAACCCTGCGGCGCAGCCTGCTCTGGTCGCTGGCGCTGTTCCTGTCCATGCCCATGCTGATCGCGGCCTACCGCAAGGCCGACGCGCTGGGCATGGTGCTGGCGGAGATGGGCATAAGCGAAGGCGTGGCCGGTGCGCGCACCTATGCGCTGCGCCGCGTGCTGGGCAAGATGATCCCGCTGGCGGTGCTGGTGATACTGGCCGTGCTGGTGATGGCGCTGGGCTCGGCCATACTGCCCTCGCGCGAGGTGCTGTTGCTGCTGCTGCTGGTTGCCGCCGCGCTGACGGCGTTCCTGTGGCGCTCCTTCGTGCAGGTGCATGCGCGCCTGCAGGCGGCGCTGCGCGACGTGATGCGCACGCCCAGCGACGGCGGAGCTTGATTCCGGCCTGAGCCCTGCGTGTATATTTCTTGGCATCGTGTGCTTTGCCGCACATGGCCGGAGACGGTGCCAGCGCATGAGCGGATCCCCGCAACGGCAGGATGGCGATGACTGGCTGCGCCGGCAGCAGGAAATCCTGCACCTGCTTGCCCTGGGCGCGCCGCGCGAGCGCCTGCTGGGCGAGATGCTGGCGCTGTTGCAGGCCTCGTTTCCCGGCGCCGGGCTGTGGCTGTACGCGCTGGCCGATGCCGAGCCGTTCTGCTGGAGCAGCGTGGCCGATCCGCTGTCGCAGGCGTTGCAGCAGAGCTTTGCCGGCGCTGTCGCGACACCCGCCGCCGGCTGGGAGCAGGCCGCTCCGGCAGCGGCGCCCTGGGGCGCGGCGGCGCTCGCCGCCGGTTACGCCGGACTATGGCTGGAGCCGCTGCAGGATGTGGAAGCCCGGCGCACCGGCCAGCTGGTATTGCTGCTTACGCCGCCGCAACCGCCGGACGCGGCCGGCCGCACCCTGGCGCGCATCGCCGCCACCGTGGCCGAACTCATATTGCAGCGCGACAGCGCGGTGGCCGGGCTGGAACGCGGCCGCGAACTGTACCGCTCGCTGCTGGACAATCATCCCGACGCGGTGCTGCGCATCGACCCCGACGGCCGCATCGAAGGCGCCAACGCCGCGGCGGCCGCCGTTTTCGCGCGGCCGCTGGAGCAGCTGCGCGAATCCTCGCTGCCGCAGCTGCTGGATCCGGCGGTGCAGCCGGCGCTGGCGCTGCGCATGCAGTCGGCCCTGGCCGGCCAGGCGCAGACGCTGGATGTGATCGCGCCGCGGCCCGGTGCCCGCCCGCACGAACTGGAATTGATCCTGGTGCCGCTGCGCGACCGTGCCCGCGCCCGGGGCGTGTTCGCCATCGCCCGCGACGTGACCCGCTACCGCGCCGCCGAGCGCGCGCTGCGCCGCACCTACGAGCAGTCGCTGCTGCGCCGCGACCAGCTGCTGCACCTCAACGGCGTGGCGGTGGCCTGTGCCGCGATCGAGGATGTGCATGCGCTGATGCTGCTGCTGGCGCGCTCGATGGCGGCCTTGCCGGGCGTGGATTTCGTGCGCCTGAGCCTGCAGCCGCGCGCGCTGCAGCAGCGCGGCATGGATGTGGTCTGCACCCTGGCCCGGCCCGACCTGGCCGAGCAGTCGCGCCTGCTGCCCGAGGCGCTGCGCCAGCGTGCCGCCGGATTGGACGAGCCGCAGCGCGCCTACTGGTACCTGGGCGACGATGGCGCCGCGGGCGAGGGCCACTGGCTGGGCATGGGACTGCGCGCCGACGGCGGCGTCGGCATCGGTTCGCTGGAGTGGTTCGGCCTGCGCCGCGATGCCTTCGACGATGACGACGAAGTGCTGCTGCAGCAGTTCGCCCGCCTGACTCTGAGCAATGTGCAGCGCAGCTGGCTGCACCAGAACCTGCGCGAGGCCGAGCGCGGCGTCGCCCACCAGCTGGCCTTTGTGCGCGCGATGGCCGCCAGCGTCGGCGAAGGCCTGTATGCAACCGACCGCGACGGCGGCCTGACCTTCATGAACCAGGCCGCCAGCGACATCCTGGGCTGGCCGGCCGAGGAACTGCGCGGCGTGGCGGCCGAACAGCGCTTCCTGCCGCCGGCGGACAGCCAGCCCGGGCCGGCGTTGCAGGCCCTGCGCCACGACCGCCGCAGCGCGGCGCACCGCGAATTCGTCAGCCGCGACGGCCGCCGCATCCCGGTCGATCTGGTTGCCTCGCCGCTGAACCTCGGCGGCGAGGTGGTCGGCGCCGTGGTGGTGTTCCGCGACATCAGCGAACGTTTGCAGGCCGAGGCGGCGCGGCTGGAGCGCGACCGCTTCTTCGCCCTGTCGCTGGAACTGTTCGTGATCGTCGATCTGGACGGGCGCCTGCTGCAGTCCAACGCCGCGACCCAGCGCCTGCTGCGGCGCAGCGCCGAGGCCGTGAACGGCAGCAACTGGCGCGACTACGTGCATCCCGACGACGAAGCCGCGACCGCTGCGGCGACCGCGCAGATTATCGCCCTGGGCAGCGCCGAGGCCTTCATCAACCGCTGGATAGACGCCGATGGCGAAGTGCACTGGCTTGAATGGACTGCCTCGCTGTCGCCGGATCAGCGCATCTTTGCCGTCGCCCGCGACATCACCGAGCGGCGCCGCTTTGAAAGCGAGCTGGCCCACCACGCCACCCACGACGCGGTCACCGGCCTGCCGCGCATCGAACAGGTCGAAGCCTTCCTGGTCGCGGCGCTGGCTGCCGCCGCGCTGCGCGGCGGGCGGGTCAGCGTGTTCTACCTGGACCTGGACCGCTTCCATCTCATCAACGATTCCCGCGGCCACGCCATCGGCGACCAGGTACTGCGCACGGTGGCGCGGCGCCTGCTCGAATCCGCGGGCGAGCAGGGCCGTGTCGCACGCATTGCCGGCGACGAATTCCTGATCGTGCGCGCCGACGACGGCGACGGACCGGACCAGCAGGAACTGGGCGAATCCCTGCGCCTGCTGGTGGAGCGGCCCATAGACCTGGGACCGCAGCAGGTCTTCCTCACCTGCAGCGTGGGCGTGAGCTGTTTCCCGGAGAACGGCACGGCGGCGAGCGAGCTGATGCAGCAGGCCGAAGCCGCCATGACCCGGGCCAAGGACGAGGGGCGCAATGCGGTCGCGTCTTTCTCCAACGAACAGTCGCAGGCGCTCAAGGACCGGCGCGAGCTGGGCTCGGGCCTGCGCGCGGCCATCGCCAACGGCGAGCTGATCCTGCATTTCCAGCCGCAGATCGGCGCGCACAACTGGCAGGTGCGCGGCGTCGAGGCCCTGGTGCGCTGGAACAGTCCGGTGCACGGCCTGCTGCCGCCGGGCCGCTTCATTCCGGTGGCCGAGGAACTGGGCATCATCGTCGAGCTGGGCCAGTGGGTGCTGGAATCGGCCTGCCGCAAGGCGCGCGAATGGCTGGACAGCGGCCTGGCCGAATTCACCGTCGCGGTGAACGTGTCGGCGCTGCAGCTGCAGCGGCCGGATTTCCTGGAGCGCGTACAGCGCGCGCTGGAAGTCTCGCGCCTGCCGCCGCGCTACCTCGAACTGGAGTTGACCGAATCCATGGTCATGGCCCATGTCGAGCGCGTCATTGTCGCCATGCGTTCGCTCAAGGCATTGGGCGTGAGCCTGTCGCTGGACGATTTCGGCTCGGGCTATTCCAGCCTGAACTACCTGCGCCGCTTTCCCATCGACAAACTCAAGATCGACCAGTCCTTCGTGCGCGACATCATCACGGATCCGGGCTCGGCCGGCATCTGCCGCGCGGTGATCGCGCTGGGCCATCAGCTCGGCATGGTGGTCAGCGCCGAAGGGGTGGAGACCATAGGCCAGGCCGCCTTCCTGCGCCGCAACGAATGCGACCAGTTCCAGGGCAATTATTTCTGTGCGCCCATGCCCGAGGCGCAGACCTTTGAAGTGCTGCGCCGGCGCTACCTGCGCCAGGAAGACGAGGGCGGCGGCCTGGTCGCGCGCCCCAGCAACGAGACCCTGCTGTTGCTCGACGACGAGGAAAACGTGCTGCGCGCCCTGGTGCGCCTGCTGCGCCGCGACGGCTACCACATCGAGACGGCCAACAACGCGCGCCAGGCCTTCGAGATCCTCGCCGCCCAGCCGGTGCAGGTGATCATTTCCGACCAGCGCATGCCCGATATCAGCGGCACCGAGTTCCTCGGCCGGGTGAAGGATCTCTACCCCGACACGGTGCGTCTGATCCTGAGCGGCTACAGCGACTTCGCCTCGCTCACCGAGGCGATCAACCGCGGCGCCGTCTACCGCTACGTGGCCAAGCCCTGGGACGACGAGGAGCTGCGCCGCATGGTGCGCGAGGCCTTCCGTATCGCCGCGGCGCGTTGACGCCGCGGCCGCGGCGGGGCGATGCGGCCTGCGCGGCCTGCGGCAGCGCGCCGGATGCGCTACAGATCGTCCTCGTCGATGAAGATCGCCCCGGTCTCGTCGCGCTTGAGATGAGTGATGCCGGGATGCTCGATCTCCAGCCGGCGCAGCTCGGCGCTCTGCCGTTCCAGCTGGCCCTGCTGCGCGCGTACCAGATCGGCCAGGCGCTGGTTCTCCACCAGCAGGGCGCGGTAGTGCAGGGCCTGTACCACGGCCATGCGCAGGTCGTTGTCGTCCCAGGGCTTGGGTATGAAGCGGAACACGTGGGCCTGGTTGATCGCCTCGATGATGGCGCTGAGGTCGGCGTAGCCGCTCATCAGCAGGCGCGCGCACAGCGGCTGGCGCTGGGCAACCTCGGCCAGCAGGTCCACGCCGTTGATGCCGGGCATGCGCAGGTCGGAGAGCACCAGGTCGTAGTTGTCGGCCACTGCCAGTTGCAGGGCGTCTTCGGGGCTGTTGGCCGGGATCAGCTCCAGCCGTTCGCCGTCGAGCATGCTCGGCGGAATGTTCGACAGGCAGCGGCGCAGGGCAGTGAGGATGTTGGGCTCGTCGTCGACTATCAGGACTCGGTACATGGCGCTCTCGTCAGGGCGGGCTCAGCTGGTCTGGCGCAGCGGCAGGCTGATGCGGAAGCGCGTGCCCTGGCCGGGGCGCGAATCCACGCTGATCTCGCCATTGTGCTTGCGCACGATGCCATAGGAGATCGACAGCCCCAGGCCGGTGCCTTTTCCTACCGGTTTGGTGGTGAAGAACGGGTCGAAGATGCGCTTGAGGTTCTCCGGCGTGATGCCGCTGCCGTTGTCGGCGATCTCCACCCAGACCTGGCCCGGGTCGGTGCCGGTGCGCACCTGTATCTCGCCGTGCTGGTCTATCGCCTGGGCCGCATTCACCAGCATGTTCACGAACACCTGGTTGATCTGCGAGGGCAGGCATTCCACCAGCGGCAGGTTGCCGTATTCCTTGCGCACCTCGGCCTTGTACTTGATCTCGTTCCAGACAATGCCGATGGTGCTGTCCAGGCCGCGGTGCAGGTCGTACAGCGACCAGGTCTCCATGCGGTCGACGCGGGAGAAATCGCGCAGGTCCTGCACGATGCGGCGTACCCGGTCTATGCCTTCGCGCGATTCGCTCAGGAGCTGCGGCAGGTCCTGCACCAGGAAGGCGAAGTCGATGGCGCGCTTGCGCTCGGCCACCTCGGCGCGGCGCTCGGCGGTCATGGCGCCGTTCTGGGCGATGACGCCGTCGTAGCACTCGATCAGGCCGAACAGGTTGTTGAGGTATTCCTGCAGCGTGCCCAGGTTGGAATGCACATAGCCGATGGGGTTGTTGATCTCGTGGGCGATGCCCGCGGCGAGCTGGCCCAGGGAAGCCATCTTTTCCGACTGCACCAGCTGTTCCTGCACCGCATTGAGGCGGGCCAGGGCCAGTTCCAGTTCGCCCTCGCCGCGCGCCGCCGCCGCGCCGGAGGCCGGCTCGAAATCGATCAGCAGGGCCAGCGCATCGGCCTCTTCGCCGGCCAGCGGCAGCAGCACCGAGCGCGAGGTGGCGGCATCCTGGCTGCGGCAGTTCGCGATCAGCTCGCGCAGGCACAATTCGGGATTTCCATGCGCGCCGGCGAGGTTTTCCGCCAGGCGCAGCGCGGCCGGATTCACGTGCAGCAGCGTTTCGCCCTGCAGCAGCACTACCGGTTCGGCCAGTGCGTCCAGGGCGGAACCCAGGCGCGATATGCTCGGCGTCGGCATGCAGACTCTGCTCCGCAGCATTCTGTGCGGTGGATTTTTAGCGATTTGCGCGCAAAAGGAAATGCGCCATTGGGCACAGGAGCGGCCGGCGGGCAGGGGACAGCAACGTCCATCCGCGGCGCCGGCGGCCACCGGCGCGGCCGTGCGGCGGCGCAGCGGACACGGCCGTCCGGAACCGCCCCGCGGCGGCGCCCGGCGGGGCCCCCGCGGCGGTCGCGCCCGGCGCGGCCAGCGTCTATACTTGCCGACTACGCACCCGGTGGGAGAAGCGGGCCAGCCCCGCTGCCGAAGGCGCAACGCCCGTAATCGCTCAGGCTCCCATACCACCGCGCGCGAACACTCTGGAGAGACCGGTTGAATCCGGCGCCGAAGGGGCACGAAGCGGCAGCGCTTCCAAACTCTCAGGCAAAAGGACAGAGGGGCGCCCCGACGTGCGGCCTGCGCGTCGTTTTCGGACGTCCTTAACCCATGAGCCAGACCCCCCCTGTTTCCCTGCGCGCGCTGGAACACCACGACGCTTTCGTCGAACGCCATATCGGCCCGAACGACGCCGAGATCGCCCATATGCTGGAGGTCATAGGCCAGCCTTCGCTGGAAGCCCTGACCGACGCCATCGTGCCGGCCTCGATCAAGTTCGCCGCGCCGCTGGCCCTGCCCGAGGCGGTCAGCGAAGTCGAGGCCATCGCCAAGATCCGCGCCATCGCCGAGCGCAACCAGGTGTTCAGGAGCTTCATCGGCCAGGGTTACTACGGCACCCACACGCCCAACGTCATCCTGCGCAACATCCTCGAAAACCCGGCCTGGTACACGGCCTATACCCCGTACCAGGCGGAAATCTCCCAGGGGCGCATGGAAGCCCTGATCAATTTCCAGACCCTCTGCGCCGAACTCACCGGCATGGAGATCGCCAACGCCTCCCTGCTGGACGAGGGTACCGCCGCGGCCGAGGCCATGACCCTGGCCAAGCGTTCGTCCAAGTCCAAGTCCAACACCTTCTTCGTCTCCAGCGGCGTGCATCCGCAGACGCTGGAACTGCTGCGCACCCGCGCCGAGCCGCTGGGCCTGCAGCTGCATATCGGCGATGACGCCGAGGCCGCCGGCGTGGACGCCTTCGGCGTGCTGCTGCAGTACCCCAACACCTTCGGCCAGATCAACGACTACGCCGCACTGGCTGCGGCCGTGCACGCCCGCGGCGGCCTGGTCGCCGTGGCCACCGACCTGCTCGCGCTGACCCTGATCGCCGCGCCGGGCGAGTGGGGCGCCGATATCGTCGTGGGCAACAGCCAGCGCTTCGGCGTGCCGTTCGGCTTCGGCGGCCCGCACGCGGCCTTCATGGCCTGCCGCGACGCCTACAAGCGCTCCATGCCCGGCCGCCTGATCGGCGTGTCGGTCGATGCCGAAGGCAAGCCGGCCTACCGTCTCACCCTGCAGACGCGCGAACAGCACATCCGCCGCGAGAAGGCCACTTCCAACATCTGCACCGCGCAGGTGCTGCTGGCGGTGATGGCCAGCATGTACGCGGTCTACCACGGTCCGGACGGCCTGATCCGCATTGCCCGCCGCGTGCATCGCCTCAGCGCGCTGCTGGCCGCCGCGCTGCGCAATGCCGGCGTCACCGTGGGCCCGGATTTCTTCGACACCCTGCACGTGGTCGGCGTCGACGCCGAAGCCGTCCACGCCAAGGCCGAGGCCGCGCGCATCAACCTGCGCCGCATCGACGCGCGCAGCCTGGGCATCAGCCTGGACGAGACCACCACGCGCGAGGACGTGATCGCCCTGGCCGGGCTGTTCGGCGCCGCCATCGCCGATATCGACGCGCTGGACGCCGCCACCGGCGACGCGCTGCCGGCCGGCCTCAAGCGCACCAGCCGCTTCCTGCAGCATCCGGTGTTCAACACCCACCACAGCGAACATGAATTGCTGCGCTACCTGCGCGCGCTGGCGGACAAGGACCTGGCGCTGGACCGCACCATGATCCCGCTGGGCAGCTGCACCATGAAGCTCAACGCCACGGCGGAGATGATCCCGGTCACCTGGCCCGAGTTCGGCAATATCCATCCGCTGGCGCCGGCGGCGCAGAGCCGCGGCTACAAGGAACTGATCGACGGCCTGGAAGCCATGCTGGTCGAATGCACCGGCTATGACGCGGTCAGCCTGCAGCCCAATTCCGGCGCCCAGGGCGAATACGCCGGCCTGCTCGCGATCCGCGCCTACCACCGCTCGCGCGGCGAAGCGCACCGCGATGTCTGCCTGATCCCGGATTCGGCCCACGGCACTAACCCGGCCTCGGCGCAGATGTGCGGCATGACCGTGGTGGTGACCAAGACCGACGCCAACGGCAATGTCGATGTCGAGGACATCCGCCGCAACGCCGAGAAATACAGCGACCGCCTCGCCGCGATCATGATGACTTACCCCTCCACCCACGGCGTGTTCGAGGAGGAAGTGGTCGAGATCTGCGAGATCATCCACAGGCACGGCGGCCAGGTGTACACCGACGGCGCCAACATGAACGCGCTGGTCGGCGTGGCCAAGCCGGGCAAGTGGGGCTCGGACGTCTCGCACCTGAACCTGCACAAGACCTTCTGCATTCCGCACGGCGGCGGCGGCCCGGGCGTAGGCCCCTGCGCCGTGAAGTCGCACCTGGCGCCGTTCCTGCCGCGCACGCTGGGTGGCGAGGGCGCGGTCGGCATGGTCAGTGCGGCGAGCTACGGCTCGGCCTCGATCCTGCCGATCTCGTGGATGTACGTCACGCTGATGGGCGCTGCCGGCCTGCGCAAGGCGACCCAGGTCGCCCTGCTCAATGCCAACTACATCGCCAAGCGCCTGGCTCCGCACTACGAGACGCTCTACACCGGCCGCAACGGCCTGGTCGCGCACGAGTGCATCCTCGACCTGCGCCCGCTCAAGGACGCCACCGGCATCAGCGCCGAGGACGTGGCCAAGCGCCTGATCGACTTCGGCTTCCATGCGCCCACGCTGAGCTTCCCGGTGGCCGGCACGCTGATGGTGGAACCGACCGAGTCCGAGTCGCAGCATGAGCTGGACCGCTTCATCGACGCCATGATCGCGATACGCGAGGAAATCCGCGCGGTCGCCGAAGGCAAGCTGGACCGCGAGGACAACCCGCTGCGCAACGCCCCGCATACCGCCACCGCGGTGTGCGCCAGCGAGTGGACCCACGCCTATCCGCGCGAACTGGCCGCCTTCCCGCTGGCTACGCTGAAACTGCAGAAGTACTGGCCGCCGGTGGCGCGCGTGGACAATGTCTACGGCGACAAGAACATCATGTGCGCCTGCATTCCGGTGGATGCCTACAAGGAAGAGGCGGAAGCCTGAGCTGCCGCGGCGGTGCGATGATTGTTGCAACCACAGGGCCCTGAAAAGGGCCCTGTGATTTTCAAGCCGGCCGTTGTCGGCCCGGCTGTTCCAGGCCAGTCGTTTTCAAGCCGGCCGTCTTCCGGCCTGCCGTTTTCAGCCGCGCTGTTTTCAAACGGGCGTTGCACGGGCAATACGCCATAATCCGATCTTTGCCGGGAGTCACCGCCGCATGTCCGCACCGCTTTCGCGCATCGCCCTGCTCGCCACCGGCGGCACCATCGCCGGCGCGGCGGAGGACCCCACCCGCCAGCTCGGCTACCGCGCCGGTGCGATCGGCGTGCAGGCCATGCTGGCGACGGTGCCAGGACTCAACAGCCTGGCCACGATCGAATCCGAGCAACTGTTCGCCATCGACAGTGCCTATATCGAATACGGCCACTGGCGCCAGCTGGCGCGGCGGGTGCAGACGCTGCTGGCGCGGCCCGACATCGACGGCGCAGTGATCCTGCACGGCACGGATACGCTGGAGGAAACCGCGTTCTTCCTGCACCTGACCATCGACAGCGACAAGCCCGTGGTGCTGACTGGCGCCATGCGCCCGGCCACCGCGCTGGGGGCCGACGGCCCCATGAACATCTACCACGCCGTTTCCGCCGCCGCCCACCCGGCCTGCCGCGGCCTGGGCACGCTGATCGAATTCGGCGATGTGCTGCTGGCCGCGCGCGGCCTGCAGAAGCGCGACAGCGTGCCCGGCGCCTTCAGCGCCGACCAGTACGGCCGCCTGGGCCTGGTCAAGGACCGCGATGTCTTCGTCTACCAGCGCCCCACGCGCGCGCGCGGCGGCTTCGCCGTGCCCGAGCAGCTGCCGAAGGTGAATGTGCTGACGGCCTTCGTCGACCTGCCGCCGGCCCTGATCGAGGCCGCCTGCCAGGATGCCGACGGCCTGGTCTTCGCCGGCGTGGGCAACGGCAACCTGCGCCAGGACTGGCTGCAGGCGCTGGCCGCCGCGGCCGCGCGCGGCGTGCGCATCGTGCGCGCCAGCCGCGTGTCCAACGGCACCACCGTGCGCAACGGCGAAGTCGACGACGACGCCTACGGTTTCATCAGTGCAGACAACCTCACGCCGCTGCAGGCGCGCATCCTGCTCGCGCTGGGGCTGACCCGCGACCGCAGCACGGCGGCGTTGCAGGAACTGTTCAACCGCTACTGAAAAGCGCGGCCCGCCGTTGCTGGCGATGCAGCACGTCATTGAACGCCGCGGGAGGAAAATCTCCGCGGCACGAAATGCAGGCGCGTCGTTCGGGGAAAAATCCCGCGAACTGGCGCAGATGGCAGTGATTGGCCGACCACCTGCCGGCGCACTGCTTGCGGGCCTGTCCGCGGCAGCGCCGCTCAGCCGGCCGACTGGCCGATAAAGCGCAGCCCTACGCCCGGTTCGGTCGCGATATAGCGCGGACTGGCCGCATCGTCGCCCAGCTTCTGGCGCAGCTTGCCGACCAGCACGCGCAGATAGTGGGTGTCTTCCTGATGGTCCGGTCCCCACAGCTCGCGCAGCAGCTGGGGCTGGGTGACGACGCGGCCGGCGTGCTGCAGCAGCAGGGCGAGCAGGGCGTATTCCTTGCGCGCCAGTACCAGGGCGGCGCCGTCCAGGCGCACTTCGCGGCGCGACAGGTCGATCTGCAGCCTGCCGTCGTCGAACGGCACCGCCGCGGCGGCCGCGCCGGCGCGGCCGCGCAGCAGGCTGCGCACGCGGGCCATCAGTTCGTCCATGCCGAAGGGCTTGGTGACATAGTCGTTGGCGCCGGCATCCAGCAGCGCCACTTTCTGCGCCTCGCTCGCGCGCACGCTGAGCACCAGCACCGGCGCGGCCGACCAGCGTCGCAGTTCGGCCAGCACTTCGCTGCCGTCCATGTCGGGCAGGCCCAGGTCGAGGATGACCAGGTCGGCGCCCTGGGCCGCCAGCCGCGCCAGGCCTTCGCGGCCGTCCGCCGCCAGGCTCACCTGGTAACCCTGGGCGCGCAGGCTGATATCGAGGAACTTGCGGATCTGCGGTTCGTCGTCGATGACGAGGACGCGGGCTGCGGGAGTCATGCGGGGATTCGATAGTGGGGATTGAAGATTCGGGATTTGGGATTGCGAATGGGACCGTGGAGCAGGGCGCGGAAGCGGTAGCCAGCTACAGGGATGTGAGCGCCGGCGATTCCCGCAGCGGGTTTCGCCGCGGACCTGCGCGCGGCAATCTCCGCATTTTGCGCCACCGGCTTCAACTACCCGACTCCGGCTCCGGCTCCGGATCCCGAGTCCCGCCATCCCCAATCCCGGCTTCAAGCCCCAGCTTGCGCGCCATTTCCTGTGCCCCCGGCGACAGGCAGCCCGATTCGGCGCGCAGGGCCTCCAGCAAGGGCGGCAGGCGCTCGGCCAGGAAATCGGCCAGGGCGCGCACCGCCGGCAGCAGGCCGCGGCGCGACAGATAGGCCAGGTGCAGCACGCCGGCGGTGGCATGCCATTGCGGCAGCACCGGCTCCAGCCGGCCGTCCAGCACGGCGGCGCCGCAGACGGTCTCGGGCAGGCCGGTGATGCCCTGGCCGGCCAGGGCAGCGTGCAGCAGCACATTGAATTCGCCGCAGAGCAGGGCGGGCTCGACGTCCACCCGGGTCGGCTCGGCATCGCCGTGGCGCGGGAAGAAATTCCAGGTCTGCACGGTTTCGCTGTCGACCAAGCTCAGGGTGCGGTGGGCGGCGATGTCCTGCGGCTGCTGCGGGCGGCCGTAGGTGTCTAGATAGGCCTTGCTCGCGACCAGCAGCTTCTGCGTATGGCCCAGGGCGCGGGTGACCAGTTCCGCATCCATCTCCGGTGCCGGACGCACGCGCAGGGCCAGGTCGATGTTTTCGTTGAACAGGTCGTAGCGGCGGTTGGACACCAGCAGCTGTACACGTACGCGCGGATAGGCGGCAAGGAAATCGGGCAGACAGGCCGCGACCAGGTTCTGCGCGATCTCCACCGGGCAGCTGACGCGGACTATGCCGCGCGGCTCGGCACGCTGGCTGGCGATCACTTCCTCGGCGGCGCGCGCCTCCGACAGCATGGCGCGGCAGTGGGCGAGGAACTGGCGGCCGATCTCGGTCACGGCGAACTGGCGGGTGGAGCGCTGGATCAGGCGCACGCCCAGTTCGTCCTCCAGCTGGGCCAGGCGCCGGCTCAGGCGCGACTTGGGGATGTTCAGGGCGCGCCCGGCCGCCGCGAAGCCGCGATGGTCGGCGACGGCGACGAACAGGGCCATATCGTTGAGGTCCCGCATGTTCGTTCCATTTTCAGGACGATGAATCCGATTTTAGCCGACTACTCGGTCATTGTTGCCGCCCATAGCATCTTCGCCACGGCAAACCGCCGCCAAGACGGAGACGATCATGAAACTGCTGCAGCTTGATTCCAGCCCGCTGGGCTCGCATTCGGTCACGCGCGAACTGGGTGCCGCGGTCGTGGCGCAATGGCGCCGCGAACAGCCCGGCCTCAGCCTGAGCTACCTCGACCTCGCCGCCGACCCGCTGCCGCACTGGACCCCGCTGCCGGCGGCCTCGGTCGAGGGCCTGGCGCCGGAAGTACGCACTGAAGTCGAGCGCAACGAGGCCGTGCTGCAGGAGTTCCTGCAGGCCGACGTGATCGTGATCGGCGCGCCCATGTACAACTTCGGCATTCCCAGCCAGCTCAAGGCCTGGGTGGACCGGGTGGCCGTGGCCGGGCGCACCTTCCGCTATACCGCCCAGGGCCCGGAAGGCCTGGCCGGCGGCAAGCGCGTGATCGTGGTCTCCGGCCGCGGCGGCTTCTATGCCGGCACGCCGCGGCAGGCGGCGGATTTCCAGGAAAGCTACCTGCGCGAGGTGCTGAATTTCCTCGGCATCACCGATATCGAGTTCATCCGCGCCGAGGGCATAGGCCTGGGCCCGGAACAGCGCAGCGCCTCGCTGGCCGCGGCGCATGCGCAGATCGCGGGCGGTGCGCTGCCGCAGGCGGCGTGAGGAATGCGCGCCGGCGGCGCAGGACGCCGCCGGCGCGGCGCCGCAGAAGCAGCGGGACGGGTGTAAGCGTTGATTTTTGGCCGACGGCCCCGGCGCCGCCGCGAACGAAGCGGCGCTGTGCGCGCCCGGGTATTGCGATGCTGCTTTGCCCGATGGCCACCAAGTGGAAAAGAGCAAAGCCTTCACTCTTTTCTCACCGGCCTTGGTTGATTACTGCCCGGCCGCCGGGCTTGCCTGCGGCGGCGCGATGCGGTTATCAAGCCACAGACGCGGCACTGGCGGGAAGAATGCCGCCATGACGCCGGCGCCACGGCACCCGGCTGAGCCGCAACTGCGGCGGCCGCGTACTCACAGCTGTTCCTGGAGGCCCCATGAGCTATATCGACGGATACGTACTGCCGCTGCCCATCGAAAACATCGCCGCCTACCGCAAGATGGCGCGCAAGGCCGGCAAGATCTGGATGGAACACGGTGCGCTGGCCTACCACGAGTGCATCGCCGATGACGTCAAGCCAGGCAAGTGGACCTCGTTCCCGCAGGCGGTGAAGCTCAAGGAAGGCGAGACCGTGGTGTTCTCCTGGATCGTGTACAAATCCCGCCGCGACCGCGACCGCATCAACAAGCTGGTCATGAGCGATCCGCGCCTGAAGATGGATCCGTCGACCATGCCCTTCGACGGCAAGCGCATGTTCTGGGGCGGGTTCAAGGAGCTGGTGACTTACTGACGCTGCGCAGCGCTGCAGCGATGCCGGCGCGTATCGGCGCTGGTGTTGCTGCGGCGTTTGGCATGTCCTTTGGCGGCAGGTGCATGTTCCGGGCCGGGTTCGAGGAACTCGGGACTTGCTAATGCCGGAGCGAGGCGGCCGGGTGGCAGTATGGCGGTGTTCCCTGAGGGGATCGGTGGACCAGCTGATCTGCAGCGGATCGCAAGGCGGAGGCTGAACCCAGCATCGAAATGCCGTGATGTGCCTGAAGCCGACTTCCCCCAGCGCGTTTACGCGCTGGGGGGAGTGGGTTGGGTGAGGGAGCGGCGCTTCAGTTTGCGAAGAACTTTGGTTTTCGCGGTGTTCTTTGCGTTTTGAAGGTTTTGGCGGAAATCCAGACGGCGAGGCGCGTTGATCGTTGCCCCCTCACCCCAGCCCTCTCCCCCAAGCGAGCTTGGGGGAGAGGGAGCTTTCCGCTTTTTCTCGAAGAAATCCGGCAAATTTCGCTTGCCAGAAACCTCGGATTCCGCCGCACACTCCCTGCGAATCCCGAATCCCGAATCCCGAATCCCGAATCCCGAATCCCGAATCCCGAATCCCGAATCCCGAATCCCGAATCCCGAATCCCGAATCCCGAATCC
>NZ_JANFQO010000034.1 GCF_024437735.1 Tahibacter harae | reverse complement strand
CGAAGGCATCAACAACCGCATCAAGGTCATCAAGCGCATCGCCTACGGCTTCCGGGACGATGCTTACTTCTTCCTTAAAATCCGCGCCGCCTTCCCCGGTAATGGGTGAAGAACCTTTTTTTTGCGCCGGCGATACGGCGCCCGGCGCGGCCCCGGACGGCGGGCGGCCGTTGCAATTGCCTCCCGTGCGAGTAGGCTCGCCAGCGTGCCCATCGGCACGCACCCGGGGGGAACCATGAAGCGACTTTTCGCCGGCGTTGCGGCGCTGCTGTACCTGCTTGCCTGCGCCAGCGCGCACGCGCAGACCACGCTCGAAACCTTCGAAACACAGACCCCCAACGCGGCGTCGTTCGTCTCCGGCGGGGTGACATTCGACATCGTCTCGCGCTCCGGCGGCACCTTCGACATCCAGGCCCAGTTTCCGGGCACCGGCTGGAACGGCAGCGCGAACGACAACCGCTACATCGACAACAGCGGCTCGGCCGCCGCCGGCCAGAACGTCGATTTCAGCCTCAGGACGCGCGACGGCTCGCGCTTCAGCGTCGAACGCCTGTGGCTGTACCTGGCCAATCAGAGCGCCAATGTCAATGTCTCCGGCAGCGTGACCGTGACCGGGAAACTCGCCGGCGCGACCGTCTTCACTGCGACGGGAAGCTCAGGCTTCGCCACGACCATGACGCCGAGCAACGGATTCTCGCTGATCGACCTGACCGTTTTCGGCGGCGGCAACAACGCCGCCAAGCTCATCGACGAACTGGCCGTCGCCACTGGCGGCCAGTTTGTCTATGTTGCACTCGACGCGCTGAGCTGGACCCGCTCGGCCGCCACGTATGCCATCACGACCAGCGTCAGCCCCGGCGGCGCAGGCACGCTCTCCTGCACGCCCAACCCGGTCAATTCCGGCTCGACGGCCAGCTGCACGGCGACGCCGAACAGCGGCTTCGTGTTCGACAGCATCAGCGGCTGCGGCCTCAACACGACGACCGGCCCGGGGCCGTTCACCACCGCGGCCGTCACCGCGAACTGCAGCGTGACGGCGACGTTCGTCGCGGCCCTCGCCGCCAACATCACGACCAATACCGCACCATCCTGCAACGGCGGCAGCAACGGCTTGCTCACGGTCACCGCGTCGGGCGGAACGCCGCCCTACGTCTACAGCTGGTCGCCCACCGGCGGCACCGGCGCCACGGCCAGCGCCCTTGCCGCCGGTACTTATTCGGTCCAGGTTACCGACAATCGCGGGCGCGTCACGGCCACCGCGGCGGTGCTGAGCCAACCCACCGCCGTCGCCATCAGCACCGCCAGCCTGCCCGACGGCATCGCCGGACAGCCCTACAGCCAGAGCGTGGCTGCCAGCGGCGGCACCGGTGCGCTCAGCTACAGCCTGGGCACGCCGAACAACCTGCCGCCGGGACTGACCTTGAGCAGCAGCGGCGCCGTCAGCGGAACACCGACGACAACGGGCGCCTACACCTTCCAGATCGTGGCCAGGGACGCGAATACCTGCCCCGGCGCGCGCACCTTCTCCAGCACCATCCGGGCCAGCGTCGGCGGCACGGTCAGCGGCCTTGCGGCCGCATCCAGCGTGACCGTGAGCCTCAACGGCACGCCGCTGACGCTCAACAGCAACGGTCCGTTCACCTTCTCCCAGGCGCTGGACAGCGGCGCGAGCTATAGCGTCGCCGTCGTCAGCCAGACCGCGCCGCAGCTGTGCACGCTGCGCCAGGCCAGCGGCGTGATCGGCACAGGCAGCGTCGGCAATGTCGCGGTCGAGTGCACCACGCTGGCGCTCAGCGTGACGCCGGCCCTTGTCTACCTCGGCGCCGGCGACAGCGCCGATTTCCTGGTCCGGCTCGACAACACCGGCGCGGCGCGCGCCAACAACATCGCGCTGACTGGGGTGCTTTCGGCCGCGTTCGATACGGCGACGCTGCAATGGCAATGCCTGGACGGCGATGCCAGCGCAACCTGCGCCGCGTCCGGCAGCGGCAGTTTCGCCGATACCGCGAACCTGCCCGGCGGACGCCATCTGACCTGGGCGGTCAATGTCGCGCTGCTGCCCGGCGCGCCGGAAAGCGGCGGCACCTTCGGCGTCACGACGGCGCCGGGCGGCCACAGCGCCCAGGGACAGGCCGTGCGCGTGCTGTTCCGCGACGGATTCGACACAGCGCCGGTGCAGCAGCTCGACGGCGCCGCCGCCGGCGCCGTTCTCCAGGCCGGCGCCACGCTGGCGCTGCTGCCGTCGCCGGGGCCGGATGCGGCCATCGTCGATCTCGTCACGCTGCGCGCCGCCATGGTCGCGCGCGTGCAGCAGCGCTGGCTGGACGGCCTGCCCTACCTGCGCCTGCATTGGCGCACGCCGCTGCAGGGGGCGCAGGTATCGCCCTGGTCGCGCGCGGCGGCGGACGGCCGCGCGGCCATCGGCAGCCTCGCCGTGGATGCGGCGCAGCGCGTGCTGCTGCTGGATGGAACGCAGCCGCCGCTGCGCTCGGACGCCTACGCCGCGCCGCCGCAATGAGCGTCGCGCCGGTGTGCGCGGCCGCCGCGCGCACCGGCCAGCCTTGCGGCAGGCGGAGCGCGCCGACAAGATAACTGCCCTGCCGACACGCGCGCCGTCCTCATGCCCGTCCTTCTCGTCGTCTCCGTCCTGCTGCAGTTCCTCTGCCTGGTGCACATGGTCCGCTCCGGCCGGCCGTACTGGTGGATATGGGTCATCATGATCGGCTCGTATCTGGGCATCGCGGTGTATTTCTTCACCCAGATCCTGCCCGACCTGCGCCACGATCCCGCCAGCCGCAAGCTGGTGCGCAGCGTGCAGGACAAGATCGATCCGGAACGCCAGCGCCGGCGTATCGCGCAGGAGCTGGAAATCGCCGACACCGTGGACAACCGCCGCCGACTGGCCGAGGAAAGCCTGCGCCTGGGCGATTACGCCAATGCGGCGGAGCTGTACCAGTCCATACTCAAGGGCATCTACGCCACCGACGCCGGCTTCATGCTCGGCCTGGCCCAGGCCCAGGCCGGCAATCAGCAGTACGCCGCCGCGCGCGACACGCTGGATGCGCTGATCCAGGCCAATCCGGATTTCCGCTCCGACGAAGGCCATTTCCTTTACGCGCGCTGCCTGGAGGAACTGGGCGAACATGCCCGCGCGCTGGAGGAATACGCCGCCCTGGCCACCAGCTATCCCGGCGAGGAGGCGCGCCTGCGCTACGGTCAGCTGCTGCAGCAGCTGGGACGCCCGGCGGAAGCGCGCAAGGTGTTCGAGGACATGCTCAAGCGCGCCCGCCTGGCGCCCAAGTACTACCGGCGCAAGGAACAGGAATTCCTCAGCGCGGCGCAGAAGCAGCTGGAAACGCTGGAACGCGCCTGAGTTCGCGCGGAGGCTGGCCCGGCGCTGCCCTCCCGCGCGCCTCGGCACCAGCGGGCTAGCCCTTTTGGCCCACGGCGGGCGCTGCTGCGTTTTCTACAATCCGACGGGTTACCCGCTGCGAGGAACCCGTTCATGCCCCTGCCGTCCGTCTCCGCCGCCCTGCTCGCCGCCGCCGCCGTATCGGCGCCGGAAGCGGGCTCCAGCCGTGTACTGCGCTTTCCCGACATCTGCGGCGACGCGGTGACTTTCGTCCAGGCCGGCGACATCTACCGCGTCGCCGCCGCCGGCGGCGTGGCACAGCGGCTGACCTCGCACCTGGGCAACGAGCTGTATCCGAAATTCTCGCCGGACTGCCGCTTCATCGCGTTCTCGGCCGAATACGACGGCACCCGCCAGGTGTATGTGATCCCGGCCGAAGGCGGCGTGCCGCGCCAGCTCACCTGGTACAACGATGTCGGCCCGATGCCGCCGCGCGGCGGCACCGACTACCGCGTGCTGGACTGGAGCCCCGACGGCAAGAACGTGCTGGTGCGCGCCAACCGCGTGCCCTACGACGAACGCAGCGGCCGGCTGTACCAGGTGCCCGCCGACGGCGGCCTGGAAACGCCGCTGGCCATGCCCGAAAGCGGCGGCGGCATGTTCTCGCCCGACGGCAGATCCGTGGTCTATACGCCGATAGACCGCGAATTCCGCAGCTGGAAGCGCTACCGCGGCGGCCGCGCCCAGGATGTGTGGACCTACGACCTGGTCAACAACAGCTCGCGCCGCCTGACCGAGTCCCCGGCCACCGACCACCAGCCCCTGTGGCTGGGCGACACGGTGTATTTCGTCTCCGACCGCGACGGCCAGACGCTGAACCTGTGGGCCATGCCGGCCCAGGGCGGCGAGGCGCGCCAGCTCACGCGCTATACCGACTTCGACATCCTCTGGCCCAGCGCCGGCAAGGATGCCATCGTGTTCGAGCAGGGCGGCTGGATCTGGCGCTTCAATCCGGCCGACGGCCAGGCGGTGAAGCTCGATATCCGCGTCAGCGGCGACCAGCCGCAGGCGCTGCCGGCATGGAAGAAGGTCGCCGGCCAGGTGGAGTCCTTCGATCTTTCGCCGCACGGCGAGCGCGCCGTGTTCGGCGCCCGCGGCGAACTGTTCACCGTGCCGGCCAAAAACGGCGAAGTGCGCAACCTCAGCCGCACGCCGCAGGCGCGCGAGATCAGCGCGAGCTGGTCGCCGGACGGCCGCCGCATCGCCTATCTCTCCGACGAAAGCGGCGAGTACGAGGTCTACGTGCGCGACCAGGACGGCAGCGGCGAGCCGCGCCGGCTGACCCGCGACGGCGGCATCTGGCGCTTCGCGCCGGCCTGGTCGCCGGATTCGAAGAAGCTCGCCTACGCCGACAAGCAGCAGCGCCTGCGCATCGTCGACGTGGACAGCGGCAGCCAGCGCGAGGTCGACCGCGGCCAGTTCGACGACATCACCGACTACGCCTGGGCGCCGGATTCCAGCTGGCTGGCCTACGCCCGCGCCAACGGCGCCGGGCTGTCGGAAATCTGGCTGTACTCGCTCGCCGACGGCAAGACCGGCGCGGTGACCGAATCCACCAGCAATGCCTTCAACCCGGCCTTCGACCCCAAGGGCCGCTGGCTGTATTTCCTCTCCACGCGCGACTACAACCTCACCTTCAGTGCGTTTGAACAAAACTACCTGTATACGAATGCAACGCGCCCCTACGCCGTGGCGCTGGCCGCCGACGCCCCGGCGCTGTACCCGCTCAAGAGCGACGAAGTGAAGCCCGCCGCGGCCGAGGCGGAGAAGCCGGCCAAGGAAGAAAAGCCCGCGCCGGTGCGCGTGCGCGTGGACCGCGACGGCATCACCCAGCGCGTGACCGCGTTCAAGGTCGCCGCCGGCAACTACCAGAGCCTGCGCGCCGGCGGCGATGCGATCTATTTCCTCTCCGGCGTGCCGCGCCAGCAGCAGCCGCTGGAACTGCGCCGCACCACGCTGGATGCCGACGCCGACAAGAGCGTGGCGGCCAACATCGCCGACTACCGCGTCTCCGCCGCCGGCGACACCCTGTTGCTGAAGCAGGGCGAGCGCTACGCCATCGTCAAGGCCGAGGCCGCGCAGGACTTCAACGCCGGCGCGCTGAACCTGGACCGCATGGAGCTGTACGTCGATCCGCGCGTGGAATGGAAGCAGGAATTCACCGACGCCTGGCGCATCCTGCGCGACTGGTTCTACGACCCGGGGGTGCACGGCGGCATCGAACGCTGGAACGGCATCCGCGACCGCTATGCCGCCTGGGTGCCGCACCTGGGCAGCCGCGCCGACCTGGATTACCTGCTGCAGGAAGTCGCCGGCGAGGCCAATGCCGGCCACGTCTACGTGCAATCCTCGCCGGACATGCCCAAGACCGAACGCCGCCCCGGCGGCCTGCTCGGCGCCGATTTCGCCGCTGACGCCTCGGGCTATTTCCGCATCGCGCGCATCTTCGGCGGCGAGAACTGGAACCGCGACCAGCGCTCGCCGCTGACCGAGGCCGGCGTCGGCGCCAAGGCCGGCGATTTCCTCATCGCCGTCGATGGCGTGGACGCGCGCAGCGTGAAGAACCCGTACCAGCTGCTGCAGGGCCGCGGCGACCAGGTCGTCAGCCTGCGCCTCAATTCCAGGCCCAGCGCGGCCGGCGCGCGCGAAGTGCGCGTGCGCACGCTGACCTCGGAGCAGAACCTGCGCTATGCCGACTGGGTCGCCTCGCGCCGCGCCCTGGTGGATAAGCTGTCCAACGGCCGCATCGGCTACATCCACGTGCCCAACACGGCGATCGAAGGCAACCGCGAACTCAACAAGGGCCTGCTCGCCTACCACGACAAGGAAGCGCTGATCATCGACGACCGCTACAACGGCGGCGGCTTCATTCCCGACCGCATGATCGAGCTGCTGGCACGCACGCCGCTGAACTACTGGAAGCGCCGCGGCGTGGATCCGGCGCCGACGCCGCTGGTTTCCCACGACGGCCCCAAGGCCATGCTGATCAACGGCCTGTCCAGCTCCGGCGGCGACGCCTTCCCGTACTATTTCCGCAAATTGAAATTGGGTACCTTGATCGGCACGCGCACCTGGGGCGGGCTGATCGGCATCTCCGGCAATCCGGGCCTGGCCGACGGCGGCAGCCTGCTTGCCGCGACCTTCCGCTTCATGAGCACGGAAGGCGAGTGGAAGGTGGAGAACGAAGGCGTGGCGCCGGATATCGAGGTCATCGACCGGCCCGAGCTGATCGCCGCGGGCAAGGATCCGAGCATAGAAAAGGCCGTCGAGGTGCTGCTGGGCCAGCTGCCGGCCGCGCCGAAGCCGCGGCTGCAGGCGCCGCCGGCGCCGAGCCACTTCGGCGGCTGATCCGCTGCGGCGGCGCCGTCGGCGCGGAATGAGGCGGCGCTGCCAGCCCCGGCAGCGCCGTTTTCGTTTCCGGCGGCGCGCATCCGCTCCGCGTCGTCTGCGGCGCCAGACCGCACGCCGGCACCGTACCGCCTTCCGCGCCATCGTTCCGCCGCACGCGAACCGGGCGATACCCGCGTCGCCTGCCGCACCGCTTGCGGCCGCCACGCCGGGGCGAGCTACCATTGCCTTCCCCCAGCCGGATGCCGCCGATGCAGTGCTTCGTCTACAAAAGCTTGAAACGCGCTGACACCTTCGTCTTCCTGCGCGAACGCGACGCCTTCGACCTGCTGCCGCCGACGCTGGCGGCAAGCCTGGGCCCGCTGCGTTTCGTGATCGAGCTGGCGCTGGCGTCCGAACGCAAGCTGGCGCAGGAAGACGTGGATATGGTGATGGCCAACCTGGCCGGCCCGGGCTTCCACCTGCAGCTGCCGCCGCCGCCCGTGACGCCCGGCGGCTGAACCCGCCTGATGCGGCGCAACATGTCGTAACCGCGCGCTTAATCCCTACTTACCGCGCGCGGCGATGTATCTGCATATACTCGCGCGGATTTTCGTGTACGGAAGTTCCGCGTGCCCCGAGCCAAGCCGTCGCGCCTCGCCGCCTTCGCCGCCAGCCTGCCGTTTTTCCTGCCGGCGGCGCTGTGTCTGCTCGCCGCCGCCTTCCTCACGCACCCGGCCGCCCTGCTCCTGCTGCTGGCGGCCAATTCGCTGACCCTGGCCGCGGTCTGCCACGGCCTGGGCTTCGCGCTGGAGGACAGCTTCGCCCGCACCGTGCTGCGCCGTGGCGCCGCCCACCTGGTGATGCTGGCCAGCTATACCGCCGCAGTGATGCTGCTGCTGGGCTGGCCGCTGGGCTGGCTGCTGCACGGCGGCTCACTGGCGGCGACGATGTGCCTGTCGGCCGCGGTGGTGGCTGCGCTGCTGCTGCTGTGGCGGGTATGGCCGGCCTTCGGCCTGGCCCTGGTCTGGGACGATGCCTACCCGGACGAGGAAGAGGGCTCCTGGATACTCACCGCGGTCTCGCGCAGCGTCACGTTCGCGCGCCACCTGACCGGCGAACATGAGCTGTTCTTCAGCCACGGCCTGCCCGTGGCCATGGCCCAGCTGGTGCTGGTCTGCGGCGCCGTCGCCATCGCCGGCCTGGGCGAGGCCGTACCCAGCGAAGTGCGCACCCTGGGCCTGCTGATCTACGCCGCCGCCCTGCCGCTGGGCCAGCTGCTGATCGCCAACCGTAGCCTGCGCGCGCTGCTGACCGCGCGGCGCGCCCGCCGCGGCGCCGACGAAGCGGCCCCGGCGGCGCCCGCCGCAGAAACCGATTGTGCATTGCCGCGCGAGCTGCCCGGCGGGCTCAACCAGGCCGAACTCGACGCCGCCCTGCTGCACGCCACCCGCTGCGGCCAGGTCGAACTGGCCCTGGCCGCGCTGGAGCGCGGCGCCCATCCGGATACCGTGCCGGCGGCCGGCGAACGCGACCAGCGCAGCGTGCTGATGCTGGCCGCCACCCTGCCCGAAGTGCGCCTGCTGCGCGCGCTGATCGCCAAGCGCGCCGATGTGAACCGCAGCCACGCCGGCCTCAGCCCGCTGCTGGCGGCCACGCGCGACAGCTACCAGGGCCGTCCCGACGCCGTGCTCACCCTGCTCGCCAACGGCGCCGACCCGGCCGCCGCTGACGCCCAGGGCAATACCGCGCTGCATTACGCCGCACTCGCCGCCGAACCCATCGTCGCCGCCATGCTGATCGACGCCGGCGCGCCGCTGGGCGCGGTCAACCGCGAAGGCCTGACGCCGCTCGGCCAGGCGGCGCATGCGGCCAACTGGACCCTGCTGCGCTTCTTCCTCGAACACGGCGCACGCAACGAAGTCGAGCACGCCCAGCCCGCGCTGATCGCCGCAGCCTCCATCGCCGATGACGACATCACCGGGGTCAAGCTGCTGCTCAAGCAGAAGGCCCGGGTCGATGCGCAGGGCCCGCTGGGCCGCACCGCGCTGATGGCGGCCAGCCTGGCCGGCCATGCGGCGATCACGCGCTGCCTGTTGGATGCCGGCGCGAGCGTGGACCTGGCTGACAGCCATGCCACCACCGCGCTGATGGAAGCCTCCCGCGCCGGCGCGGCCGAAGTCATCGCCCTGCTCGCCGCGCGCAAGCCGGATGCGGACAAGGTCGACCACCTGGGCCGCAGCGCCCTGGTCATCGCCTGCCAGTCGCGCCAGGCCAAGGTCGCCGCGGTACGCGCCCTGCTCGCCCTGGGCATAGACCGCCAGCGCCCCTGCCATGACGGCCGGCGCGCGCTGGAACACGCCATCGCCGGCGGACGCTGGGATCTGGTCGCACTGATCGACCCGGACTATCCGCTGCCCAGCTCGGTCAGCGAAGGCGGCGCCACTCTCACCGAAGCCGATTCCCCGGCCCATCTGCTGGATGCGCTGCGCTTCGGCCACTGGACCATCGCCGAAGGCATGCGCCCGCGCCTGGGCCAGTGGCCGCCGACCGAACTGGCCGGCATCTGGCTGGAACTGGCCACTCACAGCGACGCGCGCCCGCGCCAGTGGCTGCTCAACCACGGCCTGCGCGCCGATGCCTACACCGGCCGCGCCAGCCTGTTCGACGCGGTGCTGCAAGGCCTGCCCGATACCGCGACCGCCCTGGCCGAACTGCTCGAAGCCGGCGCCAACAGCGGCGGCGCCGGCGTGCTGCGGCGGGTACTGGAAGCGGCCCGCGCCAGCAGCGCCGAGCGGCGCGAAGAGCTGCTCGCCCTGGCGCTGGACCTGGCCCAGCGCGGCGCCGACAGCTTCGCTGCGAATGAACAGGGCGAGACCGCCGTACACCTGGCCGCCGCACTCGGCGCCGATACCTTGCTGGCGCGCCTGCTCGAAGCCGGCGCCGATCCCAACGGCCGCGACCAGCTCGGCCGCACGCCGCTGCATGCGGCCCTGGCCCTGCCGGCGCCGCAGCAGGAAGGCGTGGCGCGCTGCCTGATCCGCCACGGCGCCGATCCGGAACTGGCCGCCAACGACGGCGAAACCCCGCTGGGCCGCGCCCTGGGCGGCGGTTCCCGCGTGCTGCGCCACTGGCTGCACTGGCCGAAATGGAAACTGCCGCGGCGCCGGCTGCGTCCGGACGACCTGGTCGCCGCCGCGGCCCAGGGCGACAACGCCGCGGTGGAACGCCTGCTGGACCTGGGCCTGCCGCTGGAAAGCAGCGACAGCCAGGGCGCCAGCGCCCTGCTGCGCGCCTGCGGCCAGGGCCATGTGCCGACCGTGCAACTGCTGCTGGCGCGCGGCGCCGACCTGGGCCATGCCGCGGCCAGCGGCGCGACCTGCCTGTCCGCCGCGGTCAGTGCGCGGCGCGAAGCCGTGGTGGACGAACTGCTGCGCTACGGCGTGGCGCTGGACCAGCGCCTGCCCGGCGGCGGCACCACGCTGATGATCGCCGCGGCGCTGGGCTTCCCGGAACTGGTCGAAAAACTGCTCGCCGCCGGCGCCAATCCCAACCTCGCCGACGAGAAAGGCTCCACCGCCCTGCACGCCGCCGCCCACTACGCCTTCGGCCATGCCGGCCGGCGCGCGCACGCGGTGCTGGAAGCCCTGCTGCGCCTGGGCGCGGCACCGAACACGCGCAATGCCAAGGGCCAGACGCCGCTGCTGCTGCTGGTTGGCGGCCGCGCCGATCCGGGCTCGTCCTGCGACCCGGCCCAGATCGCCCATACCGTCGCCCTGCTGCTGGATTTCGCCGCCGATCTGGACGCCCAGGACGACCGCGGCGTCAGCGCCCTGCACGCCTGCGCCATCCACGGCCTGCTCGGCTGCGCCCGCCAGCTGCTCGCCCGCGGCGCCGAACGCGAGATCCGCGACTGCCTCGGGCGCAGACCGGCCGAGCTGGCCGAACTGCTGGGCTACGCCGACGTCGCCGCCGAACTGGGCGCAAGCGCGGCAATCCCCAGCCTGGCGCAGATGCTGCGCCAGCCGGTCGGCGGGGCTTGAGCCGGGATCCGGATCCGGCGTTCGCAGCAGGCGAGCGGTGGAATCCGAAGTTTTTGCCCAGTGAAATTTGCCGGATTTCTTCGAGAAAAAGCGGAAAGCCCGCTCCCCCAAGCGCGTAAACGCGCTTGGGGGAGCGGGCTTTCGCAACCGGATCCGGCATGGCAGCCAGCGGCCGCGCAGCTGCGTCGCGGCACAACCCGATTGATGAAGCTCTGTTGCGCCCCGCTACTTACCACTCGCGATTAGCCGCCCCCGACCACTCCTTGTTCGCCGGTGCCGACGTATCCGCAGCGAAGATCTGCTCCAGTTCGGTCAGGGCCTCCTGCGCGCTCTGGATCAGCGCCGCGTCATCGTCATAGACCAGGTGCTGGGCCTTGAGCAGTTCCTCGTCGTGGGCACGGAAGCGGGCGATGCGGTCGGCAGCCACGCGCGGCGGCTGGCCCAGGGCTTCCAGCACCTGGCGGGTGAGGTCCAGGCTGCCGTCCAGGGTCTCGCGCACCACGCCGTCGACATTCAGGTCCATCAGCCGGAACGCATGCTGGCGGTTGCGCGCACGGGCGAAGATCTTGAGATTCGGATACATGCGCTTGACCAGGCGCGCCGTGCGCACATTGGCTTCCGGGTCGTCCGTGGCCAGCACGAAGATCTCGGCCCGGTCCGCATGCGCGGCGCGCAGCATTTCGGGCCGGCTGGGATCGCCGAAATAGATGGTGCTGCCGAAACGGCGCGAAGCATCGACCTGCTCTATCGAATTCTCCAGCGCGGTGAACGGGATCTTCTGCGCACGCAGCACGCGCGCGACGATCTGCCCGACGCGGCCGAAGCCGGCGATGATGACGCGCGGCGGATCGCCGTCGATGCGGTCGAATTCGCGCGTGGGTTTCTTGGTCTGCGACGTGAGCAGCTGGCCCAGCGCCAGCAGCAGCGGCGGCGTCAGCGCCATGGACAGCGAGATCACCAGCGTGAGCAGCCCGTGCACGCGCGGGTCGATCAGCGCATTGCCGGCGGCGAGCTGGAACACGACGAAGGCGAACTCGCCGCCGGCCGCCAGCACCACCGCGAGCGACAGCGACTGCCAGCGGTCCAGCCCGCCGATCACGCTGCCCACCGCGAACAGCACGCCGCCCTTGAGCAGGAGCAGGCCGGCGGTCAGCCCCAGCACCAGCCAGGGCTCGCGCAGCAGCAGGCCCAGGTCCACGGCCATGCCCACGCTGACGAAGAACAACCCCAGCAGCAGGCCCTTGAACGGCTCGATCTGCGATTCCAGCTCGTGGCGGTATTCCGAATCGGCCAGCAGCAGGCCGGCCAGGAAGGCACCCAGGGCCATGGAAATGCCGGCCAGCTCCATCAGCCAGGCCGTGCCGATGACGACCAGCAGCGCGGTCGCGGTGAACACTTCGGGAATATTGGTGCCGGCGACCATGCGGAACACCGGTCGCAGCAGATAGCGCCCGGCCAGCACGATCAGGGCGATGGTGCCGACCACCTTGGCGCCCTCGACCGTATTCACCGCCACGCCCTTGCCCATGGCCAGCACCGGCACCACGGCGAGAATGGGAATGGCCGCCAGGTCCTGGAACAGCAGGATGGCGAAACCCTGGCGGCCGTGGGCCGAGGTCAGCTCCTTGCGTTCGGCCAGCAGTTGCAGGCCCAGGGCGGTGGAGGACAGGGCCAGGCCCAGGCCTATGATGACTCCCGCCTTGGGGGCGATGCCGAATGCGAAGGCCGCCAGGGCGGCAATGATGCCGGCCGTCAGCAGCACCTGCGCCAGGCCGGCGCCGAACACCGCCTTGCGCATCACCCACAGGCGCTGCGGCGACAGCTCCAGGCCGATCACGAACAGCAGCAGCACCACGCCCAGCTCGGAGATATGGCTGATCTGCTCCGGGTTCTGCAGCAGCTTCAGGCCCGCCGGCCCTATCACCGCGCCGGCGATGAGATAGCCCAGCACCGCGCCCAGCTCGAACTTCTTGGCGATGGGCACGGCGATCACCGCGGCGGCCAGCAGCACGACGATGTATTGCAGGATGGAATGGTTTTCCACGCGCGGCCTCCCGGGTTCGACCCCGATTATGTCATGCGCGTTTTGCGGGCTCGCAGGATCTGAGACCGCCCGGCGCGAAACTGGCCTGGCACCCACGAGCCGAGAACGCCATGAGCCAGTCCCCGTCAACCCATGCCACCGATGCGGCGCACGAATCCACCCTGATCGCCCGCTGCATCGGCGGATGGCTGTACTGCGGCCTCGCCGGCGTCCTGCTGCTGCCCGCAGCGCGCGCGCACTCGCCGGAATTCGGCTGGCTCGCCTACTGGCTCGTGGGTGCACCTGTACTGATGTGGGCGATGCAACGTCGCCAGCTGTTGGCGCGGCGCGCACAGGCCATCCTCGTCGGTCTGTTCGCGCCGCGTGTTTCCGGCGTGGCCGGGGCAGGAAGCCCGTTCGACCGGCGCCAGGGATGGCTCCACGCCAGGATGCGGCCGCAGGCGAGGAAACTGCGGCGCTGACCCGATCCGGGATCGCCGGATCGCGCAATCTCAGTCCGTGATCCCCAGGCGCTTGCGCTCCAGCCGCCGCAGGAATTCCTCCATGATGCGGCGGTAGAGGTCCTCGCCCAGGTACTCATCCTCCACGCCCGCGTCGATCGAGGGATTGTCGTTCACCTCGATCACCACGTTGCGGCTGCCGGCCTGCTTGAGATCCACGCCGTAAAGGCCATCACCGATCAGCGCGGTGGCCTTGAGCGCCAGGCGCACGATTTCGGGCGGCGCCTCGCGCACCGGCAAGGTCTTGAAGCCGCCGGACTTGGCCGTGCCGCGCGCGCCGTGGTTGTAGATCTGCCAGTGGCCGCGCGACATGAAATACTGGCAGGCGTACAGCGGCTCCTTGTTCAGTACGCCTATGCGCCAGTCGAACTCGGTGTAGAGATATTCCTGGGCGATCACCAGCGCCGTGTGCTGGAACAGGTCTTCGGCGCCCTTTTTCAACTCTTCCGCATTTTCCACCTTGACGATACCGCGCGAGAACGAGCCGTCCGGGATCTTCAGCACGATGGGAAAGCCCAGCAGCGCCGGCAGCTCCGCCAGGCGCTTGGCGTCGTCGCGGAACAGGATCTCGCTCTTGGGCGTGGGCAGCTTGCGTGCGCGCAGCAGGTCGTGCAGGTAGATCTTGTTGGTGCAGCGCAGGATCGAGGTCGGGTCGTCCATCACCACCATGCCTTCCTTCTCCGCCTTGTTGGCGAAGCGGTAGGTGTGGTTGTCCAGCGCCGTGGTCTCGCGGATGAACAGGCCGTCGTACTCGGCCAGGCGGCTGTAGTCGTTGCGTGTGATCGGATCGACTTCGATGCCCAGGCCCTTGCCGGCCTCGATGAAGGATTTCAGCGCACGCTTGTTCGACGGCGGCATGGCCTCGGCGGGGTCGTGCAGCATGGCGATGTCGTAGCGGTATTTGCGCCGCGCGCGCGGCTTGCGCCACAGCTTCTTGGAGAAGCGGTCCAGCGCGTCGGCGAAGGCATCTTCCTGCGGATCGTTCAGCGTGTGCAGGCCGGTGGGCTTGATCGCCGAGATGCGCCATTCGCGTTCGCGTTCGAACTCGATGCGCAGGATGGGACAGGGAAAGGTTTCAAACACCTGCCGCGCCAGGTCCTGCAGCGGGCCGTAGCTGGTCTCGCCGAAATACACCTGCAGGCCGAAATCCGTGGTGTCGCGCGAATCCGGCAGGAAGCGGCTGAGTTTCTGGTTGAGGTCCTCGATATCCAGGCCGTACAGCGAGCGCCGGCGCAGATCGTTGATCGTGCGCACCGACGGAATCACCTTGTGCCCGCGCGCCTCGGCCAGCAGCGAGACGTAATAGCCGGTGCCCAGGTATTTGTAGCTGCGGCACAGGTTGATGACCTGGGTGCGCTCCTCGTCGCCGGACAGCGGCTCGCGCAGGTAGTCGCTCGCGGCCATGACGTTTTCGGACGGATGGTAGGAACTCCAGTCCGAGGCTTTTTCCACGACGATGACGAGGCGGCTCATGGGCGGCGGAGGCGGAGTGCGCCGCGCATCGCGGACGCCGTGGCAGGGTCGGGCATAGGGGGAGCGGGCGGATGAGGTTGCGGCGAGCGGCGCGAGTTTGACACAGGGGCTGTGAGCACGGCACGCCGGATTGGTTCCCCGGCCGGGAATGCGCAATCGCCGTGCGGCCGCGGTTCAGCCGCGCGCTGAAACGGTGCGCCGCCGCGCCGGTCCGCTGCTGCAATCGCAGCAGCGCGGGCGCAGCCCTGCTAGGCTGCGCGCCGTGTCCATTCCCGCTACCTACACCGTGCGCCGTGCCGGACCTGCCGACCTCGCTGCCCTGGTCGCGCTGGAACAGGCCAGCTTCAGCTACGACCGCATGAGTCCGCGCCAGTACCGCCGCCATCTGGCCAGTCCCGGCGCCGCGGTGCTGCTGGCGGAGGATGCGGGCGCGCTGCTCGGCTCGGCCCTGCTGTTCTTCCGCCGCGGTTCGGCGCTGGCACGGCTGTACTCGCTGGCGACCGCCGCGGCCGCGCGCGGCCGCGGCATAGGCAAGGCCCTGCTGCAGGCCGCGGAGGCCGAGGCCCGCCGCCGCGGCGCCGCACGCCTGCGCCTGGAAGTGCGCCGCGACAATGCCGCCGCCGTGCAGCTGTACGAGAAACACGGCTACCGCCGCATCGCCGAGCTGGCCGCGTATTACGACGACGGCGCCGATGCCTGGCGCTACGAAAAATCCCTGATCGCCTCCCCGCCGCCATGAAAACCCTAGCCCTGCTCGCCCTGCTGAACCTGGCCGGCGCAGCCGCGCCGCCCGAAGCCAAGGACACGGCGCAGCCGCCCAGCGGCGGCGACGCGGACACGAAAAAGGAAGTCTCCGTCGCCGCCGCCGGGCTGATGCCGCCGAACGTGCAGCTGACCGAAGCGGTGATGGAAAAGCGCGCCCTGCATTCCTGGGAATCCGCCGGCCTGCGCCTGCCGCGCATCACCGTCTTCGTCGAAGGCACCGGCCATGTGCTGCACGCCATAGGCTGGGACAACCGCCTGCCCGGCCGCTTCGACAAGGCCCTGCTGCGCGAGCGGCCGCTGGACAAGCTGAAGTTTTCCGACCTGCTCGAACGCATCAACGACAGCAGCGGCCAGCCGCTGGCCGCACCGGCGCTGCAGCCCGGCGACGTGGTCGTGCTGACCTACTGGGCCAAATGGTGCCTGCCCTGCGGCACCGCGCTGGGCGAGCTGCACAAGCTGATGACCGCGGCCAGTGGCCGGCGCTTCGTCTGGATCACGGTGGAAGCCGATCCGGTCGCCCAGAAGATCCTGCGCCAGACCCTCCGCTGACCGCCATGCAGACCCTGCTCTACCTGATCGAAACCTATCCCGCCGTGCTTGCGCTGGCGATCTTCTGCGCCCGCATCGTCGACGTCACCTTCGGCACCATCCGCATCCTGGTCGGCTTCCGCGGCTACCGCCTGCTCGCCGCGCTGATCGGCTTCTGCGAGGCAGCCATCTGGATCATCGCCGCGAGCAAGGTGATCGGCCACGTCGATCACTGGTACCTGGTCATCGCCTATGCCGCCGGCTACGCCACCGGCAACTATGTCGGCATCACGCTCGAACGCCGCCTGGGCGTGGGCCGCGAACTCGCCCGCATCATTTCCTACTGCGCTTCCTGCAACTTGGCCGAGGCGCTGACCAGGCGCGGCTATTCGGTGGTGGAACTGGCCGGCAGACACCGCGGTGCAGCCTCGGTGCAAGTGCTCTACGTGGTCGACAGGCGCCGCCGTATGCCCGAGCTGCTGCGCCTGGTGCATGAGCTGGATCCCGCCGCCATCTACACAATTACCGATGTGAAGTCCTGCCATGGCGAGGATGTGCATGCGCTGGACGCCGGCGCGGCGCCGGGGATAGCGCTGCGTTCCAAGCGCAAGTAGCGCAGGCCGCTGCGCGGCAGACGCCGTGCAGCACATCGCCGGCGCCGATGTATTCCCGCAAAACCATGCCGCGCGTTGCAGCGTGACGAATCCGACGCCGGGATTTGCCGCGCCGGCACAAGTCGCTGCGGCGGCTACCAGCCCGACGCCTCCAGCTTGGCCCTGGTCTGCTCATCCGCCGGCCGCGCCACCAGTCCGCCGGCCGCAGCCAGGGTGACCTGGTAGCGCGCGCCGTCGATCAGCGGCATATAGGCAGCGCTGCCGAAATCCGCATCGACCCAGGGCAGCCAGGCCGGGTACTGGCGCTTGAGCTGCCACAGGTCCAGCACGCCGTCGCCGCCGAGCGCGGCGACGCTGGGCGGAGTGGACTGGGCCTTGGCGGTGTCGCGCCAGCGGCCGCTGAGACGCTCGACCCGGTACAGCGGCTGCGCGCCCAGGCTGACCGCGCGCGGCGTCCACTTGATCACGCGCGCATCCAGCTGCCAGTCGTCGCCGGCCAGTTGCACGCTCTCGTGGCTGCCGTCGGCGAGATCCACCCGCACCGCCCACTGCTGCGGACCGAAGGCAAGTACGCCGACAGTGGCAACGGGTTCCTCGGCGACCAGACGCTGGTAGCCATCCAGCGACAGCGACAGGGCGCAGGCCAGCAGCGCGAGCAGGATCAGGCTCAGCAGCCACGCGCCGCGATGACAGGCCGACAGACGCCGGCGCTGGCGCCAGCGCCGGCGCACGGCGAAGGCCTGGGCCAGCGCGGCCAGGCCGAACAGGCCGGCGGCGACGGCGGGAAGCAGGGCGGGAATCTCAAACAGCATGGGGGATCGCCGTACCCGGGATGGGCCTCGTTATACTGCATCCCTCGCGACGGCCGCATCCGCAGCCGCGCCATCTTTACGCCAAGGTTCTGACATGCCTGGAATTATCCGCGCCGCGCTGCTTCTGACCCTGCTCCTGACCCTGGCCGCCTGCGGCAACAAGGGCGACCTGGTCAAACCCGGCACCACGCCCGCCCCGGCCAAGAGCGAAGCCGCCCAGTGAACGCCGCGCCTCGGCCGGATTTGTTGCCTTTTAGCAAAATGCACGGCGCCGGCAACGATTTCGTCGTGATCGACTGCCGCCGCCAGCCGCTGCCGCTGGACGCCGCCGCCATCGCGCGCCTGGGCGACCGCCACATCGGCGTCGGCTTCGACCAGCTGCTGACCATCGAACCCGCCCGCGACCCGGCCTGCGCCTTCCGTTACGGCATCTACAACCGCGACGGCAGCGAAGCCGGCCAGTGCGGCAACGGCGTGCGCTGCGTCGCCGCCTGGCTGCGCCGCGACGGCGCGCTGGGTCCGGGCCTGACCCGGCTGCAGAGTCCGTCCGGCGCGGTCACGGTGGAAATCCTCGCCGACGGCCGCGTGCGCGTGGACATGGGTATACCCGATTTCACGCCCGCCGCGATCCCGCTGCGCGAAGCCGTCGCCGCGCCGCTGTACGCGCGCGAACTGGGCGGCGCGCGGGTCGAATTCGGCGCAGTCTCGATGGGCAATCCGCATGCCGTGATCGAAGTCGCCGCGGCCGGCCGGGCGCCGGTGGCAGAGTGGGGCCCGGCGCTGGAAAACCATACCGATTTCCCCGACCGCGCCAACATCGGCTTCGCCGAAGTGCTGGCGCCGGACGAGATCCGCCTGCGCGTGTGGGAGCGCGGCGTGGGCGAGACCCAGGCCTGCGGCAGCGGCGCCTGCGCCGCGGCCGTGGTGCTGCACCAGCGCGGCCGCTGCGGCAGCGAGGTCCGTGTGCATCTGCCCGGCGGCCTGCTGGAAATCTCCTGGGCCGGCCCGGGCCGGCCGGTGTGGATGACCGGCCCGGCCGCCTTCGTTTTCGATGGGAACTATCACCTATGAGCGACCTGAGCCTGAAGGACGGACTGACCGCGATGGAAGTGGCGAGCTATCTGCGCCGCCATCCGGAATTCCTCAACGAATTTCCCGACCTGGCCATGGCGCTGCGCCTGCCGCGCGACCAGGGCGCGGCGGCCTCGCTGGCCAGCTACCAGCTCGACGTGCTGCGCGACAAGAACCGCGAGCTGAACCGCCGCCTGCGCGAACTAATCGAGATTGCCCACGAGAACGAACAGCTGATGATCCGCGTGCACACGCTGACGCTCTCGCTGATGCGTGCGACGTCGCTGGGCGACAGCCTCAACCGCGTCGTCGCCGGGCTGACCGAGGATTTCCACACCGACCTCGTGCGTATCGTGCTGTTCGGCCGCAGCCAGAGCCTCGCGACCAACGAATGGCTGCTGCTGGAACCCGCCGGCAAGGCCGGCCTGCCCGCCTTCGCCGAATTCCTGCAGCGCAACGAACCGCTGTGCGGCCGCCTGCAGCCGGACAAGCTGGCGGCACTGTTCGGCGCGCGCGCGGACGAAGTGCTGTCGGCCGTGCTGATGCCGGTCAACGGCCTGGGCATGCTGGCCATAGGCAGCCGCGACATGGACCGCTTCCATCCGGGCATGGGCACGGTCTTCCTCAAGCTCATCGCCGAGGCCATCACCGCTTCGGTCACGCGCTACCCGCTGGACTGAACCGCCGAATGAGCGCCCTGGCCGGCGACGTGGCGCGCTTTCTCGATCACCTGCGGGTGGAGAAGCGCTACGCCGCCGGAACCCTGACCAACTACGCGCGCGAACTGGCCACGCTGCAGGCGCATGCGGAAACGCTGGGACTGGGCCACTGGCGCGAACTGCGCGCCGAGCCGCTGCGCAGCCTGGTCGCGCGCGAACACCGCCGCGGCCGCGAGCCCGGCAGCCTGCACCACCTGCTGTCGGCCTGCCGCAGCTTCTTCCGCTGGCTGCTGCGCGAGGGCCTGATCAGCCAGGATCCGGCCGCGGACGTGCGTGCGCCCAAGCTGCGGCGCAAATTGCCGCAGGTGCTGGATGTGGACGAAGCCAGCACCCTGGTCGAGATCCCCGCCGACACGCCCGAGTCGCTGCAGGACCGCGCCATGCTGGAGCTGTTCTATTCCAGCGGCCTGCGCCTGGCGGAGCTGATCGGCCTGACCTGGAACGATATCGACCTGGGCCAGGACCTGGTGCGCGTGCTCGGCAAGGGCTCCAAGACGCGCGTGGTGCCGGTGGGCAGCAAGGCCCATGAAGCCCTGGCGGCGCTGCGCGAACAAGCCGCGCCCGAACCCGCGGCGCTGGTCTTCCCCGGCCGCGCCGGCAAACCCATCTCACCCGCCACCGTGCGCCGCCGCCTCAAGGGCTGGGCCAAGAGCCAGGGCGTGTGGAAGCGCGTCTATCCGCACCTGCTGCGGCATTCCTTCGCCAGCCATCTGCTGGAGTCCTCCGGCGACCTGCGCGCCGTGCAGGAACTGCTGGGACATGCGGATATTTCCACCACGCAGATTTATACGCACCTGGATTTCCAGCACCTGGCGCGGGTCTACGATGCGGCGCATCCGCGGGCGAAGCGCAAGCGGGAATGACGGGACGCCGCTGCGGATTTGCCAATCCGCGGATCCAGGGAGGCGAGTTTGCGGGCTTGCGGATTGCGGCCCGGCGCGCAGCTTCAACGAAGCCGAAATGGCCCTCTCCCCCAAGCGCGTTCACGCGCTTGGGGGAGAGGGTTGGGTGAGGGGGCGGCGCCTCAGAATGCCTCGAAGCGACGGTTTTCGGCGCGAACCCGCCAATTGAATTCAATGGCGAAAATTCAAACGATGGCGCGGGATTCGGCGTTTCCCCCTCACCCCGGGCCCTCTCCCCCCAGCGGGCTTGGGGGAGAGGGAGCGTTCCGGCGAATATGGAATTTGCGCTTCAATTTCGGCACAAGCCAAAGCGCCAGCCCGCCAATACCTGGTTCTCATCGAAGTAAGAATTCAACATTCCAACTTCCCGCCTCAAGGCGTGAGCATCCAAAACTTCAACTTCCACCTCAAGGCGCCGGCTTGATCCCGATCGATTCAAACAGCTTCGCACTGTCGAAGCGCCGGTCGCCGCGGATCACGGTCCGCACCTTGCGGATATCCGCCATGTTCAGGGTCGGATCGCCGTCGACCAGGATCAGGTCGGCCACATAGCCCGGTGCGATGCGCCCGTATTCCTTGTCGCGTTTGGCCACGCCGGCGCTGTCGTAGGTGGCGATGCGCAGCACGTCCTTGGGCGGAATGCCGGCGGCGACGTAGAGTTCCAGTTCGCGCGCCAGCTGCAGGCCGCCGCTGCCGTCGGTGCCGGAGACGATGCGCACGCCGCTGCGGTAGAGCAGGCCGACGAAATCGATCATGCGCTGGTAGCCGTCGCGGTAGGCGGCTTCCTGGCCGGGCTTGATCGGCAGGCCACCGGCGCCGGACTTGATGCCGCGCTGCCAGCTCAGCGGCAGGCGGTCCATGATCGCGGCGAAGCCGGGGCCGGGCAGCTTGGGCCGGCCCAGGAACATGTCCTCGAAGGTGCTCACGGTGGGATCGACCACGGTGCCGCGCTGCTTGAGGAAGGCGACGAATTCCAGCACCTGCGGCGAACCGAGATCGATGCTGGCACCGTATTCGCCGATCGACGTGAAGCGCGCCGGCGAGCGCGTGTCCTGCACTTTGTCGAACAGGAAATTCAGCATCAGCATATTGATGTGCTGGATTTCGTCGGCGCCGTTCTCCACGAACTGGCGCGCCGTCATGTAGGCCGGCACGTGGCCGCTGACGCGCAGGCCCTTGGCATGCGCCATGCGCGCGATGGCCGGCATCAGCTCGGGCTTGATCGAGGAATAGATCTTGATTTGCTCATGCCCGCTGGCGGCGTACTCGTCGACGAAGCGCTGGGCGTCGGCCTCGTTGTCGGCCAGGGCCTTGGTCGGGCCGGCGAAGGGGCCGGGGCCGTCGATGATGCCGGCCTTGATGATGCGCGGACCGATGTCCTTGTTCGCCTCGATGGCCTTGATGCGCTCGGCCAGCACCGGCGGGTTGTTGGCCAAGTCGCGCACCGTGGTCACGCCGCCGGCGATGTCGAGCACGCCGTCGGCCTGGCCGAAGAAATGCGCGTGCATGTCCCACAGGCCGGGCATGAGGAAACGCCCGCCGCCGTCCAGGGTTTCCGTGCCGGCCGGCACGCTCAGCGCGGCTTCCTTGCCGGCGGCGACGATGCGGCCCTTGTCGATCAGCACGGCCGCGGCGGCGGTGGTTTCACCGCTGGCCGGATCGAAGGCGCGCACATTGCGTATCAGCAGCGGCCCGGTCAGCGGCGTAGTCAGTGCCTTCGCGCGCTGTTCGGCCAGCTGCTTTTCCTGCGTGTCCTGCATCTTGCCCAGGGCCGGCAGCGCTTCGGCATAGCCTTCGCGCACTACCGACTGCCAGCTGGAATAGCTGGCGAAGAAGCGCTGCTGCTCGTCCAGCCAGAGGAAGCTCGGCGTCAGGTCCAGCCCGTGCAGGGCGTAGAGGCTGACCTTCTTCGCGCCCGGCTTGCCCTTGACCTTGAGTTCGCCGAGCTTCTCCGCCCGCGCAGTGCCGGCTGGCAGGATGTCCAGCCCCTGGGCGCCGGCCTTGATGAGCGCGCGGGCCAGCAGCACGTATTCCTCGGGCGTGCCGTTGAGGCTCAGGTAGAAGGCCGGCCTGGCCAGCTCGCGGCTTTCGTCCTCGGCCGAATTCTTCCAGCTGGCCTTGGCACCGTCGCGGCGGAAACTCTCGTCCACCGCGCCCTTGAAGTAGTCGTTGCCCTTGTTGGCGATGGCGTCGACGCTGCCGTCGGCGGCGATGCGGTATTCGCTGTCCAGCCTGGGGCCGCGGCCGCGGTCGTTGAATTCAAAATGCACGCGCAGGCTGCCGTCGTCGGCATAGCGCGCTTCCTGGAAGCCGGCCTGGTTGCCCATGGTCAGCACTTCGCTGCGTTCCACCTGCTCCGCGGCGCCGGCGATGCCGCCGGCACAGAAGATCAACACAGCCGCGCACAGCTGTAGCTTCATCGTGATTCTCCCGTTGGACTTTGCGAGCCTAGGCGGCGGCCGGCGCCGTCACGTGTGCCGAAAGCTGGGCGCCGCCGGACGTGGCGTAGTGTGCGGATGCGCGTCGTCGCGGTGAGCGCCGCCCTGCTCGGCGCCGACCACTGCGACGTGCGCGTGGCCGCAATGCGCTGGCGCTGACGCCGGTCGAGTTCCGCCTGCTGCGCCGGCCGATGGAAGAACCCGGCAAGGTGTATTCGCGCAACGCTGCTCGACGCCAGCTACGACGATCGCCGCGGTCGGCGACCGCACGGTGGATTCGCCCATCCGCACTCTGCGGCGCCCATTCGGCGAGATCGGCCCGGACCCGATCGCCCCGGTCTACGGCGTGGGTTTCCGCTTCGAGTTTGCGCGCGAGCGCTGAACCGCTCAGCGCTCGGAATGCCCGGCCTCGTCGTAGCCGCCGCGGCCGAACAGGCCGGGCCGGATCAGATCGACGAAGGCGCGCGCCTGGGTGGAAAGGTATTTGCCCTTGCGCATGACCACGCCATAGCTGCGCTGGGGGAAGTACTGGCGCAGGTTGCGCACTTCCAGGCGGGTCTTGTCGTGCTCGGTCAGGCAGATACCGGTGACGATGGAAATGCCCAGGCCCATGGCCACGTATTCCTTGATGACCTCCCAGCCGCCGACCTCGATCGCGACGCGGTAGGGCACGCGGCGCTGCTGGAACACCAGATCGACCAGGCGGTAGGTGGTCAGGCGCTGCGGCGGCAGGATCAGGCCGTAAGGCGAAAGGTCTTCCAGCTGGATATCGGGCTTGCCGGCCAGGACGTGGTCGCGCGGCAGGATCAGCATGGGGTCGAACCATTGCACCGGCTCGTAGGACAGGTCGTGGGGCACGTCCAGCATGGAGCCGAAGGCGAAGTCGACCTGGTCCTGGCGCAGCAGGGCCAGGCCGTCGCGGCCGGTCACGTTGTGCAGTTGCAGGCGTACGCCCGGATGTTCGTCGCGGAAAGCGCGCACCAGCGGCGGCAACAGGTACTGGATGGTGGAGGAGCCCGCCGCAATGGTGACCTCGCCCGCATCCAGGCCCTGCAGCTGGCTGCGGAACTGCTGGTCCAGCCCTTCCAGGCCCTCGACCAGGGGCCGCGCCAGCTCGTACAGCATCTGCCCTTCCCGGGTCAGCACGAAGCGCGGCCGGGCGCGTTCCAGCAGGTTGACGCCCAGTTCCTTCTCCAGCGCCGAGAGCTGCAGGCTGATCGAGGCCTGGGACAGGAACAACGCCTCGCCGGCACGCGCCAGGGTGCCGAACTTCACCAGATGGCAGAACGCACGCAACTGCTTGAGCCGGTTGCCTTTGTAGTAGAAGCGCGGGGTCGTTTCGACGGCGCCCGCCTTTTTCCCCTTGCGCCGCGGCCGCGGCGCCGCCGCGCTGCCGCCTTTGGCGCTGCCGCGGCTGCGCGGCGGATTCAAACGATCGTTTGATGACGCCATGATTTCAATGACTTGAAGTTGATTTAACAGAGTTAAATAACTGCATTGAAATGTTTGGTTTGTCAAATGCTGCGCTGCACGCATAGTCTCGAAGCTCGCGACAGGGCAGACGGAGCAAGGCGATGGCAGTTCCCGCAGACCAGTTCGGCAGCGCGGCGGTGGAGATCCGCGCGGTTCTCAAGCCGGGCTATGGCGACATCCTCACCCCGCCCGCGCTGGAGTTTCTTGCTGCGCTGCACCGGCGCTTCGACGCCCGCCGCCGCGCCCTGCTGGAAGCCCGCGCCGCGCGCCAGGCCCGCTTCGATGCCGGCGAGCTGCCGGACTTCCTGCCCGAAACCCGCGCCATCCGCGAATCCGACTGGACCGTCGCCCCGATCCCGGTCGCCCTGATTGACCGCCGCGTGGAGATCACCGGCCCGGTCGAACGCAAAATGATCATCAACGCGCTGAACTCCGGCGCGAAGGTGTTCATGGCCGATTTCGAGGATTCCTCGGCGCCGACCTGGGAAGCCATGCTCGACGGCCAGGTCAACCTGCGCGATGCCGTCGCCGGCAGCATCGAATACCGCGCGCCGGACGGCCGCGAATACCGCCTCAAGCCCGATACCGCCGTGCTCGTCGTGCGTCCGCGCGGCTGGCACCTGCCGGAGAAGCACGCCCGTGTCGACGGCGAGGAAATGGCCGGCGCGCTGTTCGACTTCGGCCTGTACGCCTTCCACAACGCCCGTGTGCTGCAGGGCCGCGACCGCGGCCCCTACTTTTACCTGCCCAAGATGGAAAGCCACCGCGAGGCGGCGCTGTGGGACGAGGTGATGGGCTTTGCCGAAACGGAACTGGGCCTGCCCGCCGGCTGCATGAAGGCGACGGTGCTGATCGAGACCCTGCCCGCCGTGTTCGAGATGCACGAGATCCTGCACGCGCTGAAGACGCGCATCGTCGGCCTGAACTGCGGCCGCTGGGATTACATTTTTTCCTATATCAAGACGTTCCGCGCCCACCGCAGCCACATCCTGCCCGAGCGCGGCCAGGTCGGCATGACCGTGCCCTTCCTGAAGGCGTATTCGGAACTGCTGATCCAGACCTGCCACCGCCGCGGCGCCTTCGCCATGGGCGGCATGGCGGCGCAAATCCCCATCTCCGGCGACGCGGAAGCCAACGAAGCCGCCCTGGCCCGGGTACGCGCCGACAAACAGCGCGAGGCCCGCGCCGGCCATGACGGCACCTGGGTCGCCCATCCGGGCCTGATCCCGGTGGCCCAGGCCGAATTCGACGCGGCCATGCCGGCGGCGAACCAGCTGGGCAAGCTGCGCGCCGACGTGCAGGTGAGCCGCGACGACCTGATCCTGGCTCCGCCGGGCACCATTACCCGCGCCGGCTTCCTCAACAACATCGACGTCTGCGTGCGCTACCTCGCCGCCTGGCTGGACGGCCTGGGCTGCGTGCCCATCCATCATCTGATGGAAGACGCCGCCACGGCCGAGATCTCCCGCGCCCAGCTGTGGCACTGGCTGCACCACGAGGGCCTCACGCTGGACGACGGCACGCCGCTGGATTTCGCCCTGTTCGACCAGGCCATACAGACCATCGCCGAACGCCTGCCCAAGTCCGGCCTGCCCGGCCAGGAGCGCGTGCCGCAGGCGGCCTGGATGCTGGCCGAACTCACCCACGCCCGCCAGCTGGCGGACTTCCTCACCCTGCCGGCCTACGCACTGCTGCCGTAAGCGCAGCGCCGCCAGCCGCCATACCCATTTCCACGCACCGCCACGACAAGGTTGATGATCATGAAGAATGCTTTCGCGACCGCCGAACAGCTGCAGCAGGACTGGACCAACAACCCGCGCTGGGCCGGCGTCACGCGCAACTATTCCGCCGCCGACGTGGTGCGCCTGCGCGGCACGGTACATGTGGAACATTCCCTGGCCCGCCTCGGCGCGGAGAAGCTCTGGAGCCACCTGCACAAGGAACCCTTCGTCAACGCGCTGGGCGCGCTGACCGGCAACCAGGCCATGCAGCAGGTCAAGGCCGGCCTCAAGGCAATCTACCTTTCCGGCTGGCAGGTGGCGGCGGATGCCAACCTCGCCGGTGAAATGTATCCGGACCAGTCGCTGTACCCGGCCAACTCGGTGCCGCAGGTGGTCAAGCGCATCAACAACACCCTGCTGCGCGCCGACCAGCTGCACCATGCCGAAGGCAAGGACGAGATCGACTGGCTGCAGCCCATCGTCGCCGACGCCGAGGCCGGCTTCGGCGGCGTGCTCAACGCCTTCGAGCTGATGAAGGCCATGATCGAGGCCGGCGCCGCCGGCGTGCACTTTGAAGACCAGCTGGCCAGCGTGAAGAAGTGCGGCCATATGGGCGGCAAGGTGCTGGTGCCTACGCGCGAGGCGGTGGAGAAGCTCAACGCCGCGCGCCTGGCCGCCGACGTGCTCGGCGTGCCCACTCTCCTGGTCGCGCGCACCGACGCCGAGGCCGCCGACCTGCTCACCTCCGACATCGACGACAACGACAAGCCCTTCTGCACCGGCGAGCGCACCGTCGAAGGCTTCTTCAAGACCAAGCCCGGCATAGACCAGGCCATCAGCCGCGGCCTGGCCTACGCGCCCTATGCCGACCTGGTCTGGTGCGAGACCGGCAAGCCCGACCTCGCTTTCGCCAGGAAATTCGCCGAGGCCATCCACGCGAAGTACCCGGGCAAGCTGCTGGCCTATAACTGCAGCCCCAGCTTCAACTGGAAGAAGAACCTGGATGACGCCACCATCGCCAAGTTCCAGAAGGAAATCGCCAGCTACGGCTACAAGTTCCAGTTCATTACCCTGGCCGGCTTCCACTCGCTGAACTACTCCATGTTCAACCTGGCCTACGGCTATGCGCGCCACCAGATGAGCGCCTTCGTCGAGCTGCAGGAAGCCGAGTTCGCCGCCGCCGAGCGCGGCTTTACCGCGGTCAAGCACCAGCGCGAGGTCGGCACGGGTTATTTCGACGCGGTGACCCAGGCCATCCAGAACGGCCAGTCTTCCACCGTCGCGCTCAAGGGCTCGACCGAGGAAGAACAGTTCCACGGCAGCCGCGCGGCCTGAGGCAGCCTCGGCAACACCTTGCCGGCGGCCTGGCAACGCGCTGACCGGCAAGGGAAAAGATCTCCTGGGGAGGAGAGATGGCACGCCGGATCCGATCGGCGGATCGGATCCGGCCGTGCTTTCCGCACCCTTTCAAACTCCGCCGCCGGACCCCAGATAACGCGGCTGAAACCCGGCGCCGCGCCGGCTCGGCTACAATCCGGCCCATGACCAATATCGTGAAATTCAAGGCGCGTGGACCGCGCGCCTACCTGCGCGAGGCGCAGGAACAGCGCATTCCCGTCCGGATCAAGCGCGAAGGCATAGATCCCGGCTGGGTCCACGGCATGATCGTGGATGTTTCGGTGGATTTCGTGCTGATCGCGGAAATTTCCGACTCCATGCGCTTCGACGGCTTCCTCGTCATCGCCCTGGGCGATGTCACCCATGCGGAAGAAGATCCTTCGCGCGAATTCGTCGAGAAAGCCCTGGCCCTGAACGGCGAAACCCTGCAGGCGCCGGCCGGCTTCCCGCTGGACAACTGGGCCTCGGTGGCCCGCGCCGCCGCCGCACTGGCGCCGGTGATCTCGGTCAACATGCTGGACGAGGAAAGCGGCGAAGCCAGCTATATCGGCAAGCTCGAAAACGCCGGCCCCGACGTGCTGACCCTGCGCGAGATCGACCCGAACGCGCGCTGGTACCCCGATGCCGGCGACTACGAATACGACGACGTCGGCTCCATCGGCTTCGGCACTGCCTACATGTACACCCTGTTCCGCGTCGCCGGCGAACCCAGCGGCCCGCCGCAGGAACCGCGCCTGCACAGCACCGACCCGCGCTGAGGCCATGGCGAATCCGCCGCGGCCCAGCGCCATCACCCTGCACCGCGCCTCGCACGTGCTCGAAGTCGGCTTCGACACGGGCGAGACCTTCCGCCTGCCCTGCGAATACCTGCGCACCCACTCGCCCAGCGCCGAGGTGCAGGGCCACGGCCCCGGCCAGCGCGTGCTGGTCGCCGGCAAGCGCCACGTCAACATCGACGCAATAGACCCAGTAGGCCACTACGCCGTACTGCTGCGCTTCGACGACGGCCACCAGACCGGCATCTTCTCCTGGAGCGTGCTGCACGAGCTGGGACGCAATCACGAGGCGAACTGGGCTGCCTATCTGGCGGCGCTGGAACAGGCGGGCCTGAGCCGCTAGGCGGCTGAGGGCTGGGATTCGTGGAAGCGGCCCGGAGGGTTGGTTTTGCCTTGCGGCAAGCGGACTCTTCGGCCTTCAGCGCTTCGGAGCGCGACGCCAAGACTCGTGAAATCATGAAGCTCTTGGCATTCGGACAACCACTACTGATTCAGGGACACCCAGCATCCCGCCCCCGCGGCAACTGAACCGGCAACTTCAGGACACCCAGAATCCTCCCGCCGCGGCAACGATTCAGGGACATCCAGGAAATCCGGCAGGACGAAATTCGGGACACCCAGAATCCCGCCCTACGGCCACTTCAGGACGGCAACTTCAGGACACCCGTAATTCACGCCGCCGCGGCAAAACGCCGCCCCGGGCTCCGCCGACGTCGAAGCCTCCGCGCCGGTGCGCTAGCATCGCCGCATGAGCGAGCCATCCACCACCCATTTCGGCTACCGCGACGTGCCCGTCGCGGAGAAGCAGAAACTCGTAGCCCAGGTCTTCACCTCGGTCGCCGACAACTACGACCTGATGAACGATCTGATGTCGTTCGGGATACACCGCCTGTGGAAACGCCACTTCGCCGCGATCAGCGGCCTGCGCGCCGGCGACCGCGTGCTGGACCTGGCCGGCGGCACCGGCGATATCGCCGCGCTGCTGCTGCCCCTGGTCGGTGATTCGGGCGAGGTGGTGCTGGGCGACATCAACGCCGCCATGCTGCGCGTGGGCCGCGACCGCCTGACCGACCGCGGCCTGGTGCAGGGCCTGCGCTACGCACAGATGAATGCCGAGGCGCTGCCCTTCCCGGACAAGAGCTTCGACGCCGTCACCATCGCCTTCGGTCTGCGCAACGTCACCGACAAGCAGCGCGCGCTGGAGGAAATGCACCGCGTGCTCAGGATCGGCGGCAAGGCGCTGATCCTGGAGTTCTCCCAGGTGCGCCAGGACTGGCTCAAGCCGCTGTACGACTTCCATTCCTTCCAGGTGCTGCCGCGCCTGGGCCGCCTGTTCGCCCAGGACGCCGACAGTTACCAGTACCTGGCCGAATCCATCCGCAAGCACCCCGACCAGGAAACCCTCAAGGGCATGCTGGAGAAAGCCGGCTTCGCCAAGGTCGAGGTACGCAACCTCAGCGCGGGCATCGTCGCGATCCATCGCGGCTACCGGGTCTGATCCGCGCCGCCGGCACGCCGGCGGCGCGCTCCGCTTCAATCGCCGATCTTCACCCGCTGCGGCGCCGTGCGCGCGACGCTGGCGCCGCCGTACATGAGTTCGGCCGTGGCCGGCGGTGCGAAGTAGTCGCCGCGATGGGCGGCGCGGGCGTAGTAATAGACCACGTGATCGCCGGGCGGCAGCCGTTCGGCGTAGAAGCGCACATCGGTATCGCTGTGCCGGCGCGTCCCGAACAGCCAGGAACCGCGGCCGCTGTCGCGCAATTCGACGCCGCCGACACGATCCAGTTCGAACTGTTCCGGGCGCAGGCCGCCGGGCACGCTGTCGACCAGCGCGACGTGATGCCGCAGCGCCGCCGTGACCAGGCGCAACTCCACACGCACCCGTTCGCCGGGCTGGATACGCCCATCCGCGACGGCCCGCCACTCGCCGCCGCGCCATACGGCGTAGCGGCGCTGCAGCGCCAGCCCTATGCCCACGGGCTGGCTTTCGCGCTGATCGTGCAGATAGCTGACTTCCGCCACATAGCCCAGGCCGGCTTCGTCGGCATCGGACTGCAGCGTCAGCGTGCGCGCGGCCGCATCCAGCGGACGGCTCCAGAACGGTTCGGCAGCCGGCCCTCCCAGCGCCACCGATTCGCGCCGGCCGTCCAGCTCGACCACAAGATGCGCATCCGCGGCGGCCGCCGGCGGCAGCGCCGCGACGGCCATCAGGCATTGCGCCGCCGCCTGGGTGTCCACATTCACGCCGCCGCCGGCATACAGGTCGCCCAGGCCGCGGCGCCAGGCCGGCAGCTCCGCGTCCTGCGGATCCAGCCGCTGCAAGGCGTCGATCAGGCCGCACTGGTCGCGCAGGTCGGAACCCAGCCAGGCGCTGCGGTCGCCGGCCCCGTGCAGCACGCGACGACCGCCCTGCAGCGGCGCAGCGGCACGCAGTTGTTCCTGGCGCTGCGCCCGCTGCGGAAAGCGGCCGGAACGCGCCTGCATGGCCAGCAGCAGACGGCTGCGCGCGAAGTGGTCGAGTTCGTCCCAATGCTGATCGGCAAGGCCGACCAGCGCGTCAAAGCGCGGTTCTGCGGGCAGCACCGCCAGCACCGTCGCCAGCTCGCGCCAATCGCGCCGGGTCAACTCGCCGTCGTGCTGCAGCGCCCGGTCCAGATGACTGGACAGCGCCTCGCGGGCACGCGCCAGGACAGCGGCATCGACCGGATGCCCCCATCCAGCCAGGAATTCCAGGGCCTGCACCGAATAGGCCGTGAGCAGCACATGGCCGTCCTGCTGCCCGCCGTCCGGGTTGGTGAAGAACAGGAACAGGCCGTCCTGCTGGTACGCCGGTGCCTGGGCCAGCACCTCCGCCAGCGCGGCCTCGGCCTGGGGCCATAGCCCCTGCAGCACCGGCAGGCGCAGCGCGGCGGCCGCGCCGACGGCGCGGCTCAGCGATTGCTCCCAGCAGCGATGCGGATAGTCGCGCAGGCCGGCGACCCAGCCGCCGGCGAACAGCTCCGCACCGCGCCCGGCGCGCAGGCGCAACTGCGCCTGGCGCGCCCCCGGCGGCAGCCATGGCAGCTGCAGCACCTGCGACGTCCCGCCCATCCAGCCGGCGACCGTGACCCGCTCCTGCGCCTCCACGCTGGCTACCGGCAGCGGCTGGCTCAGCGCATCGCTGTCCGCACCGGCGCGGGCCTGTACTTGCAGCGACAGCTCGCCCGCGGCCGCAGGCGCCGCCGGTGCGACCAGACGCATCTCCTGTGCCGGCGCCAGCGGCCTGGACTGGACCGCTTCCCGGCTCACACCGGCGCCGTCCAGCCGCAATTGCGCGGTGACGGTCTGCGCCGCCGCGGAGTTGTTGCGTACCGCCGCGGCGATGCGTGCCTGGTCGCCCACATGCAGCTGCGCCGGCGCCTCCGCGCGCAGTTCCAGCGGCAGGCCGGCGCGCACGGCGGCCTCGTCGTAGTAGAAGCCGTCGTCGCCCTGCACCGTCCAGGCGGAAACCTGCCAGCGGGTCAGATTGTCCGGCAGGCGCACGCGCACCGCTTCCTCCGCCCCGGCCGCCAGCGGCAGCGAGGCGCGCCAATACGCCGTATCGGCGAAATGGCTGCGCACAGCGACGGCCGGGCGGATATCGCGCAAGCTCTGGCGCGGCCCCAGCACGACCATATCGGCGCGCCGCACGCGCGAGCCCGTGACGACGATCCGCTCCAGCACTTCGCCCTCGTCGTCCACCTGATTGAGCAGCTGTTCCCAGGATGCGGCCAGGCCGCGCGAAAACGGCCAGCCGGCAAGATCCAGATGCCTGGCCGTGCGCCAGGATTGCAGCGCGCCCAGCCAGCCCCCGGTCTGCGGATTGCGCTCGGCCAGGATTCCCGGCGCCTGCAACCGCACCGACTCGTCGGCCAGCGCCAGCACCACGTCGATGGGTGCCGCGCTGCGGTTGTGCAGGCGCAGCGTGATCTCCTCGCCGGGGCGCGCCGCCGCCGGCACCTGCAACTGCAACGGCGAAGTCCGCGGCGCGGCGGCGACCGGCAGCTTGAGTTCGGCCGCCAGCGGCTGGGCCGCGCCCGCGGCGTCGTAGACGACGGCGCCGAGGGTGACGCCGGGCGCCCATTCGGCCGGCAGATCCAGCGCGAACCGCAGCTCCGGTCCGTCCACAACCGCAGTCCAGTGTTTGAGTATCGCGCCATGCTGTACCGCAAACAGCACGCGCGCCCGGGCGAACGGCTGGCGCAATACGATCTCTGCGCCGCCGGGGCCGGTGCCCGAGCGCTGCAGTTCGGCGCGGGGCTTTTCCTGCGGCGCATAGGCTTCACCCCAGACATGGCGGGTCAGCGTGGCCGCCACGGCACCGGCGCTGCTGGCGACAAAGCGATAGCTGCCGGTGACCGGCGCGCGGAACGGACAACGCCGCGGCTGGTCCGGCAGCAGCTCGCAACGCGCCAGGATCGGAGCCTTGTCCTGCGCCGCGGCTTCCGCGGTTTCCGGCAACGCCTGCTGGATGGTCAGCGTGACCGGCGGCGCGCCGGGCACGCGCTTTCCGTCCGCGTCGATGACGACGGCCGTGAGTTGCGGATCCTCCGCCAGATTCAGGTCGTATCCCAGTTTCAGGCCGACAAAGCGGCGGTGACGGCTGAAACGCAGCCCGACCGTGGTGCTGTTCGTATACGACGCGCTCGATGTGCTCACGAAAGCGGAAAGTTCGAGCCTGCCGAAAGGAATGGGCGTGTGATCCGGGTCGGCATCCTGTGCGCTGTCCAGCGGCAGGACGTATTCGTAGCGCCCGTCCTGGTCCAGCCATACCGCCCGGGTCTTTTCGGCGGCCAGGGATTCCCCGCCGCTGCCCAGGCTTCCCTGGTACGGATCGACGAATTCGAACTGGGCGAACTCGGCGAACTCGTCCTCCAGCCGCAACGGCGTGAGCAAGGTTTGCAGTTCGGCCCGCGCGTCCGCAGCCGGGCCGCCGGAATAGAAGCCGGACTCCAGCGCGACCCGCAGCGATTCCTTGTCGTACACCAGCGACTGTGCCGTCTTCAGCTCCGCCCACAGCGGCGTGGCATGGTAATTCTGCACATCGAAGCAAAATTCCCCGCTTTCTTTTCCCTCCAGGCGGGGCTCCAGGCAGTAGCGCCCGTCATCGAGCGCCGCCGGCAAGGTGAGCGCACCGGAGAAGCTGCCGCCGGCCTGTGCCTGCGGCTGCAGTTCCTGCAGAGAGTCGCCGCCGCCGAAAGCACTCAGGCGCAGCGTGAGCGCATCCGGCAGCGCAGCCAGGCGCAGGTGGTTGGCCGCGCGTTCGCGCAGCCAGACGCGGAATTGCACCGCATCGCCGGGCCGGTACAGCGGACGGTCGCTGACGCCCCAGTACATCAGGCCGCCATCGGGGACGGCGTCGCTGTAGTCTTCGGCCCGCGGCGCGTCATCCAGCGGCAGTACGCTGACCTGGCCACCGCTGCGTGCGCGCAGGAACAGCGGATATTGCTTGCTGCGCGCCGGCAGCGACAGCAGCAGGCTGCCATCGTCGCCGCTGCGGCCCTGGGCGATCTGTTCCAGCGCACCGGACGGCACGGCCTGCAGCAGCTCCATTTCCACATTGGCGTGCGGTGCAAAATCCTTCCACCCGCTCGCCCAGAACAATATCTGCCGCGGCGTGCGCAACGCGGCGACATGGAACGGCGCGTAGGCGATGGCATAGGAGCGGTCCTGTACGAAGCTCTGCTGGACCTGGCCGAAAACCAATCCACCATCGCGGCGCAGTTGCGCCGGGACCCGCAGCGCCCGCAGCGGCCGGCTGCGGTTGTCGCGGCGCGACTGCAGCACGGCTTCCTCGCGCTGCAGGCCGGCCGCATCCAGGCGCCGCTCCACGATGCGGACCGAAGGGATGTTGCGGGTGGTGCCGAGCACCGGCGCCGGATCGCCGGGCCGCAGCAGCAGATACGACTGCGCCAGCTCCATCCGCGGCGGGAAATCGCTGCTGCGCAGCGTGATTCCGACCGGCGCCTGCAGCGCGCTGCCGTCGGCCGCGGCCAGCCAGTCGGGCACGGTCAGGCGAAATTCGGTGTTGGCGCGCTCCACGCGCAGGGCCAGGCGCCAGCCGGGGTCGAAGCGCACGTCGAGACGGTTGTAGGCGAAGCTGCCGTACGGCGCCTGCGCTCCGCTGCCGTCCGGCCGCAGGCCCGGCGGCAGCTGTGCCAGCCAGCGCTGCAGCGCCGCGGGCGCCGGCTCGCGCGAGAACTCCAGCACCAGCCGGTCGCCGCCGGCACACTGGCCCACTTTGCCAGTGCAGGCCCAGCGCCGCAGCCGGTACGGCTCGTGCTGGAACACGCGCAGCAGCACCTCGTCCTGCGCGCCGGGCAGCGGTCCGGCGGGAATGCGCAGGCCCGGCTTGACGCGCAACAGCAATTCGCCGCTCACATCCGCGTCCAGACTGCGAACCTGCCACGAGGACTCCTTCCGGCCGCGCTGTCGCGCATCCTGCTCCAGCTGCAAGGGCAAGTCCGCGCCGTCGGCGGCCTGCAGCCGCAGCACCGCGCGCAGATCCGCCGCAGTAACGCCCGCCGGTGCCGAGAACCGGATCGAGGCCCGGCCGCCGCTCCAGGCGACATCCTCGACGCGCAGTTGCGGCAGCTCGGAATGCACCGCCAGACTCACCGGCGCCAGCTCCTCGCCGGCCAGGTTCCACTGCCCGCCGTCGAGGCGGATGGTGTACGGCGTTGCCAGCGGAACGTCCGCGGCATCGAAGGGACGGATACATTCGAGCAGGTCGGCACCTTGCCAGGACCATTCGCAGTCCAGCTCGGGTTCGGTGCGGATGCTGTGCAACGTGGTCCTGCCGGCCCAGGTCAGCATGGGCTGGTCGAACCGGATCTCCGGCGCGCCCCAGTCAGTAAACTCCGCCGTCGCCCGCGGCGGGGCGGCTGTCGCCGGCAGGCTTGCGCAGACCAGAATCAGCAGCACCAGTCGTAAGCGGATGTCCATATCACCTCCCCGGGTTGGCCGATCATTGCCCGGCAGCCTTGCCCAGGCAATGCGTCACAAGCGGCGCGGCGGCGGTGGCATACTCGGCCACTTCGCCCCGCAACCGGATCCGCCATGCTTCCCATCCGCTGCCTGCTTCCCGCCCTGGCCCTGTTCACCGTCTCCGCCCAGGCCGCCGGTGATCCCAATTCCTATGCCGAGATCGACAAGGTCCGCATCAAGTCGCTGGCGCTGGATCTGAAGGTCGCGTTCAACACGCGCCAGATCGTGGGCACGGCGGAGATGGACCTGGAATGGCGCGACAAGAGCGCGCAGCAGCTCAAGCTCGACACGCGCGATCTGTCCATTGCGACGGTGGAACTGGTCGATGCCGCCGGCAAGCGCACCCCGGCCAAGTTCACCCTGGGCGAGCCGGACAAGATCCTCGGCGCACCGCTGACGGTGGAAGTGCCGGGCCAGGCGAGCAAAGTGCGTGTGTCCTATGCGACCAGCCCGGCGGCATCGGGCCTGCAGTGGCTGGGCGAGGCGCAGACCGCCGGCAAGAAGTATCCCTTCCTGTTCTCCCAGTCCCAGGCCATCCACGCGCGCTCCTGGGTGCCGCTGCAGGACACGCCGGGCGTGCGCTTCACCTATACCGCCGACCTGCACGTGCCCAAGGAACTGCGCGCGGTGATGAGCGCGGACAACAACCCCGGCCCGCTGCGCGGCGACGGCGAGTTCCATTTCGTGATGGACAAGCCGATCCCGTCCTACCTGCTGGCCATCGCGGTCGGCGATATCGCAGTGAAGTCCACCGGGCCACGCACGGCGGTGTATGCCGAGCCCAGCATGGTGGACAAGGCGGCCAAGGAATTCGAAGACACCGAGAAGATGATCGTCGCGACGGAAAAGCTCTACGGCGACTACCGCTGGGGCCGTTACGACATCCTGGTGCTGCCGCCGAGCTTTCCCTTCGGCGGCATGGAAAACCCGCGCATGACCTTCGCCACGCCGACGGTGATCGTCGGCGACAAGAGCCTGACCTCGCTGGTCGCGCACGAGCTGGCGCATTCCTGGTCCGGCAACCTGGTGACGAATTCGAGCTGGAAGGACATCTGGCTCAACGAAGGCTTCACCAGCTATGTGGAAAACCGCATCGTCGAAGCCGTCTACGGCCGCGAGCAGGCCGACATGGAAGACGTGATCAGCCAGTTCGGCCTGAAGCAGGACATGGCCGATCTCAAGCCGGAAGACCAGCTGCTGATGCTGGCGCCGCTGACCGGCCGCGATCCGGACGATGCGCTGACCCAGGTCGCCTACATCAAGGGCGCCTGGTTCCTGAGCTTCCTGGAAAAGCGCGTCGGCCGCGAAGCCTTCGATAAGTTCCTGCGCGGCTGGTTCGACAGCCATGCCTTCCAGAGCGTGGACAGCGACGTGTTCACCGCTTATCTGCAGAAGAACCTGCTGGACAAGCATCCGGGCAAGGTCAAGCCGGCCGAACTCGATGCCTGGCTGCGCCAGCCCGGCATTCCCGACACCGCCGAACAGGCCAAGTCGGCCCGCTTCGACAAGGTCGACGCCGCGCGCGCCGATCTGCTGGCCGGCAAGATCAAGCCGGAGCAGGCCGCCGGCGACAAGTGGGGCACGCAGGAAACCGTGCGCTTCATCGAAGGCCTGCCGCAGACCCTGGATCCCAAACAGCTGGCCGAGATCGACGCCGCGTTCAAGTTCACCGGCACCTCCAACGGCGAACTCGCCCAGCGCTGGTATCCGCTGACCGTGCGCAGCGGCTATACCGCGGCGCGCCCGGCGATCGAGAAATTCCTGATCGGCATAGGCCGGCGCAAGCTCATCATGCCGACCTGGGAAGCCCTGGTCGCCACGCCCGACGGCCTGGCCTTTGCCGAAGGCGTATTCGCCAAGGCACGCCTGGGCTACCACCCGATCACGACGAGTTCGGTGGCGGCGACGTTGGAGAAGGCGAAGAAGAAGTAAGAGGCGTGGCTGCTGGTCCGGCGGCGGCTGCTGGTCCGGCGGCGGCTGCTGGACCAGTGGCGGTTGCTGGACCGGCGCCGCTCCCGGGCTGTCCGCGAGCGGCCGCTGACGGCGGCCGCTTCAGCAGCAGGCATGGCCACTTCAGCAATCGGTGCTGTTGCTTGAAAGCCCTCTCCCCCAAGCGTGTTTACGCGCTTGGGGGAGAGGGTTGGGTGAGGGGGCGACGCGTCAGATCGCCTCGAAGCATTGGTTTTCGGCGCAAGCTTGTGCGTTGAAGACCAAGGCGACAATTCAAACGTCGCTGCAAGATTCAACGTCTCCCCCTCACCCCAGCCCTTATGTCTCGCCGCCCCCGTACTCTAGGCGTCGAGAGCCGGCATGCGCGCCCGTAAAGCCCCTGGTGAGCAACCGAGGGAGAGCCTGGAGCCGCATGCCGGAACTC
>NZ_JANFQO010000033.1 GCF_024437735.1 Tahibacter harae | reverse complement strand
GCCGTTCGCGCGGGTACCCGCGCGAACGGCGGCCCGCCTCTGCGCACTGTTTTCTCTTGCCGCTGTCGCACCGGCACGCGCGGCCGCGACGGCGCCGGGCGCCGAAAACAAGAAACGGCGGACGCGAGGGCGTCCGCCGTTTTTGTACTGTACGGCCGGCGTCAGGCGCCGGCGCGCGGGATTACAGCGCCTTGATCAGCTCGTCGGCGAACTCGGAGCACTTGATCTCCTTCGCACCATCCATCAGGCGGGCGAAGTCATAGGTCACGGTCTTGTTGCCGATGGCCTTGTCCATCGCCGCGATGATGGCGTCGGCGGCTTCGGTCCAGCCCATGTAGCGCAGCATCATTTCGCCGGACAGGATCACCGAGCCCGGGTTGACCTTGTCCAGGCCGGCGTACTTCGGCGCGGTGCCGTGGGTGGCTTCGAACACCGCGTGGCCGGTCATGTAGTTAATGTTGCCGCCCGGCGCAATGCCGATGCCGCCGACCTGCGCGGCCAGCGCGTCGCTGAGGTAGTCGCCGTTGAGGTTGAGCGTGGCGATCACGTCGAACTCGTCCGGACGGGTCAGCACCTGCTGCAGGGTGATGTCGGCGATGGCGTCCTTGATCAGGATCTTGCCCTTGGCCAGTTCAGCCTTCTGCTCGGCATTGGCTTCGGCCTCGCCCTTGGCGGCCTTGGTGCGTTCCCACTGTTCCCAGGTGTAGACCTTGTCGCCGAATTCGCGCTCGGCCAGGGCGTAGCCCCAGTTGCGGAACGCGCCTTCGGTGAACTTCATGATGTTGCCCTTATGCACCAGCGTCACCGACTTGCGCTTGTTGGCGATGGCGTATTCGATGGCGGCGCGGATCAGGCGTTCGGAGCCGTCCTTGGACACCGGCTTGATGCCGATGCCAGAGCTTTCCGGGAAACGGATCTTGCCGAATTCCTTGGGGAAGTTTTCCTTCAGCAGGGCGAGGAACTTGGTGTTGGCCTCGCTGCCCTGCTCGAATTCGATGCCGGCGTAGATGTCTTCGCAGTTCTCGCGGAAGATCACCATGTCGACCTTGTCCGGCGTCTTCACCGGCGAGGGCACGCCCTTGAACCAGCGCACCGGGCGCAGACAGACGTAGAGGTCGAGCATCTGGCGCAGCGCCACGTTGAGGGAGCGGATGCCGCCGCCGACCGGCGTGGTGAGCGGGCCCTTGATCGAGACCAGATAGTCGCGGCAGGCCTGCACGGTGGAATCCGGCAGCCAGCTGCCGAACTGGTTGTTGGACTTCTCGCCGGCGTAGATCTCCAGCCAGTGGATCTGGCGCTCGCCGCCGTAGGCCTTCTTCACCGCCGCATCGAACACGCGCACCGAGGCACGCCAGATGTCGGCGCCGGTGCCGTCGCCTTCGATGAACGGGATGATCGGATTGTTCGGCACCTTGAGCGTGCCGTTGTCAATCGTGATCTTGGCGCCGCCGGCGGGGGCGGTGATGGTGGGCTCGGCCATGGATGTCTCCGGTGGGAAGGTTGGCAGGCGGCTGCCGGGAGGTATTCAGCCCGGTATTGTCGCGGTTGGGACGGTGCGCGTCCATGGAGCGGGACTGTCCGGGACCAGGGGCTCGATGGGGTGGGCGCCGCTGTGCGGGATCATGGCAGCCAAGCGCCGTGCTGGTGCGGATATCGCGCGTTGGCGGGGCGCTGCGGCGTACGCGCAATTTCCTGCGTCCGGGCCGGTGCCGGTTGCCTAGACTCGGCGCCGTCACCGACCGGCCTGGGGAGGCCTGCGCCCATGAGAACCCTGCTGTTTTCGCTGCCCTTGCTGTTGAGCCTGCCATTGCAGGCCCAGGTAGCCGACGTGAAGAAACCCGCTTGCGCCGACGCCGTCTTCCACCAGTTCGATTTCTGGGTCGGCGACTGGGACGTGACCACGCCCCAGGGCAAGCCGGCCGGGCGCAATCGCATTCAGGCCGTACTCAAGGGCTGCGCGATCAGCGAGGAATGGACCGGCGCCGGCGGCACCAACGGCCGCAGCTACAGCGCCTGGGATGCGCGCAACGCGCAATGGAACCAGTACTGGGTGGCCGACGACGCCGGCGTGCTCTACCTCAGCGGCAGCCTGCAAGGCGGCAGCATGGTGCTCAGCGGCGAACAGATGGACCCGGCCAGCGGCAAGCGCTCGCCGCAGCGCGTGACCTGGACGCCGAACGCGGACGGCAGTGTGCGCCAGCTGTGGGAAAGCTCGGCCGACGGCGGCAAGACCTGGACCACGGTGTTCGAGGGCATCTACCGGCGCCGCGCCTGAGCGTTGCGGCGAAGCGGCGGCGTTGCCCGGCCGCGGTCATCACAAGCCTGCATCTGCCCACCGCAGTGCCGCTACCAGAACTTCAGCCCGCGTGGACACCGGTGCGCCTACCGCTCCGATGCGACGTTGCCGCATCGGCACGGCTTCGCACCATGGCTGCTACGGATCCTGCGAAGCCGCCGCCGGCAGCCAGCTTTCCGGCGTCAGTGCCGCCAGCCCGTAGGCCGCCCGCGCCCGGTCGCACTGCGGGCTGGGTTCGCCATGCTCCCAGGCGGCGCCCAGCTCGCGGCAGGGCGAGGGACGACGCGCGTACTGGCTGCAACTGACCGCGCCGCCGACCGTGCCGACCAGGTTGATGCAGTGCGGCTCACGGCAGTCGGTGCCGCGCATGCTGACACGGTGGGCGTCCAGCGGCTGGGTCAGTGCCAGCGGCATGCCGTCGGGATTGAAGGCGGTGGTTTCGGACCAGTGGAAGGCCACGCGGAAACGGGCGCAGCAGGCGCCACAGGTCTGGCAGGGATGCGGCATAGGCAGGGGCAGCTCGGGCTGTTTCGCAGTCTAGCGCGTTGCCCGCCGCCGGCGCGGATTGCTACCGTTGCCGCCAGTCCACCGCATCGCCGTCGACCATGTCCGAACTGCAGCAGCGCCGCGGCATCAAGTTCGCCGCCGGCGTGTTCCTGGTATCCGCCGGCATGCAGGCCACGGCGCACTACCAGTTCTATGTCAGCGATTTCGTCCTGGACGAGCGCCGCCGCGCGGTGATCGAAGCGATGAAGAGCTACGTGCTGGTACCGCGTCTGGGCACCACGCTGTGGACCCTGCACTGCATGCTCAGCCTGTGCTTCGCCCTGCTGCTGATCCTGGCCGGCACGGCCTACTGGTGGATGGGCAAGGACCTGCCCGCCGCGCGCCTGCGCCCGCTGGCCACGGCCAGCGCCTGGCTGTGCCTGGCCGGCTGCCTGCTGGTGGCTGTCGCCTATCCGGTGCCGCACGCGGTGGCGATCCTGCTGCTGGCGGGGCTGGGTTTCAGCTGGTCGGCCTGGGGCGGCGGACGGCGGCGCGGCGTCTGAAGCCGCACCCGCTGCAGCCGCCTTCGCGAATACAGCGTCCCGGCTTTCGCAAATCCCGAATCCCCGATCCCGCTCTCACGCCCCCCGATCCGTTCGCAACGCCTGCGTCCGCCGCCGGTCGCCCGCCGCCTGCGCCGCGACCACCAGGCTCAGGCCGGCGATGCCGACGATGACCAGTCCTGCGCCGACCGCGGCCCAGCCGCTGGGCCAGTGCTCGCCGAGCAGGGCCACGCCCAGGCCGGTGGCGAACAGGATCTCCGCCGCCTGCATGGCCTCTACCGCGCCCAGGGCGGTGGGGTTGTCGCGCACCAGGCCGGTGGCGTGGAAGAACAGGATGGTGGCGATGGTGCCGGTGAACAGCGCCACGCCGCCGGCCATGGCGATCTGCGGCAGGCCCGGCCAGCCCGATTGCTGCACCGCGTAGGCCGCCACCAGCAGCCAGAACGGCTGGCTGGCCAGGGTCATGCCGAAGACGCGCTGGGTGGCATTGAGGTCTTCGCCGCTGTGTTCCAGATGCAGCAGGATCTGCCGGTTGCCCAGTGGATAGAGCACGGCGGCAATGCCGACGCTGACCAGCGCCGCCCACGCCGCCGCATCGAGACGGCCGTCGAAATGGCCCAGCTGCAGCAGCAGCACGCCGGTCACGATCAGCACGCCCAGGGCCAGCGCGCGCTTGGGCAGGCGCGCCCGCGCATCGCGGTAGATCAGCGGCGCCAGCAGCATGCCGGCCACGACGGTGAGCTGGAAACTGCCGGCGACCAGCCAGGACGGCCCGCTGGCCGCGGCCCAGGTCAGGCAGACGCAGAACAGGGTGAAGCCTATGCCGCTCCACAGCAGCCAGGGCCAGGGATGCGCGCGCAGCGCACGCCACACCGGCGCGAAGCCGCCGTTGAACGGCACCACCAGGGCCAGCAGCGGCAAGGTCAGGAAATAGCGCAGCGCCGCGGTCCAGGCCCAATGCCCGCCATCCACCGCCATGGCGCGGTTGAGCACGTAGGTCGAGGTGAAGAACAGCGCCGAGAGCAGCGCGATCAGGACGGCGTAGAGGGCGGGATTGCGGCGCATGGGCCGCTCAGGGTAGGTCATCGGTGGCGCGCGCCGAATGCGGCTTTGGTCTTAAGGTGCCGGATTCGGGATTGGGGACTCGCAACAGCTGCGACCGCAGATGCGGACTCGTGCGGTGCGATTCCACGATTGCGTCCGGGCGTCCCCAGTAACCGGGTTCGAACCCGGGGAATTTCGGAACAGCGGAATTTCCGGACAGCCATGGAAGAAGCAGCGGGAGGATCCGTAGCGGCACAGCACCATCCCTGATCCCCGATCCCGGCCTTTACGGCTCCCGGACTTCATCCAGATAGCAGACCCGGTTGCGTCCGCCCTGCTTGGCCCGGTACAGCTGCTGGTCGGCAGCACGCATCAGGTCGGACAGCCCGCTCATGCCGCGGCGCCACTGCGCCACGCCCAGGCTGACCGTCACCGTCGCGGGCTTGCCGCCGAGTTCGAACGAGTTGAGTTCGATCACCCGGCGCAGGCGCTCGGCCGAGGCCACCGCATCGGCCAGGCTCTGCTCGGCGAAAACCAGGGCGAACTCCTCGCCGCCGATGCGCGCGATCAGCTGGTCGGCGCGGGCGTTGTGGCGCAGCAGCTGGGCGATGCCGCGGATCACCACGTCGCCGGCGGGATGGCCGTAGCGGTCGTTGATCGGCTTGAAGTGATCGATGTCGACCAGGGCCAGGCACAGCGTGCGCAGGTGGCGCGTGGCGCGCAGGATCTCCTTCTCCATCAGCTCCTGGAACTGGCGCCGGTTGTACAGGCCGGTGAGCGGATCGGAGGTGGCGAGCTGGTACAGCTCCTCGTGGTAGCGCGCCTCAATGGAGCCCTGCTCCATGAACTTCAGCACGCTGTCGCCGACGCCGATATGGTCGCCGTCGCGCAGCTCCGCTTCGAGTATGGGCTGCTCGTTGAGGAAGGTCTTGTTGGTCGAATCCAGATCGCGGATGCGGTAGCCGCTGGCCTCGCGCCAGATGCGGCAGTGCAGGCGCGAGATGCTGCGGTGATTGATCTGCAGCTCCACATCCGGCGAGCGGCCTATCACCACGGGCTTGTCGTCCAGCTCCAGGCGCAGTCCCAGGTTCTCGCCATGGATCACTACCACGCAGGCCGACCCCTGCCGCGCCGAGCGGCCGCCGGGCGGACGTAGGGTGCGGCGCTGGGTGGTGTTGCTGCTGCGGGGGGCCATACGGCGAGTTTAGCCGCAGCGCGGCGGGCTGATGCGAACCTGCGTTCCTGTACGGCCATTGCCTGAACGGATCTGTGAGCAATGACGCAGTGGCGCCGCGCCGGAACTGCCGCTGCGCGGACTGGAACCCGTTGCGCCGGCACGCTGCCTCGAACTCGTTTCGATTCCCGCCCGGCAGACAGCGCGCCGCCGCAGCCGGCGCTCCACGCGGTGCGCGTGGAGCGCCGTTCCCGCTCAGGCCTCGCGCCGCAGCCGCACCAGCAGCGCAAGCAGCACGAACAGCAGCAGCGCGGCGCCGGCGTTGTGCAGGGTGGCGACCGGCAGCGGCAGGCCGAACACCACATTGCTGATGCCCAGGGCGATCTGCAGCGCCAGCGCGGCCAGCACCGCGACGGCCCAGCCGCCCAGGCCGCGGCGCCAGGCCGCGGCGATCACGCCGAGCAGATGGCCCAGCACGATGATCGCGCCGATGCGGTGGCTGAGCTGGATCGCGGTGCGTGCATCGGCATCCAGCACGCCGCCTTCGTAGTTCACGCCGATGCCGCGCCAGAGCACGAAGGCCTCGCGGAAGTCGGTCGGCGGCCACCACTGGCCGGCGCAGGTGGGGAAATCCAGGCCGCAGGACAGCGCGGCGTAGTTGGCGCTGGTCCAGCCGCCCAGCGCGATCTGCAGCGCGACCAGGACCAGGCCGGCGATGACCAGGCGGCGCAGCGCAGCGGTATCGGTACGCGCCAGCGGCGGCAGCGTCAGGCGCAATGCCACATAAGCCAAAAGGCAAAACGTGGACACCCCGCCGATCAGGTGCGCCATCACCACGATGGGCTTGAGCTTCCAGGTCACTGTCCACATGCCCAGCAGGGCCTGGAAGACGATCAGCACCGAGGCCGCCAGCAGCACCGCGGCGACGGTGGGCAGCTCGCGCCGGCGTCGCCAGACCAGCCAGGCCAGGCCGAACGTGGTCAGGATCAGGCCGCCGGCAAGAAAGCGGTGCACCTGCTCGCGCCAGGCCTTGTGCGATTCCACCGCGCGCTCAGGGAAGGCGGCGTTGGCGGCCTCGATCTCGTGATCGTGCTTGGGCCAGGTCAGCTTGCCGTAGCAGGTGGGCCAGTCGGGACAGGAAAGGCCGGCGTTGGACAGCCGCACGAAGGCGCCGAACACGATCACCAGCAGGGCGAAGGCGACGGCGAACCAGGCAAGGTTGCGCAGGATGCGATGGGTAGGATTCATGGCGTCAGCGGATCAGTCGGGACAGATCCTGGCGCACGCCGGCGGCGTCGTAGCCAGGTTCAAAACGCAGCATCAGCAGGCCGGCCGGGTCTATCACCGCGGCGGCAACGCTGTCGGCGGCGGCCGGGCGCAGCGCCTGCAGCGCGGCGGCGGAACTGCTGATGTAGTCCAGGCGCGGATACTGCGCGCGCCGCTCCGGCGTGGCCTCGATATTCAGTACGGCCAGACGCAGGCGGGGCGCCTTCTGCGTCATCAGCGACCAGATCTTCTCCGCATCGGCCAGGCGCTTCTCGCAGGCGGCGGCGCAGTCCGGACCGGGGATCAGCAGCAGGGTCCAGCGGTACTGGCCGTCCTTCCAGCTGAAGGCCGCATCGACCGCGGCCCTGGGCGCATCGGCGGAGATGTCCTGCGGCGGCTGCACCAGGATGCCGTTGTTGCGCAGGCGGTTGGGCTGCCAGTCGGCCAGGCGCAGGGCGAAGGCGACCACCATCGGCGCCAGGAACACCAGCATGATCGCGATCAGCTGCACGCGCTTCTTGGTCTGTACATCCATCCACTGTTTCCTTAGTTGCTTTTGCGCCAATGCAGCACAATGAAAATCACCATGGCCGCCACGGCGAAGGAGAACCACTGCAGCGCATAGCCGCGGTGCTTTTCCGGTGCCATCACCGCAGGCGTCCATTCGCGCACCAGGCCGCTGGACGGATCCGCATCCAGCAGCAGCAGGCGCGGCGCGACCGCGGCATGCAGGTCGGCGGCGACCGCCGCCATGTCCAGGAACAGGGTCAGCTTGGGCCAGGCGTTCTGGCGCGCCAGCGCATCGCCGCCGACGCGCAGCCCGCCGCCCGGCGGCGGCGCGTAGATGCCGCGCAATTCCACTTCGCCTGCCGGCAGCGGCGGCCACGCCGGCGCCGGAGCACCGACCGGCGCGGCGACCCAGCCCAGGTCGACCAGCAGCAGGCGATCGTCGCCGCTCGGCCGGAACACGGCCAGCGCGCGCCGGCCCACGCGGCCGGCATGGATCTGCTGGTCCAGCCAGTAGCCGCGCCCGTCCACATAGGCGCCCCGCGCCGCAATGCGCGGGTATTCTTCAGCAGAAAGCGCCGCCGGCAGCGTGGCATATTGCCGCAGCGGCGCCGTCGCGGCGGCCGCGTAGGAGGCCAGCAGGCGCTCCTTTTCCTGCGCCCGGCCCCACTGCCAGCGCGCCAGGCCGAGAAAGGCGGCCAGACCCAGCAGCAGCAGGATCCAGGCGAACGCCGACGGCCGCCGCCAGCGCCGCATCACCACGGCAGCCGCCTATACTTGCCCGCTGCGCCCCGCGCGATCGCGAGCAAACATCCCATGGCCGGCAAACTCATCATCGTCGCGTTCCTGATCGTGATTCTCTACAACCTCGGGGCGGGGCTGTATTACATGATGGTCGACAAGGGTACGACCAATCGCACGGTAAAGGCGCTGACGCGGCGAATTGCCCTGTCGGTGGGCCTGATCGTCCTGGTCATGTTCGCCATCTGGATGGGCTGGATCACCCCGCACGACCTGGGCCGCTAGGCCGCCGCCACCGCAACGGCGCGATTGCCGTATGGTTGCGGCCCCGGCCCCGAAGGCGAGCGCTGCGCCCTGCCGCCGGGTGCGCCGATGAACCGAACCCTGTTCCGCTTCGCCGATTTCCAGCTCGACCCCGCCGCGCGCGAGCTGCGCCAGGACGGCCGGCGCGTCGCGCTGCCGCCGAAATCGCTGGAGTGCCTGATCTACCTGATCGAACAGCGCGACCGCGCGGTTGGCCGCGACGAGCTGATTTCCGCGGTCTGGGGACGGGTCGATGTCAGCGACGCCCTGCTTGCCCAGACCCTGCTGCGCGCCCGCCGCGCCGTCGGCGATACCGGCAACGAACAATCCAGCATCCGCACGGTGCCGCGCTTCGGCTATCAATGGGTCGCACCGACGCAGGCGGTCGAAGCCGGCGCGGCGCCGGCGGAACCGGCCGCAGTCGCGGTACCGCCGGCCGCAGCGATGCCATCGCGGCGGCGCGCGCGCTGGCCGGTACTGGCCGCGGCAGCCCTGCTCGGCCTGGCCGCCCTGGTCCTGCTCTGGCACCGCGCCGCGGAAACGCCGGCGCCGGCCGCGGCAGATCTGATCGTGGTCGCGCCGGTGGCCCTGCCCGGCGCCGGCGCCGATGCCGCCTGGATCCGCCTGGGGGTGATGGACTACATCGCCGCGCGCCTGCGCGGCGCCGGCCTGGTGGTGCTGCCCAGCGAGCGCGTCGCCGGGCTGGTGGCCGAGCGCGGCGGTGAATCGCCGCAGGAACTGCACCGCCGGCTGCGCCGCGCCAGCGGTGCCGGCCTGCTGTTGCAGCCCGAGGCACGCCTGCGCAGCGACGGCAGCTGGCAGCTGCTGCTGCAGCCGGTGGCCGAACAGACCGGCAGGACCGTCAGCGGCCGCGGCGCCAGCCCGCTGGCGGCGGCCGACGCCGCCGTGGCCGAACTGCTGCCCCAACTGGGCCGCGCGCCGGCCGCCGCGGCGCCGGCCTCGTCCGACGCCGCGGCCGAGCGCCTGCAACGCCTGGACGCGGCCATGCTCGAAGGCGATCTCGCCGCGGCGCGCGCGCTGATCGCCGCGGCCGACCCTGCCGCCCGCGCCGATCCGGCCTTGCAGGTACGCGAAGGCCAGCTCGCCTTCCGCCTCGGCAACCTGGAGGCGACCGAGGCGATCTTCGGTGCATTGCAGGCCAACCTGGGCCAGCTGCCGCCGGAATTGCAGGCCCAGGCGCTGTCCGGCCTGGGCGCGCTGGCGGTACGCCGCGGCCAATACGCCGAGGCCGAGCGGCGCTATGCCGAATCCCTGGCCGTACTGGGTCCGGACGGCCGCCAGGACCTGATCGGCAACGGCTTTACCGGCCGCGGCGTGGCCCGCGGCGCGCAGGGCCAGCACGAACTAGCCGCGGCCGACCTGGCGCGCGGACGTGTGGCGCTGGAGCGGGCCGGCGACGCGCCCGGGGTGGCCAGCGTCGATACCAACCTGGGCCTGCTGCAGAGCCGCAGCGGCAAGCCGGCGCTGGCGCTGCAGTCATTCGAGCGCGCCATTACCGTTTTTGAACGCTACGACGTACGCGACAGCCTGGCCGCCAGTTTGCTCGGCCTGGCCCGCACCCAGCAGCTGCTGGCGGACAACGCCGCCGCCCTGGACAGCGCGCGCCGCGCGGCCGAGCTGGCACGGCTACTGGAGAATCCCGTACTGCTGCGCAATATCGCCCAGCAACTGGCCGATGCCCTGATCGCCAACGGCCGCCTGGCCGAGGCCGCCGGCGTGATCGACAGCCTGCCCGCAGCGCCGACGCCGGCCGATGGTCTGACCGAACTGCGCATGCGCCTGGCGCTGGAACAAGGTCGCAATGCCGAGGCGCTGCGCCTGGGCGCAGCCGCGCCGGCCACGGACGCGACGGCGCAGCTGCTGTTCGTCCAGGCCGCGCTGGCCGCCGGCAACGCCATCGAGGCCGCTACCCGCAACCGTATCGGCACCAACCTGGGCGCGCTGGGCGGCGACGACGCCGCAGTCCACCTTGCCCGCGCCCTGTGGCAGGACGCCGCCGGCGACGCGACTGGCGCCGCCGGACATTTCGCCGCCGCGCTGGCCAAAGCCGATGCCGACGGCGACGTAAGCCGCCGCATCGAAGTACTGGCCGCCTGGATCGCCGCCCTGCTGCGCCAGGGCGGAACCGACCGCGCCACTGAACTGGCTGGCCAGATCGCACCGCTGATCGAGCGCGACTATCGCGCCGCGCGCGCCGCCGCGCTGTACTACCGCGCGGTCGGCGACGCCCATCTGCAGGCGGCGGCCGAGCACAGCCTGCGGGCGCTGGCGGGAGAGCGGGCAACGGGATTGCCTTGAGTCCTGTGGGTTGCGGGCTGGCCCGGGGTGCTGTGGGTCATCGGGTCCTTGGGGGCCTGAATTCGGGGATGGAGTGCCTGGCTGCCTGAATCATGGGTGTCCCGAAATTCGCGGAAATTCGCGGGTGCCGGCGGTCGGAATTGTGGGTGTCCCTAAATTTGCGCCTAAATTTGCGCGCCCCGAAATTCGCGTGAGCGAGTTCGGGCGGCGGCGAGTCCAACTGCCCGGAGCATGGGTCCTGAATCCGGGTGCCCGTCTTGGGCGTCCCGAAAACATGCCTGTCCCAAATTCCCGCCCTAAAAAAAAACATGGGTGTCCCAAACTCCCCCCAACTTCCGGTGGGAATTTCGGGCGGTCGGAATTGTGGGTGTCCCTAGACTTGCGCGGGCGAGTTCAGGCAGCGGCGAGTCCAACTGCCCGGAGCATGGGTGTCCTGATTCCGTCTTGGGCATCCCGAAAACATGGGTGTCCCAAACTCCCCCGAAAACATGGGTGTCCCAAACTCCCGCCTGAACTCCCGCCGCACCCACCCAACCCACTGCCGCAAAACGAAATTCAAGCTCCTGTCATGGATCTTTGATCGCCGCCGCCGCGGTTTTGACGCTGCGCTGAAGCGCCTGGGGCCGGCGGGGTCGAGAGTCGGTGCGTCATGCAGCGGCCCGGGGCGCCGTCGCGGCGCCGCCGCTGCATGCTTTCGTCGCCGCCGATCCGGAGTAGCCCGCCATGCCGCAACACCGTTCGTTCCGCCGCCTTTCCGTTTCCCTGCTGCTGGCCGGCCTCTGCGGCCTTGGCGGCGTCCAGGCCGCCCAGCTCAGCGAGGGCTTCAATCTCGACGGCAGCACCCTGCCGAGCACAACCCTGCCGCCAGGCTGGATCGCACGCAACCAGAGCGTCGCCGCCGGCTCCGGGATCAACGCCAACTGCTTCTATCTGACCAATCGCGGCGGCGTCGGCACCGGCGACAATGCCTGGCTGCCGCTGGAAGGCGCCGGCATGGCCTACGCGACGCTCGCCTGCACGCCCGGCGTGGGCGCGATGAACGGTTTCCTGATCTCGCCCGAACTGAGCCAGCTGGCCAACGGTGTCCAGATCAGCTTCCAGACCCGCGGCGATACCTTGACCGGCCCGCTGCGGCCGGACCGCCTGCAACTGCTGCTGTGCCTGGGCGCGACCTGCGGCGATGCCGGCAGCAGCGGCAGCACGCCGCAGGATGTGGGCCAGTTCGACCGCCTACTGCTCGACCTGAATCCGGAGCAGGCCAGCGGCGTGTTCCCGCTGAGCTGGACCGCGCAGAGCGTGACCCTGGCCGGCCTGCCGCCCGGCGTTCACAGCGGCCGCATCGCCTTCCGCTTCCTCGCGCCCAACGGCGGCCCTTCGGGCAACCAAGGTTCGCGCGTGGGCGTGGACAGCGTGGTCGTCGGTGATCCGCCGCCCGAGCCCACCGGCGGCTGGAGCAACGATCCCGCGACGACGTTCGCCATCGCCGACCGCGGCGGCGAGGAAACCCAGGCCAAGATCCTGCCGCGCGCCGATGGTGGTTTCTTCGTGAGCTGGTTCGACAATACCGACGGCGGCTACGACCTGCGCCTGCAGCGCCTGGACGCCCAGGGCCGCGAGCTGTGGCCGCATAACGGCATCCTGGTCGCCGACCGCAGCTTCCAGTACACCACCGACTACGGCTTCTCGGTCGACGCGGCCGGCAACGCCCTGCTCTCCTACCAGTGCTGCACCCAGATGGCCGCAGACGAGCGCATCGTCGTGAGCAAGGTCGCGCCCGACGGCACGCTGCTGTGGACCGACGGCCGCATCCCGGTTTCCACCCTGGGCGAAGGCGAGCAGATCTCCTACGTCACCACCACCAGCGACGGCAACGCCGTGGTGGTCTGGATGAACGATTCCGGCGCAGCGCGTGCGCAGAAGCTCTCGCCCGTGGGCCAGCCGCTGTGGGGCGCCGAAGGCATCAGCCTGCCGGGTCCGGCCGGCGGCAAGCTCATCGCCGATGTGATCGCCTCGACCAACGGCGACGCCATCGTTTCCTGGAGCAACCAGGCCGGCAGCACGCGCATCCTGCGCGCGCAGAAGCTGGCGGCGGCGGACGGCGCGGTGCTGTGGGGCAACGACGGCGTGCGCCTGTCGGATACCGGCAACCTCGGCGCCGGCTATTTCCCCAAGATGATCGCCGACGGCAGCGGCGGCGCGGTGTTCGCGTTCACCGATTTCATCGGCCTGGCTTCCTCGGCGCGGGTGCAGCACCTGGATGCCGCCGGCACCCGTCTGCTCGGCGCCGAAGGCGTGCTGCTGACTACCAACACCTCGCGCGGCCACTACCTGCCCGTGGCCAGCTATGACGCGGCCAGCGGCGACATCTTCGCGCTGTGGATAGACAGCCAGATCATCTCGCCCAATGCCTACGACGGTCTCTACACGCAGCGCGTCAACAGCGCCGGCCAGCGCCTGTGGGGCGAAGAAGGGCGCGAGCTGGTGCCCATGACCGTGTCCACCGATGGTTCGCAGGCGCTGTCGCAGACCGTTGCGCTGCCGGCGCCGGGCGGCTTCCTCGCTGCCTGGGTCACCGGCAATACCTCGGCGATGAGCAATCCGATCACGGTGCAGCGCCTGGCCGCCGATGGCGCGCTGGTATGGAACCAGGCCGTGCGGCTCAAGGCTGCTGCGACGCGCACCTCGCGCCTGGCTGCAACCACCGGCAGCGCGGGCTATGCCGCTTTCACCTGGTCGGATGCGCCGGACAACACCGTGGCCAACCAGGATGTGCACGGCCAGAACCTGCAATACAACGGCCAGCTCGGCGACACGCTGTTCCGCGACGGCTTCCAGAACTGAGCCCTGCGGCACCGGGCCGGCTGCGGCCGGCCCGGCGCGGCAAAGGCAAGGATTCCCATGTTTCTTTATTGCTTTTTTTCATCCCGCAGCCGCCGCGGCCTGGTCGTGGCGGCTGCGTTGTTCTGCACTGTCGCGAGCGGATCGGCGGACGCGGCGCCACCCGAAACGGCCCAGCACAGCCAGTTGCGGATTCCCGCGGCCGGACCGGCGGCCGCTATTCCCGCATCGTCCGGCGCAGCAGCATCGATGAAGGCTCCGAACCCTGACCTCGCGGCCTGCGGCGGCTTCGCCGCATGGCAAACCGACACGATCGCGGGCTCGCCGCGCTGGAACGCCGCCGCCGCGGAAGCCGCCATCGCCGACGCGGGCGCCGAAGTATTCGATGCGGCCCTGGTCAGTCCGCGCTTCGTAGTCCCCGCCGCGGGCCTGCACCTGCGCTGGCGCCAGCACACCCGGCTGTCCTGGGCCAGCACCGCCGGCGTGCTGGAAATCGCCGTGGACGGCGGCGACTGGACGGATTTCCGCAACGCCGGCGGCCGCTTTCTCAGCGGCGGCTACGACAGCCGCGCCTTCGCCGGCAATCCGCTGGGCGCGCGTGCCGCCTGGGGCGGCGAGGAACAGGTCTTCGAGACACGCGCCGAATTGCCGGCCGCGCTGGGCGCCCGCGCGGTGCAGCTGCGCTTCCGCCTGGGCTCCGGCGGCACCGGCGATGCGCGGCCGGGGTGGCTGCTCAGCCAATTGCGTTGTGGGGTTGGCTGAGCGGCGGGCTCCAGCGGCAGGCAGCCGCCGCGGCGACGCGGGCCTCCCAGTGACGGTCCAGTTCACCCCGTTCGTACATGCGCCTCGGGATTTCCACGTTCGCGCCGATGCCGCGACGCATGCTGGAGCCTGTCTGGAAACGCGCAGGGAAAATTGAAGAAATTCCTCCCATTTCAGTGGACAGCGAAGAAAAGAAATCTCCACCGGCCAATGGCCTTACTGTCTGGTACAGCCTACGGCCTTCATCCGGCGCTTCGAAGTAGACAGCCATAGTGAACTCATGCGGCGGCCCTCGCTGCGGCTTGGCAATCCCGCCGATCCGACAGGGTTTGTTGCGTCAAGAACAGCAGCCCTGCCCAGGGTATTTCGCAGCAACTCCGGCAGGCCATGAGTTCATTGCGCGGCAAGCCCGCGCCCACTCCGCCACGCAGGCCGGAAACGAAAAAGCCGCGCATCGCGCGGCTTTTTCCGTTTGAAGCGGCAGCTGCCCTAGGACAGCTGCCGCGGTGCGCTGCCTGTGGTCAGAGCACGTAAACGAACATGAACAGGCCCAGCCAGACCACGTCGACGAAGTGCCAGTACCAGGCGACTGCTTCAAAGCCGAAGTGGTTGTCCTTGGTGAAGTGGCCCTTGAGGCAGCGGAACCAGATCACCGCCAGCATGATGGTGCCCAGGGTCACGTGAAGACCGTGGAAACCCGTCAGCATGAAGAAGGTGGAGCCGTAGACGCCCGAGCCCAGAGTCAGGTTCAGGTGCTGATAGGCCTCGATGTATTCCTCGGCCTGGTAGAACAGGAAGATGCCGCCCAGCAGCACGGTCAGGCCCAGGAACACCAGCAGCTGCAGGCGGTGGCCGGCGCGCAGGGCATGGTGGGCGATGGTGATGGTCACGCCGGAGGTCAGCAGGATCAGGGTGTTGAGCAGCGGAACGCCCCAGGCCGGGATGGTCTGGAAGCTGCCGCCGACGGCGTCGGGGCCGTTGGTCGGCCAGGCAGGAGCGTAGCCCTGGTGCAGGTAGAAGTTGGTCAGTGCGCCGTCGCCTTCGCCGCCCAGCCAGGGCACCGAGTACATGCGCGCGTAGAACAGCGCGCCGAAGAACGCGGCGAAGAACATGATCTCGGAGAAGATGAACCACATCATTCCCATGCGGAACGAGGTGTCCACCTGCTTGTTGTACATGCCCTTGATCGACTCGCGGATCACGTCGCCGAACCAGCCCCACATCATGAACAGCAGGGTGGCCACGCCGACATAGAACATCGGCTTGCCCCAGCTCACTTCGTTGAGCCAGTTGGCGGCGCCGATCATGGTCACGAACAGGCCTATCGTGCCTACCGCAGGCCACTTGCTGCCATGCGGCACGTAGTAGACGTTGTTGCCTTGTGCTGTCGCCATGATGAAAACCCCGGATTGGAACGCTGGATCAGGACGCCGGCGCGGCGGCCTGGTTGGATTCGGCCAGTCTCTTGGTCGCTACGGTGTTCTCAAGGAACGTGTAGGACAGAGTCAAGGTATTGGTCTCTTTGGGCAGGCGCGGGTCGACCACGAAACGCACGGGCATGCGCCGCGTCTCGCCGGCCTTGAGCAGCTGCTCGGTGAAGCAGAAACATTCGGTCTTGTTGAAGTACAGCGAGGCTTCGTTCGGCGCCACGCTGGGAATCGCATTGCCGACGATGTCGCGCTCGGACACGTTGGTGGCGTCGAACCAGGCTTCGTTGAGCGCGCCCGGATGCACTTTCATGGTCACGGTCTCGGCGCTGAACTGCCAGGGCAGCTTGGACTTGGTGGTGGCGACGAACTGCACCGTGACCAGGCGCGATTCGTCCACCGTCGTCGCCGCGGCAGCCTGGGCATCCATCGCGCCCTGCTCCAGCTTGATGCCGAGCACGTGTTCGCAGGCGATGTTGTACAGCGGGATCAGGGCGAAGCCGAAGCCGAAGAAGCCGGCGGCTATCCACCAGACCTTTTTCTGGAAGCGGCGGTTGTCGGCGCTGCTCACGGCGTATTCCCCATCAGCAGCAGTGCGCGCACGAAGAAGCCCGCGTAGATCAGCGCGACCACGCCCACGACGAACCATGCCGTGCGGCGCACGGCGGCGCGGCGCTGGGCGGGATCGAACTGGGACGTGGGCATGTTCATGCGTTCAATGGCGCGCTGCCGGCCGCGGCAGCGCGCCGGTTTCCTTTCAGTGGGTCGGATCGCCGTGGGCCAGGTCGCTGGCGCGGATTACCGGCGGCGTGGTGAAGGTGTGGTGCGGCGCCGGCGAAGGCACTGTCCATTCCAGACCATGCGCGCCTTCCCAGACCTGGGTGGTGGCCTTGGGACCGTGCTTCTTGGCGTGCCACAGGATCAGGAACATGAACACCGGCGTGCACAGCATGCCGAAGGCGCCGATCGAGCTGATCAGGTTCCAGTCCGCGAATGCGACGTTGTAGTCCGGGATGCGGCGCGGCATGCCGGCCAGGCCCAGGAAGTGCTGCGGGAAGAACAGCAGGTTGACGAAGACGATGGTCCACCAGAAGTGGAACTTGCCCCACTTTTCGCTGTAGTGGCGGCCGGTCCACTTCGGGAACCAGTAGTACACCGCGGCGATGATGGAGAACAGCGCGCCGGTCACCAGCACGTAGTGGAAGTGGGCAACGACGAAGTAGGTGTCGTGGTACTGGAAGTCGGCCGGGACGATGGCCAGCATCAGGCCGGAGAAGCCGCCGATGGTGAACAGGATGACGAAGCCGATCGCCCACAGCATGGGCGTCTCGAAGGTCATCGAGCCCTTCCACATGGTCGATACCCAGTTGAACACCTTAACGCCCGTGGGCACGGCGATCATCATGGTCGCGTACATGAAGAACAGCTCGCCGCCCAGCGGCATGCCCACGGTGAACATGTGGTGGGCCCAGACGATGAAGCTGAGGAAGGCGATGGAAGCGGTCGCGTACACCATGGCCTGGTAGCCGAACAGCGGCTTGCGCGCGAAGGTCGGGATGATTTCCGACACCACGCCGAAGGCCGGCAGGATCATGATGTAGACCTCGGGGTGGCCGAAGAACCAGAAGATGTGCTGGAACATCACCGGGTCGCCGCCGCCGGCCGCATTGAAGAAGCTGGTGCCGAAGAACTTGTCGGTCAGCAGCATGGTCACCGCGCCGGCGAGCACCGGCATCACGGCGATCAGCAGGAAGGCGGTGATCAGCCAGGTCCACACGAACAGCGGCATCTTGAGCAGGTCCATGCCCGGCGCGCGCATGTTGAGGATGGTGGCGATGATGTTGATGGCCCCCATGATGGAGCTGATGCCCATCATGTGGATGGCGAAGATGGCGAAGGCGACCGCGGAACCGCCCTGCAGCGACAGCGGCGGATACAGGGTCCAGCCGCCGGCCGGCGCGCCGCCCGGCAGGAACAGGGTCAGCAGCAGCACGGTGAAGGCGAACGGCATGATCCAGAAGGACCAGTTGTTCATGCGCGGCAGGGCCATGTCGGGCGCGCCGATCTGCAGCGGGATCATCCAGTTGCCCAGGCCGACGAAGGCCGGCATCACGCCGCCGAAGATCATGACCAGGGCATGCACCGTGGTCATCTGGTTGAAGAAGTAGGGCTCGACGAACTGCAGGCCAGGGCTCATCAGCTCGGCGCGGATGACGCCGGACATGGCGCCGCCGATGCAGAACATGACGAAGGCGAACACCAGGTACAGGGTACCGATGTCCTTGTGGTTGGTGGTGAACACCCAGCGATCCCAGAAGCCAGCCGGCTTGTGGTCGTGATCGTCGTGGTGATCGGCGTGGTGATCAGTGGCGGCGTGCGTTGCCATGGATTCGACCTCTGACTAAGACTTAACCCTGCGGCGCGGCGGCGGCCGGCGCGGCAGTCGGAACAGCGGGAGCGGCGGCGGCCTGCTGGCCGGCCAGCCACTGGTCGAATTCGGCCTTGGGCTTGGCTTCGACGACGATGGGCATGAAGCCGTGGTCCTGGCCGCACAGTTCGGCGCACTGGCCGCGGTAGGTTCCCGGCGTTTCGATCAGGGTCCAGGCATCGTTGATGATGTCGGGGATGGCGTCGGTCTTCCAGCCCAGCGCCGGCACCCACCAGGCGTGGATCACATCGTCGGCGGTAATGACGAAGCGGATCTTGGCGTTGGTCGGCAGCACCAGCGGCTTGTCGACATTGAGCAGGTAGGTGGCTTCCTCGCCCACCTTGACCGCGTGCGGGTCCAGGCCGGACTTGAGCTGGCGCGTCTTGTCGCTGTCGGCGTCGAGCTTGGACATGAAGTTCACGCCGGTGGGCTTGCCTTCGTAATCGACGTATTCGTAGCGCCACTTCCACTGGTAGCCGGTGATCTTCACCGTCAGCACCGGGTTGGAGGTATCGGACTGGTGCACCAGGTACTGCGTGGCGGGCCAGGCCATGGCGACCAGGATCAGGATGGGAATGACCGTCCAGATCACTTCGGCCTTGGTGTTGTGGCTCCACTGGGCCGGCACGGCGCCCTTGGACTTGCGGAACTTGAACATCGCATAGGCCATCGCGCCGAACACGATGATGCCGATGACCACGCAGACCCACAGCGCGATCATGTGCGCGTGGTAGGCGTTGCGCGCCGTCTGGGTGACGCCGGGCGCCATGTTCAACTGCCAGCGGTGCGGCATGGAGCTGGCCGCAAAGCTGATGTTCGCTGCCAGCGCGAGCCCAGCCGCAACGGCGGCACGCCCGAATCGCGTAGTTGCCAGAGACTTCATTGCCATCACCCTAAAGCCATCCCAGTCGTTGGGGCCGCCGCCTTCCGCCGGCCGGTGCCGCCGCTTGCGCGGTCCGCCCCTGCCTGCTTCCGGCCACGCACCGAATGCATTGCCGCCGCCCGATCGCAGGCCCGGCTGGTGGGGCCCGGCGTGCCGGCCATCAAACCCCGGCGGCACGAGCTTCCGCAAGGAATTCGCGCGCTGGAAGAAAGTGGCTGGCCCGCAAGATCGGCACTGTCCCCTGCACGGCGCCGGCGCCGGCGGCGCCGCGCCTGTGTCATGGCGACAGGCGTAGAACCGCGAAATGATAGTGGCTGAGCCGGATACGGGCAAGAAAACCCGGGTGCGCAGAGACCACAGACCGCCGCCGCACCGAGCCGCGGCGCGCCCTGCGGCGAATTGCCGCAGGGCGTGGACCCGCGCCGGTGTGAAGGTTTGGAACTTGACCGGCGGGGGGGGCCATCTAAAATTCCGGCTTCCCTTCAGCCGGGCCCGGGCCAGGCCGGCTAATCGCCACAGAGATCCCCCGTGAGTGCCCAAATCCTGACACCTGAACTGCCCGCCCCGGCCGATGCCGCGCGTGCGCGCATGACCGCCGCCTACTGCCGCGACGAGACCGAAGCCGTCAACGAGCTGGTCGCCCAGGCGGCACTGCCGCCGGCCGAGCGCGATCTCGTACTGGCCCGCGCCGGCGAACTGGTCGCCCGCGTGCGCGCCAAGGCCGACCAGAAATCCGCGGTCGAGTCCTTCATGCGCGAGTACGACCTTTCCTCCGAGGAAGGCGTGCTGCTGATGTGCGTGGCCGAGGCGCTGCTGCGCATCCCGGACAAGGAGACCGCCGACAAGCTCATCTCCGACAAGCTCGGCGAGGCCAACTGGGAATCCCACCTGGGCAAGAGCGACTCGGTGCTGGTCAACGCCGGCACCTGGGGCCTGATGCTGACCGGCAAGCTGGTCACCCTGGCCGACGAGACCCAGCGCAACTTCCTCGGCGCGCTCAAGCGCCTGATCGGCCGCGCCGGCGAGCCGGTGATCCGCCTGGCGGTGCGCCAGGCCATGCGCATCATGGGCCATCAGTTCGTGATGGGCCGCACCATCAAGGAAGCGCTGGACCGGGCCGAGGAGAAGGAAAACCGCGCCTACCGCTATTCCTACGACATGCTCGGCGAAGGCGCGCTGACCACGCCCGATGGCGAGCGCTACCACCGCGCCTATATCGACGCGATCAAGGCGCTGGGCGCGCGCGGCCCGTTCCCCAACGTGCTGGACGCGCCCTCCATCTCGATCAAGCTGTCCGCGCTGCACCCGCGCTACGAAGTGGCCAAGCGCGAGCGCGTATTCGCCGAACTGCAGCCCAAGCTGCTGGAACTGGCCCAGCTGGCCAAGGCCCAGGGCATCTGCCTGACGGTGGACGCCGAGGAATCCGAGCGCCTGGAAATCTCGCTCGACATCATGGCCGCGGTGCATGCGCACCCGTCGCTGGCCGGCTGGCAGGGCTTCGGCCTGGCGGTGCAGGCCTACCAGAAGCGCGCGCCGTTCGTGATCGACTGGCTGGCCGAGAAGGCCCGCGCCAACGGCCAGCGCTGGTGCGTGCGCCTGGTCAAGGGCGCCTACTGGGATTCCGAGGTCAAGCGCGCCCAGGAAGGCGGCCACGGCGGCTATCCGGTGTATACGCGCAAGCCCAACACCGACGTGTCCTACCTGGCCTGCGCGCGCCGCCTGTTCGACTACGGCGAGCTGTTCTACCCGGCTTTCGCCACCCACAACGCGCATACCATCGCCGCCATCCACCACATGGCCAAGGGCCGGCCGTTCGAGTTCCAGCGCCTGCACGGCATGGGCGCGGACCTCTACGCCGAAGTCGTCGGCGAGCGCAACATGAACGTGCCCTGCCGCGTCTACGCGCCGGTGGGTTCGCACGAGGATCTGCTGCCCTACCTGGTGCGCCGCCTGCTGGAAAACGGCGCCAATACCAGTTTTGTAAACCGCATCGTCGACGAGAACCTGTCGATCCGCGACCTGGTCGCCGACCCGGTCGAGGTCGTGCGTCACTTCACTACCAAGCCGCATCCGCGCATTCCGCAGCCGGCCGGCCTGTTCGGGGAACAACGGAAGAATTCCATGGGCGTCAATCTCGGTAACGACAACGAACTCAAGGCGCTGAGCGACGCGATCGCCGCCTCGCCGCAGACCTGGGCGGCCAGGCCGCTGATCCCCGGCGCGAACGTGGCCACGGCCACGATCGCCGTGACCGACCCGGCCGACCGCCGCCGCACTGTCGGCAGCTGGCAGCCGGCCGATGCGACCGCGGTGGAAAAAGCCATCGCCAACGCCGTCGCCGCGCAGCCGGACTGGGACCGCACCCCGGCCGCCGGCCGTGCCAAGATCCTCGAACACACGGCCGACCTGATGGAGGCCAACCGCGGCGAACTCATTGCCCTGTGCGTACGCGAAGCCGGCAAGACCATTCCCGACGCCATCGCCGAAGTGCGCGAGGCGGTCGACTTCTGCCGCTACTACGCCGCCCAGGCGCGCAAGATGCTGGCGCATCCGGATGCCCTGCCCGGCCCGACCGGCGAATCCAACCAGCTGTTCCTGCACGGCCGCGGCGTGTTCGTCGCAATCAGTCCGTGGAATTTCCCGCTGGCCATCTTCATGGGCCAGGTGGTCGCCGCCCTGGTCACCGGCAATGCGGTGATCGCCAAGCCGGCCGAGCAGACCAATCTGGTCGCATTCCGCGCCACCCAGCTGCTGCATGAAGCCGGCGTGCCGGCCGGCGTGCTGCAGTTCGTGCCCGGCGACGGCGCCACCGTCGGCGCGGCGCTGTGCAAGGATCCGCGCATCGCCGGCGTGGTCTTCACCGGCTCCACCGAGACCGCCCGCGCCATCAACCGCTCGCTGGCCGCGCGCGACGCCGCCATCGCCGTGCTGATCGCCGAGACCGGCGGCCAGAACGCGCTGATCGCCGATTCCTCCAGCCTGCCCGAGCAAGTCGTCAAGGACGCCGTCAGCAGCGCGTTCTATTCGGCCGGCCAGCGCTGCTCCTGTGCGCGCATCCTGTTCGTGCAGGAAGACATCGCCGACAAGGTTGTGCACATGCTGGCCGGCGCCATGGACGAGCTGAAGGTCGGCGAACCGCGCCTGCTCTCCACCGACATCGGCCCGGTGATCGACGAGGACGCAAAGAAGATCCTCGACGACCACGCCGCGCGCATGGACAAGGAAGCCAAGCTGATCAAGGTCGCCCAGCTCGGCGCCGACGCGGCCAACGGCACCTTCTTTGCGCCGCGCGCCTACGAGATCAGTTCGCTGGACCAGCTCAAGCGCGAAGTGTTCGGCCCGGTGCTGCATGTGCTGCGCTGGAAGGCGGCGGACCTGGACAAGGTCATAGCCCAGATCAACGCCACCGGCTACGGCCTGACCCTGGGCGTGCACAGCCGCATCGATTCCACCATCGAGCAGATCTCCCGCGGCGTGAAGGTCGGCAACTGCTACGTCAACCGCAACCAGATCGGCGCGGTCGTCGGCGTGCAGCCCTTCGGCGGCGAAGGCCTGTCCGGCACCGGCCCCAAGGCCGGCGGCCCGCACTACCTGGCCCGCTTCGTCACCGAGCGCACCCTGACCATCAACACCACGGCGGCAGGCGGCAATGCCTCGCTGCTGACGCTGGGCGAGTAAGCCTGCAAGACCCTGCGGAGGCCGGCTCCGGGCCGGCGCTCCGCAGGCGCTTCGTTTCACCGGAAGCGCGGCCGGCACACGCCTCTTCCCCGCGACCAGGGCGGCGCAACCAAGCGCACTCAGCGCATCGCGTGCAGTTCGCGATACAGCGGCGTCGCCCGCACGATTTCACCCAATTCTTCTGCGCCCAGGCGGCGCTCTGTGACGCTGCCGGGCGTTTCGCCGGCTTCAATTGGCCTGCGCTCCGAGCGACAGGCGGCATTGCTTCAAACTGACGATAGAGGTCGCTGGCCTTTACCAGCGTCACCAGTTCCGCCGTTTTTTCGAGCAGACACTCCCTGGTGCCGTCCGGCACGGTGCCATTGCCTTCGATGACCGCGCCCGACACCGACGGGGCTGGCCGAACAGCATCAGCCCAGCGACGCCTTTTTCGTTCGGCAACAGCGCGGTACAGGCGGCGGCGAGAGCCTGCGTTCCAGCGGCGAGAGCCAGCCCAACCAACGCGGCTATCAGCAACAGACGTTTCATGGAGCCGCCGGACAGGGCGCCGCGCCGGGAAAACCACCGGCGCGGCGCATTCGGGGCGATCTTAGGCGGGCCCTTGCGGTCCCGCCACGCGGCGCGCGGATGCGCTTTAGCCGCGATTTAGACGCCTGAACGGCTCAGGCGGATTTCTTGCGCACCATCCAGACCAGCATGCCGATGCCGGCCAGCAGCATCAGCGCGCCCACGCCGTACATGAAGCCCGATTCGTCCTTGTGATCGGCCAGGGTCACCGTGCTGGGATCTTCCGGCAGGTACTTCACGCTCAGCGTGACGGGCTTGTCTTCCGGCGCGTCGCGCACCTGCTTGCCCAGGTCGGTGGGCAGGCTGACGTCTTCGTTGATGGTGCGGTTGTCGCTGGTGACGAAGGTGATCTTGGCGTGGAAGTTGCGTTCGCTGCCGCGCTTGGTCTTCCAGGTGACCTCGGTGACGGCGGCTTCGGCGGTGACGCCGTGGTCAGCCAGGGCCTTGCTGTCCTTGGCTTCCTTGAAACCGGCGAACAGCATGACCGGGCCGCCGATGATCAGCACCAGCAAGATCACGAAACTGCGCAATTTTCCCAACATGTAATTTTCCCCTGACGAAATGCCTGTCCCGGCGCACAGGGCGACGAGGTCGGCGGTTGTGGATGGTGTGAAATGAAACGGTGAGGCCGCATCCCCATGCGGCGGACAGCGAAAGGCAGGCGGGGAGCCGTGCCGTTCATCCCTGAGGACCGGCTACTTTGCAGTAGCCGTCTTGGCGGCGCATCCTTCGATGCGCGCAGCGGCGGTCCGTCCCTGGACCCACCGCCGGCGGGCGCGCCGCGCGCCCGCCAGGTTTTCCGCATCAATCGTCGCTGCTGGCCAGCGACAGCAGGATGCGCAGCACGTACCACAACATCAGCGCGATCGAGGCGAACAGGTGCAGCGCGGCGCCTGCCGGCCGGTCGGTCGGGTAGTGGTGGATGATCTGGCCGGTGTCGTACAGCACGCAGCCGCCGGCAAAGATCACCATGATGGCCGAGAACCAGATGCCCAGGCTGAAGCCGAAGATCAGGCTGGCGACGATGGCGCCCAGCGCGACGAAGCCGGCTACCTTGAGGATGCTGCCGAGGAAGGAGAAATCGGTCTTGACCGTGAATGCGGTATAGGTCAGGCCGCCCACCAGCACCAGGGTGATGAAGGCGGCGGCGCCGATCGCGCCCGGCGCGATCAGGCCGGCCAGGGCGAACAGCGGAGAGAAGATCAGGGCTTCGGCGAGCACGTAGACGCCCAGGCCGACCAGCTGCTTCTGGTTGCTTTCGGCGTTGTCGGCCAGGTTCGTGGCGAACCAGCCCACGACCATGAAGGCACCGAGAAAGCCCAGCCAGATCCACTTGCTCGCGCCCATGAGCTTGAGCGCGGCCTGGCCGAAGCCGGTGGCGTAGAGGATGGCCGAAAGAAGGGTGAAGCCGACGATCGCGCCGGCCAGGTGCATGTAGGCCGAGCGGATGAACTCGACCCGGCTTACGCCAAGGCCGGATTCCGGAAATTGTTGTGCGGTGTGATCCATTGATACCCCCGGGATAGTGGACGTTCCTGATCCCTGAGATCCGCCGCCGCGGGTTCCGCGAGCGGAACGGTACGGTAGGGGGCAGACCCGGAACGGCTGAGGAAACGCATCGTTGAATGGCGACGCCCGCCCAGTTTACACGGCCTACGCCACAAGTACTGGCGGATTCGTCAAGCGGCACCGTCCACCGGCGCAGTGCATCAGCGACTGCAGGCGGCCGGAACGCCGGCGCGGCAGGACCACGCCGGCGCGGTGTTGCTTCAGCGCTGGAAGTCGTCGCGGAAGATGTGCTCCGACGGGCGCGTGACAGCCCAGACGTAGCCGTAGCCTTCCAGCGACAGGCGGGCCAGCAGCTGGCCGTCGCGGTTGGTCCAGCCGTCCAGGCCGGCCGAAGTACCCGGGCCGAAGCGCGGCGTGGACGAGGTGTTGTTGCTCGGCAGCGAGATGTCGTTAATGACCGGGTTGACCAGGCCGGACGTGGTCTGCAGCGGGAAGGTCTGGCCTTCGGCCAGGATGCGCCGCGGCGGCTGGCCCGGCTCGAACAGCCACAGGGCGTAGACGTTGTCCGAGGTCTTTGCGCGCAGCACGATGTCGCCGTTGCCGTAGACGATGCGTTCCATCAGCTGGCTCCAGCGCAGGCCGCCGCCCGGCGACCACGCGCCGGTGTCGCCGATGATGGCGACCGGCTGCGCCGTGCCGCCCTTGGTGATGCGCCACATGCCTTCGTAATTGGTGCTGCCGTTGGTGGCGACGGCGTCGAAGGCGATAGTGCGGCCGTTCACCGCAATCGTGTTGAAGCGCATGGGACCGAAGGTGGTGCCCTGCCAGTTCGGCGAATAGGCGCCGGCATCGCCCTGCAGCACGATGGGCCGGTTGCTGCCGCCTTCGTGCAGGAAGATGCCGTCGAGCATCAGCGTGCTGGGCCCGCTGGGCACGGCCGCCGTGGCGCCGAAGTAGATCGCGCCGGCCGGGCCGGGCATGGGCGGGGACATCATGAAGGAGAAGCGCGAGTCCACGGTCAGGCCCGGGCCGCGCGGGCCGGGTTCGTTGTTGACCGCGATCGCGCGCGGCGGGCCGTTGCAGATCTCCCAGATGCCGTCGCGAACACCTGAATCGTTGTCGAAATAGGTGTAGATGCGGCCGTCGGCGTCGATGCTGCGCAGATCCAGACTGGAGAACCACTCGCCGAACACCAGGCTGCCCACGTTGGGGGAATAGTTCGGATCGGTGGAACCCGACAGCACGCAGGTGGTGTTGCCCACGCCGGGCACATGCTTGATCACCGCGCTGCCGCCGCCACCGCCGGCGCGGGCCAGGGTGGCGTCGATCAGTACCTGCCCGTTGCGGGCGGCTTGCAGGCGCATGACGCTGGAGATGCTCCAGCCCGCCCCCAGGCCCGGCCCCAGCGCGCCGCTGTCGCCGTTGCGCGAGACCTCGATATTGCGCGAGCCGTCCCAGCGCCAGGCGCCGTTGGTGGTCTGGGCGGACGAGGCGCCGGGCGCGCCGGCGCGGGCGAGGAATACCCGCTGGCCTTCGGCGCCGGCGTCGATGTAGTACTGGCTCTGGTAGCGCTCGTGGAACACGTGGCCGGCTTCGCCGCCGCTGCGGCCGGGACCGGTGGCGCCGGCCACGCCGATCTGGAAGAAGCGCGTCGAACTGGCGCCGATGGCGAGGGTGCCGGCCCAGAGGCCGTAATCGGCCGAGTTCTCGGCCGCGAAGGTGAAGCGGCCGCTGCCGTTGTCGGCCAGCCAGACGTTGCGGATATCGCGCTCCACGTTCTGCAGGCCAGTCATGGGCACGTTGGCCCGGTTTGCGGCGATCACGCGCCAGGTGTCGGTGAAGGTGCTCTGGATCTGCGGGCCCTCAGCCAGGGCCAGCGCCGGGCAGGACAGCAGCAGGATGGACAGGATTTTGCGTCGTTGCATGAAATTCTCCGTAAAAACAATGACTTGTCTTGCTCCGCCCGAACCTGCCCGTACGCGCGGCAGTCGGAAGACGTACAAGACGGAGAATTCCCCCAACAGCCCCGTTGCACGGATTGTCCATGGGCGTTGCGGAAAGTGCGGCGATGCCGGCTGCCGCCACGCCGCGGCAGCCGCGGAACCATTCCGCCGGCGCAGCGCTCCATAGCCGCGCACGCCGCGGCGAACCGGCCCGGGCCGGCCGCCGGCGCAGGGCGTTCCAGCGATTTTTTAACGCGGGCAGGCAGATGGCATCGGTTAAGCTTGCCCGCCCCGCACGCCAGAACGGCGCGCCGGCTGCCGTCGAGGAACCCTGGCCGCATGTATCTGGAGCACTACGGTCTCAAGGAAACGCCGTTCTCGATCACGCCCGATCCGCGCTACGTGTTCCTGAGCGAGCGCCACCGGGACGCGCTCGCGCACCTGCTCTACGGCATAGGCAAGGGCGGCTCCGGCGGCTTCGTGCAGCTGACCGGCGAGGTCGGCACCGGCAAGACCACGCTATGCCGCCTGCTGCTGGAACAACTGCCGGAAAACACCCGCGTCGCCCTGGTGCTCAATCCCAACCTGTCGCCGGTGGAGCTGGTGGAGACGGTGTGCGAGGAACTCAAACTCGACATCGAAGGCCGCCGCGGCAGCCTCAAGAGCCTGGTCGACACGCTCAACACCTTCCTGCTCGACGCCTACGCCCAGGGCCTGCGCGTGGTGCTGATCGTGGACGAGGCGCAGAATCTCTCGGTCGAGGCGCTGGAACAGGTGCGCCTGCTGACCAACCTGGAAACGCCGACGCAGAAGCTGCTGCAGATCATCCTGCTGGGCCAGCCCGAGCTGCGCCGCCTGCTGGAGCGCGAGGACCTGCGCCAGCTGGCCCAGCGCATCACCGCGCGCTACCACCTCACGCCGCTGAACGCCGAGGAATGCGAGGCCTACGTGCGCCACCGCATGGCGGTCGCCGGCTCGCGCAAGCTGCCGTTCTCGCGCCTGGGCCTGCGTGCGCTGTACCAGCGTTCCGGCGGCATTCCGCGCCTGATCAACGTGATCGCCGACCGCGCCCTGATGGCCGGCTTCGCGCGCGAGACCGATAGCCTGGGCGAACGCCTGGTCGATCTCGCCGCCGACGAGACCCTGCCCGGCCACGCGCGCTACTACCTGCGCCGCTATGGACGCTGGGCCGTGCTCGCCCTGCTGCTGGCCGGCCTGGCCGGCGGCTATGCCTGGCTGCAGCGCAGGCCGGCGCCGCCGCCGCCCGCACCGGCCGCCGCACCGCCGGCGCAACCGGCACCCGACGCTGCCAGGCTGCTGGGCGAGAAACTGGGTACGGTCGAAGGGGCCGACCTGATGGCCTGGACCCAGTTGCTGGCGCGCTGGCAGGTGTCTTCGCGCGACGTCGGCGTGGCCGAGGCGGCGCGCTGCCAGACCCAGGTCTTCCCCGGCTTCGACTGCCTGCGCGGCCGCGCCACGCTGGACCAGCTGCTGCGCTTTGACCGCCCGCTGCTGCTGGAGCTGGAACACGCCGGCAAGCGCGGCCTGGTCCTGCTGCGCGGCGTGTCCGGCGACACGGTTAGGCTAGACTTCGCCGGCATCGGCTATCGCCTCAGCCGCGACGAACTCGCCCGCCTCTGGCAGGGCGGCTTCGTTGCGACCTGGCGCCTGCCGGCCGACACGCCGGTGCCGCTGCGCGGCGGCGATGCCGGCCCCGCCGTGGCCTGGATCAAGCAGCAGCTGGCCCGGCTGGACGGCAATACCGAGGCAAGCCTGGGACCGGCGTTCTTCGACGCCGCCCTGGAAGAACGCATCCGCAAGCTGCAGAGCGCCTACGGCCTGACCGCCGACGGCATCGTAGGCCCGGAGACGCTGTTCGCCCTGTCGTCACTGGCGGCCGACGGGCCGCGCCTTGCCCGTAATGTGGAATGAACGGATCCAAGTACCCATGTCTCTGATCCATGAAGCCTTGAAGAAGGCCGAACAGCAGCGCCGCCTGGGCGAGCCGCCCAATCTGGGCACGCCGTTCGCCGCCACGCGCCGGCGCCGCACCCTGCTGCCCTACCTGGCCGTGGCGATCGCCGCCGCCCTGGGCGCGGGCTGGTGGCTGTCGCGCGACCGCGCGCCGGAAGCGCCGGCCCAGGCCGCCGCTCCCGCCAGCCAGACCGCCGGCAAGGCCAGGACCGCAGATGCGCCGGCAAACGTTCCGGCAAGCGGCGCCGCTGCCGCCGCTGCCGCGAACAGCCAGGCCGCCAGCAGCGCCGCCGAGCGCCGCCCCGTCATGGGCGCCAACGCCACGGCCAATACCAACGTGGTGACCAGCCTGGCGCCGCCGCCGCGGCTGAACCACCAGGCGCCGGCGCCGAGCAATCCGCCCACGGTCAAGGAAGTGGCCGAGCGCGAATCCGAGCCGCATCCGCCGGGCGCCAACCCGCTGGCTCCGGGCGAAGCCGCGCCGCTGGCCCTGGGTACGCCGCCGCCGGAAACGCCGCTGAACGATCCGGCCGGCGTCGCCGCGAAGATGGCGGTCAAGGAAAAACAGCTCGCCGCCACTCCGGCCGCCGCCACCGCCGCGGGACAGCCGGCCACGCGCCAGCCGCCGTCCTTCCCCAGCGCGGCGCCGCCGGAAGACCAGTCCGCACCGCCGCCCGTGGCCGCCGTGTCCAAGTCCACGCCGGCCGCACCGCCGTCGCTGCCGCCGCCGCCCGCCCAACCCGTGGCCGCGGCGCAGAAACCGCAACCGGCCGCTGCCACCGCGCCGCCCACGCCGCCGCCGGCCCAGCCAGTGGCCGCCGCGGCGCAGAAGCCGCAGCCCGCCGCCGTGCCGCCGCCGCCCACGCCGCCGCCACCCCAGCCCGTGGCCGCCGCGGCGCCGCCGCTGGAGCAATTGCCGGCGTATTGGCAACTGCCGTACAACGTGCGCAAGGAACTGCCGGCGCTGAAGCTGTCCATGCACGTCTACAGCGCGACGCCGGCGCAGCGTTTCGTCGTCCTCAATGGCAACCGCCAGGTCGAGGGCGACGAGTTGGGCGGCGAAGTGCGCGTCACCGAGATCCGCAGCGACGGCGTAGTGCTGTCGTTCCAGGGTCAGCGCTTCCTCGTCCCGCGCGGCGGTTCCTGAGTAGACGCGCGCCGCCACGGCGGCGCTGGCAGCGGCCACAGCAAGGAATCCATCCGTGGTCTTCGTCCATGTGGAATCGCGCCGCCGGCCCGGCCCGCCCTGGGCGACCATCAGCATCGTGGCGCTGAGTGTGCTGGCCTTTTTCTGGCTGGCCGCGACCAGCGGCAGCGAGCGCCTGGCCCTGCTCGCGCGCTGGGGCACGGTGCCGGCGCAACTGTTCGACAGCAGCGCGCCGCTGCTGCAACAGCTGATCGAGCTGCGCGGCCTGCGCCTGTTCAGCGCCCTGTTCGTGCATGCCAACTGGCTGCACCTGACCGGCAACCTGCTGTTCCTGATGATTTTCGGCCTGGCGGCCGAACGCCTGCTCGGCTCGCGCCGCTTCCTGCTGCTGTACCTGGCCGGCGGCGCCATCGCCAACCTGGTCGGCGCGCTGACCCTGTCCAGCGCCTATACGCCCATCGTCGGCTCCAGCGGCGCGGTCTCGGCCGTGGTCGGCGCCTACCTGGCCCTGTTCCCGCGTTCGCGCCTGGGCCTGGTGCTGCCGCTGGGCCTGTTCCTGGAATTCGTCAAGGTGCCGGCGCCGCTGCTGATCGGCTTCTGGGTGCTGCTGCAGCTGCTGTTCACCTACGTGGGCCCGACCTTCGGCGCCGTGGTCTGGTGGACCCATATCGCCGGCTTCCTGGTCGGCGCGGCCATGGCCCTGATCTCGCGTCCGGCAATTGCGCGGCGGCTGCGGCAGTAGGCAGATTGTTCCCTCACCGCGCTGCGCTGAACGGCATGCGGAATCTGCGGTCGGTGGCCTTCATTTTCCACGCTACGGCATGACGCGCCTGCCCGCTCCGCCAGGCGCGCATGCGCTTGGCGGGTTGGTTATGCCTGCAAGGCTCGGCCCGCGGTTTCGCCGGCGGCATGCGCGTTGAATTTCTCAGCAAAAATCCAACACCGCTGCACGATTCAGCGCTGCCCCCTCACCGCAACCCTCCCCCCAAAGCGCATGCGCTTGGGGAGAGGAGTTTTTGGAGGCGCGCCCGCTTCATCCCTTGGCCGGCGCCGCCTTGGGTCCGCGCAGGGCCATCGCCTTGAGCACGTGCACGGCCTCGTTGAGCGCGTAGTCGTCCAGCGGCGGCGCTTCGGTGTTGGCGCCGGCGGCTTCGGTCTGTTCGTTTTCGCCGCGCAGGTGGTTGGGCAGGTCGCGTTCGGTGGTCAGCAGGGTGGGCGCGGCGTCGCGCACGGTCAGCTTGAGGTCGCGCAGCTCGATGTCGGGCACGATGCCGGTGGCCTGGATGGAAGCGCCGCTGGGCGTGTAGTAACGCGCCGTGGTCAGCTTGACGGCGTGGCCGTCGTCCAGCGGCAGCACGGTCTGCACCGAGCCCTTGCCGAAGGTCTTCTGGCCCAGGATCAGGCCGCGGTGGTTGTCCTTGAGCGCGCCGGCGACGATCTCGGCCGCCGAAGCCGTGCCCTTGTCCACCAGGATCACCAGCGGTGCGGCTTCGGTGAGATCGCCGGGCGTGGCGCTGAAGCTGAGGTCGGTGTCGTTGAGGCGGCCGCGGGTGGTCACGATGGTGCCGCTGTCGAGGAAGACGTCGCTGACTTCCACCGCCGCGGTGAGCAGGCCGCCGGGATTGCTGCGCAGGTCCAGCACCACGCCGCGCAGCGGCGCGTTCTTGCCGCGCAGCTTGGTCAGCTTGCGCTTGAGTTCGGCGCCGGTGTCTTCCTGGAACTGGGCCACGCGCAGGTAGGCATAGCCCGGCTCCAGCCAGCGCGCGCGGGCGCTGGCGACCTTGATCTTCTCGCGCTTGAGGGTGATGTCCACCGGCGCGGATTCGCCTTCGTGGATCACCGTCAGCACCACGCTGCTGCCTGGGTTGCCGCGCAGCATTTCCACTGACTGGTTGACGTTGTCGGCCGAGACCGCCTTGCCGTCGATGCGCGTGATCACGTCGCCGGGCTTGATGCCGCCGCGTTCGGCCGGCGTGTCGTCGATGGGGGCGATCACGCGCAGCACGCCTTCCACGGTGAGCACTTCCAGGCCCAGGCCATCGTAGGCGCCGCTGGTGTCCTCGGTGAGATCGGTGAGCTGGCGCGGATCCAGGTATTCGCTGTGCGGATCCAGCCCGGCCAGCAGGCCCTTGATCGCGGCCTGCATCAGGCGTTCGTCGCCGACATCGTCCACATAGGCCTGTTTGACCAGGTTGTAGACCGCGGTGAAGGTGCGCACGTCCTCGATGCTGACGCCGGCCTTGGCGGCGGCCGCGGCCGGGGTTTCGGCGGCTGCCGGCGCATCGGCCTGGGCAGTGAGGGCGAGGCCGGACAGGGCCAGGAACATGAGCGAGCGGGACAGCATAGACACGACTCCGGCAATAGCGGCGTTTGCGCCGCAGCATATTCCGGCCTTCCGACCGGCGGTAGCGGCAGAAGTGCCGCCGGGGCGCGGGCCGCTCAAGGCCCGGGCTTGAGCCAGCTGCGCGGATCCAGCGGCTTGCCGCGCGCGCGCAGCTCGAAATACAGGCCGGCGTTCTGGCGCCCGCCGCTGGACCCGGCGGTGGCGATGGCCTCGCCGGCGTCGACCCAGTCTCCGACATCCTTGAGCAAGGATTCGTTATAGCCGTAGAGGCTCATGTAGCCGTCGCCGTGGTCCAGAATCAGGATCAGGCCGTAGCCCTTGAGCCAGTCGGCGTAGGCGACGCGGCCGTGCGAGACCGCGCGCACCTCGGCGCCGGTGGCCGCGGCCAGCACGATGCCGGAGATGGCGCGGCCCGAATCGTCGCTGGAGCCGAAGCCCACCGCGACCTTGCCCGCCAGCGGCCAGGGCAGCCGGCCCCGGCGCTCGGCAAAGGGCTGCGCCGCGGTGAGCTGCTTGGGAATATCGGCGAACACGTCGCGCAGGCGTTCCAGCAGTTCGAGCAGGGCAGCCTCGTCCTTGCCCAGCGCGGCCAGGCGCGCGGCCTGATCCTTGAGGCTGATCTCCAGCGCGTCGAGCAGGGCCTGGCGTTCGCTGCGCTCGCCGTGCAGTTGGGTGGATTCGGTATTGCGTTCGTTGCGCGTGGCGCCGATCTGGGCCAGCTGCGCTTCAATCGCCTGCTGCACTTGGGCCAGGTCGGCCAGGTCGGCCAGCAGTTCCTCGATGCGGCCGGTGCGGGCGCGCTGGAAATAGCGGTGATAGGCCAGCACGCGCGACGTGGTGGCGACATCGTTCTGCTGCAGGATCAGCTTGAGTTCCTCATGCCGGCCCAGCGCATAGGCCGAGCGCAGCAGCGCGGCCAGCGCGTCGCGCTGGGTCTTGAGCTTGCCGGAAAGCTCGTTGCGGCGCTGTTCCAGCTGGGCCAGGGCCTGCTGCTGCTCGGCCAGCTTCTCGTCCAGCTGGCGCAGTTCGCGCGCGATCGCGGCGATGCGCGTCTCGCGTTCGCGCAGCTCGGCGGTGACGCCGCTTTTCTCGGCCTCGGTGCTCTTGCGCTGCTCGGCCAGTTGGCGGATCTCGGCGCGGGTCGCCGCCAGGCGCTGCTGCGCCTGGCGTTCTTCCTCGCTGCTCTTGTGCGCCGGATCGTCCGCTGCGGACGGCGCCGTGCTGGCGGCGGCCCCGGCGGCCTCGGCTTCGGCAGCCGCCGGAGCGGCCGCGTCCTGCGCGAACGCGGGCGCGGCGGCCAGGGCCAGGCACAACAGCAACTGGCGCAGCCGCACCGGGCACATCGGGATTTTGGCGTGCACGCTCACCGGGCCTGGATTCCGCTGCCTACCGTTTGCAGGTTACTGACGAGTCTGCTGCTGTTTTGCCGACCGCGCCTCAGTCGAAGCGCAGCAGGTTGCGCCCGCTCATCTCCGCCGGCTGGGCCAGGCCCAGCAGGCCGAGCACGGTCGGCGCCAGATCGCGCAGCGCGCCGCGTTCGATGCGCGGCCGGCCCGGGCCGACGTAGACCAGCGGCACCGGTCCCACCGTGTGCTGGGTATGCGGCTGGCCGTTCTCGTCGACCATCTGTTCCAGGTTGCCGTGGTCGGCGCAGATCAGCAGCGCGCCGCCGGCGGCGCGGATCGCCGCCTCGATGCGGCCCAGGGCGACATCGACGGCTTCCACCGCGGCAATGGCCGCGCTGAGCAGGCCGGTATGCCCGACCATGTCCGGATTGGCGATATTGCAGGCGATGAAATCGAAGCGGCCCGAGGCGATCGCCGCGACCAGCTGGTCAGTCAGCTCCGGACAGCTCATTTCCGGCTGCAGGTCGTAGGTCGCCACGCGCGGGCTGGGGATCAGGATGCGTTCCTCGCCGGCGTACGGCGTCTCGCGGCCGCCGGAGAAGAAGAACGTGACGTGGGCGTATTTCTCGGTCTCGGCGATGCGCAGCTGGGTCCGGCCGTGGGCGGCGAGGTATTCGCCCAGCGTGTTGGCCATGGACTGCGGCCGGTAGGCGACATCGGTCACCGCCAGCGTGGCGCTGTACTCGGTCAGGGTGACGAAGGCCGACAGCGCGATGCGGCGCTCGCGCGGGAAACCGTCGAATCCGTCCTCGGTGAAGACCTGGCTGAGCTGGCGCGCGCGGTCGGCACGGAAATTCATGAACACCACGGCGTCGCCGTCGCGCATGCGCGCGCCGTCGCCGATCACGGTGGGCTTGACGAATTCGTCGTTCTCGCCGCGCGCGTAGGCCGCGGCCAGGGCACCCACGGCGGAGGCCGCGTGGTAGTCGGCGCGCGCCTCGGTGATGGCCTCGTAGGCCGGCTGCACGCGGTCCCAGCGCTTGTCGCGGTCCATGGCGTAGTAGCGGCCGCTGACGCTGGCGACGAAGGCGCCGGGCAGCGCGGCACATTTGGCTTCCAGTGCGCGCAGCGAGGGTTCGGCGCTCTTGGGCGGCATGTCGCGCCCGTCGAGGAAAGCATGTACCGCGATGCGCGGCACCTGCTGGCGCGCGGCCAGGTCGAGCAAGGCGAAGATATGGTTTTCGTGGCTGTGCACGCCGCCGGGCGAGACCAGGCCGAACACATGCAGCGTGCCGCTGCCGGCGCGCGCCGCGGCGCAAGCTTTCAACAATGCGGCATTGTTGAAGAATTCACCCGTGGCCACATCCTGGTCGATGCGGGTGAGATCCTGGTAGACGATGCGGCCGGCGCCGATGTTCATGTGGCCGACCTCGGAATTGCCCATCTGGTCGTCGGGCAGGCCTACATGCAGGCCATGGGTGTCGACCAGGTCGTACGGACAGGTGGCCAGCAGGCGGCGCCAGTTCGGGCAGCGCGCCAGGGCGATGGCATTGTTCTCGGTTTCGACCCGATGGCCCCAGCCATCGAGGATCAGCAGCAGGACGGGCTTGGGTGCGCTCACGGCGATCAGGTTTGGGGTGCGGGCTTGGCCGGCGGAACGCGCATGGTAGCTGATCGCCCAGCGGCGGCGGGGGCGCCATCGGGCGTGGGATTCGGGATTCGGGATGGGGATTGGGGCATGACCAACGGCAGGGGGCGGCTTTTGGCTGCAACCCTTTGTGGAAACGCCGCATCGAAGTTCCCGACAGCGCGCAACCGCCACCGGTTGCGCGGCCGCGGCGCCGATCCGGGCGCCCGGTCCCATCCCACAGGAGTCGTTCCATGTCCATGCGCACCCTCGCCTTCGCCGTCTGCATCGCCCTGTCCGCCACCGCCGCCCAGGCCGGCAGCACCGGTCCCGACATCGACAAGGTCAACGGCTCCATCCGCCTGGAGGAAGGCCAGCTCGGCGGCGATCTGGAAACCGTCAATGGTTCGATCTACCTGGGCAACCACGCCAAGGCCGACTCGGCCGACACGGTCAACGGCTCCATCGAGCTGGGCGACGACACCGAGGCGCGCTCGCTGGAAACCGTCAACGGCGCGATCTCCCTGGGCCAGCGCGCCCGCGTCAGCGGCGATATCGAATCGGTCAACGGTGCGATCACGCTGGAGCGCGGCGCCGACGTCAAAGGCAAGCTGTCCAATGTCAACGGCCGCATCCGCACGGAATCGGCCCGCGTCGGCGGCGATATAGAGACGGTCGCCGGCGACATCGACATCGGCGCGGATTCGCGCATCGACGGCGGCATCCTGGTGGAAAAGCCCAGCGGCTGGTCCTGGGGCAAGCAGAAGAACCCGCGCGTGGTGATAGGCCCCAACGCCGTCGTCACCGGCCGCCTGGTGTTCCACCGCGACGTGGACCTGTTCATCAGCGACAGCGCCAAGGTCGGCGCGATCGAAGGCGCCACCGCCCGCCGATTCAGCGGCAGCAGCCCGAACTGAACCGTGCAGGCCCCGCCGGCGCGCCGCGCCGGCGGGGTTAAACCATTGTCTCGGGCATGACTTTCGGCCGGGTGGCCCACCGCCCTGCCAAGCTACTCTCGGGCTTCTGTGTGAAGACGGAGGCCCCATGCGTCAACTGATTCTGACCGCGAGCATCGCCCTGGCCCTGGCCGCCTGCTCCGACACGCCGCCGCCGGCCCAGCCGACGGCCGCGCCCGCCGCCCCGGCCGCCGCGCCGGCGGCGCCCCCCGCCGCCCCGGCCGATGCCGACAAGCATGCCTTCAGCGGCGAGATCAACGCCGCCGACTTCGCCGTGCGCCTGAAGAAGCTGGCCTCGGACGAATTTGAAGGCCGCGAGCCCGGCACCCTGGGCGAGCGCCTGACCACCACCTACATCAAGGACCAGTTCGAACGCGCCGGCCTCAAGCCCGGCAACAACGGCTCCTGGTTCCAGTCCGTGCCCACGGTGGAGATCGCGCTGCAGAACACCGACGTGACGCTGGATCTCGCCGTCGGCGACGGCACCGAGAAGCTCGCGTACAAGAAGGACATGGTCATCGGCAACCTCTCGGCCAAGCCCGAGGTGACGGTGAAGGATTCCGACATCGTCTTCGTCGGCTACGGCGTCAACGCGCCGGAGCAGAAGTGGAACGACTACGAAGGCCTGGACGTGAAGGGCAAGACCGTCGTCGTGCTGGTCAACGACCCCGGCTTCGGCAACAACGACGCGGAGCTGTTCAAGGGCCGCGCCATGACCTACTACGGCCGCTGGACCTACAAGTTCGAGGAAGCCGCGCGCCAGGGCGCCGCCGCCGCATTGATCGTGCACGAGACCGAAGGCGCCGGCTACGGCTGGGGCGTGGTCGAGAACAGCTGGAGCGGCCCGCAGTTCGACCTGCCGGCCAGCGAAGATCCGGCACCGCGCCTGGACGCCGCCGGCTGGATCCAGCGCGACGCCGCAGTGAACCTGTTCAAAAAAGCCGGGCTGGATTTCAACGAACTGCGCAAGAGCGCCGACGTGCGCGGCTTCAAGCCGCAGCCGCTCAAGGCCAAGCTGTCGGTCACGCTCAAGAGTTCGATCAAGAGCGGCAGCTCCGACAATGTCGTCGGCATGATCGCCGGCAGCGCCCATCCGGACGAGGCCGTGGTCTACAGCGCGCACTGGGATCACCTGGGCAAGGATCCGACCCTCCAGGGCGACCAGATCTACAACGGTGCTGTCGACAACGCCACCGGCGTGGCCGGCCTGATCGAGATTGCCGAAGCCTTCGCCAAACAGAATCCGCCCCCGCAGCGCACGGTGATCTTCACCGCGGTGACGCTGGAGGAATCCGGCCTGCTCGGCTCGCGCTACTACGCCACGCATCCGCCAGTGGCGATGAACAAGACCGTGGCCAACATCAACATGGATGCCATGGCGCTGGTGCCGGCGGCGCGCAACCTGGCGGTGGTCGGCTACGGCCAGTCCGAACTCGACGGTTATCTCAAGGACGCCGCCGCGGCGCAGAACCGCGTGATCACGCCGGAGGAATCGCCGGAGAAGGGTCATTTCTTCCGCTCCGATCATTTCAACTTCGCGCGCAAGGGCGTGCCCGCGCTGTACGCCAAGGGCGGCACCGACCTGATCAACGGCGGCGAAGCCGCCGGCCGCGCCGCGTTCGAGGACTACGGCAAGAACCGCTACCACCAGGCCGCCGACGAATACCGCGACGACATGCCGCTGGACGGCGTGGTCGCCGACCTGCAGGCGCTCTACGCCGTAGGCAAGCGCGTCGCCGACGAGACGACGTGGCCGCAATGGGCCGCCGACAGCGAGTTCAAGGCGATCCGCGACGCCTCGCGCAAGCCCTGACCTCCCAGGAAACCGCGTTTCAGTACACACCGGCCGCCCTCGTGCGGCCGGCTTTTTTTTGGTTCTTCGCCCAACTGAGTGGGTGGCACACGGCCGACCCGGCAGACTTGCTGGTGTCTAGGCAACAAATCGAGGCCGGCCGTGGCCAGTGGCGATTGTATGACTCAGCTGGGAGG
>NZ_JANFQO010000032.1 GCF_024437735.1 Tahibacter harae | reverse complement strand
GCCGCGGGCGCGGGCGCCGCGGGCTTGGCGGCGGCGCCGCTGCCGCGGGCGCCGCCGCGCGGCGTCGGGCGCTGGCGCACCCAGTCGCTGTAGCCGCCGACGAATTCGCCGACGCGGCCCTCGCCTTCCAGCACCAGGGTGCTGGTCACCACGTTGTCGATGAAGGCGCGGTCATGGGAGACCAGCAGCAAGGTGCCGGAATAATCGGTCAGCAGGTCTTCCAGCAGCTCCAGGGTTTCCACGTCCAGGTCGTTGGTCGGTTCGTCCATCACCAGCAGGTTGGACGGCTTGGCGAACAGCTTGGCCAGCAGCAGGCGGTTGCGCTCGCCGCCGGAAAGGGCGGTGATCGGCGCGCGCGCGCGTTCCGGCGTGAACAGGAAATCCTGCAGATAGCCGACGATATGCTTGCGCGACCCGTTCAGCTCTATGTATTCGCGCCCTTCCGAAACATTGTCCAGCGCGTTCAGGTCATCGCGCAGCTGGATGCGGTGCTGGTCGAAATAGGCGATCTCCAGATTGGTGCCGAGCTGGATCTCGCCGCGGTCCGGCGCCAGCTGGCCCAGCAGCAGGCTGATCAGCGTGGTCTTGCCCGAGCCGTTGGGGCCGATGATGCCGATGCGGTCGCCGCGCTGGATATTGCAGGAGAAATTCACCAGCATGGGGCGGCGGCCGTAGGCGAAATACACGTTCTTCGCCTCGATCACGCGCTTGCCCGAACGTGCGGCGTCGGCCAGCTCCATGCGCACGTTGCCGCCGAGTTCGCGCCGCTCGGCGCGCTCCTGGCGCATCTGCTTGAGCCGCTTCACGCGGCCTTCGTCGCGCACGCGGCGGGCCTTGATGCCCTGGCGTATCCACACTTCCTCCTGCGCCAGCAGCTTGTCGAAGCGCGCGTTTTCCTGCGCCTCGGCATGCAGGCGCTCTTCGCGCCGGCGCAGGTAGTTGTCGTAGTCGCCGGGCCAGCTGGTCAGCTTGCCGCGGTCGATCTCGACGATGCGCGTGGCCAGCGCGCGCAGGAAGCTGCGGTCATGGGTGATGAAGACGATGCTGCCGTTGAACTGGCGCAGGAATTCTTCCATCCAGGCGATGGATTCGATGTCCAGGTGATTGGTCGGCTCGTCCAGCAGCAGCACGTCCGGCGCCTGCACCAGGGCCTGGGCCAGCAGCACGCGGCGCTTCATGCCGCCGGACAGCGCGGCGAAATCCGCTTCTTCGGGCAGCTCCAGCCGCTGCAGCACTTCGCCGACGCGGCGGTCCAGATCCCAGCCCTGCACGCCTTCGATGCGCGCCTGCACCGCGGCCATGGCCTCGATATTGCCGGGCACGTCCAGCGCATGGCTCAGATGATGGAACTGGGCCAGCCACGTACCCAGCTCGCCCAGGCCCCGGGCGACCACGTCGAACACCGCGCCGCTGGTGGCCTGCGGCACTTCCTGCGCCAGCCGCGCGATGCGCACGCCGCCTTCAAGCTGGATCACGCCGTCGTCCGGGCGTATCTCGCCGGCGATCAGCTTGAGCAGGGTGGATTTGCCGGCGCCGTTGCGGCCGACCACGCAGACGCGCTCGTTCGCCTCCAGCGTGAATTCGATCTGGTCCAGCAGCAGCGGACCGCCGACGCTGTAGTCGATATTGCGCAGTTGCAGCAGGGGCATGGCAGGCACACGGTGAGTAAAGACCGCGCAGGATAGCAGCCGCCGCGGCCGGCGCCAGTTCGGCGCGGCCGTGTCTGGCAGGATCCTGCGCCGCGCGCAGGACTTTCGTCATTTACCGCGCCGGTTGCGGCCGGCTAAGGTCGGGCTTCCGCCTGTCTGGAACGTCCCATGCACGCCGCATTGCGCCGCTACGCCGTCCTCGCCCTGCTTGCCGCCGGCCTCGTCCCTGCCGCCCACGCCGCCGCGGCGGACGTACTGGACGGCCTGCAGCGCAAGGAAGGCTTCCTCGAAGTCTGGACCGATCCGGCCAAGGGCCGCCTGCTGCTGGGCGTGGAACGCCTGGACACGCCGCTGCTGCTGGTCACTTCCCTGCCCCACGGCCTGGGTTCCAACGACGTGGGCCTGGACCGCGGCCAGCCCGGCAATGTGCGCGAGGTGGAATTCCGCCGCGCCGGGCCGCGCCTGCTGCTGGTGGAGCGCAATACGCGCTTCCTCGCCAGCGCGGCCAATCCGGCCGAACGCGCCAGCGCGCGCGAGGCGTTCGCCGAATCGGTGCTGTGGTCCGGCGAGATCCTGCACTCGGCGCGCAGCACGCGCGTGCTGGCGGATTTCTCCTCCTTCCTGCTGTCGGACCGCCACGGCGTGGCGCAGCGCCTGGAAGGCGCCGAGCAGGGCAAGTATTCGGTGGACAAGGAGCGCAGCGCCGTGCTGCTGGACGAGGCGCGCAGCTTCCCCGACAACACCGAGCTGGAAGCGCTGCTCACCTTTGAAGGCGACGGCAAGGGCGAATTCGTGCGCCAGGTGAGCATGGACCCGACCGCGCTCAGCCTGCGCCAGCATCTGAGCCTGGTGCGCTTCCCCGCCGACGGCTTCCGCGCGCGCCGCTACCATCCGGCCTCGGGCGCCTTCAGCCAGGGCGTCTACGATTTCTCCCAGCCGCTGGCCGACAGCCTGGAAGTGCGCGTGCAGCCGCGTTTCCGCCTGGAAAAGACCGATCCGGCCGCGGCGCTGAGCCCGGTGAAGAAGCCCATCGTGTTCTATCTCGATCCCGGCACGCCCGAGCCGGTGCGTTCGGCCTTGCTCGAAGGTGCCAACTGGTGGCGCGGCGCGTTCGAGAAAGCCGGCTTCAAGGACGCCTTCCGCGCCGAGCTGCTGCCGCCCGGCGCCGATCCCATGGACATCCGCTACAACGTCATCAGCTGGGTGCACCGCGCCACGCGCGGCTGGTCCTACGGCGCGGCGCTGACCGATCCGCGCAACGGCGAGATCATCAAGGGCTCGGTGACGCTGGGCTCGCAGCGCGTGCGCCAGGACATCCTCATCGCCGAGGCGCTGCTGGCGCCGTACGCCCGCGACAACGGCGATGCGCTCAAGCAGCGCGCGCAGGAGATGGCGCTGGCGCGGCTGCGCCAGCTGGCCGCGCACGAAGTCGGCCATGCGCTGGGCTTCGCCCACAACTTTGCCGCCAGCCGCCACGGCAACGGCTCGGTGCTGGATTATCCGCACCCGCTGCTGGGCCTGAGCGATGCCCAGGGACTGCCCGCGCTGCAGCCGGCCTACGGCAGCGGCGTCGGCCCCTGGGATGAATTCGTGGTCAAGCACGCCTACGGCGAGTTCGCGCCGGGCAGCGAGGAAAGCGCGCTGGCCGAGCTGCGCAGACAGGCCGCTGCCGCCGGCCTGGAATACGTCAGCGACAACGATGCGCGCAGCCCGGGCGCGGCTCATCCCGATGGCCTGCTGTGGGACTACGGCCCGGATTCGCTCAAGACCTTCGACGAACTGATGAGCGTGCGCCGCCGCGCGCTGGACGAATTCGGCCGCGGCGTGCTGCCGCCGCAGCGCCAGCTCGGCGAGATCGAAGCGCGTCTGGTGCCGGTGTATCTGCTGCACCGCTACCAGACCGAAGCCGTGGCGCGCCTGCTCGGCGGCGCCAGCTACCGCTACGGCCTGGCCGGCGATACCGCGCCCGGCACCCAGGTCGTGGCCGCGGCCGAGCAGCGCGCCGCGCTGCAGCGCCTGCTGCGCACCCTGAGCGCGGCCGAACTCGCGCTGCCGCCGAATGTGCTCGACAGCGCCACGCCGCCCGGCAACGACTACGAACGCACGCGCGAATACTTCGCGACGCGCAACGGCCCGCTGTTCGACCCGCTCTCCGCCGCCGCCTCGGCCAGCGCGCAGACCCTGCAATTCCTGTTCGATCCCGCCCGCCTCAACCGCCTGGCCTGGCAGCACGCGCGCGACGCACAGCAGCCCGGCGTGGCCGAGGTGCTGGACGCCGCCTTCGCCGCCACCTGGCAGCGCGCCGGCGGCGGCGACAAGCAGCCCGCCGCCGGCGCCGTACAGCTGGCCGCGAACTGGACCACGCTGGACGCCCTGCTCGCCGCGCTGGACGGCGGCCAGCTGCACGCCCAGGTCGACGCCGAAGTGCGTGCGCGCCTCGGCAACTGGCAGCAGTGGCTGCAGCACACTGGCGGCGGCGGCGACAATCTGGTCGCCAACCGGCGCGAAGCTGCAGCGCTGATCGGCAGATACCTGGCCGATCCCAAGTCGGTGAAGCTGCGCCCGCTGCCGGCGGTGCCGCCGGGGGCGCCGATCTGAGGAGCCAGGATTTGGGATGGCGGGATTCCGGATTCGCAACAGCCGAATCCCGCAACCGCTTTTGCAAATCCCGAATCCCGGATCACCAATCCCGGCGCTACCGCGAATAGCGCCAGGAAAGCATGCGTCCGTCCCGGTACGGCATCACGCCATGGAACGGACGCGGGTCGTCGTCGAAGACCAGCGGCAGGAACTGGCGGTCGCCTTCCCACATGGGCAGCTCGGACAGGCGCTCGCGCTCCACCCATTCCAGTGCGCCTTCGGGATTGCGCTCCAGCGGCGTGCCTTCGTAGGCGGTAATCAGGAACAGGAAGCCCAGCCAGTCCTCGCCGTGCTTGCCGAAGCCGGGCCAGCTGATGGTGCCGCGCAGGCTCAATTCGGTGCAGTGGATGCCGGCTTCCTCAAGGATTTCCCGGCGCATGCCGGCCAGCACGTCCTCGTCGGGCTCCAGCTTGCCGCCCAGGCCGTTGTACTTGCCCAGGTGGTGATCCTGGGCGCGCGCGTTGCGGTGGATCATCAGCACGCGGCGGCGGTCGGGCGAGAGCACATAGCCCAGGGTGGCGACTATCGGGGTATAGGGCATGGATCGCGGCAACCGTCAGCAATGAAAAATGGGCGGAAAAATCAACCGGCGCGGCCTTCGCTGCGGATCAGGTAAAGGCCGCTGGCGACGATGATGCCGGCGCCGAGCAGGGTCAGCGGCGCCGGGAAAGTGTGCAGCAGCAGCCAGTCCAGGGCCAGCGCCCAGACCAGCGCGGTGTATTCCAGCGGCGCCACCACCGAGGCCGGCGTATCGCGGAAGGCTTCAGTCACGCAGTACTGGCCTATGGCGCCACTGACGCCGATGCCGGCCAGCAGCAGGAAATGCTCGCTGCGCACCGCACGCCATTCAGGCCAGGCCAGCGCGACGGCGAAGATCGACAGCAGGGTCAGCATCCAGAACACCATGGCCTGGGTGGTGTCGGTGCGGCCGAGCAGGCGCACACTGATCGCACTGGCTGCGTAGCACAGCGCTGCGGCCAGCATGGCCAGGCCGCTCAGCGACAGCATGCCCGCGCCGCTGGGCCGCAGCACCACCACCACGCCGGCCAGGCCGACCGCGATCGCGCACCAGCGGCGCCAGCCCACGCGCTCGCCCAGCAGCGGCACGGCCAGGGCCGTAATCATCAGCGGCGCGACGAAGAACAGCGCATACGCCTCGGCCAGCGGCAGGCTGCGCAGGGCGTAGGCAAAGGTCACCAGCATGCCGACGGCCAGCGCACCGCGCAGCAGGTGCAGCGACCAGCGCACCCGCAGCAGCTGTCCAGGTCCGCCGGCGAGCAGCACCCACAGCATCACGAAGGGCCACGAAGCCAGGCCGCGCAGCGCGGCCACCTGCATGGCCGGATAGTGCGGACTGAGCAGCTTCATGCCCATGTCCATGAACGAGAACGTGCCCACCGCGGCCAGCATGAAGAGCGCGCCGCGCCTGTACGAAATCATGACGGGAATACCGCAAGGTCGAAGCCGGATAAAGACCACAGCGCAGGCCGCCGGACAAGAGCCAATCGCGCACGCGCCACCGGCTTGCAGCATGCAACCCAATCCGGCGCTTTGCGACCGCATTCAAAGCACAGTCAAGCGCGCGGCGGCATGCTGGCGCACCGGCCGTACGCGAGAAACCTGCATGAAGTTGCGCCTGACCCTGCTGTGCTGCATCGCCCTGCTTTCCGGCTGCGCCGCCACGCGCAGCGTGGTCTACGAAACACCGGCCGAAGCGGCCCGGGACGCGGCCGACCGCTACGAAGCCGTGGCCGGACGCGAAGCTGCCGTGATCGACCCGCTGCGCGCCGCCGCACCGGCCGCCGCCGCCGAGATCCTCGCCGGCAAGACGCCGGCGGCCGACCAGGAGCTGCTCACGCCGCAGGGCTATGTGCTGATCGGCAACAGCCGCCATCGCAGCGACGATGCCGCGGCGCGCGAATGGATCGCCGCCCAGGGCCGCGCCGTCGGCGCGGACAAGATCCGCCTCTACGCCGACCCGGCCGCGGCCGATCCGCTGAGCGCCGCCTATTTCGTGCGCCTGCGCCTGGTGTTCGGCGCCAGCTTCCGCGATCTTAGCGCGGCGGAGAAAAAGCAGTTCGGCGCCGGCGTGCGCCTGGGCGAGATCGTCGGCGACAGCCCGGCCTCGCGCGCCAATCTGCGCAGCAACGACGTAATCCGCGCCATCGACGGCCAGCCGGTCGAAGGCCGCACTGCTTTCCAGGCCGTGCTCAAGCAGCGCATGGGCAAGATCGTCACGCTCAGCATCACGCGCAATGGCGAAGCGCTGCAGCGCAAGGTGCAGCTGGGACGCAGCTTCGGCAGCGACTAGTCCGCTCCGGGCAGGCTGCACGACCACGCCGGGCGAATGGGCTTTCTGCCTGGATGGCAAGGCCGGCCGTAGTTCCGGATCACCAGCAATCACAGTGAGTTAGCGGCGGACACAGCATGGCATGAAACCTGTGGGAGTGAGGGGCCATTCCCACCCACAGGAGTCGGGCCATGCCAAGCAAGACCACCTCCCGCAAGACGGCTTCCAGCGGCAACGGCGCCGCCAATGGCGCCACGCGCGCTGCCAAGCGTCCGGCGCGCAGCAGCGCCGGTACTGTCGCGGTGAAGAAATCCGCCGAGATCAAGCCGCGCCGCGCCCTCGCCGCCACCGCGCAGCGCCTCAAATCGCCCAAGGTGCTGGTGCCGCTGACTGTCGCCGTCGGCGTGGGCGTCGCCGCGGTGACCCGGCTGCTGCACAACGGCAGCCGCAAGTCCGGCCCGCTGCCGCGCCTGGCCAAAGAAATTTCGCCGCGTTTTTCAGAAGCCGTGCACGCACTGGCCGAACTGGGCCGGGAGCTGCGCGCCAAGATGCGCTGAGGTGGCGTCATGAAAGCCCTGTCTGTGCTGATCCTCTGCACCCTCGCCGGCGCCGCCGCGGCGCAGGCGGACCGCTCCGGCGACAACCTGCGCGAGATCCGCTTCGCCGATCCGCGCGGCGATCTCATCGTGCGCTATGGCCAGCCGCCGCCGCGGCCGGCGGAAGCGCGCCCCGCCTTCGCCGCGCTGGACCGCAACGGCGACGGTGCGATCGACGAGATCGAGGCGCGCGCCTACCTGACCCTGGCCAACGACTTCGACTACGCCGACAGCAACAACGACCGGCGCATTTCCGCCCGCGAATTCCAGCGCTGGTAAACACCTACGCAAGGAGGACCGCCATGAAAGCAACTGCCCTGATTCTCGCGGCGGCGCTGGCCCTGCCCGGCCTGGCCGGCGCCGCCAGCCGGCACGACGCCGAGCTGGCCATGACCGCCGCCGCCGCCGCACTGCAGGCCGCCGAACGCGCCGGCGCTGCCGAGCTGGCCGCATCCGACCTGGGCAACGCGCGCAACGGCATGGCCCAGGCCGAGGGCCTGGCCAACGCGCGCGACTGGACCGACAGCATGCTCGCCGCGGAAAAGACCCGCGCCGATGCCAACCTCGCCGAGGCGCGCAGCCGCCAGGCACGCGCCGAGGCGGCCACCCAGGAAATCGAAGACGCGCTGCGCGCCCTGCGCGTCGAAGTCGACAGCGCAGGAGGCTGACCATGAAGCCCGCACGCATGACATTCATCGCCATTTCCACAGTGCTGCTTTCCGCCTGCGCCGGCATGCCGCGCGGCCCGGCGCCCGAGATCGTGCGCCTGCAAGGCGAACTGCAGCGCCTGCACAATGATCCGCGCGTAGGCCCCAACGCTCAGGCCGAACTGGCCAAGGCCGACGACGCCGTCGCCGTGCTGGCCGCCGACGGCCGCCGCCTGGAACGGCCGCTGTTCGACCACGGCGTCTATATCGCCGATCGCCTGGTGCGCACGGCCGAGGCCGAAGGCCTGGCCCGCCACGCCGAACGCCGCGCCCAGGAGCTGGCGCAGGACCGCGAGCGGCTGTTGGCCGAAGCGCGCGCCCGCGATCTTTCCATCGCCCGCGCCGACGCCGATGCCGCGGCCGATGCGGCGCGCCGCGCCGAACTGCGCGCCCAGGAAGAGCGCTTCGCCGCCGCCGAGGCGCGCAACGATGCCGAACTGGCGCGCATCCAGCTGGCCGAACTGCAAGCCAAGCAGACCCAGCGCGGCATGGTCGTGACCCTGGGCGACGTGCTGTTCGAGACCAACCGCGCCGAACTCAAGCCGGGCGCCACCCGCGGCCTGGACCAGCTCGCCGAAGCCCTGCGCACCGACGACCGCGGCAGCGTCGCAATCGAAGGCCATACCGACGCCACCGGCTCGCGCGAACACAACGTCGACCTGTCGCTGCGCCGCGCCCAGTCGGTGCAGTCCTATCTGATCGGCCGCGGCGTCAACCCGCAGCGCATCACTGTGCGCGGCATGGGGCCGGACTTCCCCGTCGCCGACAACAGCAGCGCCGGCGGCCGCCTGCAGAACCGCCGCGTCGAAGTGATCGTGCAGAATACGGTCGCGCAGCGCTGAGCTGCGGCTGCTGCGTATTGCGCGAAGGCGGAATACCGGCTGCCACGGCAGGCTGAACACGCCAGCGCCGCACAGCTGCCAATACGGAAAGGAAAAAACCGCGCACCAGGGCGCGGTTTTTTCTTTGTATCGAGCTGCTTCGATCACAGGCGCATCGCCACCCTTGCAGCGTGGGAAGAGGCCCCAATCCCGAATCCCGGCCTCAATGATGCCCGTACACGCCCCCACCCTTGCCATCCGGCAGCACCACACGCACGTTCTGCATCATGCCCTGGTCCTCATGATCGAGGATATGGCAATGCAGCACGTATTCGCCGATGTAGCGCTGGTAGCGCGTGCGCACGTAGAGCTTGTAGCCGCCCTTGATCCACAGCGTGTCCTTCCAGGTGCCCAGCACGCCGGCATAGACCGGATCCTTTTCCAGATCCTGCGCGCTCAGCTCGCGGTTCTTGTCATCGACAATGCGCACGACCTGGAACGGATTCACATGGATATGGAAGGGATGGCTGCCGACCAGTGAGGACAGTTCCCATTCCTCGGCCCGGCCCAGCACCAGTTCGCGCGCATGTTTCGGGTTGTAGGCCTCGTCGCCGACGCGGAACTCGAACTGTTCGATGAATTCCGGCAGTTCCGGCGGGTATTTCGGGTTCTTCACCTTCACCTTGGGAATATCGAAGGTCATGGTCTGGCCGGGCTTGGTCAGCTCGCTGTCGGCGATGTCCGCATGCGGCGCGAACAGCTCGGTGCGCAGGCCATCGGCCAGGCCGGACTTGATGCGCGCGGCGATGGCCGGCTCCTGGGTCGCATCGGCCATGGCCGAGAGCTGCGCCGTCAGATAGGCCTGCAGATCCGCGGGCACGGTCTCGCCCTGCTCCACCGTGACCTTGCCCAGCACCTGGCGGCTTTCGGCGGCCCAGGTCACGCTCTCGTCCGCGGCGGCATCGCCGTCGATCACGCAGTAGTCGCCGGCCTCGGGGAACACCACCAGCACATCGCTACGATAGCCCGGCTGCAGCACGTTCTGCGTCTTGCGCACGATGCGTCCGTGGGTCAGGCCATCGGCGGCGATTTCCCACTGCGGCAGCAGCTCGCCGGTGCAGTTCCTGTCGACCCAGCCGGCCAGCTCCTGAGTGCGCAGGCGATCGAAGGACTTGGCTCCGCTTTTCATCTTCCTGAATTGCAGATTCACGCTGTTGCGCACGCCGGCATGGACGACGCGCCAGCGCTCCAGCGCGCCGCTGCGCGCGCCGCGGAAGGTCGGCAGGATCTGCCCGTTGATGCTGGTATAGCGGCCGGACTCCTTCCAGCTGGTCTGGCCGAACTGGTCGTAGCCGGTGATCTGGCCGACATCTTTCGTTTTCTTGTCGCAGACCCAGGCCACCACCTTGCCGTCGACCTTGTGCGTCTTGATCTGGTTGTTCTCGTCGCGGCAGGCGTACTGAACCTGCTGCACCTGCACCACGCGCTCGGTCACCGGCGCGCCGTCGCGCTGCAGCAGGGTGTCTATGTCGCCGTTGTGCTCCGCCGTCGGGCGGCGGTTGCCGCGCACGATCAGGGTGCCGGCCATGCCGCTGGACACCTGCAGCGCGGTTGAGCCGTGCATGTGCGGGTGATACCAGAAGGTGCCCGCGGGATGATCCGCCGGGATGTTGTATTCGTATTCGAAGCGCACGCCGGGCAGCAGGGCTATCAGCACATTGTCGCTGTTGCCGCTGGGGCTGACCCACAGCCCGTGCGAATGCAGGTTGGTGTGGTTGAAGCAGTGCGGCACGTTGATGCTGTCGACCTGCCTGGCGCAGTCCGGCTCGGCCGGCAGCTTGTTGTTCAGGCCTATGCGCACGGTCTCGCCGGGCTGCACCTCGATCAGCGGCGCGACGAAGGGAACGCGCGGCTCCGTGCCGGGGCTGCGGTAGGAACGCAGCTTCACCGTGTCGAACTCGCCGGTGGCGGGGTTGAAGATGGTCGAGGTGGTGAAGTCGATATCCAGCTCCAGCCGCGCCTCGTGCGCGGCTACGCCGGACAGCCGGCGCGGCCCGGCGGCCTTGAGCGCGCCCGCCGCGGCGTCCGCGGCGCGCAGGATCTGCGCCGGCACCGGCTGCGCGTCCACGCGCTCGGCCGCCTGCAGCGGCAGCGCCGCAGCCAGGGCGGCGGCCAGCACGGCCAGCCGCCGGTGAATCGGTTTCATCGCGCGCGCGCCATCGCGCCGCGCCTTGCACGCACCGTCGTGGTTCATCCGATTTTCCCCTTGTTGATGGCCCAGCCAAGCCCGCAGCCGGGTGCGCAGGCCAGTCCGCGCCGCCGCCCCCGTCGCCGGCCGACGCTAACCCAATCGGGAAATTGCAACAAAAGCTATCGCCGCGGCGCAAAAAATTCCGCCGCGCCCGCCGTCAGCGGCGGAATTCCTCGTTCAGCACCACCGAGGTCACCACCGAGGCGACTTCGGCCTGCTCGGCCAGCCAGTCGCGCAGGCTGTTCAGCGCGAGCAGGGATTCGGCCCGCGCACTCAGGATCAGGTCGATCTCTCCGCCTATGGAACAGCAGCGCTCCAGCTCCGGCCGCTCGCGCAGGCGCCGCACCAGGCCCGGTGCCGGGGTGTGTTTCAGGCGCAGGGTGAAATAGGCCTGGATGGCCGGCAGCGCCGCCGGCCACTCCACGTCGGCGCGGTAGCCGCGGATCACGCCGCGGCTTTCCAGCCGCGCGACACGCTCGCGCACCGAACTGCGCGCCAGCCCGACCCGGGCGGCAATGGTTTTCAGCGGCAGGCGGGCGTTGCGGTAGAGCAGATCCAGCAGCAAACGATCCTTGGCATCGATGGCGTCGACAGCGTTCATGGCGGTCCCCGCAAAAAGTGGCGGTGGCGGAGGCCGATTTGGCGGCCCCGGCGGCGGTGCGGATCGCGTCCAATGGCTGGGCCGGCTCCGCGGGCGCCAATTTCGCGCGCCCGGGTCCGACTGTCATGCGGCCGGCGACGCGAATGGCGTCGATTTCGGTATGAGATTTCGGCTTCGTGACAGGAGTCCGCGGATTTTCCCGCCGGCGCCCGCCCGATTTTCCCGCCGCCTTTTCGGCCTTGCGCGCCACAGCGCAGAAGCTATTGTTTTGTATGATTTTTGCTGCATTGCGGGAAAATGAAATAAATCTCCCCATTTTGCGCATACCGCCGATTTAAACCATAAATATGACAATACGGCGGTCCCCGCGCCTCCTAGATTTCCGCCGCCGCACCGCAACGGACGTTCGAGCCGGCGGCGCGGAATCGGGGGAATCCAATCATTTCCGTGGAGGGGAGTTCATGTCGTACCCAGTGCGTTACCGTTCCAGACTGCTGACCGCCGCCCTGCTCGGCGCAGTGCTTCTGCCGGCCTCGGCCGGCGCCGATGAAGGCATGCGCGCCGGCGCCCGCAGCAGCGGCGCAGGCAAGTCCGCCGCGGTCGAATCCGTGGCCCGCCTGCCACACCGCCTGCAGGCGCAGCACGTGACCGCGGCGCAGCGCGCGCCGCAGTCCTCGCTCAAGCAAATCCACCGTTCCGACTACGACCTGCAGGACGCCGGCGCGCTCAAGCTCGCACGTCCTTCCGAAGCCTTCGGCGGCCTCAAGGCCGCCTGCGACAGCAATCAGTTCGGCAGCCTCAGCGGCACCGCGCTGGTGAACGCGCTGAAGGCCGTCGATACCGACTGCGTCAACAGCCTGTTCAATCTTTCCGGCAACAGCGCCTATTCGACTTTCCGCGAAGCGCAGATGGTCACCGTGGCCAATGCGCTGCAGAGCACCGCGGCCAGCTACAACGGCACCAACAGCAGCGGCGCCCTGCAGCTGATCCTGTTCCTGCGCGCCGGCTACTACGTGCAGTATTACGATTCGGCCACGGTCGGCGCGTACGGCACCAGCCTGCGCAACGCGATCCGCCCGGCGCTGGATGCTTTCGCCGCCAATGCCAACTTCGGCCTGGTCAATGACGCCCACGGCGAGATCCTGGCCGAGTTCGTCACCCTGATCGACAGCTCCAGCGAGAACGCGCGCTATCTGCCCGTGGTCAAGCGCCTGCTCGACAACTACGACAACGCGCGCTACTCGCCCTACTTCTGGATGAAGTCGGCGGTGAACAATGCCTTCACCGTACTGTTCCGCGGCCACTACGACAGCGCCTTCGTCAGCCTGGTGCAGTCCGACACGTCCATCGTCGACACGCTGTACAACTTCGCCAACCGCAACTTCAGCCTGCTCGGCGGCGACGAGAGCTACCTGGTCTCCAACGCCGGCCGCGAACTCGGCCGCTTCCTGCAGTACACCGGCAGCCTGCAGACCCTGGCCCGCTCGCGCGCCAAGACCCTGCTCGACCGCAGTTCGGTCACCGGCAACACCGCCTCGCTGTGGGTCGGCATCGGCGAGATGGTCGATTACTACGACAAGGCCAACTGCAGCTACTACAACCTGTGCGACTTCCAGACCCGCCTGGAAGCCTCGGTGCTGCCCATCACCTACAACTGCAGCAGCACCCTGCGCCTGCGCGTGCAGTCCATGACCCAGGCCGAGATCAACACTGCCTGCGCCACCGTCGCCGGCCAGGAAACCTATTTCCACCAGCAGGTCGCCAGCAACAACACGCCGGTGGCCAACGACAACAACAGCGCGCTGGAAATGGTCGTGTTCAACAGCAGCAGCGACTACGGCACCTACGCCGGCGCGCTGTTCGGCATCGATACCAACAACGGCGGCATGTACCTCGAAGGCAACCCGGCCGCGGCCGGCAACCAGGCACGCTTCATCGCCTACGAGGCGGAATGGCTGCTGCCCAGCTTCGAGATCTGGAACCTCACCCACGAATACGTGCACTACCTCGACGGCCGCTTCAACATGTACGGCGACTTCTCCGCCGCCATGGCGCAGAAGACGGTGTGGTGGGTGGAAGGCTTCGCCGAATACATGTCCTACAGCTACCGCAACCAAACCTATACCGGCGCGGTGAACCAGGCCGCTGCGGGAACCTACCCGATCAGCACCATCTTCCAGAACGACTACAACAGCGGCACCACGCGGGTATACAACTGGGGCTACCTGGCGGTGCGCTTCATGTTCGAGAAGCACCGCGCCGACGTGAGTTCCATCCTGGGCTATTTCCGTCCGGGCAACTACAGCGGCTACGCCAGCTTCATGAACGGCCTGGGCACGCGCTATGACACCGAGTTCCGCAGCTTCCTCACCTGCGTCGCCAATCCGTCCAGCAGCGGCTGCGGCGGCGGCAGCAACGTGCCGCCGGTGGCAAACTTCAGCTTCGTCGCCAACGGCCTGAGCGTGAACTTCAGCGACGGCTCCAGCGACAGCGACGGCAATATCGCCTCGCGCAGCTGGAACTTCGGCGACGGCACCAGTTCCACCGCCACCAACCCGAGCAAGACCTACAGCACGGCCGGCACCTACGCGGTCAGCCTCAGCGTGACCGACAACGCCGGCGCCAGCCACAGCGTGTCGCGCAATGTGACGGTGACGGGCGGCGGCGGCGGCAGTACCGAGCTGCAGAACGGCGTGGCCAAGACCAACCTGAGCGCTGCAGCCAACGCCACGCTCGGCTTCACCTTCGACGTGCCGGCCGGCGCGACCAACCTGCGCTTCGTCATGAGCGGCGGCAGCGGCGATGCCGACATGTACGTGCGCTTCGGCAGCGCGCCGACCACCTCGACCTACGACTGCCGTCCGTACGTCAGCGGCAACAGCGAGACCTGCACCATCAGCACCGTGCAGGCCGGCCGCTACCACGTCATGCTCAACGGCTACTCCGCCTTCTCCGGCGTGAGCCTGACCGCGAGCTACACGCCGCCGTCGACCAACCAGCCGCCGACGGCGAACTTCACCTTCAGCGCCAACGGTCTTGCCGTCAGCTTCAGCGACGCGTCCAGCGACAGTGACGGCAACATCGTCTCGCGCAGCTGGAACTTCGGCGATGGCAGCAGCTCCACCGCGACCAGCCCGTCCAAGACCTATGCCAGCGCCGGCAGCTACACCGTTACCCTGACCGTCACCGACAACGGCGGCGCCAGCCGCAGCGTCAGCAAGACCGTGACCGTCAGCGGCGGCAGCACCCTGCCGGAATGCAGCGGCAGCGATGCCCGCGTGCTGGCGCAGAACTGCAAGCGCAGCAACATCAGCGCGAGCCAGGGCAACTACGCCTACTTCTATCTGAACCTGCCGGCCGGCGTGAGCCAGCTGCGGATCAAGACCAGCGGCGGCACCGGCGATGCCAACCTGTATGCCAACAGCGCGACCTGGGCCACCACCAGTGCCTACCAGCAGCGCTCGGTCAACAGCGGCAACGGCGAGACCCTGACCATCAACAACCCGCCCGCCGGCTATTTCTACATCAGCCTGCATGCGGCCAGCGCGTTCAGCGGCGTCACCATCAGTACTGAGTACTGAGTCCCAGGCACTGCCGCCAGCCCCCGTGGCGGCAGTGTTCCCTCTGGGCCAGGGATGGCCCGTTTGGGCGGGGATTCGATTCAAGATTCGGAACCGGATCAGGCTGCGCCGGCCGGATCGGAATACCGCTGCAACGGCGGCAGCATCCGCGCGACCTAGCGCGGGGCCCGCTCTGCGCCGCGCTCCGCCTTGAGCTTTTCCAGCACCTCCTGCTCGAACGCCTTGCCCGCCTCGCGCGCGGCAGCTTCGTCGCCGGCCTGCAGCAGCCCCTGCTCCAGCGCTGCGCCCAGCACCGCCTGCGGCGCCACCACGACCTGCGCGGTCTGGTCCTCGCTGAACAGCAACAGCATGCGCTTGGCGCTGCCGCGGTCGCGCAACAGCGCATTGCCCAGGCGCAGCACGGCGTCGACGTCGTACCAGTCGCCGTAGTTGCGCGCGGTCACGCTCCAGCGCTTGCCGTCGGCATAGGCATGCAGCTGGTACGGCGCCTCAGCCTGGTCGCCGTCTTCCGTGGGCGGAATTTCCTGGAACAGCACGCCGGCCAGATCGTCGCCCGCCGCCGCGGCCAGCTGGCGCAGCAGGCCGTCGTGTTCGTTCGGGAACATGCCGGTCTCCACATCGAACCAGACGCACAGACCGGCCGCCTGCAACAGCGCGGCGGCGTCGGCGTATTCCTCCTCGACCTCACTCCAGTCGATCTTCTCGCGCAGATCGCCGAAGCCGGCCTGCTCCAGTCCGGCGCGCAGCTTCTCCAGCTTGGGCGAATCCGGCTGCGGCGCCCGCGGCGCCGGTTGCGCCGGCGGCGTCGATGGCGCTGCCGGCTGCGCCTGCGCCAGTTCCGCCGGCGGCGCCATGGCGCGCACGCGCACGCCGTCGCCCGGCAGGCGCTTGGGCTTGGCGGGCTTGGCCGCCTCGCCGCTGGCCGGCGCCGCGGGTTCGGGCGGACGGTCGCAGGCTGTCAGCGCCAGTGCGGCGAACAAGATCCATGGGCGCATCGGCAACTCCTGGTTTCGTGGGTACGCGATGCTAGTCGGAACCGGCGCGGCAGGGTCGGAATCCGCGGAAGAACCTGACGCAACGGCTGCAGAAACCGGCCCCGGCGCGGCGAGTGCCGCGGCACAACGGCCGCCGGCCGCGGGCCCGCGGCCCGGCCGGAGCCGATCCAGTATCATCCGCCGCCCGTCCTTGTTACCCGCCGCGCCCATGACCGCCACTCTCCCCGCCTGCGCGGACCTCGTCGTGATCGGCGGCGGCCCGGCCGGACTCATGGCCGCCGAGGCCGCGCGCAGCGCCGGCGCGAAGGTGCACCTGTTCGACGCGATGGGCTCGGTCGGACGCAAGTTCCTGATCGCCGGCAAGGGCGGGCTCAACCTCACCCACTCCGAACCCTTTGTGGATTTTGTCGCACGCTTCGGCGCGCGTGCGGACGCCGTGCGGCACTGGCTGCTGCCATTCGACGCCGACGCCCTGCGCGCCTGGGCGCGCGGTCTGGGCGTGGAAACCTTTGTCGGCAGCTCCGGCCGCGTATTCCCGGCGGATCTCAAGGCCGCGCCGCTGCTGCGCGGCTGGGTGCGCCGGCTGCGCGAACAGGGCGTGACTTTCCACGTGCAGCAACGCTTCACCGGCTGGGATGCGCAGGGCCGTCTGCTGCTGCGCGGCCGCGACGGTGCGACGCAGGCACTGGCGGCCCGCGCCTGCGTGCTGGCGCTGGGCGGCGCGAGCTGGCCGGTGCTGGGTTCCGACGGCGAATGGGTCGCGCCGCTGGCCGCGCATGGTGTCGACATGGCACCGCTGCAGCCGTCCAATTGCGGCTTCGACGTGGATTGGACGGCGCATTTCGCCACGCGCCACGCCGGCCAGCCGCTCAAGCCCGTCGCGCTGGAATGGCTGCGCCAAGACGGCAGCCGCGAAAGCCGCCAGGGCGAATTCGTCATCACCGCCGGCGGCGTCGAGGGCAGCCTGATCTATGCGGCCTCGGCCGATCTGCGCGAAGCAATCGCGCGCGATGGCGGCGTGGAAATCCGGCTCGATCTCGCCCCCGGCCACGCCGCCGCGGCGTTGCAGCAGGCCCTGGCCCGGCCGCGCGGCCGCCGCTCGCTCAGCGAACACCTGCGCCGCCAGGCCGGCATCGAGGGCGTCAAGGCTGGCCTGCTCTACGAAGTGCTGCAGAAATCACAAATGGAAGATGCGGCAAATCTCGCCGCCGCGATCAAGTCCCTGCCGCTGCGCCTGCTGCGTCCGCGCCCCGTCGCCGAGGCCATCAGCAGCGCCGGCGGCGTACGCCTGGAGGCGCTGGACGAAAACCTGATGCTGCGCGCCCTGCCCGGTGTGTTCTGCGCCGGCGAGATGCTGGACTGGGAAGCGCCCACCGGCGGCTATCTGCTGACCGCGAGCATGGCCAGCGGGCGCATCGCCGGCCTGGCCGCGGCGCGCTGGCTGCAACACGGCACCGACGCCGGGCCGGGCTGAGAACCTGGCGCGCGCCAGACGCCCTGCCCTTCGTTGTCATTCCTGACGCCAGCGTGCCCTGGACGCGGCATGCCACGCAGCCGGCGGGCACGGCAGCAGCTCCGCGACAAAATTCCGTTTGCCTGCACCGGCTTGGAGCGGCAACTTGCACGCATTCCTGCATGACAGCGCCGATCCTGCTGAATTGGCGCCAGAGTTTCTTTCCTGCACCGCAACAAGAATCCGGGACTGTGACCGCCTGCTCAAGTCCACTTCGACATGTTGTTGACAACGTTGTCAATGGCGCGCACTGTACGCCCGGCGTCGGGCTGGCGGCGGTAGCCGCCGACAGGGATGCGCCGCGCAAGCGGCAGTTGGCCGGCGGGGATCGCCGGACAGGATGAAGCCACGACGCTGCGGCGAAGTCCGCGCATCCGGCGTCGCGTTTTCCACAACGCGCGCATTCACGGAAGAAATCTCCCCGGCGCACAGCGCACCGGCGGACGCAGGGACCGGACCGGGTCCGGATCCCACGGCGGCAATGCGGGGGCGTTGCCAGCCGGGACACGGATGCTGAAAAAAGTACTTTGCCGCAGTCGATACACTCGGGGAGGGTGTATCGGTACTGCCGTTGCAGCCGGCCCGGCTTCGCCTAGCGGAGCGCGCCGGCCGGGCGGGGCTTTCGTCCTCGCAGTCCGGTTCCGCGCCTGGCGCGGCTGCCGAGCCATGTGCGCCGGTCCCTGAAGCCGGTGCCGTCGACTGCGCCGCACGCAGGCACCGCCATGCAAGGCGACCGCGCCGCTCCCCGGTTTCGCTCTCCGCACTTCCTCTCGCAACGGAGTAAAGGACATGCGCTTCCGATCGGCTTTAACTTCCATCGTCACACTCGTCCTGGCCGGCAGCAGCTGGTCGGCCCTGGCCCAGACCGCCAATTGCAGCGGCGTTGCCGCCTGGAGCCAGTCGGCGATCTACAGCCCCGGCGACAAGATGGTCTACCAGAACCGTCTGTACCAGGCCAACGTACCCATCTGGAATGCACCGCCCACGCATTGCCCCAGCTGCGGCTGGTATGCGGACCTCGGCGCCTGCGGCACCGGCCAGACCGACATCACGCCGCCCAGCGTGCCGGCCAACCTGGCCGCGCCCTCCAGCACCAGCAGCTCGATCACGCTGACCTGGTCGGCCTCCACCGACAACACCGGCGGCAGCGGCGTGGCCGGCTACGACGTCTACCGCAACGGCGGCATCGTCGGCAGCCCCACCGCGACCACCTTCACCGACACCGGCCTCAGCGCCAGCACCAGCTACAGCTACACCGTGCGCGCCCGCGACGTGGCCACCAACGCCTCGGCCCAGTCGGCCGCGATCAGCGCCAGCACCACGGGCAATGGCACCTGCACCACGATTCCATCGGTGCCGTCCGGCCTCGCCTCGCCGGCGCAGACGACCACCAGCATCAGCCTGGGCTGGGGCAACGTCGCCGCCGGCCCGAACTGCACGGTGAAATACCGCGTATTCCGCGGCGGTGTGCAGCAGGGTGAGTCCACCACCAACAGCTTCACCAACAACGGCCTCGCGCCCGACACCGCCTACAGCTTCACCGTAGCCGCCGTCAGCGAAGCCGGCGCCTCGGCGCAGAGCGCGCCGATCACCGCGCGCACCAAGCAGATCATCGTCGGCGGCAGCAAGAACGTGATCGGCTACTTCGCCCAGTGGGGCATCTACGGCCGCAACTACCGCGTCAAGAACATCGATACCAGCAACACCGCGGCCAAGCTCACCCACATCAACTACGCCTTCGGCAATGTGCGCAACAACCGCTGCCAGGTCGGCGTGACCATTCCGACCAACGAATCCACCGGCGAGGGCGGCGATGCGTTCGCCGACTACACCAAGTCCTTCCAGGCCGGCGAAAGCGTGGACGGCGTCGGCGATACCTGGGACCAGCCGCTGCGCGGCAACTGGAACCAGCTCAAGAAGCTCAAGGCCAAGTATCCCAACCTCAAGGTGCTGATCTCGCTCGGCGGCTGGACCTGGTCGCGCGGCTTCTCCAGCGCGGCGCGGCCGGAAAACCGCCAGGCCTTCGTGGCTTCGTGCATCGACGCCTACATCCGCGGCAACCTGCCGCAGACCGACGGCGCCGGCGGCCCTGGCGCGGCGGCGGGCGTGTTCGACGGCATAGACCTGGACTGGGAATACCCCGTGGCTTGCGGCATCGCCTGCGGCGCGCCGGAAGACAATGCCAACTTCACTGCGCTGCTGGCCGAGTTCCGCCGCCAGCTCGATCTGGTGCGTCCGGGCCTGCTGCTGACCATCGCCGCCGGTGCCGGCGTGGACAAGATCCGCGTCACCGATCCGGGCACCTACCACCAGTACCTCGACTACATCAACGTGATGACCTACGACTTCCACGGCACCTGGGATCCGCAGACCAATCACCACTCGCCGCTGTACGGCTCGCCGGCCGATCCCTCCACCGGCGACCAACGCTCGTACAACACCCACGATGCGCTGCAGGCCTTCCGCACCCGCGGCGTGCCGGCGGCCAAGCTGAACCTGGGCATCGGCTTCTACGGCCGCGGCTGGACCAACGTGTCCTCGGCCAACAACGGCCTGTACCAGAGCGGCAGCGCGGCGCCGGGCACGTATGAAGCCGGCAACGAGGACTACAAGGTGCTCAAGACCAAGTCCGGCAGCCACTTCACCGACGCCACCGCGCGCGCCCACTGGCTGCTCAGCGGCAACCAGTTCTGGAGCTACGACGATCCGGCCCTGGTGTTCGAGAAGATGCAGTACGTGAAGAACCAGGGACTGGGCGGCGCCTTCTTCTGGGAATTCAGCGGCGACGATGCGCAGGGCTCCATGGCCCAGGCGATCAAGGACGGTCTGCAGTGATGGCGTGAATCCGCACGGCTGACAGCGGATGGACGGCGGCGCGGTATTCGCGCCGCCGTTTTTCCCGCGAACATCCGGATCGGTCGCCAGCGCAGGGAGCCCGGCGGTGGCATCGCCAGGTGCGTGCAATCAGCAGAATCGATGGGCGTAGCCGCTGTGTACGGCCCGCGGACACAACAGCCGAAAAATCCAATCTTCCATCTTTCAGGAAAACCCGCCGCGACACCACTCCGCGGCGACGGCGCTCATTTCCCGGGCCGACCCCAGCGCCAGCTTGCTCTTGATGCTCTCGCGGAATGACTCGACAGTCTTCACGCTAATGCCCATCTGCGCGGCGATTTCCGAGGTGCCGAACCCCTTGCCCACGGCGACGAAGACCTCCATCTCGCGCGCAGACAGGTTCGGTTTCGGCGGCCGCAGCGACAGCCGCGTGGCACAACTGCGACACAGCTTGTGCTTGCTGTCCATCGCCGGCAGACGGCAATGGGAAACCGCGTCGATCAGAGGCAGGTAGGTCCCGGCTGGCGACAGATAGCTGAAATAACCGCAAGCCACCTGCGCCGTCTCCTCCGCGATCATGCCCAGGTGCTGCCTGGAGCCGAATGCGACCAGGCGTGTCCGGATCTCACCCTCGTGCAAGAGCTGCTCGAACGCCGGCACCCACTCCGGCGCACTGATCACGATTTCGGGCGCCAGCTTCTGCAGAATGGCCAAACCCTGGTTCAACGAATGGGTAGTGGCCAGAACGTGCAGTTCGGAACGCGACGACAGCCCGACGACCAGGCCTACCGCCGCCAGTTCGGAAGGAACGGTGATGAGGATGCTGACCTCGCGACGTTTATGGCACATGCGCGCAACCTTGTTTCGCCGCCCCGCCGAGGCGTTTTGTCATGCCGTAGCGCATGGAAAACCAAAACAAATGTGACCATCGATCCGGACTTGGCATAAATCCCCGTATACCCGATGTTTATTGTCATGCGAACCGGGGGATCCCCCATGGCAAGCCAACCACCTACTGCCTATGCTGAGGTCATGCTGCTGGAGCGTAGCGTTGAGTTGCCCTGGAACCGGTCATGCAGGACTTGAGCGACGGCACAGCATCGCACGACTGCATCACCACCACGTTGGAACGGACTGCGCAATCTACTGCGCAGTCTCACCGGAACCGCTGCAGCAGCCTCTTCAGGGGGAGGACAGGATGCTCGGGATTGAAGCGCTCAGTGACGGCGCGGCGGCGGAACCGCCCGCGGTGGCGGCTGTACACGACGATGCAACCCAGCCGTATGCCGGACACCTGCAAGCCTTCTTCGCAACCTCGCCCGCCATGGAGCTGGTCAGCCTGTGCTATGTGGACGGGCGTCCGCTGGCGACCATCGGCGAGGCTTCGCGGGATCAGGCCGAGCGGGTTGCCGCGATGGCCAGTTCCTTTCTGGCACTCAGCGAGACGTTCTCCAAGGAGACGTCGCACGGCCGCTGTTCCTACGCGACTATCACATCGGCCCATGGCCTGATCGTGGCCGTGCGTGTTCCATCGCCCAGGCCGCTATACGTCCTGTGCGCTGCGGCCAGCCGCAGCGACAACCTGGCGATGGTGCTGCGCCGCACCCTGGACTGCGCGGAATCGCTGGCCAGCGTCCTTGCGTAAACCCTCAGTTTGTTTTTCCAGAGCAGCTACGTGACCGGGCGTCCCGCCGCTGTGTCGATTCGTCATCCAACAACCGGAACCCACGTCATGGCAAAAATCAGTCTAGAAGCCCTGCGCAGCATCGACGGCTACGTCGCCTCTGCGTTGGTCGACAGTGAAAGCGGCATGCTGCTGGCCGGCGACGGCAGCGGCATCAATCTCGAACTGGCCGCGGCCGGCAACACCGAAGTCATCCGCGCCAAACGCAAGGTCGCCGGCTCCCTGAAATTGAACGACACCATCGAAGACGTCCTGATCAGCCTGGCCAAGCAGTACCACCTGCTGCGTCCGCTGGAATCCAACCAGAAGCTGTTCCTCTATGTGGTGCTGGATCGGGCAAAAGCTAATCTCGCCATGGCACGGCATGAACTGCGCTCGTTCGAGAAAGCCATCGATTTCTCCTGACGGCGACGGCTTCCTGCCTGGTTCCCCGCGGCGACGACTTCGGCCATCCCTCATCAAAACGTCCCCATGCGCATCGACCTCCGAACTGCGGCGCTGACCGATCCGGAAGACCAGAAGGTGAGGCTGGCAGCGAACCTGCTGGGCGCTGTACGCATCGAAGCGAAACTGTCGCCCTGGGACGGCACGCGCTGCGATGTCGTCGTCGTCAACGCCGACGACGCCTACGGCAGGCGGGTGATGGAGCTGGCGCAGAAGCGCGGCATCGGCCTCGTCGCCTACGCCGCGCAGCCCATCCATTTCGCGCTGTCGACGCAACGCCACGTAGCGGAAGGCACCGCGGCGTCCCTGGTATCCGCGCTGCGCGGCGTGATCGATGCCGCCAGGAAGCCGGATTCCCCGGCACGCCCCGGCACCAGCGCGCCCGCGCCCCTGCCCGGCCACACCAGCGATGTTTCCGCCCTGCTGGAGCTGACCCACGACAGCTGGCGCGGACGCGACATTGATGCCGACATAGCCGGCCGCCGCATCAGCATCCGCGCCTCGCGCGGGCGCGTGACCGCGGCGACGCTCAGCGACATGCTGGCGGCACGCGACGCGCTGGGCGAGCGCGCGGAAACCCATGCGTTCACCGCCGTCGCCGAGCGTCATCCGGGCATCGGTGAAATCTCCTGGAGCCTCGATGCCTTCCTGGTCGACGGCGCCCTGCGCTGCAGACATCAGCTGCCGGCCTTCGCCGGCAGCACCTACGCCCTGCGTGACTTTCCGGATCTGGGCAGCACGCGGGAAACCCTTACGCCGCTGCGCATCGCCAATTGGCTGCAGCAGCGGCCCGGCTGCGTGAAGGAACGCGCCGCAAAAGCCGGCATCAGCGCCGACGAGGTGAATGCCTGCCTTTGGGCGTTCCGTGCCAGCAATCTGCTCGTCATCGATGAGCCGCCAGCCGCGGCGACGCCGCCAGCCGCACAGGCGGCGCGTGTTGCCAGACCGTTGCTGAGCAAGCTGGCAGCGCGTTTCGGGCTGGCTTGGTGAAGCCTGCTGCTGGCCACAGCGCTCTCTGCGACGATGCTATGCAGACGGCACTCCGTTCGCTCAGCTGATGAACGCAAGCAGCATCGACCGCAACACAGCCAGTCGCCATCATGCCAAGGATTCCACAGGAAATTCATGCTGGACCAGACCTGCATCGACGCCGCGTCGTCAACGAAACTGGTGTTCGTCGGCCCGGTGGGCGCCGGCAAGACCACGGCCATCACCTCGATCGCGGACTCGCCGCCCGTTTCCACCGACATGCCCCTCAGCGGCCCCACCCGCGGCGACAAGACATCGACTACGGTGGCGCTGGATTTCGCCACCGTGCGCATCGAGGGCGGCCACAGCGTCTTTCTCTATGGCTGCCCGGGCCAGGACCATTTCGAGTTTATGCGGCCCATCCTGCTCCGCGGCGCGCTGGGCGCGGTCATCGTGCTGGATGGCTCCGATCCCGACGTCGTTACGCACTGCGGCTACTGGGCGCGCACCGTCGCCGACTTCGATGCGGCCTTGCCCATGGTGATCGGCATCACGCGCACCGAAGAGGTGCCGGAATTCGATCTGATCACCGTGCGCAAGGCCATGCGCGCGCAGGGCATCACGCCACCGGTATTCACCTTCGACGCGCGCAACCCGCAGCAGACGACACAGCTGGTGCGCGCGCTGCTGCTGATGCTGGAGTGACTGACGCAACGCATCGCTGGAAAATTTCCACAAGAGTTCAAGGCCCCGTGGCTGCAGCACACAGGGCATGTCGCCTGCCCCACGCGCAGCACGGTCGGCGCCACGATTGCGGCCGCAGCACACAATCTATTGCATGATGTAAGCGCGGCCAGCTTCACGATGGGGGCCGCAGCGCACACGACATGTCGCATGCCGCACCCGCGGCGCGCTCAGCGTCGCGATTTCAGTTGCCGCACGCGCGGCATGCCGCCAGGACCAGGAACACCGGCAATCCGCACCCGTTGCGACAGCGCTGCGCCGTCTCCCGTACAGCCAGTGCCTGCCTTGTTCAATCCGCAGCAACAGAAACCTGTCCCTCGCCCGCCGCAAACCGCTGCTGCAGCTTGCGCAGTGCCACCGCCGTCTCGCGGCGGATGCGGAAGCGCCCGAACAGCGCATCCACCAGCCGCAGCCACAGCGGCTTCACCGAATACTCCAGCGTGCGGGTGAACACGGTGCCATCGCCGCTGGCGGCAAAGTCGTAGCGCAGGCGCACGCGGCTGCCGTCGGCCATGCGCGCCTCGCCTTCCCAATACTGCGGCCGTACCGCTGCGGCCACTCGCCAGTGCAGGCGGCGGCGAAAACCGGCGGTGCGTATGTTTTCCTCGAAGGTCGCTCCCGCCGGCTGGGACATGCGGCTGTCGGGCACCGTGCCCAGCGAAGCCGCATGCCATTCGTGCCAGCAGGCCGGTACGGTGAGGTAGTCATAGGCCTGCGGCGGCGTGGCGGCGAGCAGGGTCTGGCTGGTGTGCGAGGGCATGGCGGGCTCCGGAAGCGGACGATGGAAATCACGGCGATTTCAGGGCTGTGCGGGATGGCAATACGCGCCCCGGGAAGAAAAGCCGCGCCAGCACGGGCCGACACGCGCACGACAGGGCGAACCGACAGTGATGTGTCGCATCAAGGCAGGCGGCGATCTTCAGGCTCCCAGTGCAGCGTGCCGTGCAGCCAGTCCATCAGCGGGAATACGAGGTTGAAATTGCGCGTCTGCATCAGGTCGCGGCGGTGGTGCAGCTGGTGCAGCCGGCGCATATGCCGTATCCACGGCAGCCGCGCCAGCGGATGTGTCGCCGGCAGGTGTTCGCAGGCGTGGAAAATCTCGTAGCTCAGATAACCACCAAGCAAAGTCGCGCACAGCAGCGCGGCAACGTTGACGCTGAACTGCGCCAGCACCCAGTACAGCGGCGCCAGCCCGGCGCAGAACAGCAGGATCAGCCACGCCGGGAAAAAGATCACGCGCCAGTCGCACGCCTGCTCGTAGGGCATGCGCGTATCGACAAAGAAACTGTGGTGATCGCCGGTATGGCGCTTGTAGAACAGCGCGCCGAGACGATGCTTGTGATGGCCGTAACGGCGATGCACCGTGTACTCGCCCCAGTTGAACACCAGCAGGCCCAGCGGAATCGCCAGCCATTCCCAGGCCTGCACCGCCTGCAGCCGGCTTGCAAAAAAGGCCAGCGCGGCCACGCCGGCTGCCAGCACGAAACCGCCGTGCAGCCAGGCGCTGTACCAGCGGTGGATGGTGGCGCGGTAGCGCGTGCGGAAAGCTTCGGTATCGTGCTTCATCGGTTGCAGGACCTGCAGACGGCAATCCACTTCGGACGGCGCACCGCGCGACACCAGCCCGCGCAACGCGGTGCGACGGCGGCTTCGGCCACAGCGGAAAGCTGTCCTTCCTCGTTGCCATCGCGGATCGCATGATGCGCCGCGCTGCGCCGGGCCGCATTGACAGCGGCGGGGCACGACATTGACATTTCACGCCAACCGGCCGGCGAGACAGGCTCGTGACAGCGGCACCATGAGACAGGCCGGCACGCCGGCCACGTTCCGCTGCATCACCCACCCTGCTCCCGCAGCCTCCGCGCGCGTCGCGCTAGCGCCTTGCCAGCATTACCGTGGCCTGCAATCCACCGCCCTCCCGGTTGCTCAGGCTCAGTCCCGCCCCCAGCGCCTGCGCAAGCTGCTGCGCGATGGCCAGCCCCAGGCCGGTGCCGCCGGTGCTGCGCGAACGCGACGGTTCCAGCCGGTGGAACGGCTGCAGTACGGCGGCGAGCTGGTCGTCGGGAATGCCCGGACCGCGATCCAGCACATCGATGCAGGCAGTGCCGGCTTCGTCCACGCGCAGCCGCGCCTGGGCGCTGCCCGCATGGCTCAAGGCGTTGTCGATCAGGTTCTGCAGCACACGGCGCAGCACTTCCGGATGGGTGCTGTGCAGCGCGCTGGGGCCGTCGGCCAGCTGCACCGCCTTGCCGGCATCCTGGTAGTCCGCCACGAGGCTCTCCAGGAAGCTGCGCAGGTCGAGCCGCAGCGCCGGTCCGGTGGCCACAGTCGCGCTGCGCGCATAGCTGAGCCCATCGCGCACCAGCTGGCTGATCTGGTCGATATCGGCCAGAAGCTTGTCCTGCGCCGCCGAGGCCTCCCACGCCTCCACGCGCAGGCGCAGCCGGGTGATCGGCGTCTGCAGGTCATGCGAGATGGCGGCCAGGATCTGCGTGCGTTCGGCGACATGGGCGGCGACGCGGGATTGCAGCCGGTTCAGCGCCTGCGCGGCCATGACGACTTCGGCCGGACCATCCTGCGCGACCGGCGCGCCCTGGCCGGCCAGGTCCATCTGCTCGGCCGCCGTGGCCAGCCGCGCCAGCGGCCGCGTTGCCAGGCGCACCGCCATGCCGGCGCACGCCGACAGCAGCAGCCCCTGCAGCGCCAGCACCCACGGCAGCCAGGTCGCCAGCGGCATCGGCGCCGGCGTCACTTCGATGGTGACCGGCGCACCGTCCTTCAACCGGAGTTCCACCTCGTAGCGCTCCGGCCGCGCCGAGACGGCGCGCGCGCGCAGGCTGTAGCGATGATCCAGCGCCTCATCGATCAGCATGGTCACCTGGTGCGCGCGCGTACTCGTCAGCGGCATGCCTTCCTGCCCCGCCCGCAGCAGGTAGCGATAAGTGCGCCGCTCCAGGCGCGGAATCCACGCAGCGCGCTGCTGCGCCGGCAGGCTCTCCAGCAGGGCCACGCTGACGGGCACATCCTCGTACAGGTTGCGCAGCATCATCGTGCGCGTGGCATCCATGCGTTCGGCGAACAGCAGCGCGAACGCCAGTGCGTAGGCCAGCAGCAAGCCGGCGCCGAGGATCAGCAGCAGACGCGCGCGCAGCGTGCGCGGCAGCAGGCGCTGGAGCAACGGTGATCTGGCCGCCGTATTCATGCGTCGTCGCCCAGCAGCACTACCGCCTGGCTGAAGACGTAGCCTTCGCTGCGCACGGTCTTGATATAGCTCTGTTCGCGCGCGCCGTCGCCCAGGCGCTGGCGCAGACGGCTGACCAGCAGGTCGATGGAGCGGTCGAAGGCCTCGGCATCGCGCCCCTGGGTGAGGTTCAGCAGCTGGTCGCGGCTGAGCACGCGCTGGGGGTGATCGATGAACACGCGCAACAGCCGGAATTCGGCGCCGCTCAGCGGATAGGCCGTGCCTTCCGCATCGAGCAGATGGCGCGCCGTGGTGTCCAGGCGCCAGTCGCCGAAGCGGATCAGCCGGCTGGCCTCGGAAACCTGCAGATTCGGCGGCAGCATGCGCGCGCGCCGGATCACGGCGGTGATCCGCGCCAGCAGCTCGCGTGACGAAAACGGCTTGGTGACGTAATCGTCGGCGCCCATTTCCAGGCCGACGATGCGGTCGGTTTCATCGTCCCGCGCGGTGAGCAGTATGACCGGCACGGCGCGATGCCGGCCGGCGCGCAGGTTGCGGCACAGCGTCAGCCCATCCTCGCCGGGCATCATCACATCGAGCACGATCAGGTCGATATCGCTGGTATCCAGCGCCGCGCGCATCTCGCGCCCGTCCGCGGCCAGGCTGGTGCGCAGCCCGTTGCGCCGCAGGTAGTCACCGACCATCTGGCGGATTTCGCGATCGTCGTCGACGACGAGGATGTGATCGGCTTGGCTGGTCATGAAAGCTCCGGGTGTCGGATCGCGGCGGAGGCTGGCCCGCTGCGGCGGATGGTAGCGCCTGTGCCGCCGGCGCCGGTCCATTGGACGCCGGCGCGGTATCCGGCCGGTGTCGGCCGCGCGCGGCTTTGTATCGCACTGTATCCGCGGGCCGGTTTGCGCGATTGGCTGACAAATCCCCGGCGCGGGCGACACGTCGCCGATACCGGCCGGGCGCGCAATAGCGCCAACCCCGGCACCTCCGCCGGCCCCGCTGAAGGACACGCTCATGACTACGGCAGAAACCCGCAGGACCGCTCGCGCTGCCTCTGCGTTTCCGGTCCCGCAGACCCTGCGCCGGCTGGCGCGCTTGATCGCCGCGGGCGGCCTGCTGCTGAGCAGTGTCGCCTGCGCCGCGGCATCCGCTACCACCGCCGCGTCACTGCCGCCGGCGCTGCAGGCCGACAGGCAGGTCGACGCCGGGGACCTGCGCATCGGCTACGCGGAACTCGGCCCGGCCGATGGCGAGGCGATTATCCTGCTGCACGGCTGGCCCTACGACATCAACAGCTATGCCGCCGTCGCGCCGCAACTGGCCGCACGCGGCTACCGGGTCATCGTTCCGCATCTGCGCGGCTACGGCAGCACCCGGTTCCTTTCTGCACAAACGCCGCGCAACGGCCAGCCCGCCGCGCTCGCCAGCGATGTCGTGGCACTGATGGATGCGCTGGAGATCCGCCGCGCCACCTTGGCCGGCTACGACTGGGGCGCGCGTTCGGCCGACATTGTCGCCGCGCTGTGGCCCGAGCGCGTCAAGGCGCTGGTATCGGTCAGCGGCTATCTGATCGGCAGCCAGGAAGCGAATCGCAAGCCGCTGCCGCCCGCGGCGGAGCTGCAGTGGTGGTACCAGTTCTACTTCGCCACGGAGCGCGGCCAGGCCGGCTATGCGCAGTACACGCACGACTTCGCGCGCACGATCTGGCAGCTGGCTTCGCCGCAATGGAAGTTCGACGACGCCAGCTTCGAACGCAGCGCCGCGGCGCTGGACAACCCGGACCATGTCGCCATCGTGATCCACAACTACCGTTGGCGTCTCGGCCTGGCCGACGGCGAGCCCAAATATGCCGCGCTGGAGCAACGCCTCGCCGCCGCGCCGCTGATCACGGTGCCGACTATCACCATCGAAGGCGATGCGAACGGCGCGCCGCATCCCAGGCCCGAAGCCTACGCGAACAAGTTCACCGGCAAGTACCAGCACCGCATCTTCCGCGGCGGCATCGGCCACAACCCGCCGCAGGAAGCACCGGCCGAGTTCGTCCAGGCCGTGCTCGACGCCATCCAGCTGTAAGCCATCCACCCACTACGCGCCATAGCGGCGCGGCTTCCTCTGCATCACACCACCCACACCGCAACCGGAGCGTTTCCATGAACACCCTCGACAGCGTCCTCTACACCGGCAAGACCCACACCACCGGCGGCCGCGAAGGCCACGCCCGCAGCAACGACGGCCAGCTCGATATCGCGCTGTCCACGCCCGGCAGCGGCCGCAACGGCACCAACCCGGAACAGCTGTTCGCCGCAGGCTGGTCCGCCTGCTTCCAGGGTGCGATGGGAATTGCGGCGCGCAAGCTGCGCATCACCCTGCCGGCGGCGGCCGCAATCGACGCGGAAGTCGATCTCGGCAAAGCCGGCGAGGCCTACCAGCTGCAGGCGCGGCTCAATGTCTCGCTGCCGGGACTGGATCCGCAGCAGGCGCAGGCCATCGTCGACGAGGCGCACCTTACCTGCCCCTACTCCAGGGCCACACGCGGCAATATCGACGTCGTGATCCGTCTGCTCTGAACAGCACTGCCGCGATCTGGCACAGCGCGTCCACCGTTGTGCTGCGCCGCCCGCCCTGCCGCGGCATCCATGCAATCGGCCGGCCGCTGCGCCGGTCGACTTCCCTGGCATTCGCAAGGAATCCATCGTCATGAGAACGATCACTTCGTTGACCGCGCTGCTGGCAACCTGCCTTCTCGCCAGCGCCTGCTCATCATCGCAGCAAGCAACGGCCGCACCCGCGGGCCAGTCTGCGCCAACACTCACGGCCGCCCCCGAATTCACCGGCATAGCCCACTGGCTCAACAGCCCGCCGCTGCGCCTGAGCGCACTGCGCGGCAAGGTAGTGCTGGTCGAGTTCTGGACCTACTCGTGCATCAACTGCATCCACGTGATGCCCCAGCTCAAGCAATGGCATGCGGCCTATCGCGACCAGGGTCTCGTCATCGTCGGCGTGCATACGCCCGAATACCCCGAGGAAACGGCGACGGACAAGGTGCAGGCCGCGATCGAACGCTTCGGCATCACTTATCCGGTCGCCCAGGACAACGCCTACGCGACCTGGAATGCCTATGGCAACCGCTACTGGCCGGCGCTGTACCTGATCGACGCGCAAGGACGCATCGCCTACCACCATATCGGCGAAGGCCGTTATGCGGAGACGGAAGCTATGATTCGTTCGCTGCTTGAGGCGGCTTCAAAAAACGGCTGAGGCGCAGGCGGCTGGCGCGGAGCGCCGCGCCGCAGCGATGCGGGCTGGCGCCGTCGACTGTGCACAAACACGCACAGCCGCGCAGGCCCGCGGCACGGCCTTTCTGGCTCAAATGCCGCGCTGCGATGGACTGTCGGCCAAGGCGCCGGCACCCGCGGCGGCGGCGCGAAGGAATGGCGGGCCCTTCAGCCACGGCGCCGCGCAGCACCGCCGACCGGCACGCGGGAAATAGCCTCAGCCGGTGTGCTGCGCCAGCCCGATCGATGCATTGACATTCCCCGCGCGGCACACTTAGCTGCGCCATGCTCGATCCGCGCACCGTCTCCAACACCTATGTCCGCACCGTGCTGGCCGTACTCCAGGCCAGAGGCGTGGACACGGACCGCCTGCTCGCACAGCTGGGCCTGGAGGCCGCGACGCTGGACGATCCCAACGGCCGCAGCGCACCCGAGACCGTGCACCGCCTCTGGCAACACGGCCTGGCCCTGACCGGCGACCCGCTGCTGGGCCTGGCCGTGGCCGAAGCTGCCCGCCCGACCACTTTCCGCGCCCTGGGCCTGGCCGCCATGACCAGCGCGACGCTGCAGGCGGCACTGGCACTGATGCTGCGCTATTACCGCCTGGTCAGCGAATCCGGCACGCTGGAAGCGCAGCCGCTGCCGGGCGGCGACGCGGCCATCGTCTACACCGAGCAATTGCAACGCCTGCGGCTTTTTCCACAACAGGTGGAAGCCATCGTCGGCGGCATCCTGGTCATGGCCCGCGGCCTGGCGGAACGTCCGCTGGTACCGGTGCAGGTGACGCTGCGGCATGCACCACAAGGCCCGCTCCCGGCCTACCGGCGCCTGTTCGGCAGCGAAGTGCAGTTCAATGCCGGCGCCAACCAGCTGCGCCTGCCCGGCGCCGAACTCACGCGCCGCCTGCCGCATTCGGATCCCGATCTGCACCGGGTGCATTGCCAGCTGCTGGACCAGCAACTCGGCGCCCTGCCCCGCGCCGGCTCGATCAGCGCCTACGCCCGCCAATGGCTGGCCTCGCGGATCAGCGGCGCAATGCGCGTCGAAGACCTGGCCCAGGCCCTGGGCATGAGCCTGCGCGCCCTGCAGCGGCAGCTGCACCAGGAAAACCAGAGCTGGACCGCGCTGGTCGACACGGCAAGGCGCGACGCACTGCAGCAGCTGCTGCGCGACGGCGTGCCGCTGCAGGAAGCGGCACGACGCATGAGGTATCACGATGCGAGCAGTCTCAGCCGGGCGGCCAGGCGGTGGTTTGGCAAGACGCCGGGAGAGTGGCAACGATCGGATGGCTAGTCTGCGAGGCTAGACAGACAACCGGTGGCGCACGACGGCCAGGCAATTGTTCCGGCAGATCGCGTGCCGACACAGCGCCGCGTTACGCGGGACTCCTTCGGCCGAACGCAGAGAATTGCCCTCTACCGCAGGATGCATCGGCGCGCCGCGCGAATCGCGCACCGATATGACGTCCGCCTGGACAGCAGGAAATTTCTGCCATGAGCATCGGAAATTTCCGAGGCCCGGTAAAAAAGCCCGTCCTGGCGCGGACCAGGGGAACAGCACCCCGTCGATATGCCAATTCCCCGGTGGCACCGCCGGCAGCGGATTGCTACGCTCGTTCCATTCTGTAATTTACGCTTTTATCCAACACCATCTTTTACCCGCTGCAAATTGACTTGCCGGCTTACGAACGGACTCGCCATGAACCGCACCCTGAACGTCACCACGCCCCTGGGCCCCGAAGTATTGCGCTTCGACAGCCTGCAGGGACGGGAATCGCTGTCGCAGCTGTTCGATTTCCAGCTCACGCTGACGAGCGAGGAAAAGGGCCTGGCGGCGCCCGCGCTGCTGGGCCAGCCGATCACGGTGGATTTCGAGTTGGAAGGCGGCGCGCGGCGCTATCTCAACGGCCAGTGCGTGCATTTCCGCTCGGCCGGCAGAGCCGGGCGGCGGCATCTGTACGTGGCGCAGCTCAAACCCTGGCTGTGGTATGCGACGCGGCGCAGCGACTACCGCATCTTCCAGCAGATGACGACACCCGACATCGTCAAGCAGGTGCTGGCGATGTACCCGTTCCAGACCAAGTGGCTGCTGTCGCGCAGCTACCGCAAGTGGAACTACTGCGTGCAGTACCGCGAGACCGATGCGAATTTCGTGCAGCGCCTGCTGGAACACGAAGGCATCTGGTACTGGTTCGAGCATTCGGCCGGCGAGCATACACTGGTGATGACGGACGACATCGGCCTGGCCACGCCGTATCCGGGCTATGCCACGATCCCTTTCTATCCGCAGGATGTGTCGGTCCCCGACAAGGATCATTTCAACGGCTGGGCCGCCGGCGGCAATGTGCAGAGCGGCAAGTACGCCGCGCGCGACTACAACTTCGTGATGCCGAGTGCGGACCTGACCACTCAGCGCGCACAGCCCGCCGGCCATCCGCACGCGAGCTACGACATTTTTGATTACCCCGGCAGCTACCCGACGCTCGGCGAAGGCGACCCGTACGCCCGCGTGCGCCTGGAAGAACTGCAATCCAGCCATCTGCGCAGCTTCTCCCAGGGCCGCGCACGCGGCGTCGCGCCGGGCCGGCTGTTCACGCTGGAGAAGCACGCCGTCGGTGACTACAACAAGGAATATTTGGTCGTCGGCGCCGAATACGATTTCAGCGACAACGACTACGAGGCGACCGAGGACAGCGGCGAGCACCGCCTGACGATTGCGGCGGAAGTGCATCCGACCGACCAGCCGTACCGGCCGGAACGGCGCACACCCAAGCCGCATACGATGGGTCCGGAATCCGCCGTGGTCACCGGCCCCGCCGGCCAGGAGATCTACACCAACGAACACGGCCAGGTGAAGGTGCAGTTCCACTGGGACCGCTACGGCAAGAAGGATGAAAATTCCTCGTGCTGGATCCGCGTATCGCATCCCTGGGCCGGCACCGGCTTCGGCGGCGTGCATATCCCGCGCATCGGCCAGGAAGTGCTGGTCGATCACCTGAACGGCGACCCGGATCAGCCCATCATCGTCGGCCGCGTCTACAACACGAACAACCCGCATCCCTGGGGCCTGCCGGCCAATGCCACGCAGTCGGGCTTCCTCACGCGCAGTTCCATGGGCGCGACCTGGCAGAACGCCAACGCACTGCGCTTCGAGGACAAGAAGGGCGAGGAACAGGTCTGGCTGCACGCCGAGAAGAACCAGGACATCGAAGTCGAGAACGACGAGACACACTGGGTCGGCCACGACCGCACCAAGACCATCGACCACGATGAAACCGTGCATGTGAAGCACGACCGCACGGAAACCGTCGATCACAACGAAACCATCACGGTGCACAACGACCGCAGCGAGCGCGTCGACCATAACGAGAAAATCAGCATCGGCGACAACCGCAGCGAGGACGTCGGCAAGAACGAGACCGTCAGCATCGGCAACAACCAGACCCACAGCGTCGGCGACAACCGCACGCGCCGCGTCGGCAAGAACGAATCACTGACCATCGGCAGCAGCCGCACCAAGAAAGTCGGCAAGAACGAGAGCGACAAGATCGGCAAGAGCTGGTCGATCAAGGTCGGCAAGTTCAAGACGGAAACGATTGGCATGGCGTCCATGCAGAATGTCGGGCTGGGCAAGATGACCACTGTCGGTATGGCCTATATGCGTACGGTCGGCATGATGATGACCAGCCAGGTGGGCACTGATCGTACAGACACCATTGGCAACAATCACACCGCCAAGGTTGGGAGCGTTTACAAGCTGCTCGTCGGGCCCGGTAGCGCACAGGACGGTCGGGGCGCGCAGGCCATGAGCATTGTTGCGCCTAGTGGTGGTGCTGCGAAAAAAGAATCCAGCGGCTCAAGTATCAGCATGGATAAAGATACGATCGTGCTGCAGGCAGGCCCTTCCAAGGTCGTCATTACACCGGATGGAATATTTCTCGACGGGCCTGATATCCACCTAAAAGCGGCGAAAACGGTCAACGCCGATGCTCCCGATGATGTTCATCTCAACAGCGGTACAGCCTTGGCCGCCCCGGCGCTCGAATCTCAGAGCGACGCAAGCGAGCAATGATCGACAATCGTAGCGGTATGCCTGTTGCGTGGTTCCGCAAAGCTGGGCCATCCGGCGCGCTTTTCGATGTGCTCGCCATTCGCGGCACGTATGTGTTTAGCGCCGAAAGTGAGGCGGTTTCCTGCGTCTCGCACGATTCCGCGATTTTGCCGGGCGACGAATACGACGGCGAGGGCGCTTCGCCATTGCGAACCACTGTTCGGCGCGAAGGTGACCTCGTCATCTACAAGCCTGCGACAGATATCCATGTCGTCGGTACAGCGCGGCAGGCAAAAGCTGCACGAAAGTGGTTTGCGGGCGTTGCTGTCGGCGATCTGCGCAAAGTCCTGCAATTGCATGGCCCGCGCGAGTTCCGACTCGGTATCTGGGATTGGAGATTGGGGGAGGCAGAGCCTACCAATGTGGTCGAACTCAACTATCGCGCCGCTTTCGGTGGCTGCTTCGCGGCCGCAGCAAGCGATGGCGGCGCCCGATTCATCTACAAACCGGACAATCCCGCCGGTTGCGGATGGATTCCCGACGCAAGCGCGCTTGCTCGACTGGACAAGCACGCGCGCCGATCCATCGAGAATCAGTTAAATGCGCTTGTGCGTTTTCCTGCGCCGCAGATAGATGCCGTCGATTCACCCATAAAACACCCCCGGCAACGCTCCGCCGTTCAAGGATTCGGTCCGCTCGCCCGCTGGACTTGGCCACGTTCGCGTCATCTCGGCACTCGCGATGCGGCATGGCGCGCCACACGGCATCCGGCCTATCCGGGCGACTTCAGCCCGCGCTATTTCCAAAGTGCGCATCCGGATCTCATCTATTCAGGCTATTTGAGCGGCGACGAACCCGTCGTGCTGATGGGTATGCTGCCCATGGGAGGAGTCCGGTTCCGCCTTCCCGGCCGAACCCTGCGCATCCTGGCGCGGCGGAACGACAACACACGCGAAATCGCAGTTCCCGCGCTGGACACGCTATGTATCGACCTGGATCAGCAAAGGGTATCACTGACTTGGCGTGCGGTTTTCGCCCGTGACAATCCCGTCCGCGAACTGCTGGTGGCCAGCACAAAAGGCGAACATACTGCACCGACTCCCTGTATCTTGGCTGGAGCCTGGTCATGAGCGACGTGCTCACGCTTCCCACGGTCACGTCGATGACCGGCGTGGTGCACATCACACCTGACCAAACATTATGGAACATCCGAACTTTTGCCGGTAGCGACCGCCTGCTTATCGAGCGCTCCGCCTATTCGGCGGTGGCTATTGACGGCTCAAACGAGGTTCCGCTGCGCGATTGGTCCCCAACGTATGCCGAATACGAACAGTATCGCAAGGATAACCCCGGCTTAGACCTGCCGCACATAGAAAAACCAGACGAAAAGCCCGCTACGCAAGCTTCTCGCCACATCGCCAACGCAACCACCTGGCGAGCCGAATGTGTCGATCCCGACTGGTGCGACGTGAACGGAACGCCGATTGCGTTCGACAGCTACGCCGAAATCGAGCAGGAAAAGCTGGCGTCACCCAATGTAAAAGCTCAGGGTGTTCCTGTGTACCGGCAAGGCGACATGCATCAAGGAATCAAAGCCGATGCCGGTGCCCATGTTGTATCAAGGACGTCGCAAGCGACTGGATTCGTAAAGATCGTCCAGGGCCAGAGCAACGTCAAGGTCAACGGACTTCCTGTTGCGCGGCATGAGAGCGAGTGCCTGATCAATTGCGATGCGAATGGCCTTGGCGGAACCGCTGGATTGCTCCGCACCGACATCAAGACGATGTTTCGTCAGAAGACGCAAGAAGAACTTGCTATAGAAATGAAGTATTTTGACGAAGCACGTCGAAATGCGGATGAGCGTGCAGCGGAAACTCAGCGCGAGCTTGATGAGGTTCGCCGTGAATTGAGCGAAACTACGCTCCTCCTGGATTGGACACGGCGTAGGCAGATCAAGGAGCGTATCGCCCGGCTCGAGACGCAGATGCGCGTGCGCGGCAGCGATGCGTTGTACTACCGCGACCAGGCTGCACACGCTTTTGCCATGGCCTATCCCGAGGCGGCTGCCGGGCCTACCATGAGCGCGGCGCTGTCATGGAATGAGCGGCGTGAAACCGAATTACGCACGCACGAATCGCGACGACAATTGGAGCGTGCCTTGCTAGGTCCGGTGATTGGTGCGCCAGGGAATACTGTAGAAGCCATGGGAGCCACTGCGCAGGTTGTAGACTGGGTCAATGCAACGGCGCTCGACACGGCTGGCGTTGGCAAGGGCATGGGAAATCCGGGGAGTCAACGCTCTATCGGCCCTCCGCGAGGTTTCAGGCCGCCTCACCGGCCGCCGATCAAGCCGCAGGGCATATTCATCAGGCCCCACGAACGCGACATTAGGCGGTTCGATGAGCTTGCACGAGACCCGGCACACAATGGCGCCATCTCGCCAAAGACCTGGCGCGAAGCGGAGGTTGGGATGGAAATGGAGGCAAGAGGCGACCTCAAGTTCCCAATTCGGAGAGATCCGCGTCCTAATGGTGGCGAGTTCATCGATCGTGATGGTGTGGTTTGGGACATTAAAGGGTTTAATTCGAGCTTCAAGACTGGATTCAAACTGGAGAAAGCGGTCGAAGCAATTTCACGCGAAGTTGGCCGAGGTGAGAATGTGATTATTGACACGGCCAGAATGTCAGCCGAACACGTTAGCCAACTTCGGCACGCTATTGATAAAGCCGGACTATCGGGAAATGTTAAATGGTATCCTTGACAAATGTAGGGGATTCAACCCTGATGGATGGATTGCGTTCTCACGGAGATTGGGCCGCCTCATCGGAAGCAATGGGGTCAAAGCTTGAGCTGGTCGGCATTATATTCGATGGGGCGTTATTTGGTTCGGATATCAGCTTTGACTCCATTGTTCTATCGGAGTGCACTTTCAACCGCTGTTTGTTTGCTAGTTCTGATTTTTACGCAGCATTCATGGCGTCGGGAAAATTCTATTATTGCGAATTTTCCGGCGCCATTTTTAGGAAGGCTAGTATCAATAACTGCGTTTTCGAAAATTGCCGGTTCGATGCAGTTGATTTCAGCAAAGCTGATTTGTCGGACTCCGTTTTTGTCAATTGCTTGATATCACGATGCTTTTTTCTTCGCGCTTTCATGAGCGGCGCCAGATTCGTCGGCTGCACGATTGAGGGCGCTGATACGTTCGCCGACAGCGATACCGACACTGCCGAATTCTCCGGTGTACATTTTGTCACTTAATCTGCGCGCCTAAACGTTGGGCTTGGCCATGCGCAGCCATGGCAGTTGGTAACGCCACCTGCTACCGATCGTCGTTCGGCCCCACCAGCCAGTCTGATAGCCCACGCACGTCAGAATAGTTGTCGCTCTGATGAACTTTCACCATGAGGTACGAAGGGCCTGATCACGTGGTTCGATACGGACAAGCGTTCAAAGATCGGCTGGTAGCGAGGTTGCTGCCGCCGGAAAGTGCGGCAGTGGAAGTGGTGTCTCAGGAGGCGGTAACCTCGGCAGAGACGATGGAGCGTCCAGTGCCGCTGCGGCCGTCGTCGCCTTGCCGCTGCGCGAGAGCTGCCAACCCAATAACTGGCGGGTGTAGCAATCGATCACCAGCGCCAGTACCAGCCAACCGTCATGCCCACCCCAGACGCGACACAGATCCGTCGCCCAGCGTTCGTCC
>NZ_JANFQO010000031.1 GCF_024437735.1 Tahibacter harae | reverse complement strand
TCCAGCACCAGCGCTGACTTGCGCCGCGCCGTCCAACGCTTGATGTCTTCTTCCATCACTGCACTCATGGGGTGTCTCCTTGGTTAAGGTTACACCTGAGCAGGTTTTCACTGGGTCAGTACACGTCTGTCATCGCCGCCGTTGTAGGTCTTTTAGCAGGGCTTGTGCTCGGCCATGGCGGCAGTCTCCCGGGCAGCGGTCGGGATGACTCTACGCTCATCGCCGCCGGGTGGAATCCCTGCCTGGACGAACGAACCACGCAGGTTGCGCCACAGCCGCGACCCGGTGGGCGCAAATGCGGCGGTTTCCGCTAATCTGCGTGGACCCTGTCCATTCCGGCTGCCATGTCCCACGGATTGTTCGATACCACAACCCTGCTCGGCGCCATGTCCCTGGCCGTGGTGGCGCTGGCGGTTGCCAGCACCGTCGCGCTGCTGATCCGCCGCTTCACCCGCCGCCTGGAGCCGCGCCTGACCGACGTCACCCTGCTGCGCTTCGTCACTCTGTTCGCGCAGATGATCGTGTTCCTGGCGGCGCTGGTGCTGTATGCCCATGCGATTCCGCCGCTGCGCACGCTAGCCACTGCGCTGCTGGCCGGTGCCAGCGTGTTGTCGGTGGTGGCGGGCCTGGCCGCGCAGGACACGCTGGGCAATCTGATCGCCGGTTTCACGCTGGTGCTGTCGGGCACGGTCCGGGAGGGCGATACCATCAAGCTGTACACGCCCGTAGGCCTGATTACGGCGCGCGTGCATGCCATCTCGCTGGGTTTCACCGGATTGCGGGACGGTGACGGCAACGAGGTCCTGGTGCCCAACAGCGTAATCATGACCAGCGCGATCATCCGCGTAGCCCATCCGCCGGCCGCCGCAGGCGACTGAGCGAGCAGCGATTCCCACGGCCCTTCGACATTGGTTCCGTATCCATGACCGCCCACGATGCTCCCGTCCCGCAGCCCGTTGCCACGCCGCTGACTCGCGCGGCGATTTTCCTGGTGCTCACGATCCGGCCCGACGCGGCCTGTGCAGCCACGGTGCGTGCCTTCCTGCCCGATCTTTCCGGCTTCGTGCGTTCGGTCTGTTTCCGCGATCCCAGGCGCAGCTTGTCCTGCGTGCTCGGCATCGGCGCCGCGGCCTGGGATCGGCTCACCGGCCTGCCGCGCCCGCCCGGCCTGCATCCGTTCGTGGAATTGCGCGCGGGCGCGCGCCATGCGGTTTCCACGCCCGGCGATCTGCTGCTGCATATACGGGCCGATCACATCGACCTGTGCTTCGAGCTGGCGCGGCAGATCCGCACGCGGCTGGGCGAGGCGGTCGCCGTCGTCGATGAAGTGCACGGCTTCCGCTATTTCGATGCGCGCGACCTGCTCGGCTTCGTCGACGGCACGGAGAACCCCGGCGGCAACGAGGCCGAACAGGCGGTATTGGTCGGCGACGAGGACCCGGCGCACGCCGGCTCCAGCTACGTGATCGTGCAGAAATACCTGCACGACCTCGCCGCATGGAACGCCATCCCGGTCGAGGTGCAGGAGAAGATCATCGGCCGCACCAAGCTGGACGACATGGAGCTTCCGGATGCGGCAAAGGCGAGCTATGCGCACAACGTGCTCACCAGCATCGAAGAGGGCGGCCGCGAGCTGAAGATTCTGCGCGACAACATGCCGTTCGGCCGCATCGGCGACGGCGAATACGGCACTTACTTCATCGGCTACGCGCGCACGCCGTCCACCATCGAGAAGATGCTGCGCAACATGTTCATCGGCCTGCCCGAGGGCAATTACGATCGCCTGCTCGATGTCAGCAGACCGGTCACCGGTTCGCTGTTCTTCGTGCCGACGGCGACGTTTCTCGATGCGGTCGAAGGCGAACCTGCCGTGACTGGCGATCCAGCACCCGCGCAGCACTGAAAACAAACGGGCGGACCCTCGCGGCCCGCCCGTACGCCCGACAAACCGCCGCACGCGCCATCACACAGCGCACGTTTCCGCTTTCACGGCGCACAACCGCCGATTTTGCTCAGTTCCAGCGTGCCGCTGCGCTTGCGGAAGCTGCCGGCGAGATCGGTGTCATCGAACAGGTAGTCGACCTTGGCCTTGTCGCAGGCGGTCATGCTGATGGTGGCCTTGCCCACGGCGAAGCCGTTGTAGGTCGGCACGCGGTCGAACACGCCGCCCAGGCTCTGCGCGATCAGCACCTCGGCCTTGCCGTTCGTCGCATTGGCGAGATTGCCCTGCAGGGTGAACCAGTGTTCGCGGTTCGTGTCGTTGCCCTGGCCTTCCAGGTCGTAGGTGAACCATGGTGCGAAGAACACGCCGCCGGGCTGCACGGTGAACTGCAGGCCCTGGCCGCTGGTGGCTTCCTCGAACCAGGTGCCGCTCATGCGCGCATCGAAGCCGCCTTGCGGCGGTTTCGCACCGGCGCCGGGGCGTGTCGTGCCGTCGGCGAGAATGCAGGACTCCGTGACCGGCGTGAGGCGCGACAAGGTGATCGTGCCCTTTGCGCCGTCGTTGTGGCCGGCATCGAAGGCGTAGGCCAATGTCGCCGTGTCGCAATCGCCGAAACTCAGCGTCGCCGTGCCGATGGCTACGGGCGAGGCCGGCGGGCCGGCGTCGAAATTGCCGCCGGTGGTTTCCAGTATCGGCAGCTGTACCGTTGTAGCATTTGCCGCAACGTTGCCGGCCTGGATGGTGTACCAGCGCAGCTGCGCCGGATCGTTGCCGCCGGCCGTGGTGTAGGTGAACCAGGCGCCGAACAAGGTGCGCTGGGCCGGGAACCAGTCCAGCACGATGCCTTCGCCGTTGGCATAGGGCGACCACCACGCACCGGTGATGCCGGGCTGGTCCAGGCGCACTGGCGCGGGCACCGGGAAGGGCATGGGTGTGGCGTAGAGCGCGCTGGCTTTGCCGTAGGCCGTATCGGCGCGGATGGCCAGCACCCGGGCGACCGCATCCGGCGCCATGCTCACCAGCAGCGGCAGACAGGCTTCGGCTTCGCAGGCGCGGTATTCGTCGCGCACCACGCTGCCGTCGGCGGCATCCAGCTGGAACAGGCGCATCTTGTTGGTGAACCAGCCCTGCGCCACGACCAGGCTGCGGCCGTCGCTGGCCACGCCCAGGGAAAGGCCGGAGCCGTTCCAGACGCTGGGACGGAACAGCGACAGGTCGCGCGCCCAGCTGACCGCGCCGGTGGCTGGATCCAGCCGGCTGATCCGCGCTGCGTTCACCTCGTCGCCGGGTGGGCTGATCAGGCAGCGTCCGTAGATCGCGTTGCGGGCAACGGTGAAGCTGGTGAAACAGGCCGGATCCATGGGCTTGATCCAGGCAATGCTGCCGCTGGCTGTCAGGCGGGCGACCCGCCATTGCCCTTGGGCATTCAAGCCGGACAGCAGGGCCGAACCGTCATCCAGCGCCTGGATGCGCGAGGGTTTAAGGCCCAGCTGCTCGATGGTGCGGGTAAAGCGCGTGCTGCCGTCGGCATCCAGCCGGGTCAGGTCCAGGTATTCGCCGGTCGGCGTCCAGCGCACGTAGGTGGCGCGGCCCTGGCTGTCGATGTCTCCGCCGCGCGTGGGCGGCATATTCCCGGGCAGTGTGCGCTGGCTCAGCAGCGCGCCGCTGCTGTCGATGACGGCGTGTTCGATCGCTTCCTCCGGGCCCGCCTGGGCGCCGCGGTTGTACAGCGCGACCAGTTTGCCGTCGGGGAGCAGGCGCAGCGCAAAGACATCGCGGTTGGCGCTGGTCAGCTGCAACGGCCGCGACCACAGCAAGGCTCCGGTGGCCGCGGCGAAGCAGTCCACGCGCTGGCGGTAGCCGCCGCCCTCCTGGATGCCGCCGCCTATGCAGACGCGGCTGGCGTCGGCGACCAGGTTGCTGTTGATGGGCGACAGCAGCGCCTCGCCGGGCCGGGTCCAGAGCAGGCTGCCGTCGGCGCCGTAGCGGCTGAGGCTGTAGCGGCGCAGCGCGGGGTATTCGTCCGCGGCGCTGAGCACGTAACTGCTGCCGTCGGCCAGGGTGTGGAAGGCCCGGGCCGCGCTGGTGGCGGGGCGCTGCGGCCATTCCTGTGAAAATGTGGAAGAGGTTCCGTCCTGCTGGATTTCCACCAGGCGGCCCGGGCCGTCGACGCTGTCGGTGACCGAGGCCAGCAGGCGGCCGTCGGTGGTGAGCAGGCTGCTGGCGATGCGTGCGAAGGGCAGGTTCAGCACCGCTGACACCGTACCGTCGGCGCCGATCTGGCGCAGGCCGCGCTCGACATCGTCGGACCACAGCACGATGGCCGTGCCGTTGCTGGCGACCTGCAGGTCGGCCAGGGTGGGGTTGAGGCTCTGGCGCACACTCGCCGCGTCGCGCGTCCACAGCAGATTGCCGCTGCGATCCAGCTTGGCCACGGCCCACAGGAGCTGCTGCGGCGTGGCAGCGTAGTTGCGGTACAGCAGGTAGATGCTGCCGTCCTGTTGCCAGACGGCTTTTCCCACGGTGGGCGGAATCTGCGCCAGGGTCTGGCGCCAGCGCTGCTCGCCGGCGCCGGACAGGCGTATGAATACGCTGCGGTCGCGCTGCGGCGGTGCTGGTTCGCTGATGACCAGCAGGATGTCGCCGTCGGCGGTCAGGGGATCGCGGCTGATCATGTAGGGCCGCTGGCTGCCGGCGTTCCATTCCCAGCGCTGTAGGCCCAGGTCGTCGCGCAGGCTCAGCAGCAGGCTTTCGTCGCTGTTGAACACGGGGCTGCGCAGCAGAACGCCGTCGCCGCCTTCCGCCAGCTGGAAGCGCCGCAAGAACGGCACGGTCAATTGCTGCCCTGCGGGCAAGGTGGCCGGATTGCGCCGGCCATGGGTATCCAGGCGCAGCAGATCGCTCGCGCTGGATATCCAACTGCTGCCGTCGGCCTTGAACACGATGCTGTCCAGTCCGATGGGGCGGCGCAACTGCCAGCGCGCGCGGAACTGGGCGTCGCGCCAGACCAAGTCATAGTTGCCGCTGTTGTCGACGCGCTGCTGCAGCACTTCGCCGCCAGGCGCCAGCTGCAGGTTGCCCGGCAGATAGGCACTGCCTGGCGCGCCCTGCGGCGGCCGGCGGTGCAGGTTTTCCAGGTCGGCACCCCAGAGCGTGCCGTCGGGCGTCTGCGCCAGCCACAGCAGCAGCGGCGAGGTGGTTTCGGCGGGCGTGTTGCGGACCCAGCTCCAGGCGGAGGCGGCGGAACTGGCGCACATGGCCAGCAGGGCGAGGGCGGCGGTGGGTTTGATCATGATGCCCCAATCGGAAAAGCGTCCAGAACGGAGTCAGCGCGGCGCGCGCGGGCCTGTCCGGTGAGTGGACGCAGGCCAGCGCCGCTTCGGCCGGGAGGCGGAGTGATAGCGGCTTCGGCGTAGTTTGTCACCCGCCGCGGGCGGCGCGCGGGATTTGTGCCGCGCAGTCCGGTCAGCTGCAACCGCACTGCCGGGCGTTGGCGAGCTTTGCGCGCCGTTGCCGTAGACCGGTGCGTTCAACGCGGGCGAAACGAGGCGCGTGTCGCGGGAAGCGGCGGCTGGGCGCTCGAACCAGCGTGAGTGTTCCCGCAAGCGGCGTGCGGCCGCTTCGAGGAGGGCGGTGCTCCGGCAACCAGTGCTTGGCTGTTGCGACGCTGGTCAGTGCTGCAGAGGCGGCGCCAGTCCGCCTCGGTGGTGCTCACTGTTCCGGGAAGCGGCTCCTGGCCGCTTCCCGGGGTTCCGCGTCACGGCCTGCAGCCGCCTTCCTTGATCAGTGCGATGTCGCCGTTGCGGCCGGCGTAGGGGCCGGCGAGTTCGCTGGCGTCGAAGCGGTACTGCAGCGTGGCGCTGTCGCAGCCGTGCATCTGCAGCGTGGCCTTGCCGACGATATAGCGGTTGCGCGTGGGCGTGCGGTCGAAGGCGCCGCCTATGCCCTGCACCACCAGCAGCTCAATACGGCCGTTCACGGCCTGCGCCAGGTTGCCGTAAAGGGTGAACCAGTGCTGGCGCTCCGGATCGTTGCCAGGGCCCGGCACGTCATAGGTGAACCAGGCACCGAAGAACGGGCCGTCGGGCTGTACCGTCATCTGCAGGCCCTGGCCGCCGGTGGCCGGCTCGTACCAGGAACCGCTCTGGCGTGCATCGAAGCCCTTGGACGGCGGGCGCGCGCCGGCCGCGGCCTGGATACTGCCGTCGGCCAGTTCGCAGGGTTCGGTGGCCGGGGTGAGGCGGGTCAGGCTGACGTTGCCGCTGGCGCCGTCGTTGAAGGTCTCGTCGAAGCGGTAGCTGAGCTGGCCGTTGCTGCAGTCGCTGAACTGCAGCGTGCCGGTGCCGACGCGGGTGACGCGGCGGTCGCCCGGGGTGTCGAACACGCCGCCGGCGCTTGTATAGATTTCCAGATTGGCGATTTTTGCGCCCGGCTCCACATTGCCGGCCTGGGCCACGTACCAGCGCAGCTGGGCCGGATCGTTGCCGCCGCCGCGGGAGAAGGTGAACCAGGGCGCGAAGGCCAGGCGTGCATGGCCCAGCCAGTCGATCACCAGGCCTTCGCCTTCGCCGTAGAGCGGGCCCCAGGCGCCGCCGATGCCGGCCTGGTCCAGGCGGATCGGCGTGATCTGCACGTAGTTGCGCGCGCTGACCTGTTCGGCGCGGGCCACGCGCAGGCTGCCCGCGTGGGCGAGGATCTGGCTGAAGCCGCAGTCCTGGCGGCTGCAGGGATAGACGATCTCCGGCGTCTCGGCGCCGTCGGCCAGGGCCAGGCTGCGCAGGCTCCAGCGCGAATCGCCGGCGCGCAGTGCGGCGATGCGCCGGGCGGGTGCGTCCAGCACGGCCTGGTCGCCGCGGAAAGTCTTGCGCCAGACGCGGTTGCCGTCCTCGGTGCGCAGGATTTCGATGTCCAGCTGCGCATCGGCCGTGCCTGGGTTGATGCGGCGCACGACCATGACCTCGTCGCCGTCGACGGCGATATTGGCCAGGCCGGAGGCGCCGACCAGGCGGCGCTTCCAGTTGTGGAAGCCCGATTCATCCAGCGACCAGACGTAGTAGTCGCCGGCGGCCTGGCTTTCCTTGCCCAGCACGTAGATGGCCTGGCCGGAATACACCAGTTGCAGCGGCTGCAGGCGTTCGGTGCGCAGGTCCAGCGTGAACGCCACGCGGCCGCTGGCGGTGCGGCGGATCATCTGGCCGTCGTCACTGTCGGGGTAGTCGGCCAGCACGCGCTCGACGATGACGCTGGCACCGATGTCGTTGACGTCGCCCAGCGGCGTGATCTCGTCGGTGCCGTAGCGTACTTCGGCCGCGCCGCTGGCGTTGTAGAACTGGATGCCGTCGTAGGGGAAGGATGTCACCAGGCGCTCGCCGGGCAGCAGGCGGAACAGGCTGGCCGGCTGCGGATCGCGCGTGCGGAAGCTGATCGGCGCGGTGGACGGGCGCAGGTATTTCTCGCTGCCGTCGGCGGCGTCCAGGCAGCGGATGCGGTTGACCGGGCGGCCGCTGCGGGTCTCGATCTCGGCGACGCAGACGCGCGCGGCGGAGCTGGTCAGCTGGGCGGCGTCGAGGTGGCCGGGCAGCTCGCGCTCCCAGCGCGTGGCGCCGGCGCCGTCGACGCGGCGCAGGCGGTAGCTCTCGGCGCCGTCGGCGGCGGCGACCACGTAGGTATCGCCCTCGCCATAACTGGCCTCGTAGGTGTCGCCGGGCGCGGCGGCGCCCAGGGCCAGCACGCGGCTGTAGTTGCGGGTCTGCGTTTCCAGGTTGTCGGCGATCACGCGGCCCTGGGTATCCAGCTCGATCAGGCGCCAGGCGCCGGCCACGCGCGTTCCCACCGCGAAATAGTGGCCGCGGCTGTCCTGGCTGATGCCGGAGATGGTGGAGAACGGCAGTTCCTGGTCAAAGCGCAGGCTGCCGTCCACCGCGTAGCTGATCAGGCGCAGGCGCTGGCTGCCGCCGGCCACGCGCGCGCCGTAGGCGATGACCACGGCGTTGCCGGCGGCATCCACGCGCAGCGCGCAGCCCGGCACGGCGGTGGCGCAGAGGTCGGCCACGTTGGCGGGCAGCGGACGGGTCCAGCGCTGCGCGGGATTGGGGCCCTCATGGGCGAGCCGGGCGGTGTCGGCGTCGAGGCGGTCCAGGGCGTAGAGGCTGCCGTCGGCGCGCACGGCGATCAGCGGCGTGCTGGCGTCGGCGCCGGCTTCGGACCGGGAATTCCACAGCGGCTGGCCATCGGCGGAGAAGCAGCGGCGCAGCAGCGTGCCGCCGCTGCGCGCGCGGCCGGCGGCGCAATGCGTGCCGGCCGGGCCTATGCCGACGGCGTTGAATTCGAGGTTCTCGGTGCCGCCGGCGTCCTGCCAGCTCCAGGCCAGGCGGCCGTCGTAGCTGTAGCGCGTGACCTGGGCAACGCCGGCGCCGGCGGTCTGGCTCCAGCCCGAGGCAAACAGGCCGCCGTCGGCGCTGACCGCGCGCTGCGGGCGCTGGTAGCTGGGCTGGTCCTGCTGGGTTTCCGGCACGGTACGTTCCAGCACCGGCTGCTGGCGCTTGAGCAGCAGGCTGCGCGGCGTGCCGTCGGCGGCCAGGCGCTGCCAGCCTTCCACGGTTTCCAGCCACAGCGCGCCGCCGGCGTCGGTCAGGGCCAGCAGCACGTTGGGCATTTCCCGCTGCCACAGCGGCAGGCCCTGGCCGTCCAGGCGGCGCAGGCTGCTGCGCAGGCCGGTGGTCTCCAGCACCAGCACGCCGCCTTCGGGCATGGCGAGCAGGCGCGCCTCGGCGATGCTGCGGGTCACCTCGTTGGAGATGCCGCCGCTTTCGCGCAGCAGCAGCGTGGCTTCGCCCTGGCTGCCCAGCACCCAGCGGTTGGCGCCGGAGATGACGGCATTGGCCACCAGCACGCTGCGGCTGCCCTGGTCGGGCAGGGACAGGTCCCAACTGGCGGCCTGGGCGGATGCTGCGCCCAGGCCGGCCAGCAGGGCGGCGGCGGACCATAGCGCGGGAGAGTGGGGCGGACGCGGCAGATGTTTCATGGAACGGCTTCCTGAAAATGGCGATTGCTTGGAGATCGGTGTCTGGCGCTGTGTCGGAAAACGGATTTGCAGGCGTTTTCCCGTCCGGCGGCGCAGGCGCGGCCGGCGCCTCGGCGGCGCGGACCCGGTGCCTGGGCGATCGAAACCGGGGCTGCCCGTCCCCGGTTCGTCCTGCCGTAACCTGCCGACAGTGTGCTGGACGCAGAACGGCGGCGACTCCCCCGATTCCAGGGGGGCGGGGCCGCGGCGGACCGCAGATACGACAAGGGCCGCACATGGCGGCCCCGGTCGTGCAGCAGACTGATGGGCAGTCCGTCTTGTAGCAGGCCGCGCGTTAGCGGCCCGTATGGGACGGACTGCGCGGCGCCGCGGCTGGCGGTGCCGCGAGTCGCTTACTTCAGCTTGGCGTCGGCGCGCAGCGCGTCGGCCTTGTCGGTCTTTTCCCACGAGAACGTGGTGTAGGTCTCGCCGTTGGGCAGCTTGACCAGCTGCGGGGTGCGGCCGAAGTGGCCGTAGCTCGCAGTCTGCTGGTACATCGGGTGGATCAGGTCCAGCATCTGGATGATGCCGTACGGACGCAGGTCGAAGTGCTTGCGGATCAGCTTTTCGATCTTGTCGTCGGCGATCTTGCCGGTGCCGAAGGTGGTCACCGAGATCGAGGTCGGCTCGGCCACGCCGATGGCGTAGGAGACCTGGATTTCGCAGCGGTCGGCCAGGCCGGCCGCGACGATGTTCTTGGCCACGTAGCGCGCCGCGTAGGCGGCCGAACGGTCGACCTTGGACGGATCCTTGCCCGAGAACGCGCCGCCGCCGTGGCGGGCCCAGCCGCCGTAGGTGTCGACGATGATCTTGCGGCCGGTCAGGCCGCAATCGCCCACCGGGCCGCCGATCTCGAACTTGCCGGTCGGGTTGATGTGGAACTTGGTGCCCTTGTGGATCCACTTGGCCGGCAGCACGGGCTTGATGATGTGCTCGCGCACGGCTTCGATCAGGTCCTTCTGCTTGACGCCCGGATCGTGCTGGGTCGACAGCACCACGGCGTCGATCGCGGCGACCTTGCCGTCTTCATAGCGCAGGGTGACCTGGCTCTTCGCATCCGGACGCAGCCACGGCAGCGGCGACTTCTTGTGCTTGCGCACCTTGGCCTGCTGCTCGACCAGGCGGTGCGAGTAGTAGATCGCCGCCGGCATCATGTCCTTGGTTTCATTGGTGGCGTAGCCGAACATCAGGCCCTGGTCGCCGGCGCCCTGTTCTTCCGGCTTCTTGCGGTCCACGCCCTGATTGATGTCCGGCGACTGCTTGCCAATCATGTTGATGATGGCGCAGGTATGGCCGTCGAAGCCCACCTGGGAATTGTCGTAGCCGATGTCGTTGATGACCTTGCGGGTCAGCTCTTCGAAATCGACCCAGGCGTCGGTGGTGATCTCGCCGGCGACGATGGCGGCGCCCGTCTTCACCAGTGTCTCGCACGCCACGCGGGCGCGCTTGTCCTTGGCCAGGATCGCGTCGAGGACGGCGTCGGAAATCTGGTCGGCGATCTTGTCCGGGTGGCCTTCGGACACCGATTCGGAGGTGAACAGGTAGCTGCTCATCGCGGCATATCCTTTAATGCGGATGAAGGGATTGATTGGGGATCGCGGATGATAACGGGTGTTGGGGGAGATTGCATCTTGGGGTGGGAGGGGTGTTTGTTGTTGTTTAGCTTGGGGTTTTGAGGGGTTCTGTCGGGTTTGGTGTTGTCGCGCTGGCTGTGTGCGCGGGCTGTTTTTAGTTTGTTGATTTTTAAGGCGGTTTCGTCCGCCTGCGGCGGCCGACCTACTTTCTTTTGCTTGTGCAAAAGAAAGTAGGCAAAGAAAACACACCCCAGAAGCCGCGGCCTGCGGGCATCCTGCCCTCCGGCTGCGCGAGTCGGCTACGGGGTCCGCTGAAGGGCCATCCTGGCCCTGCAGCGGACTCGCGCCCATCCCTGGGCGCGACCCGCGCGGTGCGCGGGCAGGTCCTACGCCGCCTCGCCGCGGCTTATGGGGCCCCGGTAAGGCGGCGCGCATCCCTGCGCGCAGAAGCAACAGCGACGGCAACGGCAACGGCAACAGCGACGGCAACGGCAACGGCAACGGCAACGGCAACAGCAACGGCAACAGCAACGGCAACAGCTAAAAGCGGGAGCACGCTACGGCCAAGGCGCGGGCACGTGGGCGGCAGGAGTTTTCAAAACGAAACCGGGACATCGGCGGGTGAAATGCAGATGTGGGTGGGGCCTGCGCTTAAGTTCAGTTCGTGCTTTCGAAGCCGGTGGTGAAGACCGCGTCTGCCGCAGGGCGGCGATGGCGTCCCGCGTCGGCAGCAGCGTGCGGAGCGGGGACGATGTCGCGGGCTGGCCATGCATGGAAATCTTCTCTGTATAGATGGCTGGATGGCTGGATCCCGCCCCCCGCGCCGGATCTCAGCGCTTGAGCTGGTAGATCTCGTAGCCGGTTTCGTTGACGTCGAACAGCATCAGTATTCGGCCTTCGCTGATGCCCCAGACCGTGCCGACGCTGTCGCTCTCGCGCGGGCCGCCGTCGCCGATTTTGCTGTAGCCGACCTGCGGATCCTCGTTCACGGTCGCGCCGCCCTGGAAATACCAGTCGCCCTTGCCGTCGGAGGGCGGCAGCAGCCAGCCGCTGCGGCGCTGGGAGCCGCTGGTCTTTTCAAAGAACAGGCGGCCGTCGCGTTCCTCGATGCGCGCCTTGAACCAGGGATAGGCATAGATGCCGTAGCGGCCGCCCTGCAGCGAGCGCACGCGCCATTCGCCGGTGAGGGCGGCGGCATCCGGTGTCTGGTGCGGTTCGGCCAACAGTTCCTCGACGATGGCTTTTGCGTCGGCATCGCTGGCTTCGACCTTGGCGGCAGTGTTCATCGCCGCGGCGCGTTCGGGTGCCTGGTGCAGGCGCTGTTGGTGTTCGGGCCAGAACTGTTCCAGGCGCGCATCGGCGGCGGCGCTGCCGGCGGCGGCGAGGAACACAGCGGAGGCGAGGCGGGTAAGGACGTACATGCAGACTCCTGCGCAACGGACGCGGCGCTTCAGCCGCTGAAGTAATAACGGGCAATGTGGAAAAACACCGGCGCGGCGAAGGTGACCGAGTCCATGCGGTCCATCATGCCGCCGTGGCCTTCGATCATGCGGCCCCAGTCCTTGGCGCCGAGGCTGCGTTTCACCGCCGACAGCACCAGGCCGCCGAGGAAGCCGCAGATCACGATAATCAGCGACATCACGGCCGACTGCAGCGGCGTGAATGGCGTGATCCACCACAGCGCGGTGCCGACGCCGACCGCGGCCAGGCCGCCGCCGATCAGGCCTTCGACGGTCTTGGACGGACTCACCTTCGGTGCCAGCTTGTGCCGGCCGAACAGCTTGCCGAAGACGTATTGCAGGACGTCGCTGATCTGCACCACCAGCATGAGATACAGCAGCAACAGCGCGCCCTGGCCCTGGAAGCCGCGCAGGTTGAGGATGAGCAGGGCCGGCGCATGGCTGATGCAGTAGATCGCCAGCATCACGCCCCACTGGATTTTGGTGGTGCGTTCGAGGAAGTCCTCGGTATCGCCGGCCAGCACCGCGATCGCGGGCAGGCCGAGGAAGGCGTAGACCGGGATGAAGATGGCGAACAGGCCGTACCACTCCTGCTGTATCAGCCAGTACTGCAGCGGCACCAGCAAATAGAAGGCGACGGCCAGGGGCTTGTGGTCGCTGGCGCGGGTCGGCGTGAGGGTGATGAATTCGCGCAGGGCGAAGAAGGAAATGAAGGCGAACACCAGCAGCGTCGCCAGCGGCCCCAGCCAGAAGCAGGCGGCGAGCACGGCCACCATCACCCACCAGGCGTTCACGCGCGCGTTGAGGTTGCGTATGACTTCGGTCGGCCCCTTGCGCCGCTGCAGCAGCCAGCCGATCAGCGAAGCCAGCACCAGCAGCGCGACGATGCCGCCGAACACCCAGCTCAGTTTCTGTGCGGGATTCATGCGGACGCCTCGCGGCCTTCGGCCAGATTGACCACGGCGGCGTGGGCGCGGGCGAGGAATTCGGCGCGCGTCTCGCCGGCCGGCCGGGCCAGTGCGGCGCCGAAGCGCACGTTGCAGTACAGCGGCAGCGGTATGTGCGAGCCCTTGGGCAGGCTGCGGTGCAAGGTGTCCAGATAGGCGGGCACCAGGGACAGTTGCGGAAAGGCCTCGGCGATGCGGTGCAGGCCGCCGCGGAAGGGCTGCGGCAGGCGTTCCGCCGCGCGCGTGCCTTCGGGGAACAGGATCAGCGAATCGCCTTGTTCCAGCGCCGCGAACACGGGGATCAGCGGATCGGCGGCCTGGGCGTCGCGGCGCCGTTCGATCAGGATGGCGCGCAGCACGCGGCCGGAGAAGTACGTGCGCAGGCCGGGTTTGTCCCAATAGTCGCGCGCGGCCACCGGGCGCGTGGCGGCGCGGCGCGGCGGATCCAGCGCGCTCCAGATGGCCAGCGTGTCCAGGTGGCTGCTGTGGTTGGCGAAATACAGGCACTGGCCCTGGGCGGGCGGCGCGCGCCAGTCGGCCCGGGCACCGACCAGCAGGCGGGTGAAGCCGACCAGGCCGGCCGCAGCGAGACGTTCCATCATGCACCGGCCTCCAGACGGACGCGGATCGCGCGCAGCCGCGTGATGCAGGTCAGCGCCGAACCGGCGGCGATCAGCGCGGCAGCGGCGAGCAGGGCGTGGCGGCTGTGCCACAGCCAGGCTTCCAGCGGCGCCAGCACACAGGCCAGCGTCATCAGCGCCATGCGCTGCTGCTTGGCCATGGGGCCGCGGAAATCCTGCGCCTGCCCCAGTGCGCCGCCGAGCGTGCGCACATACGCCGTCAGCGCGGCGAGCAGGGCGGCCAGCCAGCCCAGCCAGGGCTGGCCAGCGGCAATGCCCAGCGCCACCAGCAGCACGCTGTCGGCGACGCGGTCGGGCACTTCGTTGTACAGCGCGCCGGCCGGTGTCTGCCGGCCGCCCTCGATCGCGACCATGCCATCGAACAGATTGCACAGCAGGCGCAGTTGTATGCCCACGGCGCAGAGCCAGGCGCCCCAGGGCGCGGCCAGCCACAGCAGCGCCGCCGCGCCGGCCGCGGCGAAGGCGATGCTGGCGACGGAAATCGCATTCGGCGTGATGCCACTGCGCGCCAGTGCGGCGGCGATGCGTTGCATCGACGCCAGGCTGCGCGCGGCGATGGGGCGGCGATTGGCGTCCTTGTCGTTCATATCGGGTCCGGCGGAAGGCTTCGCCGTGGATAGCGAGTGGCTGGCGGCCTTGTCAAGCGGCGGCGCGCAACGCACCTCGTCCGCGGCGGCGCCGCGCTGAGGGATAATCGGCCGATCATGCACGCACTCGTCTACCGTTGCGCCGACATCGTCATCCACACCGCGCAACGTTCGCTGCAGGTAGGCGGCGCGGCGGTGGAGTGCGAGACGCGCGTGTTCGATCTGATCGTGCTGCTGCTGCGGCAGCGCGAGCGCGTGGTCGGCAAGCAGGAACTGGTCGAGGCGCTCTGGGGCGGGCGGCCGGTCAGCGACGCCTCGCTTTCGCAACTCGTATACAAGGCGCGCAAGGCGCTGGGCGATGACGGCGCGCAGCGCCAGTTCGTGCAGACCGTGCACGGGCGCGGCTTCCGCTGGGTTGCGGCGGTGGAGGCGGAGACGGCGGCGGAAGCGGTTGCCGCCGCGGGCGCGGACTGCGGTACCGATACTGCCGCGGAACAGGTTGCCGTAGCGGCTGCGGAAGCTGTCATCGACGCAGCGGCGGCAGGCAGCGCGGGTTTGTCCGCTGCGGCGCCTGCACGCTCATCGGCATCGGCATCGGTGCTGACATCGGCGCCGGCATCTGCATCTGCAGCCGCGCGACCTATTCCCTGGCGCGGCCGCCTGGCCGTGCTGCTGCTCGCGTTGCTGGCCCTCTTCGCCGCGGCGGTCTGGCTGCCGCAATGGCAGGGCCGCCAGACCAGCGCCGCACCGCGATTGCTGGTGCTGCCGCTGCAACTGGCACCGGATGCGGACGGCCTGGACTGGGCGCGTCTGGGCCTGATGGGCCTGGTCGCCGACGAGCTGCAGAGCAACGCCGAACTGGGCCTGGTGCAGACCGCGACCGCGCGCCGGCTCGACGGCGCGGTCGAGGATTCGGCCAGGCGCCGCATCTGGCGCGAGAACGCCGGCGCCAGTCATTCGCTGGCGCTGCAACTGGGGCGTACCGGGACCTTGTACCGCCTCGACGCGGTGCTGGACGGTGTGGACGGCGAACGCCGGCGCAGCCTGTTCGGCGAGGATCCGGGCCGGCTCGCGCTGGACATGGCCGGCGTCGTTCGCGACTGGCTGCTGCCGCGCAGCCGCGGCGCGGCGGCGGCCGATCTGGCCGGCGAAGTCGCGCAGACCTATGCCCTGGCCGTGGACGCGCACCTGCGCGGCGAGATCGACGCGGCGCGGCGCTATTTCGAGTTGTGTATGGAACGCCGCCCGGACGCCTTGCAGCCGCGTCTGCAACTGGCCGGCCTGGAACTGAAATACGGCAAGGTCGAACGCGCGCTGGCCCTGGTCGAGGAAGTCAGCCGCCGCGCCGTCGCAGCTGCCCAGCCGGCGCTGGCGCTGAGCGCGCAGCGCCAGCTGGGCTATGTGCAATTGCAGCTGGGCCGGCTGAATGCGGCCGAGGCGGCGTTCGGCCAGGTGGCGGAACAGGCGGCCGATGTCGACCTGCGCTCGGCCGGCCTGGACGGTCTGGCCCAGGTGGCGGCGCGGCGCGGCAACTACGACCTGGCCGCGCAGCGGCTGCAGCAGTCGCGAGTGCTGTCGGAGAGTGTGGCCGACCACCTCGGCGTGGCGGCATCCTGGGCCAATATCGGTGTGCTCGAACGCATGCGCGGCCGCGGCGACGCCGCCGAGGCCGCGCTGTTGCGTGCGCTGGCGATCGCGCGCGAGCGCGACGTGCCCTGGCAGCAGTCGCTGTTCCTGGCCAACCTGGTGCAGCTCAAGGTGGCCCAGGGCATGCACCGCGAGGCATTGCGCCTGGGCGAGCAGGCGCTGCACCAGTTGCAGCCGCCGGCACCGCGCGACGTGCGCGCCGAGCGCGTGCTGCTGCTGGAGCTGGCCGGCGCGCGCAACGCCCTGGGGCAGAGCGCCATCGCGCAGGCCTATGCAAAGCGCGCCCTGGCGCTGGCCACGGAAGTGGGCGACCAGGTCATGCAGGCCATCGCCAGGGCGGCGCTGGCCCAGGTGGCCGCGGCCACGCAGCAGCCCGATGCGCTGGCGTTGTTCGCAGCCGCGCTGCGCGACTGCGAACAGACGGGGCAGATTCCGCGCGTTATCTACCTGTCCGCCGGCCTGGCCCGCCTGCAGCGCCAGGCCGGCGACGCCGCGGCCGCCCAGGCCACGGCGCGGCATGCGCAGGAACTGGCCGACGCGGCGCGCAACCCTTCGCTGCAGGCCTACGCGGCAGCGGCCCAGGCCGAGGCCGCGGCGGCGCTGGGTGCCATCGATCCTGCCCTGACCCGGCTGGCCGATGCGCGCCTGCAGGCCCTGGGTGCCGGCGACCGCATCGGCGCCGGCCATCTGGCACGCGAACGCGCGCGGCTGGGACTGGAACTGGGCCGGCTGGACGCCGCCGGCGCCGCCCTGCTCGAACTGGACGCGGAGAACGACACCGCCGGCGATGCCCTGGCCCTGGCCGAACGCTGGCGCCGCGCCCGCGGCGACCAGGCTGCGGCGGCCGCGCTGCAGGCCCGCCGGCTGGAACTGGATGCGCAGCTGCCGGCGGAGCAGCGATTCGGCGCTGGGGAGGCGGCGGGACTGTAGCTCCGGAAGGCGGGACCACGGCTGCGCCGAGGCGTGGCGAAAGCGCGTCCGGTTGCACCCGGAGCGCAGGTTTTCCATTCCCAAAACAATGCCTTGATGGGAATTAAGGAATTCTTGAAGACGGCTTCAAGCCTGCCCCGGGCGCAGCGGCTGTAGTGACGGCTTCGCGCCGTGCGGCGCCCGTGCCGGAGCCGATCCATGTTCCTGCGTTGCTGTCTGCTGGCCGTACTGCTGGCGGCCGTACCGGCGTTCTCCGCCAGTTCCGCGGGCGATGGGGCGATTCGGGACACCCACCTTTTGCTCCGCCGCGTCGCCGGAGCTGCCGCCGAAGCCATTCAGGACACCCACCGCGGGCTTCGCGGTGCAGCCAAGGCAATTGAGGACACCCACGTTACGCCCCGTCGCACCACCAGTTCAGCCGTGGAGGTAATTCAGGACACCCACAATGCACTCCGTCCCGCCGTCGTAGCGTTCCGGGACAGAACGTTTGGGGACACCCACAACGATGAAGGGATCGGCGCTGAATCGGCAGCGACTTTCCCCGGCGAACCCCGCCACGCCGCCCAGCCGGCCGTCAGCCTCCCGGCCGCCTTTGTCACCGGTACCCGCGCAACGAGCCGATTCGATACCTGCCGCAGCGACTTGCCGGCCGGCGACGGCAGCGCACGTAGCCCCGAGGTCACCCAGTCGGTCATCCGCAATGCCGCGGCGGCGCGGCCGGGATTCGGTATGGCGGCAGCGGGAATGAATGCGGAAGGCACGCTGGCAGCGTGAAACGGCATGCCTCAGTGCCGCCGGGCCGCGGCTTCGGTCCCGGGTGCGCCCCGAACTTCCGCATCCGCTATCCGGCGGACAAGAAGTCCGCAGCAGTTGCGCGGGACGGCCTGCTTTCAGCCGCCCCGGCGCAACGACTTCAGCCGCGGTTCTGCTTGCAAATCCCCAAGCCGGCCCCCGGCTTCACGCCGCAGTGCGCGAACGCTCCGCCGCCGGATCCCGCATCCCCTCGTCCCGGATCCCCGCCTCGAAGAACTCCCGCGTCAGCCGTATCTGCTCGGCCGCCGTCTCGGCGCGGTTGACCACGGCGCGGAAGGCGGCGTTTTCGGGCCTGTCCTTGGCATACCAGCCCAGGTGCTTGCGCGCGATGCGCACGCCCTGGAGTTCGCCATAGAAGCCATGCAGCTGCTGCAGATGCTCCAGCAGGATCGCCGCGATTTCGTCCGGCGTCGGTGCGGGCAGCAGCTCGCCGTGGGCGAGGAAATGGGCGATCTCGCGGAAGATCCAGGGCCGGCCCTGGGCGGCGCGGCCGATCAGCAGGCCGTCGGCGCCGGTGTGGCGCAGCACGGCCTGCGCTTTCTGCGGCGAATCGATATCGCCGTTGGCCAGTACCGGAATGCGCACGGCCTGCTTGATCGCGGCGATGGTGTCGTATTCGGCCTCGCCTTCGTAGAGATCGGCGCGGGTGCGGCCGTGCACGGCCAGGGCGGCGATGCCGGCGTCCTCGGCGATGCGCGCGATGGCGACGCCGTTGCGGTTGTCGCGGTTCCAGCCGGTGCGGATCTTCAGCGTCACCGGCACGTCCACCGCCTGCACCACCGCCGCGACGATGCGCGCGACCAGCGCCTCGTCCTGCAGCAGGGCCGAGCCGGCGTAGACGTTGCACACCTTCTTGGCCGGGCAGCCCATGTTGATGTCGATGATCTGGGCGCCGTGGGCGACGTTGTAGCGCGCCGCCTCGGCCAGCATGGCCGGGTCGTAGCCGGCGATCTGCACGCTGACCGGCGCCGGTTCGCCGGCGTGGTCCATGCGGTGCAGGGATTTGCGCGTATGCCACAGGCGCGGGTCGCTGGTGGTCATTTCCGACACTGCCAGGCCGGCGCCCAGGCGCTTGGCCAGCTGGCGGAACGGCTTGTCGGTCACGCCGGCCATGGGCGCGAGGATCAGCGGCGGTTCTATGCGGTGCGGGCCTATGTGCATCGCGCCAGTTTACCCGTGCCCGCCGCAGCGGCGAAATTCGCCGCTGCATTTCCAGGTATGTCCGGCGAAATTCGCCGCCGCGTTTCAGCGGCCGGCTGCGGCGGGGCCGGCGCCGCGCCGCAGCAGGCGGGTCAGCCAGCCGCCGCCGGCGGCGCGGCGGCGCTGGGCGCGCCGCTCCAGCAGCAGGTAGATGGCTGGCGTGGTCAGCAGGGTCAGGGTCTGCGAGACCAGCAGCCCGCCGATCATGGCGATGCCCAGCGGCCGGCGCATTTCCGCGCCGGCACCGAAGCCTATGGCCAGCGGCAGGGCGCTGAAGATGGCCACCAGCGAGGTCATCATGATCGGGCGGAAGCGCACCAGGCAGGCTTCGCGTATCGCCTCCAGCGGGCCCAGGCCGTGTTCACGCTCGGCCACCAGGGCAAAGTCGATCATCATGATCGCGTTCTTCTTGGCAATGCCGATCAGCAGCACGATGGCGATTACCGAGACGATCGACAGCTCGGTATTGGTCACCAGCAGCGCCAGCACCGCGCCGACGCCGGCCGAGGGCAGGGTGGAAAGAATGGTCAGCGGGTGGATCAGGCTCTCGTACAGCATGCCCAGGATCAGGTAGACGGCCAGTATCGCCGCGAGCAGCAGCAGCGGCGTATCGCTCTGCTGCTGCTGGAAGCGGCGGAAATCGCCGCCGAAATCGCCGCGGATATCGCCGGGCATGCGCAGGCCGGCCATGGTCTGTGCAATCAGCTTGGTCGCATCGCTCATGGCCACGCCCGGCGCCAGGCCGAAGGACACGTCCATCACCGCCAGCTGGCCGCGGTGCTGCACCGATGTGGGTGCAATGCCATCGCGCGTGCGCGTGAGCGCCGTGATCGGCACCATGGCGCCGCTGCTGGACGGCACGTACAGCCGCTCCAGCGCGGCCGGCGTCGCCGCCTGGCCCGGATCGGCGGTGACCACGACCTTGTACTGGTTGATGTCGGAATAGATGGTCGACACCTGGCGCTGGCCGAAGGCGTCGTAAAGCGCGCTGTTGATCGCGGCCACGCTGACGCCCAGGCGCGCGGCGGTGTCGCGGTCGATCTCCAGGTTCTGGCGCAGGCCGGCGTCTTCCAGGTCGGAACCGACGTCGCGCAGCTGCGGCAGTTTCTTCAGCGCCTCGACCAGTTTCGGCGTCCATTCCTGCAGCTGGCCCAGGTCGGTGCCGTACAGGGAATAGTTGTACTGCGCGCCGCCGCCACCGCCGCCTCCACCGCCGCCGCCGATGTCCTGCACCGGGCGCAGGCGCAGGCGGATGCCGGGTACCTTGCCGGCCTTTTCCGACAGGCGGGTCATCACCGCGAAGGTGGATTCGCTGCGGCCTTCGCCCAGCGGCTTGAGATTGATGAACAGCGTGCCCGAACCGCCGCCGCCGCCGAAGCGGCCGCCGCCCACGCGCACGCCCACGCTTTCCACCGCCGGATCGGCGCGCACGATGTCGGTGATGCGCTGCTGGCGTTCCACCAGCACCTCGAAGGACACGTCCGAGCCGGCATTGGTCGAGCCCTGCAGCTGGCCGGTGTCCTGCTGCGGAAAAAAGCCCTTGGGCACCAGGATCATGAGCCAGACGGTCAGCACCAGCAGCAGCGCCGGCAAGGTCGCCATCAGCCGCGGCCAGGCCAGCGACCAGTCCAGGCAGCGCCGGTACACCTCGACGCTCCAGGCATGGCCGGCGTCGATGCGCCGCTCCAGCCAGTTCGGCTCGCGCGTTCCGTGCGGGTGCATGAACTGCGCGCACAGCGACGGCGTAACCGTCAGCGAGACCACGGCCGAGACCGCGACCGCCGCCGCCAGGGTGATGGCGAACTCGCGGAACATCAGGCCGAGGAAGCCGCCCATGAAGATCAGCGGGATGAACACCGCCAGCAGCGACAGGGTGATGGAGACGATGGTGAAGCCGATCTCGCGCGCGCCGTCCAGCGCCGCCTGCAGCCGCGGCTTGCCTTGCTCCAGGTGGCGCGCGATGTTCTCGATCACGACGATGGCGTCGTCCACGACGAAGCCGATCGCGATGACCAGCGCCATCAGCGACAGGTTGTTCAGGGTGAAGCCCAGGACGTACATGATGCCGAAGCCGCCGGCCAGCGACAGCGGCACGGCCAGGCCGGCAATCAGGGTCGGCGCGATGCGGCGCAGGAACAGCAGCATGGTCAGTATCACCAGGCCCAGGCTGATCAGCAGCGCGACCTGCACTTCCATCACCGAGGCGCGGATGGTCGGCGTGCGGTCCAGGAACGGCGTCAGCACCGAATCGCTGGGCAGCCAGGTGCGCAGTTCCGGCAGCATGGCCTTGACCGAATCCACCGTCGCGATGACGTTGGCCTCGGCCTGCTTGCGCACGAACAGCAGGATGGCGCGCTGGCCATCGAACCAGGCCGCCTGGTAGCGGTCTTCCTGGCCGGCCGTGACCTTGGCAACGTCGCGCAGGAACACCGGCGTGCCGTCGCGCACGGCGACGATGAGATCGGCGAATTCCTCGGCCTCGTGCAGCGAATTGTTCGAGGCGATGGCCATGGTGGTGCGGCCGTCGCTGAGAAAGCCCTGGGCCGTGGTCACGTTGGCCGCGACCAGGGCGCGGCGCACGTCGTCGGCGGAAATGCCGCGCGCATTGAGCGCGCGCAGGTTGATGTCCACGCGCACCGCCGGCGTGGCGCCGCCGGCGATGTCCACGTCAGCCACGCCGGGCAGCTGGCGCAGGCGCTGCGCCACCAGCGAATCGGCGTAGTTGAACAGCTCGCCCAGCGGCCGGCTGGGCGAGGTCAGCGCGAGGATGATGATGGGTGCGTTGTTGGGATTGGCCTTGCGGTAGGTCGGCGCGGTGCGCAGGCCGCTGGGCAGGTCCGGCGCGGCCGCGTTGATCGCCGCCTGCACGTCGCGCGCGGCGCTGTCGAGATTGCGCCCGGCGTCGAAGATGATGTTGACCGAGGCGCTGCCTTCGCTGCTGTTGGACATCATCTCGTCGATGCCGGCGATCTGGCCCAGGTGCCGTTCCAGCGGCGCGGCCACCGTGGTCGCCATGGTGCCGGCGTCGGCGCCGGGCTGGCTGGCGGAGACGAAGATGGCCGGGAATTCCACGTTCGGCAGCGGCGCCACGCCGAGCAGGCCGTAGCAGATCATGCCGGCGACGAACAGGCCGGCAGCCAGCAGCGAGGTGCCTATGGGGCGGCGTATGAACGGCGCCGAGAGGCTCACGGCGCCACCGCCGCCGCCGCGGCGGCGCGGCGTTCGCGCCGGCGCGCGAGCCAGTCGTTGACGCGCTCCAGGTACAGGTAGATCACCGGCGTGGTGTACAAGGTGACAAGTTGCGAAAGCAGCAGGCCGCCGACGATGGAAATGCCCAGCGGCCGGCGCAGCTCCGCGCCTATGCCATTGCCCAGGGCCAGCGGCAGCGCGCCGAGCAGGGCCGCGGCCGTGGTCATCATGATCGGGCGGAAGCGCAGCAGGCAGGCGCGGTGTATGGCCGCGCGCGCCGCCAGGCCGCCGCGCTGCGCTTCGATAGCGAAGTCGATCATCATGATCGCGTTCTTCTTGACGATGCCGATGAGCAGGATGATGCCGACGATGCCGTCGATGGACAGGCTCATGCCGCACAGGTACAGCGCGAGCAGCGCGCCCACGCCGGCCGGCGGCAGGGTGGAGAGAATCGTCAGCGGGTGGATGTAGCTCTCGTACAGCACGCCCAGCACGATGTAGATCACCAGCACCGCGGCCAGGATCAGCAGCAGCTCGTTCGCCTGCGAGGCGGAGAACTCCGCCGCCTTGCCGACGAAGCCGGTGCGGATCGAGGCAGGAATGCGCAGCTGCGCCTCCACTGCACGTATCGCCTCCACTGCCTGCGACAGCGAATGGCCCGGCGCAGTGTTGAAGCCGATGGTGACGGCGGGCAGCTGGTCCTGGTGCGCGATCACCAGCGGCGCATTGGTCACGCTGCCGCGGGCCACCGCCGACAGCGGCACCGTGCCGCTGCCGGCGCTGCTGCCGGCGACGGCGCCGCCGCCGCTGGCGCGCACGGTGAGCTTGTCCAGCAGATCGCCGCTGCTGCGGAACTGCGGCGCCACTTCCAGCACCACGCGGTACTGATTGAGCTCGGTGAAGATGGTCGACACCTGGCGCTGGCCGAAGGCGCTGTACAAGGTGTCGTCGATGCTCTGTATGGCTACGCCCAGGCGGCTGGCCTGGTCGCGGTCTATGCTCAGCAGCAGCTGCAGGCCCTTGCTGGCGAGGTTGTTGTCCACGTCGGCCAGCTCGGCGCGCTGGCGCAGCGCCGCGGTCATGCGCGCGGCGGCGTCGCCGACCTCGTTCGCATCCACGCCGCTGAGCGTGTACTGGTATTCGGTGGCGCCCACGCGGCTGTCCAGGGCCACGTCCTGCACCGGCTTGAGATAGACCGCGATGGCCGGAATGCGCGCGGTGGCCTGCTGCAGCGCCGGCACCACTGCATCCAGGCCGCGGCGCTGGCCGCGCGGCTTCAGCACGATGCTGAGCTGGCCCTGGTTCAAGGTGGGGTTGATCGCGCCGGCGCCGACGAAGGCGGCCACGCCGGCCACGTCGGGCACGCCGCGCAGCGCCTGCGCCGCGGCTTCGACGCGCTGCTGCATCAGCGGGAAGGCGATGTTCTCGTCGGCCTCGACCACCGCGGTGATGAGGCCCGTGTCCTGTTCCGGCAGCAGGCCCTTGGGAATGGCCAGGTACAGCAGCGCGGTCAGCGCGACCGAGGCCGCGGCCACCGCCATGGTGAAGCGCGGGTGATCCAGCACCCAGACCAGGCTGCGGTCGTAGGCATCCAGCACGCGGCCGTAGAAGCCGCTGCGGTCGTGTTCCTCGTCGTCGCTGTGCACTTCGCCGGGACGCAGCAGGTAGGCACACATCATCGGCGTCAGGGTCAGCGAGACCAGGGCCGACAGCGCCACCGCAATCGTCAGCACCCAGGCGAATTCGTGGAACAGGCGGCCGGTGACGCCGGGCATCAGCAGCAGCGGCAGGAATACCGCGATCAGCGACACCGTCAGCGAGATCACGGTGAAGGCGATCTCGCGTGCGCCGATCTCCGCGGCGCTGCGTCCGTCGTGGCCTTTCTCCAGGTAGCGCACGATGTTCTCGATCATCACGATGGCATCGTCGACGACGAAGCCGGTGGCGACGGTGAGCGCCATCAGCGAGAGATTGTCCAGCGAGAAACCGGCGAAGCTCATCACCGCGAAGGTGCCCAGCAGCGACAGTGGCACGGCCACGCCGGGAATCACGGTGGCCCAGAGCCGGCGCAGGAAGACGAAGATCACCGCGACCACCAGGATCACGGTCAGCACCAGGGTGAACTGCACATCGTGCACCGAGGCGCGGATGGTCACGGTGCGGTCGGCGAACACGTCCAGCTCCACGCCCGCCGGCAGCACCGCGCGCAACTGCGGCAGGATGGCCTGCACCTGTTCCACGGTGCTGACGATGTTCGCGCCGGGCTGGCGGCGGATATCCAGCAGCACCGCCGGCTTGCCGTTGGCCCAGGCCGAGACCTGGTCGTTCTCCACGCCGTCGGCGACGGTGGCGACATCCTTGAGCCGGACCGCCGCGTTGTCGCGCCAGCTGATGATGGCGTCGCGGTAGGCGGCAGCATCGCGCAGCTGGTCGTTGGTGCCTATGCTGAAGGACTGCACCGTGCCGTTGAGCGAACCCTTGGGCGCGTTCACGTTGAGCTGGGTCAGCGCGCTGCGCACGTCCTCGATGGTCAGGCCCAGGTTGGCCAGCTGGCCGGGATTGACCTGGATGCGCACCGCCGGCCGCACATTGCCGGCGATGCTGACCAGGCCCACGCCGCTGACCTGGGACAGCTTCTGCGCCAGGATGCTGTCGGCGTAATTGTTCACTTCGCGCAAAGGCAGCGTCTGCGAGGACAGCATCAGGGTCATGATCGGCGCATCGGCCGGATTGACCTTGTTGTATACCGGCGGATACGGCAGGCCTGAGGGCAGGGTGCCGCGCGCGGCGTTGATCGCGGCCTGCACGTCCTGGGCGGCGGCATCGATATCGCGGTCCACATGGAATTGCAGGTTGATGGTGGACAGGCCGGCGGAGCTGTCCGAGGTCATCAGGGTCAGGCCCGAGATCTGGCCGAACTGGCGCTCCAGCGGCGTGGTCACCAGCGCGGCGATGGTGCTGGGACTGGCGCCCGGATACTGCGTGGTCACCTGCAGGTTGGGCGCATCGATGTCCGGCAGCGCCGACACCGGCAGCTTGCGGTAGCCCAGCAGTCCCAGCAGCACCAGCGCCGCCATCAGCAGCGAGGTGGCGACGGGGCGGCGGATGAAAAGTGTGGAAAATGACATTACGTTTCGTTCCGCTGAGGCTGGGCGTCGGTGCGATCAGCTGGCTTGCGCTCAAGCCCTCTCCGGCCCGTTGGGCGTTCGGGGACGTCAGAACCTGCGGTTCTGAGCGACGTCCCGCTCACCCCCCAAGCTCGCTTGGGGGAGAGGGTTGGGTGAGGGGGCGGTGTTTCAGTTTTCCGCACCGGCAGGTTTTCGGCGGAACCGGCGCGCACTACGACGAAATGCCTTTTCGCCCCGGTAATCGCGCCGATAGCGCGGCGAAAGCCTCGCCGCGCCGCCATCGTCCGCGTCGCCCCCTCACCCCAACCCTCTCCCCCGACGCGGTCGGGGGAGAGGGAGCAGGGCGTCCCAGCTCTCGTCCCCGGCGGGGCCGGAGGAGGGGGAATTGAAGCGCTGCGGCCGTGCATGGGCGTGTCCGCTCAGCCGCCGCTGCGCCGTCGGCGCGGCGTTTCGCCGGATTGGCCGGCTTCGCCTGCCGCCGGCGCAGCCGGTGCGGGCGGTGCCTCGCCCGGGGCCAGGGCCAGCACCTTGGCACCGGGCTTGAGGCGGAACTGGCCTTCGCTGACCACGCGCTCGCCGGCCTGCAGGCCTTCCATTACAACAGTCTTGCCGTTGCCCGTCTCGGCGCCGGCCTTGACCGGCTGCAGGGCGACGGTGGAGTCCTCTTTCACCACGTAGACATAGGCGCCGTCGGGGCCGCGCTGCAGCGCCTGGCTGGGCACGGTCAGGGCGTTGGCCAGGGCGCCGACTTCCAGCCGCACGTTGACGAACTGGCCCGGCCACAAGGTGTTCGCATCGTTGCTGAATTCGGCCTTGAGCTTGAACGAGCCCGTGGCCGCGTCGATCTGGTTGTCGATCACGCTCAGGCGGCCCTCGGCCACGACGCGGTTGTCGGCGCGGTCGCGGGCGCTGACCTTCAGATCCGGCCCGGCCGCGCGCACCCGCTCCAGCTGCTGTTCCGGCAGGGTGAAGATCACATTGATGGGATGCACCTGGGTCAGCACGACGATGGCGTCGCTCTGCCCGCCCTGCACGATATTGCCGACATCGACCTGGCGTATGCCGGCCAGCCCGGCGATGGGCGCGCGTATGGTGGTATAGCCCAGTTGCACCCGGGCATTGGCGATGGCAGCTTCGTCGGCGGCGACCTGGGCTTCGAGCTGGCGCACGGTGTGGCGCTGGTTTTCCAGGTCCTGCGCCGCGACGAAGTTTTTCTGCATCAGTTCCTCGTAGCGCTTGAGGGTGGAACGCGCGCCGCCGAGCTGGGCCTCGTCCTGCTTTTTCTTGGCCACGGCCTGGTCGAGCTGGGCCTGGTAGCTGCGGGCGTCGATGCGCGCGATCACCTCGTCCTTGGCGATCTCCTGGCCTTCGCGGAACAGTACGGCCTCGATCTGACCGCCGACCTGGGGCCGCACGCTGACGGTGTTGAGCGCCTGCACCGTGCCCAGGGCGTCGAGGTTGAGCGGCACGTTCTCCACCGCCGCGGCCACCGCGGTGACCGGGATGGGGGCATCCGCGTCAGCACCACCGCCGCCGCGACGCATGCCGGCGCCCGGGGATGCGCCGCCGCCGCTGCCGCTGTACATGCGGTAGCCGACGAAGCCGGCCAGTGCCACACCGATGAGGATGACGATGATCTTGCCGCGGGACATGCCTGGTTCCTTGGGTTATGTCGTTCCGGTTCGGCCTGCCGCGAACCTCCCCGGAAGCCCAACGCCGCGGCGGAGATTCGGTTGACAGGCGCTACGGCACTGCCTGGATAGCGTTGCGGTCTGGCCTGGAGATTGTCTGGATACGTGTTACGGCTGGATGGCCGGTGGTTGGATGAGCGGCGGCCGGCGGCGGTCGCGCGCGGCCTCAGCCGCGTTCACGCACCGGATGCTTGGCCAGCTTGCGCTGCAGGGTGCGGCGGTGCAGGCCGAGCCGGCGCGCGGCCTCGGAGATATTGCCCTCGCTCTCGACCAGCACGCGCTGGATATGTTCCCACTCCAGCCGGCGCAGCGGCGGCGCATGTTCGCCGGCCGGCGCGGCGGCTTCCGGCTCGGCGCCTTCGTCGTCGCGCAGGGCGCGCACGATGGCGTCAGCGTCGACCGGCTTGGCCAGGTAGTCGTGGGCGCCGCGCTTGATCGCCTCCACCGCGGTCGCGATCGAGGCATAGCCGGTCAGCAGCAGGATGCGCAGGTGCGGCGCTATGGCCAGCAGCTGCGGGATCAGGGTCAGGCCGTTGTCGGCGCCCAGCTTGAGATCGAGCACGGCATGCGTGGGATGTTCGCGCCGCAGCAGGCTCAGCGCGCTGGCCGCGTCGTGCGCGACGCTGACCTGGAAGCCGCGGGCGCCCAGCGCGCGCGCCAGCACCCGGGCGAAGGTTTCGTCATCGTCGATCAGCAGCAGGCGTTCGGGCTTGTCCATGCGCAGCAGTGTCCACAGCAGCGGGTGAAGGGGAGGCAACGGTATCGCGGGTGCTGTCGGCCAGCAGCGGCCGCAGCGGCAAGGCCAGCACGGTTTCCACGCCGGCGCCGCCAGTTTCGCGCGCATAGAGAGTACCGCCGAGGCGCTCGGCCGTGGCATCGGCCAGGGCCAGGCCTATGCCCAGGCCGGTGCTCTTGCTGCTGTGGAAGGGATTGCCCAGCGCCGCGTCCATGCCGGCGGCGAAGCCGGCGCCCTGGTCGCGCACGCGGAATTCGATGCTGTCGCCGACCTGGCTGACCTGCAGCCCGATGCGGTCCGCCCCGTTCGCCCGCGAGGCATCGGCAGCGTTGTTGAGCAGGTTGAGCAGGGCGTGGCGCAGGCCGGGCGGCAGGTTCAGGGCCAGCTCGGCGGTGGTTTCGGGCAGCTCCACCGCCAGGCTCACCTCCGGCCGCAGCAGTCCGTAGCGGTGGCTGCATTCGGCCACGAAATCGCCGAGCCGGCGCCGTTCGCTGGCCTGGGCCAGCTGCGCCTTGCCCACGGCGACCAGCTCGCGCAGGCTGTCGCGGCAGCGTTCGATCTGCGAATCGAGCAGGGCCAGGTCCTCGGCCAGCACGCCTTCGGTATGTTCGCGGCGCAGCTCGGTGATCAGGGTGCGCATGGTCGACAGCGGCGTGTTCAGCTCGTGCGCGGCGCCGGCCGCCTGGGTGGCGATGGCCAGGATGCCCTCGTCGCGCAGGGCGCGTTCGCGGATGCGCTGGGCCAGGGCCTGGTTGTCCCGCAGCACCAGGGCCAGGCGCGAGATGAACCAGCCCAGCAGGGCGGCGCTGATGAGGAAGGACATGGCCATGCCCAGCACATGCAGGCTGGCGCCCAGGGGCGGCAGCGGCTGGTTCCAGCGCAGCACCACGACGTAGGTGCCCAGCGACATCAGCGCCACCGCGATCACGTGGCGCGGGCTCAGTGCCGTGGCGACCAGGGTAATCGGCATCAGCAGCAGCGCGGCGAAGGGGTTGGTGGCGCCGCCGGTGAGGTAGAGCAGCCAACCGAGCACGATGGTGTCTATGGCCACGTGCAACATCAGCTCGGCCGCGCTCACCGGCCAGTCCCGGCCCAGGCGCCAGGCCACCAGCAGGGCGAACACGCCCAGCGCGGCGATGCCGGTATAGAGATGGCGCTGGTCCAGCGCAATGCCCAGGCCGCGGGTGACGAACAGCACCGTCGCGGTCTGGCCGATCACGGCGGAGAAACGCAGCCAGGCCAGGGTGCGCGCGACCGCGGGGACGCCGAATTCGGGGCGGCGCACGTTCATGCGGCCGCTCCCGGGTGCACGCCGCGCAGGCCTGTGCGGCGCGGGCGCGTGCCGTAAAGGCCGATGCCACGCAGGCTTGCGCCACACAGGCCAACAGCGCGCGCCGCCACCGTGCGGCGCGGCCTGCCTGGCGCGGCCTGGCTCAGCTGCGGTCTCCGGAGATCAGGTCGCCCAGGCCGCCGAGGATGGAACCCTCCTCCTTGCCGCCGCGGGCGCCGGCCAGCATGCGCCCGGCCATGCGCGAGAACGGCAGCGACTGCATCCAGACCTTGCCCGGCCCGGTCAGGGTGGCCAGGAACAGGCCTTCGCCGCCGAACAGCATGCTCTTGATGCCGCCGACCGGCTTGACGTCGAAGCCCACGCCGTCGGTCAGCGCGACCACGCAGCCGGTGTCCACGTCCAGGCGCTCGCCCGGTGCCAGCTGGCGTTCGACGATGGTGCCGCCGGCGTGGATGAAGGCCAGGCCGTCGCCTTCCAGCTTCTGCATGATGAAGCCCTCGCCGCCGAACAGGCCGGTGAGGATCTTGCGCTGGAAGAAGATGCCGATGGACACGCCGCGCGCGGCGCAGAGGAAGCTGTCTTTCTGGCAGATCAGGCGGCCGCCGAAATCGCTCAGCTTCATCGGCACGATGGTGCCGGGGTAGGGCGCCGCGAACGCGACCTTGGCCTTGCCGCTGCTGCCGCCGTGGGTGAATACGGTGGTGAACAGGCTTTCGCCGGTAATCACGCGCTTGCCGGCGGAAAGCAGCTTGCCCATGAAGCCGCTGCTGTTGTTCTGCTGCGAGCCGTCGCCGAACACGGTGTCCAGCTGCACGACGGCTTCCTTGTACATCATGGAGCCGGCCTCGGCGATGGCGCTTTCGCCCGGGTCCAGCTCCACTTCGACGAACTGCATGTCGGAACCGAAGATGCGGTAGTCAATCTCGTCCGAACCGCGCTGGCCGGCCTTGCGCAGCACCGGCGGCGCGGCGGCTGCGGGGGCGGCCGGGGCCAGGCTGTCCTTGAGTTCGGCCACTTCGGCAATCGGCAGCCAATCGGTGAAACCCTGGCGCCAGCAATGCCCGCCGGTATTGCGCCGGGCCTGTTCGCGTGCGGCGGCATCCTCCAGCGGACCGATCTGGTGGCCGTTGTAATTGAAGAACCACTGCGCCATGGCGTACCGCTCCGGAATGGTGTAGGAGGCGCGAGTGTAAGCCCAGCGCATGACGGCGTCAGGTAGGACTGCCTGCACTGTCGGCGGCTGACCGGGGCGGCGTCCTCGGCTACCATGCCGGCCCTATGCGTGCCTATCTCGACCTGATCCAGGACATCCTCGACCACGGCGTGCGCAAGGACGACCGCACCGGCACCGGCACGCTCAGCGTGTTCGGCCGCCAGCTGCGCTTCGACCTGGCCCAGGGTTTCCCGCTGGTCACGACCAAGAAACTCTACCTGCGCGCCATCGTGCACGAACTGCTGTGGTTCCTGCGCGGCGATACCAACATCGCTTACCTGCGCGACAACAAGGTCAGCATCTGGGACGAATGGGCCGATGCCGAGGGCAATCTCGGCCCGGTCTACGGCAAGCAGTGGCGCGCCTGGGAAGGCGCCGACGGCCGCACCATCGACCAGATCCGCTGGGTGGTGGACGAGATCCGGCGCAACCCGGATTCGCGCCGCCTGGTCGTCAGCGCCTGGAACGTGGGCGAGCTGGAGCGCATGGCGCTGATGCCCTGCCACGCGCTGTTCCAGTTCCACGTGGCCAACGGCCGACTGTCCTGCCAGCTCTACCAGCGTTCCGCCGATGTCTTCCTCGGCGTGCCGTTCAATATCGCCAGCTATGCGCTGCTGACCCACATGATCGCCCAGGTGTGCGATCTGCAGCCCGGCGATTTCGTGCATACCTTCGGCGATGCGCACTTGTACCTGAATCATCTGGACCAGGTACGCGAGCAGCTCACCCGCGCGCCGCTGCCGCTGCCGCGGCTGCGCCTGAATCCGCAGGTGCGCTCGCTGTTCGACTTCCGCTACGAAGACATCGTGATCGAGGATTACCAGTCCCACGCCGCGATCAAGGGCCAGGTCGCGGTATGAACGCCGCGGCGGTGCGCCTGAGCCTGGTCGTGGCGCTGGATCGCAACCACGCCATAGGCCGAGCTGGCGCCATGCCCTGGCATCTGCCCGATGATCTGGCGCACTTCAAGCGCGTGACCCTGGGCAAGCCCGTGCTGATGGGACGCAAGACGGCGCTTTCCATAGGCCGCGCCTTGCCGGGGCGGCGCAATCTCGTGCTTACGCGCAGCGCTGCCGCGCCGTTCGCAGGTCAGGAAACGGTTGCATCCGTGGCCGAAGCGCAGCAACGCATTGCCGCTGCCGGCGGCGATGAGCTGATGGTGGTCGGCGGCGGCGAGGTCTATCGCCTGACCTTGGCCGAGGCGCAGCGCTTGTATCTGACCGAAGTGGATACGCAGGTAGCGGATGCGGATACCTGGTTCCCGCCGCTGGATCCGACGCACTGGCGCGAAGTCTCGCGCATTGCGCATCCGGCCGATGCGCGGCATGCGGCAGGTTTTGAATTTGTGGAATTCGAGCGGGCGAAGTGAGCCGCGCGAGCGGTGCGCGTTGATGCTTCGCTGCCCGATGTTGCCGGCATGCCGGGCGTTGCGCGAAAGCGTCGCCCCGGCGCAGGACTGGGCAAGTGCCGGCCGTGCGCATGATGGTACAGATACTGGCGATGCGTCGGCTTCAATGCGGGGTCGGTCAGCCTATTTCGCGGGAGTTTTCCAGTGACGCACTACACCGGCCCTTTGCTCACCCAGGCCAGCGCCAAGGCGCTGCTCGCTGCGCGCCAAGCCGGTGCCGAAAACTGGAGCGGTTCGCTGGATCTGGAACGCTCGCAAGGCGAAGCGCGACTGGACGCGGACGGCTGGCACTGGCATGAGCGCCGCTATCCCTATCCGCCGGCACTGAAAGACCGCACTCTCTACTACTGGGATGGTGAGGATTTCTCGCCCGCCGCACGCTTCTCCGGTTCGCTGATCAAGCTGGTGCCTACCGAATGGGGCGCACCCACCTTCGAGATCGACGGCATCAAGATGCTGCCGACGTCCAGGGAATCCCCGTTCGAGGACGCGCGCCGCAAGGTCGCCCTGATCGAGCCGCGCGGCAAGACCGTACTCGACACCTGCGGCGGCCTGGGCTACTTCGCCGCCTGCTGCCTCGAAGCGCAAGCCGCGCGCATTCTCTCCTTCGAGAAAAATCCTGACGTCCTCTGGCTGCGCACATTAAACCCGTGGTCGCCCGATCCGGACGCGCCATCCAGCAGCGGCCGCCTGCAACTCACCCACGCCGATATCTCCCAGGCCATCCTCCAAATTGCCGACGCCAGCGTAGACGCCCTGCTGCACGACCCACCCCGCTTCGGCATCGCCGGCGAACTCTATTCGCAAACCTTCTACGACCACCTCGCCCGCGTCCTGCGCCGCGGCGGCCGCTTGTTCCACTACACCGGCAGGCCGAACAAACTGACCAGCGGACGCGATGTGCCGCGGGAAGTGGAAAAGCGGCTGGAAAAGGCGGGGTTCAAGGCGCAGTTGGCGCTGGATGGCGTACTGGCGGTGCGGCGTTGAACGGAGCGCCAGCGGATACCCGGAAAGCCCTTGCGTTGGCGGAAAAAGCGCCGAGGGATAGCGCGAGAGCCGCTCCGTTGAGCAAAAAAGCGTCAATCGAGGCGCTGAAAGTGCTGGCGGATGGCCAAAAAGCCCGAGTGGAGAGGCTTTGAGCGCCTCAGGAAACCCGGAAAGCGCTTCCGTTGGGCAAAAAAGCGTCAACGGAGAGGCAAAAAGCCCCTCGGGATAGCCGGAAAGTGTCGACCACAAGGCAAATAGCCCGACGGGAAGCGCTTTTCGCGTCTGCGGAGTCCAAAAAAGCGTTTCCTGATAGGGAATGACGGCGAACGGAAGGGCGGTTCGGCGGCCCCGAAAAGCTCTTGGCGCCAGCCGGACAGTGCCGACCACGAGCGCAAATGTCCGACCGGCTTTCACTCCTCGCTGCTTGAATCCGGGGTGTGGTCGCTGCAGGAAAGGCTAGCGGCATTGCGGTTGCTGCAGGCTAAGGAAGGTCTGAACAAGCCTGCCTAAATGTGCTGAGATAGCCCAACCCCAGGCAGGAACGCAGGCGATGGACCAGATGAGCTTCGGTGACGGCGAATATGCGAGCAAGCGCAAGCGTACACGCCGGGAAACGTTCCTGGCAGAGATGGAGCAGGTGATTCCGTGGACGATCCTGCTGAACCTGATCGAGCCGTTCTATCCGAAGGCGGGTAACGGCCGGCCGCCCTATCCTCTGAAAGTGATGCTGAAGGTACACCTGATGCAGAACTGGTTCGGTCTGAGCGACCCGGCGATGGAGGAGTCGCTGTACGAGATCGCGTCGATGCGTCAGTTCGCCGGCTTGTCCTTGACGAAGCCGATCCCCGACGAGACAACGATCCTGAACTTCCGGCGGCTGCTGGAAACCTACGAGCTGGGTGCCGACATTCTGGCACGGGTCAACGGGTATCTGTCGCGTAAAGGATTGATGCTCAAGCGTGGAACGATCGTGGATGCGGCGATCATCGCAGCACCGAGTTCGACGAAGAATGCGGACGGGGAGCGCGATCCGGAAATGCATCAGACCAAGAAAGGCGAGCAGTGGTACTTCGGCATGAAGGCGCATATCGGCGTGGATGTCGATTCGGGATTGGTGCACACGGTGACGACGACGCCCGCCAATGAGGCGGATGTCAACGAAGCGGACTACCTGCTGCACGGCAAGGAGTCGGTAGTGCACGCCGATGCGGGCTACACGGGTGCCGATAAGCGCACCGCACGCAAAGGCCTGGATTGGCAGATTGCCCGAAAGCGCGGCAGCGTGAAAGCGTTGCCGGGGGGTGACAAGAAACGTGAGATCGAGAAGGAAGAGAAGCGCAAGGCAGGCATCCGCGCTCGCGTTGAGCACCCGTTCCGTGTGCTGAAATGCCAGTTCGGCTATGTGAAAGTACGCTTCAAAGGACTGGCGAAGAATACGGGCCAGATCCTGACGTTGTTCGCGCTGTCGAACCTGTGGATGGCGCGCAAGCGGCTATTGGCGATGACGGGAGAGTTGCGTCTGAAGGCCGCCTAATGCGGCACCAAGGCCGCTGTTTGCGGCCTGTGCAAGGCTGTTTTCGAGTTCCGCGTCGATTTCATTGCCTTCGTCAGGTCGGCAGACCCTTTAGGCAGGCAACTTTCGAGGCTTGTTCAGACCTTTCCTAAGGAAACTCCAGAGTGGGCATCGGAAAATTCCTACGGCGCCCGCGGTCCGAGAAGACGCTTAAAGATCCAGCAGGACAAGGAGAGCGGTGCGCTTCTTGGCGGATAGGCTGCGGAACAGGGCGAGCAGCTCAGCTTCCTTGGTTGTCAGGCTGGCTTCGGCCGTGAAAGTAGCGGCCGGACCGAGGATCAGTCCGTCGAGGGAAACCCCGAGTGTCCGGGCGATGACCGCCAATGCTGCGAAATTCGGTTCCGTGCCATCGCGTTCCCACTGGGAAATTGCGCCCTTCGTGACGCCGACCTCATGTGCTAAGTCTTCCTGCGTGAGGCCGCGCTCGCTGCGCAAGGCTTTCATTCGGCTGCCGAAAGTATCCATGGCCGAAGTTTCGCGAGAAGCCCTGAAATTGTCGTCTCTGTTTCATTGACTAAAGTGCTATGTTTCGTATACTTGGCGACAGGAAGCTCGATGCCAAGGAAGGCTCTCATGGCCAACGTACGGGGTATCGCCAAGAACAAAGCGTTTGATGCCGAGACACGGCATCAGCGCTTGGTAGCCCGAGCGCTTCGGTCTCTGGAACTCAGGGCTCGCAAGCCCGGGATCGTGCTAAATAGCCCCCGTGTACTTGGTGACTGGTTTCGCCTGAAGCTCGCTGAATACGACCACGAGGTATTCGCTGCGGCGTGGCTGGACAACCATCTGCGCCTGATTGCTTTTGAGGAAATGTTTAAAGGCACTATCGACTGGACTTTCGTTCCGATCCGGGAGGTATTGCGTGCCGCACTGGACGCCAATGCATCAGCTGTGGCGTTTGCGCACAATCACCCGTCAAACTGGGCTGTTCCGTCAAAGGATGATGTCGGGTTGACGGCGGAGCTTCGCCAAGCTTTGGACTACATCGGCGTGCGCTTAGTTGATCATTTCTTGGTTACTCGTTCGGTTGCGCCCGTCTCTCTCTGTGGAGTAGGCGGTGCTGAGAAGTCGAGATTGGAAAGGTAGCTAGACGAAGTCCAGCGTGAGGTTGCCGGACTAGCGGGATCAGGTTGGCTTGCAGCAAAGCCAAGTCGGCACCGGACTATGCGCGGATAGGCGAATCGGCGTGTGTCTGCTACGGCCGCTGCGTCGGAGGAAGTTAACCTAGCCCCGTTGTCGTTGTTCGGTTACATCGAAGTTGATTACACTCAAAACCGCTTTCACTCGACGCTGGGCTACCTCAGCCCAAAGCAGTTCGAGAGCGCGCGCCGCTTAAATGAGTGTCCGAAATTCAGGGGTAAAACTAACTTATGCCAATTAGGCTTCTCACACTTGAAATGCTATTCGCGTCACGTCAGAAGGTGTGTATTTTTAGTTTGTTGTGATGCGAAACGCGCTATTCGTTGCTTATGAACGATTTCCCCATGTCTGCTGCTGCTGCAAATATTGAATCAGCAAGTCGGGTTCCAGTTGAAGCAAGTTTGGCAAGCACTCTTAACTGTTCCCTGCATGGTAGCAGCGAAGTCTTTTCAGGATAGTTGAGTGCGTGGTCGATTTCGCCCCATGCCTCCTCAAATAGTGTTCTGACCTGAATCTCACAACAGAGCTGAGAACTGCTCTGCGGTTTAACAACGTAATGAATGCTGGTGTAATACGAGTCGCGTTGTTCGGCGGCCAGCCCCAAATCCCTGAAGAAGCTGCTTGCTTCCGGATCCCAACTGTAAGCTATCGGGGGCTCATGCAGCGACCATGCCCCTGCGTCCACATGTTGGTGGATCGCTCGGTGAATTGATGGGAATTGTTGTGAGTAGAGATGTATTACTCGGACGCCAGCTAAGTCAGTGATTCGACTAAATAATGTGTCTTTCGTTATTGCGCCATCCTGCCATTTGCGTCGAATTTTCTCTTTCAGATGACCCGAATCTTTCAGGCGCGACTTCACCGAGTGAATCAGAGGAAGAGGGGGTGATGTAAATCGTTTTTGTGCAGAAAAAAAATCGACAACTTGTCTTCGAAACAATTCGAACTGGTCGCGTCTTGCTTCGAAGTGAGCTACGAGATCGCTGACTTGTCTCTCGGTTGGTGATTTCTGGCGAATTCGGCCAGGTTTCTTTTCTGCGTCCTTGGTCACGACTCAGCCTCCTTCTGATAGTTCAAGGCGATCGAGCATATCAATTGCGAACGCCTCGTAGGCTGCTTTAGTTTGCTTATATCTAGGAGTGTTTCCTCTGATGGTGGGCTGGTCTTCTGCTTCAAGTCTTGGGTGACTTGGAAGAGCCCACATCGGGGTATGGTACTTCTGCGCATGCGTGGGATAGGTGTTGTGAGAATGCATCACAGCAGTACCGCCAATCGGGAGCTTTAGTTTCTTCTTCGCAATGCCTGCGCTTAGTTCGTCGGGAATGTGGTCGGAAATGACGTCAGGTATCTGCTTCGCATAGTTATAGTGCGCTATTGCCATGTCCCATTTTGAGGACCCTGTGCGAAGTTTTGCGTTGTAAATTGTATAGCCCAAAAAGCGAACAAAATTTGTCGGGAGATTTGGTCTCCGGCTGGGGGCTATGAGGCTGTACAGTGTTTTCAACTCTGTGCGCCAGCGGCTTAGGGAGTTGCCAATATTGCGTATGCCGTAGAGGCTGAAAAGGTCAGGTGCGCAGGGGATCAGAAAGGCGTCAACGGTACTCAGGATGACCTTGTTGAGCGGGCCAAGGCTCGGAGAAGTATCCACAATGGCGAACTCATAGCCATGCTGATCTGCATAAGCAGAGATGAGGCGGCGAATCTCGCTTAGGGTGCGTATAGCAAGCGGCTGCCCAACGAAGGCCTCGCTCCATCGCCTCGCGACCATCTCCTCATACATGTGGAGCGTCAATCGCCCGGGAATGAGGTCGAGATTGTTTGATAATCTATAAGGTGGGGGGAGCGTATCAAGTTCGCCCGTACCCTCTTCTGTCGGTTTTAGTAAGAAATGGATGGTGCGGGGTTTTGAGCAAAGTGCATTAAAGTCACGCAACGATACTCTTTTTCGTGTTTCTCCGTAGCCAGGTTCGTCAATGTATGAAACTTCAGCGTCCCATAGATCTTGAATTTCCTCTACGGGTTTGCTGTAAATTGTTAAATTGCACTGCGGGTCCAGGTCGACAAGGAGAACCTTTTTTCCCAGTGCTGCTAGGGCGTGAGCAAGGTGAAAGGTAAGTGTAGTCTTGCCAACGCCACCTTTGTTATTGAATACACTAATGATATTTACGGACATCGGACTCTCCTGTAGAGCATCTTGAATGTCCTATAGTCGGACGATCAGCAGCTCCTAGTTGACTTCATCACTAGGCGGCGGTCAATGGATAAGTCGTGAGAGAGCAGCGTCTGGGACACCCACAGTCCAGAATTCTCCGACGGCTTTCCCGCGGAATTTCTGTCGCTGCCGGCCTGAGAGTCAGCCATGCTGGCTCCATGGCTCGCCCACGTGCTCAAATCGTTTCGCCGGAAGGTGCTGAAGGATGCTATCACTGCGTCCAGCGGTGTGTCCGCCGCGCATTTCTATGCGGAAGCGACGCGTTGACAGGGCGCGATTTCGAGCACCGGAAAAACTGGGTTCGCGAACGGCTGCATCTGCTAGGCGAGTGCTTTGCCGTTGCGATTCACGCCTACGCCGTGATGAGCAATCATCTGCACATTGTCCTGCAGTTCAATGCCACTGTTTCGGCGGCGTGGAGTGACGAGGAAACGGCGTCGCACTGGATCCGGTTGTTTCCGCCACGCGAGGATTCGGACAGTGCAAGAGCACTGAAGCGGCAGGCACTGCTCGCCGATCCCGGGCGGCTCGCCTTGGTACGTACCCGGTTAGGCAGCTTGTCCTGGTTCATGCGGTGCCTGGCCGAGCCGATTGCGCGACGTGCCAATCGAGAAGACCACTGTACGGGACGCTTCTGGGAGGGCCGTTTCCGATGCCAGCTCCTCTGTGACGAACGGGCTGTGCTCGCCGCCATGGCCTATGTTGATCTGAACCCCATCCGTGCCGGTGTCGTGGACACGCTGGATGCAACCGCACATACCAGCGCCAGCGAACGGATTGATCTGGTGCGTCATGGATTGCCGCCGGCCGAACTCCTGCGTCCCGTTGCGGGAACATTGCCGGCCTCTTTGTCCATCAGTACAGCCGACTATCTGCAGATCCTTGACTGGACTGGCAGAGCGCTGGCGCCCGGCAAGCGTGGCAGGATCGCTGAAGGCGCTCCTGCAATCCTCGCTGTCATCGACAGGGATGCCCGGCGGTGGGCGATGCGAGTAAGCAGCTACCGCGGCGGCTGGGCACGCGCCGCAGGCGGCGCCCAGGATTTGATTGACCTCGCCGCGCGAATAGGCCAGCGTTGGTTGCAGGGCATCCGGCTGGCTTGGCGGCTGAGCTAGGCTGGTGCGGCTATTTAGCAAGGCAATCCGGCGTTCCGCCGGAGTAGAAGTCTTTGATAGGTTGTCTTCGACGCTTGTCGGACACGAGAGTTTGATGCCACATTTTGTGGCGTCTCGATGCTGCGCCCGGGCTGTTCTGTTCTGGCGCTGAGTTTCAGGTCTACGGTGACAGGAAATGCGCGGAAAGCATTCAAACCGCTCAGGACTGTGGGTGTCCCAGAGATTTGCGGTGGGTGTCCCAGAGATTTGCTTCTGTCGAACCTGTGGATGGCGCGCAAGCGGCTATTGGCGATGACGGGAGAGTTGCGTCTGAAGGCCGCCTAATGCGGCACCAAGGCCGCTGTTTGCGGCCTGTGCAAGGCTGTTTTCGAGTTCCGCGTCGATTTCATTGCCTTCGTCAGGTCGGCAGACCCTTTAGACAGGCAACTTTCGAGGCTTGTTCAGACCTTTCTTAGCTTTTCGGCTGTTTGATCCTATCACCGATTTGTATCGCTCAGATGTTCGGTGCGAATGAAAAAAATGCAGCTGCAGCTGCTAGAAATTTTCTCGATTGCGGTGAGGGTGGCGAGAGATCTTGTGATTTCTCGTGAATGGCAGTGTGGGGCGATATCGTGGCCGCCAGCGGCCCGTTGAGGATCGCCCCATTTCGCCCGGGTATGGGCCGCTCGAGTGGGTTGCTATTCTCCTTTGCTAAGTGACGCATCTTCTGGGACTCCCACACTCCAGAATTTTCCACAAGCATCTGGGACACCCACCAGAATTTTCCGACAGCTTTCCCGTGAACTTTCCGTCGCTGCCGGCCTGCAAGTCAGCCATGCATGGCCGCATGCCGGCAGACGCGGGGGGGCGCCTGGCGCGTCTCGGGATGCGACCGGAAAGCTTCGCCCGCGCCACGCCTATACTATTCAGCGACAGCCCGGCCGGATCGGCTTCGTGAGCCGGGGGCAGTCTACGGAGGTTCCCTCATGATTGGCTTGACAGAAGATGAGATCGAAGTAATCGCCGAAGCGCTCCACTATGCCAAGCGGGCGGTTCTCGACGATCAGCATTCACCGAAGGCAGTCAAGGATGCCAAGACCGCTCGAATAGAAAGTGCTTCTCGAAAGCTCGCCCAGCTCAGGCCAGCCCCGAGAGGTTCTGGCTCCTGAAAGCTAAGGCGCTAGCCACGAAGCTTTCGAGCAGCATCTGGACACCCATACTCCAGAATTTTCCGATAGCTTCCCGCGGCCTTTCTGTCGCTGCCGGCCTGCAGGTCAGCCATGCTGGCCCCATGGCTCGCTCACGCGCTCAAATCGTCTCGCCGGAAGGCGCTGAAGGACGCCATTGCTGCGTCCAGCGGTATGTCCGCTGCGCATTTCCATGAGAAACGACGAGTTGACCGGCTCGATTTCGAGCACCGGAAAACTGGATTCGCGAACGGCTGCATCTGTTGGGCGGGTGCTTCGCCGTTGCGATTCACGCCTACGCCGTGATGCAACCAACAGGGTCAGGTTAACCTACAGCGAGGCCAAGCTGACGTCGGATGCCGTGCGGGTGGGGTGTGCGGAGCGGCGAGCTTTGCTCTGGCCGTCGCATCGACTGATTTCCTAGCTACCCTGGCCTCTTTAGCCAGTCGGTGCGCGCACTCTACCCGTCAGATTGGCGTCGGGCCAATCGGCCGCCGCGACGGCGTTCAGCCAATACGCAGAGGGAAACAGCAGCCAGCAGGCTGGCAATAACAAGCAAGGCTCTGGGCGAAGTGCTTGGAACAGCTGCTGCCCTAGAAGCCGGCGGCTCCAGGCCATTAAGATCCACGACATAGATCAGGTACCTGCGACGGAGCGACGGGTCCGCTGTGTCGTCGGCTTGCCAGCTGAAGGCCAGTTTGCGGCCATCTTCCGACAGGTCAATCTGAGGAACGAAGTTGCCGAACGGTGGCGCCAGCGTAGAGGAGACGGCGATCAATTCACCGGTAAGACGATCCTCGACATAGACGGCCGGTGTGCTCGATATGCCCGGAAGCATATTGGTGGCGCGCGAGAAATAGGCAACAACGCGGCCATCGTTGCTGATATCCGGGGAGTACGCCCAGCCATCGGAGGCAACATTGTCACGGCTACGTGTGACTAGCTGTGTTGTCCGAGTGTGCCGGTCAAACAGATAGATATCGCTTACGCCAGGATTATCATCAGGTGTAATGCCATCTACCAGCCCTGCCATGAACACGATGTACCTGCCATCATGGCTGAGTGAGGGTTTGCCGTAGAAGATTGAACCGGTAGGAAACTCGCCGCCGTTCCAGGGCCGTGTAAGCCGCTGCGTAGTACCTGCCAACCGGTCGCGCAAAAACAGCTGTCGATGCTCCAGCGGGTTATCGTGCGTCAGGTCGGCGGCATTGCTCTGGAACACCACAAAGCGGCCGTCACCCGACCAACTGGCGTTGCCGGCGCTCCGCTGACTGATCTGTCCATCCGGGCGCGCGGAAATCAGTTCAATCTGGCCAGTTCGCCAGCTGCGTGCAAACAGCTGTGCATCATTCAGGATCTGTGGGGCACTGGCGAGAAAATTGCCGCTACTCGAAAACAGTACCTCTTGCCGGCGAAGGTTTGCAGCCTGAAGCAGCGCAGTGCGCCCTCCGGGATTGCCCCCGCCATCGGCGCCGCGACTCAGCATCTCAGTACTGGGCACCGTGAGGTTCCTGAGGAAAACATTCGCGACCGTCGCATCACCGTTGGGATTTTCATCACCTCTTACATCCGGATGAAACATGCCTTGGCCCAGAAATACGACCTGGCTGCCATCAGTCGATGGGAAGCCCACATCGGCATGATTTCTCTGTTCGGTATTGGCCGCGTTAAGGCTGACGCGCTGCAGTACGCTGGTTCGCCGGTTGAGCAAAAAGACGTCATAGCGCTCGTTGGTGTCGCCGGCTAGCAGGTCGTCGGAAGCGCAACTGAACGCGATAAACTGACCATTGCTGGAAAGTTTGGGAAAGCCGCAAGGGCCATACGTGGGGTCGCCGTGTGGGGCTCGACTGGCCAACTGCGGCGCAGTCGCGCTCAGCGCCTGCGCTGCCGTTGAGGCCAGTAGCGCAGGAAGTAGCAGTGCTAGTCGCGGTGACTTATTCAAGACCGTCTATAAAGATTATGTCTGCTGTCGCAATGAGGACAGGTTAACTTACAGCGAGGCCAAGCTGACGCCGGACGACGTGCGGTTGGTATGTTGGCGAAGCCGGGTCGGCGATGAAAAGCAGGCTCCCAGGCCCAACTGATACTGGCGAGTGAAATGCAACGCCGGCGCAATGCCGGCGTTCGTGGCGCAGGTCCGTATCACGATACGGCTCTGCGCAGAGTGGGACGCAATGAATGCCGGTTTTGCGCAGACAGCCGGCTTTCCGCGGAAAACCGGCTGCTCGGCGTTACCTCGGGGCGCTTAGAGCGCCTTCCCCCCAAACTTCATCGTGTACTGCAGATACACCTGCCGTCCGACCGCGTCGAACCAGGAGATGTCGTAGTACGGATAGCCGGTGGCGGTCGGGTCCTTGGGCGGCATCTTGTTGAACAGGTTGGTGACGGACAGGGACAGCTGGGCGTGGTCGGTGAAGCGGTATTGCACCGAGGCGTTGTAGCGGTAGGTGGCGCCTATCCACGGGCTGCCGCCGTCTTCCGGGTCGTAGGACTGGCTGTAGGAATCCGAATTGGGCAGGCGGCCCAGGCGTTCGCCGTGCAGGGTGGCGCTCCACTGCTTGCGTTCCCAGGTGACGCTGGCGCTGGCCTTGGTGCGCGGGATGTCGAAGCCGCTGTTGACGGCGAACTGGTCTTCGGTGAGGTCGCCGCTGTACTGCTGGCTTTCGTGCTTGTCCACCCAGGTGTAGTTGCCGCTGAGGCGGAACAGGCCGATGGCGGTGTCCAGCTTGTAGTGCGTGCTGAAGTCGATGCCGCTGGTGCGTTCGCGCGCAATGTTGATCGGGTTGACGAAGACGCCGTACAGGCTGCCGTCGTTGGAGCGGCGCACGCGGGCGTAGGCGTCCAGGCAGGTGGGCGAGTTGGGGTCGACCGCGGTGCCGTCGACGCGGCGGCCGATGCGGCAGCTGGCTTCGTCCTGCAGTACGCCGTCGATGCGCAGGTCCTGCACCTGGTTGCGCATGTCGATGTTGAAATAGTCCAGCGAGAAATCCAGGCTTTCCAGCGGCGACCAGACGAAGCCCACGGTATAGGCCTTGCTGGTCTCGGGCTTGAGGCGGCGGTTGCCGGCGCGGGTGACGATGACGCCTTCGTCGCCGTAGGAGCAGTCGCTGATGTCGCTGTCGGGTTCCTCGGTGCGGCAGCGGTAGTAGTCCACGCCGGAGGATTCCAGGTTGCCTTCGCCGGAGAATACGTAGTGCAGGTCCGGCGCGCGGAACGCGGTGCCGTAGGAGCCGCGCACCAGCAGCGAATCCAGCGGGCGCCATTCCAGGCCGGTGCTCCAGGTCGGCTTGTCCACCGAGTGGCCGTCGTAGCGGTACTGGTCGTAGCGCGCGGCGGTGCTCAGGCTGAGGGATTCCAGCAGCGGCAGGCGCAGCTCGGCCGCGGTGGCCCAGCGGTTGCGGCTGCCGCTGCCGTCGGAGTCGCGCCAGCTGTAGTAGTAGTACTGCGTGGCCAGCGGGTCCGGGTTGAGATCGTAGGACTGGTCGCCCGCTTCCACGGTCGCGGCGAAGCCGGCATCGCCGGCGGGCAGGGAGAACAGTTCGGTATTGGTCAGCGTGAACGACAGTGTGTCGGTGCGCGAGCGCGGGTGGTACGTGGTGCGCGCGGCAATGGAATCGTATTCGGCGCGGCTCAGCGGTCGGTACAGGCGCGCCGGGTCGGCGTTGAAAATCGGGAAGCCGTCTTCATCGACGCCGAGCTGCGGGCCCAGGAACAGGTTGTTGGCGCGCTCGGCCACGATCTGCGGCCAGCTGATTTCGGACTGGTACTGCGAATGGCTCAGCGCTGTTTCCCAGGACCAGGCCTCGCCAAACTGGCCCTTGAGGCCGGTGGTGAGGCTGAAGGTCTTCTGCTGGTTCTTGATCATGCCGCGATTCAGGCCGCCCATTTCCTCGGGCGAGAACTGGCGCTGCCAGTATTCCACCTGCTCGGTGGCCTGGTTGTAGAAATAGCCTTCCTCGTTGCCGTCGGGAGCCATGTAGCTCCACTGGCTCACGTCGCGGAACATTTCCAGTTCGTGGTAGCCGGCCTGCACGTCGGCGAACCACTGCATGTCGTTGTCGAAGCGGTAGCCCAGCGAGGCGTAGCCGTTGGCGCCTTTGCGCTTGCTGATGATGGTGCCGTAGCCGATGGAATTGTCGCTGCCGCAGTAATAGCCTGGTTCGCCGTCCACGCCCCAGCCCGGGCGCGAGGCGTGATAGGTGGTGCCGTCGTTGAGGCCGCCCAGCGCGGCGCAGGTGTCGGCGCCGGGATCGAGGTATTCGTCATACCAGTTGGTGCGCAGGAAGGCGCGGCGGGCGACGCGGGTGCGTGCGGTGGGCGCGTCCCGTGTCGAATCCTGGATCTTGCGTTCGTAGGCCCACAGCGGCCGCTGCGACAGCAGTTCCACGCCGTAGATCGCGTTGAAATTGTCGCTGCTGAAACCGCTGGAGAGGTTCAGGTGATACGACTCGCCGCCGCCGCGCGTGGTGTCGCCCAGGCGCAGGTCGACCGTGGTGCCGTCGGCCTTGTCCTTGAGGATGAAATTGACCACGCCGGAGATCGCGTCCGAGCCGTAGATGGCCGAGGCGCTGCCGGTCAGGATCTCGATGCGCTCAACCATGCCCAGCGGAATGTTCGAGATGTCGGTGAAGTTGCTGCGGCCCTTGAACGGCATCGGAAAGTCGGCGATGCGGCGGCCGTTGACCAGGACCAGGGTGTGGTTGGGGCCGAGCCCGCGCAGGTCCACCTGCTGCGCGCCGGGCGAGAAGTCCGCGCCGCTGGCCGATTGCTGGCTCTGCGTCTCGCCGCCGTTCTGGGTCATCGCGCGCAGTACGTCGGGTACGCTGGTGAAGCCGCTGGCCTTGATCTCCTCGGCGGTGATCACGCTGACCGGCGCCGGACCCTCGATCTGCGCGCGCGGTATGCGCGAACCGGTGACCTGCACGCTTTCCAGTTCCACCACCGGGCGCTCGGCCGCGGCCGGCGCATCGGCTTCGCTGCGCGGCGGCGGCGGTGCGGGATCCTTGACGATGACCATGGCGCCGGAGGCATCGCGCCGCACGCTGTGGCCGCTGCCGCGCAGCAGGCGTTCCAGCGCGGCGTCGGCGCTCATGCTGCCCTGGGCGCCCTGGGTGCGCAGGCCCTTGAGTTCGTCGGCGGAATACACGAACTGGGCGCCGGACTGGCGCGCCAGCGCATCCAGCGCGGTGACCAGGTCGCCGGGCGGAATGTCTATCTTCTCCACGCCGCCCGTCTGCGCCTGGGCTGCGAGCGCAGCGCTACAGGCCAAAGTCAGCAACAACACACGCATGCCACGCTGCATCGGATTCCCCCGGAGGCTATGGGCGCACCCGCGCCCGCGGGGTCAAGACGAACGAGGCGACGAAATCCCGCCGCCGTTTTCAGCGCGCCGCCCGGACGGCCGCTGGATACGTCGGAGTGTGGAACCGGGTTCCGGGGCGAACTTGGGTCAGAACCTCGCCAGGCGCTTGCGCAGCAGGCATCCGACGGGACGACATGCGCGCGCGCAAGCGCGGCGCTGCGGACGCCTGCCCGGATCTTCCTGGTTACTGCTCGCGGCTGCGCAGCACGATGCGGTCGTTCTCGCGCTCGGCGCGTACCGGCAGCGCCTGTTCCAGCAGGCTGACGAAGACTTCGCTGTTGGACCAGCGGAAACTGCCGCCGATGCGCAGCTGCGCCGCGGCGGCGTCGGCGAGCACGATGGGCCGCGTGGTGTAACGGTTGAATTCGGCCGCCGCGGTGGCCAGCGGCGTATCCAGGAACACCACGTAGCCGCGGCGCCAGTCGATCTGGCGCTCCGCATCGGCGACCGCGCCGTTGCGCACCAGCACGCCGTTGCGGTTGGCCACGGCGATGCTGCCGGCGGGCAGCAGGCTGACCGGCTGGCTGCGGCCGTCGACCGGATCGGATTCCAGCCGCACCGTGCCTTCGGTGACCACGACGCGCACATCGTCGCCGTCGCGGCGTACGGCGAAGCGCGTGCCCACGGCGACGACGCGGTGCTCGCCGGCGCGCACGGCGAAGGGCCGCGCCGCGTCCTTGGCCACGTCGAAATAGGCTTCGCCGCGGTCAAGCTCCAGCTGCCGCCCGTGCCGCGACATGCGCACCTGCAGCGCGCTGTCGCTGCTCAGCGTAGCGGCCGAGCCGTCGCTCAGGGCGAGTGTGCGCAGGTCGCCCACGCCCGTGCGGTAGGACTCGGGCTCCACCTGTTCGTACTGGCGCCAGCCCCATAGCGAAGCGGCCGCCAGCAGCACGGCCGCGGCGGCGGCCGGCCAGCGCGCGCGGGTCGCACCGTGGCGGGTGCGCTGGCCGGGCACGGGCGCGGCAGGTTCTTCTTCCGGTTCCTGTGCCGGCGCGGCGGCGCGGGACGGAAACGGTGCCCAGGCCCATTGATTGCGCGCCGGCAGCACGCCGCTGGCGACGCCGGCGCCCAGCGCCTTGAGCCGGCCGGCCTGATTCCAGGCGGCTTCCAGACGCAGGAAGGCGACCCGGTGCGCGGTCGACGCCGCCAGCCAGGTCTGCAGCGCAGCCGCGTCCTCCGGCGACCATTCGCCGCCGTCGCGGCGGGCCAGCCAGTCGGCCGCCCTGCGCTCGATTTGCCCGCTACCTTCCATGCCTGCTTCCTTCAATCCGCCGGTTCCGCGGCGCGGGCGGTCTCGCCGCGCCGGGGCGCGGACGGCGCCGCATCGTCGCCGTGGTAATACTCGGCCAGGAGCCGCATGCCCCTGGCGATCTGCTTTTCCACTGCCTTCTCGCTGATGCCCAGGCGCAGGGCCACCTCTTTCTGCGGCAATTCCTCCACCCGGCGCAGCCAGACGATTTCGCGGCAGCGGCCGGGCAGCCGGTCGAACGCGGCCGCCAGGCGCCGCAGGATCTGCCGGGCGCCGAAGCGGCGTTCCGGCGAAACCTCGTCTACCAAGACGTTCAAGGACTCGAAATCACCCGCCGGTTCGATCGAAACCACGCGGCTGCGGCGCAGCCGGTCGGTCATCAGGTGGCGGGCACTGGCGAACAGGAAGGACTTGGGCTGCTGCGGACGCGCCTTGGCGGCGGCCTCGTAGACGCGCACATAGACCTCCTGGCGCAGATCGACGATCTCGTCGGGCTGCGTCCAGCAGCGGCGCAGGTACTGCACCAGCGCGGCTTCGTGGACCAGGATTTCGCTGACGAACCAGGCGTCCAGGGTGGTATCCATGCCGCCGACAATACCCCAAGCCGGGCCGGCCGCATGGGTCTATAGGCATGGTCGGCGCGCCGTAGGGATAGCCGCCGCTCGTTCGTCTACAGGGGCTTCGGACCAACGCCGCAGCCGGACCCTACGGCAGGCCGCCATTTCCGGGCGGGCCCGCGCCAGGCGCGGCGATACGACGCCGGCCGCCGCGCGCGCCGGGCGTACCTTTCCTGGAGCCGGGCTCCAACCGGAGGAGTAGCGGATGCGTTCGTCGTTGATGGGTTTTCTGCACAGCGCGCTGCTGTGCGTGGGTTTGATCGGATCGGGCGCTGCGCTGGCCGATGCGCCCGCGCCGGCTGCGCGCGAGGGCTATCAGTATTTCGAGATCGGCGACGTGGCCAAGGCCGCGCCGGGCAAGACCGCGCCGGGGCTGATGCTGGTCGGCGGCGGCGACTGGCCGTACGACGCCTTCCGCTGGCTGATCCAGCGCGCCGGCAACGGCCGCATCGTGATCCTGCGCGCCTCCGGCACGGTTGAAGCGCAGAATGAATTTTTCAACGACATCGGCGGCATCACCGCGGCGCAGACCATCGTCTTCAGCGACCGCCGCGCGGCCAGCGATCCGGCCGTGCTCGACATCGTGGCCAAGGCCGACGGCATCTTCCTGGCCGGCGGCGACCAGTCCAACTATGTGCGATTCTGGCAGGGCACGCCGCTGAACCGCCTGCTCGACGAACACGTGCGCAAGGGCAAGCCGCTGGGCGGCACCAGCGCCGGGCTGGCCATACTCGGCGAATACTCCTACGGCGCCATGGACGGCGGCAGCCTGGTCTCGGCCGATGCACTGAAGGACCCGACCGGCCCGCAGCTGACCCTGGTCGAGGATTTCCTCCACTTCGTGCCGCTGCGCCGGGTCATCACCGACAGCCATTTCGACAAGCGCGAGCGCCAGGGACGGCTGATCGCGATGCTCGCGCGCCTGGCCAGGGAGCACAGCCGCAGCGACCTCGTCGGCCTGGGCATCGACGAATACACCGCATTGTGCGTGGACGGCGACGGCACCGCGCGGGTGTTCAGCGGCAACGGCGGCTACGCCTGGCTGTTCCAGCCGCGCGGCCAGGCCCAGGTGTACGCACCGGGCCAGCCGCTGACCTTCCGCAACGTGCCCGTCACCGGCCTGGGTACCGGCAGCTTGCTGCATATGAAAGACTTCCGCGTGGAGCGCCCGGCCTTCAGCGCCCTGTACGACGTGGAAGCCGGGCGCCTCGTGCGGCGCGACAGCGCGGCCGCCAAGCCCTGAAAACCCGCCACCGCAACCTCACCATCGGAGCCTGGATCATGAAAAATACACTTTGCGGCATCGTCGCGGCTCCGCTGCTGGCCGCCGCCACGCTGGCCGGCGCGGCCGAACCCGCCGCGCCCGCGGCGAAGACCGTGCTGGTCATCCACGGCGGCGCGGGCGTGGTGCGCGCCGGCATGACGCCGGAAGACGACAAGGCCGCGCGCACGGCGATGGAAGAAGCCCTGCGCGCCGGCCATGCCCAGCTCAGCGCCGGCAAGCCGGCGCTGGACGCGGTCGCTGCGGCGATCACCGTGCTGGAAGACGCGCCCATGTTCAACGCCGGCCGCGGCGCGGTGTTCACTCATGACGGCAAGAACGAACTCGATGCCGCGGTGATGGACGGCGCCACCCAGCGCGCCGGCGCCATCGCCGGGGTGCACCGGGTCAAGAATCCCATCCTGCTGGCCCGCGCGGTGATGGAGAAATCCGTCCACGTCATGATGACCGGCGACGGCGCCGAGGAATTCGCCAAGAGCGTGGGCGTGACCCTGGTCGATCCGTCGTATTTCCGCACCGAGAAGCGCTGGGAACAGCTGCAGAAGGCGCTGAAGGAGGAAGCCGACAAGAAGGCGCATACGGACGTGGAGACGGCCAAGCACTTCGGCACGGTCGGCGCCGTCGCGCTGGACGCCAAGGGCCGGCTCGCCGCAGGCACTTCCACCGGCGGCATGACCAACAAGCGCTACGGCCGCGTCGGCGATTCCCCCATCATCGGCGCCGGCACCTATGCCAACGCGCGCTGCGCCGTCTCCGGCACCGGCTGGGGCGAGTTCTACATCCGCGCCGTCGCCGCCCACGACATCTGCGCCCGCGTGCAGTACGCCGGCCAGAGCGTCAAAGAGGCCGCCGAAGCCGTCATCAACCAGGAAATCCCCAAGGCTGGCGGCGACGGCGGCGCCATCGCCCTCACCGCCGATGGACGCTTCGCCCTGCCGTTCAACACCGAAGGCATGTTCCGCGGCTGGATCGGCGCGGACGGCGTGCCGCATGTGGCGATCTACAAGGATGACAAGCTGGAGATGCCGTGAGACCGTCTACAAGGATGCAAACTGGAAATGCCGTGAGACCGTGATTCCGGATTCGTGATTCAAGCGCTTGTCGCGTTCCGGTGTGGATGTCGGGCCAGGTTTCGGGTTTCTAAGGCGTCCGTGTCGGGTCTGGACGCTGGATCGGGTTCTGAATTCGCAAGCGGCGGCTACGCCGGCGCAAGCGCAGAATCCCGCGGGAAACTCCCTCTCCCCCAAGCTGGCTTGGGGGAGAGGGCTGGGGTGAGGGGGCGGCGGTCAACGCGCCCATCCGTTTGGATTTTCGACGGAATCTTCAACGCGCGAAGCGCCGGCGAAAACCGGAAGCCGTCGCGGCCGATGCGTTGCCCCCTCACCCAACCCTGTCCCCCAAGCGCGCGAGCGCGCTTGGGGGAGAGCAACTGTCTTGCCCCTCACGCCGAAACAAGCGTTTAGACGGCCGCCAGCGCAGATAGCTCGTCGCGCACACGCGCATTGAGAATGATCAATAGCTTTCGCATGCAGGCCA
>NZ_JANFQO010000030.1 GCF_024437735.1 Tahibacter harae | reverse complement strand
CAACCCACTCAACCCTCCGCACAACCCGCCTGAATCTTCCGATCCAGCCTCCGCTTCCAACGTCCGTCTCAGCGAAGGGGCGCGAATCGTACATCGGTTTTTCGTTTCGTCAAGCCGCCGGTCCGATTTATTTCCAGACCCGCTTCCCAACCCCTCAAAACCGCTCCAATCCGCTCCGAATCTTCCGATTCGCCCCACTTCTCCAAAGGCGCTCGCCTCTGCGAAGGGGGATAGATCTTACTTGCCGCCGACGAAATTGAGAAGAGGGGCGACGATTATTTTCATTGCATCAGGAGACCCGCAGCCGCCACGCCCAGCGCACGGCACATAAAGTCGCCTCGATACCGTGTGCTAGGATCCGGCCATGTTTTTGCGCACGGTGGGCAATCATGGGTGAACTCTACGACGACCGCCGCCAGGAACCGCGCTACGCCACTTCCGGCATCTATTACGTTGAATCCAGCGGCCGCGGCAACCCGGGCAAGATCCTGGATCTTTCCGTCAACGGCGCCATGTTGGAACAGGTCGAAGGCCAGGCGCTGAATTCCGGCAGCCGCGTGAACGTGGTGCTCAGCCTGCCAGGCCAGCCGGAATTCGTCGCCGATGTGCTGATCCAGCACATCGTGAACGGCCGCATCGGTGTGGAGTTCTACGACATGTCGCCGGAACACTTCTCCACCCTGGCCAAACTGATCGATCAGCACCAGCGTTCGCGCTGAAGCGCCCATCACTGTCTTCAAGGCTTTTCTGCAAGGATCCTCCATGTTCCGTCGCGCACTGCGGTCGCTGGCCGCGCTGAGCCTGCTTGTTTTTGTCTCCGGCGCGCAGGCGCAGGCGATTTCCTATGTGGTGCTCAAGGACAAGACGTTCTACGTCGAGCTGGCAGAGACCGAAGCCGCCCAGGCCCGCGGCCTGATGTTCCGTGAGCACCTGGCGCCGGACCGCGGCATGTTCTTCATCTTCCGCGACGAGGACATGCGCGCGTTCTGGATGAAGAACTGCTTCATCTCGCTGGACATCATCTATTTCGACAAAAGCTTCCAGATGGTCTCGGCCCAGACCAACGTACCGCCGTGCAAGACGCCGGCCTGTCCGTCCTATCCCAGCAGCGCGCCGGCCATGTATGTGCTGGAACTGGCCGCCGGCACCGCCGACAAGCTCGGCCTCAAGCCCGGCGACAAGGTGGAATTCCACCGCTGAACCTCGCTTGCGCCCGCCGCCGCAGGCGCGGCCGCAACGCGCAGGGCGTGATGGCAGGGCAACCCTGTCTGATAAGGCACCAGCGGCATCGATGCGGCCAGCATGGCGTAAAGCTCGTCGTCGCTCAGCGGTACGAACTGTTTCATGGCGTGACTCTTGAAGCTGGCATCCGGCCCGGATGCAGCGCCATTGACGCATCCGCAGATGCCGCACTGCTGTCCCGGAAATGGCGCAATCGTGACAGGTGTTCCTGCACACTCGGCGCCATGGGGTAACATGCCCACAGCAGCAGGAGGAATCGCATGAACGATCCCTGGCTAAGCCTGCAACACGCCGCCGACCACGACATTTCCCTGCTTTCCGCCGCCTTGCTGGTAGCCAAGGACGAATATCCGGGCCTGGCCTGCGGCGACTACGAACACCGCGTAGACGACTACGCCCGCCGCCTGACGCAACAGTTGCCGGAAGACGCCGACGAAACGCAGCGCCTGAGCCGCCTCAACAGCTTCCTGTTCGAGGAATTGGGTTTCGCTGGTGACGAGCACGACTATTTCGATCCGCGCAACAGCTACCTGAACGAGGTGCTGGACCGGCGCCTGGGCAACCCGATCTCGCTGGCCATAGTGCAGATCACGCTCGCGCAACGGCTGAGCCTGCCACTGGAAGGCGTGTCCTTCCCCGGCCATTTTCTGGTACGCATGCCGCTGGAAGGCGGCATCGTAGTGCTGGACCCGTTCCACCGCGGCCGCACCCTGGATCTGCCGGAACTGCGCCGCCGTGCCCGCAGCGAGCTGTCGGCGCGGGAGATCGACGACCAGCGCCTGGCCACCCTGCTCGAACCGGCCAGCCACCGCGCCATCGTCACCCGCATGCTGCGCAACCTGCGCCTGGGCTATGTGCAGAATGAAGCCTGGGACAAGGCACTGCGCTGCACCGACCGTATCGTGACGCTGGATCCGTTCGCCGTGGCCGAATTCCGCGAGCGCGGCAATCTGTACCTGAAGCTGGAGCATCACCGCGCCGCGCGGGACGACTTCAGGCGCTATCTCGCCCTGGCGCCGCAGGCCGAGGATGCCGAAGCGGTGATGAATCTGCTGATCGCCAGTTCCGCCAAGGCCGAGCGGCTGCATTGAATCGCGCGGGCGTGGCGGCCCGCGGGAGGATCAGACCTCGACCATCTCGAAGTCGGACTTGGTCACGCCGCAGTCCGGACAGGTCCAGGTGTCGGGTACATCTTCCCAGCGCGTGCCTGGCGCGATGCCATCGGCGGGCCAGCCTTCTGCCTCGTTGTAGAGGTAGCCGCAGACCACGCACATGAAGGTGCGGAACGGGGCGTCGGATGCGGTCGGGGCTGCGCTCATGGATGCAGGGGCCTGGCGAAGAGGGCGCGCATTGTCGCAGTGCAACGCACCCGGCTTCAAATAGGCCAGAATCCACCGGTTCCGCCTGTCCGGTTTCGCTTGCCCATGCGCCATCCCCTGCTGCCGCCGCCCGGCCTGTACGCGATCACCAACGGACCGCGGCCGGACCTGATCCCGGCCGCCGCCGCCGCCCTGCGCGGCGGCGCGGCGCTGCTGCAATACCGCGACAAGACCGCCGACGCGCCGCGCCGGCGCGAGGAAGCCGCCGCCCTGCAGGCGCTGTGCGCGGCGCACGGGGCGCTGTTCGTGGTCAATGATGACATCGAGCTGGCCCTGGCCTGCGGCGCCCGCGCGGTCCATCTGGGCGAGGACGACGGCGATATCGCCGCCGCCCGGGCCAGACTGGGCGATGCCGTGATCGGCGTGTCCTGCTACGACGATCTCGAACGCGCGCGCCGGCTCGCCGCCGCCGGCGCAGATTACCTGGCCTTCGGCGCCTTCTTCCCCTCGCCGACCAAACCCCAGGCCCGCCGCGCCAGCCTGGACCTGCTGCGCGACAGCGCCGGCCTGGGCCTGCCGCGGGTGGCCATAGGCGGCATACGGCCGGACAATGCCGCCGCCCTGGTCGCGGCCGGGGCCGATTACCTGGCCGTGATCAGCGACCTATTCGAAGCCCCGGACATCGCCGCCGCCGCCGCGGCCTATGCCCGGCTGTTCTCCTCAGCCCGGAAAACTTCCGCATGACCAGCAATCACGAACTGTTCGACCGCGCCCGCCAGCTCATGCCCGGCGGCGTGAACTCGCCGGTGCGCGCCTTCAAGTCCGTAGGCGGCGAGCCGTTCTTCACTGCCCGCGCCGACGGCCCCTATCTGTGGGACGTCGAAGGCCGGCGCTATATCGACTACGTCGGCTCCTGGGGGCCGATGATCGTCGGCCACAACCATGTGCACGTGCGCAGCGCCGTGGCCCGGGCGATAGAAAACGGCCTGTCCTTCGGCACGCCGTGCCCGGCCGAGGTGACCATGGCCGAGACCATCACCCGCCTGCTGCCGGCGGTGGAAATGGTGCGCATGGTGAATTCCGGCACCGAGGCGACCATGGCGGCGATCCGCCTGGCCCGCGGCTTTACCGGCCGCAGCAAGATCGTGAAGTTCGAGGGCTGCTACCACGGCCACGGCGACGCCTTCCTGGTCAAGGCGGGCTCCGGCGCACTGACCTTCGGCGTGCCCACCTCGCCGGGCGTGCCGGCCGGCCTGGCCGATCTCACCCTCACCCTGCCCTATAACGACCTCGCCGCCGCCCAGGCGCTGTTCGCCGAGCACGGCCGCGACATCGCCGGCCTGATCATCGAGCCCGTCGCCGGCAACATGAACTGCATTCCGCCGCGGCCGGGCTATCTGCAGGGCCTGCGCGAGCTGTGCACCCAGCACGGCGCGCTGCTGATCTTCGACGAGGTAATGACCGGCTTCCGCGTCGCCCTGGGCGGCGCCCAGGCGCTGTACGGCATCACGCCGGACCTTTCCACCTTCGGCAAGATCATCGGCGGCGGCATGCCGGTCGGTGCCTACGGCGGCCGGCGCGAGGTCATGCAGCAGATCGCACCCGCCGGGCCGGTCTACCAGGCCGGCACGCTGTCGGGCAATCCAGTCGCCATGGCCGCAGGCCTGGCGATGCTGGAGCTGATCCAGACCCCGGGCTTCTACGCGGAGATCGAACGCAAGACCCGCCTGCTCACCGACGGCTTGCGCGCGATGGCGGTGGAAGCCGGCGTGGCGATGACGACCAACCAAGTCTGCGGCATGTTCGGCATCTTCTTCACCGACCAGACCGTGGAAACTTTCGCCCAGGCTACCGCCTGCGACACCGCGCTGTTCAACCGCTTCTTCCACGGCATGCTCAAGCGCGGCGTCTATCTGGCGCCGTCGGCTTTCGAGGCCGGCTTCCTCTCCAGCGCGCACGACGACGACGTGATCGCCGAAACCTTGCGCGCCGCGCGCGAGGCGCTGCGCGAGGCGCGCCAGGCTTAAGCCTTCAGATCGGCCAGCGCGGCTCCCAGCCGCGCCAGGCCTTCGCCAATATCCGCGTCGGCGATGTTCAGCGCCGGCACGAAACGCAGCACGTCCGGGCCGGCCTGCAGCAGCAACAGGCCGCGCGCGGCGGCCTGGTCGAGGATGGCGCCCGCCTTGCCGCGCCAGTCCTGCGCCAATACCGCGCCCAGCATCAGGCCGCGGCCGCGCACCTCGGCGAACAGGCCCAGGCGCTGGTTGATCGCCGCAAGCCCGTCGCGCAGCGCCTGCGCCTGGCGCTGCACATTGGCCAGCAGGGCCGGCTCGGCAAGGCGCCGCAGCGCCACCCGCGCCACCGCTGCGGCGAGCGGATTGCCCCCGAAGGTGGTTCCGTGCGCGCCGAACTGCAGCACTTCGGCCACGCGCGCATTGGCCAGCATCGCGCCGATCGGGAAACCCGCGCCCAGCGCCTTGGCCACGGTGAGGATGTCCGGCGCGACGCCGTCGTGCTGCCAGGCCCAGAGCTTGCCGCTGCGACCCATGCCGCACTGGATCTCGTCGAAAACCAGCAATGCATCGTGGCGCTCGCACAGGCCGCGCAGGCCAGCCAGGAAGCCGGGCGCGGCCGGCACCACGCCACCTTCGCCCTGCACCGGCTCGACCAGGATCGCGGCCACGTCGCCCTGATCCATCGCCGCTTCCACCGCGGCCAGATCGTTGAAGGCGCAATAGCGGAAGCCGCCGGGCAACGGCTCGTAGCCCTGCTGGTATTTGGGTTGGGCGGTGGCCGTCACCGCGGCCAGGGTGCGGCCGTGGAAGGAGCCGTGGAAGGTCAGGATCACCCGGCGCTCGGGCGCACGGCCGTTGGCGGCAGCCCATTTGCGCACCAGCTTGATCGCGGCCTCGTTGGCCTCGGCGCCGGAATTGCACAGGAAAACACGCTCGGCGAAGCCCGAGGCGGCGACCAGTTCCTCGGCCAGGTGCAGCGGCGGTTCGCTGACGAAGACATTGCTGGTATGCCAGAGCTTCTGCGCCTGCTGCTGCAGCGCCTGCAGCAGTTCCGCATCGGCATGGCCCAGTGAATTCACCGCGATGCCGGCGCCGAAGTCGACGTAGTCGCGGCCTTCGCTGTCCCAGACGCGCGAACCCTGGCCGCGCTCCAGCACAATGCGGCGCGGCTGGTAAACCGGGACGTAGTAGCGGTCGGCTAGGCCCAGCAGGGCGGCGGTTTCGGGCGAGGCTTGGCTTGTGCTCACGGACAGCTCCGGCGAAGGGCGAATCCGGCCATTATGCGGCACGCCGCCGCCGCAGCCGGCGGTATCAACGCCATTGCGACCATTGGCCTTTGTCATTTGCGCCGGGCCTGCCGACACTGCGGCGACAACCGGCGGAGACCACCATGCGCTTTGAAACCCTGGCCATCCATGCGGGCGGCGAGCCCGACGCGGAAACCGGCGCGATCGCGCCGCCCATCCATATGTCGACCACCTTCCGCCACGGCCCCGCCGGCGAGCGCGTGGCCGGTTACGAATACGTGCGCGAAGGCAACCCGACCCAGGACCGCCTGGAAACCGCCGTGGCCGCACTCGAACAGGGCCAGGCCGCACTGGCCTTCGGCTCCGGCATGGCGGCGATGACGGCGCTGCTGGAATACCTGCCCGCCGGCTCGCGCCTGCTCTACCCGCGCGACTGCTACATGGGCCTGCGCGTGCTGCTGAGCGAATTCCTGCCCCAGCGCGGTGTGCAGACCGAAGCCGTGGACATGCGCGAGCCGGCCGCCCTCGCCGCCCGGCTCGATGCCTCGGTGCGTGCGGTCTGGCTGGAGACGCCGTCCAATCCGCTGCTCGAAGTGACTGACATCGCCGCAATTGCCGCGCTGACCAAGGCCAACGGCAGCCTGCTGTTCTGCGACAACACCTTCGCCACGCCGGCGCTGCAGCAGCCGCTGACCTTGGGTGCCGATGCGGTGATGCATTCCACCACCAAGTATTTCGGCGGCCACAGCGACGTCATGGGCGGTGCGCTGGTATTCGCGCGCAAGGACGAGCTGTACGAACGCACACTGCACCGGCGCCATGTCACCGGCGCGGTGCTGGCGCCGTTCAACGCCTGGCTGACCCTGCGCGGCCTGCGCTCGCTGCCGGCGCGCATGAGCTGGCACTGCGCCAACGCACGCCGGGTGGCCGAATTCCTCGCCGCCCATCCGCGCGTGACCGCGGTGAACTACCCCGGTCTTTCCGGTCATCCCGGCCACGCCGTCGCCGCGCGCCAGATGCGCGACTTCGGCGCCATGCTCAGCTTCCACGTAGCCGGCGGCCGCGAAGCGACCCTGGCCGCAGCCGGACGCCTGAAGCTGATCCACAACGCCACCAGCCTGGGCGGCTGCGAAAGCCTGATCGAGCATCGCGCCTCGGTGGAAGGACCGAATCCGGTCTCGCCGCAGGATCTGCTGCGGCTGTCGGTAGGCCTGGAGCATGCGGACGATCTGATCGCCGATCTGCAGCAGGCGCTTGGCTAGGAATTCAGGATTCGAGATCCGGGATGACAGGATTCGGATTGCAGCCGCGCCGCGCTCTTCGAATCGAATCCCGACACCGGCGCTACCAGGCGCCGGTGTTCGCCATTGAGGCCCAGGGCTCCCGCGGCGGCAGCGCCTCGCCGTTCTGCAGCAGTTCGATCGAGATGTGGTCGGGCGAACGCACGAAGGCCATGCGGCCGTCGCGCGGCGGCCGGTTGATGGTCACGCCATGCCGCTGCAACCGCTCGCAGGCGGCATAGATATCGTCCACGCCGAAGGCCAGATGGCCGAAGTTGCGCGCGCCGCCGTAGTCCTCGTCGTCGTAGTTGTAGGTCAGCTCGATCTCGGCCTCGGGATTGTCCGGCGCGCCGAGGTAGACCAGGGTGAAACGGCCCTGGGGATAATCCTTGCGCCGGGTCTCGACCAGGCCCAGGCCGTCGCGGAAGAAACGCAGCGAGGCTTCCAGGTCGCGCACTCGCACCATCGCATGCAGATAACGCATGGCTTGCTCCAGATTCAGGCTGGGCGGCGCCGGCTGCGGCGTCGCCGTGGCGGGCCGGATCGCACGCGGCGAAATCCGGCCGGAAATTTCAATCGAGGAAAAGATCGGGCAGTAAGGTCTTGCCCGGCGCCACTGCGTAGTGGCTGAAATCCTTCACGCCGGCGCGCTTGAGCACTTCCTCGTCGAGCAGGAACTGGCCGCTGAGCTGGCGCGCCGGCTGGGTGAAGATCCAGTGCGCCGCGTCGGCCATGATGTCGGGCTTGCGGCAGTTCTCCGGCCGGGCCATGCCGCCGAGCATAGCCAGCGCGGCGGTGTCGATCACAGTGCGCGGCCACAGCGCGTTGACGGCGATGCCGTCCTTGGCCAGTTCCGCCGCCAGGCCGAATGCAGCCATGCTCATGCCGTACTTGGACATGGTGTAGGCGGTGTGGTGCTGGAACCATTTGCCCGCCATGTTCAGCGGCGGCGCCAGCATCAGCACGTGCGGGTTCAGCGATTTCTTCAGCTGCGCCAGGCAGGCCTGGGTGCACAGGTAACTGCCGCGCACGTTGACCTGGTGCATGAGGTCGTAGCGCTTCATCGGCGTGCCCGACACGCCGGCCAGCCAGATCGCGCTGGCATTGTTGACCAGGATGTCGATGCCGCCGAAATGCTCCACCGCCTTCGCAACGGCGGCCTGCACCTCGGCTTCCTCGCGCACGTCGACCTTGAGCGGCAGGGCTTTGCCGCCGGCGGCCTCGATCTCCTCCGCAGCGCTGTAGATGGTGCCGGGCAGCTTGGGATTGGCCACGTTCGACTTGGCCGCGATGACGATGTTGGCGCCGTCGCGGGCCGCGCGCTTGGCGATGGCTAAGCCTATGCCGCGCGAGGCGCCGGTGATGAACAAGGTGCGGCCCTTGAGATGATTCATGGCGTTCCAGATGACGTTCAGGGATGCCCGAGCATCGGCGACTGCCGCCGCCAGGGCAAGAGTCAGGCGGCCTGGAAACGCGGGATGCAGCGCATCAATCCGTCCAGGCGCTGCAGCGGATCGGTCAGCTGCAGCCAGTGCTGGCGCTCGGCCGGCTGCACCGGCAGCAATTCCGCCAGACGGAAGCCGACCCAGCTCGCATCATCGAAACGGCGCCGCCCGGCCTGGGCATGTTCGCCGCCGACCTGTTCCAGCAGGCGTTCGAGAATCAGCGCGAGCAGGCTGTATTCCGGCGGCAGCGCCACAGCGGGCTCGTCCGGCCACCAGCGCACCTGGCCGTGGACCAGGCCGTTGTCGCGCACGCGCGTGGCGCCCGCGCGGAAGCGCCGGCCGCCGCGGGCGCGGATACCGAGCAGGCCGTCAGGCAGGGAATAAAAGTCTTCGATACGCGCCACGGTGCCCACCGCCGCCGGCGTGGCGGGCTCACCGCTCTCGCGCCCGGCCAGGATCAGGCAGACGCCGAAACCCGAATCGTTGCGGCTGCATTCGCGTACCAGGTCCAGGTAGCGCGGCTCGAAGATGCGCAGTGACAGCAAGCCGCCCGGAAACAGCACGGTATTGAGGGGAAACAGCGGGATATCGTCCTGGTTCACGCCGGCAGTGTAGGCGGCCGGGGCGTTCAAGGCGATGCCTGGCCGGCGGAAGGCTTGTGCACAGCGCCTGCACGGCGGCACCCGCTGTGTTCGTCCCGTCCGACGCGGGACCAGGCCGCCGGCCTTACGTCCCGCGAGGGTCCTGCTCCAGCGCCGCCACGAAGCGCCGCGGTGCATTCTCGAAGCCGCCGTTGGACATGAACACGACATGGTCGCCGGGGCACGCCTGCTGTTTCAGCGCGGCGAGCAGCGCGTCCACGCTCGCGGCCGCTGCGCCGCGGCCCTGCAGCCCGGCCACCACCTGGCCCGCATCCCAGGGCAGTTCAGGCCGCTGCAGCAGCACCACCGCATCGGCGTCGCGCAGCGACGGCGCCAGTTCCTGCGCATGCGCGCCCTGGCGCATGGAATTGGAACGCGGCTCCAGCCCGACCAGGATGCGCGCCGCGCCGACGCGGGCGCGCAGCCCGGCCAGGGTGGTTGCGATCGCGGTCGGGTGATGGGCGAAATCGTCATAGACCGCGATGCCGCTGACATCGCCCACCCGCTCCAGCCGCCGCCGCGCGCTGCGGAACGTGGCCAGGGCGGCGATGGCCGCGGCAGTGTCCAGGCCGGCGGCGTCTGCGGCCGCCAGCGCGGCCAGCGCATTCATCACGTTGTGCCGGCCGATCAGCTCCCAGCGCACTTCGCCGCGGTCTTCGCCGCCGGCCAGCACGCGGAAGGCGCTGCCGTCGGCCGCGACCAGGCGCGCCTGCCAGTCGCCGCTGTCCAGGCCAAAGCGCGTGACCGGCGTCCAGCAGCCCTGCGCCAGCACTTCAGCCAGGCGTGCATCCTCGGCGTTGACGATGAGCCGGCCATTGCCCGGTACGGTGCGCACCAGGTGGTGGAACTGGCGCTGGATCGCTTCCACATCCGGAAAAATGTCCGCGTGGTCGTATTCCAGATTGTTGAGAATGGCAATCTGCGGCCGGTAGTGGACGAACTTGGAGCGCTTGTCGAAGAAGGCCGTATCGTATTCGTCGGCCTCGATCACGAAGGCGCGGCCGCGGCCCAGCCGCGCCGACACCGGGAAGTTCTGCGCCACGCCGCCGATCAGGAAGCCGGGCTCGGCGCCGCAGCAATCGAGGATCCAGGCCAGCATGGCGCTGGTCGTAGTCTTGCCATGGGTGCCGGCCACGGCCAGCACCTGTCGGCCGCGCAGCACCTGCTGGCCCAACCACTGCGGGCCGGAGACGTAGTCCAGGCCCTGGTCGAGGAAATGTTCCACCGCCGGATTGCCGCGCGACAGCGCATTGCCGACCACGACCAGGTCCGGCGCCGGCTGCAGATGCGCGGCGGAATAGCCGGATTTCAGGTGGATGCCCAGTTGTTCCAACTGGGTGCTCATGGGCGGGTAGACGTTCTGGTCGGAACCTTCGACGTCATGCCCCAGCTCGCGCGCCAGCGCCGCGACGCCGCCCATGAAGGTGCCGCAGATGCCCAGGATATGCAGACGCATGCTCAGGCGCCTTCCGGCGGTTTGCCGAACAGCGCGCTGACCAGCACGGTCACGGCCAATTCCATCGCAAACGCGATCAGCAGGGCCGGCATGAAGCGGATCTCCAGCGCATGGCGCAGGATGTGCGCATCGATGACGAACTTCCACAGCCCGGCAATGATGATCAGCAGCATGCTCAGCATCTGCGTGCCGGTGACGCTCTCCGGCGGCGTGCCCGGCGTGGGCAGCGGCCCGGACAGGGCCAGTACCGGCAGCAATACCAGGGAGAACACCGCCGACACGAGCAGGCTGGCCAGGGCGGTCTGATTGAAGCGGGCCTGGCGCTGCTGCGACAGCAGCAGCAGGTAGAGCAGGCCCAGGCTCAGCGCGACCAGCACGGCGGTGCGCACCATCGCGACTTCCATGCCCTCGCCGAGCAATGAATTGGCAATGCCGGACACCGCCACCGTGGCCACGGCCACCGTGCCCAGTGCGGACGGTGAATACGGCAGATCCTGCGGACCGCGCCGCAGCAGCACGATGTCGCGCAGGATGGACAGGAATTCAGGCATGGGCGGTTCCGTTGGGCTCACGCCGCGGCGTCCGCAACGGACGCGCGGCGCGGGCAGCGCAGCAACCGGCGGCGGCTCAGGCCGCGCGGCGCGGCAGGGCCGACAGGATGCGCTGGTAGACTTCGCGCAGTTCGCCTACGCCGTCGAGCACGGTCAGGCGGCCCTGCTGCTCGTAGTAGCCGGCGACCGGCGCAGTCTGCTCGGCGTAGACGCGCAGACGTTCACGTACGGTTTCCGGCGTGTCGTCCTTGCGCCCCTGCTCGGCAGCGCGGCCGGCCAGGCGTTCAACGATGAGTTCACCGGGGACGACCAGCTGCAGCGCCACGTCGACCGGCTGCTGCAGGCGTTCCAGCAGCTGCTGCAGGGCTTCGCACTGGGCCAGGTTGCGCGGATAGCCGTCCAGGATGAAGCCGGCGCGGGCGTCGGGCTGGGCCAGGCGCTCTTCCAGCATGCCCAGTACGATATCGTCGGAGACCAGCTGGCCGGCATCCATCACGGCCTTGGCCTTGAGCCCGAGCGGCGTGCCCGCCTTGACCGCGGCGCGCAGCAGGTCGCCGGTGGAAATGTGCGGAATTTTCAATTCAGTCTTCAACATTTCCGCCTGGGTGCCCTTGCCCGAACCGGGCGCCCCGAGTAGCACGATACGCATGGATGGATGATTCCTGGAGAGGCCGCGGCAAACCGGGCCTAGGTTAGACTTGTACGTGAACGCTAGCGGGCGCCACCCGGTTAGTCAAACAACGGCCGGGGCGGCCCGGCGCGGCGATTTGTCGCTGCCCGCCGCGCCGCAGCGCCCGGCCCACGCCTTTCCAAACCAGCACGGCGGCCGCCCGCGCCGCCCGATTAGGAGTTTTTCATGCGTCAAGGCAAGCTCTTGTATGCCCAGTCCGGCGGCGTCACCGCCGTGATCAACGCCACCGCGGCGGCGGTGATCGAAACCGCCCGCGCCGCCGGCGTGCCGGTGCTGGCCGGCCGCAACGGCATCATCGGCGTGCTGCGCGAGGAACTGATAGACACGCGCAAGGAAAGCGCCGCCGCCATCGCCGCGCTGCGGCACACGCCGGGCGGCGCGTTCGGCTCCTGCCGCTTCAAGCTGAAATCGCTGGAGCAGAGCCGCGCCCAGTACGAGCGCCTGATCGAGGTGCTGCGCGCCCACGACATCCGCTATTTCCTCTACAACGGCGGCAACGATTCGGCCGACACCTCGCACAAGGTGTCGCAGATCGCCCAGGCCCTGGGCTATCCGCTGACCTGCATAGGCGTGCCCAAGACGGTCGACAACGACCTCGCCGTGACCGACTGCTGCCCCGGCTTCGGCTCGGTCGCCAAGTACACCGCCCTGTCCATACTCGAAGCCGGCTACGACGTGGAATCCATGGCCGAGTCTTCGACCAAGGTATTCATCATGGAAGTGATGGGCCGCCACGCCGGCTGGATCGCCGCCGCCGCCGGCCTGGCCGGCAAGAGCGCCGACGAACCGCCGCACCTGATCCTGTTCCCGGAAGTCACCTTCAACGAGGAAGCCTTCCTGGCCAAGGTCAAGGCCACGGTGGAAAAGGTCGGCTACTGCACCGTCATCGCCTCCGAAGGCCTGAAGAACGCGGCCGGCGAATTCCTCGCCGAAGCCGGCACCCGCGACGCCTTCGGCCACAGCCAGCTCGGCGGCCTGGCGCCGGTGCTGGCGCAGCTGGTCAAGAGCAAACTTGGCTACAAGTATCATTGGGCACTGCCGGACTATCTGCAGCGCTCGGCCCGCCACATCGCCTCGCAGACCGATTTCGAGCACGCCACGGCGGTCGGCAAGGCCGCGGTGGAAATGGCCCTGGCCGGCAAGAACGCGACCATGCCGGTAATCAAGCGCACCTCGGACGCGCCCTACCGCTGGAAGATCGAGGCGGCACCGCTGGCCAAGGTGGCCAACCACGAGAAGAAGCTGCCGAAGAACTACATCCGCAAGGATGGCTACGGCATCACCGAAGCGGCGCGCAAATACCTGGAACCGCTGATCCGCGGCGAAGCCTATCCGCCCTACGCCAAGGACGGCCTGCCCAAGTACGCCCGCCTGAAGAAAGTGCTGGTGGCCAAGAAGCTGCCGGAATACGTCATCGCCGACAAATGAACCGGTCCGGCCGCGCCGCCAATTGCGGCGCGGCCGGCTCCGCTCAGCTCGGGTTGCCGAAGCGGTTCGGCCCCGGCGTGCCGGGCAGGAAACCGTTGAACACCAGCGCGATCAGGCCGCCGACCGCCGGCACCAGGCCAATCAGGATCCACCAGGCGGATTTGTCCACGTCGTGCCAGCGCTTGGCCTGCACCGCGAGCGAAGGCCAGATCACCGCCAGGCTGGCGATCACGACAAGCACGCTGCCTATGCCGCCGCCGGCCTGCGGATTGCTCATGTCCGTAGTGAAAAACATGACGCAGCCCAGGATCAGGAACAGCACCAGCACGGCGACGACGAAGCCCCAGTACGCGCCGCGACCGATGCGCCCGTCAAACGAAAACAGCAATTGCCCCCAGCTCATGATCGGTCTCCCATTGATTGGCGATGCCGGCCGCACCCCGCGGACGGCGCCCCGGCGACCGCCCCGCAGGGCCGGGGTCGCCGGAGTCAACGCAAAGAACGCGCGCTGAAGGCCAGAGCGAACGCGGCGGACCGCACCGAACAGGCCGGCCGGCATTCCCCGGCGCGCGGCGAAGAAGCGCGGCCTCCGGATACCGGGGCAGCGCCGCCGCGGACACCGATGTATTGCAGCGCAAAAAACCACAACGCCGATCCGTGGCTATACTCGGCCGGTAGGTCTGCTGTACTTCCGCTTGAGTGTGCCGTCAGGTTCGCAAGCCCGGGGGAACGGGGCGGCGAACGGGGCGATTGCGTGTCCGGAAGCTGCATGCCGCCCGGGAAAGCCCGGACGGCGAGACTGTCAGTACGACTCCGGCCAACAATCGGCACCCACCTCCGGCCTGCTCGGGCATTCGAGCAATTGGGTTTGGACGGGAGGGTTCGATGCTGCAACAGTACGGTTTGTGGATTGCCCTGGCGTGTGCGGTTCTGGCCATCGCCTACGGTGGCTGGTCGATCAGCTGGATTCTGGCCAAGCCGGCCGGCAACGAACGGATGCAGGAAATCGCCGCGGCGATCCAGCAAGGGGCACGCGCCTATCTGAACCGGCAATACACGACCATCGGTGTGGTCGGTGTCGTGCTGTTCGTGGTCATGGGCTTCGCCCTGCACTGGTCCACCGCCATAGGCTTCGCCCTGGGTGCGGTGCTCTCCGGCCTCGCCGGCTACATCGGCATGAACATCTCGGTGCGCGCCAACGTGCGCACCGCCGAGGCCGCGCGCAGCGGGCTCAGCGCCGCGCTGGATGTGGCGTTCCGCGGCGGCGCCATCACCGGCATGCTGGTGGTCGGCCTGGGCCTGCTCGGCGTGGCCGGCTACTACGCCGTGCTGCTCAAGCTGGACTACAGTGTCAACGACGCGCTGCATGCGCTGGTCGGCCTGGCCTTCGGCTCGTCCCTGATCTCGATTTTCGCCCGCCTGGGCGGCGGCATCTTCACCAAGGGCGCCGACGTCGGCGCCGATCTGGTCGGCAAGGTGGAAGCCAACATTCCCGAGGACGACCCGCGCAATCCGGCGGTGATCGCGGACAACGTGGGCGACAACGTCGGCGACTGCGCCGGCATGGCGGCAGATCTGTTCGAAACCTATGCCGTGACCGTGATCGCGACCATGCTGCTCGGCGGCATCATGGCGGCCAAGATCGGCATTGACGCTTCCAGTGCCGCGCTGTATCCGCTGCTGCTCGGCGGCGTGTCCATCATCGCCTCGATCATCGGCACCTTCTTCGTCAAGACCAAGCCCGGCGCCAAGATCATGAACGCGCTCTACGCCGGCGTGATCGTCTCCGGCGTGCTCGCGGCCATCGCCTTCTATCCCATCACCACGGCGTTCATGGCCACGGCCCTGGTCGGTCCCATGAAGATCTACGGCTGCGCGCTGATCGGCCTGGGCCTGACCGCGGCCATGGTAGTGATCACCGAGTACTACACCGCGACCGAATACGGCCCGGTGCGGCATGTGGCCCAGGCATCGACCACCGGCCATGCGACCAACATCATCGCCGGCATCGGCGTGTCCATGCGTTCCTGCGGCTGGCCGGTGGTGGCGGTCTGCGCCTCGATCTGGGGCGCCTATACCCTGGGCGGCCTGTACGGCATCGCAGTCGCGGCCACCTCGATGCTGTCCATGACCGGCATGATCGTCGCGCTGGACGCCTACGGCCCCATCACCGACAACGCCGGCGGCATCGCCGAGATGAGCGAGCTGCCGCCGGAAGTGCGTGCGGTGACCGATCCGCTGGACGCGGTCGGCAACACCACCAAGGCCGTGACCAAGGGCTATGCCATCGGTTCGGCCGGCCTGGCGGCGCTGGTGCTGTTCGCCGACTACACCCACAACCTGGAAGCGGCCGGCAAGGTCGTCAGCTTCGACCTGTCCAACCACATGGTCATCATCGGTCTGTTCCTGGGCGGCCTGATCCCGTACCTGTTCGGCGCCATGGCGATGGAAGCCGTGGGGCGCTCGGCCGGCGCGGTGGTGGAGGAAGTGCGCCGCCAGTTCCGCGAGATCCCCGGCCTCATGGAAGGCAAGGCCAAGCCCGACTATTCCCGCGCCGTCGACATGCTGACCAAGGCGGCGATCAGGGAAATGATGATTCCCTCGCTGCTGCCGGTGCTGGTGCCCGTCGTTGTCGCCTTCCTGCTCGGTCCGCAGGCCCTGGGCGGGCTGCTGATCGGCACCATCGTCACCGGCCTGTTCGTGGCCATTTCCATGACCACTGGCGGCGGCGCCTGGGACAACGCCAAGAAATACATCGAGGACGGCCACCACGGCGGCAAGGGTTCCGACGCGCACAAGGCAGCGGTGACCGGCGACACCGTCGGCGACCCGTACAAGGACACGGCCGGCCCGGCGGTGAATCCGCTGATCAAGATCATCAACCTGGTCGCACTGCTGCTGGTGCCGCTGCTGGTGAAAATGTCGGGCTGATGGAGCCGGGACCGGGGATCCGGCATGGCGGGATTGGAAAAACCCGCCGCGCCGTGCCGCTGAACGGATGACAACCTGCCGTAGTGGAAAAGCCCTGCTCCGGCAGGGCTTTTTCTTTCCCGGCATAAGGCCGGCCCGGCTGGTTTGGTGCGTTGCACAAGGTTTTTGCCTTATCCTTCGCGCCCTTCTGCCCCACCCGGGGCCTAAACCTGGAAACTGCAATGGGCCTGGACCTCGTTCCGACCGGCAAAGATGTGCCGAACGAAATCAACGTCATCATCGAGATTCCCAAGGACGCGGAGCCGGTGAAGTACGAAGTCGACAAGGCCAGCGGCGCCATCTTCGTCGACCGCGTGCTGTCCACGCCGATGCGCTACCCCTGCAATTACGGTTATGTGCCGCACACCCTGGGCGGCGACGGCGATCCGCTGGACGCGCTGGTGATCCTGCCGCTGCCGCTGGTACCGGGTGCGGTGATCCGCTGCCGTCCGGTCGGCGTGCTGCGCATGACCGACGAAGCCGGCAGCGACGAGAAGCTGATCGTGGTGCCCGTCTCCAAGGTGTTCGCCGGCTATGCGCACATCGAGGACATCAAGCAGGTCTCGGCGCACTGGCTGGAGCGCATCGGCCACTTCTTCGAGCACTACAAGGACCTGGAAAAAGGCAAGTGGGTCAAGGTCGAGGGCTGGGATGGCGCGGAAGGCGCCAAGAAGGACGTGCTCGACGGCGTCGCCCGCTACCAGGCCGACCAGACCAAGGGCTGATCGCATAACGATCGGCAGGGACGAAAAAGGCGGCTTTCCAGCCGCCTTTTTCATGTCCGCGGTACGGAGACAGGCTCAGCCGCGCTCCAGCAGCTTGCGCAGATCCAGTATCGCCGCGTTGGCGCGCGAGACGTAGTTCGCCATCACCAGCGAATGATTGGCGAAGAAACCGAACGGCGTCCCGTTGAGCACGACCGGGCTGCCCAGCCCTTTCTGCGCTTCCTCCAGCTCGCGCACGACCTGCTGCAGGCTGACCTGGGCGTTCTTGTCGCGCAGCACCGGCGCGAAATCGCGCTGCATCGCGTGCAGTTGCTGCAGCACGGCCCAGGTATAGCCGCGCGCCTCGTAGAACACATCGTCGATCTGGGTCCAGGACGTGCGCACCAGGCGGTCGCCGCCGCTGGGACGGGACTGTTGCGCATTGGCGTCGCCGGCCAGGTCGGTGTCCAGGCGCAGCTGGCCGACACTGGCCGACAGGCGCTGCGACAGCGAGCCCAGGCGAGTGGAGACCACCTGCAGGTAATCCGAAAGGTTGTCGGCGCGGGCGTAGAACTGGCCGTCGTTCTGGTCGCCGTCGGCGAGGCGGGTCAGGTAGGCGTTGATCTGCGCCTCGGCCTTGGAATACTGGCTTTCCGAACTGGGCAGCAGCCAGCGGTCGTTGGGGCTGGACAGCAGCGGCTCGGCCTCCATCAGGTTGCGGTCTTCCGTGCTCTGGGTCTGCGAGCGGCTGAAATCGTTGCGCAGGAAGCGCACCAGGTCGCGGCTGGCGGTGAGCACGCCGAATTCCCAGTTCGGCACATTGTCCATCAGTGAACCCGGCGGCAGCAGGTCGTTGCTGAGATAGCCCCCGCGCTTGTGCAGCAGTACGTCGATGGTCGCGGCCAGGGTCGCCGTGGTCACGCTGCCGACCACCACGGGCTGGCTCACCGCCTGGGCACGGCGCTCGGCTTCGCGCTGCACATCCAGCGAGGCCGGTTCGTAGTCCCACCACCACATCAGGCCCAGCACCAGCAGCAGCAACAGGCCCAGCACGGCGCCGGCAAGGCTCAGCCAGGGCCGGCGCTTGCGGGTGGCAATCAAGGCATCGGGCGAACTCATGGGCGGCTTCCTTGGAATGATGCCGCATTCTTGGGGTGGGCGGCCCCGGCGATCAAGTGCGGACACCGCGCCATACGCCGCGTAACGGTACACGGTATTGCGCCGCGTCTGCCGCTACCATGCGCGCGGGGGGCCAGCCGGCCCGGAGGGGAAAACATGGAACACCACACCACATGGCGCCGCCGCGGCGCCAGGGGCCGCTGCGTGCGCGCCCTGCTCAGCCTGTTGCTGCTGCCGGCCGCCGCCGGCGCTGCGAACTTCACCGTCACCACCCTGGCCGACAACGGCGCCGGCAGCCTGCGCGACGCCGTGGACCAGGCCAATCGCACCGTCGGCGCCGATGTCATCACCTTCGGCGCAGGCCTCAGCGGCAGCATCGTGCTGAGCAGCGGCGCCATCGACATCTTCGATGCACTCAGCATCAACGGCCCGGGCGCCGCCCAGCTCAGCATCAGCGGCAATCACGCTTCGCGCCTGTTCCGCATAGGTCCGGCCGGCGGTTCTCGTGCCTCGCTTACGACCGCGATCAGCGGCCTCAGCCTCATCGACGCCAGCTCGCCCGACGAAGGCGGCGCCATCTTCGTCGACGACAGCGACCTGACCATCGACGGCTGCGTTTTCCGCGGCAACAGCGCCCAGCGCGGCGGCGGGCTGTATGCCTTTCCCAGCGGCTCGACCAGCCTGATCCTCCGCAACACGCGCTTTGAGAACAACACTGCCACGGCCGACGGCGGCGGCTTCGGCGCGCAGGACATCGACAATGTCAGCCTGAACAACGTCACGGTCAGCGGCAACACGGCCGCGCGCAGCGGCGGCGGCGGCTTCCTGCGCGGGGTCAACATCAACATCACGCAGAGCCGCTTCAGCGGCAACACCGGCAGCACCCAGGCGCCGGGTGTCGGCGGCGCCAGCGGCGGCGGCGCGCTGCGCATCGACGGTACCAAGGCCACGGCAGTGATCCAGATCAGCAACACGCAGTTCAGCGCCAACGCCAGCCAGCGCGGCCAGGGCGGCGCGTTGTGGCTGAGCGCGCAGCCGCCCGAGACACCGCCCGTGATCGCCAGCGCGCCGCTGGACCGGATCCAGGCGGATGCAAATACCGCCGATCTCGCCGGCGGCGCGATCTACGCCGCCAACCTCAATCTGACGCTGAGCAACAGCACCCTGGCCGGCAACCGCGCCCAGCAGGCCGGCGGCGGCATCGCTTTCCAGACAGCGGGCGCGCTGAGCCTCAGCAACGCGACCGTGAGCGGTAACAGCAGCGTGCAGGCCAGCGGCGGCGGCATCTACAGCGCCGCGGCGACCACGCTGGAGCTGGCCTCGTCCACCGTCGCCGGCAACAGCGCCGCCAGCGCCGGCGGTATACGCCGCGACGGCGCCGCGGCGATCCTGCGCAACAGCATCATCGCCGACAACACCGCGGCCAGCGCGGCGGACCTCGGCGGCGCATTTGCGCCAAATTTCACGTTGATAGAAAGCAGCACCGGCACCAGCCTCGCGGCCGGCAGCGGCAATCTCACCGGCGTCGATCCGCTGCTGGGTGCGCTGGCTGTCAACGGCGGCCCGACCTGGACTCTGCTGCCCGCCGCTGCCAGCCCGGCGCTGAATGCCGGCGACACCGTGACCGCCGGCCTGCCCGCGGCCGACCAGCGCGGCCTGACGCGCATCGCCGCCGGCCGCATCGACATGGGCGCAGTGGAGCGGCAGTCGCCCGAGGACGTGATTTTCCGCAACGGCATGCAGCTGTAGCGAATCGCCGCCGCGGCGCGCTTTCGCACCGCGGCTTGCCGCAAACGGAAAGGCCGGCTTGCGCCGGCCTTTCCGCTGTCCGGGACAAATCCGGCTCAGGCCTGGTGGTAGATCTCCGCGCCGCCGGCGCGGAATTCCTGCGCCTTCTCCTGCATCGCCTGCTGCAGCGCCTGGTCCTCGCTGACGCCCTTCTCGGCGGCGTAGTCGCGCACGTCCTGGGTGATCTTCATGGAGCAGAAGTGCGGTCCGCACATGGAGCAGAAATGGGCCACCTTGTGCGCGTCCTTGGGCAGGGTTTCGTCGTGGAATTCCTGCGCCTTTTCCGGATCCAGGCCCAGGTTGAACTGATCCTGCCAGCGGAATTCGAAGCGCGCCTTGGACAGGGCGTTGTCGCGCGTCTGCGCGCCGGGATGCCCCTTGGCCAGGTCCGCCGCATGCGCGGCGATCTTGTAGGCGATGATGCCGTCGCGCACGTCCTGCTTGTTGGGCAGCCCCAGGTGCTCCTTCGGCGTCACGTAGCAGAGCATGGCCGTGCCGAACCAGCCGATCATCGCCGCGCCGATGGCGCTGGTGATGTGGTCGTAGCCCGGGGCAATGTCCGTGGTCAGCGGCCCCAGGGTGTAGAACGGCGCCTCGCTGCAGACGCGCAGCTGGCGTTCCATGTTTTCCTTGATCAGCTGCATGGGCACGTGGCCCGGACCTTCGATCATGGTCTGCACATCGTGCTTCCAGGCGATGTGGGTCAGCTCGCCCAGGGTATCCAGCTCGGCGAACTGGGCGGCGTCGTTGGCATCGGCGATGGAGCCCGGACGCAGGCCGTCGCCGAGCGAGAAGGCCACGTCATAGGCCTTCATGATTTCGCAGATTTCCTCGAAATGGGTGTAGAGGAAATTCTCGCGGTGGTGCGCCAGGCACCATTTGGCCAGGATGGAGCCGCCGCGGCTGACGATGCCGGTGACGCGCCTGGCCGTCAGCGGGATATGCGCCAGACGCACGCCGGCGTGGATGGTGAAATAGTCAACGCCCTGCTCGGCCTGTTCGATCAGGGTGTCGCGGAAGATCTCCCAGGTCAGCTCCTCAGCCTTGCCGTCGACCTTTTCCAGCGCCTGATAGATTGGCACGGTACCGATGGGCACCGGCGAATTGCGCAGGATCCATTCCCGCGTCTCGTGGATGTGCTTGCCGGTGGACAGGTCCATCACCGTGTCGCCGCCCCAGCGTATCGACCACACCATCTTTTCCACTTCTTCCGCGATGGACGAAGTCACGGCGGAATTGCCGATGTTGGCGTTGATCTTGGTCAGAAAGTTGCGGCCAATGATCATCGGCTCGGATTCGGGATGATTGATGTTGTTCGGAATGATGGCGCGGCCGCGGGCAACCTCGTCGCGCACGAATTCCGGCGTGATCAGGCGCGGCAGCGCGGCGCCGAAGCTTTCGCCCGGATGCTGCACGCGCAGGTGCGCCTCGGCGGCTTCCAGACGCTGGTTTTCGCGCAGGGCGATGTATTCCATCTCCGGCGTGATCATGCCGCGGCGGGCGTAGTGCATCTGGGTGACGTTGGCGCCGGCCCTGGCGCGCAGCGGCCGGCGCAGGTTGGGGAAGCGCACCGCGTCCAGGCGCCGGTCGGCTTCGCGCTTGCGGCCGTATTCGGAGGAAAGGCCGGCCAGCTGTTCCACGTCGCCGCGCTCGGCGATCCAGGCCGCGCGCAGCGGCGGCAGGCCGGCGCTGAGGTCGATGCGGTAATCCGGATCGGTATACGGGCCCGAGGTGTCGTAGACCGTGACCGGGGCGTTCTTCTCGGCACCGAACACCAGCGGCGTGTCCGACAGCGCGATCTCGCGCAGCGGCACGCGCAGGTCTGCACGGCTGCCGACGACATGGATCTTGCGCGAGCCCGGAATCGGGCGCGTCACCTGTTCGGACAGTTCCTGGGTCTGGCGCACCAGGTCGGAAGGAAGGGCATTCATCGGCATCGTCCTAAATGGTCTGGGGACGAAGCGGCGGCGCGCAGCGCCGCTCACGGCGCTGCCACGAAGCTTCCTACGCCGGCATTATCCGGGTCAGGTACGAAGGGACTCTCTCAGCCCAGGCCTGGGCACCCCCGCTTCAGGTGCGCATTCAAGCACGAAGCGGGGGCCGGCGCGAGGGTGTGCCTCAGGCGCGGCCGCGGCAGGGCGAATACGCGCGCAGGAACATGTCGACGGTGGCGGCTATATGTTCTTCCACCGCCTGCGCGCAAAAGGGCTCGGAACAGCCGCACATCATGCGGGCGTGCAGTTCGCCCTTGAGCAGGCAGAAGAACTGCGAGGTGGCGCGCCAGACTTCGGGAATCTCCAGCTGGCCGCCGTCGACCTCGGCCTGCAGGAAGGCCTCGAACGCGGCCTGCAGCTTCTTGGGGCCGGCCTCCCAGAACAGCTGCGCCAGCTTCGTCGGCTGCGCCTGCGAGGTCATCATGCGATGCAGCGCGATCGATTCCTCGCTGGTGATGAGGGCAAAGAAGGCCTGCGCGATGGTCATGAGCTGGCCGCGGATCGGCCCTTCCAGATCCGCCAGGAACAGGCCGGGCGGCAGCTGCTCCTCGCACTTGGCCTCTATGACGGACTTGAAAAGCGTCTCTTTGTCATTGAAGTGACTGTAGACAGTCAGCTTGGAGACGCCGGCTTCGGCGGCGATCGCATCCATGCTCGTGCCATCGAAGCCCTGTTTCGGAAAAAGGCGCTTGCCGGCTTCAAGAATGGCAGCACGTTTTTCGAGGTCTTTCGGTCGCCCGGGAGCGGCCTGTTTCATCAATGATGACATGGCAAATGAAATACTAGACAGTGCAGTTTAGTAATGATACTGTACCGGCGAGTTCAGGTAAACCCGCCAGTCAATTCTCCTGAAGGATTGTAACAATGCGTGCCTCTCCCCCTCCCAGCCCGTTGGTCTCGGTCAACCGCCTGGGGACCGGCCTCATTCTCCTCTTTCTGGCCCTGGGCATTTCCGGCTGCAATACCCGCGCTGAAGTCCAGGAACCCGTCCGCCCCGCTATCGTAGCCCGTCCCCAGTCCGCGGCGGCCGAAGCCGGCACCTTGTACAGCGGTGACATCAAGGCGCGCTATGACAGCGCCCTGGGTTTCCGCGTCGGCGGCAAGATCAGCAAGCGCAACGTCGATGTAGGTGCGCATGTGAAGGCTGGCGACATCATCGCCGTGCTCGATCCTCAGGATCTCAACCTGCAGGCCAGCAGCGCCAAGGCCGCGCTGGCGGCCGCCGAGGCCGACCTGGCCACCGCCCAGTCCGAACGCACCCGCTACGAAGCGCTGCGCGGCAAGAATTTCGTCAGCGCCACCCAGTTCGACGCCGTCGACAACCGCCTCAAGGCCGCGACCGCGCGCGCCACCGAAGCCCGCGCCGCGCTCAACGTGGCGCAGAACCAGGCCGGCTACAGCGAACTGCGCGCCGACCAGGACGGCGTCATCACCTCCATCGCCGCCGAGGCCGGCCAGGTCGTCGCACCGGGCCAGACCATCGCTACCCTCGCCCGCGACGGCGAGCGCGAAGTCGAGATCAGCGTGCCGGAAAGCCGCATCGCCGACTACCGCAAGGGACAGCCGGCGACGATCGAACTCTGGGCCGAATCCGGCAAGCACCTGAGCGGCACCCTGCGCGAGATCGCGCCGGAAGCCGATGCGACCACCCGCACCTACCGCGTCCGCGTCGCCCTGGGCGAGAACTCGGCCGCGGCCAAGCTGGGCCAGACCGCGCGCGTCTACTTCGCCGGCGGCGCCGGCGCCGAGGCACACCTGGTGCCGCTGTCGGCACTGTACGAGAAAGAAGGCAAGCCGGCCGTGTGGGTGCTGGATGCCAAGACCCGCCAGGTCCACCTCAAGCCCGTCACCGTCAGCGCCTACCGCGAACAGGGCGTGCTGCTGACCGACGGCGTGGACACGCAGGACTGGATCATCGCCGCCGGCGTGCACAAGCTGCGCGAAGGCCAGCCGGTCAATCCGGTCGATCAGAGCAACAAGCCGCTGACCCTGTAAACCGCTTCCCCGCCCGGCCGTTGTCTGCCGTCTCCTCCCTCCCCTCCCGGGCGGCAGACAGCGGAACGGGCACCCCGGTTGTCTTCGCAGCGGGCCGCGCGTGGAGCGCGCGCGGGCCGCCATACCTTCCCCAGCCGGAGTCCGCGGGTTGACGCACCCGGCGCCGGCACTCGCCACAAGCCTAACAATGAGCACATTCAACTTGTCCGAGTGGGCGCTGCGCAATCAGTCCATCGTGCGCTATTTCATCGTCGTGCTCGCCCTGGTCGGCCTGTTCGCCTACCGTTCGCTGGGCCAGTCCGAAGATCCGCCGTTCACCTTCAAGGCCATGGTCATACAGACCAACTGGCCCGGCGCCACCGCCGCCGAGATCAACGAACAGATCACCGAACGCATAGAAAAGAAGCTGCAGGAGCTGCCGGACCTGGAATTCCTGCGCAGCTACGCGCGCCCGGGCGAATCGCAGATCATCGTCGTGGCGCGCGATTCGCTGGATTCGCGCCACGTGCCCGATCTCTGGTACCAGGTGCGCAAGAAGGTCGGCGATATCCGCCACACCCTGCCGCCGGGCGCGATAGGCCCGTTCTTCAACGATGAGTTCGGCGACACCTTCGGCAATATCTACGCCCTGACCGGCGACGGCTTTTCCTACGCCCTGCTCAAGGACTACGCCGAGCGCCTCAAGCTCGAACTGCTGCGCGTGCCCAACGTGGCCAAGGTCGATCTGATCGGCCTGCAGGACGAGAAAATCTTCATCGAAGTATCCAATGCCAAGCTGGCCACGCTCGGCGTCAGCTTCGCCCAGGTGCAGGCCACGCTGGAAGCGCAGAACGCGATCACGCCGGCCGGCAGCTTCGAGACCGCGACCGACCGCATCTACCTGCGCACTTCCGGCGCCTTCGATTCGGTCGATGCGATCCGCGACATCGCCATCCGTGCCAACGGCCGCCTTTTCCGCCTCGGCGACGTGGCCGAAGTGCGGCGCAGCTACAGCGACCCGCCGCAGCCGCGCATGCGCTTCATGGGCAAGGAAGCGCTGGGCATCGCCGTATCCATGAAGAAGGGCGGCGACATCATCCAGCTCGGCCGCGATCTCGACACGGCCACGCATCGCCTGCAGGCCAGCCTGCCGCTGGGCCTGGAGCTGTCGCGCGTCGCCGACCAGCCGCATGCGGTGGAACGCTCGGTGCACGAGTTCGTGCGCACCCTCGCCGAAGCCGTGATCATCGTGCTGCTGGTGAGCTTCTTTTCGCTGGGCTTCCGCACCGGCCTGGTGGTGGCGCTGTCCATCCCGCTGGTGCTGGCGATGACCTTCGCCGCGATGCGCTATTTCAACATCGACCTGCACAAGATCTCGCTGGGCGCGCTGGTGCTGGCCCTGGGCCTGCTGGTCGACGACGCCATCATCGCGGTGGAAATGATGGCGGTGAAGATGGAACAGGGCTACGACCGCATCAGCGCCGCCGCCTTCGCCTATACCTCGACTGCCTTCCCCATGCTGACCGGCACCCTGGTCACCGCGGCCGGCTTCCTGCCCATCGCCACGGCCCAGTCGGGCACGGGCGAATACACCCGCTCGATCTTCCAGGTGGTCACCATCGCCCTGATCATTTCCTGGGTCGCGGCGGTGATCTTCATTCCCTATCTGGGCTACAAGCTGCTGCCGGATCTGGGCAAACCGGCCGAGCCGCCGCGGCCGGATTCCTTCGCCGCGCGCGCGCATTCGCTGCGCCTGCGCCTGATCCAGCTGCTGCCACGCCGCCTGCGCGCCGCCTTGGCCGGGGGTCCGGCCCACGGCCATGACAATGGGCACGATCCCTATGCCTCGCCCTTCTACCGCAGCTTCCGCCGCCTGGTCGACTGGTGCGTGGGACACCGCCGCACCGTGATCGCTGCGACGCTGGCGCTGTTCATCGCGTCCATCGTCGGTTTCGGTTTCGTGCAACAGCAGTTCTTCCCCGACTCGACCCGGCCCGAACTCATGGTGGACATGAAGCTGACCGAAGGCTCGTCGCTGGAAGCGACCGCGGCCCAGGTCAAGAAGCTGGAATCCTGGCTGGCCAGGCGGCCGGAGCTGGAGAACTACGTCAGCTATGTCGGCACCGGCTCGCCGCGCTTCTACCTGCCGCTGGACCAGCAGCTGCCCCAGGCCAGCTTCGCCCAGTTCGTGCTGCTGACCAAGGGTTCGCAGGAGCGCGAGAAACTGCGCGCCGAACTGCTCAAGCTGTTCGAGACCGATTTCCCGGAGCTGCGCGGCCGCGTGCTGCGCCTGGAGAACGGCCCGCCGGTCGGCTATCCGATCCAGTTCCGCGTCTCGGGCGAGGACATAGGCCTGGTGCGCAAGCTCGCCCGCGAAGTCGCCGCCGAGGTGCGCAAGAATCCGCATGTGCGCAATGTGAACCTGGACTGGGACGAGCCCAGCAAGGTCATCCGTCTGGCCATAGACCAGGACCGCGCCCGCGTGCTCGGCGTCAGCTCGCAGGATCTGTCCAACTTCCTGCAAAGTTCCCTTTCCGGCGTGCCCATCTCGACCTACCGCGAGAAGGACGAACTCATCCAGGTGCAGCTGCGCGGCCCGGACGAGGAACGCGCCCAGCTTTCGCTGCTGGAGAACCTGGCCGTGCCCACGGCCTCAGGCAAGACGGTGCCGCTGGGCCAGATCGCCAAGCTCGAATACGCCACCGAGGAAGGCATCATCTGGCGCCGCAACCGCCTGCCCACCATCACCGTGCGCGGCGATACCGACGGGCTGATGCAGCCGCCGACCATCACCGGCCAGATCCAGCCCACCCTGGAAGACGTACGCGCCAAGCTGCCGGCCGGCTACCTGCTGGAAATCGGCGGCACAGTGGAGGATTCCGGCAAGGGCCAGCGTTCGGTCAATGCCGGCATGCCGCTGTTCCTGTTCGTGGTGCTGACCCTGCTGATGCTGCAGCTGAAGAGCTTCAGCCGCACCGTGATGGTGTTCCTGACCGCGCCGCTGGGTCTGATCGGCGTGACCTTGTTCCTGCTCGTGTTCAACGTACCGTTCGGCTTCGTCGCCATGCTGGGCACCATCGCCCTGGCCGGCATGATCATGCGCAACTCGGTCATCCTGATCGACCAGATCGAGCAGGACATCGCCAAGGGCCATGCTGCCTGGGATGCCATCGTCGATGCGACCGTCCGGCGCTTCCGCCCCATCGTACTCACCGCGCTGGCCGCGATCCTGGCCATGATCCCCCTGTCGCGCAGCGCATTTTTCGGACCGATGGCCGTCGCCATCATGGGTGGCCTGTTCGTTGCAACGGCGCTGACCCTGCTCTTTCTGCCAGCCCTGTACGCCGCCTGGTTCCGGATCAAACGTCCGGACGCAGCGGCCGCTCCGGCCGGCGCATAGGACCCTGCACATGTCAGCCATGCCCGAACTGCATCTGAGCCAATCGTTCAAACTCGCCCAGCGCGCCTTTGCCGTGCTGCTGGATACCGCCCATTTCGACGCCAGCCTGGCCATGGCCGCGCGGGTGCGCATCGCCGCCCTGGACAAACTGGATCTGGGCCGGCTGGTGCGCTGGCTGGCCTGGCAGGCGCGGGTGCGCAACCCGCAGGCACTCGCGCGCATCGAAAGGGTCGATCTGCGCCTGGCCGCCGGCGTACTGCATGCCCGTGCGCAACTCCCGGCGGACGGACGTCCGGCCCTGTCCGGAAGTCCGCGCCGGACAGCTTAAGGTGTTAAATGTCAGACACTTGCGATGACTTCCGGCACTACGGGCCGGGCCACGGACAGGCGATGCTGAATTTGCCGTGGACGGCGTCTGCGCCTATGCTTTCGCCCCTTTTCCGTTGGAGTCACCGCTCGTGTCCCTGAATATCGAAAGGGCCCGGTTCAACATGGTCGAGCAGCAGGTGCGTCCCTGGGACGTACTCGATGCGCGCGTGCTCGACGTGCTGGCCCACCAGGTCCGGCGCGACCGCTATGTCAGCGCCGAGCACGCCCAGCTGGCCTATGCCGACCTGGAACTGCCGCTGGCCCACGGCCAGAGCATGATGAAGCCGGTGGTCGAAGGCCGCGTGCTGCAGGCCGTGCTGGCCCAGGCCGGCGAAAGCGTGCTGGAGATCGGCACCGGCTCAGGCTTCCTGGCCGCCTGCCTGTCGCGCCTCGCGCGCGAGGTGACCAGCATAGAGCTGTACGACGATCTCGCCGCGAGCGCACGCGAGCGCCTGCAGCGCGACGGCTTCGACAATGTCAGCGTCGAAGTCGCCGAGGCGATCAACGGCTACGAGCCGCGCCGCGAATTCGACGTGGTCGTGCTCACCGGGGCGGTCTATTCCCTGCCGGAACGCATGAAGCAGTGGCTCAAGCCCGGCGGACGCCTGTTCGCCGTCATCGGCGAATCGCCGGTGCAGCAGGCCATTGTGTTTACGCGCGAAGGCACCAGCTTGCGCGAAACCTCTTTGTTTGAAACTGATCTCGCCTATCTGACGAACGCCGCCCCACCCCGGCGGTTCAGTCTGTAAGGTTCTTCGGCCGGGCGAGTTCGCATCAATTTGAGCCTTAATCCAGGACGGCTCCCTTTCCAGGAAGCGACAATGACAAAGCGAAACCCGTTCAAGCTGCTGCCCCTGACGCTGGCCATCGCGCTGGTGCCCACGCTCGCATCGGCTGAAGACCTGACCCAGATCTACGACCTAGCCCGCCAGAACGACCCCGTCCTGTCCGGTGCCGAGGCGCAGCGCCTGTCCACCGCCGAAGGGGTCAACCAGGCCACCTCGGCGCTGCTGCCGCAGATCTCCGCCGCGTATGACTTCGGCGACAGCCGGGTCACGCGCTACAGCTCCGGCATAGGGCAGGACCAGGAAGGCAATTTCGGCATCCGCGTCACTACCAGCGAATCCGACGGCCGCAGCACCACGCTGTCGGGCCAGCTCACCCAGTCCATCGTGGATTTCTCCAAATGGACGGCGCGCAAGGCTGCCAAGGAACAGGCCCTGCGCGGCGACTCCCAGTACCTGCAGGCGGAGCAGAATCTCGCCATCCGCGTCGCCACCGCGTATTTCGCCGTGCTGACCGCGGAAGACACGCTGGCCTTCTCCCAGGCCGAGGAAAAGGCGCTGAACCGCCAGCTCGACCAGGCCCAGCAGCGCTTTGAGGTCGGTCTGTCGGCGATCACCGACGTGAACGAAGCCAAGGCGCAGCATGACTCGGCCCGCGCCGCGTCGATCCTCGCGCAGAACTCGCTGGAAGATGCGCGCGAAGCGCTGCGCGAGATCACCGGCAAGGAACCCGGCACCCTGTCGCGCCTGCGCGCCGAACTGCCGCTGAAGGAGCCGGTGCCGAACGACATGCAGGCCTGGGTGGACCGCGCCCTGGCGGAAAATCCCGCGCTGAAGGCGCAGGAACACGCGGTGGAGGCCGCGAAGGCGAACATCAACACCGCCCGTTCCGGCCATCTGCCCACGCTGTCGGGCACCCTGAGCTACCAGCGCAACCCGAGCTGGGGCGATGGCTCGTCCAGCCAGAATCCGGTTCCCGGCGACATCCACAGCAACAGCCGCGACACCAATCGCAGCGTCGGCCTGCGCCTGACCGTGCCCATCTTCACCGGCGGCTACACCCAGTCGCGCGTGCGCCAGGCGGTGTACGACCGCGATGCCGCCGTCGACCAACTGGAACAGAACCGGCGTGCGCTGATCCGCAACACGCGCCTGAACTTCCGCTCGGTCGTGGCCGGCATCAGCGAGGTGGAAGCGCGCAAGCAGGCGGTCGTCTCGGCCAACAGCGCGCTGGAAGCGACCCAGGCCGGCTTTGAAGTCGGCACCCGCACCATCGTCGACGTGCTGCTGTCGCAGCGCCAGCTGTACCAGGCCCAGCGCGACCACTCCCAGGCGCGCCACAGCTTCGTGCTGAACCAGCTGCTGCTGCGCCAGTCGGCCGGCGACATCGGTCCCAAGGACCTGCAGGAAGTCAACGCGCTGCTGGTCGACTGACCGCGGCGGTATCGCATGCAGAAAGGGCGGCCCCGGGCCGCCCTTTTTTTGTGCGGAAAACCGCGCGGCCGCCGCTTCACTCGCCCGCCAGCACCCGCTCGATCGCCGCCATGTTGCGCCCCACGGCGCCGCGCTCGCGCTCGAACACCAGGCGCGCCTGGGCGCCCATGCGGCGGCGGCTGTCCTGGTCGGCGAGGTAGCGCGTGATGGTGGCGCCCAGTGCGTCGGCGTCGGCGATCTGGGCGGCGCCGCCTTCCTCGACCAGGCTGGCCGTGATGGCCTCGAAATTGAACGTGTTCGGGCCTACCACCACCGGCAGCGACAGCGCGGCGGGCTCCAGCACGTTGTGCCCGCCTATGGGCACCAGGCTGCCGCCGACGAAGGCCACGTCGGCCGCGGCGTAGTAGTGCAGCAGCTCGCCCAGCGTATCGACCACGAAGCACTGGCTGGCGGCGCCGGCACATTCGTCCTCGCTGCGCGTGCGCGTGGTGAAGCCCAGGCTGCGGCAGGCCAGCGCGACCGGGCGGAAGCGTTCCGGATGGCGCGGCGCGATCAGCAGCAGGGCATCGGGAAAGCGCCGCAGCACCGCCGCATGCGCCTTGAGCACCGGCAGTTCCTCGCCCTCGTGGGTGCTGGCCGCGATCCACACCGGCCGGTGCGGCCCCCACTGCTCGCGCAGGCGCCGGCCCGTGCCGGCCAGGTCTTCCGGCACGGCCATGTCGAACTTGATATTGCCCAGCACCGACAGCCGGGCCGGATCCGCGCCCAGCTCCAGCAGGCGCCGCGCATCGGCGCTGGACTGCGCCGCGACATGCCGCGCCGAACGTATCGCCAGCCGCGCCAGCGGCCGCACCGGGCCGTAGCCGCGCAGGCTCTTCTCCGACAGCCGCGCATTGGCGACCACCAGCGGAATCTGCCGCCGCGCGCATTCGTGGAACAGGTTGGGCCAGATCTCGGTTTCCATGATTACGCCCAGGCGCGGCTTGACCCGCTCCAGGAAGCGCGCCACCGATGCCGGCAGGTCGTAGGGCAGGTAGACATGGAACACGCGCCCGCCGAACAGCTTCTGCACGCGCTCCGAGCCGGTCGGCGTGATCGTGGTGATGACGAAGGGCAGATCGGCGTACTGGCGCATCAGCGCCTCGATCAGGGGCACGGCCGCGTTCACTTCGCCCACCGAGACGGCGTGAATCCAGATGCTCTGGCGGAAACCCGGCGCCGGAAAGAAGCCGAAGCGCTCGCGCCAGCGTCCCAGATAGCTACGGTAATGCAGGCCGCGCCGCGCAAGCCGGAACAGGATCACCGGCGTCAGCAGGTACATCACGAAGGTGTAGAGGGAACGGGGGAACACGAACCTGCGCTTGGCGGCGGTGGCGGCGCAGTATAGCGGCTGGACCCGCGGACGCCGCGCCGCTGTCCGCGCGGCGTCCGCGGACAGGCCGCGGCGATCGCGCAAGCACGGCAAAGCGCGCCACGGCGCGGTTGCGGCCGGCCTGCACGTCTGGCATGCGCATTGCGTATAGGCTGGCCGTTCCCCTGACCATCGAGGATTGCCGCATGACCCGTTCCCGCCGGTCCTATCCGATCCGGGCCCTGATCGCCGCCCTCGGCGCCGCGCTGTTCGGTGCCGCCTGCACCCCGGCCGTGCGCCAGGAAGCCGCCACGCCGCCGGCCGCGGCCGCCGCCCCCGTGGTGGTTCCCGATCCGGTGGCCGAACTCAACGCGCTGGCCGACCGCTACGTCGACGCCGTACTCGACTTCGATCCCACCGTGACCTATTTCACCGGCCTGCCGGTCAAGGCCCACGACCGCCTGCCGCGCAACTCCGCCGCCGATATCGCCGCGCTTGAGCAGCAGGAAGACGCCATGCTGGCCGAACTCGACCGCATCGCCGCCGCGCCGCTGCAGGGCACGCCGCACGCGGTCACCTACGCCATCCTGCGCGAAAGCCTGGAATCCAGCCGCGATCTGCGCATCTGCCACCGCGAGCGCTGGACCGTCAGCCACATGAACGGCTGGCTGTCCGGCCTGGCCGAAGCCGCCCAGGCCCAGCCCGTGGCCACGGCCCAGGAGCGCAGCGATGCCGTGGCACGCTGGTCCGGCCTCGGCGCCTTCATCGACAACGACATCGCCAACCAGCGCAACGGCCTGGCCACCGGCTACAGCGCACCGCGCAGCGTGGTCGACCGCGTGCTCAAGCAGCTCGACGGCATGCTCGCCGGCAAGCCCGAGGCGCTGCCCTTCTACTCGCCCGCCGAACGCTCCGACGACGCCGCGTTCAAGGCGCAGATGCGCCAGGTCATGCTGGACAAGGTGCAACCGGCGCTGCAGCGCTACCGCGACTTCCTCGCCAAGGAATACCGTGCCAAGGCGCGCGAAAGCGTCGCCCTGTCGGCCCTGCCCGACGGCGCGGCCTGCTACGCGGCGCAGCTGCGCAGCTACACCACGCTCAAGCGCAGCCCGCGCGAGGTCTACGAGCTGGGCCAGAAGACGGTGGCCGACAACGAGGCCGTGGTCGCCGAGCTCGGCCAGCGCTTGTTCGGCACGCGCGACATACCCACCATCATCAAAAAGGTGGAGAAAGAGAAAAAGAACCTGTTCAAGTCGGAACAGGAACTGCTCGACTACTCCCGCGCCGGCCTGGACCGCGCGCGCGAACTCAGCGCGCCGCTGTTCGCGCGCATGCCAAAACAGCCGGCCGTGATCGAGCCCTTCCCCGAATTCCAGCGCGGCAGCGGCGTCAGCTCGCACTACATCCCCAGCACCGATCCGGCCAAGCCGGGCGAATTCCGCATCCAGCTGGAAAACTGGCGCACGGAGACCCGCGGCGCGGCCGAAATCACCCTGGTGCACGAGACCTGGCCCGGCCATCACCTGCAGATCGCCCTGGCCAACGAGCTGCCGCCCAGCCACCGCATCGTCAAGCTGGGCTTCAATTCGGCCTACCTGGAAGGCTGGGGACGCTATTCCGAACGCCTGGCCGAGGAAGCCGGCATTTATCAGACCGAATACGCCAGGATCTCGCGCCGCATCTGGCCGGCCCGCGGCATGGTCGGCGATCCCGGCCTGCACCTGTTCGGCTGGACCCGGCAGCAGGCCATCGACTACTTCGCCGCCACCGGCCGCTTCGGCAGGAAAGGCGCCGAGGACCTGATCGACCGCATCGCCGTGATGCCGGCCCAGCTCACCTCCTACGATTCCGGCGGCCTGGAAATCTTCGCCCTGCGCGAGCAGGCCGAGCGCGAACTCGGCGCCAAGTTCGATATCCGCCAGTTCCATTCCCAGGTCATAGACCAGGGTGTGGTGCCGCTGGCGCTGCTGCGCCAGAACGTCGAGCGCTGGATTGCCCAGACCAAGTGACGCCCAAGCATCCGCAGAAATGAAAAGAGCCGGCGCCACCCGCGCCGGCTCTCTTGTTTTCAGGGCGGCCGCCAGCGACCGCCCGGGTGCCGTTTACATTGCCGAACGCACTCCGGTCCCTACGGCGTCTGCTCGTAACGTTCGTGCAGCTTGACCGGCTCGACCTTCCGGCGCGCCCGGTTGCGGATCCACAGGTTGATCATCTCGACAAAGACCGAGAACGCCATCGAGGCGTAGATATAACCTTTCGGAATCTTCTGGCCGAAGCCGTCGGCGACCAGCACCAGGCCAATCATGATCAGGAAGCTCAGCGCCAGCACCTTGACCGTGGGGTGGCGCTCGACGAAATCGCCGATGGGGCGGGCGAACATCAGCATGAAGACAATGGAGATCAGGATGGCGGCGAACATCACCCAGCGCTCCTCGACCATGCCCACGGCGGTGATGATGGAATCCAGCGAGAACACCACGTCCAGCAGCATGATCTGCACGATCACGCTGCCGAAAGTAGCCACGGCGCGGCCGCTGGCGCTGACTTCCTCGGAGGCGCCTTCCAGTTTCTGATGGATCTCGTGCGTGGCCTTGCCGATCAGGAACAGGCCGCCGCCGATCAGGATGAGGTCGCGCCAGGAAATCGTATGGCCGAAGGCGGTGAACAGCGGCGCGGTGAGCCCGACTATCCAGGCAATGGTGAACAGCAGGCCGAAACGGGTGATCGCGGCGAGCAATATGCCCAGGCGGCGCGCCTTGTCGCGCTGCTCCGCCGGCAGCTTGCCGGCCAGGATGGAGATGAAAATGATGTTGTCTATGCCCAGCACCAGCTCCAGCGCGGTGAGCGTGGCCAGGGCGATCCAGAGTTCGGGGTTGGCAAGCGATTCCATGGCTTCTGTTTGAACCGTCAGGGGCCCAGCGGGCGGGTGCGGGCCAGGCCCGCGGCAAAGAGCGGCTGCAGCAAAGCCCGCCGGCACGCGCGCTGCGATCTCCGTACGAGACCGCAGCGTGTTCCGGCAGGTCTGCAGATGTAGCCGCCCCGGCCGCGGAGACTAGGGTCATGCCCGTGAAGGCCGCGCCACGGCCGCGAGGCGGCGATGCATGCCGGACCGCTCCCGGGCGCGGCAACGCCGATGTCCCGCACCGGCAGGCCGCGCTCCCTGGGAGCGCGCTGCACGCCGCGGGGAAGCCGCGCTCACTGCGTCGTTGTAGCGCGGCCGCCGGTGGAGTGCTCCCGCACGCCGCGGAAACGCTACCGGATCGCTGGAACCCGCCGCGACGCGATGACATGCTCCGCGGCCATGCACTCCATTCCCCTGCAATTGCTGCGCACCACGTTCGGCCTGTGGCGGCAGCACTGGCCGCCGCTGGTGCTGCTGGTGCTGGCCGGCTACCTGGCCAATGAATGGCTGCTGCGCCTGGTGGTCGAGGCCGGCCTGCGCAATCACGTGCTGGGCCTGTCCCTGCTGGCGCCGCTGGTGGTGCTGGAGCTGGCCATCGTCATCGCCATGTTCCATGTGCTGCGTCCTTCGCTGCCGGCGCTGGGCAGCACCGCTGCGGTGGCGGACGACACAGCCGGGCCGGCGCGACGCGGCGACCGCCTGGCTTCGGCGCTGGCCCTGGCCCTCGTGCCGTTCTTCGCTTACTACGCGGCCTGGGGACTGCTCGGCGAAACCGTGCGCGAATATTCCCTGGCCGGCCTGGCGCGCGACCCGCTGGGCCAGTACGGGCCGCTGCTGGATGCGCTGAAATCCAGCGGCCTGCTCATTTCGGTGGCCGCGTCCTGGCTGCTGCGCCGCTACGCCAAGGCACGCGAGGCGCGCAAGCATTCGCCGGGCTGGCAGGCGCTGATCGTGCTGTGCGAGGCAAACTGGGTCTTCATCGGCCTGTTCGTCATCACCCGCGGCAAGGAAGTCGCGATGAAATGGCTGGAATCGCGCGTGGTCTGGCAGTACTTCGGCGGCGCCTCGGCCGATCTCGCCCAGGCGCCGCTGGCGCCGGGCCTGCCGACCTTGATGGATACCGTCTGGAACGCAGCCCAGGGCTTGTTCCTGGCCGCCCTGCTGCCACTGGTCTGGCTGGCGATCACCGCGCTGATCTTCGGCCGCGAGCTGGGCGAGAAATCCCTGCTCTCCACCAACCGCCGGCTGGAAAAGCTGGTCGACCGCTACGACCGCCTGCCCGCCACCCTGCGCCAGTTCGGCGATGACGTGGTCAAGGGCTACCGCACGCGCTACGTGCCGGTGGCAAACAGCCTGCGCCTGACCCTGCAAGCCGGGCTGACCCTGGTGCTGGCCTTCTGTGTGGGCTACCGCGGCCTGGAATGGCTGTCGGTACAGGCCTGGGTGCTGGCCACGCAGCTGATCGGCCCGCACCCGGCAGAGTTCTGGCGCCCGGTTGGCAATGCGCTGGCCCTGTTCGTGGGCAGTCCGCTGGGCACCGGCGCCAGCCTGCTGTTCGAGCCGCTGCGTATCTGCCTGCTGGCCGCAACGCTGGAGCTGGGCGTGGCCGCCTGGCAGCGCCGCCATGGCACCGTGCCCGCGCCGCCGCCCGCCTCAGCGCAATTGCAGCCGCAATAGACGCGGCTTTTCCGCACCGAGGCGTATCACCGCAGCCACGTCGTCGACCGCATCCTCGGGCAGCAGGAAATCCTGTTCAAAGCGGAATTCCAGCGCCACCTGGGGCGGATCGGACAGGCTGCCGCTGCAGCGCGCAGGGAACTCGCGGCGCTTGAGCGGCGCCGGCTGCGGTTTCCAGCGCCGGCCGCGGCTATCGGCGAGTTCCAGCTCGCAGCGGTCGAGGTGCTTCACCGCTTCCGCATCGCCCGGCCGCAGCGCGACGCGCACGCGCAGCAGATGCACGCCCGGCGGCAGGCTGGCCGCCTGCAAGTTCAGCCCCGGCGCCGCCGCCTCGGCCGGCAGCACGCCGCTCCAGGACTGGAAGCCGTCGATACGCCAGCTGCTGCCGCCGTAGTCCTGGCGTCCGCAGGCGGCGACCACGGTCTCGTCCACGGCCCGGCTGCGCAGATAGTCCAGCAGACCTTCGCCGCTGGCCGTCCATAGCGCCAGCGGCAACAGCAGGATCAGGCCGGCCAGGCTGCGCCGGTACAGGCGGCGCGTCCTCATGGGCGCACCAGGTCGTAGAACTCGCGCGGCGCCGGCGCGACGGCCAGGCCCAGGTCGATATGCAGCTCCGAGTCCAGCCGGCTCAGGCGGTTCTCGGACAGGGCCAGCACGGCGCCGGCCAGGGCATCGGCCGGCAGCTCGAACAGCAGCACGCCGCGGCTTTCGATGCCGGGCTGCAATTCGCGCGCGGCCAGCAACGGCGGACTCAGGGGCAGGCGCCCGCTCTGGGCGTAGCGGCGGCCGTCGCGGGTCAGCAACTGGGCATTGCCCAGGGTGACCGGCACCTGGGTCGCGCGGGCGCTGGCCTCGACCACCAGCCAGACGCCGCTGCTGTCGCGCTGCTCGACGCTGTCGGGCCGGCGTTCGTAACGGATCAGGCGCGCGGCATGCACCGCGTCCACGCGCGCCTCGAAGCGCCGGCCCGCCAGGTTTTCGCCGCTGCGGCCGCGCTGCACCAGCGGCCCGACCAAGGCGTCGTAATTCGGTGTCGACTCGCGCATGGCCAGCAGCAGGGCCAGCGCCAGCACGGTCCAGCCCAGGGCGCGCAGCCGGCTCATGGCGGCGTCACCGGCGCGTCGGGCGCGGCCACGTGGAGGTGCACTTCGGCCAGCGGCTTGGGCGTGAACCAGCCCGCGCCGCCGCTGAGATTGTCGCGGGACTTGTACACCTTGCTCAGGATCACCACCGGCAGCGGATCCGGGATCGCCGTGCCCGCCGGCACCTCCCAGGACAGGGCGACCCGCTCGGGCATCTTCGGATGCAGCATGCCCAGCACGCTGTTGTCGCGCAGCAGGGTGGGCGGCGTCTTGGGCGTGATCGCGGGCAGGCCTATGCGGAAGGCTGAGGCAATATCGCTGCTGGACTCGCGCGTACGGTTGGTCAGTTCCACGTCGAGGTTCAGCGCCACCTTGCCCGGCGGCGCCTCGCGCCCGTCGGCGCGGCGTGCGCTGAGCCAGGCGCGCTGTACGACGACGTGCCACTGGCCGGTATCCAGGCCCTTGCCGGCTTCCAGCGCCGGCAAGGCCGGCGGCTTGGCCGCGGCAAAACCACCGCTGAGCCAGGTCGCGAGCCCGGCGACGGCGCCGACCGCGCCCAGCAGCAGCCAGACCGATACCTGTTTCGCATTGCCGTCGAGCCAGCCAGGTTGGGACAGACGCCGTTTCAGAAGCCGCACCCGCAGAGGCAAAAAACGCGCGGATTCTGGCACGCCGGCCCGCGCCGACGCTGCTGATCGCGTCACCGATTGGGCAGGCCTGCAACACAGCTGCCGCGCCGCTGATTGACGCGGCCAGACCTGCCACGGCGCGCCGCCGGCGTGCCTACGGAGTCAGCGGCCGCGCCTCCAGCCACCACAGTTCATTCGGATCGCCGCCGCCCCAGCCGTCCCAGGCGGCGACGCGGCGGCCCGGCGCCCAGGGCCCGTCGCCGAGAATGTTGAGGTTGCGGTTGTAGTCGAAGTTGGGTCGCATGGCGACGCCGGGCCAATGGATATGCGTTGCGCCGGAGAACAGTCCGGCGATGCCCTGGCCGAACTGGACGAAGGCGTTCTTGATGAAATCCGCCAGGCTCTGGTTCAGCGCGCCGTTCCAGAACTCGTCCGTGGCGTAGGGTGCATAGGGGCCTGCGGGCTTGTAGCGCAGGGACAGCGCGCCCGTGTCCATGTCCGCCACCAGCACGTGCAGCGGATCGTTCCAGAAGGCGAAATTGCTGTTGCCAAGGTCCATCACGATCCAGTGCTGCAGCGTGGAATCGGGATCGCGCGCGGCGACGATCAGGCTGCTGCCGTCGGCGGGATCGACACTCAGGCAGAGACGCTGCTGCTGCAGGAAACCCGCGGGCGAGCAGATCAGGACGTTGTAGGTGCTGGCCAAGGCCAAGGCTCCGTCAGGCCGGAATCGGCGTTCGGGAGTGCTACCGGAAATCGGATGCGGCGACTGTCATGCCGGCCGGCGCCCTGCGCGGCACAAGCGAAGTCGGACGAAAGCGGGCCGCGCCGCAAGTTTTCGCTATCCACACGTTCCAGGACAGATTTTTCCACCATGGAAAAACGCCGCCGCCCGAAGGCGGCGGCGTTCCTGTTGCGGCGGCTCAGGCAGCCTGGGCGGCGTAGCTGCTGCCGGCGACGACCGGCTTGGTCTCGGCCGAGGCGTTCAGCTGGCGCCAGTGCGGCGGCGCGGGCCAGTCCGGCGTGGTCACGCCGTCCAGCACGCGGCGCAGGCCGCGGCGGTCCAGCTGCGGCGCCAGTTCGGCGACGAGGTCCAGCGCGTAGTCGCGCAGCACGCGGTCGCGGCGCAGCACGACCCAGGTCGTGCACAGCGGGAACAGTCCCGGCGCCGGCAAGGCCTTGAGGTCGGCCAGGTCCTCCGGCAGCAGCGCCATCTCGGCCAGCACGCCGACGCCGAGGCCGGCGCGGACATAGGTCTTGATGAGATCGGCGTCGCGCGCAGTGATGGCGATGCGCGGCAGCAGACCGGCGCCGAGGAAGGCGCGGCGCAGCGAGGAATCCGGCTTGAGCGAGGATTCGTAGCTGACCAGCGGATATTCCGCCAATTCATCAAGCCGCGGCGCCTTGTCCAGCTTGGCCAGCGGATGGGTGCGCGGAACCAGGACATGGCGGTCCCAGCGGAACAGCGGCACGGCCATGCCGCCGGCAGGCACGCTGCCCGCGGTGGAGACGATGGCGATATCCGCTTCACCGCGTTCCAGCAAGGCCAGCACTTCGGCATCGCCGCTGGGCTTGAGGTGGACGCTGACCTGGGGATAACGGCGCTTCAGGCTGGCGATGGTCCGCGGCAGCACGAATCGCGCCTGGGTATGGGTGGTGGCAATACGCAGTTCGCCCTGCGCTTCGTTGCGCAGGTTCGCGGCGAGGGCGCGAATGTTGGCGGCTTCTGCAAGGATCACGCGGGCACGGTCTATGACCTGTATGCCGGCGGGAGTGATGCGTTCGAGGCTCTTGCCCTTGCGGGCGAAGATCTGGAAACCGAGTTCATCTTCCAGCTGCTTGAGCTGCTTGGAGATGCCCGGCTGGGTGGCGTGTACGCGCTCGGCGGCGAGCGTGATGTTCAGGCCGGAATCGGCAATGGCGATCAGGTAACGCAGCTGAGTGAGTGTCATGACGGCCTTCTCTGGGGAGATCGCAACAGTTCGGACGTAAGCGGGCGACGCCAATTGGTAGTTACGTAATTCATACAGAATCGGGTGGCGTAATTAATCGGTTTCATTTGTTGCGCTCCTTGGGATCGAGCCTGCCCGGGGCTTTGTTCACGGAAGCCCTTTCGGTCCAGGCGGGGTGATTCGACTATAACGATAGATCATTTAGACGTCTATACGGCTGTCTGTCCCGGACATGCCTGAACGGCATAACGGCACAGCGTTTGCTCACTTCCCTGCGAAGCAGCGGGCGCACAGCATGGTCCTGCAACCGCCGCGGTGAAGTCGTGTCGGTTCTACCCATGCCTACAGGTATTCCCGCCGAAACCGCCATGCCCGCTTCCCGACTCTATCCCATCTTTGCCGAGCTTGCAGGCCGCCGCGTGCTGGTTGCCGGCGGCGGCCAGGTCGCCGAACGCAAGGTCGCCGCCCTGCTGGAAGCCGGCGCGGATGTGCATGTCGGCGCACCGGCCTTCAGCAGGAATCTCGGGCTGTGGGCCGATCAGGGCCGCATCTGCCTGATTTCCGGGGAATTCGAGCCGTCCTGGCTGGACGGTGCCTGGCTCGTCATCGCCGCCACCAGCGACAGCGCGGTGAACGCCGCCGTAGCCGCCGCCGCGGCGCGCGAGCGCATCTGGTGCAACGTGGTCGACGATGCGCAGCGCTCCAGTTTCCAGGTACCGGCGGTGATCGACCGCTCGCCGCTGGTCGTCGCCGTATCCACCGGCGGTGCCGCGCCGGTGCTGGCGCGCCTGGTGCGCGAGCAGATCGAACGTTTGTTGGATCCTTCACTCGGCGCCCTGGCGGCGCTGGCCGACCGTTGGCGGGCACGCATCCGTGGGCGTCTGGCCGACCTGGGCCGGCGCCGCCGCTTCCTGGAAAAGGTGCTGCAGGGCCGCGTGGCCGAATTCGTGCGCCGCGGCCAGATCGCGATTGCGGAATCGGCGCTGGAACAGGAACTCGCCGCGGCGGAGAAAAGCACGGCACAGGGCAGCGTGGTGCTGGTCGGCGCCGGTCCCGGCGATGCGGGCCTGCTCACCCTGCGTGGCCTGCGCGCGCTCAACGAAGCCGACGTGATCCTGCACGACCGCCTGGTCAGCCGCGAGGTGCTGGCGCTGGCGCGGCGCGATGCGGAACTGATCGAAGTCGCCAAGGAAGCCGGCACCCATCACACCACCCAGGCCGGCATACACGCGCTGCTGCTCGAACATGCGCGCGCCGGCCGCCGCGTAGTGCGGCTCAAGGGCGGCGACCCGTTTGTGTTCGGCCGCGGCGGCGAGGAACTGGAATTCCTGCAGCAGCACGGCATCGCCTTTGAAGTCGTGCCCGGCATCACTGCCGCCCTCGCCTGCGCCGCGTATTCCGGCATTCCGCTGACCCACCGCGACCACGCCCAGTCGGTACGCCTGGTCACTGCCCACTGCCGCGAATCGCTGGACACGCTGGACTGGCAGGCCCTGGCCGCCGAGCGCCAGACCCTGGTGTTCTACATGGGCGTGGCCGGGCTGGAACGCATACGCGCGCATCTGCTCGCCCACGGCCGCGCCGGCGCCACGCCGGTGGCCCTGGTCGAGAACGGCTCGCGCACCGAACAGCGCGTCGTGCTGGGCGCGCTGGACGAACTGCCGCAGCTGGCAGCGCAGCACGCAGTGAAATCGCCGGCCCTGCTCATCGTCGGCGAAGTCGCCGCGCTGGGCGGGTGCCTGCACTGGTTCGGCGCCGCGCCGCTGGGGCCGGTGCTGCCGGCGCCGCTGGCCCGCGCCGCCTGACATTGCACCTTTTGAAATTTATCTACAAATATTCGCCTGCTCCGGGAGCCGCGCCATGATCTACGACAGCATTCTCGACACCATCGGCAACACCCCCATCGTCAAGCTGCACCGCCTGGCGCCCAAGCACGTGGAGCTGTACGTCAAGGTGGAAGCCTTCAATCCGGCCGGCTCGGTCAAGGACCGCCTGGCCCTGGCCATCGTGCTCGACGCCGAACGCCGCGGCCTGCTCAAGCCCGGCCAGACCATCGTCGAAGCGACCTCCGGCAACACCGGCATCGCGCTGGCCGCCGTGGCTGCGGCGCGCGGCTATCCCTTCGTCGCGGTGATGACGGAGACCTTCTCCATCGAACGCCGCAAGCTGATCCGCGCCTACGGCGGCAAGGTGATCCTGACCCCGGCCGCCGAACGCGGCACCGGCATGGTGAAGAAAGCGAAGGAACTGGCCGAACAGCACGGCTGGTTCCTCGCCCGCCAGTTCGAGAACGAAGCCAATCCGGCCTGGCACCGCAGCACCACCGGCCCGGAAATCCTGCGCGATTTCGCCGGCAGGCGGCTGGATTACTTCGTCAGCGGCTGGGGTACCGGCGGCACCATCACGGGCGCGGGCGAAGTGCTCAAGCTGGCCCGCCCGGACATCCAGATCATCGCCAGCGAGCCCGCCGGCGCGGCCTTGCTCTCGGGCCAGGAGTGGAAGCCGCACAAGATCCAGGGCTGGACGCCGGACTTCCTGCCGGCCGTGCTCAGCCGCACCATCGCCGACCGCATCCTGCCGGTGGACGATATCGTCGCCCGCGATACCTCGCGCCGCCTTGCCGCCGAGGAAGGCATCTTCGTCGGCCTCTCCTCCGGTGCGACGCTGGCCGCCGCGCTGCAGGTCGCCCAGGACGCCGCACCCGGCTCGACCATCCTCGCCATGCTGCCCGACACCGGCGAACGCTATCTCTCCACCATCCTGTTCGAAGGCATCAGCGAAGGCTCGGACGACGAGTGGCTGGCTTCGCTGCAGAGCAAGGCACAGGCAGCCTGAGTCGCGACTACGCACATTGATACACAGGGGGACCAGGCCGCTGCGGCGGCCTGGTCCTGCCGCGCCTGCCGCGCGCTAGACTGGCCGCTCGATAGCGACCACAGGCGCGCCGCATGATCGTTCCGCAATACTGGGCCGAAAGCCGCGTACAGGAGCACCGAGGCGGCCGGCAATTCACCGTGCGCCGTTTCGGCTGGTCGGACCTGAGCCAGGAAGATGCCCAGCGCAATGCCAATGCACGCGCCGACGAGGCCCTGCGGCGCGTGCTCGCCGGCGAGAAGCTGCCGCGGCGCGAACCCAAGGTCGCGTACAACGGCGGCGCCGGCGTGCCTATCCGCGAGGAGATCCTCGCCCGCCACGGCGAAACCGTAGTCACGCGCAATACCTACGGCGCGCACTGCCTGAATTCGCCCGACGTGCTGTTCGTCGATATCGACTATGCCCGCGGCGCGCCGATGCGGTGGCATGCGGTGACGGCGCTGCTGTGGCTGTTGCTGGTGATCGTCGCGTGGCGGCAGCTTTCCGGGCTCGCGCTGTTCATGGCCGTGCTGGCAATCGGCGTCGCCTACGCCCTGCTGACGGCGCTGGCGGATCGGTGGCGGCGGCGCCATTCGATAACCGCCACCGAAATGCGCGTACGGCGCTTTGCCGCGCAACGGCCGTCCTGGGGACTGCGCCTGTACCGCACGCCGGCAGGCCTGCGCGTGCTGGTCACGCATGCCGCGTTCCGCCCCGACGCGGCGGAAACCACCGCCTGCTTCGACGCGCTCGGCGCCGACGCGCGCTACGCCGCCCTGTGCCGCAACCAGCAATGCTTCCGCGCGCGCCTCACCGGCAAGCCCTGGCGCATGGGCATCGCCGGACATCTGGGACCGCGACCCGCCATCTGGCCGGTGCCTGCGGAACATCTGCCGCAGCGCGAACAGTGGACGCGCCACTACGACGCCGTCGCTGCCGGCTATTCGGCCTGCGCCTTCCTGTACAGCCTGGGCAGCAGCAATGTGGCTGCGGCGGTCGCGCCGACACTGGAGCTGCATGACAGCGCCTGCCGCGCGCATGAGCCGCTGCCGCTGGCATAGCGCAGATGCCGTTTCGCCTGGACGCGCGGCGAGCCGCTGCCGGTCTCGGGGAACAAACGCAGCTGCAGCGCGGTGCGCCGCGAGCCACTGCCGCAAATGGAAAAGAAGCTGCTTCACCTCGGTGCATCAGGAGCCGCCGCCGCTGACCTGAACTCGTCGGCGCGAACTGATTCATCGCGCGTTTCTATTTCGCCGCGGAACCGTCCAGCGCCAGGCGCTGCTTCGCCTCCTGCTGCCACTTCCTGCCGTCGATCACGCGCGAATCCTTGTCGCCGAAGAACTGCTCCCATTTCGGTAGCCAGGTCTCCAGCACCGCGAGCAGATCTGCGGCACGGTCGGGCTGGGCCGAGAGGTTCTCGGCCAGGTCGAAGGCGTACTTGGCGGTGTTCACATGGCCCGGCGTCAGCGCCTTTTCCGAATCGGCGATGATCTTGCGCTGCAGTGTCTCGGCCTCGGCGTGGGAGCCGGTCTGCATCAGGAACATGCCTAATGTCTGCGCGTACGGCAGCGCCTGCGCGCTGCCGGCGCCGAGCACCGTCCGGGCCTGGCTGTTGATCTCCTCGAAGATGCGCCGCGCCTCGTCCACGCGGCCGGTGTACTGGCGCTGGCGCGCCTGGTAGACCTTGTGCGTGAGCGGGTTGTCGCCGCTCACCTTCGCGCGGCGGTCGTACTCGACGATGGGATCGATATGCGGCCCGGCTTCCTCGTAGCGCTTGAGCTCCATCAGCACGATGCCGACCTGCAGATGGGCGTACAGCGTGGCCGGGTGCTCCGGCCCCAGCCGCGCCTCGGCGATGGCCAGGGTCTTCTGCACCGGCACCAGCGCTTCCTCGTGGCGGTCGAGCAGGCGCAGCGCGATGCCCTCGCGCTGCAGCCATTCCAGCGCGCGCGGATCGTCCGCGCCGAAGTGCTGCCGCGCCAGTTGCAGCGCCTCGCGCGCGACGACCAGGGTCTGCTCGTAGCGGTCGGTATTGGCATAGGCGCGCATGCGGTGGTTGAGCAGGTCGAAATGCTCGTCGCTGCCGTCGCCGAAGATGCGGCGCACGGCGGGTTCGATCGCGGCCAGGCTCTGCAGCGCCTGGTCTTCCTTGCGCAGTTCCACATCCAGCGAGGCCAGCCCCAGCGTATAGCGCAGCCGCGCCGGATCGTCCGGCGCGGCACCGGCATAGTTCAGGCCTTCCTCGTACACGCGGCGGGCCTCGTTCTCCTCCACCGCCTGCAGCAGGCGGCCGAGTACGGCGCGGCTGAGCAAGGTGTCCGCGTCGCGCTCGCCGAAGCGGGCGGCCAGCACGGCGTGGGCGGCGCGGGCTTCCTCCAGCGCCGGCGCGCGCTCGCCGGCCAGGGCCAGGCTTTCGGCCAGCGCGCGGCGCACCGCGCCTTCGGTGCGCGGCTGCGCGGCGAAGCGCTGGGCGACCGAGCCGCGCGCCTGCATCAGCGCCTGGGTCACGCTCATGTCCAGTTTGCTGCGGTAGGGATTGGCCGAGCGGATCACGTCCTCGGTGAGGAAGTTGCTCACCGCCGTCGCCACCGCGGCCTGCTCGGTAGCGCGGTTGCGCTCGGCGCGCGCGATTGCCGCCTGCCATAGCGCCAGCCCCAGGCTGACGACCAGGAACAGCAGCATGGCCGAACCGGCCAGCACGCCGAAGCGGTGGCGGCGCACGAAACGGCGCAGGCGGTAGGTCGCCGTGTCGGCGCGCGCCGAGATGGTGCGGCCTTCCAGCCAGCGGCGCAGGTCGGCGCCCAGGGCATTGGCATTGACGTAGCGCCGCTCCGGCTCGCGCTTGAGCGCGGCCAGCACGATGGTGTCCAGATCGCCGCCGATCTCCCGCGCGGCGCGGTCGCGGTCGCCGCCGCGGCGGCCGTAGGTGGCCGTGGCTTCCTCCACGCTGGCGCGCCGCAGCACCTGGCTGGGGCGTTCGACCGTCGTGTCGGTATCGCCGTCCTCCAGCGCGGCGGCGCTGCGCCGGTGCGGCAGGCGCCCACAAAGCAACTCATACAGGACGGCGCCCAGCGCGTAGACGTCGGTCGCGGTGCTGACCGGCTCGCCGCGGATCTGCTCGGGCGCCGCGTAGGCCGGCGACAGCGCGCGCGCGCCGGTGCGGGTCAGCCCGTCCTCGGCGCTGTCGCTGAGAATCTTGGCGATGCCGAAATCCAGCACGCGCGGCTGGCCGTCGCCGTCGACCAGGATGTTGGAAGGCTTGAGATCGCGGTGCACGACCAGGCGCGACTGCGCATGCGCAACGGCGTCGCAGATCAGCACCATCAGCTGCACACGCTCGCGCGGCGTCAGGCCGCGGCTGCGGGCGTACTCGGTCAGCGGCTCGCCCGCGACGTATTCCATCGCATAGTACGGCCGCCCCTCGGCGCTGACGCCGCCGTCGACCAGGCCGGCGATATGCGCGTGGTTGAGCTGGGCCAGGATGCGCCGTTCCTGCACGAAGCGGCGCAGGATCTCGTCCGAATCCATGCCGCGCTTGAGCAGCTTGAGCGCGACCTGCTGCACGAAATCGCCCTGGGTGCTCTCGGCCAGGTAGACCTCGCCCATGCCGCCGCGGCCGAGCAGGCGCACCAGGCGGAAACGGCCTATCGCCACCGGGGCGGGCGTATCGGGAATTTCCGCTTCCGGCTGGGCCAGCGCCTCGACGATGGTTGGCGCCAGCGCCTGTACGCCGCGATCCAGCACGCCGCAGTCGGCCGCGTCGGCATCGAGCAGGGCACGCAGTTCGCGCGCCAGTGCCGCGTCCTCGCGCTGCAGCGCCTCCAGGCGCGCACTGCGTTCCGCCGCGTCCAGCTCGGCCAGTTCGTCGAACAGGTCGGATACGCGGCGCCAGCGCGCCAGCTCGGCTTCGTTCATGCGCAGGCTCCCCTGATAATTCCCGGCCGCGGGCCGCGCGGACGTACGCCGCGGGCCCAGGTGCTCAGCGGCGTGCAGGCGCGCGGCGGCATCAGTCGGAATCCGCCGGCAGCGCCTCGCCGCCCAGTTGCTGGTGCAGGAAGGCGCGCGCCTTGCGCCAGTCGCGCTTGAGGCTGCGTTCGGAGCGGTTGCACAGCGTCGCTATCTCGCTCAGTTCCAGGCCGCCGAAGAAACGCATCTCGACCAGGGCCGAGAGATGCGCGTCCAGGGCTTCCAGCCGGCGCAGGGCCTGGTCCAGCGCCAGCAGTTCCTGGTCGCGCTCGCCGCCGTCGTGGGCGAGCTGCGAATCCAGTTCGGTGGCAACCGCGCCGCCGCCGCGCTTGCCGGCGATGCGCTGGCGCGCGTGGTCGATCACCAGCTGGCGCATGGCGCGCGCGGCCACGGCAAAGAAATGTTCGCGGTCCTTGAGCTGCAGCGCATCGGGCCTGGCCAGGCGGAACCAGGCTTCATGCACCAGCGAAGTGGCGCGCATGTCAGCACGCATACGGCCGACCTGGCGCGCGGCCAGACTGCGCAGATCCGCATAGACGCTCTCGAACAGCCGCCCGGCCGCCGCCGCATCGCCGGCCCGCGCCTGCACGATCAGTTCCGTGACTTCCACCCGTCCCACCCCGCAAAGCCACCCCGCACCGAACTTGCCACGACTGGGCAGCGGCGGCAAATGCGCGGCGGGGGTTCTGTGGGCTGGGGCACATGCTCGAGACCACGGCAAGTGGCGGGGAGAAGGGCCGGGATTCGGATTTGCAAAAGCGGTGGCCGCCGGATGCCCGCAGTTCGCCGAAGCGGGGCGTCTACCCCGAATGCCCGATCCCCGCTCTTCTCCGAATCCCCGGTCTCGAATCGCAGGAATCCCGCTACTGCGAATCCCGAATCACGCCTCCTGGCCACCCGCACGGCTGGCCCATCCCACCGCCAGCAGCGCCGCAATCAGCAGCACGCTGTACTCCATGCCGTTGCGGCCCAGGCCGACCACGAACCAACCGGCCGGCGCATGCACCAGGACTATGCCCATGACGTAGATCGCGGCGTAGATCAGGCTGAGCTGCGGCACCAGCCGGCCCAGGGCGTACAGCGGCGTTCCCAGGATCTCGATGACGGTGACCGCCGTCGCTATGCCCAGGCCGAAGGGGAAGCCCAGGCCGTCCAGCCAGGTGCCAAAAGGCGTGATGCCGCCGTAGTACCAGCGCGCCCAGCCGTGGGCGGCGATCAGTCCGGCCAGCAACAGACGCAGCAGCAGCAGGACATGCGCTGAAGCCTGCGGTGCAGGTGTACGGGCGGCGAACAGGTTCATGGACGGGCATCCGGCGGCGATGGCGGACACCGATCAAAGCGGCTGGGCGCGGCGCATTCAAGCCGCCGGGCGCAATGGCGGGACGGACCGCACGATACAAGCAATCAGTGCAACGGACAGTCCGGCGACTCGGCTCACGAGCCTTTGTGGCCGCCGCCGAAATCCGCAGGCTTCGCCGCCGCGCGACGCGGCACCGCCGCCTGCTGTGCCAGGCGGCGCTGGCGGCGCCAGCCGCGCCACAGCCAGACCGCGGCGCCCGCCGCACCGGCCGCGACGCAGGCACGGTGCAGTGCGGACAGGCTCAGCAGATGCAGCAGCGGGCGCGCCTCGGACCAGGGCCAGAACGGGTGCAGATCGGCATGCATGACGGCGTCCAGGGCCACGTGCGCCCAGCCCCCCAGCAGCGCGCCGGCCAGCGCGGCATTTCGGCCCGGACGTTCGCCGGCGGCAAACCCGGGCAGGCCCTCGTCGCGCCAGCGGTCGTTCCAGATACGCAGCAGCGGCTGGCCCAGCCGTGGCGTCAGCAGGCCGACCAGTACGCCTATGGCCGTGGCGCCGAGCAGGCTATGCGTCCACCCGTGTAGCACCGGCCAGTCGTTGATCAGCCCCAGGAAGGGTTCCATGTCCATCGCGACCTGGACCAGGCCGAAACCGATCAGGCTGAACCGTTCGCCTCCCAGCGCCTTGAGTGCGAGACCCGGGCCCAGGTGGAACGGCGTGAACGGCATGGCGGCGGACTAGGACTGTCCGGCGGGCGCGGGTCCGTCCTTGGGCGGTTGGGTTTCGCAGGCAGCGAGCACCTGGTCGCGCTGGGCCTGCAGCTTGGCACGCTCTTCCGGCGTACCGCGCAGCGGCGGCAGGTTCAGCGGCAGGGTGACGCGGGTAACCACCGGCGTCAGCGCCTGGTTGGACGGCGCCGCGGCGTACTGCAGGCTGTCGATGGCGCTGGTGGCGACGATGCCCAGATCGCCGGCGGGGACCAGTTTTTCCAGCACTACGTCGCTGGTCGAGCCATCGCTGTTGATTACATAGCGCACGACGGCGCAGCTGGGCACGTAGAGATTGACGCCGGTATTGGGCTTGAGCGCTTCCATGGCTTCGCTGGCGACCAGCCAGTACCTGGCCAGGTCTTTGGCTGCCACCGGGCGCGGCGTGGTCTGCGCGGTGGTGGCGGTCGCGGCCAGCAGTACCGTCAGGGCGAGGCCGGCGCGGAAGGCCGGTCGTGGGGGAACGCGTCGCATCGGAAACCTTCTGTCCGCCGCAGCGGATATCGCGGGTTGATTCGGGGCGCGAAAGGCCGTCCGCATTGTCGCCGGGATGGCTGCGGCCGCACAAGGAAGCGGCGCAGTCCATGCCGCGGCCGCCATTTGTCCGTCTGCGGGCCGGGCACAAGCCGGCCATGCGGCGGCAGCGCCGGCGGTCGGCGGGAAACAGCGCCGGCGGCCGAGCAGTTATCCACCTTTGAAAACATATACAGCGACCGGGACCCGGCCGCCGCGGCGTCACAGATCGCCCAGTCCTTCCGCCAGCCCGCCAGCCCCCACGCGCAGCAGCTTGAGCGTATTGGTACCGCCGAGGCGGCCGGTGTGGTCGCCGGTGGTGACGATGACGCGGTCGTTCTCGGCCAGGCGGCCCAGGTTGAACAGGTGCTGCACCGCGGCCTTGGTCGCATGCGCCGGATCCACGCCCCGGGCGTCGAACTCCACTGCGTATACATCGCGATAAAGCTGCATGCGCCGGCGCGCCGGCGCGCTGCGCGAGAGCGCGTAGATGGGCACGGCCGAACGGTAGCGCGACAGCCACTGCGCCGTGGCGCCGGATTCGGTCAGGGCGATGATCGCGCGCGGGCTCACCTGCACGGCGAGGAACATGGCCGACATGGCGATGGCCTGGTCGGTGCGCTCCAGGCTGTGGCTGCCGCGCTGGAAGCCTTCCTGCGGCTCGAACTGGCGCTCGGCGCCGAGGCAGACCCGGCGCATCGCCGCGACCGCCTTGTCCGGATGACGCCCGGCGGCGGTTTCCTGGCTCAGCATCACCGCGTCGGTGCCGTCGATCACGGCATTGGCCACGTCCAGCACTTCGGCGCGGGTCGGGATCGGCGATTCCACCATGGACTGCAGCATCTGCGTCGCGGTGATCACGACGCGGTTGCGCGCCAGGGCCTCGCGGATGATCTTCTTCTGCAGGCCGGGCAGTTCGGCATCGCCGATTTCCACGCCGAGGTCGCCGCGGGCGACCATCACCGCGTCGGAAGCGTCGATGATCTCGCCGAGCACGTCGATGGCCTCGGCACGCTCGATCTTGGCCACCAGGGCGCCTTGCCCGGCCGCGGCGCGCAGCAGGCGGCGCGCCTCGTTCATGTCATCGGCGCTCTTGGCGAAGGACACGGCAAGGAAATCGGCGCCGATCTCGGCGGCAAGGCGGATGTCGGCGCGATCCTTGTCGCTGAGCGCAGCGATGGACAGGCCGCCGCCGAGGCGGTTGAGTCCCTTGCGGTCCGACAGCACGCCGCCGAACAGCACCTGGCAGCGCACTTCGGCATCGACCACTTCCAGCACGGTGAGCGAGATCAGGCCGTCGTCCAGCAGCAGGGTATCGCCCGTCTTCACATCGTTGGGCAGGCCCAGGTAGCTCACGCCGACGCGGCTGTCGTCGCCCGGCGGCGCATCGGCGCGGCAGTCCAGCACGAAGGGCTGGCCGGGCTGCAGTTCCACCCGGCCCCTGGCGAATTTCTCGATGCGGATCTTGGGCCCCTGCAGGTCGGCCAGCACGCCGACTTCGCGGCCCAGTTCCTCGGCCGCGCGGCGCACTTCCTGGGCGCGCCGCACATGATCGGCCGCCGCGCCGTGGGACAGGTTGAGCCGCACCACATCGACGCCTTCCTCGATGATGCGCTTGAGCATGCCGGGGGCGTCGGTGGCCGGGCCCAGGGTTGCAATGATCTTGGTGCGGCGGGTCTGCATGGGGCTGTCGTTCGTCGTCGTTGGCGGGATCGGACAAAGCTAGCACAAGGCGGCGTCGCCACACTGCGCGGCGGGATACTTGTGCACGGCAGCGGCGGCACGCGCCGCGGGCGTCGTCGCGGCGGCCGGAAACCCGGCCGCGCGTTCAGCGCGGGGCCGGGCCGAGCAGGCGTTCCAGCAGATCGGCCAGGCGTACCGCAGCCAGTTGCAGGCGCTGCTCGGCCAGCGGGCGCTGGCGCTGCAGCCAGGCATCGTCGATGCGGTTGCCGTCGGGGTAGACGGCCTCGTCGCGCACCACGCGGCAGGATTCCTCGGCCCAGGCCGTCGCGTCGCCCATCGCCGCCGGCGGCCTGATCCCGCGCTGCAGCGTCTGCGCGTACTGCGGCCAGCGCAGGCCGGAGGAATTGAGGATCAGCGAATCCCACACCGAATGCAGATTGCGCGTGCGTCCTTCGCGGCCGTAGCGCAATTGCACGCTGTTGCCGCCCTTGTCGGGCTTGAAGCTCGCATGCAGCGGCTGGTGCGCATCGGCGACGAAATGGGAGACGAAGCGCAGCGCGTCGGCGCGTTCGGCGCGCGGCCGGGAACGGTCGGCGAGCACGGCGGAATAATGTTCGATCGAAGCCACCACGCACTCGCCCTTGCGGCAGTCGCGCTGCGGCGTGTAGCGGCACTGCGCGCTGGAGAAATTCACATAGTGCAATTTTCCGGTCGCGCGGGCCCGGGCTGGATCGATGTCGCGCAGGTCGTCGGCCCAGGTAGCGATATCGACCAGGGTGCTTTCATTGTCCGGCTGCAGCAGGTTGCGCACTTCGCGCCGCACCGGTTCGGACAGACGCTCCTGCGCCATGCCGGCGATGGTGCGGTGGCCCAGCGGCCCCCAGGCCGCCGCGGTTCCGGCCGAGATCAGTCCGGCCACCGCCAGGACTGCGCTGAAGAGTTGCCGCAGGGACATCGTGGGCTCCCTCAAGGATCAATGGGCCAGTCTGCCACAGCGCGGGCGGCCGGCGGAAAGCGCGCGCCGGCGAAAAAGGGCAGCAGGAGAAGCGAGGTGGAAAATTAGCTGCGGCACGCCGCGCCGGGCTGCCGGCCGGCGCCTGCGAACGCTGCCGCCCGGCCAGCTGACCGCAGCTTTCCGGCGGCGGCAACAACGCGGGCCTGCGGCCGGGCAACCTGCCTTCAGCGCAGCGGAATACGCAGGAACGCCCGCCCGTCCGCATCCGCTTCGGGCAGCCGCCCGGCGCGGATATTCACCTGCAGCGCGGGATACAGCAGGCGCGGCACCGGCAAGGTGGCGTCGCGCTGAGTGCGCAGGGCCACGTAGTCCGCCAGCGCGGTGTCGCGGCGCAACTGCACATTGCCGCTGCGCTGCTCGACCAGGTCGACCATCTCGCGCGGCTCGGCGTCGCGCGGCGGGTAGTCGTGGCAGAGGAACAGCCGCGTCGCCGCGGGCAAGCCGTACAGGCGCTGCACCGAGGCGAACTGCAGCGCCGCGTCGCCGCCGGGAAAATCGCAGCGGCCGGTGCCGGCGCTAGGCGAGAACACGGTATCGCCGACGAAGACCGCGTCGCCGACGCAGTAGCTCATGCCGTCGCTGGTATGACCGGGCGTAGCCAGGGCTTGCAGTTCCAGCTCGCCCAGGGGCAGGCGTTCGCCGTCGTGGACCAGATGGTCGAAATCCGCGCCGTCCGCGGCAAAGTCATCGCCCAGTGCAAACACCTGCTTCCAGTGCTGCTGCACGGCGACGATGCCGGCGCCTATCGCGGTCAGCGCCGGATGACCTTCGGCGCGCAGCTCGCGCCGCAACCAGTCGGCCGCGGTCAGGTGGTCGGCGTGGGCATGGGTTTCCAGCAGCCATTCCACCCGCAGCCGATGCGCGTGCACCGCAGCGAGTATGGCCTGGGCCGATTCAGTGCTGACGCGGCCGGAGGCCGGGTCGAAGTCCAGCACCGGATCGATGACCGCGGCGGCGGTGGCGTCGCCATTGCTGACCAGATGCGACCAGGTATTGGTCGCGGCATGGAAATACGACTGGATCTGCAACGGCATCGCGCACTCCGGCATGGTCCTGGCCCGATTGTGCCGTAGAGCGACGGGATTCGGGATTGGGATTCGTGAAAGCCGCGCTGGGGGCGGCACTCGCGACGCCGGCCTTGGCCTGCTTCTGCGAATCCCGAATCAGTGATCCCGGCTCTCAGTACACGCCGTGTTCGAGGCGCATCAGCTCGCTGACCACGGCCTCGCGGTCGCCGACCATGAGCACTTCCAGCGGCGAACGCTGGTTCAGGTGATGGTTGCGCGAGCTGAACCAGGTCGAGGCGATCACGCTGTTGCCCAGGACATGGGTGGCCAGCTGGACCAGGCTGTCGTCGACGATGCGCAGGGTTTCGTACAGGGCCAGGGCGCGGCGGGCGAAGGCTTCCTGGGCGGCCTGCAGTTCGCCGCGGGCGGCGCGGGCCTGGCGCGCCAAGTCCGCCAGCACGGCGCTGTTGGACTGGTGCGGCGGCACGTTGAAGGTGTTCGGTGGCGCCGGCGCCGGACGGCCCAGCGACGGCGAAGGTGCGGCCGGACGCGCGGCGGGCGGCGGCGTGGGCATGGCCGGGCGCGCAGCCGCGGCCGGCGGAACGGAAGGAGCGGACGGCGCCGCCGGGCGCTGCGGCGGCGGTGCGGCCGGCGGGCGCTGGGCG
>NZ_JANFQO010000003.1 GCF_024437735.1 Tahibacter harae | reverse complement strand
CCCCCCGGGCTTATGGGGGGGGGGGCGGGGGCGGCCCCCCCCCCCCCCCACGTCCACCTTCCTTTCTTTCTTCCCGCATACGCATGCTCAGGCCGCGCCCAGCGCCCCGGGCAGCAGGCCGTCGACGAAGGCGGCGGCGTCGAATTCGCGCAGGTCGTCCAGGCTTTCGCCCAGTCCCACGTAACGCACCGGCAGGCCGAATTCCTTGGCCAGGGCGAAGATCACGCCGCCTTTGGCGGTACCGTCGAGCTTGGTCACGACCAGGCCGGTCACGCCGATCGCGGCGCGGAACTGGCGCACCTGGTTGATCGCGTTCTGGCCGGTGGTGCCGTCGATCACCAGCAGCACTTCGTGCGGCGCGTTCGGATCCAGCTTGGCCAGAACACGGCGGATCTTGCCCAGTTCGTCCATCAGTCCGGACTGGGTATGCAGGCGGCCGGCGGTATCGGCGATGAGCAGGTCCAATCCGCGCGAGCGCGCCGACTGCAGCGCGTCGAAGATCACGCTGGCCGCGTCCGAGCCCGAACCCTGGGCGACCACCGGCACATTGTTGCGCTCGCCCCAGGTCCTGAGTTGTTCCACTGCCGCGGCGCGGAAGGTGTCGCCGGCGGCGAGCATGATCTGGTAGCCCTGCTGCTGGTAGCGCCGGGCCAGCTTGCCGATGGTGGTGGTCTTGCCCACGCCGTTGACGCCGACCATCAGCGTGACGAAGGGCTTCTGGCTGCGGTCTATCACCAGCGGCCGCGCGATCGGCCTGACCAGCTCGATCAGGGCCTGGCGCAGCGCGGCCAGGAGCTGGTCGGCGTCGTCGAATTCGCGCCGGTTCAGGCGCTTGCGCAGGTTCTCGACCAGTTCAGTACTGGCGCTGATGCCGACATCGGCGGTGATCAGCGCGGTTTCCAGTTCCTCCAGCAGGGCTTCGTCCAGCTTGGGCTTGCGCGAGAACAGCGCGCCCAGGCTGCGGGCGAAGGCGCTGCCCGAGAGGCGTTCGCGCCAGCTGCGCTTGACCGGCGCGGCTTCCGCAGCCGGAGCGGCTTCGGCGCCGACGGCCGGCGGTGGTTCGGGCTGGATTTCCGCGGCTGCGGGATGGATTTCGATGGGATCGGGCAGGGCTTCGGCCGTTGCCGCTGCAGTCGGTTCGACGGTGGCTTCGGGTACGGCCAGAGAAGCGGCGGATTCGACCAACTGCGGTGCCGCGGCGGCGCTGTCCGCCGCTATGGCTGCGTCCGCTGCAGCCGCCGCGTCCGCTGCGGCTTCCGCCGGCTGCTCGGCCGGCTTGGTTTTCTTCTTCCAGAACTTGAACATGGGAGACAGACGAATCCAGCGAGAATATCCGGTCATGCTACCACCTACCCGCGGCCGCCCCGCGCCGCGCCGCGAAGCCAAGCCGGCCGCCGCCGCGGCGCCCGGCAAGATCCGCATTATCGGCGGCCACTTGCGCAATTCCCGCCTGAACGTGCCGGCCTTGCCCGGGCTGCGTCCGACGCCAGAGCGCGTGCGCGAAACCTTGTTCAACTGGCTGGCGCCCTGGGTCGAGGGCGCGCGCTGCCTGGATCTGTTCGCGGGCACCGGCGCACTGGGGCTGGAGGCGCTGTCGCGCGGCGCCGGCGAGGTTGTCTTTGTCGAGCGCGATCCCGGCCTGGCCGCGGCGCTGCGCGCCAACCTGGACCGGCTGCGCCAGATCCACGGCCAGGTGCTGAACCTGGACGGGCTGGCCGCGCTGGCGCGGCTGGCGCCGGCCTTCGACCTGGTATTCCTGGATCCGCCCTTCGACGCCGATCTGTGGAGCGCCGCGGCGCAGCGCCTGGAAAGCGGCGGCCTGCTCAAGCCGCACGCCCTGGTCTACGTGGAGGCGCCGGCCGCCGCCGCGCCCGCGCTGCCGCCGGGCTGGCTGGCGCACCGCGAGGGCCGCGCCGGCGACGTGCGCTACGTGCTCTATCGCCGCGACGCAGGCTTGGCTTAAGCTTGGCCGGTTAAGCCCCAGCCCCAGCCCTGACGGTATCTTTTGATGGCCCGCGTCGCGGTTTATCCCGGTACTTTCGATCCGATCACCAACGGTCACATCGACCTGGTGAGCCGTGCTGCGCCGCTGTTCGAGCGCATCTACGTCGGCGTGGCCGACAGCACCAGCAAGGGGCCGTGCTTCAGCCTGGAAGAGCGCATCAGCCTGGCCCGGCTGGCCCTGGCCGGACTGCCCAATGTGGAAGTGCGCGGTTTCTCGGTGCTGCTGGCCGATTTCGTGCGCGAGATCGGCGCCTCGGTAATCCTGCGCGGGCTGCGCGCGGTGTCGGATTTCGAGTACGAATTCCAGCTCGCCAGCATGAACCGGCATCTCATTCCCGAGGCGGAAACCCTGTTCCTGACGCCGGCGGAACAGTACAGCTTCATTTCTTCCTCGCTGGTGCGCGAAATCGCCCGCCTGGGAGGCGATGTGTCCGGCTTCGTGCATCCGGCCGTGCAGCAGGCATTGCGCCAACGCTGGCGCAGCAATTGATTGTTCTCTCCTTCACATGCAGGTGAATTCCATGCGCAAGTTCATGCAAGCCGCCCTGATCGGCGTCGTTTCCACCCTGGTTCTGACTGCCTGCGGCGAGAAGGAAGCGGAAGCGCCCGCCGCGCCGGTCGCGGTCGAAGTGAAGATGCCGACCACCCCCACCGACCGCGCCGCGTGGAAGGCCTACCTGGTCGACGTGGTCAAGCGCAACATGGCCGGCGTGACCTCGGGCCGCCCGTACATGTACTTCGTGCCGGCCGGTGAAGAGCAGGCGCTGCAGGACGAGCGCATCAACCAGCTGGAAAACGTGCGCACCGTGGTCGCGCGCACCGTGTTGCCGGGCAACATGATGGCTTTCGGCGGTCCGGACTCCAAGCTCACCGGCGATCTGATCATCGACGCCTTCAAGGATGCCAAGGCCGGCGCGTTCAAGGACGTCATCATCCTGTTCATAGGCTCTCCTGCCGACCAGCAGCGCGTGCAGGAAGCCGTCGCCCCGTCGGGCGGCACCTTCCGCTTCGTCGAGATGAAGTAAGCCTTGTGCTCCGCGCGCGCCGCCCAGGCGCGCGCGGGCCGATTTGCCATGGCCCTGAAAATCACCGAACTCTGCGTCAACTGCGACGTCTGCGAGCCGGTCTGCCCGAACAAGGCGATCTCGATGGGGCCGGAAATCTACGAGATCGCCCCGGCGCGCTGCACCGAATGCGTCGGCCACTACGACGTGCCGCAATGTATCGAGGTCTGCCCGGTCGAATGCATCTTCGTCGACCCGGAGCATACCGAGACGCAGGATGAACTTCTGCACAAATACGCGGTGCTGACCCAACCGGAGAAGTCCGCATGATCCGACTGCGCGCGCTCACTTTCGTCGCGGTGCTGGCCTTTGGCGCCGTTTCCGTCCAGGCCGCCGACAAACCCGGCAAGGCCGCCATTGCCAGCGCGCACAAGCTGGCCACCGCGGCCGGCTTCGAGGTGCTGGGGCAGGGCGGCAACGCCTTCGACGCCGCCGTCGCGGTCAGCGCGGCGCTGTCGGTGGTGGAGCCGCAAAGCTCCGGCATCGGCGGCGGCGCGTTCTTCCTGCTGCACCGGGCCAACGACGGCCGCCAGGTGATGCTCGATGCGCGCGAGATGGCGCCGGGCGCCACCGACGCACGCCAGTACCTTGATGCCAAGGGCGAGCTGGATCGCGACAAGTCGGTCAACGGTCCGCTCGCCGCCGGCATTCCCGGCGAGCCCGCCGCGCTGGTCTGGGTGGCCGAGCACTACGGCAAGCTGCCGCTGAAGAAATCCCTGGCCCCGGCCATACGCCTGGCGCGCGAAGGCTTCGCGCCGGATGCGCGCAGCCTGATGTTCCTGGGCCTGCGCAAGGACGTGATCGCGCGCGATCCGGGCGCATCGGCCCTGTTCCTGCCCGGCGGCGAAGTGCCCAAGGAAGGCTGGGTGCTGAAGAATCCGGACCTGGCGCGCACGCTGGAGCTGATCGCCGAAAAAGGCCATGCGGGTTTCTACGGCGGCGACTACGCCGCGAAGCTGGTCGAAGGCGTGAAGAAGACCGGCGGCAACTGGAGCCTGGACGATCTCGCCCGCTATCAGGTCAAGGAACGCGAGCCCATCGTATTCCAGTACCGCGGCCACCAGGTGGTGACCGCGCCGCCGCCGTCCTCCGGCGGCATCGCCCTGGCCGAGATGCTCAACATCCTGCAGGGCTACAACCTCGACAAGCTGGACGTGGTCGAGCGCACTCACCTGGTGGTCGAGGCCATGCGCCGCGCCTACCGCGACCGTGCCGAATACCTGGGCGATCCGGATTTCGTGAAGATGCCGGTGGCCGAGCTGACCAGCCCGCTGTACGCGGCCGGCCTGCGCGCGTCCATCCATCCGAAGAAGGCCACGCCCAGCGACAGCCTGCCGGGCTTCATGGCGCCGGTCGGCGGCACCGACACCACGCATTTCTCCATCATCGACGCCGAAGGCAACCTGGCCGCGGTCACGCAGACGGTGAACCTGCCCTTCGGTGCCGGCGTGGTCGTGCCCGGCACCGGCTTCCTGCTCAACAACGAGATGGACGACTTCGCCCTCAAGGCCGGCGTGCCCAATGCCTACGGCCTGGTCGGCGGCGACGCGAACGCGCCCAAGCCCTATCACCGGCCGCTGTCGTCGATGACGCCGACCTTCGTCATCGGCCCGGAGCGCACCCTGGTCATAGGCACGCCCGGCGGCAGCCGCATCATCACCATGGTGCTGGAAGGCATCCTCGCCTGGTTCGCCGGCGATTCGCCGCAGCAGCTGGTGGCCAACAAGCGCTATCACCACCAGTTCCTGCCGGACGTGATCTCGATAGAAAAGGATGCCTTCCCGCTGGAACAGCGCAAGGCGCTGCAGGCGCTGGGCCATACCCTGAGCGAAGGCGAGCGGCCCTGGGGCTACATGAACGCGGTGGACTGGAACCGCAAGACTGGCGAGCTGCGCGGCGGCAGCGATCCGCGCGGCGTGTCCGGCAGCGCCGTGGTCAAGTGAGACAGGGTCAAGAGAGCGTGGAGGCGCGGCGATGAAACTGTGGTCCCTGCTGGGCAATTCGCAGAAACTCGACGGCGGCGCCATGTTCGGCAACGTGCCGCGTCCCATGTGGGAAAAGTGGATAACGCCGGATGCCGACAACCGCATCCCGCTGGCCTGCCGCTGCCTGCTGGCGGAAGGGCTGGACGGCAAGCGCGTGCTGTTCGAGACCGGCATAGGCGCGTTCTTCGAGCCGAAGATGAAGGAGCGTTTCGGCGTGGTCGAGAGCAGCCACGTGCTGCTGGAATCGCTGGCCGCCGCCGGTTTCGGCGATGCGGACATCGACGCCGTGGTGCTGTCGCACCTGCATTTCGATCATGCCGGCGGCCTGCTCGCGGCCTGGCAGCCGGACCAGCCGCCGCGGCTGCTGTTTCCGAATGCGCGCTATCTGGTCAGCCGCGAATGCTGGCAGCGCGCGCTGGAGCCGCACCCGCGCGACCGCGCCTCGTTCATACCGGAATTGCAGCCGCTGCTGGAACAGTCCGGCCGGCTGGAGATCGTCGAGGGCAAGTATTCGCAGACCCTGGGCCGCGCGGTGCGCTTCGATTACAGCAACGGCCATACGCCGGGCCTGATGCTGGCCGAGATCGGCGGCGACGGCGGCGTGGTCTTCTGCGCCGACCTGATTCCGGGCCGGCCCTGGGTGCACCTGCCGGTGACCATGGGCTATGACCGCTATCCGGAAATGCTGATCGACGAGAAGCGCCGTTTCCTGGAAGACAAGCTCGCCCGCGGCGTGCGCCTGTTCTTCACCCACGACGCGCAGTGCGCGCTGGCGGAAGTCGTCCGCGACGGCAAGGGCAAGTTCGGCACCACCAACGAGCTGGGCGAACTCGTCGCCCTGGCCGCATGAGCACGGAGGGAATAATGAACAAGTGGATAGTTGCAACAATGCTGGCGGCGCTGGCTGCTGCTGCGCAGGCGCATGAAGGCGGCCACGGCGGCCATGGCGGCCATGGCGGCCACGCTCCCATGGCCGGCCACGAGGCCCAGCCCGCCGGCCCCACGCCCATCGCCACCGGCAACGGCGGCGCCTACTACGGCGCGCCCATGCCCCAGTCCGATGCGCTGAGCGTGAGCGAAGCGGCGAAGGATCCCGCCGCCCACACCGCCGCGCCGCGCGCCTTCAGCGGCCGCATCACCGAGGTGTGCCAGAACAAGGGCTGCTGGCTGGTGCTGGAAGACAACGGCGCCTTCGCCCGCGTGTTCATGAACAAGCACAGCTTCAGCGTGCCGAGGCAGACCGGCAGCAAGGCCGTGGTCTACGGCACGCTGACGGTCAAGGAGCTGGACGCCAAGGAAATCGAGCACCTGGCCAGTGAAGGCAGCAAGCCGCAGGCGCAGGAGCTGCAGATCGATGCGACGTCCGTCTGGATAGGCGGGTAGGACGGGATTCGGGATTCGGGACCGGCAAAAGCGGTCTGAGGTTTTTTGCGTTTCGCCGCCGGTTCGGATTCGTGAAGCGAGGCGCGCTGCGCTCGTACGGATCCGGAATCTCAAATCCTCAGTCCCGGCTTTTTTCGCCGCAGGCGAAAAGCTCCACCCCGTGTTCGAGGAAGTACAGCCCCGCGAACACCTTGGGATCGATCGAATACCCCTGCGCCATGCGCTCGCACAGCCAGCCGGCCGCTTGAGCGCGGGGGATTTCGTGGATGCGGATGTCCTCGCCGGCCACGCCGCCGCCGGCGTGTTCGCGTTCCAGGTCCCAGGCGCGCACGAAGGCAATGGTCTCGGTGCTCATGCCCGAGGAACTCGGGCCGGTCATGTAGTAGTCCAGGCGGCCGCAGCGGTAGCCGGTTTCTTCCAGCAGTTCGCGCCGCGCCGCTTCGATCAGGTGTTCGTCGACTGCGCCGGGCTCGTCGCCGATCAGGCCGGCCGGCATTTCTATCGCGTGGGCGCGGATAGCCTCGCGCCATTGCTCGACGAACAGCACCTTGTCCTCCGGCGTGACCGCGATCACGATGACCGCGCCGCCGGGGTTGGTCCGCTCGGCGTATTCCCAGCGGCCGCGGCGGCACAGGCGCAGCCAGCGTCCATTGAAAAGAACCTCGGTTTCGTCCATCGTTGCGTGTTCTCCGCCCTGCGCCGGTCCGGAACCTATGCCGGGTCCGCGTGGTCTGTGGCCCGCCCTTTTCGATATTCCGGACTTTCCGCATGAAACTTCAAGCCCTTGCCAGCGCCCTGCTGACCCTGGCCGCATTGCCGGCCCTGGCGGCCGAGCCGGCCGCCAAGCCGGCCGTGGCAGCCCCCGCCGCCAAGGTCTCGCCGGCGGCCGCGCGGATGAATGCCGCCGAGAACCTGACCGAAGCCCAGATCAAGGCCACCAGCAACCGCGAAGCCCTGGCCAAGCTGGCCCAGCTGTATAACGGCAAGGACCTGCAGCGCTTCACCTGGGCCATGGAACGCCTGGTCGAGCTGTATCCGAATTCCGGCGCGCTGCGCCTGCAGCTGGCCAGCGTCTACGCCAGCCAGGGCGACAAGAGCCGCACCTACGACATGCTGCTGAAGATGCAGAACGTGGGCTTTGCCTACTCGGTGGGCAATGACCCGCGCTTTGAGAAGGTGCGCGGCACGCGGGTGTGGGATTACATCGTCGCCAACCTCGAAGTGAATGCCAAACCCTTCGGCGAAGGCTCCGTGGCCTTCCAGCTGCCCGCCGGCGACCGCCTGCTGGAAGCGCTGGCCTGGGATCCCAAGCGCAAGCAGCTCCTGGTCGGCAGTGCGCGCGAAGGCGCGATCTACCGCGCCGACGCCCAGGGCAAGCTCAGCGATTTCATCAAGCCCGACGCCGCTTCCGGCCTGTACAGCGTGCTGGACATGAAGGTCGACGCGGCCAATGACGCGCTCTGGGTGGCGAGCTACGGCGCCAAGGTGTTCAAGGACTACTCCGCCGAGACCGTCAACAAGTCCTACCTGCTCAAGTACAGCCTTTCCAGCGGCAAGCAGCTGGGCAAGTACGCGCTGCCGGCCGACCGTGTCGGTCACCTGTTCGCTTCGGTCGCGGTGGCTCCGGACGGCCGCGCCTACGTGGCCGATCCGGTCCGCAGCGAGATCTACAAGCTCGACGGCGACAAGCTGGTCCTGCTCACGCGCAACCCCAACCTGACCGGCATCGCCGGCCTGGCCGTTTCCGGCGACGGCCGCAACCTGTATTTCGCCGATCCGGCCCTGGGCCTGTTCGGCATGGACCTGAGCACCGGCACGCCCTTCAGCGTCGGCCATTCGCCTGACAGCCTGGTCGTCGGCGGCGTGTATTCGCTGGCCTGGTACGACAACTGCCTGATCATCGTGCAGGACAACATGGTGCCCCAGCGCGTGATGCGCCTGAAGCTGGACAAGGGCGGCCGCAACGTGGTCTCGGCCATGCCGCTGGATGCGGCCAAGCCGGAGTTCGGCCTGCTCGGCAACGCGGCGGTGGCCGGCGACGAGGTCTATTTCGTCAGCAACAGCCAGCGTCAGCTCTACGACAGCCACGGTGTGCTCAGCGACGAGAAGGCGCTGCAGCCGGTAAAGGTATACAAGAGCAACCTGCGCTTCGCCTGGGACAAGGCGGGCATTTCCGCCGGCCTCAAGCCCATTCCGGTCAAGACGGATTCCAAGGTGAATTTCTCCAACGCACCGGGCACCGAAGAGCAGCCCGCCGCCGAAGGCGAAAAGCCGAAGGAAGGCGGCAAGTAAGCCAGGCCGTCCGCAGGCAGGGCCCAGCGCGGCCGCCGGTGCTCACGCGCCGGCGGCCGCTGCGTTTTTCAGGCCAGTGCGCGGATGCGCGAGCGCGTCAGCGGGCCGAAGCGCAGCTGTTCCAGCAACTGTTCCACATCGGCCAGGTCCGGCGCGCGGCGGGCGAAACTGGCCGCGTCGGCCGGCACCGGGCAGTCGCAGGCGATGCCGGTCAGGCGGCGGCTGAGCTGGGCCTGGGCCATGCCGGCCTTGAGCTTGACGTAGGCGGCCGCGGCGCCGCGGAAGCGCAGGAAGGGGATTTCCTCGATGCGCGCGTAGATCGCCTCCAGGCTGCCGAAATGTCCGAGCAGCGTGGCCGCGGTCTTGGCGCCGATGCCGGAGACGCCGGGAATGTTGTCGATCGCATCGCCCATCAGGGCCAGGTAATCGGCGACCTGGTGCGGATGCACGCCCAGGCGTTCCTTCACGCCGGCGCTGTTCCAGCTCTGGTTGCGCGCAAAATCCCATTGTTCGTCGTGTTCGCCGATCAACTGGCCGAAATCCTTGTCGGCCGAGACGATCACGGCGCGGAATTCCTGCGCCCGCAGCGCATGCACCACGCTGCCGATGAGGTCGTCGGCCTCGAAGCTGAGGTCGCTGAGTACCTGCAGGCCCAGGGCCGCGGCGATGCGCTTGCAGTAAGCGAATTGCAGCACCAGCTCGGCCGGCGGCAGTTCGCGGTTGGCCTTGTATTCGGGATAGATGCCGTTGCGGAAAGAGCTGGTCAGCGACTCGTCGAAAGCGGCGGCGCAGTGGCTGGGACGCGCCTTCTCCAGGAAATCCAGCAGGAAGCGGGTGAAGCCGTAGACCGCGTTGACCGGCTTGCCGTCGGCATCGAAGAACTCCGGCGGCACCGAATGCCAGGCGCGGAACACATACAGGCTGGCGTCGACCAGATGGACCGTCGCGCGGCTCATGTTCAGCCCTGCCACTCGCTGACCAGGGCGCGGTGGTCCGGCCGCAGGCGCTCCGGCGCCGGCTCGCGCGCGGTGCCCATATGCACGAAGCCGACGACGCGCTCGTTCGCCGCCAGGCCCAGGCGTGCGGTGATGGTGGGGTCGTAGGCGGCCCAGCCGGTCAGCCACTGTGCGCCGTAGCCCAGGGCCTGGGCGCCCAGCAGCAGGTTGTAGGCGACGCAGCCGGCGGCGAGCAGCTGTTCCTGCACGGGTACCTTGTTCTGCTCGTCCAGCCGTGCCACCACGGTGACGATCAGCGGCGCGAAGCTGAAACGCTCGCGATCCTTCTGTACCGCGGCCGGCGGCGCATCCGGGTTGTTCGCCAGCGCGGTCGCCGCGAGCAGCTCGCCCAGGCGCGCACGCGCCTCGCCGCGGATCAGGATGAAACGCCACGGCACCAGCTTGCCGTGGTCGGGCGCACGCACCGCGGCCTGCAACAAGGCGTCGAGTTCGGCCGGGCCGGGGCCGGGTTCGCCGAGCTGGCGCGATGGCACGGAGCGGCGGTTGTTGAGCTGATCGAGTGCGGTCATAGGGGGATTCGCCATAAGAATGCGCGAGTCTAGCAAGCCGGCTTACCAGCGTTACGTTCATGGGCTAGGATGCCGGGGCTTGATCCCTGGGGAGTGGCACATGGCAGTGAACGTCGCGGTAGTGCGCGAAACCTGGTCCAACGAGCGCCGGGTCGCGCTGACGCCGGAGGTCGCCAAGAAGCTCAAGAGCAAAGGCGCTTCCGTATTGATCGAACGCGGCGCCGGCGATCCCGCCAGCTTTCCCGATGCGGGCTACAAGGACGCCGAAGTCGCCGATGCCGCCGCCGTGCTGGGGCGCGCCGACGTGCTGCTGAAAGTGCAGCCGCCGACGCTGGAGGAAATCGCCCAGCTGCGCGAAGGCAGCGTCGTCATCAGCCTGCTGCAGCCGCACCTGGCGCCGGAGCGCACCCGCGCGCTGCGCGACCGCAGGATCACCTCCTTTGCCATGGAACTGCTGCCGCGCACCACGCGCGCCCAGGCCATGGACGTGCTTTCCTCCCAGGCCGGCGTGGCCGGCTACAAGGCCGTGCTGATCGCGGCCGAGGCCTCGCCCAAGTTCTTCCCCATGCTCACTACCGCGGCCGGCACCATACGCCCGTCCAAGGTGCTGATCGTCGGCGCCGGCGTGGCCGGGCTGCAGGCGATCGCGACGGCGCGCCGCCTCGGCGCCCAGGTGGAAGGTTTCGACGTGCGGCCGGAAACCAAGGAACAGATCGAATCGCTGGGCGCGAAATTCCTCGACCTCGGCGTCAGCGCCGCCGGCAGCGGCGGCTATGCGCGCGAACTCACCGCCGAGGAACGCGAGCAGCAGCAGCGCGCCCTGGCCGAACACCTCAAGGGCATCGACGTCATCGTCACCACCGCCGCCGTGCCCGGGCGCAAGGCGCCGCGCATCATTTCCGCAGCCATGGTCGAAGGCATGAAGCCCGGCGCGGTGATCGTCGACATCGCCGCGGAGACCGGCGGCAACGTGGAACTGTCCGAAGCCGGCAAGACCGTCGTCTCGGCCAATGGCGTCAGCGTGATCGGTCCGGTCAACCTGGCTTCCAGCGCGCCCATCCACGCCAGCGAGATGTATGCGCGCAACCTGTACAACTTCCTTGAACTCAGCCTCAAGGACGGCGAGCTGAAGCTGGACTGGGACGACGAACTGATCGCCAAGACCTGCCTCACCCACGCCGGCGAGATACGCCACGAGCCGACGCGGCAGCTGGTCGACGGCGCATGAGCAATTCCGGCCGCCCGTTTCTCGCACCGGCCGCAGCCGGCATGGACAGTCAAGAATTCCTGGGGAATCGACATGATCAGCGGTGAAATCGCTCTCTATCTTTTCATGCTTGCCGCGTTCACCGGGCATGAAATCATCAGCCGCGTGCCGGTGATCCTGCATACGCCGCTGATGTCGGGTTCCAATTTCGTGCACGGCATCGTGCTGGTCGGCGCCATGATCACGCTGGGCGAGGCGACTACGGTGACGCAGCAGGTGATCGGCTTCATCGGCGTATTCCTCGGCGCGGGCAACGCCGCCGGCGGCTACGTGGTGACGGAGCGCATGCTGGAAATGTTCAAGTCCAGCAAGAAGGAAGGAGCGAAGTAATGGACAAGGCTACGCTGCTGCACTACGTGGTCCAGGCCAGCTATTTCGCCGCGGCCGTACTGTTCATCCTGGGCATCAAGCGCATGTCCTCGCCGGTGACCGCGCGCAGCGGCATCCAGTGGGCCGGCGTGGGCATGGTGGTGGCCACCGTCGCCACCTTCTTCCACGGCAATATCCTCAACAACAGCGGCGTGATGGTGAACGTGCTGCTGATGGTGCTGGCAATCGGCGTGAGCACCGTGTTCGCCTGGGTCTCCGGCAAGAAGGTCGCGATGACCGACATGCCGCAGATGGTGGCGCTGTACAACGGCATGGGCGGTGGCTCGGCCGCGGCCATAGGCGCCGCGGCGCTGATCGGCGCTTCCACCGGCACCAGCCATCATGCACTGGGCAAGGCGCAGATCGCGCTGGCCGTGGTCGGCGCGCTGATCGGTTCCATCTCCTTCACCGGCTCGCTGATCGCCTTCGCCAAGCTGCAGGGCTGGATGGACAAGACCTTCCGCTTCGGCGGCCAGCAGGTGGTCAACGGCCTGTTCTTCCTCTCCGCGCTGGGCCTGGGCGCGGCGCTGGTGTTCGAACTCAATACCACGGTGGTGATCGCGTTCTTCGCCGTGTCGCTGCTGTTCGGCGTACTGATGACCCTGCCCATCGGCGGTGCCGACATGCCGGTGGTGATCTCGCTGTACAACGCCTTCACCGGCCTCGCCGTCGCGTTTGAAGGCTATGTGCAGGGCAATGTGGCGCTGATCATCGCCGGTACCGTGGTCGGCGCGGCGGGCACCTTGCTGACCCGCCTCATGGCCAAGGCCATGAACCGTTCGATCAGCAACGTGCTGTTCTCCAATTTCGGCGGCGGCGGCGGCGGTTCCAGCGAGATCGCCGGTTCGCAGAAGCCGATCGACGCGGCCGATGCGGCCTCGCTGCTGTACATGGCGGAGAAGGTCATCATCGTGCCCGGCTATGGTATGGCCGTGGCCCAGGCCCAGCACAAGATCTGGGAACTGTCGCAGCAGCTCATCAAGCGCGACAAGACGGTGAAGTTCGCCATCCATCCGGTCGCTGGCCGCATGCCCGGCCATATGAACGTGCTGCTGGCGGAGGCCGGCGTGCCCTATGACCTGATCGCCGACATGGACGACATCAATCCGGAATTCTCCACCTGCGACGTAGCCATCGTGATCGGCGCGAACGACGTGGTGAACCCGGTGGCCAAGACCGACAAGTCCTCGCCGATCTACGGCATGCCCATCCTCGACGTGGTCAATGCGCGCCAGGTCATCGTGATCAAGCGCGGCAAGGGCGCGGGCTTCGCCGGCATCGAGAACGCGCTGTTCTACGCCGACAACTGCCGCATGCTCTATGCCGACGGCCAGGAAGCAGCGAACCGGCTGATCGCGGAGCTGAAGGGCATCGATTCCGGCGGCGGGCACTGAGCGCGGCGCGGTACGCCGAGGAATGAAAAACGGGCGCTCGCGGCGCCCGTTTTTTTTGCGTCAGCGGCAGAGCGGCCGCGCCGTCTATTTGAACAGCAGATAGGTCGAGAGGATGTACTTCTCGTTCGAGCGCGGCGCCAGCGCCTCGTGCTGGAACATCCAGTAGGGCGGGAAGATCAGCAGGCGGCCGGCCTTGGGCGCCACGTCCACGTCGAGATCGACGAAGCGGGTCTGGCCGCCTTCGGCCACGTCGTTGAGGTACCAGAGAAACACGAGATAGCGGTTGGCAACCGGGCCCAGCGAATCGAAATGCGGCTGGAACACCTCGCCATGGGCCGGGCGGTAGCGCTTGATGATGAGTTCGGCCAGGTTGTTGGACGGCGGTATGGGGATGGTCAGGCCCAACTCTGCGTTGTAGCGCGCCAGATACTGGTCGATGGTGGCGAAGATGAAACCCTTGAACGCGGCATCGGCCAGCGGCGTGATGTCCAGCTCCACCCAGGCACTGTTTTCCAGCCCGGCGCGCGCATTGCGGCCGTTGGCGCGATGGAAGCGCTGCAGCGAATTGAATGAGGCGACCATCTGTGCGCAGGTATCGGCGTCGAAGGCCTGGTCGTAGACCCGGATATAGCGACGCAGGTCGGCGATGGTCTCACTCATTGAATATTTCCTTGGGCAAGCCGCGGCGGGCCGGGCAGGGAACCGGCGGCTGGACGCCGGCCTGATCCGGCCGAGCATGGCGCAGGCAGCGGCGTGGGAGCAAGTTGCGCTTGGTCTGGCGTCCGGGGACTGGGGCTTGGCGCCCGGGAGAATCGGGATACCCGCATTGCCCAGGCGCCTTGACCGCGAGCGAGGGAAGAATTGGGACACCCACATTGCCCAGGCGCCTGGGAAGAATTGGGACACCCACACCCAGGCGCCTGAAGCGCAAGCCGGCCATTCGCACGGCCGGCTCCGCTTCCGCTACTCCCCAGTTCAGCCCGGGAACGGGCCGCCGGCTGAACGTCCGCGGCCTGTCAGCGCGCCGCGGGCTCGTAACCCCAGTGCTTGAGATACGGTGCCAGGATGGCCTCGGCCTCGGCGAAATGCGCGGCGTAGTGACGCCAGCGGCCGATGGAGCGGGTATAGACCGGCTCCACCACCTGGGAATAGCTGGGCGTGGAGATGAAGCCGCGCGATTTGGCGTGGTCGGCGAAGGCCAGCACGTTGTCGTTCCAGGGCAGCTGCAGGAATTCCATCAGCCGGCGCGCGTGGGTTTCGGTGTCGCTGACCAGGTCTTCGTAGCGCAGTTCCAGATGGCGCGGCTTGAAGATCGCACTCTGCTGCTGCCAGAAATCCATGACCTTGGCGTACATGGCCGCGCTGGCGGGCAGCGAGCTGTTGCACAGGGCGAAAGCGGCGGAGCGGAAGCTCTGCATCACGCAGCTCAGGCAGGCGTCGCGCGGGTCGCGCAGGGTCAGCACGATGCTGGCATTGGGGAACAGGCGCGAGATCAGCGGCAGCCGGGTCAGATTGAGCGGGTTCTTGTCGACCAGGCGCTGGCCGGGCTGCAGCGGCGCGATGTGCTTGTTCGCTTCGCGCCAGTACTGGCTGCGTAGTTCGGCCAGGCGCGCGGCGTCGAGTTCGCCGAGCTGGCTGGCGCGCTGGATATTCCACTGGCGCAGCTGCGGCCGCAGGCCCTGGAAAATCGGGCGTTCATCCATCGCGACCAGGCCGGGGTGAGCATCCAGCATCTGCTCCAGCATGGTTGTGCCGGAGCGCGGATAGCCGACGACGAAGATGGGGCTGGCTTCGGCCGCAGGGCCCTCCACGCTTGCCCAGGCCGCGGCGATTTCGGCCGGCACGCGCTCGTTGTCGTCGGCAAGCAGGTCGCTGCCGTCGAACAGTTCCGGGTGACTGCTCTGCAGTTCCACGCGGCGCGCGGCGTGGGCGTCGGTGAAGGCCTGGAAGGCGGCTTCGTACTGGCCCTGCTTGTCCAGCACCTTGCCCAGCGAGAACAGCAGCGAGGCGCGCTGCTTGGGCTTGTGTTCGGTCTGCAGCAGTTGATTGTGCAGGCTGACGGCTTCGTCGAGCTGGCTGGTGCGGCTGGCCAGGCGCGCGCGCGCCAGCACCAGGCGCGGATTGGCCAGCTGCTGCGGTCCCAGCATGGCTGCGCCGAGCACGCGCCGGGCTTCGTCCAGCCGGTTCGCGCGCTCCAGCAGCAGCACGTGGCTGGCGACCACTTCGGGTTCGTGGCGCAGCGCCGGCAGGCAATGGGTGATGATGTGTTCGGCGGAATCCATGCGGCCCAGCTCGATCAGGATCATGACGACTTCGCCGAGCAGGGCGGGATCTTCCAGTCTGGTCCAGTCGCGCGCATCCAGCAGCGCGGCGATGGGTGCGAAATCGCTGATGTCGGCATGGCAGCGCGCCAGCGAGACGCGGACTTCGTCGTCCTGCGGCGCCAGCTTGAGCGCTTCCTGGTACAGCTCGCGCGCGCGGCGGAACTGGCCGGCCTCGTGCAGGCAGCTGGCGTAGGGCGCGAGCACGTCCAGCGGGTTGCCGGGCAGTTGGTAGGCGCGTTCCAGCGCCTTCAGCGCGTTGTCGATATCGCCGTTCTGACGGCGGGCGTTGCCGAGATTGATCCAGTGCGCCGGCTGTTCCGGCTCCCGGGCGCAGCAGTGTTCAAACAGGCTTATGGCGTCGGCATAGCGTCCCTGGGCGCTCAGCGCCAGCCCCAGCAGCATGCTGGCGAAGGTATGGCCGGGACTGACCTGCAGCGCTTCGCGCGCGAGTCGGTCGGTTGCGCCGGGGTTGCCGGCCATCAGCTGGTCGTAAGCGTCTTGGAGAAGCTGCATCGCGGATCCGTACTTTTCACAGAGGCGGCCCTGGCGCCGCGGCAAACAAAAAAGCCGCGCGGGAGAACCCGCGCGGCTTTCGAACTACACCACTCTACAACACAAACCGCTGTGCTTAGAACTTGATACCGAGGCGAGCCCAGTAGAAGCGGCCCATCGTGCGATAGGTGCGCTCGTCGGTGTTCGCATTCAGCGTGTTGTTCTGGTACAGCAGCGGCGGCTGCTTGTCGTTGATGTTGTCGATACCGATCGAGATGTGGGTGTTGATCGGCTCGATCTGGTAGCCAACGGACACGTCGTGGTAGGTGTAGGCGCCACGACGCAGGACGGTGCCCTGCGAGGTCGGGCTCGGCACGTCGGTGAAGTCGGCGTACCACAGCTTGATCGAGTGGACGTAGTTCACGTTCCAGTTCGCATCCCAAGCGCCCCAGTTCCAGGACACGTTACCCAGACCGCGCCAGCGGGCGTAGTTACCGTCGCCACCCTTGTTGCTCGGGTTGAAGCGGCCGGCTTCACGCAGACGGGTGCTGCCGTCGCCTTCGACCTGCTCGTTGTCATACTGGGCGACGTAGGTCGTGTCCAGGCTGAAACGGAAGGTACCGATCGAGGTTTCCGGCAGGCGGTACTTGATGCCGATGTCCACGCCCTTGGTATCGACGCGGCCGACGTTGTTGGTCAGGTCGTCCAGGCGGGCTATTTCGCCATTCGGGTTACGGCTGAACAGGTTGCAGTAACGACCGTAGTTGTAGCACTGGTCGAGAATGGTCTGCGCACCGATGACGCCGATGGTGTCATGCAGCACATAGCGCCAGATGTCGACGCTGGTGGAGAAGCCTTCCAGCCAGCTCGGATCGTAGATGACGCCGTAGGTGAACACCGAGCCGTTTTCCGGCTTCAGGTTCGGGTTGCCGCCGTTGTAGCCCGACAGCTGGGTGTCGGTCTGACGGAAGGTGCCGTCCGGGGTCACGTTGGCGCAGGCGCGCGGATCAGCCGCACCGCCGGTGTAGCCGTTGCAGGGATCGGTGAAGCCGATCGCATTGGCCGACTGCGGGCTGTACAGGTCGGTGATCGTCGGAGCGCGGAACACTTCGGCGTAGGTACCACGGACCAGCAGGTCGTCGATCGGACGCCATTCCAGGCCGTACTTCGCGTTGGTGGTGTCGCCGACGTTGGAGTAGTCGGAGTAACGCGCACCCACGGTCAGGTTCAGGGCCTTGGCGAACGGAACGTCACGCAGGATCGGCACGAAGAGTTCGCCGTAGATGTCGGTGACATCGTAGGAACCCGAGACCGGACCGGTACAGGCTTCGTTCGAGATGTAGCAGTTGGTGGTGCCCGGGATCGTGGTGGCCAGGAATTCCGGGAAGAAGCCGAAGTACTCTTCACGGTATTCCGCACCAGCCGCGAGGCTCAGCGCGCCAGCCGGCAGCTCGAACAGTTCACCGCTGATGTTGCCGGTGACCATCTTGGTCGAGCTGTTGGAGTGGTTGCGCACGGTCGGGGAGATCGTGTTCAGCGCAGCGATCTGCGCCGGCGAGCCGAGGAACGGACCGAAGAAGTCGACCGGCACGCAGCCGGCGATCGGGGCGTCCGGCGTACCGCAACGCACGGTGTTGGTGACCGGATCCAGGAAGGACGGACCCAGCGCGTCGGTCAGAGCCGGCGTGTACAGGTAGCCGGTGCGCTTGGAGTAGTTGTTGCTGGCGGCGTACAGGCCGGACAGATCCCACTGCCAGGAATCACCGAACGAGCCGCGCAGGCCGACGGTCAGCAGCTGGTCGTTGCGGGTGAAGCCGGTCTGGCGGTTGCCGATGCGTTCCAGACGCAGACGGCCGTCGACGATGTCCACGCCGAACGGGTTGTAGTAGCTGTCGCCGGACAGCAGCACGTTGTCGACCGACGGACGGCCGTCGAACGGCAGCGGGGCCAGGATCGAGGAGGACTGCGTCTTGTTGTAGAACGCCTCGATGTAGGCTTCGACGTTGTCCGAGATGCGGTACGAACCGACGGCGAACATGCCGGCGCGTTCCTGCGGGGTGACCAGCACGTTGCCGACCTTCTGGTAGTTATACAGGTCGGTGGCGTTGGAGAAGCAGCGGAAGTCGCTGATGTTGCGGCCGGTGCCGCCGTCGCGCAGGGTCAGGGCCACTTCAGCGCCGCTGCCGGCGCAGTTGATGCCGTTGGCTTCCGCGACGGAGCGCGGAACGACGTAGCGGCCGGTGGCAGTACGGCTGGAGCCGCCGACGATGACTTCGCCGGAGTACAGGGTCAGCGCGATGTTCGAGAAATCGCGGTCCGCCGCGGAGATGGCGTCCTGCTTGTTGTAGTTCAGGCCGACCATCAGGGAGCCGCGGTCGCTGTTGTGACCGAAGGTCATCTGGAAGTCGCTACGGGCACCGTCGTCATAGTCGGTGATGCCGTAGGAGGTCGAAATTTCCAGGCCCTGGAAGTCGCGGCGCAGGATGAAGTTCACCACGCCGGCGATGGCGTCGGAACCGTACACCGAGGAGGCGCCGTCCTTCAGGACTTCGATGCGCTCGATGGCGTTGGCCGGGATCTGGTTGACGTCGTTGACGTTGACGCGGTGGCCGTTGACCAGCAGCAGGGTGCGGTCGGAGCCGAGGCCGCGCAGCGAGACGGTCGAGAAACCGTCACCACCACCGTTGTTGACCTGCGGGTTGGTAGCGGCACCGGCGATGGCCGGGGTGCGCTGGATCAGGTCGCCGACGGTCACGGCGCCGGTCTTTTCGATCGAGGTCTTGTCGATCGTGAAGACGGGGCTGGCATTTTCCAGGTCGACGCGGCGAATGCGCGAACCGGTTACGACGATCGTCTCCAGCGTATCGCCCTTGTCGGCGCCTTCATCCTGGGCGAAAGCCGGTGCGGCGGTGAGGCCTACAGCGGCCGCGGTGCCCACGTACAGGGCGTAGCGCACGGCGCGCAGAAGCTCGTTGCGGTTTTGTCTCATTACACTCTCCAACGTCAGAGTTGTGACACAGATCGGGACTAGTACTTTCCTTCCTGGAAAAGGCCAAGGAATAACCTGCCTAAGCCTCGGCAGCGGCCGATACTAACAACATTCGCAACGAGTGGGAATCCCTGTAGCTTATTTGCAACAATGCTGTGGTTTGCCTACGGCACTGTGCTCTATCCAATTGATCGTGAATGAAAATTGGATGCGGCATTGTATCTTTTTTGGGTGGAAAAGCAGGCGCTCACCTATGCGGAAATTGCGCGCATACGTTGCCCGGAAGTGGATTGTCCGGACGAAAACGTTAAAAACGCGGTTAACGGGAATATCACGAGAGGGGGCTTTCGGGGGCGGTGTACAGGCGTTTTTTTAACGTCTCGGGACGAGGCGGGCGGGGCGGATATGTCCCTTTTCTTTGAGTCGGGGCGTGTGTGGGGACAGGCGTGGTTTTGCGGCGAGTCTCGAATCTGAGGCGGTAGCTTTTGTCGTCGGTGAGGGCGTCTGAAACGTGAGGTGCCCAGAAGACGCGGACGAAAAGTGGGTGTCCTGAACTCGCATGAACTCGCCCCGATAGCGGTGGATGTCCCGAGCCCGCCAAGCCCACAGCAGGCGAGAGTTGCACCCAAAAACGCCTCGTCAAAACGGGTGTCCCGAATCCCCGTCAGTGTCCCTGCTCCCCGTCCGAAACCCTGGGTCCGTGGCAAGGCCGCCTCAATCCGCGGCAGTTCATCCGGCGCTGGAGGCAATAGCTGTCTTATCAGGGGAGGGGCCGCCGCCACCTTTCAATAAGGTATGTGGATGCGCCTGCCGAGATTGCAGGACTGGGCAATCAGGCTCCGCAACGCTTTCCGCCGCTTCGCCGGGGCTGAAAGCTGGCCGGATCGGTGTGGTCCGGCAGAGCCCGCACAGCGCACGACAAACCTGGCGCCAAGGCGCGGCTTCAAAAGGTTGAACCGGGGGCTGCTGCTTCAGAGGTCTTGCTGGTACTGCACGTACGGCGTGCGTGCCTGGCTGTTGGCTTCGCTGCCGGTCAGGGGCGGATTGGCCCAGAGGTTCTGTGCGCCGATGCTGAGTTCGGCCTGCCAGGGGGTGTGCCAGGTTACGCCGAGGTCGATGCCGGTCCAGCGCTGGGCATCGGCGCCCACGCTGCCGCGCAGCGGGTTGTAGATGCGGCCGGTGATGTTGGTGCTGAGGGCGCTGCCGCCGAGGCCCAGGCTCAGCGCGGTCTGCTGCCACAGCGGGCGGCTGCCGGCGGGATCGGGGCTGAGGCGGATGCGGCCTATGCTGGCGCCCAGGTCCAGGCTCTGCTTGGGCGCGAAGAACCAGCTGCCGCGGGCGCCGAACTGGGCCGAATCGCTGAAGCGTCCCAGGGTATGGGCCGGGATTACCAGGTTGGGCAGGGCGCTGGTGCCGGGGGCGGAGACTGCCGGCAGGGCGGAACTCAGCGCCGGCATCAGATTGCGCGGCAGGGCGGGTTCCAGCCAGCTCAGGGCCAGGCCCAGTTCCAGGCCGAATTCGGAGCCGGCCCAGCTGGCGCCGACGTTGCCGCCGTACCAGTTGCCGCTGCGCAGGTCGGCGCGGGCCGCCTGGCAGTCGGGGCCGATCACGCCGAGGTAGCCGCTGTTGACGCAATCCAGTGCGAGCGCCGGTTCGGCCAGGGTCAGCGGCGCCAGGCTCAGGCCGCCATGCAGATGGGTGTTTTCGCCGAGGCGGACGCCGACGCGGCCGTCCAGCAGGGTGGTGGCGTCGATCAAGCGCCAGTCCAATGCGGTGCCGACCTGGGGCGAGGCCGGCGCTATCGGCGGCTGCGGCGGGCCGGACTGGGCCACGGCGACCAGTACGCGGCCGTCGGGCGTGCTCCACATCGGCACCAGGTTGCTGCTTTCCGCATTCGGGCCGGCGCTGAGCAGGCGGTCCAGCATGGCTTTCTGCTCGGCCTCCGCCGCCTCGGGCACGATGTACTGCGCGGACGCCGCGAGCGGCATCAGCACAGTCAACGCTAAGGTGGCGAGAAGCTTGCGCATGCAGGGAAATGGCCGGGATTGCTGTGGGACCCGCCTGGAAAAATCAAGTTCCGCAGTTTCCAGACACGGTTAGGCGCCGAGTTTACAAAAAAGTAACGCCGATTGCTTGCCTTTCGTCACCAATCTGGCGCAATTCCGCCGATCGGAGCATATCGGTACACTGCCCCGGCCCCACCAGCCCCTGCGCCGAGATCCAGCCGCGTAATGCCTAGTCCCAACGCCACCAGCAGCGCGAATCCGCTTCGTTCCGGCTGGGGCTCGGACGCCATAGACAGCGCGTTGCAGCGTCTGTTGCAGGCAGTAGGCTGGGACGACGTAGGCCAGGCCGGCGTCGCACTCTGTACGGCCCTGCTGGGCCCGGGGCAGTTCCGCCTGGTCGACAGCGCGGCCGCGGCGGTGCTGATGGCGCGGCACGTGGCCAGCCGCCCCGAAGGCGTGGTTTCCGCGCCGCTGGCGCCGCCGATCGTCCTGGTCGACCAGGATGCGCGCGAAGTGCGCGTGCTGCAGGCGCTGGGCGTGCCCGAGGCCACCACCGGCCTGCTCGATGCCCGCGTCCCGGCCGAGGCCTGGTCCGGTGCCGACTGGCAGGAAGCCTGGGCGCGTACCCTGCTGCTGCTGGATGCCAAGCTGGTCAGTGTGCACGCGGCCGACAGCCTGCAGCAGGCGGTGGACCGCCTGGAACGGGCCGAACGCCTGCAGCGCGCCCTGTTCGCCATCGCCGACCAGGCCAATACCGACCGCGACATGCCCGAGGTGATGGCCGCGCTGCACCGCATCGTCGGCAGCCTGATGTATGCGGAGAATTTCTATATCGCGCTGTACGAGCCGTCGCGGCACAGCGTGCGTTTCCCGTATTTCGTCGACGTGGCCGATTCCGACGCGCCGGACCAGACCCGCGAGTTCTCGCTGCACGAGCTGTACCGCAGCATGACCTGGCACCTGATCACCGGCGGCAAGGCGCTGCGCGGCTCGCCCGATATGCTCGGCGGCCAGGTGGACGGCCCCATCTCTCAGGCCGGTCCGGAATGCGTGGACTGGCTGGGCGTGCCGCTGCTGCGCGGCAACCAGGTGGTCGGCGGCATCGTGGTGCAGAGCTATCGCGAGAGCGAACGCTTCACCGAGCAGGACCAGACCCTGCTGACCTATGTCGCCCAGCACATTCTCACCGCCCTGGAACGCCGCCGCGCCCACGAGGAACTGGAGCAGCGCGTGGCCGAGCGCACCGATGCGCTGCGCGAGGCCAATCGTGTGCTGCAGCAGCAGGTGTTGGAACGCCAGCGCGGCGAACGCCTGCAGGCGGCGCTGTTCCGCATCGCCGAGCTGGCCAATGCGACCGACAGCCTGGAGGATTTCTACGCCGCCCTGCACCGCGTCGTCGGCGGCCTGCTTAATGCGCGCAATTTCTACATTGCGCTTGCCTCCGACGATGCCGACGAGCTGCGCTTTCCGTACTCGGTGGACGAATTCGACCACGAGCGGCGCTCGCGCCGGCCCGGCCGCGGCCTGACCGAATACGTGCTCAACCACGGCCAGGCCCTGCTGGTCGACCGCGCCGGCATCGAGCGGCTGACCCAGGCCGGCGCCGTCAACAGCATAGGCACGCAGTCCACCTGCTGGCTGGGCGTGCCGCTGATCTGCGCCGACAAGGCGGTGGGCGTACTCGCCGTGCAGAGCTATTCCGAGGACTACGGCTATACGCCGCGCGACCAGGAATTGCTCACCTTCGTGAGCTACCACATTGCCAATGCGCTGGAGCGCAAGCGCAATGCGGAGTCGCTGAAATCCGCCTATGCCGAGCTGGAGCAGCGCGTCACCGAGCGCACCGCCGAGCTGGCCGCGGCCAACCGCGACCTGCGCGAGCAGATGGCCTACCGCGAAAGCATCGAACGCCAGCTCAAGCACGAGACGTTGCACGATTCGCTTACCGGCCTGCCCAACCGCACCTTGTTCCTGGAGCGCCTGGAGCTGGCCCTGGACCGCTACCGGCGCGATGCGCGGCGGCCGTTTGCAGTGCTGTTCCTGGATCTGGACCGCTTCAAGGTAATCAACGATTCGGTCGGTCATCTGATCGGCGACGATCTGCTGTACGAAGTGGGCGGCCGCATCGCCGGCTGCCTGGATTCCGGCGATGTCGCCGCGCGCCTGGGCGGCGACGAATTCGCCATCCTGCTGCATGACTCGGCCGAGCCCGAGCGCGCGATCAACTTCGCCGCGCGCATCATCCACGCGCTGAATGCACCGATACGCCTGGGCGCCAAGGAAGTGTTCACCTCGGCCTCCATCGGCATTGCGCTGGCCTCGCCGCGCTATGCCAAGGCCGAGGAACTGCTGCGCGACGCCGATGTGGCCATGTACCGGGCCAAGGCCGAAGGCCGCCACCGCTACGCGCTGTTCGACGAAGGCCTGCACCAGGAGGCGCTGCGCCTGCTGGAGGTGGAGAACGATCTGCGCCGCGCCATCGCCCGCGGCGAGCTGGAGCCGTATTTCCAGCCCATAGTGCGATTGTCGGACCGCAGCGTGGTCGGCTACGAGGCCCTGGTGCGCTGGCGACATCCCGAGCGCGGCGTGCTGCTGCCTGGGGATTTCCTGCCCGTGGCCGAGGACAGCGGCTCGGCCGAGCAGATCGACTGGCAGATGTTCGAGCGCGTCTGCGCGATCGCACCGGCGCTGACGGCCCAGGGCGGTTTCATCAGCATCAATCTCACCGCGCGGCATTTCCGCCTCAGCGAGCTGGATCGCGAGCTGTTCGCCATCCTCGATCGCAACGGCGTCATGCCCAGCCGCATCCGCATCGAAGTCACCGAGCGCGCGCTGCTGGAAAACCCGGCCCAGGTGAAGCAGATCCTCGACGGCCTGCGTCGCCGCGGCATCAGCGTGGCGCTGGACGATTTCGGCACCGGCTATTCCAGCCTCAGCTACCTGCACCAGTACCCGCTGCAGGCGCTGAAGATCGACCGCTCCTTCGTCGCCGAGATGCGTCCCTACGACGATGGCAGTTCCAGCGCGGTGGTGCGGGCGATCCTGGCCATGGCCGGCTCGCTGGGCATGCAGGTCATTGCCGAGGGCATAGAGACCGAAGCCCAGCAGCAGGCGCTGGAAGCCCTGGGCTGTGAATTCGGCCAGGGCTTCCTGTTCGGCCGGCCGCAGCCGGCGGAGCACTGGCTGGGCGTCGGCCCGGACTGAGCCGGATCGGCCGCCGCCCGCAGCGGGCGGCCGGGAAACTGCACGCAGACAGTTCCGTACTGCGCCGCAGGCGGATCTCCAGACTCCCGAGCCGATTGCGGCGCAGCTGACCAGCGCTGCGCCTGCCGTCTAACAGACAGGGCACCGCACGCGGAAAACCGCGCACGGCCTTCGGTTCAATGCGTACTGTCCGAACCCGGCGGCTCGGGCTGCTCGCTGAATACCTGCTCCAGGTCGATGCGGTCGAAGTGATAGTGCGCGTTGCAGAACTCGCAGGTGACCTCAATGCGGCCGTCGGACTGCAGCGCTGCTTCGCTCTCGTCGCGGCCCAGGTTGCGCAGCACCGCCGCGACCCGTTCGCGGCTGCAATGGCAGCCGAAATGCAAGTCGCGCTGTTCGTTGACGCGCACGTTTTCCTCGTGGAACAGGCGCAGCAGCACCTGTTCCGGTTCCAGCTGCAGCAGTTCCTCGTCGGTCAGCGTGGCGGCGAGGTGGCGTACCCGGTTCCAGCCGTCCGGATCGGCGCCGCCGCTGCCGCCGGCCTGGGCCAGCGGCTGCAGGATCAGGGCCGCGGCGCGGCCGCCGGCGCAGGCCAGCTGGATGCGGCTGGGCAACTGCTCGGAACGCTCGAAATAGCCCTCCAGCAACTGCGCCAGGCTGCCGTGCTCCACCGGCACCATGCCCTGCTGGCGCTGGCCGGTGGCGGCGTTCTCGATGGTGACGGCCAGCAGCGGCTCGGCCAGTGACGCCAGGTCGACGGCGGCGCCGATGCCTTCACGCCACTGCGCCAGGCCGCGCACGCGGCCCTCGTCATTGCATTCGGTATACAGCAGGCCCAGCTCGCCCTTGCTGTGCAGCTGCAGGGACAGCTTGCCGGTGAACTTGATGGTGCCGGTCAGCGCGGCCGTCGCCGCCAGCGCCTGGCCCAGCAGTGCGGCGACCGCAGGCGGATAGGCGCTGCGTCCGGCCACTTCCTGCCAGGCATCTTCCAACTGCACCAGCACGCCGCTCACGCCGGCGCGCTCAAGCAGGAAACGGTGCAGACGATCGGGGGTTCTTTCCACGTAAGGCATCCTTGTTGAAGGCGGCTCAGCTGCGGCCGCCGGGACGGATTTGCAAGTGCGGGCGGATTATCCGCCATGCCGCCGCGGCCGCCGGGCCGCAGCCGGGCCGGGCGGCCGGACCTGGCCGAATCGTGGCTTTTTGTGATCTTCCGGCACTGCCTGTACGGACAACTCCAGTTCCGGCGCGGCTTTGGCCGGAATCGGCCTTGAGAAATATTTTTTGATCGGTCTATAGTCTGATTTACCTGCTGTTCAGCCCCCGCATACTTGGGCGCTGTTGCGGTTCTTGCGGCTGATGCCGCCTTTTCCTGGGAGACCGAATCCATGAAACATCACCGCCTTGCCGCGGCGATTTCGCTGCTTCTCGTCGCCAGCGCTGCCACCGCGCAGGGACCCCGCGCGGTCCAGCCCAGTGCCGTCGGTGCGGAACAGCTCACCGACGCCGTGGTGAACAACGCCCGCCTGCTGCTGACCCGCGCCGGTGCCATCGATCCCACCCAGGAGCGCGTCGACTACAGCGCCACCGGCGCTGCCGCCGACGTGACCACGGCGCGCTACGCCCTGGTCCAGTTCGCCGACGGCGACCGCGGCGGCCGTGAGCGCCTGGAGAAGCGCGGCTTCCGCATCCTGGGCTATGTGCCCAACAACGCCTTCATCGTCGGCCTGGGCGCGCAGCGCAGTCTGGCCGATCTCAACAGCGACCGCGGCGTGCGCTGGGCCGGGCTGTATCAGCCCGGCATGAAGCTGGATCCGGCGCTGTACGCCGGCGCCCGCAGCAGCCTGGGCCAGGCGCCCGGCGGCGGCATCGACGTGGAAATCTACGGCTTCGCCGGCGAATCGGCCGAGGCCCTGGCCCAGGTCGTGCTCAAGGTTTCCGGCGTGCGCGCCAGCGTGGTCAATCCGCGCGCGGACAGCCCGTATGTGCGCCTCAACGTCGATGCCGCCAGGCTGGCCGACCTGGTGCGCGTGGCCACCGGCATGGAAGGCGTGGCCTGGGTAGGCCACTACCTGCAGCCCGAGCTGGACAATTCCGGCGCGATCGGCGCCATCCAGGGCAACAGCACGGTCAACATCGCCGGCAGCGGCACGGTCGAGGCCGGCCGCACGCCGATCTGGGACCACGGCCTCTTCGGCAGCAACCAGATCGTGTCGATCTCCGACTCGGGCCTGGATGCGAACGAAGCCTGGTTCACCACGCTGAACAAGGGCAGCGGCCCGGTCACCGCGGTGACCGAGGCGGAAACTCCGCTGCCGCCGGCCCTGGGCACCACCTATCCGACCCGCAAGGTCTACGGCTACTGGGTGCAGCCGGGCGCGACGGCGTACGACAACAACCAGGTCTGCACCACCAGCGCGACCAGCTTCCACGGCACGCATACCAGCGGCACCATCGCCGGCGACGCCGCCGGCACCTTTGGCAGCACCTACCTGGCTTCCACCCCGACTGCGGCCAACCACGAACTGGCCGATGGCATGGCGCCGAACGCCCAGCTGCTGTTCCAGGACATCGGCAACGACACCACCGGCTGCCTTTCCATCACCGATCTCAGCAGCACCCTGTCGCAGGCCTATGCGGCCAGCGCGCGCATCCACAGCGCGAGCTGGGGCGCGCCCACCGGCGGCGTCTACTCGGGCAACGACTACGAAGTCGACTACACCCTGAGCAAGGAAGAGGACATGCTGTTCGTGGTGTCGGCCGGCAACAGCGGTCCGGGCACCCAGTCCATCGGTTCGCCGGGCAACGCCAAGAACGCCGTCACGGTGGGCGCCACCGCCCATGCCGGCGGCACCTCCGTGGCCAGCTTCAGCAGCCGCGGCCCCACTGCCGACGGCCGCCGCAAGCCCGACGTGATGGCGCCGGGTTCGTCGACCATATCCGCTGCGGGCGACACCACTACCAATACCACTCCGGAAACGCCGGCGACTTCGTCCAAGAGCGGCACCTCCATGGCTGCGCCCACCGTTTCGGGCAACGCCGCGTTGATGCGCCAGTTCTTTGCCGACGGCTTCTACCCGCGCGGTACGGCCACCGCGGCCGACAAGTACAACCCGTCGGGTATGGTCATGAAGGCGACCATCCTCAACGGCACCAACCCGGTCACCACGGCGAACTGGGACAGCAACACCTACGGCTGGGGCCGCATGTGGCTGGACTCCAACCTGTGGTTCAGCAATACCCTGACCGGCGGCGACGACAACCGCCGCCTGCGCCTGTTCGAGCGCACCCAGGCCGCCGGCCTCAAGACCGGCGACACCCATGTCTACACCATCGCCAATGTCGCCGCCGGCCAGGAACTGCGCGCGACCCTGGCCTGGTACGACATCGAGGCACAGCAGGGCGCGGTAGTGTCCCTGGTCAACAACCTCGACCTGGAAGTCACCGGCCCGGGCGGCACCTACCTCGGCAACGTGTTCGCCAGTGGCGTCTCCACCACCGGAGGCAGCGCCGACGCGCGCAACACGGTCGAACAGGTGCGCCTGACCGCACCGGCCGCCGGCACCTACACCTTCACCGTGCGCGGCACCAACATCCCGGGCGGCTCGCGTCCGAACACCAACCGCCAGGGCTATGCGCTGGCCGTGTCCGGCGCCTTCGGCCTGCCGGCCACCGCGCCGGCGGCGGCGCCGGTCGCCGTCAATGCGACCAACAGCGGCAATCAGGTCAATGTCGCCTTCACCGGCGCGGCGAACAGCTACCAGCTCTACCGCGCCGATGGCACCTGCGCCAGCGCCGACCCGGGCAATTTCCGCCTGGTCGGCAGCGGCGCGGCCAGCCCGCTGGTCGACTCCACGCCGCAGTCGGGCAAGACCTACGCCTACAAGATCCGCGGCATCGCCAACGATGTCGAAGGCGAGGTGTCCAACTGCGTCGAGGTGACCTCGACCGCGGCCTGCACCCTGCAGCCGGAATTCACCCACGACAGCGTCGCGGTGACCTCGACCCAGGGCACGACCTGCACCGTCGGACTGGCCTGGGATGCCGCGCAGGCCAACTGCGCCGCGTCCACCGGCATCAGCTACGCGGTACAGCGCGACAACTCGCCGTATTTCCCGGCGCCGGTCACGGTGGTCAGCGGCCATCCCTCGACCACCTACAACGACACGGCCGTGTCCTTCGCCCAGCCGTACTTCTACCGCGTCACCGCCAGCGACTCGCTCGGCAACACGGCGCCGGTCAGCCTGGTGGTGAACGGCACGCCCATCGGTCCGGACGGCGTGCGCGGCGACTCCTACAGCGACAACGGCGACGACAGGATCTTCGTCACGCTGGACTCGCCGTGGCACGTGACCAACACCTCGGCCAACACCGGCACGCGCAGCTACCACTCCGGCTATGACAACGTCAGCTATCCGTCGGCGACCTGCGCGGCCATCACCACGCCCAAGCTGCTCGTGCAGCCCGGTGCTGTGCTGAGCTTCCAGGCGCGCTACGACCTGGAATACCAGTGGGATGGCATGGTCATGGAAATCTCCACCGACAACGGTGCGACCTGGTCCGATCTGCCGCCGGATGGCGGCTATCCGGACACCCTGGCCGAAACCCTGAGTCCGCCGATCAACGCCTGCGGCTACCCCAACACCCAGGGCGCGTTCACCGGCGTCACCACGCCGACCGCGAACAATTCCTCGGCCAATGGTACGACGTCGGTGTACAAGCCCTTCACGCGCAACCTCAGCAGCTACGCCGGCCAGAACGTGCGCATCCGCTGGCGCGTGACGGCCGACAGCAACACCGAGTACGCCGGCGCCTTCATCGACGACATCAGCCTGGGCGGCAGCGCCCTGGACCGCCTGTTCGCCGACGGCTTCGAGAGCAACGCGCAGTTCAACTGCAAAACGCAGTAAGACCTGTCCCGCACAGGGCAACGGGCGCGGCTTGCCGCGCCCGTTGCATTTCTGCGAGGCTGCGGACTTCCTTTCCTCGACAGTCGCCGCGTGGCCTCACGTACTCCCAAGCGCCGCGTCGCGCGCTTCCTCTGGCGCTGGAGCTGGCGCCTGGCACTGGCCTGGCTGGCCGGCAGCATCGCCCTGGTGCTGCTGCTGCGCTTCGTGCCGGTGCCGTATTCCGGCTTCATGGCCGAGCGCCAGCTCGCCGCCTGGACCGCCGGCGAGGACAATTTCCGCCTGCGCCAGCGCTGGGTGCCGCTGGCGCAGGTCTCGCGCGAACTGCCTATCGCCCTGGTCGCGGCGGAGGACCAGAAATTCCCGCGCCATCACGGTTTCGACGTGGAAGCGATCCGCGAGGCAATCGAGGATGCCGAGGACGGCGAGCGCCTGCGCGGCGCCAGCACGATCAGCCAGCAGACCGCCAAGAACCTGTTCCTGTGGAACGGGCGCAGCTTCGTGCGCAAGGGGCTGGAAGCCTATTTCACCGTGCTGATCGAGCTGTGCTGGCCCAAGCGGCGCATCCTGGAGGTGTATATGAACGTGGCCGAGTTCGGCGACGGCGTCTACGGCGCGGCCGCGGCCAGCCAGGTGTATTTCCGCAAGACGCCCGGCGCGCTGACCGCGCGCGAGGCGGCCCTGCTCGCCGCGGTGCTGCCCAATCCGCGGCGCCTGCGCGTGGACAAGCCTTCGGCCTACGTGCAGCGGCGCGCGGTCTGGATCGAGCGGCAGACGCGCCAGCTCGGCGGGCCGGGCTACCTCGGCATCTACTAGCCGCGTCCGCCGCGACGGCGGCGGCATGGCGAACGCGGCGGTGTGCAGCGGCGCGGCCCGTATGCGTGCGGCGTGGCGGGCGTGCCGCGGCCGGGTCGCGTTCTGTCACAAAGCTCGGCTAGCATCGGCCGGTTTTTTCCAGCCGCGTGTCATTTTTATGAACACTCTAGCCGTCGTGGTTCCGGCCTATAACGAGAGCGAAGGCTTGCGCGAATTCCAGCGCCGCATAGGTCTCGTGTTCGACGGCCTGGACCTGCAATGCAGCGTGCTCTACGTCGACGACGGCAGCCGCGACGATACCTGGCAGGTAATGGAATCCCTGCGCGCGCAGGATCCGCGCGTGGCCACGCTCAAGCTCAGCCGCAATTTCGGCAAGGAACTGGCGCTGACCGCGGGCCTGGACCATGTCGACGCCGACGCCGTCGTGGTCATCGACGCCGACCTGCAGGACCAGCCCGAACTGATCCCCGAATTCGTCGCGCGCTGGCGCGAAGGCTACGACGTGGTCTACGGCACGCGCTCCAACCGCGCCGGCGAGACCGTGCTGAAGAAATTCACCTCGGCCGCGTTCTACCGCGTGATGGAGAAGATGAGCGACCTGCCGGTGCCGCGCGACACCGGCGATTTCCGCCTGATGAGCCGGCGCGTGGTCGATGCGCTGAAACTGGTGCGCGAGCGCCAGCGTTTCATGAAGGGCCTGTTCACCTGGGTCGGCTTCCGCCAGACCGCCATCGTCTACGACCGCGATTCGCGCTTCGCCGGCGATAGCAAATACAACTATTGGAAGTTGTGGAATTTTGCGCTTGAAGGCATCACCTCGTTCTCGTCCTTCCCGCTGCGCCTGGCGACCTATGTCGGCTTCTTCGCCGCCCTGGTCGCGTTCGTATTCGGCGTGATCGTGTTCTTCAAGGCCCTGGTCTACGGTGACCCGGTGCGCGGCTATCCTTCGCTGATGGTGGTGGTGCTGTTCCTGGGCGGAGCCCAGCTCATGGCCCTGGGCATGATCGGCGAATACCTGGGCCGCACCTATGTCGAATCCAAGCAGCGGCCGCTGTATTTCGTCGACCGCCACCATGCGCCCGGCGCTTCTGCCGCGAAGCGGGACTGATCAAAAAAGCCCTACTGTGCAGCATTGAAATTAAGTCTATGGACGCGGGTCTTTGGGCTGAGGCATGCTCCGCCTGATGTCGGTCCTGTGCCAGGGGCCGGCCGATTCCGGTGCATGAGGGGGACCCGGTTGCGCCGGTTCTGAATTCGTCGTCCGTGCGCCAGGGAAGGGGCGCAACGCCATTGCACGGGCGGCCTACCGCGGAGTTCATCGCATGTTCCTGTCGTTCCCGCCGCGCCGGCGGCTTTGCCTTGCCCTGACGCTGGCGGCGCTGGCCACCAGTGCCTGCCAGACCAACCAGACCCGCAGCCTGGCCGGCGAACGCGACCGCGAAGGCGGCGAATACGAAGCCAATGAGGCCGCCGCGCCGCCCAAGGGCGACTACTGGGCGCAGCGTGCGTCCTATCCCACCGGCACCTTCAGCCAGCTCTGGCTGGCCGAGGCGGCGGTGCAGGAGAAGCAGATCCGCGCCGGCGTTCCGCAGGGCGAGAAATCCTATGCGCGCGCATCCGATTCGCCGCTGGCGCTGGATCCGGCCCGCTTCACCTCGCTGGGTCCCAAGCCGCTCAACGACACCGAATGGGGCTTCGGCCGCGTCTCCGGCCGCACCAATGTGATCGTGGTCGATCCGGTCGATCCCACCATCGCCTACGCCGGCTCCGACGGCGGCGGCGTATGGAAGACCACCAATTGCTGTTCGGCTTCCACCACCTGGGAAATCAAGACCGATGGCATTGCGCAGATCGTCAACGCGGCGATCGGCGACATCCACATCGACCCGAACAACCGCAACACCATCTACGCCGGCACCGGCGACCTGCGCTACGGCTCGTTCTCGTTCGGTTCCTCGGGCCTGCTCAAGAGCACCGACGCCGGCGCGACCTGGAGCGTGCTCGGCGAGAACGAGTTCGGCATGTTCTACCAGCCTTCCGCCGGCGGTTTTCCGCAGTACCAGGCGATAGGCAAGGTGGTGGTCGATCCGAATGACTCGAACAAGGTCGTCGTCGGCACCAAGACCGGCCTGTTCTTCTCCTACGACGCCGGCGGCACCTGGTCCGGCCCCTGCTATACCAACGCCTTCACCAGCGGCCCCACCGCCCAGCGCCAGGACATCACCGCGCTGATCGCGGTGGACCGGGGCGCGACTACGGCGCTGTTCGCCGGCGTGGGCACGCGCGGCACGCCGACGCCGGTGCAGCCGGACCTGGGCAACAACGGCGCCAACGGCCTGTACGAGACCGCCATGCCCGCCAGCGGCTGTCCGGCTGTCGCCAACTGGCAGCTGCGCAACAGCGGCTGGCCGGCCGGCGTGGGCAGCGGCACGCCCAGCACCAGCATCGGCCGCATCGAGCTGGCCGTGGCGCCGACCAACAACCAGATCATGTACGCCATGATCTCCGACGTGACCTCGCGCGGCGTGCACTCGGTGCTGAGGTCCAGCGACGGCGGCGCCACCTGGACCCAGACCACCACCGGCAGCGGCTTCACCGGCTGCGGCAACGCAGGCACGCAGATGTGGTACGACGCCGGCCTGACCGTGTCGCCGACCAATCCGGACGTGGTCTTCGCCAGCGCGGTGGACCTGTTCCGTTCCACCAACGCCGGCGCCGGCTTCACCAACGTCACCTGCGGCTATTCCGGCGGCGGCGTGCATGTGGATCACCACGCCCGTGCCTATGTCGGCAACGACCCGGACAAGCTGCTGATCGGCAACGACGGCGGCGTTTACTACACCGCCAACGCCACGGCGGCGACGCCGACGTTTATCTCGCTCAACGACAGCCTCAACACCATCGAGTTCTATTCCGGCGACATCACCGCGAACTTCGCCACCTCGGCCAATCCCGGCGCCAGCGGCGGCGCCCAGGACAACGGCAGCTCCGCGGCGCTGTTCGGCGCCAATCCCGGCGCCATGCTGTGGGAATCGACCAACAGCGGCGACGGCACCTATACCCGCATCGAGCCGCTGAACGCGCAGCGCTGGTACTACCAGTCGCAGAACGGCGCGGTGCGCGTGTCCACCACCGGACCGTTCGGCGCCACGGTGAATGCCAGCGGCGGCTGGGGCAGCGACCGCAAGAGCTTCCTCATGCCGATCGAGGTCTACAAGCACGGCGATCCGGCGGTGGCCAATTCCGGCTGCGCCACCGGCGTCAACGGCTGCGGCCGCATGATCGCGGGCACGCATCGTCTCTGGGAGACCCTGACCGGCGCCGTGCCCACGTCCAGCTGGCAGGCCAAGACGGGCGACCTGACCAAGAACAACCTGATCCTGGGCTCGGACAACCGCTCCTACATCAACCAGCTGACCTATTCCTTCACTGATCCGACCGTCGCCATCGTCGGCACCAACGACGGCAACGTGCAGTACGTGTTCAACCTGGGCGTGGCCGGCACCAACAACGCGACTGCGGTCGATGTCACCGGCGCCAACGCCGTGCTGCCGAACCGCCCGGTGCAGGACGTGGTCACGGATGCGCAGAACCCGCTGGTCGGCTATGCCGCCATTGCCGGTTTCGACCAGAACACGCCGGCCACGCCGGGCCATGTGTTCCGCGTCACCTGCACCGCCAATTGCGCCACGTTCACCTGGGAGAACAAGACCGGCAACCTGCCCAACATCCCGGTCAACGCCATCATGGTCAGCCCGCACGTACCCGGCCAGGTATTCGCCGGCACCGACTGGGGCCTGTACTACACCGACAACATCAATGCGGCCAGCCCGGTGTGGCAGTACTTCGAAGGCCTGCCGCGCGCGATGATCTGGGACCTGGTGGTGGATCGCGGCCTGAGTACCCTGGTCGCCTTCACCCGCTCCCGCGGCGCCTGGGCCTGGCCGCTGCCGCAGGGTTCCAGCGACACCATCTTCAAGTACGGCTTCGAGCTGCTGCCGTAGCAGCCGCGACAGCGGCCGGCGCAGCCTGCGCCGGCCGCCTTAGCCCTGGCCCGCGCCGCGCGCTAGACTGCGATTCCCAGGCAGGTCGCGCGCGGAGGCTGCATGCGTCAGGTCAAACATCTGCTGGAAGGCAAGGGCGGCCAGGTTTTCTCGGTGGAGCCCGATCAGCCGGTTCTGCAGGCCATACAGGCTATGGCCGATCACCACGTCGGCGCCTTGCTGGTGATGAACGGCGAGGAGCTGGCCGGCATCGTTTCCGAGCGCGACTATGCGCGCAAGGTCATCCTGCTGGGGCGTTCCTCGGCGGAGACGCCGGTGTGGCAGATCATGTCCGCGCCGGTGGAGACCGTATCGCCCGACAACACCGTCGACGAATGCATGCTGCTGTGCACGCAGCGGCGCATACGCCATCTGCCCGTGGTGGCGCAGGGGCGCGTGGTCGGGGTGATCTCCATAGGCGACCTGGTCAAGGCCGTGATCGAGGAACAGGCCGAGGCGCTGGCCCACATGCAGCGCTATATCGCCGGCTGAGCGCAGTCCTTCGCCGCGGTACGGAGCCTGCGCCGCACGGCCGTCATGTGGCGCAGGCCATGATTGCCAGCACCTGGCGTTTCGCGGACGATGCGCGACTTTCCCTGTCCGCCGGTAAGCCGTGGGCCGCATAAACGACCCCAATCACGAGCGTCTGGAGCGCCTGCTGGCCGACTACGGCGCCAAGCTGCGCGCCCTGGTCTCGGCCCACGGCCTGGCCCGCCACGGCATCGACGCCGACGATGTGGAACAGGAAGTCCGCATCCGGCTATGGCGGGCGATAGAGCGTGACCGGTCTGCGGCCTTTCATGCGTCTTATATCCAGCGAGTGGTTGCCAGCACCGTGATCGACGCCCTGCGCAGGGCCCAGGTCCGGGCGGCAGAACCGCTGCCGGAGGACGGCGAGGAAGGTTTCGATCCCTTTCCGGACCAGAATCGCGGCCCTGAGGACCGTGCCAGCGGTCACCAGCACGTCGAGCAGCTCAAAGCCTGCCTCGCCGCGCTGCCTGAACGCCGGCGCCAGCCCATCAGCCTGCATCTGCAAGGCTTTGCCCTGCAGGAAATCGCGGATCTGATGGGTACCTCGGCCGAGGCAGCCAGGAAATTGGTTTCGCGCGGCATGGATGAACTGAAACAGCGCCTGCGCGACATAGGAGCCGGAGAGTTTGATGACTAAGCCCAGCCTTTCCCAGCTTTATCAGACGCTTACCGCGCCGCAGAGCCTCAGCGCGCGGGCCCTGGTCGATGCCGACACGGCGCTGCGCGCGGCCGCCGGCCGTATCGTGCCGCACGAGCGCGGCGAGGTCGTCGATGCCCTGGCGGGCTCTGCCGCCCACGCCGACCTGGTGCGTTTCCTCAGCGCGCTGGAACCGTCCTCGGCCCAGCTGGCGCATTGCCTGGCCCAGGCCGCTCCGGCGCACGGGCTGCGCGAGCGCAGCCGGCGCAGTGCCCATGGCCGCCGCAGCCGCGAGCGCGGCTGGCAGTGGGGCGCGATGGCCGCCAGCGTGGTCGCCGCCCTGGCCCTGTTCGCCGCCCACAGCGGCCAGCACACGCAGATGGCCGGCCAGTCCGCCCTGGCCCGCCTGCAGGCGCCGGCGGCGCAGCCCGACAGCATCTTCGCCGCGGTGGAAAGCCCGTCCGACGCCCGCGGCGACGAGATCTTCCGCTACGGCGGCGGCGACAATCCGCTCAACGACCGCATCTTCCGCACGCCCTCCGACAGCTGAGCCGGCGCGCATCATGCGCCCATGAAAAAAGCCCGTCTCGCGACGGGCTTTTTTCGTTCCGGAACTCGCAGCGGCTTCAACCCGCCGCGCTGCTCGCGTGCTCGCGCGTGGCGGCGAACTGCACGTCCGGCCAGCGTTCCTGGGTGAGTTGCAGGTTGACCCGGCTGGGCGCCAGATAGACCAGTTCGCCGGCGGCGTCTATGGCCAGGTTGGTCGCGTTCTTGTCGCGGAATTCCTCCAGTTTCCTGGCATCCCTGCAGTGGATCCAGCGCGCCGTGCTGACCGTGATCGGCTCGAACACGCATTCCACGCCGTATTCGTCCTTGAGACGGTAGGCCACCACGTCGAACTGCAGCACGCCGACCGCGCCCAGGATCAGGTCGTTGGACATCAGCGGCTTGAAGAACTGGGTCGCGCCTTCCTCGGACAGCTGGGCCAGGCCCTTCTGCAGCTGCTTCATCTTCAGCGGATCCTTCAGCCGCGCGCGGCGGAACAGTTCGGGCGCGAAGTTGGGAATGCCGGTGAAGCTCAGCGCCTCGCCTTCGCTGAAGGTGTCGCCGATGGAAATGGTGCCGTGGTTGTGGATGCCGATGACGTCGCCGGGATAGGCCTCGGCCACGATCTCGCGGTCGGAGGCCATGAAAGTCAGCGCATTGGCCAGCTTCATCTCCTTGCCGCTGCGCACGTGGAAGGACTTCATGCCGGCCTCGAAACGGCCGGAGCAGATGCGCATGAAGGCGACGCGGTCGCGGTGCATGGGATCCATGTTCGCCTGGATCTTGAACACGAAGCCGGACATCTTTTCCTCTTCCGGCTGCACCTGGCGCGTCGTCGTCGCCCGCGCCTGCGGCGCCGGCGCGTGGGCGACGAAGAAATCCAGCAGCGGCTGCACGCCGAAATTGTTCACCGCCGAACCGAAGAACACCGGCGCCAGGCGGCCGGCCAGGTATTCGTCCAGGTCGAACGGATGCGAGGCGCCTTCGACCAGCTCCAGTTCGTCGCGCAGTTCCCGCAGCATATCGGCGCCGATGCGCTCGGCCAGGCCCGGATCGTCCAGCGAGGCGAAAATGGTCGAATCCTGGCGCGTGAAATTGCGTCCCGGCTCGTACAGGTGCACTTCGCCGCTGATCAGGTGATAGACGCCCTTGAGGCGCGAACCCATGCCGATGGGCCAGGTGATCGGCGCGCACTGGATCTTCAGCACCGACTCGACCTCGTCCAGCAGCTCGATCGGCGAGCGGCCTTCGCGGTCCAGCTTGTTGATGAAACTCATGATGGGCGTGTCGCGCAGGCGGCAGACTTCCATCAGCTTGATGGTGCGTTCCTCCACGCCCTTGGCGCAGTCAATCACCATCAGCGCCGAGTCCACCGCGGTCAGCACGCGGTAGGTGTCCTCGCCGAAGTCGGCGTGGCCGGGCGTGTCGAGCAGGTTGACGATGCAGTCTTCGTAGGGGAACTGCATCACCGAGGAAGTGACCGAGATGCCGCGCTCCTTTTCCAGCGCCATCCAGTCCGAGGTCGCATGGCGCGCGGCCTTGCGGCCCTTGACGCTGCCGGCCATCTGGATCGCCCCGCCGAACAGCAGCAGCTTCTCCGTCAGCGTGGTCTTGCCCGCGTCGGGATGCGAAATGATGGCGAACGTGCGGCGGCGCCGCATTTGGGTCAGGTGATCGGACATGGCGGCGGTCTGAGGGAGCAACCCGGCGCCCAGGGCGGGGCAGGGGACCGCGAAGTATAGCGGCAGGCCGGGCGGGGCGGGGCACCGGCCGGAGCCCGGCCCCGGGCCGCAGTCGACGGCCCGGCGGGCTGTGCGGGAAGCCGGGCCGCGCGGGCAGGGATCACTCGCCCGCGGCTGTCCTGTTCGCGCCGGCGCCGTCCAGCTGCAGCAGGGCATCGTCCGGACCGCGCATGCGGAACGGTACCGACACCAGTTTCATGCCGCGGTTGAGCTGTACGCAGAAATGCAGGTGCGGCCCGGTGGAATAGCCGGTATTGCCCGAGGCGCCGACCTGCTGGCCGACGTAGACGTGCTGGCCGGCCCGCACCGCCACGCTTTCCGGCGCGAGGTGGGCGTAGACAGCCATGCTGCCGTCCTTGTGCAGGATGCGCACCACATTGGCGCGGCTGGCGAATTTCTCCTTGTCCAGGCCGGCGCCGTAGTAGTCGTCCTGCACCTCCATCACCACGCCGTCGCGGGCGGCCAGCACCGGCGTGCCCTCGTCGGCGGCGGCGTCCATGGCATAGCGCGATTCCTCGCCGGTATGGCTGAAGGAACCGTTGAAGCCCTGGTGGATGCGCGCCGGAAAGCCGCCCAGCGGCCAGTGGTATTCGGCGCCGTCGTCATGCTGCGCGGTGGGGCTGCCAGGGATCGCGCGCATCGCCAGTTCGAAGCCGGCCGGCTGGGACGGATCGGCCTGGCGCAGGCTGGCGACGACTTTCTCTTCCTTGGCCTGCAAGGTCACCTGCAGCGGCAGCGCCGGTTCGGTCGCGATATTGCGCACCGCGCCCGCCGACAGCTCGATCTGCGCCGGCCCGGCGAAATTGTTGAACAGGCGCGCGCGCCGCTCGGTCGCATGGCCTTCGACGCGCAGCTCCACCATGCGGCTCTGCTCGACCTTGACGATGGTCTCCTCGACCGGCTGGTCGGTGTCGGGCTTGCGGTCGGTGAAGTGGGTGACGCCGTTGGCGTCGGTGAATTTGTATATTTTCTTCGCCTGCGGCGCCGCGGCGAAGGCCGCCAGCAGCAGGACGAGGCTCAGGCGTAGGGTGGGCGAGGGCATGGGGCGGATTGTAGGGGATCCTGCGGATTGCAGAGTGCGCCGGGTCTCGCGCAGGCGCATGGTGCGCCGGCGCTGCCGCATTCCCGCGCAGGCGTCCATACCGGAAGCGCGACCGCGGCGCGGGAATCCGCCTCGTCCGGCGCGGGGCGGGCTGGCTATGATCGACCGGTCCACCCCGAGGTAGCGCATGAGCGACGCATCCGCCAACGAATCCGCCGCGCCGGGCTTCCGTCGCTCCCTCAGCCTGCTCGACGGCACCATGCTGGTGGCCGGTTCCATGATCGGTTCGGGCATCTTCATCGTCAGCGCTGACATCGTGCGCATGACCGGCGGCGCGGGCTGGCTGGTGCTGGTCTGGCTGATCTCCGGCGTGATGACCGTGGCCGGGGCGCTGGCCTACGGCGAGCTGTCGGCGATGTATCCCAAGGCCGGCGGGCAGTACGTCTATCTGCGCGAGGCCTGGGGGCGGCTGCCGGCATTCCTCTACGGTTGGGCCTTCTTTGCGGTGATCCAGACCGGATCCATCGCCGCCGTCGGTGTGGCCTTCGCCAAGTTCGCAGCGTATCTGTTTCCCGGGCTGGGCGAGCAGCACGTATTGTTCACTGCCGGCGGTTTCCGCCTCAGTGCGGCGCAGGCGGTTTCTATCGGCGTAGTGCTGCTGCTGACCTTCATCAACAGCCGCGGTGTGAACTATGCGAAATGGATACAGACCGGTTTCACTCTGGCCAAGATCGCCGCGGTGATCTGCCTGGTCGGCTTCGGCCTGCTGCTGGGGGCGAAGTGGGAGATCTGGCAGGCCAACTGGGCGCAGGCCTGGCAGCGTCCGGCGGCGAGCGTGGATGGGCTGGCCCTGGCCCTGCTGCCGGCCATCGCGGTGTCCATGGTCGGCGCGCTGTTCTCCTCGGATTCCTGGCACAGCGCGGCCTCGGTCGCCGACGAGATGAAGAACCCGCGCCGCAACGTCGGCCTGAGCCTGTTCCTGGGCACGGCGCTGGTGTGCAGCCTGTACCTGGTCTGCAACCTCATGTACCTGGCCGTGCTGCCGCTGGCGGGCATCGCCGGTGCGGAGGCCGACCGCGTCGGCGTGGCTGCGGCCCAGGCGGCGTTCGGGCCCTGGGGTACCAGCCTGATCGCGGTGCTGATCATGGTGTCCACCTTCGGCTGCGTGAACGGCCTGGTCATGGCCGGCGCGCGCGTCTACTACAGCATGGCCGGCGACGGCCTGTTCTTCCGCCAGGCGGCCAGGCTCAATGCCCAGGCCGTGCCGGGCTGGGCGCTGTGGGCGCAGGCGCTGTGGGCCTGTGTGCTGTGCCTGTCCGGGCGCTACGGCGACCTGCTCGACTACGTGATCCTGGCTACGCTGATCTTCTACACCCTGACCATCGCCGGCCTGTTCCGCCTGCGCGTCGCGCGGCCGGATGCGGAGCGGCCGTACCGCGCCTTCGGCTATCCGCTGCTGCCGGCGCTGTACATCCTGCTGGCCACGGGCGTCGGCATCGGCCTGCTGATCTGGAAGCCGGCGTTCACCTGGCCAGGGCTGGGCATCGTGCTGCTCGGTGTGCCCATCTTCTATCTGCTGCAGCGCCGCACGGGCTAGCGCGCGACCTCCGGCACCCGCCGGCGTCTTCCACGCTCCGCTATGATCGGGCGAGTTGCCGGGAGAAACCATGAACCTGATTCAGCAGATCACGCGACACAAGAGCATCGAACAACTGCAGAGCGAAGCCGGTGCGCGCGGTGAGCTGCGCCGGGTGCTGGGCCTGTGGCAGCTCACGGCGATAGGCCTGGGCGGCATCATCGGCGTCGGCATCTTCGTGCTGGCCGGGCAGCAGGCCGCGGTGAACGCCGGCCCAGCGGTGGCGCTGGCCTTTATCATCGCCGGCATCGCCAGCGCCGCGGCGGCGCTGTGCTATGCGGAATTCGCGGGCATGATCCCGGTCACCGGCAGCGCCTACACCTACGGCTACGCGGTACTGGGCGAAGGCGTGGCCTGGCTGATCGGCTGGGACTTGTTGCTGGAATATGCGCTGATCGTCGCCGCGGTCGCGAGCGGCTGGGCCGGCTATCTGCAGAACCTGCTCGCGCATGTCGGCATCCATCTGCCGGTATGGGCGCAGGGCGCGATGGGCACCGGCGACGGGCGCGTATTCAATGTGATCGCCGCCCTGGTGGCGATGGGCGTGGCGGTGCTCCTGACCGTGCGCACCGAGACCGGCGCGCGCCTCAACACCATCGTGGTGGCGGTCAAGGTGGTCGGAGTGGCGCTGGTGATCGGCATTGGCGCGTTCTACATCAACAGCGCCAACTGGGTGCCGTTCATCCCGCCGGAAGTGGTCGATGCCAACGGCGAGCGCCATTTCGGCTTCCACGGCGTGGTCGCGGCAGCTTCGGTCGTGTTCTTCGCGGTATTCGGCTACGACACCCTGACCACCGCGGCGGAAGAATCCAGGAATCCGCAGCGCGACCTGCCGCGCGCCATCCTGCTGTCGCTGGGCGTGTCCATGGCGCTGTACCTGACCATTTCCTTCGTCATCACCGGCGTCGCCCACTACACCACGCTCAACAATGACGCGCCGGTGGCCAATGCGTTCCAGTCGCTGGGCCTGAACTGGATCAGCGCGGCGATCTCCGCCGTGGCCGTGGCCAGCATCATCAGCGTGGTGTTCGCCTTCATGCTGGCGGCGGCGCGCATCTGGTTCTCGCTGGCCCGCGACGGCCTGCTGCCGGCCTGGTTCGCCAAGGTGCATCCGCGCTACGGCACGCCGTACCGGCCCACGCTGATGCTGGGCGTGCTCACCGGCCTCGCCGCCGGCGCGCTGCCCATCGGCGACCTGGCCAAGCTGGTGAACATCGGCGTGCTGTGCGCCTTCATCGTGATCTGTTCGTCCATCGTCGTGCTGCGCTACACCCGCCCGGACGTGAAGCGCGCCTTCCGCACCCCGCTGGTGCCGCTGGTGCCCATCATCGGCGTGGTGTTCTCGATCTGGCTGCTGACCGGCCTGCCGCTGGTCACCTGGGAACGCTTCGGCCTGTGGATGCTGGCCGGCCTGGTGGTGTACTTCGCCTACGGCATACGCCACAGCGCATTGGCGAAAAAGTAAGGCCTGTGCTCAGGCCCGGCCGCTGCGGCCGGGCCAGCCGCGGATCTCGCGCAGATCCTTCATCGCCCGCTGCCACAGCTGTTCAAAGCCCTCGGCCAGCTGTGCGGCCAGGCCTGCATCATGCACCAGCAGCGAGGCGAAGCGGCCTTCGCCGACGAAGGGATGATCCAGCGCCAGGATCACCTGTTCGTCGTCGATCACGTGAAAGGGATGGCCCATCTCGCCGCTGTAGCGCACGCCGCTCAAGTTGCGCGTGGAAGCGGCGAAATCGCGCAGGAAGGCGAGCAGGCGCGGCGCGGTGCGGTCGCTGAAGCCGAAGATGACGCGGTGCTCCAGCGCCGCGTTCTCTCTTTGACGGGCAATTGTCTTCATCACATCGAAGCCTTCGCGTTCGCGCAGGCTGTGGATCGCAGCGATGTCGCCGGCTTCCAGATACGACAGCACGCGCCGGCGTGCCCCGGCCAGGCGGCTGACATGGCGCTTGACGTGGCTGTCGGCGCCCAGCGCCAGGTCCACCCGTGCCTCGCTGCTGCGCAGCCGGCGCGGCAGCTTGTCGAAGGCGGCGCGCAGGCCGGCCGAGGCCTGGGCGAACTGCTCGGCGCGTTCGCGCGCGATGGCGTTGAGGCGTTCGATCAGCGGCTCCGGCGGCAGCGCCGCATACAGCTGCGGGCGCGAGCGGCGCACCTCGATCAGGCCGAGCTGGGCCAGTTTCTCCATCGCCGCGTAGATCTTGGAGGTAGGAATGTCGCCGTCGCGGCATAGCGTGGCCGCATCGCTGACCCCGTGCACCGCCAGGGTGACCAGGGCGCGTTTCTCGTAGCTGCCGAAGCCGGCTTCGTCGAGCAGGCCGAACTCGGCCCAGGCCACGCGCATTTCTACTCCACAAAGTAGATGAATGCGGCGCAGTGTCTGCCGATACTTTCGCCACCGCAAGCCACGGAGAAAACGCAATGAACAGCACTGCCAGACCCGCCTCGGTGATTCCGCTGCGCTATGTCGCCTCGGTTGATTCCCTGCGCGATTTCTACCTGGAACAGCTGGGCTTCGATCATCTGATGGGCATGGTCGGCAAGGACGGCCAGCTCGATTTCGCCATCGTCCAGCGCGGCGGCGCCATGCTGATGCTGGCGCGGCCCCAGGACGGCGGCAGCCTGACCGCCGGCGCGCTGGAGATCTACGTCGAAGTCGAGGACGTGGACGCCTACCACGCCGAACTCAGCGGCCGCGGCGTGGCCATCGCCCAGGCGCCGGCGACGCAGTGGTGGGGCGACCGCAATTTCTCCGTCGTCGATCCGGTCGGCCACACGCTGTGGTTCTACAAGACCGTGGCCGAGCCGCAGCCGCCGGCCGGCGTGACCATGATCTGAGCCGCGGCGGCCGGGGCGCCGCCCCGGCCGCTACCCCCGCCCGGCCTTTCCGTGGACAATCCGGCCCTCCCTCCACGGATCCGATCGCGTGCCGGCATTCGCCTACCAAGCCCTGGACGCCAGCGGCAAGACCCAGCGCGGCGTGCTGCAGGGCGATACGGCGCGCGCCGTGCGTCAGACCTTGCGCGAGCGCGGCCTCAATCCGCTGGAAGTGAACGCGGTCGACGAGAAACAGCAGGCGTCGCCGCTGGGCCGGCGCGGCCTGTCGGCAACCCAGCTGGCCCTGTTCACGCGCCAGCTCGCGACCCTGCTAAACGCCGGCCTGCCCATCGACGAAGCCCTGGCCGCGCTGGGCGAGCAGGGCGAGGACGAACGCGCGCGCAGCCTGGTCATCGCGCTGCGTTCCCGCGTGATGGAAGGCGCCGGCCTGGCGACGGCCTTTGCCGACTACCCGGAAAGCTTTCCCGAGATCTACCGCGCCTCGGTCGCCGCCGGCGAGCAATCCGGCCGCCTGGGCACGGTGCTGGAGCGCCTGGCCGAGTACGCCGAATCGCGCGACGCGCTGCGCCAGCAGATGCTGACGGCGCTGGCCTATCCCATTCTTCTCACCCTGGTCGCGATTGCCGTGGTGACCGGGCTGCTGGTCTACGTGGTGCCGCAGATCGTCGGCGTGTTCGCCAGCATGAAGCAGCAGCTGCCGCTGCCGACCACGGTGCTGATCGGCCTGTCGGAACTGGTCAAGCGCTGGGGCCTGCTGGTGTTCGCCGGCCTGGCCGTGTTCGTGTTCGCCACGCGCTTTGCGCTCCGGCGCGAGAAGCTGCGCATGGCCTGGCACCGTCTGCTGCTGCGCCTGCCCCTGATCGGCAAGCTCACCCGCGCCTCCAACACCGCGCGCGCCGCGCGCACCCTGGCCCTGCTCAGCGCCAGTGCGGTGCCGCTGCTGGATGCGCTGGCCATCTCCGCCCAGGTCGTGCCCAACCTGCCCATGCGCGAGGCGCTGCGCCGCGCCGCGCACAAGGTGCGCGAAGGCGGTGCCTTCTCGCGCGCGCTGGCCGACAGCGGTTATTTTCCGCCGGTGGCGGTGCGCCTGATCGCCAGCGGCGAACGCTCCGGCCAGCTCGAACGCATGCTGGACGAGGCGGCCGGGCACCAGGCCAAGGAACTGGACCGCTGGCTGGCGGTGCTGACCGCGGTGCTGGGTCCGGCGGTAATCCTGCTGGTCGGCGCGATGGTGCTGTTCATCGTGCTGGCCATACTGTTGCCGATCTTCAATCTGAACCAGATGGTCAAATAGCCGCGCGGCTGGGTTTCACAGGGGAAACTGACATGCGCCAGGGTGACCGCTCGCGCGGAATCGGTACTGTTGACCTTGGTCGAATCCGGCCGCGGCGGCGAACGCATTAGCATTCGGCGTCACCCCGTTGCCGCCGGCACCGCCGGCTTCCGCCACCGTCACCGAGTTCCGCGCCGCCGAATGATCCGATTCGACCAGGTCACCAAGCGCTATCCCTCCGGCCACGAGGCCCTGCACGAACTCTCGTTCGAGCTGGCCGCGGGCGAGATGGCCTTCGTGACCGGCCATTCCGGGGCCGGCAAGAGCACCCTGCTCAAGCTCATCGCCCTGATCGAACGGCCCAACCGCGGCCATGTCACGGTCAACGGGCAGAACCTGCACGGGCTGGGCCGGCGCCGCATCCCGGAACTGCGCCGCGGCCTGGGCATGGTGTTCCAGGATCACCGCCTGCTGATGGACCGCAGCGTCTACGACAACGTCGCCCTGCCGCTGATCATCGCGGGGCTGGCGCGCGAGGAAATCGCCAAGCGCGTGCGCGCCGCATTGGACAAGGTCGGCCTGCTCGAACGCGAGCGCTCCGCGCCGATCACCCTGTCCACCGGCGAGCAGCAGCGCGTGGGCATAGCCCGCGCCATCGTGGCCAAGCCGGCGGTGCTGATCGCCGACGAGCCCACCGGCAACCTCGATCCGCAGCTCTCCGGCGAAATCATGCAACTGTTCGCCGATTTCCAGCAGGTCGGCACTACCGTGCTCATCGCCAGCCACGACCTGCCTTTGGTCAAGCGCATGGGCAAGCGCGTGCTGGTGCTGGATCACGGCCGCCTGCTCGACGACTGGCGACCGGGAGGCAGCGCCTGATGTTTGCGAAGAAGCCTTCCGGCAACCGTCTCAAGGCGCCCGCGCCGCCGCCGCGCGCGGCCGAGCGCGCCGGGCCGCGCACGCGGCTGGGCTTCAAGAGCTGGCGCGACCAGCACCTGTACAGCCTGTTCTCCAGCCTGGGCCGGCTGCTGGCCAAACCCTGGGCGACCGCGCTGACCGCCTTGGTCATGGGCCTGGCCCTGGCCCTGCCGCTGCTGTTCCTGATCCTGCTGGACAACGCCCGCGGCCTCAGCGGCGGCTGGCAGGATGCACGCGAGATCACCGTCTTCCTCAAGCCTTCGGTCGATGCCGCCGGCAGCGCCGCGCTGGCCCAGCGCCTGCAGGCCCGCGCCGACGTGGCCGCGGTCAAGCAGACCACGCCCGAGCAGGGCCTGGAGGAATTCCGCGCCATGTCCGGCTTCGCCGACGCGCTGGATGTGCTGCAGTTCAACCCGCTGCCGCATGTGCTGATCGTGACCCCGCGCGAAAGCCGCGGCAGCGACGAGCCCGCCGTGCTGGCCGAGCTGCGCCGCGACGCCGGTGTCGACCTGGTGCAGTACGACGCGGCCTGGCGCCGCCGCCTGGGCGCCATCCTCGGCCTGTCCCAGCGCAGCGTGCTGGTGCTGGCGGGCCTGCTGGCCCTGGCCACCCTGCTGGTGGTGGGCAATACGGTGCGACTGGATATCCAGTCCCGCGCCGAGGAAATCGCCGTGATGCAGCTGATCGGTGCCAGCCCCGGCTTTGTGCGCCGGCCGTTCCTGTACACCGGCATCTGGTACGGCCTGTTCAGCGGCGCCTTCGCTCTGGTCGTGGTGCTGGGGGTGCAATGGGCCCTGGCCGCGCCGGTCAACCAGCTGCTGGAAAGCTATGATCACCGTTTCGTCCTGCACGGGCTGTCGCCGCTGGCGGCCGCGTCCGTGCCCTTGCTCAGTGCCGTTTTGGGCTGGCTTGGCGCTATGCTTGCCACTGCCCGCCACCTGGCAGAAGCTCATCCTGAATGAGCCGCAGGTGATCCGGGTGCCGTACCAGAATCTTTGCGTACTACGCGGAAGTTCCTCGGGGGGAACCTAATGGAAGCCCATCTCACCCGTCATATCGCCAGCGACGAGCCCAGGGTGATGGTCGTGGACGGCTCCAAGGTCGTGCGCCGCCTGATCGAGCAGGTGCTCAAGTCCGATCTGCCGGGCGTGACCGTGCTGGCCTGCGAAAGCGGCGCCGAAGCCAAGAAACAGCTCGAATCCGGCGTGGTCGATTTCGTCACCACCGCGCTGCGCCTGCCGGACATGGACGGGCTGGAACTGGCCCAGCACATCCGCGAACACTCGCCCCAGGCCTATATCCCCATCGTGGTGGTTTCCGGCGACGTGCAGGAGCGCCTGGTGGCGCGCACCATGTCCGACGCGGTCACCGATTATTTCGACAAGTCGCTGGGCTTCAACGCGCTGGCGGCCTTCATCCGCGGCTATGTGCGGCCCGAATCCAATGTCACCGGCGAAGTGCTCTACGTCGAGGACAGCCGCGTGGTCGCCCTGGCGACCCGGCGCATGATGGAAAAGCACGGCCTGACCGTGCTGCACGTGGTCAGCGTGGAAGACGCCCTGGCCCTGCTGGAAACCGCCAAGGCCCAGGGCAAGGTGCCCGGCGCCGACATCGTCCTCACCGACGTGAACCTCAAGGGCGAACTCACGGGCGGCGACCTGCTCGAACGCATCCGCAACGACTACGGCTACGGCAAGGCCCAGCTGCCGGTGCTGGTGATGACCGGCGACGACAATCCCAAGAACCAGGCGGTACTGATCCGCCAGGGCGCGAACGATCTGGTGGAGAAACCCATCGAGGAACGCCTGCTCATCACCAAGCTGCTGTTCCAGCTGCGGGTGGGCCAGCATTCGCGCGCCACGCTGCAGACGGAAACTGCATGAGCGAAACGCGGGTAAAGCTGGAACCTTCCTGGAAGGAGCGCGTCGGTGCCTATCTGGACCGGCCCGACATGCAGGCCCTGTCGGAATTCCTGCGCAGCGAACTGCGCAGCGGCAAGATCATCTATCCGCCGCCGAAGCAGATCTTCGCCGCGCTGGAAGCCACACCGTTCGATCAGGTGAAAGTGGTGATCCTGGGCCAGGACCCCTACCACGGCCCGGGCCAGGCCCACGGCCTGTGTTTCTCGGTGCAGCCGGGCATCGCCGTGCCGCCGTCGCTGCGCAACATGTACGTGGAACTGCAGCGCGACCTCGGCTTCTCGCCGCCGCGCCACGGCTGCCTAACGCGCTGGGCCGAACAGGGCGTGCTGCTGCTCAATGCGGTGCTGACGGTGGAACAGGGCCTGGCCAACTCGCACCAGGGCAAGGGCTGGGAAGGCTTCACCGATTCCATCATCGACACCCTCAACCGCGAGCGCGAGGGCCTGGTGTTCATGCTGTGGGGCTCCTACGCCCAGGCCAAGGGCAAGCTGATCGACGGCCGCCGCCACTGCGTGCTCAAGGCGCCGCATCCCTCGCCGCTGTCGGCCCACCGCGGCTTCATCGGCTGCGGCCATTTCTCCGCCGCGAACGAATACCTGATGCGCCACGGAAAGAGTCCGGTGGACTGGACGCTGTAACCGGCTGCGATTAGCGTTGGCCGTTCCGCACGTCTGCAGGGAAGGCCATGCGCCGTTTCGAGTTTTCCGAAGGCACCTCGAACAAATTCTGGGAAGTGGAGCAGGCCGGCGCCGATGTGAATTTGCGCTGGGGACGCATAGGCACCCAAGGCCAGAGCCAGACCAAGAATTTCGCCGACGAGGCCAAGGCCGCCGCGGCCGTGCTCAAGCTGGTCGCGGAGAAGACCGGCAAGGGCTATGTGGAGCGGGGCGATGGCGTTGCGTCTGGTGCAGCGCCGGCCGCGGCTGCGGCATCCGCGCCGGCGGCAGCGAAGACGGTGAAGAAAGCGGCGGCCGGAAGCGGTGCGGCGGCGGTTGCCGCGGCCTCGGATGTTGTGGATTCCGCTGCTGGCGAAAAGAAGGAAGATTTTTCAGCGTCCGGCGCATCCGCTGCGCCGGTGGCGGCGCCGTACGAAGCTGCGGCAGCCATAGTGTCCACGGCACCGGCGCGGCAGCCCGCCACGCCTGCCGCCATCGCGGCGGAAGAACTGGACCTCGACGCCCTGCCACAGCTGCCCGGCGTACCGCCCTGGCTGGCCGCGGGCGAGCCGCTGGATTACAACGCGGCCTGGCGCTATCTCGAAGGCAATGCCACGGCGCTGCCGACGCGGCGCTTTCCCGCACCCATCGAGCCGCGCGATCCGCGCGTGGCCTGGCTGAGCCTGCGCGAGACGCTGCTGCAGAATGCCGAGCTGGATCTGCCGGCGACCGATCCGGCCCTGCACGCATTGCTGCAGGAAACCTGGACCCGCGTGCAGCAGCGCAGCCTGCGCGGCAGCGAGGAATCCGACGCGCTGCTGCTGGCCTGGGCCGCGAGCGTGGTACGCGGCGAGACCCATTCCGGCAGCCTGGCCGAATTCCTGATCGCCGAACGCGGCCTGGTGCAGGCTTTCGACCTGCTGCTGCTGGCGCAGACTTTCGAGGTAGGTTCGGACACACGCTGGCAGGGCAATACGCTGCAACGCAAGTACAGCGCCGGCTATCAGGTGAGTGCGGCGCTGGGCGCGCACTGGCAGTCGCCGCTGAGTCACGAGGAACGGCTGTTCCGCGCCCATCTGGCTGCGGCCGACGCCGATGTGTGGCAACAGTGTGCGCAGCGCCTGCGCGAGCGCATCGCCGCGCTGCATCCGGCGCGCCAGGCGGTCATGGCCGTGGTGCTGGACGATGCGCAGCTCGCCGACGAAACCGCAATGCGCCTGACCGCTGCGGCCGGTGCGACCCTGCCTGGCGTGGCGCAGTGGCTGCGCGTAAGCCTGCGCGATCCGGCGGCACTGGCGGCGCTGCAGGGCGCACGCACGGAACACCACTATTTCTTCCACGACAAAGGCGCACTGGCGACCCTGCTGCGCGAGCGCCGCCTGGACATGCTGCCGATACTGCTCGGCGATCCGGCCAGCGAGAATTGCGCGGAACTCCTGCGCCATATCGGCCTGCCCGAGGCAGTGGCCGCGCTGGCGCGCATCGCGGGCACGAGCAAGAGCCATCTGCTGCGCCTGAACCAGGCCGCGCAGCGCTGGCCGCTGGCGGCGCTCGCGGCACTGGCGGGCGGGCTGGGCGCCGGCCCGCGCGAGGCGGGCGCGCAGGCGCCGCTGCTGACCCAGCTCATCGCCAACAACGAAGCTGCGCTCGCGTCGCTGCAGCCTTGGCTCAGTCCCGCGGCCCATGCGCTGATCGAACGTCTGCACGCACAGCTGGCCGGCCCGGCCGACGTCGCCGACGCGACCGAACTGCCGCGCGTGCTGGCCGATCCGCCCTGGCACAAGCCGCGCAAGACCATCGCCAGCGTGGGCGGGCTCGCCCCGCTGGTGCTGCCGCTGCAGGAGCATTGGCCGGCCGCCGAACGCGAACGCGCGGCGCAACTGTCCGAATGGCAGCGCAATCGCTACAAGGGCAACAACGCGCTGTTGCAGGCGATCAAGGACCTGGGCTTTGAATCGGACTGGACCAGCCTGGACAGGGTCCGCGACGAGGAACTGCGCAAACAGGCGCTGGCGGCGGTCAAGGCCGTTGACGCCGCCGCGCTGGTTGCGCTGTGGCGGCAGATCAAGCCGCTGCGCAAGCATTACTACGTCAGCATCGACGGCGCGGCGCTGTCCCAGCTGCCGGACGACGTCGGCGTCGCCTTCTGGAACGAACTGGTCGGCGAAGCCAGTTCCGAAAGCGACGTGGAATTCGTCGCCGCGCGCTACGGCCCGCGCGCCTGGCCCGGCGTGCTGCGCGCGATACGGCGCAATCCCGGCGCGTTTACCGGGCTGGCCCTGCGCTATGCGGATACCGAACTCGCCGTCGTTGCAGCCCGCGCGCTGACCAGGCTCAAGACCTTGCGCGGCTTCGGCCGCGACTGGCTGCTGCGCTATCCGCAGCATGCTGCGGCGGCATTGATCGCGCCGGCCCTGGGCAAGCCCGGCGAAGCGCGCGACTGCGCCGGCTCGGCGCTGCGCCTGCTGGCGGCGAACGGGCACGAGGCGCTGCTGCTGGAGATGGCCGCGCGCTACGGCCGCGACGACGTGGTCGCCGGCCTGGGCAGCGTGCTGCAGGAAGATGCGCTGGACCGCTTTCCCAGTAAACGCGCTCCGGCACCGGCATTCTGGGCGCCGCGCAGCTGGCGCCGGCCGCTGCTGCGCGGCAGCGGCAAGGCCCTGTCCGACGGAGCGCTGCAGCACCTGGGCGACATGCTGGCATTCCCCAGCCACGAGGAACTGTATGCCGGCATAGGCCAGGTGGCCGAAGCCTGCACGCGCGAATCGCTGGCGGATTTCGCCTGGGACCTGTTCAACGCCTGGCTCGGCGCCGGCTCGCCGTCCAAGGAAGGCTGGGCGCTGAATGCGCTGGGCTGGTTCGGCAACGACGATACGGCGCGCCGGCTCACGCCGCTGATCCGCGCCTGGCCCGGCGAAGCAGCGCACGCGCGCGCCGTGGCCGGCCTGGACGTGCTGGCCGCGATCGGCAGCGACGTGGCGCTGATGCTGCTCAACGGCATCGCGCAGAAAGTGAAATTCAAGGGATTGCAGGACAAGGCACGGGAAAAGATCGACGCCATCGCGCAGGCGCGCGGGCTCAGCGCCGAGGAACTGGAAGACCGCCTGGCGCCGGACCTGGGCCTGGACGAAAGCGGCATCCTGATCCTGGATTTCGGCCCGCGCCAGTTCCGCGTCGGCTTCGACGAGGCGCTGAAGCCGTACGTCAGCGATGCCGACGGCGCGCGTCTGGCCGATCTGCCCAAGCCCAGGAAGACCGACGATGCCGCACTGTCGGCCGCGGCGGTGGAACGGTTCAAGGCGCTGAAGAAAGATGCGCGCACTATCGCCCAGCAGCAGGTGCAGCGCCTGGAAGTCGCCATGTGCACGCGCCGGCGCTGGAGCGAGGACGTGTTCCGCCAGTTCCTCGCCGGCCATCCGCTGCTGCGCCATCTGGTGCAGCGCCTGGTCTGGGGCGTGTACGAAATGGATAGCGCCGAGGACAGCCACGGCGGCCGCCTGCTGCATTGTTTCCGCGTGGCCGAGGATGGCAGCTTCAGCGATGCCGAAGACAATCCGCTGCAACTGGGCCTGGACGAAACCCGGCGCATTGGCTTGCCGCATGCGCTGGAACTGCCGGCCGACCAGGCCGCCGCCTTCGGCCAGCTGTTCGCCGACTACGAACTGCTGCAGCCCTTCGCCCAGCTCGGCCGCGACAGCCACGCGCTCACACCGGAGGAACTGGGCCAGCGCAAGCTGGAGCGCTGGCTGGACCGGGTCGTGCCCACCGGCCGCGTGCTCGGCCTGGTCAACAAGGGCTGGCGCCGCGGCCAGGCCCAGGACGGCGGCTGCATCTGGTATTTCACCAAGCCGCTCAAGGGCGACCGCGTGATCGAGCTGCAACTGGATCCCGGCATCATCGTCGGCCTGGTCGGCGAATACGCCGAGCAGAAACTGCGCCAGATCCAGGTCGGCAAGCCTTCGGCCTGGGGCGACATGCAGGATCCGCTGCCGCTGAGCGAACTCGACGCCATCGCCGCCAGCGAGCTGGTGCGCGATATGGAATACCTGACCAATGGCTGAGGCGCTGCCGTCGTACCGCATACCGCTGGCAAAACCGCGCCGCACCGGCTGCGGCCGTCAACGTTGATGTAGAGATGAGGATCATGGCCAAGAACAACGACACCGCGGTTTCCCTGCAGCGCCCGCCGGCGGAAATCCTCTATGCCGAACAGCTGCAGCGCTTGGCCGCAGCGGACCGCGACCCGCGCCCGCCCGGCTGGGCGCTGAGCCTGAAGGCCGCGCGCGCCTTCGTGCTGGGCGACGACAAGCTCGGCGTCACGCGCAAGATCGTCGCGCCGGTCGCGGCGGTGGAACGCATGCTGGTGACGCTGGCCACCGGACGCGGGCTGATGCTGGTCGGCGAGCCGGGCACGGCCAAGTCGCTGCTGTCGGAACTGCTGGCGACGGCGGTCTCGGGCGTTTCCACGCTGACCATCCAGGGCGGCGCCTCGATCACCGAGGACCAGATCAAGTATTCCTGGAACTACGCCCTGCTCATCAACGAAGGCCCCAGCCCGCGCGCGCTGGTGCCGGCGCCGCTGTACCAGGGCATGCGCGACGGCCGCGTGGTGCGCTTCGAGGAAATCACGCGCGCGCCGCTGGAAGTGCAGGACTGTCTGCTCGGCATGCTGTCGGACCGCGTGATGGCCGTGCCCGAGCTGTCCGGCGAGCACGCCATGCTGTATGCGCGCGAAGGCTTCAACATCATCGCCACGGCCAATACGCGCGACCGCGGCGTGAACGAGATGTCGGCCGCGCTCAAGCGCCGCTTCGATTTCGAGACGGTCTTCCCCATCCTCGACTACGAGCGCGAGCTGGCCCTGGTGCAGCAGGCTTCTGCCGAACTGCTCGCACGCAGCGGCATTCCGCACAGCGTGCCGGGCAGCGTGCTGGAACTGCTGGTGACCACGTTCCGCGATCTGCGCGCAAGCCAGGACGGCGCGCGCCGCGAAGGCGGCATGGACCGGCTCAATGCGGTGATGTCCACCGCCGAGGCGGTGAACGTCGCTCACGCGGTAGGTGTACGCGCCTGGTTCCTGGAGCAGCGCGAAGGCGAGCCGGCGGACCTGGTCGACTGCATCGCCGGCACCGTGGTCAAGGACGACGCGGACGACCGCGCCAAGCTGCGCCGCTATTTCGAGCAGAAGGTGGCGAAGAAGAGCGGCAATCACTGGCGCGCGTATTTCGAGGCGCGCCACCGCCTGCCATGAGCAACGCCGCACCGCACATCATCGGCGTGCGCCATCACTCGCCGGCCTGCGCGCGCCTGGTCGCGGCGCAGCTGCGCGCGCTGCGGCCGCGCTACGTGCTGATCGAAGGGCCGGCGGATTTCAATGCGCGCCTGGATGAGCTGTTCCTGGGGCATGAATTGCCGCTGGCGATCTACAGCTATCTTTCCGGCACCGGCGTGCAGCGCGGTTCGTGGTCGCCGTTCGCCGAGCATTCGCCGGAATGGCAGGCGCTGGTGCTGGGGCGCGACAGCGGCGCCTGCGTGCGCTTCATCGACCTGCCGGCCTGGCACGACGCCTTCGCCGAACTGCCCAACCGCTACGCCGACGCGCCCGAAGCCGCGTATGCGCTGCGCGCCGACGCCTACGAGCAGGCCCTGGCAGACAGCCTGGGCATCGAGGGCCGCGACGCGCTGTGGGATCACCTGTTCGAGCAGGAAACCGATACCGACGCGCTGGCGACACAACTGGACCTGTATTTCGGGCACCTGCGCGGCGACGATCCGGGTTCCTGCGGCAACGCCGCGCGCGAAACGCACATGGCCGCCTGGATCGCCTGGGCCATGGCGCGCGGCGACGGCGCGGTGCTGGTGGTCTGCGGCGGCTATCACGCGCCGGCGCTGGCGCGGCTGTGGCGCGGGCTGCCGGCCGCGGCGCAGGAGCCGGCCACGCCGCAGCCGCCGGTGGACGCCGCGCTGCGCCACGGTTCCTTTCTCGTGCCCTACAGCTTCAAGCGGCTGGATGCGTTCCAGGGCTATGCCTCGGGCATGTCCTCGCCGCTGTACTACCAATGGCTGTGGGAGCACGGCGCGCAGGCCGCGGGGCTGCGGCTGATGCAGGACACGGCCCAGCGCCTGCGCCAGCGCAGGCTGGTCGCCTCGACCGCGGACCTGATCGCGCTGCATACCCACGCCCAGGGCCTGGCGCAATTGCGCGGCCACGCCGTGCCGCTGCGCGCGGACTGGCTGGACGCGGCCGCGGCGACCTTGCTGAAAGAAGCCCAGGACGTGCCGCTGCCGTGGACCTACCGCGGCCGCATCCGCGCCGGCACCGCGCCGCTGCTGGTGGAAATGATGGACGTGCTGGCCGGCGACGTGCGCGGCCGGCTTGCACCGGCCACGCCGCAGCCGCCGCTGCTGGCGGCGCTGGCGCAGGAGCTGGAAGCGGCCGGGCTGGTATTGCGCGGCGAGCTGCGGCTGGACCTGCTCACGCCGGCCGGACGCGGGAAGAGTCACATTCTGCACCGATTGCTTTTGCTGCAGATTCCCGGCATCCGCCGCGTGCAGGGGCCGCAGCTGGCCCTGTCCGGCGAGCGCGAGGAACTGTGGCAGCTGGACCAGCCGCTGGAACAGCAGGCCGCGCTGATCGAAGCCGGCGCCTATGGCGCGACTCTGGCCGAAGCGGCCCAGGCGGCGCTGGAGGAACGGCTGCGCGGCGCGCGCGGCGATGTCGCCGCACTGGCGCAGGGCCTGAACGCGGCGGCCCTGGCCGGGCTGTCCGGTGCCAGCGGCGCGCTGCTGCAGGATCTGCGCGAAGCCGTCGCGGCGAGCGCACAGTTCGAACCGCTGGGCGAGGCGCTGGGCCTGCTGTATCCGCTGTTCCGCCACGGCCAGGCCCTGGCCATGGCGGCTTCGCCGCTGCTGCGCAGCGTGATCGAGAGTGCGTTCGACCGCGCCCTGTGGCTGCTGGAGCCGCCCGCGGCGATCGCACCGGCGCAGGGTTTTGCGCACTTGCGCGCGCAGATTGCGCTGCGCGATCTGGTGCGCGGCCAGGCCGCGCACGATGCGCTGCCGCTGAGCGTGGAAAGCCCGCGGGCGCTGGCCGTGTTCGCGCGCAAGGTGCATAGCCCGGATTCCGCGCCCCTGAGCCGCGGCGCGGCGCTGGGCGCGCTGCTCAGCCTGCCCCAGGCCGAAGAACAGTCCGGCCTGGCCGCCTTCGATCTGACCGCGGCGGTGGCGCTGCTGCGCGCGCTGGCGCCGGAGCAGCTTGGCGATGCCTTGTCCGGTCTGCTTGCGCTGGCGCGGGAACAATTGAGCCAGCGCGAGGATTTCATCGCCGAGGTGGATCGCCTCATCGCCGCGCTGGACGACGCCGATTTCCTGCAGGCGCTGCCGGCCCTGCGCGGCGCCTTTGCCTGGCTGCCGGCGCGCGAGCGCGGCGGTGTCGCCAGTCTGGTGCTGCGCCTGCATTCGGCGACGCAATTGCCGCAGTCGGCGCTTACCGCGGCTTTGCCGGCCGAGCGCGATGCGCAGCAGCTGGCGCGGGCCATGCAGCGCGAAAAGGCCATCTGGGCGCGGCTGCACGCCTGGGGCGTGGCGGCGCCGGAGCTTCCCGCATGAGTTTGAAAATACCCGCGCCTTTGCAACGCTGGCGCCTGCTGCTGGGCGAGGCCGCGCAGCAGTCCCTGGGCGGCCTGGACGGCGAGATCGCCAGCGCCGACGCCGCCCTGGAATGGTTGTACGGCCGCGATCCCGAGCGCGCCCGCCGCGGCGAGCGCAGCGGCGGCGACGGCGCCTCGCAGCTGACCACGCCGGAATGGATCAACGACGTCCACCGCCTGTTTCCGCAGGAAGTCATAGAACGCCTGGAGCAGGACGCGGTCGAGCGCTACGGCATCACCGAGGTGGTGACCAATCTCGACGTGCTGGAACGCCTGGAACCGTCGGAAAGCCTGCTGCGTGCGGTGCTGCAGACCAAGCACCTGATGAACCCGGCGGTATTGGCGGCGGCGCGGCGCATCGTCGCCGAAGTGGTGCGGCGGATCATGGAGAAACTTGCGGCCGAGGTGCGCCAGGCCTTCGCCGGGCCGCGCGACCGGCGCCGGCGCTCGCGCGTGAAAGCGGCCAGCAATTTCGATTTCGCGCGCACGGTGCGCGCCAGCCTGGCGCGCTGGGATCCGCAGCGGCGCAGGCTTTATATCCAGGATCCCGTGTTCGCCAGCCGCTCGCGCCGGCATGTGCAGCGCTGGGAGCTGATCCTGCTGGTGGACCAGAGCGGCTCCATGGTCGATTCGGTGATCCATTCGGCGGTGATGGCTGCCTGCCTGTGGAACCTGCCCGGTATGTCGACACGGCTGGTCGCGTTCGATACCGAAGTGGTGGACCTGACGCGCGATGTATCCGATCCAGTGGAATTGTTGATGAAGGTACAACTGGGCGGCGGCACCGACATCGCCAAGGCCGTGGCCTATGCGCAAGGCTGCATAGCCAATCCGGCGCGCAGCATCGTCGTGCTGGTCAGCGATTTTTTTGAAGGACGCGATGCCGCCGAACTGGTGCGGCGGGTGCAGGCGCTGGTGCAGTCCGGTACCCAGGTGCTGGGACTGGCTGCGCTGGATTCGGCGGCCACGCCCGCGTTCGATCGCGAGACCGCGGCGCGGCTGGTCAAGGTCGGCGCCCAGGTCGGCGCGATGACGCCGGGCGAGCTGGCGGCGTGGCTGGCCGGGAAGATCCGCGCATGAGCACGCGGCGGGCCGATCTGGCCGAACTCGGCGTGGAGGCGCTGACCGCGCTGGCCAATCCCGGCTTCGTGAAGCGGGCGCAGAAGGACATCGCCGAGGGCCGTCTGCCGCAGATCGAGGTCGATGCGCAGGCCACGGTGCATGCGCAGTACGAGGACGGGCAGCGCGCCAGTCTCGCGGTCGGCAAATCGCTGCGCGAGGCATTGTGTACCTGTCCCGCGGCGGGGCTGTGCCGGCATCGGGTGACCCTGGTGCTGGCCTATCAGCACTGGCTCGCGGCCTCGGCGCCGGCGGCGGAAACCGCGCCGGCCGCAGCAGAAACCGCCTGGAGCCCGGGCGAATTCGACGATGCGGCCCTGGCTGCCGCCCTCGCCCCGGCGATGCTGGAACAGGCGGCGCGCCAGGCCGCGGCCGCGCCGGTGGTGCGCCTGGCGGCGTGGCGGCCGGAAGCGCCGGCGCCGGTGGCGCATCTGCCGCTGTGCAGCGTGCGTTTTTTTTCGCGGCGCAATCTGTCGCATGCGCGCTGCGACTGCCGCCTCGGCGGGAATTGTGAACATGTGGCCCTTGCGGTATGGGCCTTCCGCCAGGCCGGCGGGCTGGCCGATGCAGTGATCGAGCTGGCGCCGCGCAATGCGCGCACGGCGGCGCTGGGGCTGGATGCGCAGGAGCTGGCGCTGGTCGAGGACGTCTACGCCTTCCTCGCGCGGCTCTGGCTGGACGGTAGCAGCCAGGACTGGAGCGGGCTGGAGGCGGCGCACGCGGCCTTGCTGCAGCGCCTGGCCGCGCAGGGCTGGAGCTGGCCGGCGGGATGCCTGGCCGAGCTGCGCGAACTGATACAGGACCAGGCCGACCGCTCCAGCCGCTTTGATCCGCTGCGCCTGTTGCAGGTGCTGGCGGAAACCGCGGCGCGGCTGGCCGCGGCCACGCAGGCGGCAGCGCAGGCCCAGCCGGTGCTGCCGGCGAGCCAGATCCTCGGCGTGGGTGTGCGCGGCGAAGTGGCGCTGGATCATCTCAAGCTGGTCTCGCTGGGCCTGCAATGCTGGAGCGATGCGCGCAGCGACGGCGCGCGCATCCTGTTCGCCGATCCGGACACCCTGGCCGTCACCGTGCTGGAACGCAGCTGGCCGCGGGTAGACGGGCAGGCGCCCACGCCGCTGCTGGGCCGGCGGGTGGCCGGGCAGAATCTGCGCCAGCTGGCCGCGGCGCAGGTCGTCACGCGCGGTGCGCGGCGGCGCGCCAACGGTCTGGTGGACATTTCCGCGCTGGCGCGCCAGACCAGCGTGCTGCCGTTGTCGGCGCAGTCCTGGGAAGGACTGGCGGCGCCGCTGCGCCAGCCCGGCGGCGCGGCGCTGGCACGGCACCTGCGCACGGCCCAGCCGGATTTCGTGCGGCCGCGCCAGGCCATTGCTCATGTGCACGTGCTGCCAGTGGCGGCGGTGCTGGACTGGGGCTGGGACGCGGCCGAGCAGACCCTGTACGCGCGCCTGCTCTGCGCCGACGACGCGGAACAGGCCGAGCCCGGCGATGAGGTGCAGCTGGCCCTGCCGTACCAGACGGCCGCGCCGTCCGCAGTCGATGCCCTGGCAGCGCTGCTGGCCGACGGCGACGATCCGCCGCGGCGCATCGCGGCCACGGCCAGCCTGGTCCAGGGCGAAGTCCGGTTGATGCCGCTGAGCCTGCTGACGGCGCAGCGCGCCGTCGTGCTGCAGGCCAGTCCGGCCGCTGCGCAGACCTTGCCCGGCCAGCCGCCGGCACCGCCGCGTGGCGCGCTGCAGGCGTTGCTGGAGAAGGTGCGCGAAGAACTGGTGCTGTGGGCGCGCCAGGGGCTGCGCCAGCAGCCGGCCTCGGCGCTGCGGCGGCTGCGCGGCCTGGCCGACGAACTTGCCGTGCTCGGCCTTGAAAACACCGCGCGCCAGCTGCATACCGTGCTGCAGCACTGGCGCGAGGCGGCGTCCAAGCAGCTGCCGCGCCAACTGACGACACTGGTGCTGCTGTTGCAGGGCTTGCTGGAAGAGGGCGACGAGGCTGAACCGCTGCCATCGCAATGACCGGCTTATGCCGGTCGGCGAGGGGGAAAGTCCAGCTGAATCAGGCTTCTAGAAGGTTCCGCCGATTATGGCGCCAAAGCGTAATAACGTTTTCACAGCGCCCTAACCCTTTTCCTGTACTTGCTGGTACACTAATCGCCGTTCGCTGGGCGACGTCCCGAACAGGGAACTCCCGGCGCACTTAGCACTCTGTGTAGGCGAGTGCTAACCTGTGTTCCAGTATTGGAGGTTTCAAGCCATGACCGAAGCGCTTGCCCTAGTCAGCAACAACCTGCCGATCCCGAGTGCGCTGGGCAGCCTGGAGGCTTACATCAGCGCGACGCACCGTGTCCCGATGCTGACCCAGGACGAAGAACAGGAGCTGGCCGAGCGCCTGCGTCGCGACAGCGACCTGGATGCCGCCAAGCGACTGGTCCTGTCCCATCTGCGTTTCGTCGTGCATGTCGCCCGCGGCTACCAGGGTTACGGCCTGCCGCTGGGTGATCTGGTGCAGGAAGGCAACATCGGCCTGATGAAGGCCGTCAAGCGCTTCGACCCGACCCTGGGCGTGCGCCTGGTTTCCTTCGCGGTGCACTGGATCCGCGCCGAGATGCACGAATTCATCTTGCGCAACTGGCGCATCGTCAAGGTCGCCACGACCAAGGCGCAGCGCAAGCTGTTCTTCAACCTGCGCAAGTCGAAGAAGCGCCTGGGCTGGCTCAGCCATGACGAGGCCCAGACCGTGGCCAAGGAACTCGGCGTGCCGGTAGCGACCGTGCTGGAGATGGAGTCCCGCCTGTCCGGCCGCGACGTGGGCTTCGATGCTCCGTCGGACAACGACGACGAGGCGCCGCCGGCGCCGGTGGCCTACCTGGTCGACCACAACGCCGACCCGTATCAGTCCCTGGCCAACGACGATCAGGAAGAAAACCAGCTCGAAGCCCTGCGCGAAGGCATGGCCCGCCTGGATCAGCGTTCCCGCGACATCATCACGCGGCGCTGGCTCAAGGACGGCGAGAAGGCCACGCTGCAGGAACTGGCCGACGAGTACGGCGTCTCGGCCGAGCGCATCCGCCAGATCGAGGCGAATGCGATGAAGAAGATGCGCGCCCTGTTCGTCGCGTAAATCACAGGCAACACCGCAACAGCACACGACGGCCCCGCGAGGGGCCGTCGTCGTTTCTGCGATCAGGCGCTGCGGTCTTCCGGCGTGGCCGGCTGCTGGCCGACGATGATTCGCGCGTGGCGCTGGTAGGTCCAGTACGACCAGGCCCAGTTGATCAGCACGATCAGGCGGCTGCGGAAGCCGATCAGGAAGAAAATGTGCACGAACAGCCAGAACCACCAGGCCAGGATGCCGGACAGGCGGATCCGGCCCAGGTCGGCCACCGCGGCCATGCGGCCTATGGTCGCCAGCGAACCCACGTCGGAATAGCGGAACGGTCTGGCCGGCTGGCCGCGCAGGCGTGCCAGGATTGTCCTGGCCGCATGCGTGCCCATCTGCTTGGCCACCGGCGCCACGCCGGGCAGCGGGCGGCCGTCCTGCTGCTTGCTGGCCAGATCGCCGATCACGAAGATTTCCGGCTGCCCGGCCAGGCTGAGGTCATCCTGCACCAGCACGCGCCCGGCCTTGTCCAGCGGTGCGCCCAGCTGGCGGCCCAGCGGAGAGGCCGCCACGCCGGCGGCCCAGAGCACGCTGCGCGCCGCGATGCGTTCCTCGCCCAAGGCTATGCCGTCAGCGTCGACAGTGGTCACCGCGCGGCCGGTCAGCACCTCCACGCCCAGGCGCTGCAGCTGTTTTTCCGCCTTGACTGAAAGTTCCGCCGGCAGCGCGGCCAGCACGCGCGGACCGGCTTCCACCAGCATTACCCGTGCGGTGGCGGGATCGACGCGGCGGAATTCGCGGCGCAGGGTGTGCCGTGCGATCTCGGCCAGAGTGCCGGCCAGTTCCACGCCGGTGGGGCCGCCGCCGATGACGACGAAGTTCAGCCAGGCGGCGCGGCGGGCCGCGTCGGGCTCGGCCTCGGCGCGCTCGAATGCGGTCAGCACCTGGCGGCGTATGACCAAGGCGTCGTCGAGCGTTTTCAGGCCCGGCGCGTGGGCGGCCCATTCGTCGTGGCCGAAATAGGCATGGCGCGCGCCGCTGGCGACGATGAGGTAGTCGTAGTCCAGCGCATTGCCGTCGGTGCAGCGCACCTGGCGCCGGGCGTGGTCGATCTCGCTGACTTCGCCCAGCAGCACCGTGGCATTGGCCTGGTTGCGCAGGATATGCCGCAGCGGCGCGGCGATATCGGGCATGGACAGTCCTGCCGTGGCGACCTGGTACAGCAGCGGCTGGAACAGGTGATGGTTGACCTTGTCGATCAGGCTGACCCGCACCGCGCTGCCGGCCAGGGCGCGGGCGGCCCACAGCCCGCCGAAACCGCCGCCGATGATGACGACATGGGGTTTTTGCTGCGATTGCATGGATTGCTCACACGTTTGCCTTCAATACAGGTCGATGGGGTCCACATCGAGGGACCAGCGCACGCGCCGCGCCGAGGGCAGCTGACGCCAGGATTCGAGCCAGCCGGGCAGCGCCGCCTGCAGGCGGGTGCGGTCCAGCGCCGAGAGCAGCAATTGCGCGCGCGCCAGTCCGGCGCGCAGCGGCATGGGGGCGGGAATCGGCCCGCTCAGGTCCACGCCTTCGACGGCACCGGCGGCGGCGGCGCAGGCGTGCAGGAATTCTTCCACGGCGGCCATTTCCTTGGCCTCGGCGCGCAGCAGGGCCAGGTGCGCATACGGCGGCAGCTCGGCGGCGCGGCGCTCGGCCAGCAGTTCCTCGGCCAGCGCCGCATAGCCGCCGCGCAGCAGCCGCGCCAGCAGCGGGTGATCCGGATGATGCGTCTGCAGCAGTACCGTACCGGGCTTGTGCGCGCGGCCGGCGCGGCCGGCCACCTGCACGATGAGCTGGCCCAGGCGTTCGCTGGCGCGGAAGTCGATGCTGTGCAGGCCTTCGTCCACGCCCAGGATGGCGACCAGGGTGAGGTTGGGCAGGTCATGCCCCTTGGCCAGCATCTGCGTGCCTATGTAGATGCCGGGCTGGTTCGGCCCCAGCCGGTCCAGCAGGGCTTCCAGCGCGCCGCGCCGGCGCGTCGTCTCGCGGTCTATGCGCACCAGGGCGGTATCGGGGAAGAGTTCGCCCAGGGCTTCTTCCAGGCGTTCGGTGCCCTGGCCCTGGGGCATCAGGTTGGTGCTGTTGCATTCCTCGCAATGCACCGGCACGCGCCGCTCGGCTTCGCAGTGATGGCAGACCAGCCGCCCGCGCTGGCGATGCAAGGTCATGGGCTTGGCGCAGCGTTCGCAGTCCGCATGCCAGCCGCAGTCGTGGCATAGCAGCACCGGCGCGTAGCCGCGGCGATTGCGGAAGATCAGCGCCTGTTCGCCGCGCGCCAGGGTGGCGCGCAGGGCGGTGAGCAGTTCCGGACCCAGGCCGTGGCTCAGGCGGGTGCGGCGCGCATCGACCACGCGCAGCTGCGGCGGCTGGGCACTGCCTGCACGCAGCGGCAGCAACAGTTTTTCGTAGCGGCCCGAGGCGGCGTTGGCCAGGCTTTCCAGCGACGGCGTGGCCGAGCCCAGCACCACCGGAATCCCCAGCGCCCGCGCGCGTACCACGGCCAGGTCGCGGGCGTGGTAGCGGAAGCCGTCCTGCTGCTTGTAGGAGGCGTCGTGTTCCTCGTCGACCGCGATCAGCCCCAGCCGCGGCAGCGGCGCGAACACCGCCGAGCGCGTACCGAGTATGACCTGGGCCTCGCCGCGTGCCGCCGCCAGCCAGGCGCGCGAGCGCTCACCTTCGGCCAGGCCGGAATGCAGCGCATGCACGCCGTTGCCGAAGCGGTCGCGGAAGCGGCGCAGGGTCTGCGGGGTCAGGCCGATCTCCGGCACCAGCACCAGGGCCTGGCGGCCGGCGGCGACCACGTGCTCGATCAGGCCCAGATACACCTCGGTCTTGCCGCTGCCGGTCACGCCCTGCAGCAGCCAGGGCTGGAAGCGCTGCAGCTGGGCCGCGATACGGCTCACGGCCTCGGCCTGGGCCGGGTTCAGGGCCGGCGCGGCGGTGCAGGGCGCCACTTCGGCACTGGCGGCCACGGCGACCGTCTCGATCAGGCCGCGCTGGCGCAGCGCCGCGGCGCTGTCGCGCCAGCCAGGCAGCGCGACATCCAGCGCTGCATACGTCAGCGGACCCGCCGCCAGCCGCTCGAACAAGGTGCGGATGCGCGTGCCGCGGCGCAGGGTGTCGGCGCTGGTCGCGCGCCCGTCCGCGCTCAGCGCCAGCGCGCGATAGCCTTCGAACGGCAGCGGCTTGGCCTGGCGCAGCCCCACCGGCAGCGCAGTTTCCAGCACCGCGCCCAGCGGATGCTGGTAGTAGCGCGCGGCCCATTGCAGCGTGGCCAGCAGTTCCTCGCCCAGCAGCGGCGTGGTGTCCAGCACCGCGCTGACCGATTTCAGCTTCGCCGGATCCACCTCGCTGTGCGCCGCGCTGCCGACCACCACGGCGACCTGCCGCCCCGGCCCGAACGGCACCAGCACGCGGCAGCCGGGAGCGACCCGCACACCGCGCGGCGCGCGGTAGTCGAACAGCTGCGGCAGCGGAACAGGAACGGCGACGCGCAGGATTTCAGGCATGGACGGCGGTTCTGGCCGCTGGTCGAAACCTGCCTATGGTCGCATGGGTTGCCCTGTCGCGGAGCGGCGGCTACCGGACTGGCGAGGTGAAAACCCGGATTTCCGGCCAGCCCGCGCCCCTGCGCCAGGGCGGGAAGAAGTTACCGGTACGTGCGCTATGCCTTGCCTGCCCGGCGGCCCGGCGACATTCCTGGTCAAATTATTAGCAATCTGGCGCAGTCGACTGTTTTGAAAAGGATTTGCCGCTTATCCACAAGACCTGTGGATAAAGCTGTGGAACAAGCCCGGACAGACGCGCGCAAAGGCCGTAAATACGGGCTTCGCCTCGGCTTGGCGATTCTTTAATCAATTCGCCATATTCGTTCCGAATCAATGGGTTAAATTGTCTTAAAAAAGTAATCTGCGGCACTTGGCGCGTTTGTCGCAACGGTCCGGCCCGCCTGGCGGGGGCTGTGTACAACCCTTGACACAGGGGGCGGATGCGCCTCCTCCGCATGGCGTCTGGCTTTGCGCCCTGTCAACCCTTTTTTGCGCCCTGCGTTGAAGCGGGACGGGCGCAAAAAAGCGGGTGCAGCGTGGCGGCAGGACGGCTCTTCGGACCAATTCAGGATCACCGCGGCCGCAGGGCGGGAGATCCCACCGCCGCTCTGCCGGCCGGGCACCTCGCCATCACCGCTGCCCGGCAGCGAAATCGGCCCGCGCGCGTCGTTCCACGAACCACCCCACTAGAATGAACTGCAACCTGGCAAAGGATTCGAGCTGGATGCCACTGGACCGGGCCGAAGCCCCCGCCGCGCGAACCCGCCTCGACGGCTTTCTGCGCGGCGTCGAGCGGCGCGCGCTGCGCATGGCCGAGCTGTCCACCGGCAATCGCGACGAGGCGCTGGATCTGGTGCAGGACGCCATGCTCGGCTTCGTGCGCCACTATGCCGCCAAGCCCGAGGCCGACTGGGCGCCGCTGTTCCACCGCGTGCTGGACAGCCGCCTCACCGACTGGCACCGGCGCGGCAAGGTGCGCGGGCGCTGGCTGGCGGCGTGGTGGCCGGCACGGGCGGACGAGGACGAGGAAGATCCCATCGCCCTGGCCGAAGACCCGGCCGAAGCCGGCCCGCTGGCGCGCCTGGCCGATGCCGATGCCGGGCAGGCCCTGGATGCTGCCCTGCGCGCCCTGCCGCTGCGTCAGCGCCAGGCCTTCCTGCTGCGCATCTGGGAAGGCCTGGACGTGGCCGCCACCGCCGCCGCCATGCGCTGCGGCGAGGGCAGCGTGAAAACCCATCTCTGGCGCGCGCTGAATGCGCTGCGCGCCGCCCTGGAGCCGCACCGATGAACGAGCATCCCGACTGGACCGGCGAGGCCCGCGCCGTGCTGGAGGACTCCGCCCAGGCGCTGGACGCGGCCACCGTGTCGCGCCTGAACCAGGCGCGCCAGCGCGCCCTGGCCGGGCTGGCGCCGCAGCGCCGGCCGCTGCGCTGGACGCGCCGCCTCGCCGTCGCCGCCTCGCTGCTGCTGGCCGTGGCGCTGCTGTGGCCGGACGGGCCGCCGACCGCGCCCGGCAACAACACCGGCCTGCCCGCCGCGGCGACCCTGTCGCCGGAAGACGCCGAACTGCTCGCCGAAGGCGAGCTGGAACTGACCGATGAGCTGGAGTTCTACGCATGGCTGGATGCGCAAGACGAGCACAATGGCTGAGCCTCGTGCTCAGCACCGCCGCGGCCGTCGCGCCGCCGGCGCCGGGCCCGCCGCCCGCCGCGACGGCGAGGCCGGTCCCGGCCGACAGCGCTGCGGCCGATGCCGAACTGCTGCTGTACCTGAGCGAATTCGAGGACGCCCGGGGCGAATGGATAGATCCGGCCGAACTGCCGCCGGTGCCGCGGGATTCTGGGGATGAGGACGATGGACGCTGATCTTTCCGGCCGTGGTTGCGGGCGTGACCAAGACGGGTGCGCAGCGGCTCACGCCGTGCGGCAGCCGGGTCTGCACCGCGTGCGGCGTCTGGCTTTTGCGATGCTGGCGCTGGCTTTGCCGATAGGGGCGCAACCGCCGGATGCGGCGCCATCTATGCGGATGGAATGCGGGCGCGGAGCCCAGGCCCGGTACCCGGAGCCGCCGTCGGCGTCGGAGCGGTATTCCTGCGCAGACCGTGGCCGGTGCGGAGCTGGATCTTTGCGTTTGGCGCAGCTGGCGGACGCGGAGCGACCTTTCCCAACCGGTAAGGCAAGGCATGAAAGCCGGCATCTGCGCCTGGCACAGCAGGCGCAGATGCCGCCCGCACCGCCGGCCGACACCGCGCGCACTGGGCCGGCCGCGGGCGCAGCACCGGATCCGGCCCGCGCGGCGTCACCGCCGGAGCCGCCCAGGCCCGCGCCGTGGAACAGTCTCTCTCCCGCCGAGCGCGAGCAGCTGCAGCCCTTCGCCGCGCAATGGGACCAATTGCCGCCGGAACGCCAGGCGCGCCTGCGCCGCGCCGCCGCGCGCTGGGCCGAACTGCCGCCGCCGCGGCGTGCAGAAATGCAGGAGCGCTTCCGCCGCTGGCAGGAACTCACGCCCGAGCAGCGTCAGCAACTGCGCGAACGCTTCCGCGATTTCCGCAACATGCCGCCGGAACAGCAGGACCGCGTACGCCGCGGCATGAAACGCTTCCGCGATCTGCCGCCCGGCGAACGCGCCCGCCTGCGCGAGGAATTCGAGCGCATGAGCCCGCCGGAACGCCGCGCCTTCCTGCAGGGCGCCGCCGCCGAACGCCGCGCCCTCGCGCGCGAACGCTGGCTGCAGTCCCTGCCCGAAGCCGAACGCGAACCCCTGCGCCGCCTGCTCGACAGCCTGACTCCGGAGCAGCGCCGCGCATTCCGCCATCTGCACGGCAGCACGCCGCCGGAACGCCAGGCGGCGCTGCGCAGGGCGATCCTGCAGATGGATGCGGCGACGCGGGCGCAGCGCTTGAGCGGCGATCAGGAGCCGGGATCGGGGATACGGATTAGTGATTAGCGATTCGGGATCGCAGAGCAAAACGCTCCGCTCAGCGTGGCTGCTTTCGCGAATCCCGAGTCCCGAATCCCGGCCTCAAGCAAAAGCAGCACGGGCAGCAGCGCCTGGCTTCGCGAATCTCCAATCCCGAACCCGGCTGCTTACAGCTCTCGCAACACGCGCCGCGTCGCGCTGAACTGTCCGGGAAAGCGCGCCTGTCCGTCGGCGCGCAGGGCCGCGGCGTGGTGGGTGAAATAGTTCTCCAGCGCCGGTTCGTCGCTGAGGCGGTAGACCACGACCAGGCTGTGCCGCGGCGCGTCGACTGCGACGTCGCGGCGTTCGTACAGGTGTGCGTCGACGAAGCCGGGCAGGGCGAGGATCTGCGCGATGTGGTCGCGCAGCCAGGCCAGGTAAGGCGCCACGATCGCATGGTCCACTTCGAGACTGACCTCGTAGACGATCATGCGACCGCCAGTGCAATCACGGCTGCAATGGCCAGGGCCACCGATACCAGCACGGTGTAGCAGGTGCCGATGATGCTGAACTTGAGCAGGGTCATGAACCAGTTCTGGCGGTAGACCCGCTTCTGCATCAGCAGCAGGTACAGCGGCATCCACCAACCGGCGGCCATCATCAGCCAGGTCAGCGGCGTTGTCGCGGCCGGGAAGGCCAGCCGGGCCAGGCCCAGCAGCGAGATCAGCAGCACGCTCAGGGAGAGGAAGGCGTGGCTGTGCAGCGCCACGATCAGATGCTCCATGTAGTAGCGCCGTTTGAAAATGTAGAAGAATTTCAACATCACGGCGAACAGCGGCATCAGCACGAACAGGGTCTGCGGCAGCACGCCGAAGTAGGCCGCCATCATGCGCTTGGGCTCGGTGCTGATGCGCTTGAGGTTGTGCCGCATCGTGCCGATCAGCTCGTTCACTTTCGCGTTGCCGGCCTCGGGCAGGAAATCGAACGTGAGCGGATTGGTCTTCGGATCCCAGGGCTTGCCGCCGCTGAAGGTGATTTCCGGTTCCTTCTCGCCGTCCGTGCCCGGAAGCTGCGGCACCGGCGGCGTCGGTACCACCTTGCCGTCCTTGTCGCGCACCTCGGGTATCGGCGGAAGCTGGATCGGCGGCACGGTCGCGCCAGGAATCTCGATCGCGGGCGCGGCGGGGGCTTCGGACGGGGCGCCGCCTGCCGGTGTCTCCGCGGCAGGCTTGTTTTCCTCCGCCGGTGCCGGTTCGCCGGCCGGTGATTCTTTTGATTCCTTGCGCTTGCGCCAGTGCGCCGAATCGGGCACGGGATTGCCCTCGTCGGCACTCTGCGGCGCCGGCGGCGGCAGGCCCTTGGCGCGGGCTTCTTGCACTTTCTTCAGGTATTCCATGCGCGCCTGGGACTGGCGCAGGATCTCCGCGCGCGCTTCCTCCAGCGCCTTGCGCGCCTCCGGCGGCAGGCCGCTCTTGCGCGTGGCTTCCTCGATTTCCTTCAGCGCCTCGTCGCGGAAGTGGAAAACCGTTTCCTGGGTGGTGGCCGCGGCGATGGAATTGGTGCCCATCTTGAACAGCGGGCTGTTGCTCAGCCCCGTCTGGTCGCTGTAGAGCTGGGCGAGCAGGAAGGCGATGATGGTGAGGAAGAAGACCAGCCGGAACGGCGTGACATAGCGCTGGCGCCGGCCGATGAAATATTCCGTGGTGAGGAAGCCGGGGCGGAAATACAGCGGGCCGATCGTGCGCAGGATGCGCGAGTCGATATTGAACACGCTGTCGATCACATCGGCGGTCAGCCCCGACAGCGGCCGTATCATGCCTTTGATCGGCTGCCCGCAGGCGTGGCAGTACTTGCCTTGCAGCGTGGCGCCGCAGTTGGCGCAGGAATCGGACGCAGGCGGAGCAGGCGCGGGCTGGTTCATGGCGGGCGCGGTTTCTTCCAGGGCTGGCAGCGCCGGAGTATGGCCGATAGGCGCCGGGCTGTCCCCTGGCGCCGGCGGATGTTTAACAGGAGCACCGGCGCAAGCCTGATAAACTGTCAGGTCGCTTCAGCCAGTTGCCCGCCCATGTTCTCCTTCGACAGCCAGCGCCTGCGGCGCGAATTTGGCCAGACCCTGTTGCTCGCCCTGCCCCTGGTGGCGGGGCAGCTCAGCGGCGTGGGCATGACCGTGATCGATACCATGCTGGCCGGGCATCTGAACGCGCACACCCTGGGCGCGGTGTCGGTGGGCGCGAATTTCTGGGTGCTGGCCTACGTCGCCGCACTGGGCGTGATGATGGCGCTGTCGCCGTCGGTGGCCCAGCTGGCCGGCGCGCGGCGCGAGAAGGAGATCGGCGCGCTGTTCCGCCAGGCCCTGTGGCTGGCCGCCGGCATGGGCGTGCTGCTGTTCTTCGCGGTGCGCCTGCTCGCGCCGCTGTTCCTGCACTGGATCGGCGTGGATCCCAGCCTGCGCGACGACGCGCTGGCCTTCGTCCATGCCATTTCCTGGGGCGCACCGGCGCTGTGCGCGTATTTCGCCCTGCGCGGCGTCAGTGAAGGCATGGGCCTGACCCGGCCCACCATGTATTTCGGCCTGCTCGGCCTGGCCTTGCTTGCGCCCATAGGCTGGGCGCTGATGTACGGCCGCCTCGGTTTTTCGCCGCAGGGCGCGCGCGGCTGCGGCGCAGCCACGGCGCTGGTGCTGTGGCTGCAGATGTTCGCCCTGCTGGCCTGGTTGCGCTGGCGTCCGGAATACCGCCGCCAGGATCTGTTCGCGCGCTGGGACCGGCCGGACTGGCGCGCCATCTCCCAGCTGCTGCGCATAGGCCTGCCCATGGGGGTTGCGGTGTTCATGGAGGCCAGCCTGTTCGCCGTGGTCGCCCTGGTGCTGGCGGGTTTCGGCGAGACCACGGCTTCGGCCCACCAGATCGCGCTCAACGTATCGGCGGTCTGCTTCATGGTGCCGCTGGGCCTGGCGCTGGCCATCACCGTGCGCGTGGGCAATGCGGTGGGCCGCGGCGATGCGCGCGGCGTGCGCTACGCCGGCTATTCCGGCATCGTGCTGTGCATCGCGACCCAGTTCCTGCCGGTCAGCTTCATGCTGCTCGTGCCCGAGCGCGTGGCCGCGCTGTACACCAGCGACGGCGCCGTCATCGCCCTGGCCGGGCAGCTGCTGGTGCTGGCCGGCCTGTTCCAGTTTTCCGACGGCATCCAGGTTGCCTCGAACGGTGCCTTGCGCGGGCTCAAGGACACGCGCGTGCCCATGCTGATCACGGTGCTGGCGTACTGGGGCATTGGCATGCCGGTGGGCTGGTATCTGGCGTTCCGCGCCGGCCAGGGCGCGCGCGGCATGTGGATGGGGCTGATCGCCGGCCTGTCGGCCGCGGCGGTATTGCTGTTCCTGCGCTTCCACCGCCAGGCCCGCCACGGGCGCTGGCAGCCGCCCGGCCCCGCGGCACAGGATTCCGCCGCGGTTCCGGGCCACAATCACGGATGACGGCCGCCCGGCGGCCGTGAAAACTCAATCTGGAGAATGCAAATGACGGAGCGCAAGCCCGGCCTGCTGCGGCGGTTCTTCACCGGCATCTGGGATGCCGTGAACTTCACCCGCCGGCTGGTTCTGAACCTGATCTTCCTGTTCATCCTGCTGGCCTTCTTCATCGCGCTGTCGGCGCGGGCGCCGCTGCTGCAGCCGCGCACGGCGCTGGTGCTGGATCTGAAGGGCCAACTGGTGGAGCAATACCGCAACGACGCCGGCTCGCGCGCGCTGGAACGCATGCTCGGCAACAAGGCCGCCGAATTCCAGCTGCGCGATGTGCTGGACGTGATCCAGCGCGCGGCCAAGGATCCCAACATCGAACGCATCGTGCTGCTGCCCGACGACCTGCGCGGCGCCGGCATGGCCAGCCTGATGGAGATAGGCCAGGCGCTGGAGCGCTTCCGCAGCAGCGGTAAGGAAGTCGTCGCCGTGTCCGACGGCATGACCCAGCTGCCCTACCTGCTCAGCACGCATGCGGACCAGATCCTGCTGCATCCCGACGGCGCGGTGCTGCTCAACGGCTTCGCCAGCTACCGCGGCTACTACAAGGATCTGCTGGACAAGCTCGCCGTCACCGTTCACCTGTTCCGCGTAGGGGAATTCAAGTCGGCGGCCGAGCCCTACATCCTCAACGGCGCCTCCAGCGAAGCGCGCGAGGCCGACCGCTACTGGCTGGACGGCCTGTGGCAGACCTGGCTCAGCGAGGTCGGCAGCCGGCGCAAGCTGGAACCCAAGGCGATCCAGAACGGCATCGAGATCCTGCCCGATGCAGTGGAAGATGCGAACGGCGATATGGCCAAGATCGCGCTGACCTCGCACCTGGTCGACCGCCTCGCCACGCGCGACGAAGCGCGCGAAATCCTCATCGCCAAGGGCGTCGCGGACAAGGAGAACCACACCTTCCGCCAGATCCACTGGCGCGATTACCAGGCCATGCTGAGCCAGTCGGCGCCGGATCTGCGCGCCTCGGTCGCGGTGGTCGTGGCCGAAGGCGAAATCGTCGGCGGCGAACAGGCGCCGGGCACGGTCGGCGGCGAGTCCACCGCCGCGCTGCTGCGCGAGGCGCGCGAGGACGACAACGTCAAGGCCGTGGTGCTGCGCGTGAACTCGCCCGGCGGCGAAGTGTTCGCTTCCGAGCAGATCCGCCGCGAAGTGCAGCTGATCAAGGCTGCCGGCAAGCCGGTGATCGCCTCGATGGGCGACGTGGCCGCTTCCGGCGGCTACTGGATCTCGATGAACGCCGACGAGATCTACGCACAGCCCGCGACCATCACCGGCTCCATCGGCATCTTCGGCCTGTTCGTGAACATAGACGCCACGCTGCAGAAGATCGGCGTGCATACCGACGGCGTCGGCACTACGCCCTTCGCCGGCGCGCTGGATCCGCGCCGGCCGCTGGATCCGTCCGTGGCCAAGGTGATCCAGTCCATCATCGACAAGGGCTACCGCGATTTCATCGGCCGCGTCGCCGAGGCGCGCGGCAAGCAGCCGGCGGAAATCGACCAGGTCGCCCGCGGCCGGGTCTGGAGCGGCCGCCAGGCGCTGGAGCGCGGCCTGGTGGACAAGCTCGGCGGTCTCGACGCGGCCGTTGCCGCGGCGGCCGAACGCGCCAAGCTCGGCACGGAATGGCAGACCCGCTACATCGAGAAAACCCCCGGCGCGTTCGAGCGCTTCCTGCTCAGCCTCAGCAACAACGCCAGCGCGCAGGCTCTGGCCCGCATCGAGCTGCTGCGGCCGGAAACCGCGCTGCTCCAGGACCCGGATCTGCAGCGGCCGCTGCGCATGCTGCGCTCGCTCCAGGACGGCAAGCCCAAGGCATTCGCCTACTGCTTCTGCGAGATCCGCTGAGCCCCGTGCGGCGCTGCGGCGCCGCACGATGTTCGCTTCGCGGTGACGATGGCGTTCATCGTCGTAGCGACGTCAACGGGGAGAGGCCGTGCGTATATTTGTGCGCATTCTTGCGATCGCCGCGCTCGCCTGCGGCAGCGGTGCCGCGGCCGCGCAGACGGCACCGGTCTACAGCTACCTGCCGCCGGTCTTCGGATCGGGCAATGCCGCCGATCGCGCCGGAAGCAGCGTTTCGCGCGACGGCGAATGGCTGGCCGTCGGCGTGCCGGGCCATGACGACGACGGCGCGGCCGACTCAGGCCGCGTCGGCATCTACCGCTGGACCGACGGCGCCTGGCGCGCGCTGGCGCCGCTGCGGCTGGGCGCGCTGGACGGCGAATCGGCGCAGGCCGGCGCGCGGTTCGGCGCATCCGTCTCGGTATCCGGCAGCCGCGTGCTGATCGGCTGTCCCGGCTGCAGCGACGGCCGTGCCAAGGCCTATCTGGTGGATCTGCAGGAGCCCTTGTTTCCGGCGGCGTTCCGCAAGCTGTTCCCGCCGGTCATCGCCGAGCCCGATGCCGAGCTGGGCATAGGCGCGGCGGTCGCGCTTTCCGGCGGCGTGTTCGCGGTCGGCGCGCCGCTGGGGCGCAGCACGCTCGCCGGCGTCGAGCGCGGCGCGGTCGCGACCGGCCGCATCGACGGCGCGGGCGTGGCCTGGGAAGACATCCTGTTCGGTCCCGAATCGCCGGCCGGCTCGCGCTTCGGCCATGCGCTCGCGCTGGCGGCGACCTCGGGCAGCGTGCCCTTGACCGGCTACCGCTCGCTGCTGATCGGCGCGCCGGCCTACGTCAACAGCGGCGGCTTCGGCCTGGCCGGCCGCGGCTACCTGTACCAGCGCAGCGATTTCGGCACGGGCTGGGACTACCGGCAGGAGTTTGCCAACGCGACGCCGGGGCTGGCCGATGCGATGGGCAGCAGCGTCGCGATCCAGCGCACGTCGGCCGAGGTCGACGGCTATCTCGCCCTCGGCGCGCCCGGGCGCAGCGTCAACGGCACACCGGGCGGCGGCGCGTTCATCCATGTGCGCGCGGTCGGCCAGAATGCGTATGCGTTCGAGGCGCTGGTCCAGCATCCCGAGGCCGAGGCCGGCGACCGCTTCGGCAGCGCGGTCGGCATCGACGGCACGCGCCTCGCCGTCGGCGCGGACGGCCGCGCGCGCGGCCCGTCGTTCCCCGACCAGGGCCGCGTCTACGTGTTCGACCGCCAGGCGCCTTCGGGCGGCGCCTGGCCGCTGCGGCAGGAGCTGACGTTCCCGGGCTCGGGCAATGTGAATCTCGGCCGCGCCCTGAGCGTGGCGCTGGACATGATCGTCGTCGGCTGGCCGGCGCAGGACTTCGCCGCGAGTGGCGGCGGTGCCGCCATCTACGCCTGCGATCTGCTCTTCGTCGACGGCCTCCAAGGCAACACCGCGGCGCGCCCGTGCACGCGGCCGTGAGGACGTTGCCGGGTTCCGCACCGCGTGCGTGACGGCGGTGCGGCCCTGCGCGCGGCGGCGAGGCCGGGCCTCAGTCCGTGCGCGGCGCGCCGAAGCGCCGCAGCGCCTCGACCATCACCTGTTCCAGCGAGTTGTCCGCATCGTGGCGGATCGCATCCAGTGCGGCGGTGTCCCAGTCCTGCACCAGACGGCCGCCGAGCAGCAGCACGCAGCGGCTGATGAAGCGTTCGGCCACTTCCAGCGCGTGCGTGGCCAGCAGCACGGCGCAGCCGTTTTCGCGGGTCAGGCGCACCAGGTATTGCTTCAGGGCAAAGGCGCTGAGCGGGTCCAGGCCGTTCATGGGTTCGTCCAGCACGATCAGCGGCGGTTCGCCGATCACGCCGAGCAGGATGCCGAGCTTCTGCCGCGTGCCCAGCGAGTAGCTCTGCACTTCGCGATCCAGCCAGGTATCGAAAGCCAGCTCGCCTGCGAGCGCGAGCGTGGCCGCGGGCACGCCGCCCAGGCCGCGCGCGCCGGCGAACAGTTCCAGGCACTGGCGGCCGGTCAGCAGCGGCGGCAGCAAGGTCGGATCGACGGCGAAGCCCAGGCGCTGTTTGGCGGCGAGCGCGTCCTCGCCCAGCGCGATGCCGGCGATCGCGACGCGGCCCTGCTGCGGCGCGAGTATTCCGGCCAGGCAGCGCAGCAGCGTGGTCTTGCCCGAGCCGTTGGGGCCGATCAGGGCGACGAATTCGCCGGGAGCGATGCGCAGGTCCAGATTGTCCAGCACGCGATGCGGGCCGTAGGCATGGACCAGGCCGGCGATTTCCAGTGCAGACATCAGCGAACACTCCGGGCGACGTAATAGTGACGGGCGATCAGGCCCAGCGCGGCAACCGGCGCCAGCGGCGGCAGCTGATAGGCGAGCAGCAGCAACAGGCAGGTCTCCGCCACGGCGCGCGTGCGCGCCAGCCATGGACGCTTGCGGTAGCGCCAGGTCAGGCTCAGCGAAAGCAGGCTGCCCAGGCCCAGCGCCAGCACCACGATCAGTGCCAGGGTCAGGCTGGCCGACTGCAGCAGCAGTCCGATCACACAGAGCAGCGCGGTGCAGCTCCAGGCGAACAGCGGATAGCGCAGCGTGGCCGCGGCAAAGCGCGGAAACGGCAGGGGCAGGGCGGCGCTGAGGCGGTCGGCGGCGACGATGCTGTCCTCGCTCGCGCGCAGGGCAAGTCCATACCAGATCAGCGCAATGCCCAGCAGCGACAGGCCGGCAAGGCTGGCCGCGGGCATGGCAGCGGGAATCAGCAGGGCCAGTCCGCCCAGCTGCCAGCGGCGGCCGCCGGCGCGCCAGCGCCGCGCGGTCTCGCGGCGCTGCCAGTCCGGCAGATGGTGCAGTTGTGGATGATCCAGCCGGTCCAGGCGCAGGAACGCGGCGCTGGAATGCTCCTGCGTGCGCGCGCCGGGCGGCAGCCGCTCGCGCCGGCGGGCGCCGAGATAGCCCAGCAGCGCGCCCAGCCACAGCGCAATGCTGGCGGTGAGCGCGACCGGCGTGAACCAGCTGGTGGAGCGGCGCGACAGCCATACCACCAGCAGCAATACGGCCAGCACCACGGCGTTGCCGAACACGGTCAGCAGCAGCGCATTCAATTGCAGGCTGCGCCGCGTCGCCGCCGCCGGCACCGGCATCGCGCCCCACCAGCCGGTGCGCAGTTCCTCGGCCAGGGTGAGCGTGGAACTGCGCACCATGGCCAGGCCGAAGCCGGCGAAAGCCAGTCCCAGCAGCAGCGGCTGGGCGGAAAGCAGGCGCAGCACCAGGCCTATGCGGTCGCCGTCGATGCGGCCCACGCCGTTGACGACCAGGGCCAGCAGCACGCCGCCGCCGACAAGATGGAACACGGTCTGCGGCCAGTGGCGCAGGGCCAGGCGCAGGCGGTTGCCGGCGACGCGGCGGGTTTCGAGCAGGCGAGGGTGAAATAGGCTGGGCATTTGTGCGAGTGTGGTCGCTGCCGTGTGACGCGGCATGGGGCAAGAGTTGGGTTGTTGCACAGGACGCCATCAGCGATGAACACCGCAGACCTGGCCGCACCGCTGCCATTGCCGGAGGAACTGCTGCAGCAGTTGCAGGCGCAGTACGCGCAGCCGCCGCGGGCTTATCACAATTTCGCCCATGTGCAGGAAGTACTGGGGCACTACGCCGCCGTTGCCGCGGACGTGGGCTGGGCGCAGCCGGCCGAAGTGTTCCTGGCGCTGCTCTACCACGATGCGATCTACGAGGCGGGACGCAAGGACAACGAGGCGCGCAGCGCCGAGCTGGCCCGCGCCGCAATCGCGCGCTGGCTGCCGCCGCAGGCCGCCGATGCGGAGCGTGTCGCCGCCCTGATCCTGATGACCGCGCGCCACGGCCACTGGCAGCCCGGCCAGGCCGATGCCGACGCGGCGCTGTTCCTGGACTGCGACATGGCCATACTCGCTGCTGCACCGGAACGCTTCGACGCCTACGACGCCGCCATCGCACAGGAGTACCGCGGCAAGCTGCCGGCCTGGATGTTCCGCCATTACCGCCGCCGTTTCCTGCGCAGCCTGCTCGATGCGCCGCGCATATTCCTGTCCGACTATTTCCACGCACGCTGCGACATGGCCGCGCGCGCCAATCTGCGCCGCTGCCTGGGCGGGCGCAGCGCGCTGAAGGCCAGCGCCGGACGCTGAAGGCGGCGGTTGCGGATTACGCCTCCCGTGCACGCCGGCGCCGCGGGGCCAATGCCGCCGGATTGCGCGGAGCCAAGCCGCGGCGGCCGGCGCGCGGGCCCTGCGCCGCGCCGGCAATGGTGTCGCGCCGAACCCCTGCACCGGCGCGCGGTTCGCGCACACCGGCGCCGGCCGCCGCGGAACCAATCGCGCCGCCGCGCAGGGAGCCATGCGCGGCCGCGCCGCCTGTACGCATATGACGATGCGCCATCGCCGGTCCGCGCCGCGCCCGCGCTCTGCTACCGTTTCCGCATGGAACGCACCGATACCGCTCCCAGCCTGCTCGCCGCGGTCGAGCCCGACCTGCGCCGCGTCGGCTTCGCCTTCGTCGCCGGCGACACCTTCCAGGCCCAGCTCGCCGCCTGCGGCCCGCTGCAGGACTGGGCCGAATTCGCCGCGAGCTGGAACGACCTGGCCGTGGACACCTACATGGCCGACCAGGGGCGCTACCGCCGCCGCCGCCACGCCGTCTACGCCAGCGATGCGGACGGCGAACTGCGCCGCCAGCCGCACCAGCCGCACTACCAGGCCTTGCAGTACAACCACCTGCACGGCGGCATCGCACGCTGGTTCGAGCCGGTGGACGCGCGCTGGGACGGCGCCGGCAGCCTGAGCACCGTGCTGCGCTACTGCCGCCAGCTGTTCGGTGCGCTGGCCGGCCAGCCGCGCTGGCAGGTGGAAGTGCATCAGTTCCGCATCGAGGCGCGCGCCGGCGAAGCCGGCCTGCCCACGCCCGAAGGCGTGCATCGCGACGGCGTGGATTACGTGCTGGTGCTGCTGGTCGCGCGCCACAACATCGCCAGCGGCACCACCACCATCCACGAACCCGACGGCCGCCTGCTCGGCCGCTTCACGCTGACCCACGCCTTCGATGCGGCCCTGGTCGACGACGCCCGCGTCTTCCACGGCGTCACGCCGGTGCAGGCAGTGGACACGAATGCCCCGGCCTACCGCGATGTGCTGGTGGTGACCTTCCGCCGCCTGCCCGACTGAGCCGCGCAGTCAATCAGGCTTCAGCCGGCGCGGGTTAGGGTCGGCCCACTCCCCGCCGGACTTACGTGTCGTGCTGCCCCGTCTGCTCACCCTGACGTTCACCGCGCTCGCTACGCTGACCCTCGCCCTGCCGCTGCGGGCGGAAACGGCCAGGCCGCAGCAGGAATTCCACTATTCGCTTTATCTGGAACTGGCCCGGGCCTACGACGCCAGCCTGGCCGGCCTGGCCTTCCTCGACCGTGTCGCCGCGCCTTCGCCGCAGGGACTGCGCATACGCTTCCCGCCCGGTTCCGAAGCGCGCGCCGCGGTACACCTGAGTTCCGGCGTGCTGCGCTACGCCGCCGATGACAGGGATGAGCTGCACCTGCCCGACAAGCGCGAATGGCGCCGCGACAATCCGCGCATCGTGCTGTCGGTACAGCCGCTGGAAGTGGCGTTGGAGTTTTGAGGGCCGGAATTCGGGATGGGCGATTCGGGATCGGCAGAATCGCGTGAAGCCGCTTTTGCGATTCCCGAATCTCCAATCGCGCCGCACTACATCGCCATCTGCGTGGCGCTCCACCGCCCCAGGCAATCTTCCACTTCGACAAACAGCGCGTAGTGCGCCTTGATCGCCGCGTGCAGTTTGGGCGAGCTTTCGGTCTCGTGCTCGAACAGATCGTGCATCAGGTCGATCACGCGGCGTTCGCGCTCGTGCAGTGCGGCGGCCTGGGTGCGCGGGTGCAGCGGGTCGAACTGGTGGCGCAGTTCCTCGTAGCCGAGATTCGGCGCCAAGGTGCGCACCGCATGGGCGGGTGAGGTCTGGAACAGCAGGCGGGTGGAGACCAGGTCTTCCAGCAGTTCGCGCCGGGCGCGCACGGCCAGGGCGAAGACCTCGGCGATCTCCGGATCGCGCACTTCGTCGCGCGCGAACATGTAGTAATCGCGTCCTTCGCGCAGCAGGCGGATCAGCAGCTGGGCATCGTCGAATGCGCTCATGGCCGTCATCCCGTAATCGCCATGTGCGCGTTATACGCAATTGCCATGTCGTGGAACAGCGCTGCGCAGGCCTTTGTTTCAAGGCCTGCGTGCTTTCACGCCGAATTCATCCGGAACTGCTCAGGCCCATTCGGTGAGACCCTCCAGCTCATACAGCTTGCGCCAGCTGTCGCGGGCGCGGATGCGGTCGGCCAGTCCCTGCAGCCGCGGCCACTGCGTCGCCGGCCTGGGCATGTTGCGCGACCAGCGCATCAGCATCACAGCGTAGAAGTCCAGCGCGCTGGGCTTGTCGCCGCCGAGCAGGTAGTCGCGGCCGTCGAGCTGGGCATCCAGGCGGGCGAAACAGTCTTCGATACGGCTGCGCACGCCGGCCTTGACCGCGTCGGCATCGGCCTGGGGCAGGTCGCCGGGATAGAACCAGAGGCGGAAAGCCGGCTGCAGGGTGTTGGCCAGGTGCATTACGCCTTGCAGGAAATCCAGCCGCTGCGGCGTGCCCGGTGCCGGCGCCAGGCCGGCTTCAGGATGGCGCTCGCACAGCATCAGCAGCAGGGCGGCGGTCTCCGCATGGGGCTTGCCGTCGATGACCAGGGTGGGCAGCACGCCGTTGGGATTGAGCTTGAGGTAATCGGGGCTGCGGTTGGCGCCGCTGTCGATGCTGACCGCGCGCAGTTCGTGCTGTGCGCCGATCTCGCGCAGCAACAGGTGGGGCAGCATGCTGGCCGAGCCGGGCGAGTAATACAGGATGTACATGGACGCACTCCGTGTCAGGGGAGCGCAAGCATACGGGGCGCCGGCGGCGTTGGAAGGTGCGCGGCGCGGCGCAAAGTCGCGGCCAGGCCGGCGCTGCAGCCGGGCGCGGCGCACCGGGGGCAGCCCGGGGCCTGCCGGAAGTCAGGGGGGCTTCCGGCTCCTGCGTCCTTGCAACCCTGGCGCGAGAATCTGCATCCAAGGCCACGTTCCCGCCGGGCCTGCCCCGGAAACCGCCAACCTGCCGCCGGAGTCATCGATGAAACGCCTGCTGCTCGCCGCCACCCTGGCCTTTACCTTTGCGACCGGCGCCCAGGCCGGCAACCACAATCTGGCCTCCTGCGGCCTGGACAGCAAATACGATGTCAGCCTCGACGGCAGCGGCCTGCAGTTCACCCGCGAGGACGGCAAGCCGGCCCGCATCGTGATGAACAAGGGCAGCCTGCGGATCGACGGCCGCGAAGTCAGCCTGGGCGAGGCCGACCGCGACCGCATCGCCGAATACGAAGCCACCGTGCGCGCACTGATCCCGCAGGCCAAGGGCATAGCCCGCGATGCGGTCGATATCGCCTATACCGCGGTCAGCGAAGTCGCCGCCGCGTTTTCCTCCACCGCCGACAGCAGCGCCGCGCGCCAGCGCCTGGGCGTGCTGCGCGACGAGTTCAAGCAGCGCGTCGACGACAGCTTCGACAAGAATCCCTGGAACGAGCACGAATTCGACCAGATCGCCGAACAGGCCATGACCGACCTGATGCCGGTCATCATCGGCGAGGTGGTAGGCTCGGCCGTGAGCATCGCCCTCAGCGGCGACGAGGCGGCGGCCAAGGAACTGGAGCAGCGCGCCGAAAAGATCGAGCGCGACATCCTGCGCCGCATCGACACCCAGACCGGCCAGCTCGCCGCCCGCGTCGCCACGCTGTGCCCGATGATGGCCAAGCTGGACAGGCTGGAATCGGCGCTGGATATCCGCGTCGACGGCAGCCGCATCAATCTGTTCGATCTGGAAGACTGAAATTCTCCGCGGCGCCGTGCGGATCCCGCGGCGCCGCGGAACTGACGGGCGTGCAGCGGCGGGCCGTCCGCCGCTGCACGCTTTCTGCATTACCTGGCTTTTTCCACCTTGCCGCCCTTCATCACGAACGACACCTTCTGCATCAGGTTGATGTCGTCCAGCGGATTGCCGGGCACGGCGATCACGTCGGCGTAGAGACCGGGCTTGAGGCTGCCGACCTGGTCCTTGCGGCCGAGCAGATCGGCGGCGTTGATCGTGGCGGCCTGCAATGCCTGGGCCGCGGTCTGGCCCCATTCGGTCATCTTGGCGAACTGCTTGCCGTTGTCGCCGTGCGGATAGACGCCGGCGTCGGTGCCGAAGGCGATCTTCACGCCGGCCTTGACCGCGCGCTGGAAGCTCTCGCGCTGTACGCGGCCGACCTTGCGCTCTTTCTCGATCATGCTCTGCGGAAACTTCAGCCGCGCGAACTCGGCCAGGATGTAGTCGTCGTTGTAGACGTCGGCGACCAGGTAGGTGCCGTGCTTCTTCATCAGCGCGATGGCTTCGTCGTCGAGCATGCTGCCGTGTTCGATCGAATCCACGCCGGCCTTGACCGCCATCTTGATCGCCTCGGTGCCGTGGGCGTGGGCAGCGACCTTGCGGTGCCAGCGGTGCGACTCGTCGACCACGGTGTTCATTTCTTCCTGCGAATACTGCGGATCGCCTACCGATTCCTCTTCGCTGAGTACGCCGGCGCTGGCGGCATACTTGATGACGTCGGCGCCGTATTTCACATTGAAGCGGACCTTGGCGCGGATCGCATCCACGCCGTCGGCGATGCCGCTGAAACCGTCGAAGCGCAGGTACGGCGACATGCCCATGCCGCTGTCCATATGGCTGCCGGTGGCGCCCAGGGCCATGCCGCTGGCCAGTATGCGCGGGCCGGCGACCTCGCCGCGGTTGATCGCATTGCGCAGGGCCACGTCGACGAATTCGGACGAGCCCACGTTGCGCACCGTGGTGAAACCCGCGTCCAGCGTACGGCGCGCATAGACATGGGCGATCACGGCCTGGTCTATCGCGCTGCGGCGCAGGATCTGTTCGTTGAAGTCGCCGGATTGCCAGTCGATGTGCACGTGGCAGTCGATCAGCCCCGGCAGCAGGGTCGCGTCGCCCAGGTCGATGCGGCGCACGCCGTCGGGCACCTTGCCGTCGCTGCGCACTTCGACGATGCGCTCGCCCTCGATCACCACCACGGCATTGCTGCGCAGCTGGCCGCTGTCCGCATCGAACAGGCGGTCGGCGGTCAGCGCGACCCGTTCGGACTGGGCCGCGGCCGGTCCCAGCAGGGCAAGAGCGACGACGGCAGCAAGCGATTGGCGCAGCAATGACATGGCGGAATCTCGGCTTGGAGGGAAACCAAGCCTAAGCACAGCGCGCAGTGCCGGAACAGTACCGTTGGCCACGGTGGAACCGGGATTCGGGATTCGCAAATACCCGGGCAGGCGCCGCAGCATCCCTCAAGGCGATGCCCGCTTTGGCGAATCCCGCCTCATCAATCCCGAATCCCGGCGCTCACTCCTGGGGCGCGTGCAGATAATCCCGCCCCTGCTGCATCAGGCTGACAAAGCTGTCCTCGTCGCCGTTGCGCACCGCGGCGAGCAGGGTGTGGACGGCTTCGTCCAGGGCGGTGAGCGCGGGGCCGTTGTGGGCGTTGAGCGACTGGATCTCGAAATACAGATGCGGGTTTTCCCGCGCCACGCCCTCGGCGATGCCGAGCTGGGCGCCGAAGGTGGTCGAGGACACGGCCTTGAGCCGCTCCGAATCCACGCCGCTGCCGGCCAGGGCCGCGGTGAAGGCGATATTGACCGCGTGCGACAGGCCCAGCACCAGGGCGATGACGCGGTCGTGCTCGTCCAGGTCCATTTCCACCGTGATCGCGGTGGTGGAGGCGAACAGGGCGCGGGCAGCCTCCAGCGCCGCGCGGTCGCCGCAGTCGATCAGCACCACGTGGCGTCCGGCCAGCACATTGGCCGAAGGGCCGAACAGGGGGTGGATGGAGGTGGCGCGCACGCCGGCGGCCTTGAGCGCGGCCAGGGATCCGCGCAGCGGGGTCTTGATCGAGCCCAGGTCGAACACGATGCCGGGCGGGCGCTTTTCCGCCAGCGCGGCGAGGATGCGCGCTGCCGCGCGCAGCGGCGTGGCGACGACGATCAGGTCGTGCTCCAGGCCGCCTTCGTCCCAGCGCTCGCGCTGGGCGAAGCCGGCGGCGTTGGCGACCGGATCGGCCACTTCCACCTGAAAGCCCTGGGCGTCGAGGAAGCGCGCGAACCAGGCGCCCATGCGGCCGCTGCCGCCGATGACCAGCGCGCGCCGGCCGCCGCCCTGGGACAGGGCGCGCACGGTGTCCTGCTCCTGCCGGGTCAGCGAGGCGTTGATCAGCAGCTGCATCAGGCCGGCGGCCAGTTCCGGATCGATGCCGGCCTCGCGCGCATGGCCGCGCACGTTGTCCAGCACTTCTTTTTCGCGCCGGAAATCGCGCAGCGGGCGGCCGCTGCCGCGCTTGCTGCGGCCGATCTCGGCGACGATGCGCTGGCGTTCGGCGGCAAGACGGACCAGGTCCTTGTCGACCTGATCAAGTTGAGCGCGCAATTCCGGTATGTCCATGTAGCCATTCCGCAGCAAATGCCGGTCAGCTTAGCGGCTGCGGGCGGGAGCGGGGCGAACCAATCGGAATATGCCCCGGCCCGGCGGCTAGGTTGTCTGCTCCAGGCGCTGGTGCAGGCGTGGCTTCGCCGCCACAATAGCCGCCTTGCCCGAAATCTGCCGCCTGGGAGGGCGTATGTCGCAAGAAGTGAAGGTTCCCGACATCGGCAACTACGCCAATGTGCCAGTGATCGAGATCCTGGTCGCCCCGGGCGATACGGTGAAGAAGGACCAGGGCCTGCTGACGCTGGAGTCGGACAAGGCCACCATGGAAGTGCCTGCGCCGTTCGCCGGCGTGGTGAAGGAGATCAAGGTCAAGATCGGCGATGAAGTATCCGAAGGTTCGGTCGTCGCGGTGATCGATGCAGCCGATGCGGCGGCCAGGCCGGCCGCTCCTGCCGCGCCCAAGGCCGAGGCGGCCCCGGCCAGGGCCGAGCCGGCCGCGGCGAAATCCGAACCTGCTGCCGCGCCGGCGCCGGCCAGGGCCGAGGCGGCGCCCGCCGCCGCGGTGGCCGATGCGGCCCGCCCGGGCATAGACGCCGAGATCGCCGGCCCGCGCACGCCGCCGGTGCCGTTCGACGCCAGTGTGGTCATGCCGGACAAGGTGCCCCATGCCAGCCCCGCCGTGCGCCTGTTCGCGCGCGAGCTGGGCGTCGATCTGAGCCAGGTCAGCGGCAGCGGCCGCAAGGCGCGCATCACGCGCGAGGACGTGCAGAATTTCGTCAAGCAGGCCCTGTCCGCCGGCACCGCACCGCGCGGCGCGGCTGCGCCGGTCGCCGCCGGCGGCGGTCTCAACCTGCTGCCCTGGCCCCAGGTCGACTTCGCCAAGTTCGGTGCGGTGGAAACCCGCCCGCTGTCGCGCATCAAGAAGATTTCCGGCGCCAACCTCGCGCGCAACTGGGTCATGATCCCGCACGTCACCCAGCACGACGACGCCGACATCACCGAGCTGGAAGCGCTGCGCGTACAGATCAACAAGGAAAACGAGAAGTCCGGCGTCAAGCTGACCATGCTCGCTTTCCTCATCCGCGCCGTGGTCTCGGCGCTGAAGAAATTCCCGGATTTCAACGCCTCGCTGGATGCCAGCGGCGAGAATCTGGTGCTGAAGAAATATTTCCATATCGGTTTCGCCGCCGATACGCCCAACGGCCTGGTCGTGCCCGTGCTCAAGGACGCCGACAGCAAGGGCGTGCTGGAGATCGCGCGCGAGACCGGCGAACTCGCCGCCAAGGCGCGCGAAGGCAAGCTGGGGCCGGCCGACATGTCCGGCGGCTGCTTCTCCATTTCCTCGCTGGGCGGCATCGGCGGCACTGCCTTCACGCCCATCGTGAATGCGCCGGAAGTGGCCATCCTCGGCGTGTCCAAGTCCGCCATCAAGCCGGTGTGGGACGGCAAGGCCTTCCAGCCGCGCCTGATCCTGCCGCTGTCGCTGAGCTACGACCACCGCGTGATCGACGGCGCTTCGGCCGCGCGGTTCACCAGCTACCTGGGACAGGTACTGGCCGACATGCGCCGGACCTTACTCTGAAACCAGCGAGCCTATGCCGATCCAGCCCCGCATCACGGACGAGGAATTCCAGGACATCCGCATCATCGACCTGGACCTGAGCAGGACCACCTGGTCGCGGGTGCATGAAACCTTGCGCGTGATGTTCCTGCGGCTGGATCGGCCGCCGCCGGACACGGACTGGTCGCGGCTGTTCTTCGAGGAGCGCGATACGCGCATCGTGGCGCGGCGGCGCGGGCTGTGGATAGAGGAGAACTACATCAGCTTCGATTCGCTGCCCGACGAAGTGGACAAGATCCACCTGCCGGACATCCGCCTGTCGCTGGCCTACGCCAATCGCAAGTACCGCGAGCTGGCGCTGGAGCGGCGCCTGAAGCGGCAGGAAGAGCAGGCCGGCCAGCGCAGCGAGCGCGACGAGATGCTGGCGCTGCGGGCGCGGGTGCGCGGCATCCTGGATGTTCCTGCCGGCGCCGCGGCGCAAGATGCCGCCGCACCCGTGCCGGCGGCGAGAACGGCGGCCGCTGCGGCTGCGCGGATTGCCGTGGCGCCGGACGTCACGGCAGTGCCTGTGGTGGCGCCGGCTGCCGCAGCAGCCGTTGCGGCGAAGCCGGCGGCAGCGACGCCGATGGTGGCCAAGGCCGCCGCGGCGGCCGCCGCCGCCGCAGCTGCTTCGGAGGCCGCCAGATCCGTCGCCGCGGCCATCGCAGCGCGCGCGGCGGCGCGGACCGCGGCAACGCCAACCCGCACTGCGGTCGCGCCGCCGTCGGACAGCAGCACCGCCACGAACACAAGCGCAGCAGCTGCTCCGGCCGTGGAAACCACACCGGCTGCCGCTGAAGGAAAGACTCAACCCGCCACCGATCCGGCGCCGGCCGCAGCGCCCGCCGCCGATGCGCTGGCCGAATTCCGTTTGCGCCGCGATGCGCTGAAGCAGCGCTTCCGCCATGCCGCGGCACCCCAGGACAAGGAGCAGAACAATGGCAACGACTGAAGTCAAAGTGCCGGATATCGGCGGCGTGTCGGTCCCGGTGATCGAAGTCCTGGTCAAGGTCGGCGATACGGTCAAGAAAGAGCAGGGCCTGGTCACGCTGGAATCGGACAAGGCCACGATGGAAGTGCCTTCGACCGTCGCCGGCGTGGTCAAGGAGATCAAGGTCAAGCTCGGCGACGAGCTGGCCGAGGGTGCGGTGGTCGCGCTGATTGAAACCGATGCGGCTGCCGCCGCGCCGTCTGCGGCGGCGGCGGCGCCGGCTGCAGCACCTGCGCCTGCCGCCGCGAAACCCGCTGCCGCAGCGGAAAAGCCTGCGGCGGCGGCAGCTGCGGCTTCCGCAACGGCCGCGGCCGGCCCTGCGCCCGCCGCCGCCAGCGGCCGCCAGGCCGATGTCGAGGCGCAGGTCGTGGTGATCGGTTCCGGTCCCGGCGGCTATACCGCGGCCTTCCGCGCCGCCGACCTGGGCCAGAAAGTGGTGCTGGTCGAGCGCTATCCGGTGCTGGGCGGCGTCTGCCTCAATGTCGGCTGCATTCCGTCCAAGGCCCTGCTGCACGCCGCGCGCGTGATCGACGAGGCGCGCCAGTTCGCTGCCCACGGCGTGAGCTTCGGCGCGCCCAGCATCGACCTGGACAAGCTGCGCGAACACAAGTCCGCCGTGGTCGGCCAGCTCACCGGCGGCCTGGCCGGCATGGCCAAGCAGCGCAAGGTCACGGTTGTGAACGGCACGGCAAAGTTCATTTCGCCGCATGAGATCGAAGTGGAAGGGGCCGACGGCAAGAAGCTGGTGCGCTTCGACAGCGCCATCATCGCCGCCGGCTCCCAGGCGGTGAAGTTGCCCGGCTTTCCCTGGGACGACAAGCGCATGATGGACTCCACCGATGCGCTGGACCTGGCCGAAGTGCCCAAGTCCCTGCTCGTCGTCGGCGGCGGCATCATCGGCCTGGAAATGGCCTGCGTGTATGAGGCGCTGGGCGCCAAGGTCACCGTGGTCGAACTGATGGACCAGCTTATGCCCGGCGCCGATCCGGACTTGGTGCGCCCGCTGCAGCAGCGCCTGCAGAAGCGCTATGCCGGTATCCACCTCAAGACCAAGGTGGCAAAGATCGAAGCCCGGGCCGAAGGCCTGCTGGCGACCTTTGAAGGCGACAAGGCGCCGGAGCCGACCTTGTACGACCGCGTGCTCGTCGCCATCGGCCGTTCGCCCAACGGCGGCAAGCTCGATGCGCACAAGGCTGGCGTCAGCGTGACCGAGCGCGGCTTCATCCCGGTGGACAGGCAGATGCGTACCAACGTGCCGCACATCTTTGCCATCGGCGACCTGGTCGGCAATCCCATGCTCGCGCACAAGGCCACCCATGAAGGCAAAGTCGCCGCCGAGGTCGCCGCCGGCCACAAGAGCGAATTCGTCGCGCGCGTGATTCCGAGCGTGGCCTATACCGATCCGGAAATTTCCTGGGTGGGCGTCACCGAGGCCGAAGCCAAGAAGCAGGGCATTGCCTATGGCGTGGGCAAGTTCCCTCACGCCGCTTCGGGCCGCGCCATCGGCATAGGCCGTACCGAGGGCTTCACCAAGCTGATCTTCGACGAGGCTACGCATCGCGTCATCGGCGCCGGCATCGTCGCGCCGAACGCCGGCGACCTGATCGCCGAGATCGCCCTGGCGATAGAGATGGGCGCGGAAGCGGCCGACATAGGCCTGACCATCCATCCGCATCCGACCTTGAGCGAATCGGTGGGAATGGCGGCGGAGGTGTACGAGGGGACTTGTACCGATATTGTGGCGCCGAAGAAAAAGTAGGTGCGGGATTCGGGATTAGAGATTCGCGGTTCAGGGTCCGCGATTCATGGTTCGCGGCGACTGCGCTGTGAATCCTTTTTCAAGTGGGAATTGCCGTCGCCGAAAAGCAGAAAGCTCCCTTTCCCCCAGGCCCGCTTGGGGGAATGGGCTGAGGTGAGGGCGGCGATAAACGTGCCTCTGCATTGGAATTTCGTCTGCTTCTTCAGCACCCGAAGAAGCGGCGAGAACCGGATTTTCCCGCGACCGAGACGTCTCTCTTCACTCGGTCCTATCCCCCGGGGCGCGTAATCGCGCTTGGGGGATAGGGCTTTTCCGGCTCGCAATTCGAGGCTGGGGATTCCGTTCAACCCATACTCACACTGCGGGACGAATCCACCCTGTGCATCCACGCGCGTAGCCGTCCCGGCGAATGGCTGCAGATTGGGACCGACGGCCTGCTGGTCCATGTGGCCCGCCGCGGTCAGCAGACCTTGTGCAATATCCTCCCTTGGCCGGATGTCAGGCGAAGTCCTCCGCCCTGACTCTGCCCGCCACCCGCCCGTCGTCCAGCAACACCACATCTTCGGCCAGCGCACGCACCTCGTCGGGCTGGTGGCTGACCAGCAGTGTAGGCAGGCCGATCTCGCCGTGCAGGCGCCGCAGGTATTGCAGCAGCTGGCTGCGTGCTTCGCGGTGCAGGCCTACCAGGGGTTCGTCCAGCAGCAGGGCGCGCGGGCGGCAGAGCAGGGCGCGGCCTATGGCGACGCGGCGGGCTTCGCCGCCGGAGAGCGAGCCGGGCCAGCGTGCGAGCAGGTCGGTCAGGCCCAGCAGTTCGACTGCCGTATCGAAGGCGACCGGCGCGCCGGCCTGGACGGCATTGCCGTTTCCATAAAGCAAATTATCGCGAACACGCAGGTGTGGAAAAAGGCGGCCGTCCTGGAACACCACGCCCAGGCCGCGGCGCGAAGCGGGCAGTTGTATGCGCGCGGCGCTGTCGAACAGCACCTGGCCGGCCACGGCGATGCGGCCGCGTTCGGGCCGGCGCAGGCCGGCGACGGCCAGCAGTACACTGGTCTTGCCGCTGCCGGAAGGGCCGAACAGAGCAAGGTTGCGCGCATCCGAGGTGAAGGCCACCTGCAGCTCGAAATCGCGCGTGCGCCAGGCAATATCGACTTCAATCATCCTCGCCGCTCCTTGCCTGGGCGCGCCGGCCCAGCAGGGCCGCGCCCAGCGACGCAGCGACGCCGACGGCGAGGGCGACCCACACCAGCCGGCCCAGTCCGGCTTCGCCGCCGGGTTGGTTCAGCAGTTCCCAGATCGCGATGGACAGCGTGCGCGTTTCGCCCGGAATGCTGCCGACGAAGCTGATCGTCGCGCCGAATTCGCCGAAGGCGCGGGCGAAGGCGAGTACGCAGCCGGCCGCGACGCTGCGCAGCGACAGCGGCAGGGTGATGCTGAGGAAGCGCCGCCAAGGCCCGGCGCCCAGCGATTCGGCGGCGGCTTCCAGGCGCCGGTCCACGCCGTCGAAGCCGGCGCGGATGGAAATGACCAGAAGAGGAAAACTCATCACCGCGGCGGCGAGCACGGCGCCGCTCCAGTGGAACGCGAACTGTACGCCCAGCCCGGCCAGCCAGGCGCCCAGCGCGCCGTTGCGGCCCAACAGCAGCAGCAGCGCGTAGCCGGTGACCACCGGCGGCAGCACCAGCGGCAGGTTGAGCAGGGCTTCCAGCACGCTCTTGCCGGGAAAGCGCAGCCGCGACAGGGCCAGGCCCAGGGCCAGCGCGAACGGCAGTGCGATGGCCACGCAGAGCACGGCCACTTTCAGGCTGATCGCCAGCGCCGAGATTTCCGCGGCGCTCAGCATCGCGCAGCGGGCCAGCGGCCGCCGGCAGCGGCCTTGAGTGCTCCGTGCGGCATTACGGCGTGGTTCCCGCGACGCTGAATCCCCAGCGGCGGAGCACTGCCTGCGCCGCCGGTCCGCGCAGGAACTGCAACAGTTGCTTGGTGGCGGCGCTGTCGCGGCCGCGCAGGGCGGCGATGGGATAGGCGATGGCCTCGTGGCTGCCGGCCGGGAAGGTGTCTATCACGCGCACGGCGGGTTCGGACACGGCATCGGAGCGATACACCGCCGCCAGCGGCACTTCCGCGCGCGCGGCCAGGGCCAGGGCGGCGCGCACGTTCTCGGTGGCGATGTAGCGACTTTCCAGCTGCGGCCACAGGCCCAGCTTCTCGAACGCGGCCTTGGCGTACTTGCCCGCGGGCACGCTGCCCGGTTCGGCCAGGGCGATGCGCCCCTCGCCCAGCGCGGCGGCAATATCGGCGCCGGGGGCGAGCTTGAATGCGAGCCGCGCATCGCGCGGCGCAACCAGCACCAGTTCGTTGCCGGCGAGGACGAAGCGCGTGTCCGCCTGCACCTGCCCGCGCTGCTGCAGCCAGTCCATCCATTCCAGGTCGGCCGAGATGAAGATATCGGCCGGCGCACCGGCGTCGATCTGCCGCGCCAGGGCGGAACTGGCGGCGTAGCTGGTCTTGAGCGCGGCGATGGCTCTGGCCTCGGGCAGCGCGGCGATTTCCTCCAGCGCGGGTTTCAGGCTGGCGGCAGCGAATACCAGCAGTTCCGCCGCGCGCGCCGGCAGGGCCGGCAGCAGCGCGAGACACAACAGCAGCAAGGCAAGCAGGCGTGCGGGCACGGGCGGATCCGGAGCAGGGGCGCTGCGCCGCAGTTTAGCCCGGCCGCCAGAGCCCGGCGAACCGCTGTGTGAAGGTGCGTGAGATCGCGTGAGCGGGGTGAGGCTGCGCGCCTATTCCTCGGCGTCCGGCCGCATCAGCTGGCGGTACTGGCGCGGGGCGAAGCCGGTGACCTGGCGGAACTGGCGCGACAGCGCACTCTGGTCGGAAAAGCCCGCGTGCTGGGCGATCTCGGCGATGGGCAGCGCGGTCGCCGCGAGCAGGCGCGCGGCGTGGTCTATGCGCGCCTTGATCAGGTACTGGCCGGCGGAGAGGTGGAAGATCTTCTTCATGCGCCGCTCGAACTGCGCCTGCGACAGGCCGGCGCGGCGCGCGAGGTCTTCCATGCGCAGCGGCTGGTCGTAGTTCTCCAGCATGTAGTCGACCGTGTCGGCGAAGCCCGAATCGATCAGGCCGGCGCGGCTGGGTTCGATGAGGTCCTTGGAGATGCAGGCCAGGCCGATCACGCGGCCCTGGCCGTCGTACAGCGGCTCCTTGGTGGTGAGGCACCAGCCGGCGCTGCCGTCGCGATACACAGTGAGATCGAGGTTGTCGACGATGGGCTTGCCGGTGTTGAACAGGCGCTCGTCCTGGCGCGCGTAGCGTTCGGCCATCGGCCGCGGGAACAGGTCGTAGGCGGTCTTGCCGATCGCATCCTGCTTACGCTTGAGGCCGCAGCGCACCACCGCGGCTTCGCTCATGGAGACGTAGCGGCCCTGCTTGTCCTTCACCGAGAACACGATGTCGGGCAGGCGGTCGAACAGCGTTTCCACGTACCACGGCGAGGCAACGCGGGCCATGAATGCTTCGCGCCAACGTGCAAGTTCATTGTTCATGTGTTCCCCCTGGCCGGCTGCGCTGCCGCAATCGGCGATAAATATGACCTAACGGCGCGAACCGCGCGGTTTGTGCGGATTGTTTCGTGCCTGTGCGGGTAAACGGCTAGACCATGGTCGTAGCCGAAACCTACATTTTGACCTGCGAAAGGTCAGGTGGAGGCGGACACGTTGCAGCGTGTCCGCCTCCGGAACACCGGGCCCGATGCAGTTGTATCCACACGAGACGATGTTCGGGGAGAAACCAATGTATTCGTTTGACCGGCTTTTGCAAGCCGGCGCAGGCCTGGCCGCGTGCCTGGCTATCGCCGCTTTGCCCATGAGCGCCTCGGCGCGTCCGCAGGATCCACGGCCCGGCCCGGCCACCGCCACTGTCCAGACCGGCAAAGCGGCGCATATCCAGACCACTCCCATCGAGTGGGACCGGCGCGCACCGCTGCCCTCCAGCCGTGACCACTTGTATCAATCCTACGACCAGCCGGTACAGGCCCGCCGCGGCGGTACCTGCGATATCGCCGGCATAGCGGCGGCCAGCGGTGCGGCGCTGGTTTCCGCGATCCGCGCGGCAGACGAGTCCTGCTACTACTCCGGCGGCCTGTTCGACGTGACCGGCACCACGGCGGGACAGATCTTCGCCGAGGCCAAGATGGTGACCATCGCCAACGCCATCCAGGCGGATGCGGCCACCTATCCGGGCAACAACAGCAACAGCATGTACGAGCTGATCATGTTCCTGCGCGCGGGTTATTACGTGCAGTACTATGACGAAGCCTCGGTCGGCAGCTACGGCGCTGCGCTGCGCAACGCGATCCAGCCGGCGCTCAACGCCTTCGTCGCCAACAGCCACTTCCAGGACGTCAACGACAGCCACGGCGAGATCCTGTCGGAATTCGTCATCCTGATCGACAGCTCCGGCGAGAACGCGAGCCAGCTCAACACGGTGCGCGGCATCCTCGACCGCTATGGTCCGAGCTGGGCCAGCTACTGGTACATGAAGTCGGCCACCAACAACGTCTTCACGGTGCTGTTCCGCGGCCACTATCTGAATGATTTCCGCACCCTGGTGCAGGGCAGCGGCAGCGGCGTACTCGACACGCTGGTGAACTTCATCAACAACAACCGCGCTGCGGACGTGGGTTCCAACCGCGAATACATGCTGCAGAACGCTGCCGGCGAACTGGGCCGCTTCACCCAGTACACGGCCAGCGCGTTCCACAACCAGGTGCACCCCAAGGTCAAGGGCATCCTCGACCAGTTCACCCTGGGCGGCGCGGGCGGCGGCATCTTCGTGCGCATCGCCAGCGTGGTCGACTACTACGACAACGCCCACTGCAGCTACTACGGCCTGTGCAACTTCGCCCAGGACCTGGAAGCCCAGATCCTGCCCGCGGCCAATGCGCGCGACTGCAGCCCGACCCTGCGCGTGCGCAGCCAGGCGCTGACCTCGACCCAGCTCGACACCGTGTGCAGCATCGTCGGCGCCGAGGAAGGCTATTTCCACACCCAGGCCCAGACCGGCAACACGCCGGTGCCCAACGACAACAACACCCGCCTGGAAATGGTGATCTTCCATTCCAGCACCGACTATGAAACCTATTCCGGCATCATCTTCGGCAACGACACCAACAACGGTGGCATCTACCTCGAAGGCGATCCGTCCAACCCGTCCAACCAGGCCCGCTTCCTGGCCTACGAGGCCGAGTGGCTGCGTCCCACCTTCGACGTGTGGAACCTGACTCACGAGTACATCCACTATCTGGACGGCCGCTTCAACTGGTACGGCGGCTTCGGCGCCCTGCCCATGGACGCACCCTATTCGGCGATCTGGTACATCGAGGGCTTCGCCGAATACATGTCCTACTCCTACCGCAACCTGCGCTACGACACGGCGGTGAGCGAAGCGGCCAACCCGGACAAGTTCACCCTGGCCCAGCTGTTCGACACCGAGTACAGCACGGACTATGCGCGCACCTACCAGTGGGGCTATCTGGCCACGCGCTTCATGTTCGAGCGCCACCGCGACAAGATCACCAGCCTGTACGCGATCTCCCGTCCGGGCAACTACTCGCCGGGCTACGCCAACTGGGTGGATCCGATCCGCACCAGCTACAACGCCGAGTTCCGCGCCTGGCTGGTCTGCTTCAAGGCCAACAACGGCGACACCAGCAGCTGCAACGGCAGCGCGCCGGATGCGATCTTCGCCGACGACTTCGATGGCGAGGGCGGCGGCACCGGCGGCGAGTTCCCGGAATGCACGCTCAGCGACGTGCGCCAGCTCGACAACGGCTGCAAGCGCAGCGGCCTGTCCGTGGCCCAGTCCAACAACCGCTACTACCTGATCGTGTACATGCCGGCCGGCCAGAACACCCTGACCCTGCGCATGAAGGGCGGCACTGGCGACGCGGACATGTACTTCCGCGCCGGCGACTGGCCGAACGACACGACCTACGACATCGCTTCGGAGCAGCCCGGCAACGTGGAAACCATTACGGTGAATTCGCCGGCGTCCGGCTGGAACTTCATCATGCTCAAGCCCAAGACCGCATCGTTCGACGGCGTGGAGGTTTCCGCCGAGTGGCAATGAAGGGTTGACACACTGCGCCCGTCCGCAGTGCTCACTTGAACCGCGGCGCGGATGCGCCGCGGTTTTTTTTTGCCCCGGAGCCGGGGCCAGGGATTGGAGATTCGGGATCGGGGATCAGGAAAACAGGGGCTGGAGCGGCATACCGATCCATGAGGCAAGTTCTTGACGAACCTGAACAAGCGGCCGGACAACTGGCGCTGCTGCGAATCCCAGTCCCGAATCCCCAGTCTCCAACCCCACCCCTACGTATACTTTGGTCGAAGCTGCGTGCGCGTATTGCAAATTGTGCGATTCGTCCCGTGGCCGCAGGGCTAGCAGCCAATCCGCCTGGGGCAGGCTTGGTTAGCATTTCGTGACTGTCCTGATCCTTCCCGCGCATGAGCCAGATCCGCGTCATTGATTCGCATACCGGCGGTGAGCCGACCCGCGTCGTCGTTGCCGGCGGCCCCGATCTGACCGGGCTGGACCCGGCCGCAGCGCGCAGCCTGCTGGCGCAGGAACACGACGCCTGGCGCCGCGCCATCGCCTGCGAGCCACGCGGTTCGGATGTACTGGTAGGCGCTTATCTGCTTGCGCCCACGCGCAGTGACTGTGTAGCCGGCGTGGTGTTTTTCAACAACGTGGGCTACCTCGGCATGTGCGGCCACGGCCTGCTCGGCGTGGTGGAGACACTGCGCCACATGGGGCGTATACAAGCGGGCAAATTCCAGTTCGAGACGCCGGTCGGCGTGGTTGCGGCGGAACTCGGCGAGGACGGCCGCACCACCATCGCCAACGTGCCCAGCTACCGCCACGCCAAGGCAGTGGCGCTGGACGTGCCGGGCCACGGCCGCGTGCACGGCGATATCGCCTGGGGCGGCAACTGGTTCTTCCTGGTCGATGACCACGGCCTGGCCATAGAACGCAGCAATATCGACGCGCTGATGCGTTGCTCCGGCGCGATCCGCCAGGCGCTGGAACGCGGCGGCGTACGCGGCCGCGACGGTGCGGAGATCGACCATGTGGAACTGGTCGCCGCCGGCACCGACGGCGCGGATTCGCGCAATTTCGTGCTCTGCCCGGGCCTGGCCTACGACCGCTCGCCCTGCGGCACCGGCACCAGCGCCAAGCTGGCCTGCCTGGCCGCCGACGGCAAGCTCGCACCGGAGACGGTGTGGCGCCAGCAGAGCGTGATCGGCAGCGAATTCCAGGCGCGCTACCGCCGCATCGACGAGGACAGCATCCTGCCGCTGATCAGCGGCCGCGCCCATGTCGTGGCCGAGGCCACGCTGGTATTCGATCCGGCCGATCCGTTCGCCTGGGGTTTTGCGTGAACTTCGACGCTATCGTCATCGGCGGCGGCATCGTCGGCTGCGCTATTGCCGACCGGCTGGCGCGGGAGCGCCGCGCGGTCTGCCTGCTGGAGCGCGACGTGCTCGGCGGCGCGGCGACCGCGGCCTCGATGGGGCATCTGGTGGTGCTGGACGACGATCCGGCCGAACTGGCCCTGTCGGCCTATTCCTGCGCCCGCTGGCGCGAACTTGCGCCGCAGCTGCCGGCGGCGGCGGAATACCGCGCCACCGGCACCTTGTGGATCGCGCGCGATGCGGCGGAAATGGCCGAGGCCGCGCACAAGCAGCGCCGCCTGGCCGCCGCCGGCATCGCCAGTGAACTCGTGGATGAAGCGCAATTGAAACTTTGTGAACCCGCGCTGGCGCCCGGCCTGGCCGGCGGCCTGCGCGTGCCGGCCGATGCGGTGGTGTATCCGCCGGTCGCCGCCGCCTTCCTCGCCCGCCGCGCCGCCGCGGCCGGCGCCGATGTGCGCGCCGGCGTGAATGTGCGCACCCTGGTCGACGGCGGGGTGATACTGGCCGACGGCAGCGAGCTGCGCGCGCCGCGCGTCATCGTCGCCAACGGCTGCGCTGCGCCGGAGCTGCTGTGCAGCGTGCCGGTGCGCAAGCGCAAGGGCCATCTGCTGATTACCACGCGGCTGGCGCCGACGGTGAATCATCAGCTGGTCGAGCTGGGCTATATCCAGAGCGCCCACGGCGGCGATGGCGAATCGGTAGCCTTCAATGTGCAGCCGCGGCCTTCGGGCCAGCTGCTGCTGGGGTCTACGCGCCAGTTCGACGATCTTTCCTGCGAAGTCACACCGCGCCTGCTGGCGCGCCTGGTCGAGCGCGCGCAGGCCTTCCTGCCCGGCCTGGGCAGCCTGACCGCGCTGCGCGCCTGGACCGGCTTCCGCCCGACCACGCCCGACCACCGCCCGCTGATCGGCCCTTGGCCGGCGCGTCCCGGCGTGTGGCTGGCCTGCGGCCACGAAGGCCTGGGCGTGACCACGGCGCTGGGCACGGCCGACCTGCTCGCCGCCCAGCTGTTCGACCAGCCGCTGCCGTTCGACGCCGCGCCCTACGCTCCGGCGCGCTTTGCCGCACAGGTAAGCCATGCCGCCTGAACTGTGTGTGCGGGTGGATGGAGTGGAAATTCAGGTGCCGGCGGAGTGTTCCGTCGCGGCGGCGCTGCGCAGCGCCGGCTTCAGCAGCACCCGCCACAGCCTGGACGGCACGCCGCGCGCGGCCTGCTGCGGCATGGGCGTGTGCTTTGAGTGCCGCGTGCGCATCGATGGCGTGGAGCGCCTGGGCTGCCTGGTACGGGTGCGCGAAGGCATGGAGATAAGCCGTGATGCGTGAACTGCGCACCGAGATCCTGGTCGTCGGCGCCGGCCCCGCCGGCATCGCTGCGGCGGTCAGCGCCGAGCGCGCCGGCGCGCGCGCCCTGCTGGTGGACATGCAGGCGGAGCCGGGCGGACAGATCTGGCGTGGACAATGGAACAAAGCGACGGATCCTGCCGCGCGCCAGTGGTTGGGTGCGCTGCGCGCCAGCCCGGTGGAAACGCGCTACGGCCTGCGCCTGATCGATCTGCCGGCGCCCGGCCTGGCCGTGTTCGACGGCGACAGCGGTCCGCTGCGCGTGCGCTGCGAACGCCTGGTGATCGCCGGCGGCGCGCGCGAACGCCTGCTGCCGTTCCCCGGCTGGACCTTGCCCGGCGTGTTCGGCGCCGGCGGTCTGCAGGTGCTGGCCAAGAACGGCTGGCCGGTGGCCGGCCAGCGCATCGTCATCGCGGGCAGCGGCCCGCTGCTGCTGGCCGCCGCGGCCACGCTGCGCGGCCTGGGCGCGAAAATCGTGCGCATCGCCGAACAGACCGGCTGGCGCGATCTCGCCGGCTTCGGCGCCGGCCTGCTGCGCCATCCGCGCAAGCTGGCACAGGCCGCTGGACTGGCGCGCCGCCTGGCCGGCGTGCGCTACCGCGGCAATACCTGGGTGGCGCATGCCGACGGCGACGACCGCGTGCGCAGCGTCACCCTGGCCAGCGGTTCGCACCGCGAGCAGATCCACTGCGACGCGCTCGCCGTCGGCTTCGGCCTGCTGCCCAACACCGACATCGCGCGCGCGCTGGGCTGCGAGCTGCGCGACGGCGCGGTCTGGGTCGACGGTCACCAGCACACCTCGGTCGCCGGCGTCTACTGCGCCGGCGAAGGCACCGGCATAGGCGGCGTGGACCAGGCGCTGGCGCAGGGCGAGATCGCCGGCTGCGCCGCGGCCGGCCGGGCCGAGCTGGCGGGGGCGGCGCTGGCGCGGCGGCGCCAGAGCGACCGCTTCGCCGCGAACCTGCGCCGCCATTTCGTGCTGCGCGACGAATTGCGCCGCCTGGCCGAGCCCGACACCGTGCTCTGCCGCTGCGAAAACGTGCGTTACGGCGCGGCTGCGACCTGCACCGGCACGCGCGAGGCCCGGCTGCAGCTGCGTCTGGGCATGGGCCATTGCCAGGGGCGCATCTGCGGCGCCGCCACCGAGTTCCTGTTCGGCTGGAATGCGGCCACCCCGCGTCCGCCGCTGGCACCGGCCAGCCTGGCCTGCTTCACCGCAACAAGCAGTTCTGAAAACCCACCACAGGATCCGACATGAGCACCATCTGGCAAGGCGTGCTGCCCGCCATCACCACTCCGTTCGACGACGCGCTGCAGATCGACCACGCCTTCGTCGCCCGCCACGTGCGCTGGCTGATCGACAACGGCTGCCGCGGCATCATTCCCTGCGGTTCGCTGGGCGAGGGCGCCACCCTGACCTTCGACGAGAAGGTGGCCCTTATCAAGACCTGCGTCGCCGCGACCGAAGGCAAGGTGCCGGTGATCCCGGGCATCGCCGCGCTGTCCACCGACGAGGCCGTGCGCCTGGCCAAGGCGTCCAAGGAAGCCGGCTGCGGCGGCCTGATGGTGCTGCCGCCGTACGTGTATTCGAGCGACTGGCGCGAGATGAAGGCGCATGTCGTGGCGGTGATCGCCGCCACCGATCTGCCCTGCATGCTGTACAACAACCCGCCGGCCTACAAGACCGATTTCAGCGCGGCCCAGGTGGCCGAGCTGGCCGCGGAATTCCCCAACCTGCAGGCGGTGAAGGAATCCAGCGGCGATTCGCGCCGCGTCACCGCGCTGGTCGCCCTGCTGGGCGAGCGCGTGCGCGTGGGCGTGGGCCTCGACGATATGGTCTGCGAAGGCGTGGCCGCCGGCGCGGAGTTCTGGGTGGCCGGCACGGTCAATGCGCTGCCCAAGGAATCCGTCGCCCAGTTCGAGCTGGCCAAGGCCGGCCGCTGGGACGAGGCGCGCGCGCTGTATCGCTGGCACCTGCCGCTGCTGCGCCTGGATACCGTGGTCAAGTTCGTGCAGCTGATCAAGCTGATCCAGCAGGAAGCGGGCTGGGGCCACGAGCGCGTGCGTCCGCCGCGTCTGGAAGTGGTCGGCGCCGAGCGCGAGGAAGCGCTGGCGATCATCCGCAAGGCGCTGGCCGAGCGTCCCGCGCTCTGAACCGGCCGGCGGCGCGGCATGTACGGCCTGCCGGCAGGAATTGCCGTGCCGCCCGGGCTGTACCGGCCCGCGTTTCTGCCGCCGCCGCGGGCGCGGCTGCGGCGTGGACGCTGGCTGGGATGAAGCGCCGGCCTGCCCCGGCCGCCATTGCGGCGGCCTGCGTAAATTGCACGGCGCCGCGGCGGAAGCTGCGGCGCCGTTGCTGTATTCGTGGTGCGCAAAGCGATGCCGCCGGCGCGCGGCAGGGATTGCCTGTTGCGGCCGCGGCGGCACAGTGCCGCGGCCGTGTCGCGGCGGCGGATCTACACTACTGCTCCTGCGCCATGCCCGCCGCGGTCCCCGCGTGGACCGCGGCTGTTTCTCCTGATCCGGAATTACAGAAATGACAAATTACCTTCTGCGCGGCGTTTCCCTGGTCGGCGGCGCCTACGGCGAAACCGGCGGCGCCAGCTTCCACGGCGTGAACCCCGCCAGCGGCGAGACCCTGGCCCCGGCCTACCACAGCGCCAGCGCGGCGGAGGTCGAGCGCGCCGTGCAGCTGGCCGCGGCCGCAGCGCCGGACTTGGCCCGCCGCAGCGGCACTGAGCGTGCCGCGCTGCTGCGTGCCATCGCCGAAGAACTGGAAGCCGCGCGCAGCGATCTGGAAGCGCTGGTGCCGCTGGAAACCGCATTGCCCGCCGCGCGTGCCGCGGGCGAGCTGGGCCGCACCGTGGGCCAGCTGCGCCTGTTCGCCGGCCTGGTGGAAGAGGGCAGCTGGGTCGATGCGCGCATCGACAGCGCCGATCCGCAGCGCCAGCCGCTGCCGCGGCCGGATATCCGCTCGCTGCGCCGCGCCCTGGGGCCGGTGGTGGTATTCGGCGCGAGCAATTTTCCGCTCGCGTTCTCGGTCGCCGGCGGCGACACGGCCAGTGCGCTGGCGGCCGGCTGCCCGGTTATCGTCAAGGCGCATCCGGCCCATCCGGCCACCGGCGAGCGCGCCGCGGCGGCCATCGCCGCGGCGGTCGCGCGCTGCGGCTTTCCGCCGGGCACGTTCTCGCTGCTGTTCGATGCGGGCCTGGAGGTGGGCAAGGCGCTGGTGCAGCACCCGGCGGTGCGCGCCGTCGCATTTACCGGCTCCACCGCCGGCGGCCGCGCGCTGATGGACCTGGCCGCGGCGCGGCCGCAGCCGATTCCGGTATTCGCCGAGATGGGCAGCATCAATCCCGTCTTCGTGATGCCTGCGGCGCTGGCCGCGCGCGGCGCCGCCATCGCCGAACAGCTGCATGCCTCCGTGCTGCAGGGCGTGGGCCAGTTCTGCACCAGCCCGGGCCTGCTGGTGGTTCCCGCCGGTGCCGACGGCGATGCGCTGCGCGACGCGCTGCGCACGCGCTTCACGGCTTCTTCCGCCGCGCCCATGCTGACCGCCGGCATTGCCGGCCGGCATGCCCAGGGCGCGCAGGAGCTGGGTCATATCGACGGCGTCACGGCGCTGGTCGCGCCGGCGCAGGTGCGCGGTTGTGCACAACCGAACTTGTTCGAGGTTTCCGCCGCGCGCTTCCTGGCCGAACCGGCGCTGCAGGAAGAAGTGTTCGGTCCCACCAGCCTGATCGTGCGCAGCGACAGCGCCGCGCAGACCCTGGCTGTCGCCGCCAGCCTGCAGGGCCAGCTCACCGCGACCCTGCTTGCCGATGCGGCTGATGAGGCCGCAGCCGCGCCGCTGCTGGAGCTGCTGGCCGATGTGGCCGGCCGCGTGCTGATGAACGGCGTGCCTACCGGCGTGGAAGTCTGCGCGGCCATGGTGCACGGCGGGCCGTATCCGGCCAGTTCGGATGCGCGCAGCACCTCGGTGGGCACCGCGGCGATCGAACGCTTCGCGCGCCGCGTGTGCTACCAGAACGTGCCCGATGCCTTGCTGCCGCCGGCGCTGCAGCAGGACAATCCGCTGGGCATCGCGCGCCTGGTCAACGGCGTGGTCAAGCGCTAGGACGAAAGAGCATGCCGGACGAGGACAAGACCAGGGCACTGGTCGAACTCCTCGCCGGCATGAGCAGCGAAGACATCATCGTTGCGGTGAGCCAGGTGTTCGAGCAACGTGCCGAGTTGTTCCGCGACAGCAGCGGCGCGGTGCAATCCCTCACCAAGTACATCGTCGCCGACGTGGGCTTGTTCGGCGCCGGATGACGTCATCGTCGAACTGGCCGGCTTCAATGCGCAACGGCAGCGGCGCATTGGCTTCTACGAGCAGGGCCGCTGTCCGCGTTGCCGCAGCCTGGTGTGCAGCGAGGTAAAGCTGCCGCCATGCCCGGTGTGCGAAACACCGGTCGCGTGCACCCAGGGACGGCGTCCAGAGGCTCTGCGGCGTTGGCGCGTATACGCTTTGCGCGCATCGCGGCAAAAAAGATCGACGCCACCCGCCGCGCCGTCGCCGCGGGTGGCGTGCAGTGCTGCAAGCCGGGCGCCGTTGCGCGCGGATCTCAGAATGCGTCGCCGCCCGCCGAAATCGCCTGTTCCATGCGGTCGCCCAGCGGGCCCATCTCGGCGATCAGCAGATCGATTTCCTCGACCACCAGGTTCTCGTACGGGCGGTTCTCGCACAGCTGCAGATACGGCGAGCCGTCCAGATCGCTGACGGCGAGATAACCCACGCGCTGTTCCCAGTTGAAGCGCAGGCAGCGCTTGGCATCCATGCCGGTGAGCGGGCCTATCGGCGTGGAGATGCGCAGGAATTTGCGGCCGTCCTCGTGATCCAGCTCGGACAGATAGATGCCCTGGTGGCGGCTGCCGCCGGACAGCAGCATGTCGAAGCTGATCAGATACGGGTCGTTGATGCGCAGCTGGTGCTTGGCGCTGATATGCGAGCGGATTTGCTCGAAGCTGTGCATGAATGAACTCTCCAGGTAGGGAATGGCCCGTATGCTACCGTGCCGGCGCCGGGCTGAGGCGGGGCAGTGGGGTTGGACGGATGGCGAAACAAGGCTTGACAAACGAGGATGCGGAAGAGGCCGCACCGCCTGCGGGCGAGGAAGCGGCGCAACGCATCTGGGACACGATACGGCGCATTCCGCCAGGCCAGGTCAGCAGTTATGGCGAAATCGCCGGCCGCGCCGGGCTGCCGGGCCGGGCGCGCCTGGTCGGCAAGGTGCTGGGCCAGGTGCCCGAAGGCCTGGAAGTGCCCTGGTTCCGCGTGCTGCGCTCCGATGGTCGTATTGCATTTCCGCCGCAGTCCGCGTCCTACCGCGAGCAGCGCGCGCGCCTGATCGGCGAAGGCGTGCGCGTGGAAGGCGGCCGGGTGCGGCTGGACGATTTCGGCTGGGGCCGCAATCTGGACCGCGAGCTGTGGGCGCCGCCGCCGGCACCGCGCGCGGCGCGACGAGGCAAAGCTGGCGCAGGCGCCGGAACTGCGCCGGCGAAGCGGACGAAGACGGCGGCGCGGCCGGCGGCCGCAGCCGGTGCAACGGCGCGGACCAGGCCGGTTGCTGCGGACGCCGCGGTGGCGCCGCGCAAGCGGGAGGCAGACCAGACGCGCAAGCCGAAGGCAGGCAAGCTTCCGCTGCAGAAGTCTGCGAATGGCAAGCCCGCGGCGCGAAAGCCGGCGGCAGGCAAGCCCGCTGCGCGAAAACCGGCGCCGGACAGACGAGCCGCGACGCGGCGCAAATCCTGAGCCCTCAGACGTTTTCCCGCGCGCCGGCGGTCGCCGGCGCCGGGCGGGCGCAGACCGGCATCGTTGCATCGCGGTCGCCGGCCGCATCGGTCCGGCGACCGCCGGTTGCCGAACCGCACGCCGTCGTTGCGCTATCCGTCCGGCGTACCCGTGTGCGCCAGTACGCCGCGCCGTCGTCCGGCTACCGGCCTGCGCCGCGCTCCTGCACTGGACCGCGCCGCCGCTGAGGCATCCGGCCGCGCCGTCCGTCCGCCGCGCCGCGCATAACGCGCCCGCCGTCACGACGCCGCTTCCGCACCAGTCCGAGCCTTGCGCCCACGCTGCCCGGGTGACGCATTTCGCGGTTTGCCGCGCCCGTTGGCGGATCTGTGAACGGCGCCGCGTTTTGCCGCGTTCGGTTGCCCCGGCGCGCGGCGTTGCAGCCTGGTGCGCAACACAACGGGAGAACGGATATGAATACAGGGAAGGCAAGCCGCGGCCGCGCGCGCTGGCGCACCGCTGCCGCCGGCCTGCTGCTGCTGGCGGCGACGACGGCCGGTGCGCAGCTCAGCCATCGGCCCGACGCCATGCTGCGCAGCGGCTTTGAATCCGCCGCCAGCGGCCCGCATACGGACCAGGAAGCCGCGCGCTTCCTCAACCAGGCCACGTTCGGCGCGACCCTGGACGACATTCAGCACCTGCGCCAGATCGGCTACGACGCCTGGTTCGCCGAACAGTTCGCCGCGGCGCCGTCCTACCAGGCACCGTATCTGGACTGGGTTTCGACGCGGCCCCCGGGCCAGAACGGCGTCTACCAGCCGCAGCGGCTGGAAGCCTGGCTTATCAATGCGGTCGGCCTGTACGACCCCAGCAATCCGCCGCTGGTGCATCGCGACCAGCTGCGCCAGCGCGTGGCCTTCGCCCTGTCGGAGATCTTCGTCGTCTCCGACCAGAACGCCGGCCTGCAGCTGCAAGCGTGGTCGCTGGCCAGCTGGCACGACATGCTCGCGCGCAACGCTTTCGGCAATTACCGCCAGCTGCTGCAGGACGTGACCCTGCATCCGGCCATGGGCGTGTACCTGTCCATGATCGGCAACCGCAAGCCGGACGCGGCGCTGAACATACGTCCCGACGAGAATTTCGCGCGTGAAATCCTGCAGCTGTTTTCAATCGGCCTGAAGCAGCTCGACCCCGGCGGCGTGCCGATACTGGTCAACGGCCAGCCGGTGCCGACCTACAACCAGAACACCGTGCGCGGCTTCGCCCATGTGTTCACCGGCTGGAACTACAACAACTGCTCCAGCGCCGAATATCCGGACTGCGTGGGCGAATACCACGATCCGGCCTCGGCCTCGGTGCGCGAGGCCATGCTGCCGTTCGAGGCCTACCACGACAACAGCAGCACCAAGCAACTGCTGGTCTACGATCAGGTCCAGCTGCCCGGGGGGCTGCTCGCTCCGGGCACGGCCCAGGCCGAGCTGGCCGCGGCGCTGGACAATATCGCCGGCCATCCCAACGTCGCGCCGTTCATCGCGCGCCAGCTGATCCAGCGCCTGGTCACCAGCAATCCCAGCCCGGCCTACGTGGCCCGCGTCGCGGCGAAGTTCGTCGACAACGGCACCGGCGTGCGCGGCGACCTGGGCGCGGTGGTGAAGGCGATACTGCTGGATACCGAGGCGCGCAACGGCCACTGGGGCGCCAACGCAGACCGCTACGGCAAGCTGCGCGAGCCGCTGCTCAAGCTGGTACAGCTGTGGCGCATCACCGCGCCGCGCTCGGCCAACGGCCGCATCAACCTGCTGATCGATCCGTCGGAATGGTACGGCCAGGCGCCGCTGCGCTCGCCCAGCGTGTTCAATTTCTTCCGCCCCAGCTACCAGCCGCCGGGCGAGGTCCGCGACCTGGGCCTGGTCGCGCCGGAATTCCAGATCGCCACCGATACCATGCTGGTGGCAACGCCCAATGATCTGGACTGGCGCATTTTCTACTTTTACGTCGGCAGCAGTTACAGCTATGCGCAGGATCCGGACCAGCTGCTGATGGACTACGGCGCGACCTTGAATCCGCTCGCCGCCCAGCCCGGCCAGCTGATCGACCGGCTCAACCTGCTGCTGATGTCCGGCCAGATGTCGCCGTTCATGCGCGACGTCCTGCTGACCCGGCTCAACGCCCTGCCCAACGACAACGGCGGCCGCGACCGGGTGCAGCATGCGCTGTACCTGGTGCTGAACTCGCCCGAATATGCGATACAGAAGTGAGGACGCGCCCATGAGACACAGTCGCCGCGATTTCCTGCGTACCTGCCTGCACGGCGCCCTGGGCGGCGCCGGCGCATGTTCCGCGCTGGGCAGCCTGGGCCTGCTCAATGCCGCCGTGGCCGCCGGCCGGGGCAGCCTCTTTCCCGATTACAAGGCGCTGGTCTGCGTCTTCCTGCACGGCGGCAACGACAGCTTCAATACCGTGGTGCCGCGCGATGCCAGTCACCACGCCGTCTACGCCGCCTCGCGCGGCGCGCTGGCATTGCCGCAGAACGATCTCATCGCGCTGCAGCCTCTGGCCGACGGCCTGCCCGGCGATTCCGCCCAGTACGGCCTGCATCCGCAGATGCCGGAGCTGGCCGGGCTGTTCAACAACGGCCAGGCCGCCGTCGTGGCCAATGTCGGCACCCTGGTGCGCCCGACCACGCAGGCGCAGTACATCGCCGGCAGCGTGCCGCTGCCGCCGCAGCTGTTCTCGCACGAGGACCAGGCCATCATCTGGCAGACCTCGCGCCCCGACGACGGCAATGCCAGCGGCTGGGGCGGCCGCATCGCCGATCTCATGCACAGCGGCAATCCCAACCAGCAGCAGTCCATGCTGGTGTCGCTGGAAAGCCAGGCGCTTTTTCAGCGCGGCGACGTGGTCAATCAGTACGTGATGAGTTCCTACGGCGTGGAGGAGATCGGCTATCTCGACGCCTGGAACAACGACGCCGGCATCGCCGCGTTCAACGCGCTGCGCCAGCAGGGTACGCAGGCGCATGTGTTCGAACGCGCCTACGCCGGCGCGCTCAACAGCGCCATCGCCAACTACCAGGCCATAGGCGCGGCGCTGAACACGGCCGGCGACGTGGCCACGGTGTTCCCGGTCAGCCGCCTGGGCCGCCAGCTGCACATGGTGGCGCGGCTGATCAAGGCGCGGAATGTGCTGAACCTGCGCCGGCAGATCTTCTTCGTCAGCCTGGGCGGTTTCGATACGCACGGCAGCCAGCAGGCGGTGCATCCGGGCCTGCTGGGCGATCTTTCGCGCAGCCTCAAGGCCTTCCATGACGCGACGGTGGAGTTGAACCTGGGCAGCAATGTCACCGCCTTTACCGCCTCGGATTTCGGCCGCACCGTATCCATCAACGGCGACGGCACCGATCATGGCTGGGGCGGCCACCATTTCGTCGTCGGCGGCGCCGTGCGCGGCCAGCGCTTCTACGGCCGCATGCCCTCGCTGGCGCAGAGCGGCAACCCGGACGACGCGGGCTACGGGCAGCTGATTCCGACCCTGTCGGTAGACCAGTACGCCGCCACCCTGGCGCGCTGGTTCGGACTGGGCGAGGGCGGCATCGACGACATCCTGCCGAACCTGGGGAATTTCGCGAGTCGGGATCTGGGGTTTCTGACGCTGTAGGGGATAGGGGAGCCGGGGGCGGATGTAGGGGCGGGTGTCGATGCTGGGGCCGGCGTTGGTGCTGAGGCGGGTGTCGGTGCGGAGCGGGAAAGCCCTCTCCCCAAGCGAGCTTGGGGGAGAGGGCGCTTCCCGCTTTTTCTCTAAGAAATCCGGCAAATTTCACTAGCAAGAAACTCCGGATTCCGCCGCACACTCCCTGCGAACCCCGAACCCCGAACCCCGAACCCCGAACCCCGAACCCCGAACCCCGAACCCCGAACCCCGAACCCCGAACCCCGAACCCCGAACCCCGAACCCCGAACCCCGAATCCCGAACCCCGAATCCCGAATCCCGAATCCCGAATCCCGAATCCCGAATCCCGAATCCCGAATCCCGAATCCACCCCAATTTGACCCCTACCAACGCCCGGGCTGCCCAAATCGCCGAACTGGCTTAAAATCGCGCTCTTTGAGCGGAGCATCCGATGAGCCAGAACCTCAGTGCCGGCGCGCGTTTCCGCGCCGCAGTCGCCGCCGAACAGCCGCTGCAGGTCGTCGGCACCATCACCGCCTATGCCGCGCGCATGGCCGAGCGCACCGGCTTCAAGGCGATCTATCTCTCCGGCGGCGGCGTGGCTGCCAACTCCCTGGGCATGCCGGACCTGGGCATCAGCACCATGGAAGACGTGCTGACCGATATCCGCCGCATCACCGACGTCTGCTCGCTGCCGCTGCTGGTCGACGTGGACACGGGCTGGGGCGGCGCCTTCAACATCGCCCGCACCGTGCGCTCGCTGATCAAGGCCGGCGCCGGCGCCATGCATATCGAAGACCAGGTTGCGGCCAAGCGCTGCGGACATCGCCCGGGCAAGGCCATCGTGCCCAAGGACGAGATGGTCGACCGCATCAAGGCTGCGGTGGACGCGCGCCAGGAACCCGGCTTCGTCATCATGGCCCGCACCGACGCGATCGCGGTGGAAGGTCTGGAGAAGGCGATCGAACGTGCCCAGGCCTGCGTCGAGGCCGGCGCCGACATGATCTTCCCCGAGGCCATCTACACCCTGGAGCAGTACCGCCAGTTCCGCGATGCGGTGAAGGTGCCGATCCTGGCCAACATCACCGAATTCGGCCAGACCCCGCTGTTCACCACGACCGAACTGGGCGGCGCCGGCGTCGACATCGTGCTGTACTGCTGCGGCGCCTACCGCGCCATGAACCAGGCCGCGCTGAATTTCTACGAGACGGTGCGCCGCGACGGCACGCAGAAGGCGGCGGTGCCCAGCATGCAGACGCGCGAAGCGCTGTATGACTTCCTCGGCTACCACGCCTACGAGCGCAAGCTTGACGAACTGTTCGCCAAGTCCGGCGAGTGACATGAGCGAGGCGGCGCCCGGGGCGGATCATTCAGCGCGCCGCCGGCGCGACTGGAACGGCGTCTCCGCTGTGATCGCGGCGCTGATCGGCCTGCTGGCGCTGCTGGTGTCGGGTTATACCGCCTGGCTGCAGCACCAGCAGGTGCGCGCGCAGGTGTGGCCTTACATCGAAAGCGGCCTGTCCCAGTCGGGCCGCTACGTGCTGCTGGCGAATAAGGGCGTGGGCCCGGCGCGCATAGAGACCGTGCAGATGTTCGTCGACGGCAAGCCGCAGCCGGACTGGAACAGCATCCTCGCCGCGCTGGGACTGAAGTTCGATCCGCTGCCGCCCTATTCCACCGTCGGCGGCATCGTGATCCCTGCCGGCAGTCTGGTGCAGCAGCTGGCCATCCGCGACGAGGCGCAGTTCCGCCAGTTCGATCCGCTGTACCGGCGCATAGACGTTGCCGTGTGCTACTGCTCCACCCTCGGCGACTGCTGGCAGCTGGACGAGCGCGAGACGGACAGCCTCAAGCAGCGCCGCCAGGTGACCCAGTGCCCGCGCAGCGCCGAGGATTTCCGTCAATGACCCAGGAACCCGAAACCCTGCCGCCGCCGGAGCCGCCGCGCAAGCGCGACTGGGCCGCGTATTCCGCCGTGATCGCGACCCTGGTCGGCCTGCTCGCCCTGTGCGTGTCGGCGTATACGGCCATGCTGCAGCAGCAACAGGTGCGCGCCCAGGTCTGGCCGCGGCTGCAGCTGATGAGTTCCGGCAGCCTGCAGGAAGTGCTGGTGATGAACAAGGGCGTAGGCCCGGCGCTGATCCGCAGCGTGCGCGTCACCGTCGACGGTGCTGTGGTGCACGACTGGAAGGAACTGGAGAAGATCCTCGGCGTGACTCCGGCCGACTACGTCCAGTCCACCGTCAACGGCACCATCATCAGCGGCGGCGAACGCTACGTAATGGCGAGCTTCCCCGACAAACCCGTCTGGGACCGCGTACGTCCGATCCTCCAGCGCATGGACAGGCGCATGTGCTTCTGCTCCACGCTGGATGAATGCTGGTGGGTCGGCACCACGACCAGCGGCGCCAACGACTACCGGCCCGTGAACCACTGCGCACGCAATGAAGCCGAGGAATTCAATGATTGAAGATTCCCGAAATCGAGCCGCAAGCGGCTTCTGATTTTGGAGCCCCTTTGAGTCGAAGGGGGCGGCCAAAGGCCCGCGCAGCGGACCTCTGGCGGGGTTGTGGGATACGCAGCAGGACCTGGCTGCCTGGCTGCGAACGTTTTTCAGGATATTTCCCGAGGTGCACAATGAGCGAAGCGGCACAACAAGTTCTTCCCAAGGCCAAGAAGTCCGTGGCCCTGTCCGGCGTGGCCGCCGGCAACACAGCGGTCTGCACCGTGGGCCGCAGCGGCAACGATCTGCACTATCGCGGCTACGACATCGCCGATCTGGCGGAAAAGGCCACGTTTGAAGAAGTCGCCCATCTGCTGGTGCACGAGCACCTGCCCACCGCGGCGGAACTCAAGGCCTACCGCGCCAAGCTCAAGCGCCTGCGCGGCCTGCCGCAGCCGGTGAAGGCCGCGCTGGAACTGCTGCCGGCGGCGACCCATCCCATGGACGTGATGCGCACCGGCGCCTCGGTGCTGGGCACCGTGCTGCCGGAAAAGGAAGCCCATCCGATTTCCGAGGCGCGCGATATTGCCGACCGCCTGATGGCCTGCTTCGGTTCCATCCTGCTGTACTGGTACCACTACAGCCACAACGGCCGCCGCATCGACACCGAGACCGACGACGAGACCATCGCCGCGCATTTCCTGCACTTGCTGCACGGCAAGCCGGCCAGCGCCCTGCACCAGCGCGCGCTGGACCAGTCGCTGATTCTCTACGCCGAGCACGAATTCAACGCCTCGACCTTCACTGCCCGCGTCATCGCCGGCACCAACAGCGATTTCTATTCCGCCATCACCGGCGCGATCGGCGCGCTGCGCGGGCCCAAGCACGGCGGCGCGAACGAAGTGGCCATGGACATCATCGCGCGCTACCGCAGTGCGGACGAGGCCGAGGCCGACATCCGCGCGCGCATGGAGAAGAAGGAAATCATCATCGGCTTCGGCCATCCGGTCTATACCATCGCCGATCCGCGCAACCCCATCATCAAGAACATCAGCCGCGCCCTGTGCGAGGACGGCGGCAACCGCAACCTGTTCGAGGTGTCCGAGCGCATAGAGACGCTGATGTGGGACCTGAAGAAGATGTTCCCCAACCTCGACTGGTTCAGCGCCTCCAGCTACCACATGATGGGCGTGCCCACGCCGATGTTCACGCCGCTGTTCGTGATCGCGCGCACCTCGGGCTGGAGCGCACACATCATCGAGCAGCGCATCGACGGCAAGATCATCCGTCCCAGCGCCAACTACGTCGGACCGGACGACCGCGCCTACGTGCCCATCGAACAGCGCTGAGCGCGACTGCCCGGCGGGTGCAAGAACAAAGGGGCCGCGCGGCCCCTTTGTCGTTTCATCGGAGTGGAAGACAGCGCGCCGTGAACGTTGCCGGCGCGCTGTTCCAGGCGCGGATGCCGTTTCAGTTTTCCAGCAGCTCCGCCACGCGCGCCTGCAGCAGCGGCACCAGCTCGCTCTCGAACCAGGGATTGCGCTTGAACCAGAGCCGGTTGCGCGGACTGGGATGCGGCAGCGGCAGCTGCGTGGGCCACTGCGTGCGCCAGGCGGCGACCAGGGCAGTCAGCGACTGCGTATGACCGGGAAAGTGGTAAGCCTGCGCGTAGCGGCCTATCACCAGACGCAGCTGCACCTGTTTCAGCTGCGCCAGCAGCGCCGCGCGCCAGGCCGGCGCGCATTCGGGCCGCGGCGGCAGATCGCCGGACCTGCCGCTGCCCGGATAGCAGAAACCCATGGGCACGATGGCGATGCGGCGCGCGTCGTAGAACTGTTCGCGCGAGATGCCCAGCCAGCGGCGCAGCGTGTTGCCGCTGACATCGTCGAAGGGCAGGCCGCTGGCGTGCACCTTGCGTCCGGGCGCCTGCGCCGCGATCAGGATGCGTGCCGATGCCTGCGCCTGCAGCACGGGCCGTGGTCCCAGCGGCAGATGTTCCGCGCAGCGGGTACAGGCGCGGATCTCGCTGAGCAGGGCGGGCAGGGAAGACATGGGCTGATTCGGATGGCCGGGTAACGAAAAAAGCGCAGGCAGCGGCTGCCTGCGCCTTTTGCTCAAATGACGCTGTTGCTTCAATCCACCGAATAGCTTTGCAGCGTCACGGGCGTTGTGCCCAGGGTGAGGGTCCAGCCGTCCAGCGAGCCAGTGTCGGCGGAAGCCGAATCGCCAATGCACAGCTGCCAGTTGCCGACCTTGTTCTGGCCGGCCAGCGAACCGAGATTGCCGGCGGTGGCGGCGCCGGGCGAGGGCGCATAGGTACAGGGCGAGCCGGCGAAGGCGCAGATGGTGTCGCCGGTGGCGAGGTCGCTGGGAATCTTGCCCATCTGTTCGGACGGGTTGGGTGCCGCATCGTCGTACAGCAGCGGGTTGGCGATGGCGAGATTGGAGTTCTCGCCGAAGCCCACGGCGTCGTTGCCGTCGTCGGCGCTTTCGAGTACGCCCGGACGCGATACCAGGGTGACCACCGTGCCAGCCGGGCTGATCAGCTTGATGGTGAGGTCGCCGACGAAGCTGTGCACCATGGCGATGTTCACCGTCACGCTGGCGACCGTGTCGCCGCCGCCGCTGGGCACGGCGAGGGTATTGCAGAGCATGCTGCCCTGGGTGCCGTTGTAGCCGTTGTCGGGAACTGCCAGGGCCAGGCCCGGGCCGGCGACGAAGGTCTGGGCGGCGGCGATGCCGCTGAGGTTGATGAAAAGTAAAAAGCTGGCGAAAAGGATTTTTGTCGAATTGCGCACGGCGAGCGTCCCCCATTCCGGATGGCTGAATGATTGGTGTCGACTCCGCAACGCGGCAGCCGCAGGCTGTCGCAGTCAATCTCCAGTTGGCCGGTGCTTCGCAACTTCCGGACCGCGAGGCGGACCGGTTCCCCGTGCGAGCGCACAAGGGCTACCGTACGCAGGATTCAGCGGCGCGTCAAAGAAACGCCCTGGCGGCGCCGGATGACAGCGGACGGAAAGTTACCGGCGGCACGGCCGCGCGCGCCGCGCCGAGCGGCCGGCACGGTTGCGCCCGCTTCTGGATTTGTAGTGCAATCGCTTGATTCCCCGCTGTAATCGACGGCCGATGCGTTGTTTTGCCGGCACGTTCCGAGGCGGGTCTTGCCGTTGCGGCGGCCAAGACCGGAGCATGGAAGCCAGTCGTCGGGCGATGCCGTTGTCGGCCGCTGCGGTGCGTGGCATTGGCGGAATTTGCGTTGCACTGACCGCGTCGAGCGTGCGCGGCGGAGCTGGCTGCTAGCTCTCGCTGCCGCGCCGGCCGATACCGGCGGCTTGCGCGATCAACGCGAACGAGCGCAGCCGCAAGGCGGGATCGAACACGTCCGAGACGATCATCAGCTCGTCCGCACCGGTGCGCTGCAGCAGCGCCTGCATGCCGTCGCCCACCGTGTCCGGTGCGCCGACGATGCTGCAGGCGAGCATGTGCGAGGCCTGGGCCTTTTCCTGCGGCGTCCAGTAGCTGTCGATATCGGCGATGGGCGGCTGGGTCAGCCGGCGCGCGCCGCGGAACATGTCGGTGAAGGACATCTGCTGTGAGGTGGCGAGGAAGCGCGCCTCCGCATCGGTGGGCGCGGCGATGATGTTGACGCCGACCAGCACGTAGGGCCGTTCCAGCTGGGCCGAGGGCTTGAAGCGCTCGCGGTAGATGCGCAGCGCCGTGTCCAGCGCGTCCGGCGCGAAATGCGAGGCGAAGCCGTAGGGCAGACCCAGCTCCGCGGCGAGCTGGGCGCCGAACAGGCTTGATCCCAATATCCACAAGGGAACTTCGGTGCCCGAGCCCGGCACGGCCTCGATGCGCTGGCCGGGCTGCACCGGGCCGAGCCAGGCCTGCAGTTCCTGTACATCCTGCGGGAAGCGGTCGGCGCTGGCCGGATCGCGCCGCAGCGCGCGCAGGGTGAGCTGATCGGTGCCCGGCGCGCGGCCCAGGCCCAGGTCGATGCGGCCCGGAAACAGCGTGGCCAGGGTGCCGAACTGCTCGGCGATCACGTACGGCGCATGGTTGGGCAGCATGATGCCGCCGGCGCCGACCCGTATCGTGCGCGTGCCGGCGGCGACATGGGCGATCACCAGCGAGGTTGCCGCGGTGGTCACGGTCGGCATGTTGTGGTGCTCGGCCACCCAGAAGCGGCGATAGCCCCAGTCTTCGGCGTGGCGGGCGAGGTTGCGCGCTTCGTCGAGGGCGGCGCGGCGGTCGGATCCCTCGCGGACACGGCCGAGTTCGAGTATGGAAAGCTGGGTCATCGCTGCCTCGTCGCTGCTGCGGTTGCGGCCGCTGGCGCGCCGCGGGGAAGTCAGTGGTGCGCGGATGTGCGCGCCAGAGCCGCCACCTGTGGGCGCGCGGCGCGGAAACAATCCCGCCCAAAGTCGCAGCGCCGGCGCGTTGCCGCGCCGTGCACGGCCGGGCTACCATGGGCGTTCCTTCCCTGCTGCACGAGGTATTCGTCCAATGCGCCAGTGATGCCGCCGTCCGCGCGACGGCCTGATCGAGACCATCCCGCGTGGGTGGATCGTGTCCTGGCATCTGCTGGAGTCTGCATGACGAATCCTTCGTTGGCGCTGCAACGCGCCGCGTTCGTATTGCCCGACGGGCGTACGCTGTTTTCCGCTATCGACCTCGAACTCGACCAGCGCCGCACCGCGCTGATCGGGCGCAACGGCGTGGGCAAATCGGTGCTGGCACAACTGCTTTGCGGCCGGCTGGAGCCCACTGCCGGACGCTGCCGGCGCAATGGCCGCGTGCATTACCTGGCTCAGCAGATCGTCCCGCCGGCGGAAGCCACGGTGGCCCAGGTGGCCGGCGTGGCGCCGGTGCTCGCCGCGCTGGCGCGCATTGAGGCCGGCAGCACGGCGGCGGCGGATTTCGACCGCGTCGGCGAACACTGGGATATGCGCCAGCGCCTGGAGGCGGTGTTGCGCGAGCACGATCTGGGACACCTCGCCGCGGAGCAGCCGGCGCACAGCCTGAGCGGCGGCGAACTCACGCGCGTGGCGCTGGCCGGCGCCTGGCTGTCAGAAGCGGATTTCCTGGTGCTGGACGAACCCAGCAATCACCTGGATCGCGCCCAGCGCGAGCTGCTGCAGCGCCGGCTGCGGGAGTGGCCGCGCGGCCTGCTGCTGGTCAGCCACGACCGCGAGCTGCTGCGCACGATGCAGCGCATCGTGGAACTTTCCGCTGCGGGATTGCATGACTACGGCGGCGGCTACGATTTCCATGTCGCGCGCCGCGCCGGAGAACGCGGCCAGGCGGCGCAGGAACTGGCGCGGGCGCGGCTGGAACGGCGCCGCGGCGAGGCGGAGCTGCGCGAACAGCGCGAACGCCAGCAGCGCCGGCAGAGCCGCGGCCAGCGCGAAGGCCGCCAGGCCAATCAGGCGCCGATACTGCTGGGATTGCAGAAACAGCGCAGCGAGCAGAGTGCCGGCCGCCTGGACCAGCAGCAGACCGCGCGACGCGAAGCACTGGCAGCACAGGTGAGCGCGGCGGCGCAGCGCGTAGAGCCGGAGCAGGACATCGTCGTGTTCGCGCCGGCCGCGGCCGCGGCCGCGGCGCCGAGGCGCGCCGCGGTGCTGGATCAGGTGATACTGCCCTACGGCCTGGCCGCGGGCCGGCCGCTGGACCTGGTCATTGCCGGCGGCCAGCGCATAGGCCTGACCGGCGCCAACGGCAGCGGCAAATCCACCTTGCTCAAGGTGCTCTGTGCGGCGCTGGCGCCGCCGGGCGGACAGTGTGCGCTGCACGTACCGGTGGCCTATCTGGGCCAGCGCCTGGAACTGCTGGATGCGCAACAAGCGCTGTTGCCGCAACTGCTGGCGCTGCAGGCGCGGGCCAACGAAGCGGAGCTGCGCAGCCGTCTTGCCCTGCTCGGCCTGGACAGCGCCGCGGTCGCGTGCCCCGCCGGCCAGCTCAGCGGCGGCGAACGGCTCAAGGCGGCGCTGGCCTGCGCGCTGTACCGCGACCAGCCGGCGGGACTGCTGTTGCTGGACGAGCCCAGCAATCATCTGGATCTGTCATCGCTGCAGGCGCTGGAGCAGATGCTGCGCCAATACCACGGCGCGCTGGTGGTGGTTTCCCACGATGCGGCGTTTCTCGCGCAGCTGGGGCTGGATACGCGGCTGGAGATCGGCGCCGCGGGCTGGTGTGTGCGGCCGTGGTCGGATGAATCGGCTGCTGGCGAAGGGACGGCGTTGTAGCCGCCTGTGCGGCCGGCCGGCGGCATCTCGATTGGTGGGTATTGCGTGCGGGTTAAGGAAGGCGGCTCAGGGATTTTCGTAGGGCCAGCCGTTCAGCCCCTGCTTGAACGACGCCTTGCCGTGCAGGATATCGTCCAGCAGCCAGCAGCCCGTATCCGCCGGCCGCACCAGCTTGAGGCGGATGCGCATGGGCTTGGCCGTTTCTGCGGAATCTTCCCAGCCGAAGCGGAAACTCATCTCCACCGTGGCGGCCTGGCGGTTCTCGTTGACCAGCTTGAATTCGACCGGCGCGAGCACGTCGCCGTCCTGGGTGTCGGTCCAGGGATAGGCTTCGATCGCGCAGACTTCGCCGGGCTCCTGGCATTTCCAGTCGCGCTGCAACAGCTTGAGCAGCTGCGGCGAGAGATAGTGCGCCTTGCCTTCGCCGGAAACGTAGAACGAAGCCGCGTGCTCGTACACCCAGCGCGCTGTCGCCGCCGGATCCGGCGCGACGCATTCTGCCTGCGCCGCAGTGGCAACCAGGAAAAACAGCGTGGTGCCGAGGATTCGGTTCATGGTTGGTGCCGGGATGCGAGATTCGGAGCCGGGAGTAGGGGGACGGGATTCGGGATTCGACGTCCGGAGATTCGCGATTCCCGCCGCAGCTTCGACCCGCTTTTGCGAATCCCGAATCCCGATTCTCGAATCCCGCTCCTCACAACGTCGCCGCCAGCCGCGTGCCCTGCGCAATCGCGCGCTTGGCATCGAGTTCGGCCGCCACGCTGGCGCCGCCGATCACATGCGCCTTGATGCCGGCGGCGACCGCCGCGTCGAAATCGCTGCGGTTGGATTCCTGGCCGGCGCAGAGCACGACGGTATCCACCGGCAGCACTTCGCTCTTTTCGCCGATGCGGATATGCAGGCCGGCGTCGTCGATGCGTTCGTAGCTGACACCGGCAAGCATGTGCACTTGCTTGGCCTTGAGCGCCGCGCGGTGCACCCAGCCGGTGGTCTTGTTGAGTTTTTCGCCCGGTTTGCCCGGCGTGCGCTGCAGCAGCCAGACCTGGCGTTCGGCCGCCTCCGGTTCCGGCTTGGCCAGGGCGCCGCGCCGGGTGTAGTCCAGGTCCACGCCCCATTCGGCCGACCAGCGCGCGATATCGGTGCTGGGCGAGGGATGCGCCTGGGTCAGGAATTCGGCCATGTCGAAGCCTATGCCGCCGGCGCCGATCAGGGCGACGCGCCGGCCCACCGGCCGGTTGCGCGCGAGCACGTCGTAATAGCTGACCACCTTGCGGTGATCCAGCCCGGGTATGGCCGGCTTGCGCGGATGCACGCCGGTGGCGAATACGACCTCGTCGAAATTCTGCTGCGCCAGCAGCGCGGTTTCCACGCGCGTGTTCAGGCGCAGCTCCACGCCGGTTTCCTCGATGCGATGGCGGAAATAGCGCAGCGTCTCGAAGAATTCCTCCTTGCCCGGAATGCGCTTGGCCATGTTGAACTGGCCGCCGATCTCCGCCGCCTGATCGAACAGCACCACCTGGTGGCCGCGCTCGGCCAGGGTAGTGGCGCAGGCCAGTCCGGCCGGGCCGGCGCCGACCACGGCGATGCGCTTCTTCTGCGCGGCCGGGGTGATGGTCAGCTCGGTCTCGAAGCAGGCGCGCGGATTGACCATGCAGCTGGCGCGCTTGTTCTCGAACACGTGATCCAGACAGGCCTGGTTGCAGGCGATGCAGGTGTTGATCGCCTGCGGCCGGCCGGCACGGGCCTTGTTCACCCACTGCGGATCGGCCAGCAGCGGCCGCGCCATGGAGACCATGTCGGCCTCGCCGCGGGCCAGTATCGCCTCGGCCACGTCGGGCATATTGATGCGGTTGGTGGTAATCAGCGGGATCTTCACCTCGCTGCGCATCTTCTGCGTCACCCAGGTGAAGGCGCCGCGCGGCACGCTGGTGACGATGGTCGGCACGCGCGCCTCATGCCAGCCTATGCCGGTGTTGATCAGGGTGGCGCCGGCGGCCTCGATCTCGCGCGCGAGCGCGACCACTTCGTCCCAGCTCTGGCCCTGTTCGACCAGGTCCAGCATGGACACGCGGTAGATGATGATGAAGTCCGGCCCCACCGCCGCGCGCGTGCGGCGCACGATTTCCACCGGGAAGCGGCGGCGTTTCTCCGCCGTGCCGCCCCAGGCGTCGTCGCGGCGGTTGGTGCGTTCCACCAGGAACTGGTTGATCAGATAGCCCTCGGAGCCCATCACCTCGATGCCGTCGTAGCCGGCGTCCTGGGCCAGGCGCGCGCTGTTGACGAAATCGGCGATGGTGGCTTCGACCGCGCGGGCGGACAGCGCGGCCGGCGTGAACGGTGTGATCGGGGATTTGATCTTCGACGGCGCCACCGACAGCGGATGGTAGCCGTAGCGGCCCGCGTGCAGGATCTGCACGCAGATCTTGCCGCCTTCGGCCTGCACGGCCCGGGTCACCTTGCGGTGCCGCGCAACGTGCCAGGGCATGGAAAGGCGGCCGGAGAAGGGCTTGAGCCAGCCGCGGACGCTCGGGGAAATGCCGCCGGTGACGATGAGCCCCACGCCGCCGCGCGCGCGTTCGGCGAAATACGCGGCCAGCTTGGTGAAATCGCCGGCCTTGTCTTCCAGGCCGGTATGCATGGAGCCCATCAGCACGCGGTTGGACAGCGTGGTGAAACCCAGGTCCAGCGGAGCGAGTAGATGCGGGTAGTGGCTCATGCGCCGTCTGCCTTGCTTCAGGTCGGCGCACCTTGCATGGAATGGATGGAGAGGGCAACTCAATCCCGCCGGGCGGGGTGGAGTGGGATTCGCGCCGGTGCGCGGCCGGCGCTGAAACGCGACAGCCGGCGCGGGGCCGGCTGTCGTGGGACGCGGGTGTTGCGGGACTGGCGGGGCGGTCAGGCGCCGTTGCCGGCTTCCTGTTTGGCGCGGCGGGATCTCTCGCGCATCCAGCCGAAGGCCAGGCCGCCGCCGATGATGGCGGCATAGGCGGCGATCTCGATGGCCGTATTGCCGCCGATCCAGTTGGCGATGAATTTCTCGTGCAGGATCATCTTGCCCGCCGTCCACAGCAGGGCGCCGGCGCCGATGTAGATCACGATCGGATAGCGCTCGACCAGCTTGAGGATGAGGGTGCTGCCCCAGACCACGATGGGCACCGAGATCAGCAGGCCGATCACCACCAGCAGGAAATTGCCGTGGGCGGCGCCGGCGACGCCGAGCACGTTGTCCAGGCCCATCAGCGCATCGGCGATGATGATGGTGCGCATGGCGCCCCAGAATCCCTTGGTGCGCTTGAACTCGTGGCCTTCGGCCTCGTCGTGCTTGTCTTCGCTGAGCAGCTTCAGCGCGATAGGGATGAGCAGCAGGCCGCCGGCCAGCATCAGGCCGGGGAAATGCAGCAGCCAGACCACGACCAGGGTCATCAGGATGCGCACCACGATGGCGCCGGCGGTGCCCCAGAAGATCGCCTTTTTCTGCAGATCCTTGGGCAGGCTGCGCGCGGCCAGGGCGATCACGATGGCGTTGTCGCCGGCCAGCACCAGGTCGATGAGGACGATGGCGAGTAGCGCGGTGAAGAAGTCTGGCGACAGAAATTCCATGAAAACCCCGGGGTTGGCTGAATGTCAGGCTGGCAGACGGACACGACAGAACGTGCAGGCAAGGCTTCGCCGGGTCCGGCGAAGGTCTTGCTCACTGCGTTACCGGGAAACGGTGACATCAGCCGCGCGACCGGGGCGTAGCCCGTGATGACGATCTGCGCGCGAGGAGCTACTCCCCTTCGATCCGCGAATAAGTAGCGGCTGGGCCGGCCCAGGTCAAGCGGCAAAACCCCGGCTTGACATGTTATTTGACACTTGAACCGGGCGCGGGGATCTGCTGCCGGGCTCGGGTTCCGGCGCCGGATCTGGCAGAATGCGCGCCCTTTCTCCCGCCCGCTTCCAAGGAACAGCCATGGCGCACTTCGATATCCGCTCGGCCAAGCGACCCGATCCCGACCAGCCCATGGTCGACATCGCCAATTACGTGGCCGACTACTCCGTCGACTCCAAGGAAGCCTACGACACCGCCCGTTACATGCTTATGGATTCGCTCGGCTGCGCCATGCTGGCGATGAAGTTTCCCGAGTGCGTCAAGCACCTGGGTCCGGTCGTGCCGGGCGCGAACATGACCGGCGGCACCCGTGTGCCGGGCACCAGCCATGAGCTGGATCCGGTCCAGGCCGCCTACAACATCGGCGTGCAGGTGCGCTGGCTGGACTTCAACGACACCTGGCTGGCCGCCGAATGGGGCCACCCCTCGGACAACCTCGGCGCCATCCTCGGCGTGGCCGACTGGCTCAGCCGCAAGAACGTGGCCGAAGGCAAGGCGCCGCTGACCATCCGCGACGTGCTCACCGCCGCGATCAAGGCGCACGAGATCCAGGGCTGCTACGCGCTGAAGAACTCGTTCAACCGCGTCGGCCTGGATCACGTGATCCTGGTGCGCCTGGCCTCCACCGCCGTCGCCACCCACATGCTCGGCGGCAGCAAGGAAGACATCGTCAACGCCGTCAGCCACAGCTGGATCGACAACGGCGTGCTGCGCACCTACCGCCACGCGCCCAACACCGGCCCGCGCAAGAGCTGGGCCGCCGGCGACGCCTGCCGCCGCGCCGTGACCCACGCGCTGAACGCGGTCAAGGGCTGCGTTGGCTATCCCTCGGCGCTGACGGCCAAGACCTGGGGCTTCTACGACGTCGCCTTCAAGGGCAAGCAGTTCGAGTTCGAGCGTCCGTTCGGCTCGTACGTGATGGAAAACGTGCTGTTCAAGATCAGCTTCCCGGCCGAATTCCACGCCCAGACCGCGGTGGAAGCCGCGCTCAAGCTGCATTCCGCCGTCGCCGGCAAGCTCGACCAGATCGAGCGCATCGAGCTGGAAACCCAGGAAGCCGGCGTGCGCATCATCGACAAGACCGGCCCGCTGGCCAATTACGCCGACCGCGACCACTGCCTGCAGTACATGGTCGCCGTGCCGCTGATCTTCGGCCGCCTGACCGCCGACGACTACAACGACAACGTCGCCGCCGATCCGCGCATCGACGCCCTGCGCGACAAGATGGTGGTCAAGGAAAACCCGGACTTCACCCGCGACTACTTCGATCCGGACAAGCGCTACATCGGCAACTCCGTGCAGGTGTTCTTCAAGGACGGCAGCTCCACGGACAAGGTTTCCATCGACTATCCCATCGGCCACCGCAAGCGCCGCGCCGAGGGCATTCCCGTGCTGCTGCAGAAGTTCGAGGATGCCATCGGCGGCCATCTCTCGCTGCGCCGCAGCAAGGCCATCCTGGAGCTGTGCCGCGACACCGCGCGCTTCGAGGCCACGCCCGTTCACGAATTCATGGCGCTGTTTGCGCAATAACTGCTTGAATTGTTAAGAGCGTACTGAGCAGATCGTGAACGAGTGAGGCGGGCGGTGGTTACAGGTGATTGATTTTGCTAGACTGCCGCCCGCCCTATGGAATGGGCCAAATGTTAAGCCACGCCATCAACACTTTTACTTGTTAAAGTGAACGAGCTTTGCGTCCGTACGGGGTGGAGTGGACGCGCGCGATAACACCAATGAGGAGACTCCGAATGAAACGTAATGGCTTGTTTGCCCTGATTGCCCTGGCACTGACCGGCTTCGGTACTGCCGCCCAGGCGCAGGACTACAGCAACTGGTACATCGTCCCGCGCGTCGGCGCTGTCATCCCCGACAGCGACCGCGAAACCGACACCTCCCTGTTCACCGGACTGGGCATCGGCTACTGGGCTTCCCCGAACCTCGCCGTCGACTTCGAAATCACCCACAACAATGCTGATTTCGAAAGCGATTCGATCCGCGACGGTCATGAGTTCGAAAACGTCGGCGTCGGCATCGCCGGCCGCTACTTCTTCGGCGACAGCGCCGCTTCCTGGCGTCCGTACCTGATGGGCGGCTTCGGCTTCCTGCGTCACGCCGCCATCTCCGGCAGCGAAATCGGCCCGTTCAAGAAGCACGGCTGGGATCCGATGGTCACCGTCGGCGGCGGCGTGCAGCACAGCTTCAGCGACCGTCTCGCCTTCCGCGGCGAACTCGCTGCCCGCTATGACCGCGACAACAACTCGCGCGCCTACTACAGCGCTTCCGACGACACCGGCTACTTCGACGCGATCGCCAGCGTCGGCCTGCTGGTCAGCTTCGGCGGCGAAGCCGCTCCGGCGACCGTCGAGAAGACCGTCACCCCGCCGCCGGCCAAGGCAGAAACCTCCTGCCGTGACCTGGACGACGACGGCGACGGCGTCAACAACTGCGACGACCGCTGCGCCTCGACCCCGGCCGGCACCCAGGTCGGCCCGGATGGCTGCCCGATCTCGGTCACCATCGACCTGCGCGGCGTGAACTTCAAGTTCGACCGTCCGAAGAAGGGTGAGACCAACATCAACCCGACCCTGCAGGAACCGACCGCCGACTCGATCGCGATCCTGGACCAGGCCGTCGACACCCTGCAGCGCAACCCGGCCGTCCGCGTGGAAGTCATCGGCCACACCGACTCGGTCGGTACCGACGAGTACAACCAGGGTCTGTCCGAGCGCCGCGCGCGCATCGTGTACGACTACCTGACCTCGCACGGTATCGATTCCAGCCGCCTGTCCGGCCCGACCGGCTACGGCGAATCGCGTCCGATCGACACCAACGACACCAAGGAAGGCCGTGCGCGCAACCGCCGCACCGAGCTGGAAGCGCAGAAGTAATCGCGCAGTCGTTGAAGCGGTAACCGAAAGCCCGGCGCAAGCCGGGCTTTCTTTTTGCGCGGCGCCTGCGGCATGACGTCGCAAGCGCCTCGGCCGCCGGCACTACCGGCGGTACTTGCACGGTCTGTTTACAGGCCTCAGATTACCGTCCGCGCCCGGCGCAAGCGGGGGCGGCTGTTCGCTCCTGCCGCTCCCGCACGTTGCCTTGGCAGCGTCCTTCATCACGATACAGCGCAGGAGGCTTGAAACGTCGTGAACACCCCCTGGACCACCGAATCCCTCTACGAGGCCTTGCGCTCCGATGCCAGCGCCGACCTCGAAGGTGTGGAACTCAATCTCGTCGGCGGCGTCGATCCCACCGTCAGCATCACCATGCACGAGCACGGCGACCTCGCCCTGCAGCTGGCCGTGTCCGGCGAGCAGATCTTCGTTTCCTCGCCGCTGTGCCTGGCCAGCCAGGTCAAGGACCGCAACGCCTTCAACGAAGCCTGTCTGCGCCTGAATCCGCTCAATCCGTTGTCCAACCTCGGCCTGCAGAGTGTCGGCGGCGAGGATCTGTACATCGTCTTCGGCGAACTCTCCAGCCGCTCGCCGCTGCCCGCCGTGGTCGAGGAAATCCACGTGCTGGCCGACAACACCCTGCAGGCCGCCGAGGCCTTCGCCGACCACCTGAAGTGAGCCCCATGGCCATCTGGACCAAGATCATCACCCTGTTCCGCGGCGCCGCCCACGAGGCCGGCACCGCCGTCGTCGACGCCAACGCCATGCGCATCCTGGACCAGGAAGTGCGCGATGCGCAGAACGCACTGCTGCGCGCCCGCGACGACCTCGCCAAGATCATGGCGCAGCGCAAGATCGCCAACGACAAGCTCAACGACAAGAAAGCCAAGCAGGTCGAATACAGCAACTACATCCGCGAAGCCCTGGCGCGCGACAACCGCGGCCTGGCCCAGGAAGTGGCGGCCAAGCTCGCCACGGTCGAAGCCGACATCGCCACCGAAGCCAAGATCATCGGCGAGTACGACAACAGCATCTCCAAGCTGCAGGCGTCCTCGCGCCAGGCCGAAACGGTGATCCAGCGCCTCAAGCAGCAGATCGACACGGTCAAGGCGACCGAAAGCGTGCAGCGTGCCCAGGCCGCCCTGGCTGCCCAGCATGCCGGCACCGGTGCCAAGCTCGGCACCGCGCTGGATTCGCTGGAGCGCATCAAGCAGCGCCAGACCGAACGCGCCGCGCAGCTGTCCGTGGCCGAGGAAATGGCCGCGCACACCGGCGAGGACGCCGACCTGCAGCGCCGCCTGGCCCAGGCCGGCATCGTGCCGGGCGAATCCTCGGCCGAGTCCATCCTGGCCCGCTTCGAGACGCCGGCGCCCAAAGCGCTGGGCCATGACAGTGTGCCGCAGCTGGACCACGTCGCCGCGGGCCAGAAGACCAGCTGAACCCTGCGCCCGCCGGCTGCGGCCGGCGGGTGTGCAGGGCGGCCGGTTGCAATGCAGCGAGTAGAATCCGCCACGGGGAAAGGGGGCGGTCGGGGAGGGCTTATGCCGGTATGGATTCGGCTGATGCGCGCGTTCCACCGCCATCTGGCCTTGATGAGCTGGGGCGTGCTGCTGGGCGTGGTGCTGCTGCACAGCCTGGTCAGCTGGGAACTGATGCAGCTGGCCGGCGAGGAAAAGCTGGTCGAGCCCACCGCCTGGTTCTACTACTACATCGTCACCGCGACCACGATCGGCTACGGCGATCTTTCGCCGCAGAGCGACCAGGGGCGCTGGGTCGCCATACTCTGGCTGCTGCCCGGCGGCGTCACCCTGTTCGCCATGTTCATAGGCAAGGCCACGACCGGACTGATCGACACCTGGAGGCGTAGGGCCATGGGCAAGCACAGCTACACCGCCATGGGCGGCCACACCGTCGTGGTGGGCTGGATGGGCCGCGACACCTTGCGCACCATAGACCTGCTGCGCCAGGACAGCTGCACCGACGACGAAGGCATAGTCCTGGTCGCCACCGAGGAAATGGAAAACCCGCGGCCGGAGGAGATCCGCTTCGTGCGGCTGGAATCCCTGGCCGATCCCAGCGCGTATGCGCGTGCCTCCGTCACCGCCGCGGCCCGCGTCATCGTCAATGCCGCCAGCGACGAGCAGACCCTCGCCGCCGCCTTCGCCGTGCTGGCCAACAAGCCGCGCGGCCATGTCGTCGTCACCTTCGACCGCAGCGACACCTGCGCCGTGCTCAAGGCGCACTATCCCCAGGTGGAATGCGTGCTGCCGCTGCATGTGGAAGTGATGGTGCGCGCGGCCCAGGACGCCGGCAGCGCGGCGGTCGCGGCGGAACTGCTGTCGGTCGCCGGCGGCGCGACCCAGTTCAGCCTGCGCGTGCCGTCGGAATGCGCCGGCCTCAACTACGGCAAGCTGTTCAACCTCTTCAAGCACGAGCTGGGCGTGACTCTGCTCGGCTATACCGCCGGGATCGGCGCGGAGCCGCGCCTCAACCCGCCCGACACTGACCGCGTCGCCGCCAACGCGACGCTCTATTACATTGCCGACCAGCGCGTCGATCCGGCGCGCGTGAAGTGGGGAGTCTGTACATCATGAGCTGGCTGGGAAAGCTGTTCGGATCCAAACCAGAGCAACCGGAACTCGCGCCGGCGGGGCCGCTGGGCCTGCGCCTGAAGGGCGCGGTCGGCGTGGAGAGCCTGCCGTTCCGCGTCGCCGGCGACCGCCTCGTGTTCGTCGCGCCGGAAGGCAACCAGCTGATCGAAGCCTGGGGCGAGGTCGAGCTGGGCGGCGGTTCGCGCCTGCACCGCTACTACCTGACCGACGACGCCTTCGTCCAGGTCAGCACCACCGCCGGACAGGTCGACGACGTCAAGCTGTTCGTGTTCCACGAGACGCGCAATCCGCCCAACCAGGCCGCCTTCAACGACTGGGTCAAGCGCGGTTCGCTGATCGGCGCGCCGCAGCTGGAACTGGGCGGGCAGCAGTACGACCGCGTCTGGGGCGACATGGGCACGCCGGGCTGGGCGCCGCCGGTGGTGTTCGATGAAAAGGTATACAACAAGGATTTCCGCGAGCCCGACTACGACCTGACGCACTATGCCATGCTGTACCAGCGCCAGGTGCCCGGGCTGGACCGCTATGAATACGTGCTGGTCAGCGCCGAGGACTACGGCCCCGACGAATACTGCATCACGTTCTCGGTCGGCGTGGACGTGAGCCAAGCCGACCTCACCATCACCTGAAGACAGGAGCAAAGCCATGGAATCGATCGCAAACTACCTCGGCGGCGTGCCGGCCTTTCTGTCCTACTTCGGCATAGGCATAGGCCTGGTGCTGGTGTTCTGCCTGGTCTATGTGCGCCTGACCCCGCACGCCGAATTCGCCCTGATCAAGGACAACAAGCCGGCCGCGGCGATCGCCTTCGGCGGCGCGCTGATCGGTTTCGCCCTGCCGCTGCATGCGGCCATCTCGCATGCGGTCAGCCTGTATGACTGCGTGCTGTGGGGCGCCGTCGCGCTGGTGGTGCAGCTGTTCGCCTTCTTCGCCGTGCGCGCGCTGATTCCCGACCTGCCCGGCCGCATTGCCCGCGACGAGCGCGCCGCCGGCATCTTCGCCGCCGCCGTGTCGATCACGGTCGGACTGCTCAACGCCGCCAGCATGAGCTACTGAGGTAAGCGCCATGAAACGATCTCCCACCGTACGACTGCTGCTGATGGGGGCCGCGCCGGTCCTGCTGACGGCCTGCGAGGCGCAGGAAGAGGCCGTGCTGTACAAGGACGTGGCCGAATGCGTCGCCGGCGCGCGCCTGACCCAGGACCAGTGCCAAGCCGCCTTCGATCACGCCAAGTCCGAGCACGAGCGCGTCGCGCCGCGCTACACCTCGCAGAGCGACTGCGAGACCGACTTCGGCGCGGCCAAGTGCCAGGCGGTCAACCAGGGCGCCGGCATCCAGTACATACCGCTGATGGCGGCCTACGCGCTGGGCTATTACGCCGGCCGGCCGAACTACTACCAGTCGCAGCCGCTGTACTACTCGCATACCACCTTCGGCAGCGGTGGCTACATCAACTCCGGCGGCCAGCCGGTCGCGCGCAGCACCGGCAACGCCACCGTCTCGCGCAGCGCGATGCAGGCGCCGACGCGCGCCGTGACCATGTCGCGTTCAGGCTTCGGTTCTTCCTCCAGCGCCCGCGGCGGCTGGGGCGGCTCTTCCGGCAGCTGACGCATGCGCAGAATCCTCACGCCGGAGCGCCCGGACTGGCGCGACACCGCGGCCAGGCTGGGCTTCCGCTTCCACACCATCGACGGCGAGCCGTACTGGGACGAAAGCGCCTGCTACGCCTTCACCCTGCAGCAGATCGAACAGGATCTGGAAGATCCCACCTTCGAGCTGCACCAGATGGCCATGGGCCTGGTCGAGGAGATCGTCAACAGCGAGGAACTGATGGACCGCCTCGCCGTGCCGGTGGACTACCGCGACTGGATCGCCGAATCCTGGCGCCGCGGCGAGCCGCACCTGTACGGCCGCATGGACCTGGCCTACGACGGCAACGGGCCGGCCAAGCTGTTTGAACTCAACTACGACACGCCGACATCGTTGTACGAAGCCGCGTTTTTTCAATGGGTGTGGCTGGAGGAACAGAAGCAGCGCGGCGTCATCGCCCAGAACGCCGACCAGTACAACCTGATCCAGGATCTGCTGGTCGAAACCTTCGCCACCATCGCGCCGGACCTGCCCAAGCCGCTGTATTTCTCCGCCATGCGCGAGTCGCAGGAGGACCAGGGCACCATCGCCTACCTGCGCGACTGCGCCGAGCAGGCCGGCATAGACACGCGCACCATCGCGATCGAAGACATCGGGCTTTCCACCGACAGCCGCTTCACGGATCTGGACGATTACGTGATCCCGGCGCTGTTCAAGCTGTATCCGCTGGAATTCCTCTTCGCCGACCGCTTCGGCCCGGCCCTGCCGCGCTCGGGCATACGCCTGATCGAGCCGCCGTGGAAAACCCTGCTCAGCAACAAGGGCATATTGCCGCTGCTGTGGCAGAAGCACGCCGGCCATCCCAACCTGCTGGAAGCGCATTTCGAGACCGGGACCAGCGGCGCGCTGGGGCCGGGCTGGGTGCGCAAGCCGCTGTACTCGCGCGAGGGCGCCAATGTCACGCTGATCCTGCCCGACGGCAGCCAGCACGTCGCCGCCGGTCCTTACGACGACGCGCCGTGGATACGCCAGGCCGTGCATCCGCTGCCGCGGTTCGACGGCAACTATGCGGTGATCGGCAGCTGGGTCGTGGCCGACCGCGCCGCCGGCATCGGCATACGCGAGGACACCACGCTGATCACGCGCGATACCTCGCGCTTCCTGCCGCACATCATCCTGGACTGATCGGTCCTGTATGAATGATTCGTCCTGGATGGATGCATCCAGGACCAAAGCCGGAACCGGCTGCGCCGTAGATGATGCACGGCGCGGCCGGCGGTTTCAGTCGCCGGCCGCGCCGGCCGGCCGGGTTGCGGCGGCATCGTCCGCTGCGGGCGCACCACCGTCGTCTTTTTTCTCCAGGAACCGGATGCGCGCGTCGCTCACCATCCAGATGGAGCGGTTGGTCGACGTCATCACGACCACCGGCTTGCCGATCATCTGGTTCAGCCACACGTGCAATTCCGTCGGCGCCGGATCCAGCAGGTGGCTGACGAAAAGCGCCGCTTCCTCGGCCTTGCGCGGCATGGCGCCGCGGTCGAAGGCAATGCAGGTGTTGGTGTATCTGCGCGACTGCGTGATGGTCATGCCGTCGCCGCTGACTTCCATGCGGTGCGCGCCGCCGAACGGAATCTGCTTCGCGTTCGTGGTCGACGGCAGCAGGAACACGCTCCAGCCCGGCCCGCCGCTGTCGCTGGGCAGCACCACCGTGTTGTAGCTGGGCGTGCAGGCTTCGTACCGGGACTGCAGCACGGTCTTGCGTGCCTGCAGGGCGTTCTGCTGCGAGGGGGCCAGCGACCTGGGCGGGTCGACGGCCTCGGGCTTGATGCGGCGGGCATCGCCGTCGGGCACGGTGATCTGGTAGAGGATCGCCGGTGCCTCGCCGTCACGGCCGCTGACGAAGCTGACCAGCACGGCGTCTTCGCGCGCCTCGGTCAGCCAGCCGCTGACGCGCTTGTCGTTGCGGTACTTGCGCTTGGCCAGCAGCGCATCCGTGGCCAGCGCGGCGGCGCGATCGTGACGGTAGATGCGCAGGCCCAGGGCTTCGGTGGCGCGCAGTTTTTCCGGATCGGCGTCGGTGCCGCCGGGCAGCAGCTGGGCCGCAGCCTGTCCGGCGGCCAGCAGCGCGGCGGCCGCGAAGGCGGCGGATCGGCTCTTCATCACGACACTCCCTGGGAACGGTGCGGCCGATTCTACGGACATGCTCCCTGCGCTTGTCGCGGAATCCGCGCCGGGCGATACGCGCCGCTGCCGCAACGGCAGCGCGATCGTACCGCCGCGAACGACCCGCCGATGCGGCAGGCCGCAGCAGCGGGCCTGAAAAAACAAAGGGCGCCCGGAAGCGCCCTTTGCCTGATGCTCCGCTGCGCGCGAATTACCAGATCTTCACCTGGCGCTCGCCGTCGCGCACCATCGCATCGCCGCTCTTGCAGCCGAAGGCCTGGGCGAAGGCCGGCATGTTGGACGGCGCGCCGATGGCGCGGAACTGCGCCGGCGCATGCGGATCCACATTGAGCCGGCGCTTGAGTTCGGCGTCGCGGAAGGCGCGGCGCCACACCTGGGCGAAGTTGAGGAAGAAGCGCTGGTCCGGCGTCAGGCCGTCGATCTTCTCGTCCGGGTTCTTGTTGTCGCGCGACTGCGCCAGCTTGAACGCATCGTAGGACATGTTCAGGCCGCCGAGGTCGGCGATGTTCTCGCCCAGGGTCAGCTTGCCCTTGACGTGCAGGCCGTCGATGGCGACGTAGTCGTCGAACTGCTGGATCAGCTTCGCCGCGCGGGCGTCGAATTTCTCGCGGTCTTCCTTGGTCCACCAGTCGGCCAGGTTGCCCTTGGCGTCGAACTTGCTGCCTTCGTCGTCGTAGCCGTGCAGGATTTCATGGCCGATCACCGCGCCGATGCCGCCGTAGTTGAGCGCGTCGTCGGCCTTGGGATCGAAGAACGGCGGCTGCAGGATGGCGGCCGGGAACACGATCTCATTCTGCAGCGGGTTGTAGTAGGCGTTCACCGTCTGCGGCGACATGCCCCATTCGCGGCGGTCCACCGGCTTGTTGATCTTGGCCATGGCCCAGTCGTGGTTGAACCTGGCCGCGGCGGCGACATTGCCGAAATAGTTGTCGCGGCTGACCTTCAGCCCGTCCCAGTTGCGCCACTCTTCCGGGTAGCCGATCTTGGGCGTGAACGAGGCCCACTTCTCCAGCGCCTTCTTCTTGGTTTCCTCGCCCATCCAGTCCAGCTTTTCCAGGCGCACCTTGGTCGCGCTGCGCAGGTTGTCGACCAGTTCCTGGGCGCGGCGCTTGGCTTCCGGCGGGAAGTTCCTTTCCACGTAGAGCTGGCCCAGGGCCATGCCCATGCTGTCCTCGACCGTCTCCATCACGCGCTTCCAGCGCGGCTTGTTCTGCTGCTGGCCGCGCAGGGTCTTGCCGTGGAAGCCGAAGTGGGCTTCGGCCAGCGCGTCGCTGAGATAGGGCGCGGCACCGTCGATGGTCTTGAAGCGCAGATAGGCCTGCCAGTCCGCGGCGGGCACGTCGCCGAGCATCTTGTCGACCTCGGCGAAGAACTTCGGCTGCGACAGCGAGAAGCCCTTGCTGTCGGACAGGTTCTGGCTGGCGAAGAACTTGTTCCAGCCCAGGTGCGGGTTCTGCTTCTGCGCCTGCTCCAGGGTGACGAAGTTGTACTGGTTCTCCGGCGAACGCAGTTCCACCGGCGCGAGCGAGGCGGTGGCCAGGCGCTTCTCGAAGGCGAACACGGTCTCGGCCTGCCTGGCCGCGGCGGCCTTGGGCGTGCCGGCCAGCTCCAGCGCCTGCGCGATGTAGGCGCGGTAGGCCTCGCGGATCTTCTTGTAGCTGCCGTCCTTGCCGTCTTCGAGGTAATACGCGCGCTCGGGCAGGCCCAGCCCGCCCTGGAAGGCGTAGGCGATTTCCATGGAGGAATTCTTGAAGTCCGCCTCGCCGGTGAACATGAAGAGCAGGCCCAGGCCCTGGGCGTGGCTGTCGTGGATCAGGCCGATGATCTCGTCCGGGCTGCTCAGGCTGTCGATGCGCTTGAGCCAGTCGCCGATCGGGGCCACGCCGGCCTTGTTCGCGGCGGCCACGTCCATGCCGCTGGTGTAGAACGCGCCGATCTTGCCTTCGATGGAGTCAGCGTCCAGCGAGGCGAGCTTCCTGGCCGCGTCCTCGGCGATTTCATGGGTGGCGTGGATCGAGGCTTCGTCCAGCTGCTCGAAGCTGCCCCAGGTCGAGCGGTCGGCCGGGATCGCGTTGTTCTTGAGCCAGGTCGCGTTGACGTAGCCGAACAGGTCGCTGCAGATCGGCTTCTGCGCATCGAACTGCTTGGTGTCCAGACCGCGGGTAAGTTCGACCTTCTCGGCCAGGACCGCGCCGCTGCAGGCCAGGCTCAGGGCCAGGACCAGGGGTTTGATGAAACGATGATTCATGAGCTGCCTCGTGTGACGCTGTTCCCGCCGCGGCGGATGCTGGGTTGAATACACGTATATTTTTTCGGATTACCAGATCACGGCGCGCCGGGCCGGATCCGCGACCATCGCGTCGCCGGCCTTGCAGGAAAACGCCGCGGCAAATTCGGGCAGGTTGGTCACCGGCCCCAGCACGCGCCACTTGGCCGGCGAATGCTCGTTGGACTGCACTTGCAGGCGCAGCGCAGCCGGGCGCTGCGCCGTGCGCCAGGCCTGCGCGAAGGCGAGGAAGAAGCGCTGCGCCGGCGTCTGGCCGTCCACGTCCGGCGCCGGCTTGCCGGCGCTGGCGAGCTGGAAGGCATCCCAGGACACCTGCAGCCCGCCCAGGTCGGCAATGTTCTCGCCCAGGGTCAGCTTGCCCTGGATATGCAGATCGTCCACCGCGACATAGCCATCGAACTGCTGCACCAGCTTGTCGGTGCGCGCCTCGAACTGCTTGCGGTCGGCCTCGCTCCACCAGTTGGTCAGGTTGCCCTTGGCGTCGAACTGGCTGCCCTGGTCGTCGAAACCGTGCAGCAGCTCGTGGCCGATGACCGAGCCTATGCCGCCGTAGTTGACCGCGGCGTCCATGGTCTCGTCGAAGTAGGGCGGCAGCAGCTGCGCGGCGGGGAAGACGATCTCGTTCTGCAGCGGGTTGTAGTAGGCGTTCACCGTCTGCGGCGTCATGGCCCATTCGGCGCGGTCCACCGGCTTGCCGATCTTGGCGTACTGGCGGCGCGCCTCGAAGGCGGTGGCCGCGTCGCGGTTGGCGTAGTAGCTGGCGCGGCTGATCTTCAGCGCGGAGTAGTCGCGCCACCGGTCCGGATAGCCGATCTTGCTCACCAGGGTGTCGAGCTTGGCATAGGCCGCCTGCTTGGTCGCCGCGTCCATCCAGTCCAGCTTTTCTATGCGCAGGCGCAGCGCTTTTTTCAGATTTTCCACAAGTTGCTCGGCGCCGGCCTTGGCCGCGGGCGGGAACACCTTGGCCACATAGACCTGGCCCACCGCCTCGCCGAGGGCATCGTTGGTGGCATCTATGGCGCGCTTCCAGCGCGGTTTCAGCACTTCCACGCCGCGCAGGGTCTTGTCGCGGAAGCCGAACTCGGCCTCGACGAAGGCTTTGGACAGGTGCGGCGCGGCACCGTCGGCCAGGTGGAAGCGCAGATAGGCCTGCCAGTGCGCGACCGGCACTTCAGCCAGGGCCTTGTCCATCGCGGCGAAGAAACCGGGCTGGGCCAGCGAGAAGCTGGTGATGTCGCCGCGGCCCAGCGCGGCGAAGTAGGTGCCCCAGGAGAAATGCGGCGTCTTCGCATCCGCCTCGGCCACGCTGTGCAGGTGGTAGTAGTTGTTCGGATCGCGCAGGGCCAGCGGGTCCAGCGAATCCTTGGCCAGGCGCGTCTCCAGTGCGAGCACCTGATCGGCATTGGCCTTGGCCGCGTCGTCGCCGAGCAGTGCCAGCAGGCTGGCGATGTAGTCGCGGTACTGCCCGCGCAGTGCCTTGGACTTGGCATCGTCGCGGAAGTAGTAGTCGCGGTCGGGCAGGCCCAGTCCGCCCTGGGTCGCATAGCCTATCGCCTGGCCGGCATTCTTCATGTCGGACTCGGGGCCGAACGCGAACAGGACCTGGTGGCCGCGGGCATGCCAGTCGCGCAGCAGGGCGGCGATGCCCGCGCTGTCCTTGAGCCCGGCGATCCGGGCCAGATCGGCCTGCAGCGGCGCGGCGCCGGCTTTTTCCACCGCCGCCTCGTCCATGGCCGCGGCGTAGAAGTCGCCGATCTTCTGCGTGCTGCTGCCGGCCGGCTCGGGCTTGGCCGCGGCCGCTTCCAGCACCTGGCGCAGCACGTCCTCGTTGCGCTGCTGGATCTCGTCGTCGAGGCTCCAGCGGCTGTATTCCGGCGGGATCGGATTGCTGGCCAGCCAGCCGCCATTGGCGTACTGGAAAAAGTCGCTGCAGGCGGCGGTCTTTTCATCCAGATTGCGCCGGTCCAGGCCCTTCTGGTTGGTATGGGCGGCGGCGGGCAGGGCAAGGACGGCGGCGACGGCCAGGGCGGCCAGGGCGGCCAGCCGCCGCGCGGGGAGGCGGCGCGGATTCATCGGGGACGGATCTCGGGTACTTTGACCGCGCAGCCTAGGCGCGGAGCCGCGCATCATACAGTGTCAAAGGTTTGGTGCCAGGGCCGCACGGCGGCGCACGGATCGGCATAATCGGGCGGTGTTCCGACCAGGAGTGCGGCATGCGAATCCAGTTCTGCGGCGCCAACGGCGAGGTCACCGGCTCCTCCCATCTGCTGGAGGCCGACGGCCGCCGCATCCTGCTCGACTGCGGCATGATCCAGGGCGACGAGGAAACCGAGCAGCGCAACGCCGATCCCTTCCCGTTCGATCCGGCAGCGCTGGACGCACTGGTGCTCAGCCATGCCCATATCGACCACGTGGGCCGCGTGCCGCTGCTGGTCAGCCGCGGCTTCCGCGGACCCATCTACGCTCAGGCGGCGACTGCCGAACTCAGCCGCATCATGCTGCTGGATTCGGCCTCCATCGCCGAAAGCGACACCCTGCGCGAGAACCGCCGCCGCGCCTCGCAGGGTCTGGCGCCGCTGCAGCCCCTGTACACCCGCGGCGATGCCGAGGCTGCGCTGCAGCGCCTGCGGCCGCTGCCATACGACGAAGAAGTGGAAATTTTCCCGGGCCTGCATCTGCGCCTGCGCGACGCCGGACATATCCTGGGTTCGGCCGCGGTGGAAATCTGGAACGCCGCCGGACGCAAGCTGGTGTTCTCCGGCGACATAGGTCCGCGCGGCACGCCCATCCTGCGCGACCCGGCGCCGGTGGACCGGGCCGACCTGGTGCTGATGGAATCCACCTACGGCGACCGCCTGCACCGCGCCCGCGCCGACACCATGGCCGAGCTGGGCGGAATCTTCGCCGCCGCGCGGCGCAGCGGCGGCAACGTGGTGATCCCCGCGTTCGCGGTCGGACGCAGCCAGGAACTGCTGTACTGGATGGCCGAGCACTTCGAGGACTGGCGCATCGGCGAGTTCGACATCTTTCTCGACAGCCCCATGGCCGGCAAGGTGCTCGACGTCTACGAACGCCACGAAGCCCTGTTCGACGCCGAGGCACGCGCGCTGTGGGCGCGGCGCAGCAACCCGCTGCGCCTGCCAAACCTGCGCGTGACCGAGAGCGCGGCCGAATCGCAGGAGATCAACCAGCGCGACGGCGGCTGCATCATCATCGCCGGTTCCGGCATGTGCAATGGCGGCCGCATACGCCATCACCTGCGCCACAACCTGGGCCGCGACAACGCCCATGTCGTCTTCGTCGGCTACCAGGCCCACGGCACGCTGGGGCGGCTGCTGGTCGACGGCGCGCGCCGGGTCAAGCTGTTCGGCGATGCCATCGAGGTGCGCGCGCAGCGGCATACCGTGGGCGGGCTGTCGGCGCATGCGGACCAGGCCGGCCTGCTGGAATGGTATGGGCATATCGCCGGCCGGGCGCCGGTGTATCTGGTGCACGGCGAGGATCCGGCGCGCACTGCGCTGGCGCAGGAACTGGAGCGCCGCTACAGCTGCCGCGCGGTGCTGAGCCGGCCCGGCATGCAGGTAACGGTATAGCCGCTGGACATATGCGCTCCCGCAGCTGCGCCGCTGGTTTACAGTGGCGCGGTCTTCCGCGTTGTTGAACCATGTCCCGACTTCTCGTTTTCCAGCACGTCGCAGCCGAGCCGCTGGGCAGCCTGGATCGTCTGATCCGCCGCCGCGGCCATCGCATCAAGTTCGTCAACTTCGAGCGCAATCCCGAAGCCCAGCCGCAGCTGGACCGCTACCGCGGCCTGATCGTGCTGGGCGGCCCCATGAATGTGGAAGACCACGCCCACCGCGCCCATCTGCTCACCGAGTTGCGCGCGATCGAGACCGCGCTGAAACAGGACAAGCCGGTACTGGGCATCTGCCTGGGGGCGCAGCTGCTGGCGCATGTGCTGGGCGCGCCGGTGCGGCGCCAGCGCGAGGCCGAGATCGGCTGGTACCAGGTCGACACCACCGACGCCGGCCAGGCCGATCCGGTGCTGGCGCCGCTGGGCGCCGGCGCGCTGCTGTTCCAGTGGCATAACTATACTTTTGAAATTCCGCGCGAGGCGCAGCACCTCGCCGCCAGCGGCACCTGTCCCAACCAGGCCTTCCGCTACGGCCGCGGCGCCTACGGCTTCCAGTTCCACCTCGAAGCCAATCAGCCGCTGATCGAGCGCTGGCTGTCCACGCCGGCCTACCGCGAGGAACTGCGCAGCGCCGGCCTGGGCCAGGACGAAGCCGCGATCCGCACCCGCACCCTGGCCGAAGTCGCCGCGATGGAACAGCGCGCCGAAGCCGTGTTCGGCGAATTCCTGGACCTGATCGGCCGCCCCATGCGGCGCATCACGCTGGGTTCGCGCTGACCGCCGGACCGCCTCCGTCTAAAAGCCCTGCGCTGCCGCATCCCGAACCTCGAATCCCAGCCCTCCGCTGGTATACATTGACCCTTCCGCCAAGGGGAGGCCACCCATGACCCGTACACCGCTCGCACGGCTGCTGCAGCGTGCCTACGTTCTCGCCCGCCATTCCGCCGCCAGCGGCGAACCGCTGCTGGAAACCCTGCATCGCGCCGATGCCGCGCGGGCCGCGCGGCGCCGCTTCCTGCAGCAGGGCGCGGCTGCCGCCGGCGCCCTGGCCCTGTCGGCCTGCGCGCGCGTGGCGCCGCGGCCGGAAGGCGCGCCGGTGGTGATCGTCGGCGCCGGCATCGCCGGTCTGGCCGCCGCCTGGAAACTGCGTCAGGCCAAGGTGCCGGTGAAGCTGTACGAGGCGCAGAACCGCATAGGCGGGCGCATGCTGAGCCTGCGCGGCCATTTCGCCGACGACCAGGTCTGCGAACTGGGCGGGGAACTGATCGACAGCGGCCACGAACGCATGCACCGGCTGGCGCGCGATCTCGGCCTGATCCTGGACGACCTGGTCGGCACCGAATCGCCGCAGGTGGCCGACAGCTGGTATTTCGGCGGCGCGCCGCGCAGCGAGCACGAGATCCTGCAGGCCTTCGCCCCGGTGGCCGCGGCCATCGCCCGCGACCAGGCCGTGATCGGCGACGGCGACATAGGCGCCGGCAGTTCTCCCGAAGTCCTGGCGCTGGACCGCCTGCCGCTGGCGCAGTGGTTCGAGCGCAACGGCGTGGACGGCTGGCTGCGCGAGCTGCTGGACGTGGCCTATACCACCGAGATGGGCCTGGAATGCGCCGAGCAGTCGGCATTGAACCTGCTTACCTTCATCGAACCGGACACGCAGAAATTCCGCCTGTTCGGCGAGAGCGACGAGCGCTATCACGTACAGGGCGGCAACGACCGCATCACCACGGCCCTGGGCGAAAAAGTGCAGGATGCGATCGAGACCGGCTGCGTGCTCGAAGCCCTGGGCCGCTCGGCCGGCGGCCGCTACCAGCTGTCCTTCCGCCGCGGCAGCGCCAGCTTCGCGGTGCAGGCCGACGACGTCATCCTGGCCCTGCCGTTCACCACCTTGCGCCAGGTGCGCCTGGACCTGGACCTGCCCGCACCGCAGCGCCAGGCCATACAGCGCCTGCGCTACGGCACCAATGCAAAACTGATGATCGGCTTTGCGTCGCGCGTCTGGCGCGAACGCCACCGCGGCAACGGCAGCCTGATGTGCGACCTGGGCCTGCAGACCACCTGGGAAACCAGCCGCGCCCAGGCCGGCGCCGCCGGCATACTGACCAACTTCACCGGCGGCCGCCACGGCGTGGCGCTGGGCGAGGGCACGCCGCGCGACCAGGCGGATAAGGCCGTGGCCCAGCTGGAACACGTATTCCCCGGCATCGCCGCCAGCCGCGGCAATGCGCGCGAAGCGCGCTTCCACTGGCCCAGCCATCCCTGGACCCAGGGCAGCTATGCCTGCTTCGGTCCGGGCGACTGGACGTCGATCCGCGAGCACATCGCAACCACAAGTGGAAACCTTTACTTTGCGGGCGAGCACTGCTCGCCGGACAACCAGGGTTTCATGGAAGGGGGTTGCGAATCCGGTGAAGTGGCCGCGGATGCGCTGCTGGCCCGCCGCGGACTGGCACTGGCGCCGTTGCGGCGGCGGCTGGCTGGCGTAGCCTGAGCGGTGCAGCGCTCTGGCGCGGAGTCCTGCGGCGGAAGTTGGTGTAGCTCGGGTGCCGCTCAGGCCGCGCCGCTCAGCTCCGCATCCAGCTCTGCGAGCCGCTGCGGCGTACCCACGTCGGTCCAGCGGCCCCGGTGCAGCAGGCCGGCGGCGCGGCCGGCGCGCGCGGCGGCGTAGAGCAGCGGGGCGAGCTTGAAGCAGGGCGGATTCTGCCGCGCGCCGGGTTCGTCGCCGATGATGCTGCGCCAGCCCTGCAGCAGTTCCGGGCGGTACAGGCCGATACCGGCGAAGGTCAGCCGCGGCGCGCCGGTGGCGATGGATTCGTCCAGCAGGCGTCCGTCGCGCAGGTGGAAATCGCCGCGCGGGTGGTGCGCCGGGTTGGCGACCAGGGCCAGCGCGGCCAGGTCGCCGGCGTCGAGTTTCAATGTGGATAAATCCATATCGCAGTAGACGTCGCCGTTCACCGCGAGGAAGGGAGCGGCGCCCAGCAGCGGCAGTGCCAGCAGCAGGCCGCCGCCGGTCTCCAGCGGCTCGGTGCCTTCGGCGCTGTAATGCAGGCGCAGACCGCCGCGCCGTTCGCCCAGTACGGCGGGGAACTGCTCGGCCAGCCAGGACGTATTGATGACGACTTCGTCCACGCCGGCTGCGGCCAGGCGCTGCAGCTGCCAGTCGATCAGGCGCCGCCCGCCGGCGCTCAGCAGCGGCTTGGGCGTGTGCGCGGTCAGCGGCTGCATGCGCGTGCCCTTGCCGGCGGCGAAGATCAGCGCCTTCATGCGGGCAGCTCGCCGCGCGGGTTGCGCAGGTCCGCATCGCGGGTGAGCCGGCGCAGCAGGGCGGCGAAGTCGGCCAGTTCCGTGTAGGCCTCGGCCACGTCCAGGGCGTAGCGCAGCACCAGCGGCAGGTCGTAGAGGTATTGCGGCTTGCCGTCGCGGTAGCACAGGCGGCAGAACAGGCCCAGCACCTTGATATGGCGCTGCAGGCCGGTGAAATCGAACCAGCGCCGGAACTGCGCCGCATCGGCCTGGATCAGCCCGGCCGCGGCCAGGCGGCGGCGGTAGTCCTCGGCCCAGGCGGTCACGCGCGAGGCCGGCCATTCGATGTAGCAGTCGCGCAGCAGCGAGACCAGGTCATAGGTGACGGGCCCGTACAGCGCGCCCTGGAAGTCGATGATGCCGGGCGGGCGCTGTGCCGTGATCATCAGGTTGCGGCTGTGGAAGTCGCGGTGCATGAAACAGTGCGGCTGCGCCGTCACCGTATCCACGATGCGGCGGAAAGCCAGTTCCAGCACATCCAGCTCATCGCAGGCGAGCGTGCGGCCCAGGTGCCGGCGCAGCAGCCATTCCGGCATGTATTCCAGCTCCATCACCAGGAAGGCTTCGTCGTAGCGTTTCAGGTCGTCGCCGCGCACCTGGGTCTGCATCGTGAACAGGGCGTCCAGCGCGCCGCCGTAGAGCGCGTCGGCGCTGTCGGAATCCAGTTCCGGCAGATAGGTGCGCACGCCCAGGTCTTCCAGCAGCAGCAGGCCCTGGGCGACATCGGCGGCGTGGACCGCCGGCACATGCAGGCCAGCCGCCGCCAGGCGCGCGCCCATGTCCAGCCAGGGTTGCACCGGATCCTGCGGCGAATCCATCACCACCAGGCTGTCGGCGCCGCGCTGCACGCGCCAGTAGCTGCGGAAGCTGGCGTCGGCCGAGGCCGGGCGCAGGCTGGCGGGATCGGCGCCCTGGGCGCTGACGAAGGCGTGCAGCGCGGCGGCGCGGGAAGTCGGTGTGTTCATGGCGGTATCAGCGCGCGGCGGCGCCGTCGGTCAGGGAACGGGCTTCGCCCAGATAGAGGTCGATGGCGACGCGGTCATTGCGCGAATACGCCAGCCAGCGGCCGTCCGGGCTGAAGGCCAGGGCCGGGGCGACGGTGGTCGGCGCGTCGTCGAGCAAGGTGTCGCTGTGATCGTTGTCGAGGTCGTAGTTGTACAGGCGGCGCTTGCCGTCGGTGCCCTGGACGACGAAGGCCAGACGGCCCTCGTGCAGCGCGGTGTAGGTGTTCTCCGGTGCGATGCCGACACCGGCCAGCGGCTGGTTGAGGATCACGCGGCAGTTGTCGGCCTCCAGGCCGCAGACGCGCAGGCCGCTTTCGTTGGCGACATCGACGACCAGGTACTGCCGGTCAAGTGTGAAGTTTTCCACATTGGCATCCAGCAGCAGGCGCGGCGCGCTGCCGTCGGCGCCGGCGCGCCAGAGCTGGTTGCGTCCGTCGCGCGGACGCAGGAAGTAAATGTGGCGGCCGTCGGCGCTGTACTGGCCGTAGCGCGCGTCCTCGCCCAGACCGCTGATCGGCGTGGCCTGGCGCGCGGCCAGATCGTAGCGGTACAGCGCACTGTTTTCGCTGCCGCAGGCATAGGGCAGGCATTCGGTCGCCGTGCTCTGGTTGAGGATGGCGGTGACCAGCAGATGGCGGCTGTCCGGATCCCAGCTCGGCCGCACCCAGCGCTGGGCCGGGTCCAGCGCCAGCCGCTCCACGCCGCTGCCGTCGGGACTGGCCAGGTACAGCGATTCCAGCCCGTCGCGGTTGGAGCCGAAGGCGAGATAGCGGCCGTCCGGCGAGAACGCGGGCTGGTTGTTGTAGCGCTGGGACTGGGTGATGGCGACGGGCTTGGCCCCGGCGTCGCGCAGGTCGGCGCGCCAGATATTGGCCTGGTAGTCGGCGATCTCGAACAGCAGGCCGCCATCGGCGGCGACATCGGGATAGCGCGCGCCGCGCGCGCCGAGGAATTCCAGCGCGCCGGTGGCCGCGTCGGCGCGGTACAGGGCGCGGTAGCCGAACAGGTCGCCGGCCAGGATCACGCCGGTGTCGCCAGGCAGCCAGGCCGCGCCGTAGAGCAGGCCGCCGCTGTCCACCAGCAGGCGCGCCCGCGCCGGTTCCGCCAGCGGTAGCAGCCACAGGCGCTGATGGCTGTGCTGGCCGCGGGTAAAGACCAGCTGACTGCCGTCGCCCGAGAAGCGCGGGTTGTGGTCGGCCAGGGCCTGTTCGCCCGGGTCGGTCAGCATGCTGACCACGCCGCTGCGGCGGTCCAGGCTGGCCAGGCCGCTGCGGCCGTTTTCCAGTGCCTGGGCGAACACGATCTGGCGGCCGTCCGGCGAGGCGTCGATGCGGCTGGTCGCCGGCGGCGGCGCGCAGCCGCCGATGCGGCGCGACTGGCGATCGATCAGCTTCTGCTCGCGCAGCTCGCAGGCATTGGCCTGGTAGCGCGCGAACACCACGGCCGTGTCGCCATCGACGAAGACCGGCGCCATGTCCCAGTCCGTGCCTTCGCTGAGCGCACGGCGTGACTGGCCATCGCGCGAGGCGATCCAGATATGCGCCGCGTTGTGCTCCGCATCGGACACCGACCAGGCCACCCAGCGGCCGTCGCGGGAGAAGCGCGCGCTCTGGTCGAAGCCCGGCTCGGTCGAGAACGGCCGGGCGCGGTCGACCCGGCCGCGCAGTTCGGCCGCGTGCTGCTGCGCGCCGGGCGGCTGGGGCAGGGTCAGGGCGAGCAGGGCGACCAGGGCGACCACCGCGATGCCGACGATCACGCTGCTGGCGAAGGTGCGCCGCTGCTGGCGCGGGTCGGGCCGCGGCAGGCCGCTGGCGTCCAGCGGGACGGACAGGGCGCGGCCGGCCGGCGTGGTTGCGGCGGCGGCTGTGCCGGCAGCGGTGTCGGTGGTCGCGTGCGCCTCGGCGCCCGCGGCTGCTGTCGGCAGAGTGGGCGCCGCCGCGGCCGGCGGCGCGGCTTCCTCCCGCTGCGGCGCCGCGATCAGGCGATAGCCCAGCTTGGGCACGGTCTCGATATAGCGCGCTGCGCGCGGGTCGTCGCCCAGCAGCTGGCGCAGCTCGGCGATGGCGCGCGACAGCGCCTCGTCGTTGACGTAGCGGCCTTCCCAGACTTCCTCCAGCAGCTGCTCGCGCCGCAGCACGGTGCCGGGCTCGCGCGCCAGGCGCAGCAGCAGCTGCATCTGGCGCGGTTGCAGGCGTACCCGCCCGGCCGCGCCCAGCAGCTCGTGGCCGGCCGCATCGACCACCCATTCGCCCAGGCGGAAACGTGCGGCCTGGCGGGTGCCGGCCCCGGGTGAGCTGGCGCTGTTCATGCGCAAGTGACTGATGTGCAAGGACCGGGATTTTGCGCAGACACGGCGAAGGACTTGCGCAGGCGCAGCCGTGGCCTTGCCGCCGAGGCTGCGCACCCATGTAGACGCAAGGAGTTTCCCCATGAGCGGCAAATGCGGTTGGCGGGTGCGCTGGGCGGTCCTGGTATCACTACTGTTCTTCTCCGTGTTCGGCGCCCAGGCGCAGGAGTGCGATTCGCGCCTGTTGGTCAGCGGCTACGAAAGCAACGTACATGTCTATGATGCCTGCAGCGGCACCTTCCTGCGCATCCTGGACGCCGACAGGCGCCTGCTGGGCCCGCAGGCGGCCAAGATCGGGCCGGACGGCCGGCTCTGGGTGGTCAGCGAGGGCATGGACAGGATCCTGCGCTACAACGCGGAAACCCTGGACTACATCGACACCTTCGCCGTCCTGCCACCCGGCTGGAACGTGACCGGCATCGCTTTCGGCCTGGGGCGCGACGAGGTCTATTTCTCCAGCTACAAGCGCAACGTGCTGCGACGCTACGCCATCTCCACCGGCGAGGCCAAGGGCGATATCGCGCTGCGCGGTGTGGCCGGGCCGGACAACGGCCTGATGACCGGCCCCGACGGCCTGATCTACATCCCCGGCTACGACAGCAACAACGTCGGCGTCTACATTCCCGGCAGCGGGGAGGTGGTGCCCTATATCGGCGTCGGCGCCAACGGTCTGCGCAATACCCGCGGCCTGCTGGTCTCGCCCGACAGCGAGAAGATCTATGTGACCGGCGAAGGCTCCGGCCAGGTGCTGCGTTTCAACTTCCCCACCGGCGCCTTCGACAAGGTCATACGCACCGGCCTGAACCGGCCCACCGGATTGGCCTGGGGCGTGGACGGCAGCCTGCTGGTGGCCAGCCGCGCCGGCGTGCTCAAGCTGGATCCGGAAAGCGGCGCTGACCGCGGCATCCTGGTCGGGGCCGGCTCCGGCGGCTTGGCCGGGCCCACCTATGCCGCCGTCATACCGGTCCGCACCGAAACCCCGGTGCCGAACGGCGACCGCATCGGCTCGCAGTACTGGCTGACCGCGGTCGGCCGCCTCAACGGCAACAGCGCCGAGCTGGAAGCGCATACCGCCCTGGGCGCCGCGTTCGGCCCGGCCTTCGATCCCGGCCAGATCCGCAAGCCGCGCTGGGGCAGCCTGCGCCTGACCTTCACCAGCTGTACCGAGGCCCAGCTCAGCTGGAATTCCACCGGCGAGAACACGGCCAACTTCGGCAACGGCGGCTATCGCCTGGAACGCATCATCAACAACCCGCTGGTGGCCGAATGCCAGCGCACCGGCATGGCGGCGGCGCCGAACACGAGTTGGCTGTCCGGCACCTGGTACGGCGGACCGACCCGTGACGGCGAGGGCTTCATGCTCGACAGCGATGGCAACGGGCTGATTTTCCTGACCTGGTTCACCTATCGCCCGGCCGGCACCTGAGCCGGCGGCGCCTGGCCCAGCCAGGCAAGAACTCGATTCCGGCCCGCGCACAGGCCGGAGATCGTGGTGGAGCCCGGCCTGACGGCCGGGCTTTTTTCGTCCGCGCCGCGCCGCTGCGGTGTCGAATTGACCTGCCGCAGTGCAAAACCGTACCATTTCGGTACGCTTTTGCCCGGCCTTTCCCATGCTTCGCGTCAGCAAGCTCACCGATTACGCCACTGTAGTCATGACCGTCCTGGCCGAAGCCGGCAGCGACGTGCTCAGCGCCCAGGTGCTGGCGGAGCGGGCGCGGCTGGAGATCCCTACGGTCTCCAAGCTGCTCAAGCAGCTGGTGCACGCGGGGCTGGTCGAATCCTTCCGCGGCGTCAACGGCGGCTACCGCATCGCGCGCAGTCCCGAACTCATCTCCGTCGCCGAGATCGTCGTCGCCATGGAAGGGCCCATAGGCATGACCGAATGCAGCGTCACCAGCGGCCTGTGCGGGCACGAGCATCACTGCGGCGTGCGCGGCAACTGGCAGCGCATCAACCAGGCGATCGCCGAGGCCCTGGCCAGCGTGACCCTGGCCGACATGACCAAACCGCCGGGGCCCAAGCGGCCCGTACCGACGCCGCTGCGCGTCGCCCTGGCATGAACAGTTGACTAGGCAGCCCCATGGCCACCGAACGCAATGACATCGAAGAGGCACTGAACCGGCGCTACGAAGCCGGCTTCGTGACCGACATCGAAACCGAATACCTGCCGCCCGGCCTGTCCGAGGACGTGATCCGCCAGCTCTCGGCCAAGAAGCACGAGCCGCAGTGGATGACCGACTGGCGCCTCGAAGCCTACCGCCACTGGCTGACCATGCCGGTGCCGGAATGGGCCAAGCTCAAGATAGGTCCCATCGATTTCCAGTCCATCAGCTACTACGCCGCGCCCAAGGCCAGGCCCAAGTCGCTGGACGAAGTCGATCCCAAGCTGCTGGAAACCTACGACAAGCTCGGCGTGCCGCTGCACGAGCGTGCCAAGCTGGCCGGCGTGGCGGTGGATGCGGTGTTCGATTCGGTTTCGGTCGGCACCACCTTCCGCAAGGAACTGGCCGCCGCCGGCGTGATCTTCTGTTCCATGTCCGAGGCCATCCAGGAACATCCCGAGCTGGTGCGCAAGTACCTGGGCTCGGTGGTGCCGGTGGCGGACAACTATTTCGCCGCGCTCAACTGCGCGGTGTTCTCCGACGGCTCCTTCGTCTTCATTCCCAAGGGCGTGCGCTGCCCGATGGAGCTGAGCACGTATTTCCGCATCAACGCCATGAATACCGGCCAGTTCGAGCGCACCCTGATCGTGGCCGAGGAAGGCAGCTACGTCAGTTATCTCGAAGGCTGCACCGCGCCGCAGCGCGACGAGAACCAGCTGCATGCCGCCGTGGTGGAGCTGGTCGCGCTGGACGACGCGCAGATCAAGTATTCGACGGTGCAGAACTGGTATCCCGGCGACGAGAACGGCATCGGCGGCATCTACAACTTCGTCACCAAGCGCGGCGACTGCCGCGGTGCGCGTTCCAAGATCTCCTGGACCCAGGTCGAGACCGGCTCGGCCATTACCTGGAAATATCCCAGCTGCGTGCTGCGCGGCGACGATTCCAGCGGCGAGTTCTATTCCGTCGCGCTGACCCACCACGCGCAGCAGGCCGACACCGGCACCAAGATGATCCACCTGGGCCGCAACACCAAGTCCAAGATCATCAGCAAGGGCATCAGCGCCGGCCGCGGCCAGAATACCTACCGCGGCCTGGTGAAAGTGGAAAAGGGTGCCGAAGGCGCGCGCAACTACACCCAGTGCGATTCGCTGCTGATCGGCAAGAAATGCGGCGCACACACCTTCCCCTACATCGAGGTCAAGCACCCCAGCGCGATCGTCGAGCACGAGGCCACCACCTCCAAGATTTCCGATGACCAGCTGTTCTACTGCCGCTCGCGCGGCCTGGGCGAGGAAGACGCGGTGTCGATGATCGTCGACGGCTTCTGCAAGCAGGTGTTCAAGGAACTGCCGATGGAGTTCGCGGTGGAGGCCAAGAAACTGCTGGAAGTGTCGCTGGAAGGCGCGGTGGGCTGAGCACGCCGCTGCGTCGCGGCACCGGGCGCGTACGCCGGGTTGCTGCCGCCCTTTGCAATACATGTCGCGGGCCTGGGCCCGCTGCCACGGAAAAGACCATGCTGAAGATCGAAAACCTCCACGTCCGCGTCGCGGGCAAGGAAATCCTCAAGGGCCTGAGCCTGGACGTGAAGCCCGGCGAAGTGCACGCCATCATGGGGCCCAACGGCGCCGGCAAGTCCACCCTGGGCAATGTGCTGGCCGGCCGCGAAGGCTATGAGATCACCGCCGGCACGGTCGACTTCGGCGACAAGGACCTGCTGCAGCTGGAGCCGGAGGAGCGCGCCGCCGAGGGCCTGTTCCTGGCCTTCCAGTATCCGGTGGAAATCCCCGGCGTGAACAACACCTATTTCCTCAAGGCTGCGCTGAATGCCCAGCGCAAATACCGCGGCCAGGCGGAACTGGATTCGATGCAGTTCCTCAAGCTGGTGCGGGAAAAGCTGCGCGTGCTGCATATCTCCGACGAACTGCTGCACCGCGCGGTGAACTCGGGCTTTTCGGGCGGCGAGAAGAAGCGCAACGAGATCTTCCAGATGGCCCTGCTGGAACCGCGCCTGGCCATCCTGGACGAGACCGACTCGGGCCTGGACATCGACGCGCTGAAGATGGTCGCCGAGGGCGTCAACCATATGCGCAGCCCGGACCGCGCCTTCATCGTCATCACCCATTACCAGCGCCTGCTCGACTACATCGTGCCGGACTTCGTCCACGTGCTGGCGGAAGGCCGCATCGTGGAAAGCGGCGACAAGAGCCTGGCGCACAAGCTGGAAGAGCACGGCTACGCCTGGCTGGACGAGCGCCGCGTGCCGGAGCGTTCCGCCGTATGAGCGCGCCGCTGCTGCAAAGCCTGGAACAGGGATTTGCCGGACTGCCGCCCGCCGCCGTGCAGGCTGCGCAACTGGGCGAGGTGCGTCGCGCCAGCTTGGCCGCGGCGCTGGGCGACGGCCTGCCCGGCGCGCGCGCGGAGCGCTGGCGGCATACCTCGCTGCGGGCGCTGGAACGGCGCACGTTTTCGCCGCTGGCGGCGGCGGACGAGTCGCTGGTCGCGGGCCTCGCCCGGCAAATAGCCGACACCGCGCCGGCCGGCGCGGACGAGATGCCCGCCTGGTTGCAGACCCTGCGCCAGCTTTCCGCGCAGCGCGTTCCGCGCCTGGTCTTCGTCAACGGTACCTTCGCGCCGGCGCTGTCGCAACTGCACGGCCTGCCCGCGGAGGTCCGCTTCGAGCCGCTGTCGCAGGCATTGGCCGATCCCGCGCGCGATCCGCGCGAGCTTGAATTCCTGGCGCGCCGTTTCAACGCCGCCGACGAGACCTTCGCCCGTCTCAATGCCGCGTTTGCGCTGGACGGCCTGCTGCTGCGCGTCCCCGCCGGCGTGCAGTGCGCGCAGCCGGTCGCCCTGGTGATGCTCGGTGCAGCGGCCGAAGGCGACCGGGCGCTGCATCTGCGCCATCTGGTCGAAGTGGGCGAGGGTGCCAGCCTGGATTTGCGCGAATACCAGTTCGCCGCAACGGCCCAGGCCAACCTGTGCAACAGCCTGGTCCATGTGCACCTGCGCCGCGGCGCGCGCCTGGAACACCTGCGCGTGCAGGCCGAGGATGCCGACGCGGTGCTGTTGGCCCGCACCGATGCAGTGCTGGCCGGCGAGGCCGACTACGGCCGCACCGATCTGGAACTCGGCGCCGTGCTGTCGCGGCACGAACTCAACGTCTCGCTGCAGGGCAGCGGCGCGCGCCTGCGCAGCAACGGCGTGCTGCTGGCCGACGGCAGGCGTCATCTGGATACGCGCCTGGGCGTGGATCATGCCGCGCGCGACACCGCCTGCGAGCTGACCTGGCGCGGCCTGGGCGCTGGCCGCGGCCGCGCGGTGTTCCACGGCGGCATCCTGATCCGCGCCGGCGCCGATGGCACTTCGGCGCAGCTGTCGAACAAAAACCTGCTGCTGTCGCCGCATGCGGAGATCGACACCCAGCCAGTGCTGGAAATCCACGCCGACGAGGTCAAGGCCAGCCACGGCGCCACAGTAGGCCAGCTCGATCCCGCCGCGCTGTTCTACCTGCGCTCCCGCGGCGTGCCCGAGGCGCAGGCGCGCCGGCAGCTGACGGAGGCGTTCTGCCGCATCGTGCTGGACGACCTGGCCGACACGGCGCTGCGCGAACAGATCGACGCGCTGCTGGCGCAGCGCCTGGCCGGAGTGGGCGCATGAGCGGCGCATTCGATCCCGAACTCTGGCGCCGGGATTTCCCGGTGCTCAAGCGGCAGGTGCACGGCAAGCCGCTGGTGTATTTCGACAATGCCAACACCGCGCAAAAGCCGCAGGTGGTGATAGACGCGGTCGAGGGCTATTACCGCGACTACACGGCGAACGTGGCGCGCGCGGTGCACAGCCTGGGCGAACAGGCCACCGCCGCCTACGAAGGCGCGCGCGACAAGCTGGCGCGCTTCCTCAACGCCGGCAGCCGCGACCAGCTGGTGTTCACCAGCGGCACCACCCAGGCCATCAACCTCGTCGCCTACAGCTATGCGCTGCCGCGCCTGCAGCCTGGCGACGAGATCCTGGTCACGCAGATGGAGCACCACGCCAACATCGTGCCCTGGCAGCTGGTCGCCGCGCGCACCGGTGCTACGGTCAAGGCCGCGCCGATCACGCCCGAAGGCGAGCTGATGCTGGACCGTTTCGAGGCCATGCTGACGCCGGCGGTGAAGCTGGCCGCGGTGGCGCATGTGTCCAACGTGATCGGCACGGTCAATCCGGTGGCGCAGATCGCCAGGCTGTGCCGCAGCCGCGGCGTGCCGCTGCTGGTCGACGGTTCCCAGGCCTGTCCGCACCAGCGCGTGGATCTGCAGGCCATAGGCTGCGATTTCTACGCCATGACCGGGCACAAGCTGTTCGGCCCCACCGGCACCGGCGCGCTGTGGGCCAGGCGCGAACACCTGCAGGCCATGCCGCCGTTCTTCGGCGGCGGCGAGATGATCCGCACGGTCAGCTTCGACGGCACCGTATTCGCCGATCCGCCGCACAAGTTCGAGGCCGGCACGCCCAACATCGCCGGTTTCATCGGCCTGGGCGCGGCGGTGGACTACATCGAAGGCATAGGCCTGGAACGCATCCAGGCCTATGAAAGCGAGCTGCTGGCCTATGCGACGGATGCGCTGCTCGGCGTGCCCGGCCTGCGCCTGTTCGGCCGCGCCGCGCACAAGGCGGCGGTGCTGTCCTTCCTGGTCGAAGGCGTGCACGCGCATGACCTGGCCACGCTGCTCGATCACGAAGGCGTGGCGGTGCGCTCCGGCCACCATTGCGCCCATCCGCTGATGCAGTTCTTCGGCGTGCCGGCGACGGCGCGCGCCTCGCTCGCGTTCTACAACACCCGCGAGGAAGTCGACGCCTTCGTGCGCGCGCTGGACAAGGTGCGCAAGCTGCTGGCTTGAACCCATGAGCGCGCCGGCCCTGTACCGCGATATCGTGCTCGAACACCACCGCGCGCCGCGCAACCACGGCGCGCTGGCCGGGCATACCCACGCCGCCGACGGCGTCAACGCGCTGTGCGGCGATTCGCTGCGGCTGGAACTGCGCCTGGATGCCGGCCGCATCGCCGAATACCGCTTCCGCGGCGAGTGCTGCGCCATCTGCACGGCGACGGCTTCGCTGCTGGGCGAGCGCGTGCTGGGCCTGGATGCGGCCGCGCTGGCTCCGCTGCAGCAGGCCTTCGAGGCGCTGCTGCGCGGCGAGGCCGCCGCGCCCGGACTGGGCGGCCTGGCTGCGCTGGGCGAGCTGGCGCGCTACCCTGCGCGACGCAAATGCGCCCAGCTGGCCTGGGCCACACTGAGCGCCGCCCTGGCCGGCCAGGCGCGTACGACTACCGAAAAGGACCCTGCATGAGTGCCGTAGCCGAATCCACGCCCGTCACCTTCCGCGCCGCCGCGACGGCGGATGTTCCCGCCATCGTCAGCCTGGTCGAATCCGCCTACCGCGGCGATGTGAGCAAGCAGGGCTGGACCACCGAGGCGGATTTCCTCGACGGCCAGCGCACCGATCCGGATTCCGTCGCCGATCTGATCAGCCGCAGCCACAGCCGCGTGGTGCTGGCCGAACGCGGCGGCCAATTGCTGTGCTGCTGCCATGTGGAGCGGCTGCAGCAGGACGGGCGCAACATCGGCTATTTCGGCATGTTCGCAGTCGATCCCGGCCTGCAGGGCGGCGGTGTCGGCAAGCTGGTGCTGGCCGAGGCCGAGCGCATCGCCAAGGTGGAATGGAACTGCGAAGAAATGCAGATGACCGTCATCACCATCCGCGACAGCCTGATCGCCTGGTACGTGCGCCGCGGCTACGTGCGCACCGGCGTGCGCAAGCCCTTCCCGTACGGCGATGCGCGCTTCGGCATTCCCAGGCGCGACGATCTCGAATTTGAAGTGCTGGCCAAGGCGCTCTGACCCGGCCGCCATGAGCGAGAACTGGATCCGCGTCTGCAGCCGCGCCGAACTGCTGCCCGGCGAATACCGCATCGCCTGGGATGGCGACGTGGCCATCGCCGTGTTCAATATCGACGGCGAGCTGTACGCGGTCGAGGATGTCTGCACCCACGACGGCGGCGAGCTGGCCGGCGGCCCCGTCCATGGCTATGAGGTCGAATGCGTGCGCCACGGCGCACGCTTCGACCTGCGCACCGGCGCGGTGACCTGCCCGCCGGCCTACGAGCCGATCGCCAAGTTTCCGGTGAAGGTGGAAGACGCGGCGGTGTTCACGCGCGACGATCGCTGGGATTGACGCCGCTGCGGTGCCGGCGCCGGATCTGCCGCCAAGGTATCCGGGCGCGGCTGCGCCGGTTTGTCCCCGAGCCGCAAGGTGCGGCATGGATTGCTGCAAACCACAGGCCCTGGCTGGCCCGGGCGTACGGTTGTCGCGCCGGACGCCGCGCTGCGCCGGCGGGGAACCGCTGCCGTTCCTTGCGGCGCCTCTGCGGTCCCCTTGCCGGGCCGGCGGCTGCCGGCAGGATGCAAGGCGGCCTGAATTGAGACTGATTCTCATTTGTGCTGTAATCGCGGCCCTCGCGCCACCATCCGGCGCTTTCCGTCCGATTCGAGCCGTCCGACTTCCATGGCCAATGATCCGCAACGCCGCGCCTGGTGGTTGAAGACGCTGCATCAATGGCACTGGATTTCCTCGGCGGCCTGCCTGATCGGCCTGCTGCTGTTCGCCTTCACCGGCATCACCCTCAACCACGCCAGCCAGATCGGCGCCGTCCCGGTGGTGACCAACCGCAAGGCCGAGATTCCCGCCGCCCTGCGCGAGGCGCTGGCGGCGCGCGCGGTCGAGGGCAAGGCCGTGCTGGACGAGGAACTGGCGCAGTGGTTCGCCAGCGAGCTGTCGCTGCGCATCGCCGGCGCCGAGGCCGAGTGGAGCCCGGGCGAGATCTACGTCTCGCTGCCGCGGCCCGGCGGCGACGCCTGGGCCAGCGTGGATCTGCATAGCGGCGCGGTCGAATACGAGCGCACCGACCGCGGCTGGATCGCCTGGCTCAACGACCTGCACAAGGGCCGCAACACCGGCCCGGCCTGGACCTGGTTCATCGACCTCTTCGCCGTCGCCTGCCTGGTGTTCGCCATCACCGGCCTGTTCCTGCTGCAACTGCATGCGCCGCGCCGGCCGGCCACCTGGCCCATGGTCGCGCTGGGGCTGGTGATTCCTTTTGTACTTGTACTTTTGTTCATTCATTGACGAGGTTGCCATGCGGATGAAGCTTCGACTTTCCTGCGCGCTCAGCGCGCTGCTCGCCGGCACGGCCAGCGCGGCCGATCTCAACGTCGGCCTGGAGGTGCCCAGCCTCGACGTGGCCGAATATCACCGGCCCTACGTGGCGGTATGGGTGGAGCGCGAGGACAACAGCGTCGCCGCCAACCTGGCCGTGTGGTACCAGCAGAAAGCCGGCAAGGACGCCGCCAGCGGCAAGCAGGAACAGGGCAGCAAGTGGCTGGCCGACCTGCGCCAGTGGTGGCGCCGCGCCGGCCGCACGGCGACGCTGCCCATCGACGGCGTCAGCGGCGCGACGCGCCCGGCCGGCGTGCACAAGCTCAGCTTCAACGACAAGCAGCCCCAGCTCGCCGGCCTCAAGCCGGGCAAGTATTCGCTGGTGGTCGAGGCCGCGCGCGAAGTCGGCGGCCGCGAGCTGCTGCGCATCCCGTTCCAGTGGCCGCCGGCCGTGCCCGTCCATGCCGACGCCAAGGGCGAAGTCGAACTCGGCACCGTCTCGCTCGATCTCGCTCCCTGATCACCACAGGACCGCACCCATGAAAAAGACGCTCTCCCTGCTCGCCGCCGTGCTTGCCGTTTCCGCCGCCGGCACGGCGCAGGCGCACAAATCCTGGCTGCTGCCCTCGGCCACCGTGCTGACCCAGGACCAGTGGATCACGGTCGACGCGGCCGTCTCCAACGACCTGTTCTACTTCAACCATGTGCCGGTGCGCCTGGACAACCTCGTCATCACCGCCCCGGACGGCAGTGCGGCGATGGCGGAAAATCCGTTCACCGGCAAGTTCCGCTCCAGCTTCGACCTGCACCTGGACAAGAACGGCACCTACAAGATCGCCGTGGTCAACGCCGGCCTGTTCGCCAGCTACGACCTCAATGGCGAGAAGAAGCGCTGGCGCGGCAAGCCGGAAGACCTCGCCAAGGAAATCCCGGCGGATGCGAAGAACGTCGAGATCACCCAGTCCAACGGCCGCATCGAAACCTTCGCCACCGCCGGCGCGCCCAACGACACGGCGCTGAAGATCAGCGGCAAGGGCCTGGAAATGACGCCGGTCACGCACCCGAACGATCTGTTCGCCGGCGAGGCGGCCAAGTTCCGTTTCACCCTGGAAGGCAAGCCCGCGGCGGATCTGAAAATCGAGATCGTTCCCGGCGGCAGCCGCTGGCGCAATGCGCAGAACGAAATCAACCTGACCACCGACAAGAACGGCGAGATCAGCGTGACCTGGCCGGCCGCGGGCATGTACTGGCTGGAGACCTCGGTGCAGGACAAGAACGCGACCATCCCCAAGGCCACCGCGCGCCGCGCCAGCTACGTCGCGACGTTCGAGGTGCTGGCGCAGTAAGCGCGATGTCCGCACAGCGCCGTCGCTCTGCCTCCCGTCACCGCAGGCTGCCGCGCGCCGCCGGCGCGGAGCCGCGCGCATGAGCCTCAAGCCCTTCGCGCGGCGCTTCCTGCCGCGGCGCCTGCTGGCCTGGCCCGTGCGTGCCTGGGAAGGCACCAGCATGGGCACGTCCTGGTCGGTCAAGGCCTGCGCCCGGCGCAAGCTGGCGCCGGCGCCGGTGCGTGCGGCGATAGAGGCCGAACTGGACCAGGTCGACCGCCAGATGAGCACCTGGCGCGAAGATTCCGACCTGAGCCGCTACAACCGCGCGGCGGCGCAGACCTGGGTGGAGCTGCCGGCGGACTGCTATCACGTCGTCGGCACCGCGCTTGCCGTGGCGCGCGAAACCGACGGTGCCTACGATCCCACCGTGGGCCGCCTGGTGAACCTGTGGGGCTTCGGCCCCGACGGCGAGCGCAAGGCGCCGCCCGAAGCCGCCGCCATCGCGCGGGCGCAGCAGCACTGCGGCTGGCAGCGTGTGCGCAGCGACGATGCGCGCCGCGCGCTGTGGCAGCCCGGCGGCGTGCTGCTGGATCTTTCCGCCATCGCCAAGGGCTTTGCGGTGGACAAGGTCTGCAACCGCCTGCATGAGCTGGGCGTGCACGATTACCTGGTCGAGGTCGGCGGCGAACTGCGCGCGCGCGGCAGCCGCGCCGACGGCAGGCCCTGGTACGTTGCCATCGAATCTCCCGAACGCACGACCGACATGCCGCTGGTCGGCGTGCTGCGCGACGGCGCCATCGCCACGTCCGGCGACTATCTGCGTTTCTTCGACAGCGGCGGCCGGCGCTATTCGCACACCATCGACCCGCGTACGGCGCAGCCGGTCGCCCACGATCTGGCCGCGGTCAGCGTGCTGCACGCGGAAACCATGCTGGCCGATGCCTATGCCACTGCGTTCAGCGTGCTCGGCGCCGAACACGGCCTGGACTTCGCCCAGCGCAAAGGCATCGCCGCGCGTTTCGTGCGCCGCGCGGAGCAGGGGCTGAGCGTGGCCGAATCGTCCACCTTCGCGCGCTTCCGCTGCGCATGAGCGGATCCTGCGGGGTTTTCTTCCGGGAGCGCCGCCCGTGAACGCAGCTCGCCGCGACACTTCCCGGCGCGCGCTGCTCGGCAATGCCGCCGTGCTGGCCGTGCTCGTGCTTGTCGCCCTGTGGCTGCTGGGACTGCAGCGCAGCGAGATCGTCTGGCGCGATCCCGGCCCGCAGCGCGTATTCGGCGCGCTGGGCGTGGTGCTGGCCTATGCCGGTTTCTGCCGCTGGCTGCGCCGGCGCCGTTTGCGCGCCGCGGCGGCGCTGCCGGCTGCCATCGCGGGCGATACGATCAGTGTGGTCTATGCCACCCAGACCGGCACCGCCGAGAGCCTGGCCCGGCGCACCGCGGAACTGCTGCGAGACGCCGGCCGCGGCGTGCGTCTGCTGGGCCTGGACCAATGGGATGCGCAGCAGGCGGCTGGCGATGTGCTGTTCGTGGTCAGCACCTACGGCGAAGGCGATCCGCCCGACATGGCTGCGGGTTTCGCCCGGCGCAGCCTGGACCGGACCGCGCCGCTGGCCGGCCTGCGCTACGGCCTGCTTGCCCTGGGCGACAGCGAATACGTGAACTTCTGCGGCTTTGGCCGCCGTCTTGATGCCTGGCTGCGCCACCAGGGCGCACAGGCCTTGTTCGATCGTATCGATGTGGACAATGCGGATGCCGGCGCCCTGCGCCACTGGCAGCACCAGGTCGGCGTGCTGGCCGGCAGCACCGACCAGCCCGACTGGTCCGCGCCGCGCTACGCATCCTGGCAACTGGACCGGCGCGAGCAGATCAACCCAGGCAGCGTCGGCGGCGGCTGCTATCTGATCGGCCTGACCGCGCCGGCTGGCGAAGCCGCGCACTGGGAGGCCGGCGATGTGGCCGAGATAGGCCCGCATCATGCGCCGGCCGAAGTACTGGCCTTGCTGCAGCGCCTGCGCATTGACGGTGATGAAGTGCTGGCCGATGGCGAAACCGTCGCTGCGCGCCTGGCGCGCAGCCAGTGGCCGGACCCGCCTGCACCCGGCGCGCTGCCGCTGCGCGAATGGCTGGACCGGCTCAAGCCGCTGCCGCATCGCGAATATTCCATCGCTTCGATTCCCGCCGACGGCCGCCTGGAACTGCTGGTGCGGCAATGGCGGCGCGAGGACGGCAGTCTGGGCACGGGCTCGGGCTGGCTGACCGCGCATGCTGCCGTCGGCGGCACGGTGGACCTGCGCCTGCGCCGCAATGCCCAGTTCCATGCGCCGGCCGGGGACTGTCCGCTCATCCTGATCGGCAACGGCACCGGCATCGCCGGCCTGCGCGCCCTGCTCAAGGCGCGCATCGCCGCCGGCTGCCGGCGCAATTGGCTGCTGTTCGGCGAACGCAGCCGCGCGCACGATTTCTTCTTCGCCGACGAGATCCAGGCCTGGCAGGCGCAGGGTTGGCTGGAGCGCGTCGATCTCGCCTTCTCGCGCGACCAGGCGCAGCGCATCTACGTGCAGGACCGCCTGCGCGAAGCCGCCGCCGCCGTGCGCGACTGGACCGCCGCCGGTGCCTGCATCTACGTCTGCGGCCGCTTGCAGGGCATGGCGCCTGCGGTGGACGCGGAACTGCGCGCCGCGCTGGGGACTGCCCTGCTGGAGCAGCTGGCGGAGCAGGGACGCTACCGCCGCGATGTGTACTAGGGCCTGATTGCGCCGCCGCGCGCCTGCACCCGGCCCGGCGTTTCACGGGCAGATCCGCGCGCGCTCCGATCACGTCATCCCGATTGCCGCCCGGTGCGAACCACACCGGTCTGATCCACCGGGCCGGGTCTCGATACCGCTGAGAGAACTGTTGCGAATCATTCTTATTTACTGTTAAAGTCTTGTTGATGGCCTTGCTGCCGCGCCGGCTTTGCGGCGCGCCACAGGCCGGCCAGGGGACATCCACCTCGCCCACATTTGCATGCCGCCCGCGCCGCGCGCGGCGGCTGCGCCGACTGCCCCATCCAAAGACTCAGGGAAGTACCATGTCGAATTCGTCGTACATCCGCTCCGCCGCCACCACGCCGCCGCGTCTGCTGACCACGGCCCTGGGCTTGGCCCTGGCTGCCGCCGCGCCGCATGCGTTCGCCGAAACCGCCGCGGCCGAAACCGCCGCCGCCGATGCCGGCAGCGCCGTTTCCGCCGACGCCGTGACCGCGCCCGACGTGGCCGACGGCCGCCGCGGCCGCGACACGACTTCGCTGGATGCGGTCGATGTGACCGGCGTCGCCGTCAAGGAAGCGTCCTCGCCCAAGTACACCGCGCCGCTGCGCGATACGCCGCAGACCATCGAAGTCGTGCCGCAGGAAGTCATGGCGCAGCAGAACCTGCTGTCCCTGCGCGACGTGCTGTCGACCCTGCCGGGCATCACCTTCGGCGCCGGCGAAGGCGGCGGCGGCTTCGGCGACAGCATCAACCTGCGCGGCTTCGCCGCCAGCAACGACATCCAGGTGGACGGCGTGCGCGACAGCGCGCAGTACTCGCGCAGCGACACTTTCAACCTGGAGCAGATCGAGGTCGTCAACGGCGCCAGCTCGGTGTATTCGGGCGCGGGCTCGGTCGGCGGCACCATCAACCTGGTATCCAAGGCCGCGCGCGAAGGCGACTTCACCAATCTCGGCGCCGCGGTCGGCACCGATTCCTACGCCCGCGTCACGCTGGATTCCAACCAGATGATCGGCGACAGCGTCGCCGTGCGCGTGAACCTCATGGGCCACCGCAACGACGTGCCGGGCCGTGATGTCGAGGAAATGAAGCGCTGGGGCTTCGCCCCGTCCATCGCCTTCGGCCTGGGCAGCGACACCACCTTCACCCTGAGCTACCTGCACCAGCGCGATGACAACACGCCCCAGTACGGCGTGCCGTATTTCTTCGCCGGCAACCGCGGCTTCACCCTGCCGGGCGATTTCGATCCCAGCACCTACTACGGCTACCGCAACGTCGACACGCAGGAAATCGAAATCGACTCGTTCACCGCCGTGCTGAACCACACCTTCAGCGACAGCCTGAGCCTGCGCAATTTCACCCGCGCGCAGGAGGTCAACCAGTTCCTCATCGTCGATCCGCCGCAGGGCACCTTCTGCCTGGCCAACAACCGCACGCCGACCGGCGCCAGCTGCGAAGTGACGACCACGCCGGTGACCGGGCAGCCGCCGGTGACCATCGTCGTGCCGATCAACACCTACATGCCCAGCGGCCCGCGCGGCAATGTGCGCGACACCACCAATCGCCTGCTGATCAACCAGACCGACCTGACTGCGAACTTCAACACCGGCGCGGTAGAGCACACCCTGGTCGGCGGCTTCTCGCTGATGCATGAATCCTATGCGCTGGACGGCAGCTCCGAATTCCGCAATCCGGACGGCAGCAATCCTTATCTCGCGCCCAACCACCTGCCGTTCACCGATCCGTACCGTCCGGACACGCTCTACACCGGCCCGCGCAACCGCACCCTGACCAGCAAGGTCGACGGCGAACTGGACAACGCCGCCGTCTACGCCTTCGACACGCTGAAGTTCAGCGAGCAGTGGCAGGCCAACGTCGGCATGCGCTACGAACACAACGAAGGCAGCAGCACCACCTACAACGTGGCCAACGGCGCGGTCACCAGCGCAGCGCCGCCGGCCAAGAACAGCGACGACATGTTCTCCTACCGTGCCGGCCTGGTGTTCAAGCCGGTGGAAGCAGGCAGCATCTACTTTGCCTACGGCAATTCCAAGACGCCGTCGAAGGCTTCGGTCAATGGATCCTGCACGCAGAACGCGAGCCCGACGGCCGGCACCAACAACTGCAATGTTGATCCGGAATCGGCGATCAACTACGAACTCGGCACCAAGTGGGAGTTGCTCGACCAGCGCCTGTCGCTGACCGCCTCAATCTTCCGCAACGAGCGCGAGAACTACCGCGTCAGCGATCCGAACAACATCGGCGAAAACCCCAGCGGTGAACAGGTGCTCGACGGCAAGGCCCGCGTCGACGGCGTCATCCTCGGCGCCAGCGGCACCATCACCAAGAACTGGGCGGTGTACGCCAACTACACCTACCTCGACAGCGAAGTGCTGCAGGGCGTGTCGGACAAGGCTGCCGCCGCCGGCGCCGACTACACCCGCGGCGACGATCTGGTCTCGGTACCCAAGCATTCCTTCAATGCCTGGACCACGCTGGACGTCGGCCAGTGGCAGTTCGGCTACGGCGTGAACTACCAGGGCGAGTTCTATCTGAACCAGCACAGCGAAACCAACCGCAACGGCCCGCTGGCCAAGTCCGACGACTACTGGACCCACCGCGCCATGGCCGCGTGGAACGTCAACCGCGACCTGCGCCTGCAGCTCAACATCAACAACCTGTTCGACAAGGAGTACTACACCCGCATCCGTACCTCGGCCAATGGCTGGGCGACGCCGGGCGAAGGCCGCCAGGTCACCGTGCAGGCCAACTACGCCTTCTGATCCACGCGCTGCTTGTGGCAAATGCCGCCGCAGGGACGTGGCGGCACTTTCGGGAACTGCGACGGCCGGGCCTCACGCCTGGCCGTCGTGCTGATTGTCCGCGGCAAAGGCTGCCGGCGAAGGCGGCTTGACGTCGATCAAGCGGGCTGCCGCAGGCGCTGCGCTACCATGCACACTCCTTCCATCCAGGCTCCACGTCCATGCTGCTGCACGTCGCCAATGTCCTGAGCCCGGCCGAAGTCGGTGAATTCCGCGCCCGGCTCGACGCGGCCGACTGGGCCGATGGCCGCATCACCGCGGGCTATCAGTCGGCCAGGGCCAAGCACAATCTGCAGCTGCCGGACGATCACGCGGTCGCGCGCGAACTGGGCGCGGTGATCCTCGACCGCCTGCAGCGCCATCCCACTTTCATGGCCGGCGCGCTGCCCCGGCGCATCTTCCCGCCGCTGTTCAACTGCTACCGCGAAGGCCAGTCCTTCGGTTTCCATGTGGACAATGCGGTGCGCTATCCGCGCACCGGCGAGGACCGCAGTCCGCTGCGCACCGATCTTTCCGCCACGCTGTTCCTCAGCGGGCCGGAGGAATACGACGGCGGCGACCTGATGATCGAGGACAGCTTCGGCACCCACAGCGTGAAGCTGCCGGCCGGCGATCTGATCCTGTACCCGGCCAGCAGCCTGCACCAGGTGCTGCCGGTCACGCGCGGTGCGCGCGTGGCTTCGTTCTTCTGGATCCAGAGCCTGGTACGCGACGAAGGCGAGCGGCGGCTGCTGTTCGACCTGGATGTGTCGATACAGCACCTGACGCGGGACAGGCCGGAGGATCCGGCGCTGATCCAGCTGGTCGGCGTGTATCACAACCTGCTGCGGCGGTGGTCGGAGACCTGAGCAGCGTGCCCGGGGTGCTGTGGTTGTTGGTTTTCTTGTGGAAATTGTGGTGAATGTGCTGTGGGTGGAGGCGTTGAGGACTGGTGCGTTGAGGATGAATGCGCCGTGGGTGGGGGCGTCGAGGATGGGGGCGCCGAAGCCGGAAGTGCCGAATACGGATGTGCCGGGGATGGCTGTGCCGAGATGCGCTGCGGTCGGCTTCGTCGCAGTGCCCGAGGTTTCCGGCAAGCGGAACCGCCGCGTTCCCGTGAGAAGAGGCGGAAAACTCCCTCTCCCCCGGGCTGCGCCGGGAGCGGGTTGGGGATGAGGGGCGACGATCAACGCGCCTCGTCGTTTGGATTTTTCCGAAAAACTTCAGCGCTTGAAGATCCGGCGAATACCAGATTGCCCAGTGATCTGACGCGCCGCCTCTTTACCTAGCTCGCTCCCCAAGTGCGTTCGTGCTGGGGATCGGGCTTTTCCCGGCTGCGTGCCGGGGGCGGGATTCGGAATTGGCCCCGGACCCGGCAACCGCGAATCCGCGCTCGGGAATGTCCCGGCCCGTCCCGTTGCCTTTCAACCCAGCCTGGTCAACTTGACCAGCACCAGTTCCCCGGCCCCATTGAGCACCAGCGGCGAAGAACCGCCCGCGTCGAATTCGACGACCAGAGTTTCGCCGGCCTGGGCCGCAGGCACTTCGGGCCGGTCGTTGAAGGCGGCATGGCCATTGGCCACATGGACCAGCCAGGTCGTGCCTGCGGCCGGAAACAGCAGCTGCGCGCCGACGATGGGGCGGGCCAGCAGTTCGGCGCTGTAGCGGCCGCGGCGCACCATTACGTTGAAATCCCGCGTGGGGCCGTCGAGCAGGTGGCAGCTCACCGGCGCCTCGCCGGGGAAGGCATGCTTCTGGTAGCGCCGCTCCAGGCTCACGGAGGCCTCGGTGCCTATCAGCAGTTCCACGCCGCCGCCGTCGAGCAACATCAGCTCGCGGTCGATTCCGGGAAAGATGGAAAAGTCGCCGTCCTGGGCGATCTCGGCGATGGAGATGCGCCAGTCGAAGGCTTCGCCCTCGGCCGGGACGCGCGCGATCTCGGTGGTGATACCGCCGCCGTTCTTCCAGGCCATGCGGCGGTAGTCGTGGGCGCGCAGCAGGTGCAAGGTAGTCATCGGCGCTCCAGCAGGGCGTGCAGCTGTGCAGTAGAGGTGGCCAGACTCTCTTCCCAGCTGAAGCCGACGATGGGCGCGCCGGTGCTTGTGTCGGGGAAATCCTCGGCCTGGCCGGGTGCGAGCAGGTGGCGGTAGTCGACGGTCACTTCGGTGCCCGGCGCCAGGTCGCGCAGGGCGAAGACGAAGCCCAGGTGCCACAGCCCGGTCGGGTCGAAGGCGTGGTTGATATAGCACTCGTCCGGCCATTCGGGCGTGACGGTGTAGCGGTCCTCGAACCAGCGCACGGTCGAGGGCAGCAGCTGGGCCGCGTCGGGGCGCCGGGCGATTTCGTCGAAGCGGAATACTTCGGGGATGGCGTCGGGTGCGGTGATCAGGCGGCCGCGCGCGACGTGTTCGGCGACGAACAGGCCCTTGCCGGCGCCGGGGATCAGCGAATCGGCGATGTGGTAGCGCGGCAATATCATGCCGGCGGCACCGCGGCGGCGCGGCCGGCGGCGGTGCCGGCCATCAGTAGGTCCGGTCCACGGCGTAGCGCGCCAGCGACTCCAGCGCATCGCGCGCGGGCGAGGGCGGCAGCACCTGCAGGTTGCTGCGGGCCGCGTCCGCATAGCCCAGGGCCTTGGCGCGGGTCAGTTCCAGCGCGCCCGAGTCGCGGATCGCGGCGATGACGTTGTCGAGCGAGTCCAGCCCGCCGGATTCGATCGCCCGGCGCAGGCTCTGCGCCTGTTCCGGCGTGCTGCGCGCGATGGCGTAGATCAGCGGCAGGGTGGGCTTGCCCTCGGCGATGTCGTCGCCGATGTTCTTGCCCAGGGTATCGGCGTCGGAAACGTAGTCGAGCAGGTCGTCGGCGATCTGGAAGGCGTAGCCCAGGTCCAGGCCGAAGCGGTACATGGCCTCTTCCTGCTCCGGCGGCAGGCCGGCCAGCACCGCGCCCAGGCGCGTGGCGGCGCCGAACAGCACGGCGGTCTTGCGCTCGATCACGCGCAGGTAGGCCGTCTCGTCGGTGTCGGCGTTGCCGATATTGAGCAGCTGCAGCACCTCGCCTTCGGCGATGGCGTTGGTGGTGTCGGCCAGAATCTGCATCACGCGCAGGCGCTCCAGCTCCACCATCAGCTGGAACGAGCGCGAGTACAGGAAATCGCCGACCAGCACGCTGGCCGCATTGCCCCACATGGCGTTGGCGGTCTTGCGGCCGCGGCGCAGGTCGGATTCGTCGACCACGTCGTCGTGCAGCAGGGTCGCGGTATGGATGAATTCGATCACCGCGGCGAGCTGGATATGGTCGCTGCCCTGGTAGCCCGCGGCGCGCGCCGCCAGCAGGTGCAGCATGGGACGCAGGCGCTTGCCGCCGCCGCCGATGATGTGGGCCGAGATCTGGTTGATCAGCACCACGTCCGAGGCCAGCCGGCCGCGGATCAGGTTGTCCACTGCCTGCATGTCGGGACGGGCCCGTTCCTGCACGGCGGCGAAATCGGGAAGGGCGGACGACAGGGCCGTGGCAGCGCTGGGCATCGGTGGGCGTACTCGGACGGAACTTAACGGGATTATAGCGGGCCGGTGACACGGTACGCCGGCCTGGGCCGTGCCGGCGCTTCTGCGGCGATTCGCCGCGGCGCGATGTTCGCTTCGGCCGCGCCGGCGCATTGGATCCGGGGTAGCGCAAACCGCGCCCGCAGCCGGAGGGTTCCCATGCGTCCGATCCCGTCCATGCATCGCCGCCGCGTGCACTGCGCCCGGAACGGCTTGGCCGCACTGCTGCTGGCCGCCGCTGCCGCCGCCCCGGCCGCACGCGAGTTCCGCGATACCCTGGCCGATGGCAGCCCGGGGCCGGTCCTGGTCGAAGTGCCTGCCGGACGTGTTCGGCTGGGCAGCCCGGACAGCGAGGCCGGCCGCCGGCCGGCCGAAGGGCCGGTGCACGAGGTCAGCGTCGGGGCCTTTGCGCTGGGGCGTACCGAAGTGAGCCGCGGCGAATTCGCCGCCTTCGTGCGCGCGACCGGCTACGTCACCGACGCCGAGCGCGACACGCCGGTGCCGGACAAGAGCGATACCTACGGCTGCTTCGTGCCTGTCGGTTCGCTCAAGCCCGAATGGAAGCGCGGCAGCAGCTGGCGCGCGTTCGGTGTCGCCCAGGACGACCGCCATCCGGTCGCCTGCATCAGCTGGAACGATGCCCACGCCTATGTGTCCTGGCTGGGCCGCGCGACCGGCAAGGCCTACCGCCTGCCGACCGAGGCCGAGCAGGAATATGCCATCCGCGCCGGCAGCACCACGCCCTGGCCCTGGGGCGAGAATCCCGACGGCGGCTGCCGCTTCGCCAACGGCGCCGACATCAGCGGCAGGGCTTATGCGCGCAGCGCATTCGGCGTGGTCTCCACGGTCATGTTCGCGTCCAGCCATTGCGACGACGGCCATGGCGCGACCGCTCCGGTGGCCAGCCTGGCGCCGAATGCGTTCGGCCTCTACGACACGGTCGGCAATGTGTCGGAATGGAGCGGGGACTGCTACATCCCTTACGCGCGCCAGCTCGCCGGCGAACGTCCGGCCGCGGTGGCCGATTGCGTGCGCTACGCGATCCGCGGCATGGCCTGGAGCGACGAGCCGGTCTGGCTGCGCTCGGCGATACGCATGCTGCTGCCGCGGACCTCGCGCTATCACAACGTCGGCCTGCGCGTGGCGCGGGACCTGTGAGCCCTGCGCTGGCGGGCTATGGCGCCGCCAGGCTGCGCGCGTACAGCGCCGCCTGCAGCCGGTCGGCGGCCTTGATCTTGGGGAAGATCTGGCGCAGGTAGCTCTTGACCGTGCCCTCGGTCAGGCCCAGCGCCTGGGCGATGCGCTTGTTGCTGAGGCCGCGGCCCAGCAGTTCCAGCACATCGCGTTCGCGCGGCGTCAGCGCGCTGGCCGGTTCCGGCGCCTGGCGCAGCAGTTGCAGCACGCGGCCCTGCAGCGGCGGGTGTATCCAGTTGTTGCCGCCGAGCACGGCGCGCACGGCGGTGAGGATTTCCTCGCGCCGGGCGTCCTTGAGCACATAGCCGGAAGCGCCGGCGGCGAGCACGGCGCGCACTTCCGCATCGACGAAGAAGCTGGTCAGGATCAGGATGCGCAACTGCGGATGGCTGGCGCTTAGCGCACGCACCGCGGCCTCGGCGGCCAGGCCCGGCATGCGCAGGTCGAAGGTGGCCAGGTCCACCGGCGTATGCGCGACGAAGGTCAGGGCTTCCTCGGCCGAACCGACTTCGCCCACCACGTGCAGGTCGGGCTCGGTATCCAGCAGCGAACGTATGCCTTCGCGCACCACGGCGTGATCGTCGACGAGCAGGATGCGATGCACGGGCTGGTTCATGGGCACGGTTTCAGGATGCATGGAAGTGCGGCCGCGCCGCTTGTGCCGCCGCAGTATAGCGGCGGCGCAGGCGCGGCCCGGCAGGTCAGAGGACCGGCAGCGCGCGGTAGAACACGCTTTCGCGCGCATGCACCTGGCCGGAGATCGGATCCAGCGGATCTACCGGCTGGGTCAGCTGCTCGCGCGAATCGCCCCAGACCGAATGCACGGTGCCGGCATCGACGCTGATGCCGGCGTAGTCGCCCAGCGAGGTGCAGGCACCCTTGAGGCGGTTGTAATGGGTGGTGCGGTAGGGGTTGGCGGCATCCGCCAGCGGCGTGTTGCTGGGCGCCAGGGTCGAGGGGGCGTCGGAAAGCTGGCGGATATTGCGTAGCGGGAAGCTTTCGCCGCGGTCGTTCGACTGGGCCAGGCGGCGCACGATGCTGCCGTCGGGGAGCTGCGCATAGTAGGAAATGTGCACTTCCTGCGGCTGCGCGGCGACGAAGGCGTTGCGGGCGGGGCGGTTGCGGCCCAGGGCGATGGCCGGCATGACCTGGCGCGCATCGGCCGGGCCGCTGGTATCGACGATCTGGGCGGGACTCCAGGTGGCGCCGCCGTTGCGCGAGCGCAGGTAGTGGATGCGCGCGCCCGACTGCGGATCGCCGAAGGCGGTGCTGGTGGAGTTGGACCAGGCCAGGTGCAGGCTGCCGCGCGAGGCCGCCAGCGCCGGTTGCAGGTTCACCCGCGTCGCATGCTGGTAGCGCGGCGCGCCGCTGGCCGAGCCGCCGAGGTCGGTGCCGGCATGCAGGGTGAGCAGGGTATTGGGTACGTAGAAGACCTGGCCGTCCGGCCCCTGCTGCGCGAACGCGCCGCACTCGGTCGCGGTACCGGGCTGGGTCACCGGATAGACCTCCGCATTCGGCGCTCCCGGCACATGGAACGTGACCGGGCGGAAGGTTTCGCCGCCGTCGTCGGATTCGTGTATGCGCAGATAGTCCTGCGCCACGAAGCCGAACTGCAGGAAGGCGATGTAGACCTTGCCGTTGCTGGGGTCGGTGGTGACCATGGGGAACTGCACCACGTTCTGCGGATTGGCCAGTTCCGGATCCGGCTCCGGCGCAAACACCGTGCTCACGGTGAAGTTGCGCCCGCCATCGATGGAGCGGGCGAAGCGCAGCACGCTGGCGCCGCTGCTGTCGTCGAAGGAAACCCAGGTCAGGTAGACATTGTCGCGCTGCGGCCGGCGCGGATCGCGGCCTACCGCCAGCCAGCTCTTGTCGACGCGGCCGCTGCTGTCGACCGGGCCCGCGGCGCCGAAATCGCGGCCGCCGTTGAGCGATTTGTTCACGGTGACAGTGCGTTCGCCCGCGGCCGATACGCCAATGCCGCCGACATAGAAATTGCCGTTGCGGTCCACATCGACGCTGCCGAAGCCCAGCGTGGCCGTGCTGCCCGGCAGCGGCGGCAGGTAGGCGCTGGTCCAGCTGTGGCCGCCGTCGCGGGAATGCGAATAGGCCAGCTGGTAATTGCGCACGATGGACAGGCTGCTGTTGGGCGTGCGCTCGATCCGCGCGCCGGAAGCGCTGTGCACCGAGACCAGGTCGGAACCGTAACTCGCGATGGTGCCCTCGGCCACGCTGGTGTGGACGAAGGGCCGCGTGCCGGCAAAGGTCTGGATGCTGTCCAGCGCGGGCTGGCTGATACGCCGGTCGCTGGCGCGCCGCGGCAGCGGCGGCGGCACCAGGGTGGTCTGCGGCGGCACGTCGGCTTCGGCGTTTTTCAGCGCCGGTGCGGCGACATCGTCGCGGATGCTCAGAGGGAGTCCGGCCTTGGCGATCTGGCCGGCGACCGGCGGCGCGGCGCCCGCGGCGGCGCTCAGGGCCAGCAGGCTGGTGCAGAGGGCGAGGGTTGGCTTCATGGGAAGGTTCCTGATGGCAGTCCGGCGCGGTAGCCGGCGATTTGCGACATGTGGAAAAGCGCGGATTTGCGGCGGGAGTGCCGCGGCCGTGCAGTCCGCGCAGCGACACGGCGCTGCGCCTGGTCAGGTTCGCCCGGGCCGGAAGCGGCAAACAGCTGTGAGCGGTGGGCATGCGGCCCCTGTCATTGGAGGGGGCGGCTCAGCGGTCGCGGCGCGGCAATTCCACTTCGAGCACGGTGCCGTGCGGCTGGCCGGTGCCGGCGCGCAGCTGGCCGCCGAGTGCGGCGACGCGGGCGCGCATGCTTTCCTGGCCCAGGCCCTGCCGCCGGCGCCGCGGCATGCCGCGGCCGTTGTCGGCCACCGCCACGCGCACCTGCGATGCATCGGCGCTGCCGACCACGCGCAGGATGCTGGCGCCGGCATGGCGCACCGCGTTGGAAACGGCTTCCTGGATGATGCGCAGCAGGGCCTGTTCCTGCGCCGGCTGCTGCGGCACGTAGCGGCTGAAATCGAACTCCAGCGCGATCGCCGCCGGCACCATCAGACGCAGCAGCTGCTGCACGCTGTCGGCCAGGGGCAGTTGCGCGTCCGGGCTGGCTGCGCGGGAGCTTGCTTCCGGCGGGCGCAATTCCAGCAGCAGCGCGCGCATCTCGCGCACGGCGAGCTGGGCCAGCTCGGCCACGCGCGCGGCGCGCTGCATCAGCTCGGCCGTGGGCGTGGCCGAGATATGCGCCAGGGTCTGCGCCTGCAGGCTGATCGAGGACAGGATCTGGATGATGTTGTCGTGCAGATCGTGGGCGACGCGGCGGCGCTCGGCCAGGATGGCCGACTCGCTGGCCTGGCGGAACAGGCGCGCGTTCTCCAGCGCCACGGCGAGGTAGTCGGCGACGATGGCGAGGCCGGCGCAGTCGAGATCGTCGAAGGCCTGCGCGCTTTCCACATGCAGCACGCCGAGCACGCTGTCGCCGATCAGGATGGGCACGGCGAGAGCGGCGGCGGGTGTCGTGTGCGGTGCGGCGTCGGGCCGCGCGCCGGGCGTCGTGCCGCCCGGCGCATCGGACACGGGCGGGCCGTGCGACACCGCCGCAGCGCCGGTCACGCATTGCAGCCGGCGTTCGCGCACGGCCGCACCGATCACGCCGTGTTCCTGTGCCAGCCGTTGCGGCGCCAGTGCCGTGACGCGGCCGGTGCCGCTGCGCGCGCGCGGCAGCAGCTGGTCGCCGCTGCCATCCAGCAGCAGGATGGCGACGCCGGCATAGCCCAGCACCTCGTGCACGGCCGCGGCCGACTGCTGCAGCAATGTGTCCGCATCCAGGTTGGCCGAGATCAGCGCGGCGATGCGCGTGATCAGATGGAAGCGTTCCTTGCGCCGGCGTTCCTCGGTGTTGAGTGCCGACAGCGCCTGTTCCGCCGCGGTGCGCACGTCGATCTCGGCCAGCAGGGCGTGATTGCTGCGGCGCAGCTCGGCCGTGCGCGCATCTATCGCCTGCTCCAGCGCGCGATTGCGCGCCTGCAGCACGGACAGGCGCCAGCGCAGCGCGAGCAGCACCAGCGCAGCTGCGGCCACGCCCAGCAGCACGCGCAGCCAGATGCTCTGCCACCAGGGCGGCAGGATGGTGAAGTCGACACCCGCCGGCGCGCCCCAGGTGCCGGCGCGGCCGCGCGCCTGCACCTCGAAGCGGTAGTCGCCGGCGCGCAGTCCGGCGTAGCGCAGTTCGTTGTTCCGGCTGCTGCGGAATTCGGGATCGTGGCCGAGCAGGCGGCTGCGGTACTCGCGGTATTCCTCGTCGGCATAGCTCAGCGCGGCGTAGCGGAATTCGGCATCGGTGACCGCGGCGGGCAGGCGCAGCGCGCGCGCATCCGGCGCGAACTCGCGGCCGCCCAGGCGCAGGCGGGTCAGCTGCACTGGCGGCGGCGTTTGCGGCGGCAGCGAAGCGGCCGGGGTGTGACTGGCTGCGGCATCGCCCGGCTGCGCAGGGTCGGCGCCGGCGCCGTCCACGTGTCCCGGGCCGGCCGCGGCATCGGCGCGCTGCGCCGGAGCGGCCGCGGCGTCCTCCAGCCGCGCCAGGCCGGCGCTGGTGCCTATCCATACTGTGCCGTCGGCTTCGGCCAGGAAGGCCATGTTGTTGACGTCTTCGCCGATCAGTCCATCGGCACGGCCGAAATGCTGCCAGCCCCGGGCATCGAGCCGGTCCAGACCGCGGCTGCCGCCCAGCCACAGGCGCGACTGCGCATCCTCGCCCAGCAGGTAGATGCTGGACGGCGCGCCCGGCCGGTCCAGGTGCCGCAGCAATTGCAGCCCGCCATCGGTCTGGCGCAGCTGGGCCACGCCGTAGGCGCCGAAATAGCCGGCCAGCAGATCGCCGTTGCGCAGCGGCAGCAGGTAGGCCACATGGTCCTCGCGCAGGCCGTCGCGGCGGGTATAGCGGCGCCAGCGTCCGTTCTCCCACAGCGCCAGGCCCTGGCGGCCGGCCACCCAGATCCGCCCGGCGCTGTCCTGGCGGATGTCGCCGATGAACTCGTTCGGCGTGCCGCCGGGCAGTTCCACCCGGGCGAACTCCGCAGGCGCACCGGCGCGGGCGCGCAGCAGGCCGGCGTCCTCGGTCGCGACCCAGAGCTGGTCGTCGCGGTCGCAGAGCAGGCGGATCACCCGCGCCGCGGCCAGGGCGCCCAGCTCCAGCCGCTGTACGGAGCCGTCCGCGGGATCGTGGCGCAGCACGGCGTCGCCGGGCAGGCCGGCGGTGTAGAGGATGTTGTTGCTGCACTCGGTCAGGCTCAGCAGCAGGCGGTCCTCGGTGCCGGCGACCGTGCGGCGGCCGTCCGCGGCCAGTTGCGCCAGCCCGGTCCCGGCCAGCCACAGCCGTCCGGCGCGGTCGCGCCGCAGGCCCCAGGCACTGTTGCCGTCCAGTCCTTCGCGCGCGGCGTAGGCGCGGAACGGGCTGTGGCGCAGCAGCCGGTGCAGGCCGCGCGAACCAATCCACAGGTTGCCTTCGCGGTCCTCCAGCACGGCGCGGGTCCACGGCGCCGGCAGGCTGGCGCCGATGTCCAGGTGGTTCCAGCGGCCGCCGGCGTAGTGCATCAGGCCGTCGTCCAGCGGCAGCCACAGGTCGCCGCTGCGGCCGGCGATGAGCTGGCTGCGGCCGGATTTGAGCCGTGCGGCGATGGCCGGTTCGAGTCCGGCACCGACGAAGCGCGCCGGTCCGGCGGCGGCCTCGGTGTGGAGCAGGCTGGAACCCTGGCGCGCCCAGATCCGCCCCGCGCCGTCGCGCGCCAGCGCATCGACGCGCCGCCGCGCGGCATCCGCCGGCAGCGGCACGCTTTCCCAGCGCCCGCCGCGGCGGTGGCGGATCTCGGCCTGGCCGTTCCAGCGCGCGATCCATACTTCGTTCGGCTGCGGACCTGCCGCCAATGCAGTGGCGGCTTCGCCCGGCCAGTCCGGCAGCGGCCGCAGCGGTGCGCGCGGCTCCAGCACGAACGCGCCCGCACTGGCGGCGACCCAGAGCACGCCGTCCGCGCTGGTCAGGGCGGCAATATCCAGTCCTTCGCTGCCGGCGATCAGCTCGAAATCCTGGCCATTCCAGCGCCGCAGGCCGCTGCGGCTGCCTATCCACAGGCGGCCGGCGGCATCCTCGTGCAGCGCGGTGGCGGCGAAATCCTGGCCCAGCGGCTCGAAACGGTGGCCGTCGTAGCGGTACAGCCCTTCCTCGGCCGCCAGCCAGATGAAACCGGGGCGATCCTGCAGCAGCGCGCGCACGCTCACATCGGGCAGGCCCTCGGCGGGGCCGTAGCTGCGCACCGGCACATGGCCGGGCGGCAGCGCCGCGCCGGCGGGCGGAAGCAGAAAGGCCAGCGCCAGCGCCGCGGCACACCGGCGGCCGGCGCCGCACGGGCGCATCAGTGACGCCGCCAGCGCCCGGCAGACGCCCGGCAACGCCGCCAGCGCCCGGCGCGCGCAAGCCAGGCGGACCGGCGGCACCGCCGGCAACCGGCGGGCGCGGAGCGGGCGGAAAGGCAGGAGCATGGGCGCCGTCGCAGCTCGGGAGACGGGCTTACTCTAGGGTTGCGCCGCCGCGTCCGGTACTCGCCTAAGAGGGCTTGTTGCCATGCGCGAAATATGCTCGCGGCCGGCCCGTCGCGCTCGGACGATTCCCAGGCCGCGCCGCGGCCGATTCCCGACGAGGGCCAGGCGGGCCGCGTGGTATCGTTCCGCCCCAGCAAGGCCGTAGTAAGGCCGAGACGTAAAGGAACCGCACCAATGGCACGAGGCATCAACAAAGTCATTCTCGTCGGCAACGTAGGCCGCGACCCGGAAACCCGCTACAGCGCCGGCGGCATGGCCGTCACCACGGTCAGCGTGGCCACGTCGGAAGCGTGGAAGGACAAGCAGACCGGCGAGCAGAAGGAAAAGACCGAGTGGCACCGGGTCAAGTTCTTCGGCCGCCTGGCCGAGATCGCCGGCGAATACCTGAAGAAGGGCAGCCAGGTCTATATCGAAGGTTCCCTGCGCACCGAGGAATACGAGAAGGACGGCGTCAAGCGCTATTCCACCGATATTGTCGCGGCGGAAATGCAGATGCTCGGCGGCCGTCCCGGCGGCGGCGACATGGGCGAAGGCGGCGGCTCGCGCGGCGGCTATGAAGGCGGCGGTTCCCGCGGCGGTGGCGGCTACGAAGGCGGTGGTTCCCGCGGCGGTGGCGGCGGCTACGAAGGCGGCAGCTCGCGCGGCCCGGCCCGCGGCCCCCAGTCCGCGCCGCAGCGTGCGCCCCAGCCGGTGCAGAACACCGGCTTCGACGACGACGATATCCCGTTCTGAGCGGCGCTTTCCCGCCGCAACCCGTCAACGAAAAAGCCCGCATCGTGCGGGCTTTTTCGTTGAAACCCGCCGTCCTCCGCCGTTGTATGCGGTTGCGGATAGCTGGTACGCAGAACTGGGCTTCAACCCGCAATCGGGCAGGGGCGGTATTCCTGCCCGGCCCGGACACCGGCAGCGGGGGCGGCAAGCCGCATCCGGACCGGCGCAGGGCTCGTGGCTGGCCGGAGGCGGTGCCGCTGCCACGGCCCGGCCCGCCTGGCGGTGCGTGCTGCCTCCGGCGGGATGCAGGCTGCCAGCTGGCGGATCGGCGCGGGCCGATCGCAACGCGGCGTCCGCTGCCGCAGGAATGCGCAGGCCATTGCGGATTAATGAACAACGAATGCGTATCCCCCGCGCAATGCGCCATTCTCGCTGTGTCCTCAGCGGCGCGTATCCGCTTCTGCGCAAGAAATCCCAATCCCGAATCCCCGGCTCCCGCGCCCCGCAAAGCGGCCCTGACGGCCTTCTGGTACCCTTTCCGGCTGTCCGGCCGTCTCCTGGCCGGGTCTGGGCTTCCTGGAGCGAACCTGACGCATGAAAACCCTGCTCGTGACTGGTGGCGCCGGCTTTATCGGCGGCAACTTCGTGCTTGACCTGCTGGCCCAGGGCGGCTTCCGCATCATCAACCTGGACAAGCTGACCTACGCCGGCAACCTCGACACGCTGGAACCGCTGAAGAACAATCCGGACCACGTCTTCGTGCAGGGCGACATCGGCGACCGCGCCCTGATCGAGCGCCTGCTGGCCGAGCACCGCCCCGACGCCATCGTCAATTTCGCCGCCGAATCGCATGTGGACCGCTCCATCGACGGTCCGGCCGAATTCGTGCAGACCAATGTCGTGGGCACCCTCAACCTGCTGGAGCGCGCCCTGGGCTACTGGCGCGCACTGCCGCTGGAGCGCCAGGACGGTTTCCGTTTCCTGCACGTGTCCACCGACGAGGTCTACGGCTCGCTGGGCCCGGTGGGCAAGTTCACCGAGGAAACCGCGTACGCGCCGAATTCGCCGTATTCCGCGTCCAAGGCTGCATCCGATCACCTGGTGCGCGCCTTCCATCACACCTACGGCCTGCCTACGCTGACCACCAACTGCTCGAACAATTACGGGCCGTACCAGTTTCCCGAGAAGCTGATCCCCCTGATGGTGCAGAAGGCGCTCAAGGGCGAGCCGCTGCCGGTCTACGGCGACGGCCGCAACGTGCGTGACTGGCTCTACGTGCGCGATCACTGCCGCGCCATCCAGCGCGTGCTCGAGGCCGGCCGCACCGGCGAGGTGTACAACGTCGGCGGCGATTCGGAACGCGAGAACATCCACGTGGTGAAAGTCATCTGCGCCCTGCTGGACGAACGCCGGCCGCTGGCCGACGGACGCCGCCGCGAGAGCCTGATCACCTACGTCAAGGACCGTCCGGGCCACGACCGCCGCTACGCCATCGATTCCAGCAAGCTGCAGCGCGAACTGGGCTGGGCGCCGCAGGAAACCTTTGAGAGCGGCATCGCGCGCACGGTGGACTGGTACCTGGCCAACCAGCAGTGGTGCGACCGCGTGCTCGACGGCAGCTATCGCATGGAGCGCCTGGGCGACAAGAACTAGGAACCCTTTGAACAATCCGGGGGGCGGTTTGTGGAGTCCCCTTGAGTCAGGGGGGCGGCCAAATGCTTGCGGAGCAAGCGTTTGGCGGGGTTGTGGAGACAAGAGGCAGGTCACGGGAGCCGCGCCGCGGACACTTGTTCAGACCTTCCCGGATGACGCCGGCCGCCCGTGCCGGCCGCCGCAGCAACGCAGGTAAACGACGTGACGACCAAGAAAGGCATCATTCTCGCCGGCGGCTCCGGCACGCGGCTGTACCCGCTGACCAAGGTGGTCAGCAAGCAGCTGCTGCCGGTCTATGACAAGCCGATGATCTATTACCCGCTCAGCGTACTGATGCTGGCCGGCATCCGCGAAGTGCTGGTGATCAACACGCCGCACGAGCAGGCGCTGTTCCGCGAACTGCTGGGCGACGGCTCGCAGTGGGGCATCTCCATCACCTATGCGGCGCAGCCTTCGCCGGACGGCCTGGCTCAGGCTTACCTGATCGGCGCGGATTTCGTCGGCACCGATCCGTCCTGCCTGATCCTCGGCGACAACATCTTCTACGGCCACGGCTTCACCGACGTGCTGCGCCGCTCCGCCCAGCGCAAGCACGGCGCGACCGTGTTCGGCTACTACGTGCATGACCCGGAACGCTACGGCGTGGCCGAGTTCGACGCCGCCGGCCGCGTGATCGGGCTGGAGGAAAAGCCGGCCCAGCCCAAGTCCAACTACGCCGTCACCGGGCTGTATTTCTACGACGGCCGTGCGGTGGACTACGCCCGCACGCTCAAGCCCTCGGCCCGCGGCGAGCTGGAGATCACCGATCTCAACCGGCGCTATCTGGAAGACGGTTCGCTGATGCTGGAACGCCTGGGCCGCGGCTACGCCTGGCTGGATACCGGCACGCACGATTCGCTGGTCGAGGCCTCCAATTACATCGAGACCATCGAGAACCGCCAGGGGCTCAAGGTCTGTTGTCCGGAGGAAATCGCCTTCCACAGCGGCTGGATCGACGCCGACCAGCTGCGCGCGCTGGCCCGGCCGCTGGCCAAGAACGGCTACGGCCGCTATCTGCTGCAAGTGGCCGAACAGGGGGTGGTGCCGTGAAGGTGGTCGAGACCAGTCTGCCCGGCTGCGTGGTGATAGAGCCGGCCGTGTTCGGCGACGACCGCGGCTTTTTCTACGAAAGCTACAATGCAGAAAAATTCAAGGCGGCCGGGCTGGACCTGCGCTTCGTGCAGTCCAACGTGTCGCGCTCGGCCAAGGGCGTGCTGCGCGGCCTGCACTACCAGTGGCCCAATCCGCAGGGCAAGTTCGTCAGCGTGCTCGAAGGCGAGGTCTACGACGTCGCGGTCGACATACGCCGCGGCTCGCCGCATTTCGGCAAATGGACGGCGGTGCTGCTGTCGGCGGAGAACAAGCGTCATTTCTGGATTCCCGAGGGCTTCGCCCACGGCTTCGCCGTGCTGTCGGACTACGCCACCTTCGCCTACCAGTGCACAGCGGTCTACGACGCCAAGGCCGATGCCGGCGTGCGCTGGAACGACGCGGCCATAGGCGTGGACTGGCCGGTCGGCGCGCCGCTGCTGTCGGGCAAGGACGAGAAGGCGCCGCTGCTGGCGGATATCGCAGCGGAACGCCTGCCTGTCTTCGTGCCCTGATCCTGTCCGCGGCGCCCGCGCGGCGGCCGCGGCCGACTGCGCGCAAGCGCGCGAAAGCGAGAAATGCCCCGTGAAAATCCTGCTTCTAGGCGCCAACGGCCAGGTCGGCTTTGAACTGCAGCGCAGCCTGGCCCCGCTGGGCGATATCGTCGCCGTCACGCGCAGCGGCCGCCTGCCCGGCGGCGCGGCCTGCGCCGCGGCCGCCCTCGACGATGCGGCGGCATTGCAGGCGCTGCTGGACGACGTGGCGCCGGCGCTGATCGTCAACGCCGCGGCGCATACCGCGGTCGACCGCGCCGAGGACGAGGAAGAACTTGCCCGCCGCATCAACGGCGATGCGCCCGGCCTGCTCGGCGCCTGGGCCGCGCGCCGCGGTGCGGCCGTGGTGCATTACTCGACCGATTACGTGTTCGACGGCCAGGGCAGCCGGCCCTACCGCGAAGACGATGCCACCGGCCCGGCCGGCGCCTACGGCCGCAGCAAGCTGGCCGGCGAGCTGGCCCTGGCTGCCAGCGGCGCGGATCACCTGACCTTCCGCACCGCCTGGGTCTACGCCGCGCGCGGCGGCAATTTCCTGCGCACCATGCTGCGCCTGGCGCGCGAGCGCGACCGTTTGAGCGTCGTCGCCGACCAGCGCGGCGCGCCGACGCCGGCGCGGCTGATCGCCAGCACCACGGCCGCGGCGCTGGCGCGCTGGCTGGCGCTGGAACCCGCGCAGCGTACGGTGCTTTCCGGCGTGTATCACCTGGTCAGCGCCGGCGAATGCAGCTGGCACGAATTCGCCAGCGCCATCATGCCGGCGGCGCTGCAGGCCGGCCTGATCGGGCGCGCGCCGGAAGTGGCGCCGATCGCGACCGCCGATTACCCGACCAAGGCGCGCCGCCCGGCCTATTCGGTGCTGGATACCGCGCGTCTGCGCGAACGCTTCGGCCTGCACTTGCCGGACTGGCGCGACGGCCTGCGCGACGTCGTCGCGGAAATGGCCGTTTGAGCGGCGTTTGAGAAAGCGCGTGCCGACCCGATCCCGGCCTGGATTGCCCATCCACGGCGCGGCGGCTGGCCTGGCCGCCGCCGCGCCGGCCGCGCCGCCGGACGCCGCTGCGCCGCACCTGCCCGCGGGCAGAACGATGCGGCGCGCCGCACACAACGAACTGGAGCGAGCGTCATGCTGATACCCGTAATCCTTTCCGGCGGCGCCGGCACCCGGCTCTGGCCGGTTTCGCGCAGCGCCTATCCCAAGCCCTTCATGCGCCTGGCCGACGGCGAATCGCTGCTGTACAAGACCCTGGATCGCGCCCTGGCCGTGGCCGACGGCGGCCATGTGCTCACCGTCACCGGCCGCGACTACTACTTCCTGACCCGGGACGAATACGCCGCCCATCCCCAGGCCGACCTGGACCGGCTGCCCTTCCTGCTGGAGCCCGCCGGGCGCAATACCGCGCCGGCCATACTGCTGGCCGCGCACTACGCGCTGCAGCACATCTCGCCGGACGCGGTACTGCTGGTACTGCCGGCCGACCACCTGATCCGCCAGCTCGACCGCTTCGCCGCCGACGTGGCGCGCGCGCGCGCGCTGGCCGAGGACGGCTGGCTGACCACCTTCGGCATTCCGCCCACCCATGCGGAGACCGGCTTCGGCTACATCCATCTCGGCGCGGCCATCGCCGGCCGCGAAGGGCGCGAGATTTCAGCATTTGTGGAAAAACCAAAAAAGGAAACCGCCGAAGCCTATCTCGCCGGCGGCGACCACGTATGGAATTCCGGCATGTTCTGCTTCCGCGCCGATGCGCTGCTGCAGGCGGCGGCCGAGGCCTGTCCGGCGGTCCACCAGGCCGTACTGGCCTGCCACGCCGCGGCGACCAGCCACGAAAGCCCGGTCGAATACGCACGCGAAGCCTTCCTCGCCCAGCCCGACATTTCCATCGACTACGCCGTAATGGAAAACGCCGCGCGCCGCGCCGTGGTGCCGGCCGGCTTCGACTGGAGCGATATCGGCTCGTGGAAGGCGGTCAGCGAGCTGGAAGCCGAGTCCGACGAACAGGGCAACCGCGTGCGCGGCCAGGCCATCCTGATCGAATCGAGCAACTGCTACATCCAGAGCGACAAGCGCATGGTGGCCGCAGTGGGCGTGAAGGACCTGGTCATCGTCGACACCGACGACGCCGTGCTGGTAGCCGACCGCGAGCGCGCCCAGCAGGTCAAGCTGGTGGTCGACCGCCTGCGCGCCGACAAGCACGAAGCCGCCGCCTTCCACCAGACCGTGCACCGGCCCTGGGGCAGCTACACCGTGCTGGAGGATGCCGACGACTGCAAGGTCAAGCGCCTGATGGTCAAGCCCGGCCATGTGCTCAGCCTGCAGAAGCACCACCGCCGCAGCGAGCACTGGACCGTGGTCAAGGGCATGGCCAAGGTGCGCGTGGGCGAGCGCGAATTCCTGCTCAACGCCAACGAATCCACCTATATCCCCATCGATACCCTGCACCGGCTGGAAAACCCCACCAGCGAGGACATCCACCTCATCGAGGTGCAGTGCGGCGACTATTTCGGCGAAGACGACATCGTGCGCCTGGAAGACCGCTACGGGCGTGTCGCGCGCGGCTGAGCGTCGCGGCCGGGGCTGTGCGCGGCGGACCGCTCCGGGATCCGGCCGTGGCGCGATGGCGGTGCCGTTCGCGCGGGTGCCGGGTTCTCCCGGAAGTGCGGCGGAGCGCATCCGCCGCAGCCGCTCCATGCGGTGACACGCGGCTTAACCATCGCTTGATCACGTCCGGCGCCGGATTTCGTTAGAGTCCCGCGCCGGCCCTGCACGGCGCGTACGCCGGCGCCCTATCCGCGCCGGCCGCCGTACTGGCAGGATAGGGCGCGACTGCGTCCTGCACGGCGGGCTGCAGTTGCAGACTTTGCAAACGGCACCGGCGTCGAGGGGGCGCGGTGCCGCTGGTTGCCGTGCGGCACGGGGCCGCCGGCAGACGGATATCCATTTCGAGGGAGTGTTCATGTCGATTCTTCGCCTGGGCGCAGGATTTGCGCTGCTGTACGCATCCACCGCCGCCGCGGCCGAAATCCCGCTCAAGGATTTCGCCCGCCATCCGCAATACGAAAGCGTGAAGATTTCCCCGGACGGCCAGTACATCGCCGCCGATGCCGTGGTGGATAACCGCCGCATCCTCGCCATGTTGCGGCTGGAAGACATGAAAGCCGTCTCCGTAGCGCCGCGCGGCGAGGAAGTGGTCGATTTTGAATGGGTGGGACCGCAGCGCCTGATGTACCAGGTCGGCGCCCCCGTGGGCGGGCTGGAGCGGCCGGTGCCCACCGGCGAGCTGTATTTCGTCAATGCCGACGGCAGCGGCAACGACATCCTGTTCGGCTACCGCGCCGGCAAGCAGGAAGTCGGTTCGCACATCAAGTCGGTCAAGCCCGAGCGCGCCAGCGCCTTCCTGATCGACACCCTGCGCAACGACGACGACAACATCCTGGTGTACGCGTACAACTGGGATACCACGGTCGAGAACTCCCCGCCGACGGTCTACAAGTTCGACGTCAAGGACGGTTCCAAGAAGAAGCTGTTCATCTCGCCGCTGCGCGAGGTGTCGGGCTTCCTCGCCGACAACGCCGGCAATGTGCGCTTCGCCTACGGCCAGAACGCCGACACCACCTGGCAGGTGATGTACCGCGACAAGGAAGGCGGCGACTGGGAAACCGTGTTCGACGGCAAGACCAGCAGCGGCCGCGCCATTCCGCTGAGCTATGACAGCGACGACAAGACGGTCTACTGGACCTGCCAGCCCGAGGGCAAGATCGGCGGCCTGTGCACCTGGTCGGCGCAGGAGCGCACGCTCAAGCCGGTGTGGACGTCCACCGATGTGGAGCTGTCCGCGTTGATCCGCGACTTCGATGACGTCAAGGTGGTCGGCGTGAAGTCCTATCCGGGCCGCGCCGCACTCAATCTGATCGACAAGAAGTCGGCCATGATCGAGACCCTGACCGCGCTGATGCAGCAGCTGCCCGGCGAGGACGTGACCATCACCTCGGTGAGCAAGGACGGCAACCGCGCCATCGTTGCGGTGCACAGCGACGTGAACCCCGGCGAATTCTTCCTGTTCGACCGCCAGAGCAAGAAGCTGCGCGCGCTGCTGCGCAGCGTAGAAGGCCTGCCCGCCGACAAGCTGGCGACGATGGAGCCGGTGAAGCTGAAGTCCCGCGACGGCCTGAACCTGTACGGCTATCTGACCCGGCCGCTGGGCCAGGAGCAGGCCAAGAACCTGCCGCTGGTGGTATTTGTGCACGGCGGTCCGTTCCATGTGCGCGACTACTGGGAATACAACCCCGACGTGCAGGTGCTGGCCAGCCGCGGCTACGCCGTGCTGCAGGTGAATTTCCGCGGTTCCGCCGGCTACGGCGCGGGTTTCGAGGTCGCCGGCTATCGCGAATGGGGCGGCAAGATGCAGGACGACGTCACCGACGCGACGCAGTGGGCGATCGAGCAGGGCATCGCCGATCCCAAGCGCATCTGCATCTACGGCGGCAGCTACGGCGGCTATGCCGCGGTCATGGGCGCGGTGCGCGAACCCGACCTGTACCAGTGCGCCATCGGCAGCGTTGGTGTCTACGACCTGCGCCTGCTGTATTCCCGCGGCGGCCTGCAGCGCCAGGTGTCAGGCAGGAACTTCCTCGACAAGACCCTGGGCAACGACCCGCAGATGCTGGCCAGCCGTTCGCCCATCACCCAGCTGGACAAGATCAAGGCCAAGCTCATGATCATCGTCGGCGGCCAGGACGAGATCGTGCTGCCGGTGCACGGCGAAAGCCTGCACAACGCGCTGGAGAAACGCGGCGTCAAGCACGAATGGCTGTACCAGCGCACCGAGGCGCACGGTTTCTACGACGAGAAGAACCTGGAAGACATGTACGCGAAGATGCTGGCATTTCTGGATGCATCGATAGGCAAGAAGCCCTGACCGCGGGAACACGGAACCAGGAACCGGCGCTGCGGCCCGTGCGCAAGGCACGGGCCGCAAAATCCCGCGGCGAGCCATCCGCCCGTTTCCCGCGGATACGCCGCGGGAAACGGATCTGCGTCTTCGCCCGCACCGCGGATCCAGCCGCGACCTGACCTGATGATCCGCGGTCCCTGACCCCGCCGCTGGCGTATCCGCGGCGCCGGCACTATTGAAAACGGCCGGTGGATTTCACCGGCCGGCGCCGCCCGGCGTCACTCCGCGCCTACGGTGAAGCGCCCGATCTCGATTTCGCCCTTGACGTCCTCCAGCCGCCGCGTGGTGGCCTGGCGCTTGCTCCCGCCGCTGTCGAAGCGGGTGAGGAATTCCAGCTGCAGGGTCACCGCGCCGGTGATCTTCTGCTGGCGGTCGGAGAAATAGTGCGTCTTGACCACGTAGGTGCCGGGGATGGCGCGGCGGATGGTGAAGACCTCGGGGCCGTAGCCGCCGGTGAAGTCGCGGCTCATATGCCCGCCGCTGCGGGTGCGCGGGTGGCTGTAGATGGCCACCTCGCCGGTGGGATCGACCACCCACAGGTCGATGTCGGTATTGTCCGCGTCCCAGGTCAGCGCCACGCGCAGATCCACTGGCTGGTGCTCCAGCAGGCGGCTGTCTATGCCGAGGGTCTCGATCTGCCCATCCAGCGCCATGCGCGCGGCGCCGCTGGCGCGCGAGACGATGTCGTTGAGTTCGTGCAGGGCAATGATCTCGATTTCCGGGAAGCGGCCGTCCCAGCGCCTGTCCACCACTTCCCACAGCAGCGTGACGGCACGGTTGTAGTCGGGATTGGCCTGGCGCGACAGGGCCAGGGCCAGATCGCGGCGGCTCTGCGGCTCTTCGCCGCGCAGTTTCAGCGCCTGCTCGAACAGCGGCACGGCCAGGTCGAAGCGCTCCCACTGCTGCAAGCGGTAGGCCAGCACGCGCAGCAGCGGCGCGCTGTCGAAATCGATCTCGGCGAGGTTGGACAGCACCCGCAGGGCGAGGCGCTCGTCCTTGGCTTCCCTGCGGAAGAAATCGGCGCAGTCGAGGAAGAAGGCCGGCGTCTTTGCCTGCTGCGCGCGTTCCTCCAGATATGCGGCATACGGATCCCTGGCCGCGCGCAGCCGGGCCAGGTACGGCGTGTTCGGATCCCAGTCCTTGAGTTCGATCCCGGTGGGCGCGCTGCGGCGGTCGTCGGCGCCGGCCTCCCGGGCGATCTTGGGCACGGCCCCGGCCTGCCGCAGCGGGTCGGAGCCGCCTGCGCCGGCGGGCGCCGGCGGTGCCGCCATGGCCATGGGCGCGGCTTCCTCCACGACGATGGCGGGCGCGTCTGCCTGCGGCTCCGGGCGCGGAGCACGTTGGCGCAACAGGCGGCCTTCCGGCGGGCGCCCGCCGCCGGCGTCGCTGATCTGCGCCTGGCGCTGCTTCAGCGCATCCGAATCCGGCGCTTCGGCCAGGCGCAGCTGGCGCAGTGCGTCCAGTTCCAGCATCAGGCCGGAGGCTTCGCGCTCCCAGGCCTTGCGCGATTCGGCCCCGGCCCCTTCCTTGGACCAGCGTTTTTCCAGCTGGCCGGCCTGGCTGGCCAGCTTGCGCACTGCGGCCAGGTTCCTGACGTGATCCTTGAGCTGCGGCAGCTGCTCCCAGCGCGCCACCTCGGCCGCCGCGCTCGGCGCCAGCACGGTTTCCAGCCAGGGATGGCGCTGGCCGTGCCATTTGCGGAATTCGCTCCACCAGCCCAGCACCTGCTCGCGGTGCTGCAGGCGTTCCACGTCGGCGCCGGCCTGCTTGGGCTGGCGCGCCAGCAGTTCGCGGTATTGCGCGGCCAATTCGGCCTCGCGCGGTTCCACCTTGTGGCGCACATAGTCTTCGATGCGGTCCAGCACGAGCATGGAGGTGTCCTGGGTCACCACGCCGTACTTCTTGGACAATTCCACTATGGCGTCCTTGTTGCGGAATTCCTCGTTCTCCAGGTCGGCGATGCGCGCGGTGGCCCACAGGCGCTGCACGAACTCGCCGCGGCCGGCTTCCAGCATCTCGCCGGCGCCGGGCCTGAGCGTGCGCAGGATGCGGTTGCCGGCGCCGTCGCCGAATTCCAGCTGCAGTTCCGCATCGGCGCTGCAGCGGCCGTACAGGGAGAAGCTGGCGCCGGCCGGCTGCGGCGCGGCCGGCGCCAGTTCCTGGCATTCGCCCTTGAGCACCTGCGTGGCGAGCAGGGCCCAGCGCGGCGCGGCCAGCTGGCGCAGCGCCTCGGCCTGGGGGCTGGCGAGCAGGTTGACTACCTGGCCGCCGTGGCGCCGCGACCAGCGCGCCAGGCGCGGGCTGTCCACGGTCTGGGCGGCATGCAGGAAGGCCAGGCGCGGCGTGACCGCGTCGTTGCGGAACTGCGGCTCGCCGCTGCCGAAGTTGTTCAGGCCGTCGCCGATCACCAGCACGAAGTCCGGCCGCGCGGTCGCATCCAGGCGCAGCGTGCCGTAGGCGCTGGCGCCGTCCAGCGGCAGGGCTTCGATGGCCTGGCGCAGTTCCTGCGCGTCGCCGTTGCGTATGGCGAAATGGCGCGGCGCATCGGCTTCGTTGCGGAAGGCGATCAGGTCGATCTCGGCGCTGCCCAGCTGGCCCAGCCAGGCGGCGAGGAAGTCCAGCTCGCGCGCGCGGTCGCGGCCGGCGGCGCTGCCGGAGGCATCGTAGTAGAGGGTGATGCGCCGCGGCGCCGCGGCGGGCTTCACGTTGGCATCCGGGCCGGACTGCACCTGGGCGGCGAAATGGCGCCAGGCCGGTTCCAGCGCATCGCGCACGCTGTAGATGCTGACCGCGTCCTTGGGCTTGGGCAGGTCGAAACTGAGTTCGGTCTGCGGGCGGAAATCGCGCTTTTCCAGCTCGGCGACGAAGCTGTCGCGCCAGCGGTCGAAACTCAGCGCCGCGCCGCCGCCGGCCGGGGCCACTTCGGCGCGCAGGGCTTCCGCGCGCACCTTGAAGTGCTTGATCGGCTCGGCGAACTGCAGCGGCAGCAGATAGCGGTAATTGGCGCCGACATCGAGCAGCGGCTGGTCGAAGGCGATCTGCACGCGCTTGCTGCCGTTGGGCGGCAGCGGATAGAGGCGGGTGCGGAACACATTGCCCTGGGTCAGCTCGGCCAGGCCCGGGTCTATGCCCTGGCGCACCGTGGATTCATAGGCGACGCGGGCGGTTTCCTTTTCCACCATCACGCCCTGGCGCAGCTTGCCTTCCACTTCCAGTGCGTAGCCGGTGATGCTCTGGCCCTCGGCCAGCGGAAAGACCAGCTCGCCTTCCAGCACGCGCGCATTCGGGTTGAAGAAGGTCAGGTCCAGGCGCGTGCTGGCGACGAAGCCCTGGATGCGTATGTCGATGGAGATGTCCTGCAGCTGGATGGGCTGCTGTTTCAGCGCCGGATCCAGCCAGATCTGCGGCGGCCGCGGGCGCGCGATCTGCGCCACGTCCTGCGCCGGTACGGCCGCGGCCTGCAGCAGCACGGCGGCGGTCAATCCTTTCCACAACGTGTTCATGCGCCTGTTCCTTGCGATGGAGGTGTGGCGGCAACGCGCGGCACCGCAGCGCGGGGTTGCCCAGGTGCCGGGGGAGGATAGCCTGGGAGCTGGGATCGGGGACTGGGGACGGTAGGCGGCGCGGCATTGCCACTTGACCATCGCCGGACGGCAAACTCCAATCCTCGACCTCGAATCCCCGCCCCCGAACCCCGGCACCGAAGGAACGCAGCATGAAGACAAGAAGCCACTACCGGCCCGCCCTTCTGTGCGCCGCCCTGTTCACGCTGCTGCCGGCCGCGCAGGCCAGGGCCGACGATTCGGTATTCCGCATCGCCGAGCCCACCGTGCAGTCTTCGCCCGCGGCGGCGGCGCGCTGGACCTTGCAGCCGGGCGAGGAAGTGATCGATTTCGATGTCTGGGCCGACCGGCCCGCGGTCGTCGCCCTGGTGCGCGGCGCCGACGGCGTGCATCGCCTGCGCCAGTGGCGCATCGGCGCGGACAGCGCCGAAACCCTGCTCACCCTGCCGGCCGGCACCGTCGCGGCCAGCGTCACCGGCCATCCGCTGGGCGGCAAGCTGTTCCTGGGAGCGAAGGTGGGCGAGGAGTCGGTGATTCTCGCCGCCAGCGCGGCGCAGTCGTGGCAGCTGCAGCGCGTATACGCCAGCACCCGGCCGCTGCGGCGCCTGCTGGTATCGCCGCGGCCCTTCATCGCGAGCTGGGCGCCGGACAGCGGCGAGCCGCAGCTGTCCTACCGTCTGGTCTTCGCCGAACGCCAGGACGATGGCAACTATTCCACCCGTTCCATTCTGGAAAAAGGCGGCAAGGACTATCAGATCGTCGGCCCCGCCGCGAGCTACGTGGAAGTGCAGGACGCCGACGCACCGCCCACGCGTAACGATGCCGAGTCCGCCCTGCCGGCCGCCTTCCATCCGGCCGGCCATATCCTGCTGTGGCAGGACAAGGGCGGCTGTTTCCACAAGATTCCCTACGCCGGCATGAACTGGGGCGCCAGCGCCGCCGTCGCCGGCAAGCCCTGCGGCGGTTCCCTGACCGTCACGCCCAACGGCGCCAACCTGCTGCACTGGAAAAAAGGCGAGGCCGGCGTCGTCCTGATCGGCGACAACGGCAAGACGCGCACCCCGCTGGCCGCGGAGTACCGCTTCGCCGGCACGCCCTCGTCGGTGGCCGATGGCCGCGGCGTGGTCGGCCAGATCGAGGAAAACGGCGCGCAGAGCCTGGTCTACGTGCCCGTGCGCGTGCCGCTGCACGACGTGGTCAACGCCTGGATGTATCTGCAAAGCCCGGCCGATACGCAACGCTTCAGCGAACACCAGGGCCTGTTCCGCGCGCTCGGACACGAGCAGCTGTACCAGCTCTACGACACCGAGAACTATCTCTGCGGCGGCTACGATTCCAGCACGCCGACGCGGCCTTACTTCGTCACCACCGATATTTTCTGGGAGCTGATCGGCGCGGCCTACGAAGGCATCTTCATCGTGCAGGAGGAACAGCAGGCCATGCCGGCCTTCTGGGCCTTCGCCGCGGCCGCCGCGGCGGAACTGAAAACGGCGCAGCCGGATTCGCCCTGGACCAACGTATTCGCCGCCATCGCGCCGCTGCGCGACCCGGCCGCAAGCGGCGACGCCGAGACCGCGCGCATCGCCAGGGCCGAAGGCAGCGCGAAATCCAGCGCAACCGGCGAGGAATTCAACTACGGCGAACTCAAGCCGCGCGGCCACTACAGCGGCGATCCGCACCGCGCCGCGTACTTCAAGGCCGTGCACTACCTCACCGAGATCGCCGCGAAACGCGACGATACGGCCAGCCTGGCCGGTCTTTCCGCCGCCACCCAGGCGCACGCGCGGCAGTGGATAGCGGCCTACCGTCCGTTCATCGCGCCCAGCCGCGCGCCGCTGGTCTGGGACGGCAAGGACAAATCCGTGCCGTCCTATGCGCGGCATGCGCTGGCGCGGCCGCAGGTGTTTCCGCTGTCCTGGGGCTTCGACAACGAACTGCTGCTGTCCACCGTGTTCCATCCGGACTGGCCCGAGGCCGAGCAGATCCGCGACGCCCAGGGCGGCGGCCGCCTGCTGCCTTCGGGCCTGGACCTGGCCGCGGCCCTGGGCAGCGGCGCGGCGCGCGGGTTCCTCGACGCGGAATTCCGCCGCTATCCCAACCTGCGCCCGGCCATCGATGCCGTGGCGCGGCGCTGGCCGGCCACGGCCCTGGCCGGCGAAAGCCTGTACGACAGCTGGCTGCGCCTGCTCGCGCTGCAATGGGCCGACAGCCCGCGCACGGCGGCCACGGCGACGTTCAACCCGGCGCTGTGGGATGCCAAGCGCCTGCAGACCGGCCTGGCCTCCTGGGCCACGCTGCGGCATGCGACCACGCTGGTCAACGAACGCATCTCCGCCCAGTGCGGCGAAGGCGGTTTCGAGGCCATCGTACTGCGGCCGCCGCGCGGCTACGTGGAGCCGGACGCGGAATTCTTCGCCGCCACCGCGCGCCTGTTCGAGCAGATCGAGGCCGAGGTGCGCAAGCTGGGCCTGGCCGACAAGGCTACCGTCTCCGAGCTGGGCGACCCGGCCCAGCGCGAAGGCATAGCCCGGCGCCTGCAGGCGACCGCGCAGCAGGCGCGCCTGTTCGAGACCATCGCGCGCAAGGAACTGCGCGGCGAAGCGCTCAGCGATGCGGAGTACGAAGCCATACTGCTGGTCGCGCGCGTGGCCGAACACCATCTGCTGGTGTTCAAGAGCCTCAGCAACAAGGATCTGGCCCTGTCCAACCCCGATCCCATGATGAAGGTTGCCGATGTGGCCGGCGACGGCCCGCTGCTGCTGGCGGCGGTGGGACGGCCGCTGGAGTGGGACCAGATCGTGCCGTTCTTCGGCCGCCGCGCCATCGTCAAGGGCAGCGTCTACGCCTATCACGAATTCAGCGCGCCCGGTCCCATGAACGATGCGGAATGGCGCCGGCAGGTGGACCGCCAGGCGCGGCCCTCGTGGATAGGCGGCTATCTCTCCAACGAAGAACTGTCGTGCCCGGCCAAAGAACCGTTCTGAGCGTACTGCTGGGGCTGTTGCTCGCGCTGCCGCCGCTGGCGGCGCAGGAGGGCGCGGAATCGCGCGGCAGGGAAGCTGGCAGCAAGGCGGTGCGCGGCAGCAACGCGCACGGCAATGAACTGCGCCTGCTGTTCACCGGCGACATACTGCTGTCGCGCCAGGTGCAGGATGAATGGACGCGGCGGCGCCAGTCGCCGTGGGCCGGCTTTGTGGAATTGTTCCGTTCTGCCGACTGGGTCGGCGGCAATCTCGAAGGCGTGCTGGGCGAGGCGGCCGGCTGCGTGGACAGCAAGAGCCCGTGCTTTTCCATCGGCGAGCCGGCACTGCACCTGCTGGGCGAAGCCGGCTTCGCCGCGGTCACGCTGGAGAACAACCATGCCGGCGACCTGGGGCCGGATGCGCGCCGCCACACCTACGCGGCGCTGGCGGAGCAGGGTGTGCTGGGCCTGGATTTCGCGCGCTCGCCGCAGTTCTTCCGCCGCGGCGACACCACCATCGCCCTGATCGGCCTGAGCCTGGTGCCCGCCGCCGATGGCCGTGTGCAGCAGATTCCCTCGCTCGCGCTGATGCAGAAGCTGCGCCTGGCCGGCTCGCTGGCCAACCTGGTCGTGGTCTCGGTGCACTGGGGCCAGGAACTGGTCGATTGGCCCAATCCCCAGCAGCGCGCCGGCGCCGCCTGGCTGGTGCGCAACGGCGCCGACCTGGTGCTGGGCCATCATCCGCACGTGGTGCAGCCGGCCGAGTGCGTGGCCGGGAAGCCGGTGTTCTTTTCCCTGGGCAACCACCTGTTCGACCAGAAATATCCGCAGTCCAAGCAGGGCGCCATCGCCGACTGCCGCGTGAGCCAGGGCCGGCTCGCCTGCCGCAGCCTGGCCACGCGCACGCCGCCGGGCAGCACCTATCCGCAGCTGCTGCCGGAGCAATCCGCCGCGCCGCTGGACTGCGCCGTGGAACTGCGCGCGGACCTGAGCCTGGACGGCGTCGCCGTCCGCCCGCAACCGTGGTCGGCCGAAGTGCCCACGGACACGCTGGCGCTGGAAGGGTGGAAAGATGGAAAACGACAATGGCGCTCGCGCCGCCAGCGCATTCTCTCGCTGGAACGCACCGCCTTGGCCGGCCCCGGCCAGCCGCCGCTGCTGTTCACCCTGGAACAGCACGATTCGCCCCTGGACATGGCCAGCGGCGTACGCCCCTACGTCTACGCCGCAGGCCCGCACGGCCTGGTGGCGAAATGGCGCGGCTCCGCCCTGGCCTGGCCGCTGCTGGACGCCGTCGCCGAACCCGCCGGCGACGGCAGCGTCCTGTGCGCCCTGCACCGCGGCGATTCCTTCGTCGTGCTGGACCCGCAGACCAAGGCCCGCCGCACCGCCGCCTACCGCTGGAACGGCTTCGGCTTCAGCGGGGTGGAAGGGGAGGCGGCGGCGGTCTGTGCGCGGCGGTATGCCGAGCCGCCGCCGTGAGCATCCCGGTTTTGTGCCCGGACACGCCGCAGGCCACAGGCGGTGCAGCCGCGACGGCGGTTCCAGGGCCTGCCGGGCCGGTCATGCGCTTTGGTGACTAAATCGCCACGCGCAGCTGCGGTAAGCTCACCTGCCGCGATGGCGCCGCTGCCGTGACGCCGCCGCCGTCCACATTCCATCGCAAGAACTACCGGGCACACGTCTTATGCTGCTGATGATCGACAACTACGACAGCTTCACCTGGAACCTCGTGCAGTACCTGGGCGAGCTGGGTTGCGAGGTCAAGGTGGTGCGCAATGACGAGTGGAGCGTGGACCAGGTGGCGGCAGCGGCGCCCAGTCATGTGGTGATCTCGCCGGGACCGTGTACGCCGAACGAGGCGGGTGTGTCGCTGGAGCTGCTGGACCGGCTGGCGGGGCGGCTGCCGATCTTCGGCGTGTGCCTGGGGCACCAGGCCATAGGCCAGGCGTTCGGCGGCAAGGTGGTGCGGGCGCGCCAGATCATGCACGGCAAGACTTCGCTGATCCACCACACTGGCCAGGGCGTGTTCCGCAACCTGCCCAACCCGTTCGAGGCGACCCGGTATCATTCGCTAGTTGTGGAAAAAGATTCGCTGCCCGACTGTCTCGAAGTCACCGCCTGGACGCAGAATCCCGACGGCAGCATCGACGAGATCATGGGCCTGCGCCACCGCACGCTGCCGGTGGAAGGCGTGCAGTTCCATCCCGAATCCATACTCACCCAGCACGGCCGCGAACTGCTCGGCAATTTCCTCGCCGCCGCATGAATTTTCCGGTGCGGCGAGGCTGGCGCCGCCTGGTTGCCGCGGCAGTCCTGTCCGCGGCCGCCGCGGCGGCGGCGCAGCAGCCGGCGGAGGATTCGGCGCAGGAACGTTGCCGCAGCCTGGTCGCGACCCAGCCGCAGCAGGCGGTGCAGGTCTGCGAACAGGCCTTCGCCGCCATCGATGCGCGGCGCGAGTTCGAGCTGGCCGAAGAGATGTTGTTCCGGCGCAGCGACGCCGAGGTCGCCAGCGGCGACTTCGCCGCCGCGGCGGCGACCCTGGACCGGGTCGCGGCGCTGCCGGCCGAGGCGGCGCACTGGAAGCATGATTTCCGCCTCGCGCGCCGGCGCGGCATCCTGGACTACCGCCAGGAACGCTTCGTACAGGCGCTGCAGCACTTCCGCGCGGCGCAGGAAGTGGCCCTGGCGCATGACGATTCCACCGCGCTGGCGCAGAGCCAGAACGACATCGGCAACGCGCTGCGCCGCGTCGGCGACTACCGCGAGGCGCTCAAGGCCTATCTGTCCAGCCTGGAGCTGAAGCGGCGCATCAACGATCCGCAGCTGGGCGCGGTGTATACCAACCTCGGCGATCTCTACCACGACCTGGAGGACGACGCCTCCGCGCGCAGCCGCTATGCCGATGCGCTGGCGGAATACGAGCGCATGCAGCGGCCGCGCGAGGCGGCGCATGTGCGCGAAAGCCTGGCGGCGGTGCTGATCAGCGCCGGCGAGACCGCCGAGGCCGACGCCCTGCTGCGCAAGGCCATCAGCGACCTGGCCGCGCTGGGGGCGCGGGCGAACGAGCTGGATGCCCAGGTCAAGCTCGCCGCGCTGGCACAGGATCGCGGCGACATGGCTTCGGCCCATGCCGCGCTGGCGCGGGCGCAGGCTCTGGGCAAGGAACTGGAGCAGCCGGCGACGGCACAGCTGGCGCTGCAATTGGCGCGGCTCAAGCGCAGCGACGGCGATATCGCCGGCGCACGCGCTTTGCTCGCCGACACCTTGCAGCGGCTGGGGCCGCAGGCAGCCGAGCGCGCAGTGCTGCTGCAGGCCGCGGCCGAGACAGCCAAGGCGGCCGGCGACCTCGGCGCTGCCTACGGCCTGCTGCAGGAATTCCAGACCGTGCAGGCGCGCCTGGACAAGGCCGCGCACGACCGCCGGCTGGAACACCTGCGCGTGCAGTTCGACCTGGCCGAGCGCGAACGCGCGCTGGAAAAGCTCGCCGCCGACAACCGCCTGGCCGAACTCGCGCTGCGCCAGCGCACCACCCAGCTCTGGCTGGGTGCGGCCTGCGCGTTGCTGGTACTGCTGGCGCTGGCCTTCGCGTTCGCGCGGGCGCGCCAGCGCAGCCGCCTTGCCGCGGCCGTGCGCGAATCCCAGCTCGCCGCCGAGCGCGAGCATTTCCGCCAGCTGGCCGAATCGCTGCGCACCGATTCGCGCCGCGTACAGGACCTGCTCGACCGCGCCGGCGCGGCCCTGCTGGCGATGGATCCGGCTGGCGGCATCGTCGCCCTGACCGCGGCCGCGGCCGAGCAACTGGGCGGCCCGCGCGAAGCCCTGCTGGGCCGGCCGCTGGCCGCTTTCCTGGATGCGGATTCGGCCGCCGCATTGCAGACGGCGCTGTCGGCGCTGGAAGAAAAGGACGGCGAGATCGAACTGCCGCTGCAATTGCCCGGCGGCACGGCGCGGACCCGGCTCAGCGCCTTGCCCGGCGATGCCGGCATCGCCGTGCTGCGCCTGGCAGCGGCCGACAGCGCGGCGGAAACCGTCGCGGACGTCGCCGTCCAGGCCGCAGCCGAAACACCGCCGCTCGCCGCACTGGCCGCGGCCGAGGGCGACGACAGCGCCGGCTTCCGCCGCGAGCTGGTCGAGCTGATGGTGTTCGCGGTGGAAACCTGGGAACGGGTCAGCGGCCGCACGCGCATAGACCTGGCCGAGAAAAGCCGGGTCTGGCGCGTGACCGTGGACGAGGGCCGCTTGCGCGTGCGCGCGATGGAACGCTATCTCAGCCTGTCCAAGCTGCCGCGCCAGCCGCGCTGGCGCGAAGTGCTGCGCACGGCGTATTTCGTGCTGTCCGAGTGCCGCCTGGAGCCGGCCGAGCGCGATGCCCTGAAGCAGCGCGCCGACGCAGTGCAGACCAGCCTGCGCCGGCGCGCGCTGATCTGAGGGTTACTGCGTCGGATCGTTGCTGTCGGCGCGCAGGCACAGCATGCAGGTGCCCTTGGCGCCCTGATCCAGGCGGTAGAGGCGGTGATGCTCGGCCGACTGCAGCGCCGCCGAGTCGCTGGAGAACAGCGGCACGATCACGTGGTCGGTGTTGCCCGCGCCGCCGGAGATCTGGGGGGCGTAGTTGCTCAGCGAGTTGCAGTAATTGAAGGCCGCGATCTTGGCCACGTGGTAGTCGTCGTCGAATTCGCCGCACATGGCCGGGGAGCAGATCACGTCGTCGGGCGGCGTCGATGTCGGCAGCAGCGCGCAGATTGCGGGGGCAGCGTCGCCGCCGCGCAGCGCCGCGCACTGGCGGAAGCTCTTGAGGGTGGCGCCGTCGAACGCGAAATCGCTGATGGGCACGGCGCGGCCCTTGCTGCACCAGTCCAGGGCGGGCAGCGGATCGTGTGCCAGCGCGGGCGCGGCGGCGATGGACAGGCTCAGGGCCAGCAGATAGCGGTAGTGCATGTTCGGTATTCCCCAGGCAAGGACTGAACCGGGCGGGCATTCGCGCCCGGCGCCGGATCAATGGCAGGCCGCCGCCGGGCTTGCAAGGCCGCGGCCGGGTCAAGAGGGGAAGAAACCGAGCTAAATCCCCGCCGCGGAAGGAAATCGGCGCCGCGCCGCCGGCCCGGCACCGGGGCCTGCAGAGTCAGGCACTTGGCTGCGGCAACAGCCCGCGCCGTCCCGCCGTATCCGCCGATCGTCCCGGCTTTTTGCTGGCTGCGGCGCCGGGTCGTGGCCAAGCTGGCTGTCACCCGCGGCCCCTGCCGCCGCCGAGGAGAATTCCATGTCGTTGCGTTCCGCCTGTCTGCTTGCCACCGCCGCGCTGTTCTGTGCTGCAACCGCCAAGGCCGATCTTCCCGGCCAGGTGATCTGGTACGGGGCCAGCATCAGCTATTCCTGCCCCACCGGCGTTTCTTCGCGGGCGTTCAACGAGCCCTCGTACTCGCTGTGCCAGTACCGCCTCAGCCAGGAGCTGCAGGACGTGAACAACGCCAACTGCGAGGTGCTGGAGATCGATCCCTGCCACGTGCGCGTCCACTCTTTCAGCGCAGAGGAGGCGGAAGGCGCGCCGCTCGACCTTTCCGATCTGGTGACGGGGGGCTATGTCCGTGAGGAAGAAGCGCTGCGCTCCCGCTTCCGCATCGACCAGTTCGAGGCCGAGCTGAAGGCACTGCGCAAGCGTCTGCAGCCGGTGCGCTGAATCCACCGGGCGGCCGCCGGCTGCCCGGCTTCATCCCTGAACCGTACCAAGGCTTCCGCCTGCCGCCTGTACCAGACTGGCTACCGCGGCGGCTGAGGCCGGATCCCTCCGCATCCGGCGGCGCGCCAGGCCGCGCCGCCGGGCTTATTCCAACCGCTACACTGATCTTTGCCGCGCGACTGCTTATCATGCCGCTCCGTTTCAGCCGGAGCCGGCCGTGCCCATCACCCCGCAGCAGGCGCTACAGCGCGTCATCGAGCACCGCGAGATCTTCCACGACGAGATGGTCGATCTGATGGGGCAGATCATGCGCGGCGAGGTGTCGCCGGTCATGGTGGCGGCCATCATCGCCGGCCTGCGCGTGAAGAAGGAGACGGTGGGCGAGATCAGCGCCGCCGCCCAGGTGATGCGCGACCTGTCCCTGCGCGTGCACACGCCGGATTACCCGTACTTCGTCGACATCGTCGGCACCGGCGGCGACAGCGCGCACAGTTTCAACATCTCCACTGCCGCCATGTTCGTCACTGCCGCCTGCGGCGTGCGCGTGGCCAAGCACGGCAACCGCAGCGTCTCGTCCATGTCCGGCAGCGCCGACGTGCTCGAAGCGCTGGGCGCGCGCATCGACCTGGATGCGGAAAAAGTCGCCGCCTGCCTGGAAGAGACCGGCATCGGCTTCATGTTCGCGCCCAACCACCATCCAGCCATGAAAGTGGTCGCGCCGGTGCGCAAGGAAATGGGCGTGCGCACCTTGTTCAACATTCTCGGGCCGCTGACCAACCCGGCCGGTGCGCCCAATATCCTGATGGGCGTGTTCCATGCGGACCTGGTCGGCATACAGGTGCGCGTGCTGGAACAACTGGGTGCGCGCCATGCCCTGGTCGTGCACGGTCGCGACGGCCTGGACGAAATTTCGCTGGGCGGCGCCACCCTGGTCGGCGAACTGCGCAACGGTGAAGTGCGCGAATACGAGATCCATCCCGAGGAATTCGGCCTGCCCATGGCGTCGTCGCGCCAGCTCGCCGTGCAGAACGCGGACGAGTCGCGCCTGCGCGTGCTCGAAGTGCTGGACAACCAGCCCGGCGTCGCCCGCGACATCGTCGTGCTGAATGCCGGCGCTGCGCTGTACGCGGCCAACCTGGCCGGCTCCATCGCCGAAGGCCTGGCCCTGGCCAACGAAGCCATCGCCACCGGCGAGGCCCGCGCCAAGCTGGACCAGTTCGTCAGTGCGACCCGGCGCCTGGCCGGCTGAGCCGGCGCGGGCCGGCGGTGCGGAAGGGCGTGGACGATTTTCTGGATCCGCCGTGGCAAGCCGGCGCCTGGCCGGCTTGACCTGTGCGGACCTCGCAGCAAGGAAAAACCGAGTGAGCGATATTCTGAGCAAGATCCTGGCGCGCAAGGCGCAGGAGATCCAGGCGCGCAGCGCCGTCGTTTCCCTGCGCGCGCTGTCGGCGCAGGCGGCCGACGCGCCGCCCGTGCGCGGCTTCGCCGCCAGCCTGCAGGCGAAGCTGGACGCCGGCCGCCCGGGCGTCATCGCCGAGGTGAAGAAGGCCAGCCCGAGCAAGGGCGTGATCCGGCCCGACTTCGACCCCGCCGCCATCGCGCGCAGCTACGAGGCTGGCGGCGCAGCCTGCCTGTCGGTGCTGACCGACGTGGATTTCTTCCAGGGCAGCGACGCCTACCTGCAGCAGGCGCGCGCGGCCTGCGCGCTGCCGGTGCTGCGCAAGGATTTCACCATCGACGCTTACCAGGTGTACGAGGCGCGCGTGCTCGGCGCCGACTGCATCCTGCTCATCGTCGCCGCACTCGGCGATGCCGCCCTGGCTGAGCTGGCCGCCCTGGCCCTGGATCTGGGCATGGACGTGCTGGTCGAAGTGCACGATGCCGCGGAAATGCAGCGCGCCCTGGCCGTGGCCGAGCATCTGCCGGTGCTGGTCGGCGTGAACAACCGCAATCTGCGTACCTTCGAGGTTTCGCTGGATACCACGCTCACGCTGAAAGCCGAACTGCCGCCGCAGCGCTTGCTGGTGACCGAAAGCGGCATCCTCACGCCCGAGGACGTGGCGCTGATGCGCAGCAACGGCGTGAATGCGTTCCTGGTCGGCGAGGCGTTCATGCGCGCGCCGGATCCGGGTATTGAGCTGGCGCGGTTGTTTGGTTGAGCTGCGGAACCTCCGCTCCTCAAACAGGTGGACGTCGAGGGCAGCGGTCAGCTGCCCTGCGAGCAGTGACATGACTTCTGAACACACTCAGGCCGCCCCGTCATTCGCAGGCATGTTGCCTGATCCGCAGCGCTGGCCGCAGCCGGCATCGAATACGGCCGGCACTTTCGAAACGGCCTACCTGCGGACCTGGCGTGCGCAGAACCTTGTCGATGCCCGCGCTGCTGCCAGCCTGCTTCTGTATGCGGTCGGGAACAATCACAGCGGCAGCTACTTTCCGGTGGTGCTGGGAATCTTTCCGTTTCTGGAGCGAGTGCTGCGCGATGGGGGCGAGTGGGCCCGTTTCGCGGCGCTGGATTCTTTGACCGATCTGTGCGGATCTTTCGGCCCGGAACCGGGTTTCGGGACTGTCATCCTTGAATCAGCCAGCGAACCTGTTCCGGTGCAGGCAGCGCTGTGGTCACGCACGCTACAACTGCGGCCTTTGATCGCTCCGCCTGCAGCATGCAAGGGAGAGCTGGGAATGGCGGCAGCCAGCTTGCTGGATGTGCTTGCAGTGGGGCCCGCAGAAGAACCGGCCGCGTAGCCAAATCTCTACGCCGCGAATCTGAAAGCCGTTGTCGCGCCACAAGCGCTTGTCTGCGCGGCTTCTGTCGGTCATCAGCGGGAGGCTGATTGCTACAGCCGCACCACCTCCACCGGACACCGCAACGCCTCCCGCAGCAGCCGCTCATGATTCGCACTCGGCTGCACCAGCACTGCCTGGCGCGCGGCGGCCAGCATCGGCAGGTCCGCATGGCTGTCGCTGTAGCTGACCGCCCAGGGCGCATGCACGCCGATCTCCGCCAGGCTGATGAGCTTGGTCGCGCCGTAGTTGTGCCGCGGCGAGCGCAGGCCCCAGCGGTGGAATTCCAGCGGGCTGCCCAGCGCGGTGACGCCGCTGACGCCGAGTTCGCGCAGGAAGGTGTCTAGCAGGAACTGCGCCGTACCGCTGGCCACGACGACGCGGTCGCCGGCGGCCTGGTGGGCGCGCAATCGGGCCAGCAACGGTTCGATCACGCGGCCGGGGCGGGCCAGCCAGTCGCGGCAGAAGGCGGCAGCCTCGGTTTCAAAGCGGGCCTGGTCCAGACCCAGGGTAAGGGCACGGGAAAACAGCCGCGCAGCCCAGGGCAGGGTGCGCGGATGCCGCAGCAGCGGTAGCAATGGCAGCAAGGGCAAGGCGGGCAGGGCGGTACGGTAACTGCGCCGGCCGCGCCATTGCAGATAGCCGGCGAAGCTGTCGCCGCGCAGCAGCACGCCGTCGAAGTCGAAGACGGCGGTCTGGCCGGAGCTGGAGGGCGGAGCGGACACGACGGGACTGCGGCCGGCTGTCTCGTCAGGTGCGGGTTGCCGCGCAGGCCTGGACCCGGCGGCTGTCGACGTGGAGTGTTGCATCGCCGCGGCCTCGGGGCCGGCCAAGGCGTTGGCTTCGCCGCGGCCCGTCGCCGGCTGCGCCGGACTCAGCGCGTACCGAGCACGACAATGGTCTTGCCGGTCACCGTAATCATGCCCTGGTCTTCCAGCTGCTTGAGCACGCGGCCGACCATTTCGCGCGAACAGCCGACGATGCGGCTGATTTCCTGGCGCGAGATGCGGATCTGGCTGCCCTTGGGATGGGTCATCGCATCCGGTTCCTCGGTCAGGTCAATCAACGTCTTGGCAACCCGGCTGGTCACGTCCATGAAGGCCAGGCGGCTGACCTTGCGCGAGGTGTGCAGCAGGCGATTGGACAGCTGCGAGCCGATCGCGAACAGGATCTTGGGGCATTCGGCCGACAGCGTGGTCTCGAACAGGTGGAACAGGCGCTCGTAGCTGATCTCGGCCAGTTCCACCGGGGTGCGCGAGCGCACCATGACCTCGCGCCGCGGGGTTTCCACGAACAGGCCCATCTCGCCGATGAACTCGCCGCGGTTGATATAGGCCAGGATCAGCTCGCGGCCTTCCTCGTCCTCGGTCAGTACGGTGAGCGAGCCGTCGATGATGTAGTAAAGGATGTTGGCCGAGTCGCCCGGGCGGATGATCGCCGTCTTGCTGGGGTAGCGCCGGCGGTGGCACTGGCCCAGGAAGCGCTCCATGGCCGCGCGGTCGGGCACCAGCATCGGGGGCGCCTGCACCTTGTTGACGGCCTGTTGCAGGTTGTAACGGAAGTCAGCGATTTTCTGCATGCCCAGATGCCCCAATTCCTCAGCACGCCGCGCAGCCACGCCGCGGCTCTCTATTCGGTCGGCCGGTCCGGCCCGGCGGGATCGCGCCGGCTCCCCCTAGAGACCGCCGCACAAGCGCCCATCTTAGTCCAAAGCGGCGCGGCTTAACGAATTCGGGGCCGACCGGCAGCTATTGGTGTAAACCGTAACCCGAATGGTCCATAATCCGCGCCCTTTCCCCCCACCCCGGCCTTTGCGAGGTATGACGCCGTGGTAAAGCCGCTCCCGCGCCTGAAGCTCCAGGGTTTCAACAACCTGACCAAGGCGCTCAGCTTCAACATCTATGACATCTGCTACGCGGTGACGCCGGAGCAGCGCGATCGCTACATCGAGTACATCGATGAGCAGTACGACGCCGACCGGCTGACCCAGATCCTGACGGACGTGGCCGACATCATCGGCGCCAACATCCTCAATATCGCACGCCAGGACTACGATCCCCAGGGCGCGTCGGTGACGATCCTGATTTCCGAGCAGCCGATCATCGACAAGAAGCAGGCCGGCAAGGACGTCATCTCCGACGCCGTGGTCGCGCACCTGGACAAGAGCCACATCACCGTCCACACCTACCCGGAAACGCATCCGCACAACGGCATAGCGACCTTCCGCGCGGACATCGACGTGGCCACCTGCGGCGTGATCTCGCCGCTGAAGGCGCTGAATTACCTGATCGAGAGCTTCGAGTCCGACATTGTCACCATGGACTACCGCGTGCGCGGCTTCACCCGCGACGTGAAGGGCAAGAAGCACTACATCGACCACAAGATCAACTCGATCCAGGATTACCTGAGCAAGGGCATCAAGCAGCGCTACGAGATGATCGACGTGAACGTCTATCAGGAAAATATCTTCCACACCAAGATGCATGTGAAGGAGTTCCTGCTCGACACCTATCTGTTCGAGGCCAACGCCTCGGACCTGTCGTTCAAGGACCGCCTGCGCATCGAGCAGCAGCTCAAGTACGAGATCGAAGAGCTGTTCCACGGCCGCAACCTGGCCTGAGCGGCGCGCAATTGCTGTAACACAAACCCCCGGCCGGCGACGGTCGGGGGTTTTTTCGTTACGGCCGGTGTATCTGGCCGGGCCTGGTTAACGGATCCCTGCGGCGCCGCTGCTAGCATTTCGCAATTCCTCCCCGTTGCGATGGCCGTGCTCATGTCGCGCCTTCTGTATGCCGTACCGCTGCTGTCGGCGCTGGGCCTGGCCCAGGCCGCCGAACTGACTGAATCCACCCTGGCGCTGGATCCCGCTGCGGCGCAGGAACCGGCGCAGATCCCGGCGGACACGGACGATCCGGTCGCGCGCAAGATCCACGCCCAGCTGCGCGCGCCGCTCGCGGACAGTGCCGCCCGCCTGCCAGCGGCCCTGGCCGCCGGCGACGCGGTGCTGGTAGAAGTCCGTTTCCAGCCCGGCGCCGGCGAGGACCGCGCCGGCCAGGCACTGGCGCGCAGCCGGGCCGACGTGCGCAATACCCTGTCCGCCGAGCTGTTCGAGGCCGTGCTGCCGCGCGGCGCCTTGTATGACCTGGCCCGCGACGACGATGTGGTCAGCATCCGGCCCGCCCGGCTGGTGCGCCACCATGTCGGCAACCGCACCAGCGAAGGCGTGGCCGCCGGCCGCGCCAACCTCTGGCATGCCAACACGCCGGCGCTCAACGGCAGCGGCATCGTGGTCGCCGTAATCGACACCTTCGACAACAGCAACAACGAAGTGAACAACCTGCAGGCCAGCAACGACTGGCCGCCGGACTCGCGCATCACCCTGCTCAATTACAAGGACGCCGGCGCCGCCGGCTGCGCCAGCTTCGGCTGCCTGGATGTCAGGCATGGCAACGCCACGCTGGAAATCGTCTACGACACGGCGCCCGGCGCGAATTTCCGCGCCTACGACACCCTGACCGTCGGCGACTGGCGCCGGGCCATCCTGGATGCGGCCAATCTCAACAGCAGCGGCGGCTCCGCCGGCGCGGTGCGCGCGCAGATCATCTCCGCCTCGCTGGGCGCGCCGCTGGACGGCAAGGGCGACGGCACCGCCCTGGCCGGCTCCATCGCCGAAGCCGCCGGCTGGGCGCGCAACCGCGGCGTGCTGGTGGTCAATTCCGCCGGCAACGAACGCCAGCAGCACTGGGGCGGGCGTTTCGATCCGGCCACGGGCGCCAATAGCAGCTTCCACGACTGGACTGGCTCCAACGTGATCTACAACGCCCTGGGCAATGGCAGCGGCGGGCTCTACTGCATTCCGGCGGGCGAAACCATCGCCGTGGACCTGTTCTGGAACAACTGGCTTTCCTCCGGTGCGAACCACAACTACGACCTGTACCTGTACCGCCGCGCGTCCAGCGGCTCGGCCTGGGAAGCCCTGCCGGTGGCGCAGTCGACCTTCCCCCAGAACGGCGGCAGTGGGCAGACGCCGCAGGAAACCCTGGCCTACGTCGCCAGCGGCACCTCCAGCGGCTGTTCCGCCAATTCCTCCAGCTACGCCGTCGCGGTGACCCGCGTGGTCGGCACCACGGCTACGGACAATCTGCAGGTGTTCGCCAACATTCCGCTCAACGAGCGCGTACCCGAGCGCAGCCTGGGCTTTCCTGCCGATTCGCCCAATGTCGTCAGCGTCGCCGCGATCAATGTCGCCACGGCCGGCAACAATCCGCAGGAGCCGTTCAGTTCGGAAGGCCCGGTCCTGGCCAGCGGCGGCGGACTGCCGTCGACCTCGGCCGCTACCGATCCCAATCTCAAGCCGGACGTGGCCAGCTTCGACAATGTCAGCACGGTGAGCTACGGGGTGGGCGGCACCAATCCGCCGCCGGCGACGAGCTTCACCGGCACCTCGGCCTCGGCGCCGCACGTGGCCGGCATGGCGGCGCTGCTGATGCAGCGCAACGGCATACCGATCAATTCCGCCACGCTGGACACGCTCATCGTCACTCCGCTGCGCACCCTGGCCGCGACCGGCAGCAACGACCTCGGCACGACGGCCGGCCGCGACTACCGCTACGGCTACGGCCGCGTGCGCTTCCAGCGCGAGAATGCACTGGCCTTCCTGCAGCAGCCGGGCAACGCCGGGGTGGGCGATACGCTGAGCCCGGCGATCAAGGTGCGCCTGCTCGATGACGAAGGCCTGGTCGTGCCGGTGGGCGTGCTGGCCGGCGCCTCCATCGCCCTGGGCAACGATCCCAATGGCGGCAGCGCCGTGCTCAGCGGCGGCGGCAACGCGGCCTTCGTGCAGGGCATTGCGACCTGGAACAGCCTGGCCCTAGACCTCGGCGGCGTGGGCTACACCCTGCGCGCCACGGCCGGCGCGCTGCCGGCGGTGGACAGCAATGCATTCAACATCACCACCGGCAGCCCCAGCCGACTGCGTTTCCTGCAGCAGCCGGTCACCAGCCAGGCCGGTGTCGGCATGACCGTGACCGTGCGCGTGGAGGACAGCAGCGGCAACCTGGTCACCAGCGACAATTCCACCCAGGTACGCCTGGTGCGCAGCACCTGCGACGATTCGCCGGTGATCGGCGGCGCGCCGCGTGCGGTGGCCGCCGGTATTGCAACATTCAACAATGTAACCCTGTTCACGGTCGGCAGCAGCTACCGCCTGCAGGCACTGGCGCCCAGCCGCAGCAGCGACACCAGCAATTCCTTCAACATCACGGCCAATTCCAACCTGATCTTCCGCACTGGCATGGAAGGCTGTCCGCAATGAGTTATCGCTGCGGCAGGCGCGAAGGTGTATTCCTCGCGTCTGCCGCGCTTCCTGCTTCAGCGCCGCTCGCGCGCCGCGGGGGCTGAGCCGCTCCCCGGTTTCTGCGGCAGGGCTCCAGGGCCGCGATCGGCGCCGCGCTGGCGGGATCGGCGGCGAGATGGAACGCTTCGTAGCGTGCGGTTTGCGCTCCCGTCGTGCGGGGCGCGGTCATGTGCACAGCATTCCGGGTGCGGGAAGGCGTTGTCCACTACGCCAAGCTGTATACAAGTGATCGTGCGGGATTCGGGCCGAAGCCCTGGCGTCGCGTCAGAGGCGGTAGGCCACCGCCTTCATCGTCGCCGCCGCCGCGCGCATCAGGTCCGGCAGCGGCCGCGGCAGCAGGCGCGCGCCGGCAGCCAGGGCATGTTCGGCATGACGCGCCTCGTCGTCTTTCATCACCGCGACGATGGCGCGGCTGCGCGCATCCTGCTGCGGCAGTCCGGTGTGTTCCAGATGCTCGTCCAGATGCGCTTCGACCTGGCGCTCGGTCTCCACCACGAAGCCCAGGTTCCAGCCGTCGCCGCGCAGCCCCGCGGCGAGGCCGATGGCGTAGGCGCCCGCATACCACAGCGGGTTGAACAGGCTGGGACGGCTGTCCAGTTCCGCCAGGCGGTCATGGCACCAGGACAGGTGATCGGTTTCCTCCTGCGCGGCGTCGAGCAGCTGCGTGCGCGTGGCTTCGTCGCGCGCGACCGCGGCCTGGCCCAGGTACAGCGCCTGGGCGCAGACCTCGCCAGTGTGGTTAATGCGCATCAGGCCGGCGGCGTGGCGGCGTTCGTTCTCGTCCAGCTCCGCCGCGGGCAGTTCGCCGGCCGGATTGGCCCGGGCCGCTTCCGGGCGCGCGCCCAGCGATGTGGCCATGGCGTGTTCGACCTGGGCCAGCAGGCGGTCCAGCCGGCTGTAGTTGCGCGTGAACATGGTTGGTTTCCTCGATAAAGGCGCAAGAAATTCAGTCTGCCTGCCGGCCAGTGAGGCCGGTCGGCGCCGCTTTCAATTGGCGCGCGAGCAGGGTGATGGGATGCAGGATCTCGACGGCCGGAACGCCCGCGCCCAGATGCAGGCGGCAGCCGATATTGCTGGTCAGCAACAGGTGCGGCGCCAGCGCCTGCACCTGGGCAATGCGCTGGTCGCGCAAGGCGTCGGCCAGCTGCGGCTGGGTCAGCATATGCGTGCCGCCGGCGCCGCAGCAGGCCGGTTGGGCGGGCAGGGCCTGCACGTCGAGCTGCGGAATCCGCTGCAGCAACTGCCGCGTCGTCGCGGCGGCGCGTACGCGATTGTTGAGCGAGCAGGGCAGATGCAGTGCCGCGCGCACCGCCAGCGGCGCGAATTCCAGCGCGGCGAAGGCCGCATCGCTGACCAGAAATTCGCTGATCTCGCGCACCTGCAGCGGGGTATCGGCAAAGGTAAATTCCTGCAGCGTGCCGTAACAGCCCGAAGCGCTGACCAGCACCGTATCCACGCCGCTGGCCAGGAATGCCTCGCGCGTGGGCATCGCCAGCTGCTGCGCCGGTGCCGTATGCCCGGCATGTCGCGCCAGCGCGCCGCAGCAGGCCTGTCCGGCCGGTTCGACCACCGCATAGCCCAGCGCCTGCAGCAGCAGGCGGGCGGCGGCGTGGGTGTCGCGGTCGAACGCCGAGGCGAAACAGCCCAGGAACAGGCCGATCCGGCCGCGCGGGAGGCTTGCCGTTGCCTGCGGCCGGGGCAGGACGCCGGCCCGTGGCGGCAACAGGCTCAATCCGCGCGTCAGCACCGCCTGTTTCCAGCGGCTGCGCCGCAGCACCGGTTGCAGCCAGCGCCGCAGGCGCAGGCCACGGGCCAGTGCCGCCAGCCGCCGTATCCAGCGCGGCCGCGCCGCCAATACATACAGAAGCTGCTGGTGCCGCCCCGGCGGCGCGGCTATGGCCTGGCGCGCCGCGGTGATCAGCCGGCCGTACTGCACGCCCGAAGGACAGACCCTTTCACAGGAAAGGCAGCCCAGGCAGTGCTCCAGATGCGCCAGGCCGGGGCCTTCCGCAGCTAAGGTCCCGCCCGCCAGCGCCCGGGCCAGGCTGATGCGGCCGCGCGGGGATTCCGCCTCGCTGCGCGCCACCGTATAAGTAGGACAGGCCGGCAGACAGAGCCCGCACAGCACGCACTGGTCGGCCAGGGCAACGATGGATGCGGCAGCTTCGCGGGCGGGGGATGTTGCAGACATTGGCTGTCATGCTAGCATCCGCGCCCCCGGCAATCGTCGGGACCAAGGCCGGATCGCCACCGATCCCAGGGCTTGCACCCTCGGGAATGTGCCGCTATCATCCCGCGCCTTTCCCTGCCCCTTTTGGCACAAGGTTTCTTGTCATGAAAACGATCAGCGCGAAGGCTGAGACCGTAAAGCGCGACTGGTACGTCGTCGACGCGACCAACAAGACGCTGGGCCGGCTGTGCTCCGAAATCGCGCTGCGTCTGCGCGGCAAGCACAAGACCGTGTTCACCCCGCACGTCGACACCGGCGACTACATCGTCGTCGTCAATGCAGAAAAGATCCACGCCACCGGTGCGAAGATGGACGACAAGTTCTATCATCGCTTCACCGGCTACATCGGCAACCTGAAGTCCACCTCGCTCAAGGATATGCTCGCGACCCATCCGGAGCGCGTGATCGAGATTGGCGTCAAGGGCATGCTGCCGAAGAACCCGCTGGGCCGCGCGATGTACCGCAAGCTCAAGGTCTACGCCGGCGCCGAGCATCCGCACACCGCCCAGCAGCCGCAGGCGCTGGACTTCTGATTTCCGCAGGAATAGAGCAAATGGCACTGCAACAGAATTACGGCACCGGCCGTCGCAAGACCTCCGCCGCTCGCGTGTTCCTGCGTCCGGGCACCGGCAACATCACGGTGAACGGCAAGACCCTCGACACCTTCTTCGGGCGTGAAACCGCGCGCATGATCGTGCGCCAGCCGCTGGAACTGCTGAAGGTCAGCGACAAGTTCGACATCCTCGTCACCGTCGAAGGCGGCGGCACCACGGGCCAGGCCGGCGCCATCCGCCTCGGCATCTCCCGCGCCCTGACCGAATACGACGAAGGCCTGAAGTCCTCGCTGCGCAAAGCCGGTTTCATGACCCGCGACGCCCGCGAAGTGGAACGCAAGAAGGTCGGCCTGCACAAAGCCCGCCGCGCCACCCAGTTCTCGAAGCGTTAATCCCGCTTCACCGGAACAGAAAGTTCCGAACGCAGCACGCACACGGTCAGAGCGCGTACTGCGACAAGTTGATGGGAGATCGTCTAACGGTAGGACAACGGACTCTGACTCCGTTTATCTAGGTTCGAATCCTAGTCTCCCAGCCACACACAAAAAGCCCCCGAGCAATCGGGGGCTTTTTGTTTTCCGGCAGGCGCATCGGTGTTCCCGCGGGCGCGCGCACCGCTCGTTGAGGTGACTTGCCGGCACTCGCTGTGGCTACAAACGCGGCGCTGCGCGAGTTTCAGGTGATGCGCCGAATCACCTGATAGTCATTCCCGTTGAGGAAGACTTCCTCCCACGGTTCCTCGTCCGGAAATGTCCATGGCACCAGTTCTTTCTCGCGCAGTGCGTACCAGCTGCCGTCAGACCATGGCATGGGCCGGCCGTCTTCCAAGGCGATGGCTTCATGGCTGTAGCAAGGACACTGTTCCTGCCACAGCTTTTCGTGGGGGTGGGGCATCTCGTCGGCGAAGTTGTCGTTGAGGCCCCGGACGCGCTCCCGGCGCTGGGCCTCGAGGTAGTTGCCGACAGCGGGCGAGCCATGCAGGAACACCGCATCGACGAGCGGCAGCGACTGGGTTGTGCGTCGTCTGAGGGGAATGTCGAATCTGGTGGGGACGGAGGATTCGGTCGTGCAGTCGCCCTGACCGTCGCCGGGGAGAACCGCATTCAGCCAGCGCCCGTTCCGCTCCAGCAAAACGCGCAACGAGCCAGGCCCTGTGCAAAGCTCGCTGCGGGTATTTGATGTAGTCCGTTTCGGCTTGGGCATGGCGCGGACAACTGCCAAGATGGCGTCCGGACCGGCCGCAGGGTGTCATGCGATGCACGCAATTACGTTCATCATCGACCGCGACAGCGTCTGCGCCGGCGACGACACCGAACCGCATCAGGCGACGGTCTCGCTGCCAGCCACTGTCACCTTGCCGGATCTGATTGCAGCGGCGCGTCGTGCCTGTCCCTTGGCGAGCATCGCTGGAGGGCAAGCCACCTGGCTGATCGATATTGGCAGCCCGGCACGTTGCATCGGCGTCATCGCGCAACAATGGAGCGTGCCGCAGCTGCTGGCGATGGAGAGCAGCGTCGCGGCGCTGTGCGGCGATGGTCCCTGCATGCTGCACTTTCGCTACTGGGGACAAAGCGATCCGCAGGCCGTGGTCGATGCCCTGCGGGCGGGCAGGCCCATCCCGGAGCGCGCGGCGACAGGCTGAAACGAAAGCGTGTCCACCGGGTAGCGGCCTGGGAGCGCCAGGTGCGTGATGCAACTTCCATGTGGGCATGCGCAGCATGGGCTTGCGTTGCTGCAGCATTCGGCTGCCTGTCGTCCATGGAGGAAGGCGCGGTCTGGAAAAATGCTCAGATGTGCACGTCGGCGGTCCAGGCATGGCAAGCCCCGGGGGCGCTGCTTTCCGGAGTTGTGATGGAGATGGAGAGAAGATCCGCTACTTGTCGAGAAAGATGGACTCGGACCGCAACCTGCGCAGTCGCCGGCCGATTGAACCGGGGTTTCTGCCGATACATTTCCTCAAGCCAGGCGAGGCATCGCGGGCTCCAGCTGCGTCCTTATCCCTTCTGCCGGCGCAGAAACACCATGCCCCATGCCACACCAATCACCGCAGCCACCAACGATCCCACCAATACGCCAAGCTTTGCCGCACTGAGCAACTGCGCGTCCTTGAAGGCCAGCAGCGCAATGAAGATCGCCATGGTGAAGCCTATGCCGGCGAGCAGGCCGACCAGCACGATGCCGCTCCAGGACACGCCCGGCGGCAGCCGGCCCAGGCCCAGCCGCACCATCAGTGCGCTGACGGCGACTACGCCGAGCGGCTTGCCCACGACCAGGGCCAGTGCAACGCCGATCAGTACGTGCTGCGGTCCTGCGGCATCGAGTTCCAGTCCGCCCAGGCTGACGCCGGCGTTGGCGAGTGCGAACAGCGGCATGATCAGAAAGGCCACCCAGGGATGCAGGGCCATCTGCACCCGCACCACGGGCGGCACGAGTTCGCGCTGGGCCAGGCGCAGCTGGCGCGCCGGTTTGGCCAGCTGTTCCGCCCGGTAGTCCTCGTCCTGGGAAAGATCCTGGGCCACGCGCGTAACGACTTCGCGCGGCTTTTCGCGCATCGGTGTGGAACGCACGGGCGTCAGCAGGCCCAGCACCACGCCGGCCAAGGTCGGATGGATGCCGGCCTTCAGCAGGCCGATCCACAGCAGTGCTCCCGGCAGCACATAGCCGAAGGCGGAACCTATGCCGATGCGCTGCAGCCCCAGCACCAGCACGATGCCGAGCGCGGCGATGGCGAAGCCGGTGAAATCCAGTCCGCTGGAATAGAAAAGCGCGATGATGAGGATGGCGATGATGTCGTCGATGATCGCCAGCGCCAGCAGGAATACGCGGATGCCGCTGGGGACGGCGCGGCCGAGCAGGGCGAGCACGCCTACGGCGAAGGCGATGTCGGTAGCGGTGGGCACGGCCCAGCCGAGCTGCTGCGAGGGCGGGCTGTTCAAGGCGGAGTAGATCAGCGCGGGTGCGATCACGCCGCCTACCGCCGCGCCCACCGGCAGGGCGGCCTGGCGCAGATCGCTCAAGGCGCCCTCGTGCATTTCGCGGCGGATCTCCATGCCGACCACGAGGAAGAACACGGCCATCAGCGCGTCGTTGATCCAGAAATGCAGCGATTGGGAAAAGACAAAATTGCCGATGCCGACGGACAGCGGCGTATGCCACAGGGCCTCGTAGCTTGCCGCGTAGGGTGAATTGGCCCAGGCCAGGGCGATGACGGCTGCCACGACCAGGACGATGCCACTGACGGCTTCGATATGCAGGAAGCGCTCGACCGTGGCGAAGGCGCGCTCGGCCAGGGCTTGCGCACGGGGAATGGCGTGGCGTTCGGGAACGTGATGCATGGGCACGGCGACTCCGCGCGGCGGCCCGACCAGCGCTGCAACCTGCCGCGTCGCACTGTGCAACGGACACCCGGCGCGCAGTGTATCGGGCTCTGCCGGCCAGCGCGAGGTCTGCGGCCTCGCCGCGAGGCACCAGCTATGTGCGCCGCACGCAGCATGCTCCGCGTCCGGCGCGTTTTGCCGGCAGGCGCGAGGTCCGCAGACGCCGCGGGTTTACCGTTGCCGGCGATGCGCTATACATTCGGCCCCGGTATGCAGGCAGGCGGTTGACGCTGCAGGCCCAGCGCATGGTGCGGCGGCGTGGAAGCGACCGGTGGATCCAGACCCTATTCCTGACGAGGTGCGCCGGTTCATCCTGATGAACGGCCTGACCGTGCCGGATCTGGAGGCATTGCTGCTGCTGCGCGAGAACGGCGCGCCCGCGCATCAGTCCGCCGGCCTGGCGGCGCGGCTGTATATTTCCCAGGCCCACGCCGAGAAACTGCTGGCCAAGCTGCAGCAGCTGGGCGCGATCGAGGCGCGTGACGGTGGTGCCGTCTACCGGCCGCGCACGGATTCGCTGCACGCCATTCTCGATGCAGTGCTTTCGTGTTATGCGCGGCATCTGGTGCAAGTGTCGCGCTTGATCCATTCCGCCGAACTCCCGTCGCCGGAGACCCAGGCGGCCCAGGCGTTCGCCGACGCATTCCGCATTCGCAAGGAGACCTGAATGGCCAGCGTGGTTTACGGATTGTGCGCCCTGACCGCACTGGCCTGTGCGTTTCTGCTGCTGCGCGCGTATCGCCGCACGAGGAACCAGCTGCTGTTCTGGAGCGGCCTGTGCTTCTGCGGGCTGATGGTGAGCAACGTCCTTCTCATTCTCGACAAGCTCGTCATCCCCGACCTGGACCTGCGGCCGCCGCGTCTGCTGGTGACGGCGGCGTCCATGGGCCTGCTGCTCTACGGACTCGTCTACCGGAGCGAGTGAAACCATGATCGACTTCCTCGCCGGCGTGGTCGCGATGGCTTCCTGGGTTGCCGGGCTGGTCTTTCTGCGTTTCCACGGGCGCACCGCCGACCGCATCTTCCTTTTCTTCGCCGCCGCGTTCTGGCTCGACGCCCTGGGCCGCACACTGGAGGTCGCCCTGCGCTGGGCCGACGACGGCGGTCCCGCCGTCTACGTGCTGCGCGTGATTTCCTACGGGCTCATCCTCGTCGGCATTCTCGACAAGAACCGGCCGCAGCGGCGCTAGGCCGGCGCGCCGTCGGCGGCGCGCGGCCGTGCGTATGCCTCAGGGTTCGCCTTCTTCCGGCAGGATGATGCGTACGCCGGGTTTCACGCCGGAAACCATGTTTTCCTCGTACTTTTTCTGCACCGCGCTTTCGCCCTTGAGATGGCAGCGCGGATGATTGACGAAATACGTACCGGTTCCTTCATAGGTCCAGCCTTTGCACGCCGCTTCGGCCAGGCACAGCGCCTGGCATTCTTCGGCCGTCTGCTGGGTGGTGAAATCCACGACGCGATAGGAGCCCAGGAACAGGTTGACGTCGACCATCCACGCATCGCCCGATTTCAGATCGGCCGGTTCCGGCGCAGGTGCGGCCGCGACTTGCTTGAGCGCAGCGGCGAGATCGCCGGCATCGCGGGCTTCAAGGTAGCGTCCACCGGTCGCCTGCGCCAGGCACTGCAACTGCTCGCGGGCCTTGCCGGCAGGCAGGTCGAAGCCGACCACGTGGGCGGTGAAATCGACGCCGAGTTTTTCCAGCTCGGTGCCGAGCGCACAGGGATCGGCATTGCAAGTTTCCTCGCCGTCGCTGACCAGGATGACGCTGGCCTTGTGTTCGGTGAAGCGCAGCGTATCGGCCGCCTTGCGCACGGCGGCGCTGATCGGCGTCATGCCCTTGGGGCTGAGGCCCGCGACCAGGCTGCGCAATGCACCCGCCTCGACGGCGCCGGGTGCACGCAGGACCTCGATATCGTCGCAGTCGCCTTTGCGCCGGTGCCCGTAGGCCATCACGCCCAGTTCCGTGCCGGCTGGCCAGGTGTCGAGCATGCTGTCCACGGCCTTGCGCGCGGCCTCGATCTTGCTCGTTCCCGCCACCGTGCCCCACATCGAGCCAGAGGCATCCAGTACCAGCATTGCCTGGTCGCCGGCAGCGTTCGCCGCGCCGGCAAGGCCCAGCGTGCAGGCGAGTGATATACAGCGGAAAAACTGGGACATCGCGAATTCTCCATGGGTTGATACAGGCCGCAGCGGACGGAAAGACAGCTGCGGCCGCCCTCTACGGAGAACCGGCCGAAATGCGGACATCGCGCCTCGCGGACTGGTCGGGTGGCCGCCGGACTATCTGCTAAGGTCGGCGCAACGGATTGCCGGAGACAGGAATGCGGGAGGACAAGCAGCGGCCTGCGGATCCCGGGCTGGAGGATCAGGCTGCAGTGCTGAGTACGGCGGAATTCCTGATGCCGCTGTTGCTGGAGGATCTGCGCAAGCGGGCGCGGCACGAGCGGCGCCGCATGCGCGCGGGCGAAACCCTGTGCACGACGGCGCTGATCCACGAGGCCTATCTCAAGCTGCGCCGCAGCGAGGGCTGGCAGGGCGAACTGCATTTCCTGCGCGCCGCCGCACTGGCGATGCGCCAGGCCCTGGTCGATCATGCGCGGCAGAAGCTCAGCGCCAAGCACGGCGGCGGCGCGGTCGATTCACTGGAGGCCGTCGCGGAGCCGTTCTGGGTCTCCGACGAACGCCTGCTGGCCCTGGACGAGGCGCTGCAGCAGCTGAGCCGGCTCAATCCGCGCCTGACCCGGCTGATCGAATGTCGTTTCTTCGCCGGCTATTCCGAACCCGATACCGCGCGCGTGCTCGGCGTTACCGACCGCACTGTGCGGCGCGACTGGATCAAGGCGCGGGCGTGGCTTTATCAGGCGCTGGGCGAACTGCCGGAGCCGGCAGGCGCGCACGCAGCGCCGCCGCCTGGCTGAGCAGGCGCGCGCCGGACGGGCCGGCCGCCGCCGCGATGCGCTCCACCGTGTCCAGCAGCACGGCGGCCGCGCGCGGCTGTTGCTGCTCCAGGCGCAGGCGCGCCATGGCGAGGCTTGCCAGCGCTGTGCCGATATGGTCCGGCCCCAGCGTCGCCAGCGCCGCTTCCAGCGCGATAGCGGCGTCGCTGGCGCCGGCTTCGCGGTGGCCCAGGTCCAATTGGGCTTCGGCCGCGGCGGCCAGCGCGGCGACATGGTGCAGGCTGCCGTGGCCGGCGAACTGCGCGCCCATGGCGGCGGCGTCCTGCAGCACAGGCAGGGCGGCGCTGGCGCGCGATTGCTGCAGCAGCAGTTTGCCGTAGTTGTTGAGCAGGGCGGCCGTGGCGGCGGAAGGCCCGTAGAAGCGGCGGCGCAGCGCTACGGCTTCGCGCAGCAACGGCTCGGCCGCCGCGGGATCGCCCGCGGCCAGTTCCAGTGAGCCCCAGTTGTTGAGCGTGTTGAGCGCGTCCGGCGATTGCGCCAGACCGGCGGCCTGCCAGACCTCGCGCGCGGCCCGGAACGAAGTCCGCGCCGCTTCGGTCTGGCCGCTGGCGAAGCGCGCCACGCCGAGGTTGTTATGGAACACGCCAGTCTCGCGGTGGTGCGGGCCGCTCAGTTCGACGCGGCGGGCCAGGGCGGCCTGCAGCAGTCCGGCGGCGGCGGCGTGTTCGCCGGCGCTGCGCAGCAACTGGGCCTGCAGCAGCCGGCTGTCGACGGTGCGGCTCTCCCAGCGAGCCGGGTCGATGCTCCAGAACTGCTGTGCCTGCGCCAGCAGCGGCCTGGCGCCTTCCGCGTCGCCGCGGCGATACAGCACCTGGGCCAGGTCGTAGCGGGCGGCGGCGATCAGGGCCGGGTCGACCACGCCGGGATCGGCTCCGGCCAGGCGCTGCAGCAGCGGCTGCGCCGCCTCATAGTCGGTGATCAGGAAGTACAGCTCGCCCAGCGCATGCAGCACGGGCGCGGCCTGGGCCGGATCGCGCGCGAACTCCTCGCCGATGCGGCGGGCCGCGCTCTCCAGCACATCGCTGGCCGTGGCCGAGCCGCCTTTCATTTCGCCGGCACTGCGGAACATGTGGAAAACCGACTGCTGCACGGCTTCCAGGCGCGCCTGCTCGATGCGTGCCTGATCGCGCTCATGCGCCGCCTGGCTGGCGTAGCGCAGCGCCAGGCCCAACCCCAGGACCAGGCTGGCGGCGACGGCCGCCGCGGCTGCCACGGGCCATTTGAGGCGCCACAGCGTGCGGTACAGGCGATGCCCGGGCTCGTCCCGCCGGGCGGCGACGATGCCGCGCTGCAGGGCGCGCTGCAGATCGTCGCGCAGCGCTTCCACGGTGGGATAGCGCGCCACCGGGTCCACGGCCAGCGCCCGGGCCAGAATCGCCGCGAGATCGGTGTGCAGCGCGCGGCCGGCGCTGTTGCAGGGGCTGTGCGCGGAAAGTCCGGCGAGCCGCGCCGGCGGCGTGTCCAGCGCGTCCAGCGCAGCGGCGAGCCCGGGAAGGCCTGCGGACTGGCGCAGCGGACGGCCGGCGAGAAGGTGATACAGCACCGCGGCCGCGCCGTACACGTCCGTCGCCGTGGTCACCGGCGCGCCCGCGATCTGCTCTGGTGCCGCATAGGCTGGCGACAGCGGTGCCCTGTCCTGTGCGGGCGCTGCTTCATCGGCGAGATAGGCCACACCGAAGTCGATCAGGCGGGCGCGGCCGTGTGCGTCCACGAGGATGTTTGAGGGCTTGAGGTCGCGGTGTACCACGAGCTTGCCGTGGGCGTAGGCGAGGGCGTCGCAGACCTGCAGCAGCAGCTGCACGCGCGCAGCGGCATCGGCGTGCTGCTGTTCGCACCAGATGTCGGCCGGCAGGCCTTCGACCAGTTCCATGACCATGAACGGGCGGCCGTCGCCGAGCAGGCCGCCGTCGATGAGCCGGGCTATGCCCGGGTGTTCCAGCCGCGCCAGCGTGGCGCGCTCGATGTGGAAGCGCACCGCATCGGGATTGCGTGCCGGCGCGATGCGCTTGAGCGCCGCACGCTGGGCGAAATGGCCGTCGGCGCGCTCGACCTCGTACACATCGCCCATGCCGCCCTGTCCCAGTGGACGCACGATGCGCCAGGCGCCGGCACGCTCGCCGGCGGGCAGCGGCGTTTCCGGCACGGCGGCGCCGGCGGCCGGATCGACAGTGCCGAGGAAGCCGTCGCTGTGTTCGGCGGCGTCGAGCAGCCGCAGCACGGCCTCGCGCACGGCGGCCGCGGCTTCCTGCGCCAGCACCCAGTCGCGCCGCTGCGGCGCGGGGAGTTCCCAGGCGGCGTCGAACAGCGCTTCCACCTGGGGCCAGTTGTCAGCACTCGGCACGCGGCGTTCTCCGTGACTGGTCCGGCCCGCCAGCATCGGCGATGCCGCGCGTGCAGACAACCTGGCAGCAGTGGCGCCCGCGTGCGCTTGTCCGGATTCGCGCCGCATTGCCGTAAGGGCAGGCTCGTTTCCCCGGGAGAGTTAGTCCATGTCTGCTGTTGCATCCACTCGCCGCCGTGTCGTGGCGTACCGCTGCCGCATCCGCCGCGCCGCGCTGTGCCTTTCCCTGCTCGTGTCCGCCGCGGCGGGCACGGCCCAGGCCGCGACCTATCTGGTGACCTCGGCCGCGTCCGCCGGTCTGGGAAGTCTGCGCGAAGCCCTGACCCAGGCGCAGGCGGCGGGCGCCGGACCGCATACGGTCATCTTCGCGCTGCCGCTCAACAGCATCATCAGCCTGGCGGCGCCGCTGCCGGCGCTGTCGGCCACGACACTCACTGTCGACGGCAGCGGCTCGCCGGGCCTGGTGATCGACGGCAACCACGCCGTGCGTGTATTTGACGTGGGCGCATCGGCGGCGCTGAGTCTGCGCGACCTGAGTTTGCAGCGCGGCTTTGCCAGCAACGACCGCGGCGGCTGCGTGCGCGTGTCGGACAGCAGCTCCACCCTGACGCTGGACCGCGTAACCCTGCAGGACTGCCGCGCGGTCAGCATCCAGCCCGGCGGCCTGGCGCTGGGCGGTGCGGTCTATGCCGAGGGCAATGTATTCGTCTACCGCAGCCGGTTCAGCGGCAACCTGGCGCGCGCCCTGGGATCGACCGCGGGCGGAGCGTTCGATGTGCGCCGCAATCTGTGGATAGAGAACTCGCGCTTCGAGGGCAACGAGGCCATAGGCGCGGGCGGCACCGGCGCCGCCGGCGGCGCCGTCGTCGCCGGTACAGGGACGCTGACCGTGCTGCGCAGCCAGTTCATCGGCAATCGCGCCGTGCATACCAGCGGCGCCAGCCTGAGTTCCGGCGGCGCGCTCTATGCCCGCGACCGCACCGCGACCACCGTGCGCCAGTCGCTGTTCCTGCACAACGAAAGCGGCAACGGCGCGGCGTTCCATGCGTCGCTGACGACCTTGCCGGGCACGATGAATGTCGTGCTCAGCAACACCACCTTCGCCGGCAATATCAGCGGGCCCGCCCTGCATCTCGTCGGTACGCGCCTGGACCTGCGCAACAACAGCTTCTGGAAAAACAGCGGCCGCAGCGGACTCGGCGCGCACCTGCATGCGGCCGGCGCCAACAGCAGCGTCGCGGCCGCGACGCACAACTTGTTTGCGGCCAGCGCCGACGGCGGCGCGCTGTGTTCGTCCGCGGGGCTGCCTGCGGGCCTGGACGGCACCGGGTCCAACCTGTTCGCCGATACGAGCTGCAGCTATCTCGACGCTTTCAGCTATATCGAGACTGGCGACCTGCGCATCCGCAGCCTGCGTGCCACCGGCAGCGCGCTGCACGATATTCCGGTCATCGACCTGTTCGCCGGCAGCCCCGTCATCGACGCTGGCAATGCGGACGCACCGGGCTCGGGCACGGTATTCGTCTGCACCGCCGGCGATGCGCGCGACGAGGCGCGGCCGGCCGACGGCGATGCCGACGGCAGCGCACTCTGCGACATCGGCGCGCACGAGCTGCAGCGCGAGGCGTCGCTGTTCGCCGACGACATGGAAGCGCCTTTGCTGCGCTGAGCGGGCGCTGCCGTCAGGTAGCCGGGCTGCACCCGTGTTTGCCTGAAGCAGGACCTGCTGCGTCCGTGTGTCGGAGATGCGCGGGCAGTGCATTCTGCGCTGCCCGCGGGCGTCGACATCTGCAAGATGCGCGAAACCCGCAGCTCACGTCGACAGCTGGGAAGCGCGGCCTGCGCCGCGTGCACACCAGTCCCGTGCAGCGGATGCGCGCAGCGCGCCGCACGGTGTTCGCCGACGTCGCACCACATCCGTGCCGCTGGCACTGGCCGCGTGCGCCATGCCGATGCTCGGCGCAGCCCGCCGGAAGATCCGTTTGTGCCGGTAGCGCAGGCACCGTATATGAACCGGCGCGGGAAGATCGGTACCGCAGGGCCGATGCCGGCCGCGTTCTTCCTCGACGGCAGGTGGAGCAGGCACCGGCCGCGGGTCGGGCGATCTTGTGTCGCGCCGCTGTGGCGCCGCCGCGGCTCCTGCCTGCCGGCAGCCGCGCTGAAGGACGGCGCGCAGGTTGAAAATCATTCCCGTAGTGGAAAAAGATTCTTTGCCTCATCCCTGCGGCGGGCGCTGCCGGGCGGTGTTTCCCGCATGAATTCAGCGCAACGCGCGTTAGGTACGATCATTGCTGTCAGATCGGGCACCCGCACAGGAGTCCGGTCCATGCAAGCACGCAAGCAAGCCAGCGAATCCCGCTCCGGCAAGAAAGCCAGCTCCGCCGCAACCGCGGCGCGCGGCAAGGCGAAGTCTTCCGCCGCCAGGAAAGCCACCAGCAGCAAGCCCGCCGAAGAATCCGCCAAGACCGATGCGGGCGCATTGCTGAAGAAGGATCACCGCAAGGTCGAGGCGCTGTTCGCGCAGTACGAATCGCAGCAGTCGGTGCAGGAAAAGTACGAGACCGCGCGGCAGATCTGCACAGAGCTGATCCATCACACCCAGATCGAGGAAGAGCTTTTCTATCCGGCCTGCCGCGCCCAGGGCGTGGAAGACGCCATGCTCGACGAGGCGCAGGTCGAACACGACGCCGCCAAGATCCTGATTGCCGAGCTGCTCAGCGGCGATCCGTCCAGTGCGTATTACGACGCGAAAGTCGCCGTACTGCGCGAGCAGATCAAGCATCACGTTCGCGAAGAGGAGCAGCCCAAGGACGGAATCATCGCCAAGGCGAGCGCTGCCGGCGTGGACATGAACGAGCTTGGCCGCAAGGTCGAAGCTCGCAAACAGGAGCTGATGCCGGACGGGCGCGTGGATGCGCCGCGGCCGGTTTCGCTCCAACTCGCCTTGGGCGATAACGTTGAGGAGAACCAAACCATGGCATCGCAATACCGACGGGATCAGGGCCGCAACGACGACGACCGCTCGCGCGGCCGCAGCCGCGACGAATACGGCCGTTTTGAAAGCGACAACGGCGGATCGGGCCGCTACGGCCGTTCCCGCGACGACGATGACGACGACCGCTCGCGCGGCCGCAGTCGCGACGAATACGGCCGTTTCGAGAGCGACGACCGCGGCTCCAGCCGCTCCAGCCGCTCGCGTGATGACGACGACGACCGCTCGCGCGGCCGCAGCCGCGACGAATACGGCCGTTTCGAAAGCGACGACCGCGGCTCCAGCCGCTCCAGCCGCTCGCGCGATGACGACGACGACCGCTCGCGCGGCCGCAGCCGCGACGAATACGGCCGTTTCGAGAGCGACGACCGCGGCTCCGGCCGCTACAGCCGCTCGCGCGATGACGATGATCGTTCGCGCAGTTCGCGTTCGCGCGATGACGACGATGACGGCCGCGGTCACGGCCGCGGCGGCTGGTTCGGCGATTCGCGCGGCCATGCCGAGGCTGCCCGCGAAGGCTGGCGCAACCGCGACGACGATGGCCGCAGCGCGCGTTCGCGCAGCGACGACGATTCGCGCAGTTCGCGTTCGCGCGATGACGACGATGACGGCCGCGGCCACGGCCGCGGCGGCTGGTTCGGCGATTCGCGCGGCCATGCCGAGGCTGCCCGCGAAGGCTGGCGCAACCGCGACGATGACGGCCGCAGCGCGCGTTCGCGCAGCGACGACGACTCGCGCCGCTCGCGTTCGCGCGATGACGACGATGACCGCTCGCGCCGTTCGCGTTCGCGCGACGATGACGACGACGGCCGCGGCCACGGCGGCTGGTTCGGCGATTCGCGCGGCCATGCCGAGGCGGCGCGCCGGGGCTGGCAGAACCGCTAGTTCCGCCGGCGCTCGCACCACCGCGCCGCGCCTTCACGGCGCGGCGCGGTGGTGCGGCGGCATTCGTGCCGGCGCCGCTGGCGCGGATACGGCGCTGACTACGCCAGCATACGGCGGCTACGGCCCGCCGCCGGTTGCTGCTTGAAATACAGTGCGGCATTTGCGGCATCCGCAGCGCCGCGCAAAGCCGTACAGTGCAGCAACGGCCGGGATTGCGCCCAAGCTGTCGTCGTGTTCTTGGGCTAAGCTGCCGGAATCATGGACATCAACCAGGCTCAGGCTCAGACCGCGCCGGAAACCGGCTACGACATCCTCGTAGTCGGTGCTTCCGCCGGCGGGCTGCCGGCGCTGCGCCGGCTGGTCAGCGGGTTGCCGGCGGATTTCCCGCTGCCGCTGCTGGTTCTGTTGCATTTGCCGCCGGGCGCCGAGCCGGAAGTCGTATTGCAGCGCCTGCCGCTGGCGGCGCAAAGACTGCGCCAGGGCCAGCCTGTCGCCGCCGGCACACTGTGGCTGTGTCCGCCGCGCACCTTCGTCGAAGTGCTGCCGGATGCGACAGCGGCGATTTCCGACAATCCCGGCGGCGCACTCGACTATCCCATCGACCGCCTGCTGGTTTCCGCCGCGAACAGTTTCGGCGCGCGCGCCATCGGCGTGATCCTCAGCGGCATGGGCAGCGACGGCGCCAACGGTGCGCGCGCGCTGCGCGCGGCGGGCGGCCAGGTGCTGGTGCAGGCGCCGGCCGGTGCCGAGCACGCCGACATGCCCGCGGCCGCCATCGCCGCGGGTGCGGCGGATATGGTGGTTCCGCTGGATGAACTGGGCCAGGTGCTTGCCGGCATCGCCGCCGGCGCGCAGCGTTCCAGGGCGTCTTCGGAACTGGCCGCTGTCGCCGCGGCGTTCGGCGAAACCGGCGAGGTGGCGCGCGCGGCGCGCGAGCTGGATTGGCAGCGCACGCCGCTGGGCAGTGTGCTGTCCTGGCCGCTGGAATTGCGCTTCCTGCTGCGCCTGATGGCCGAGTCCACCCAGGCGATGGCGGTTTGCTGGGGACGCGAGCTGGTCCAGCTGCATAACGAAGCCTGGCGCCGGTTCCTCGGCACAGGCAAGCATCCGCAGGCACTGGGCGGTCCGGCCAGCGCGACCTGGAGCGCGATCTGGCCGGCGATGGCGCCGGCGGTCGAGCGTGTGCGCACGGAGGGTGTTGCGGTAAGCGGGGAGAACTACCGCTTCCTGATCGACCGCTGCGACAGCCGCGAGGAAGTGTTCGTCACCTTCGCCTATTCGCCGGTCCGCACGGCTGCCGGCGATGTGAGCGGCGTCCACATTATCGGCTGCGAGACGACTGCCAGCGTGGTCGCCGAGCGGCGCCTGCGGCTGCTGCAGGTGCTGGGCACGCGCATGGCCGGCGCGGCCGGCCGCAACGAAGCCTGCGCGCTGGCCGCCGACGCGCTGGTTGTGGATGCGTCCGACGTGCCGTTCGCGCTGCTCTACCTGGTCGACAAGCCGCGCCGCCAGGCCACGCTGGCCTGCGCCGCGGGCCTGCAGCCGGGCAGTGCCGGGGCACCGCGTTTCGTGCATGCCGACGACGCCGAAGGGTCGAGCTGGCCGCTGGCCGGCATATCCGATGCCGCCGCAGCGGGCCGGCTGCTCGTCGTCGAAGATCTGCCGCGGCGCTTTGCCGGACTCGAACTGCTGCCGCAGGCCGCCGACGCATCCGCCTGCCCGACGCGCGCGGTGCTGATGCCGCTGCCGGGCGCGCAGGATTCCCAGGTCCTGCTGGTGCTGGGCCTGAACCCGCACCGCCCTTACGACCCGGCCTATGCGCGCTTCGTCGAGCTGCTGGGCCAGCAGGTGGGTGCGGCACTGGGCGATGCGCGCGCGAAGGAGCTGGAGCGCGAGCGTTTAGAGCGGCTTGCCGCGCTGGACCGCGCCAAGACCGAATTCTTTTCCGACGTGAGCCATGAATTCCGCACGCCGCTGACCTTGCTGCTGGCGCCGCTGGAGGAACTGGCGCGGGCACGCGAAGCGCTGCCGCCGCCGCTGGGCAGCGAACTGGATACGGCGCTGCGCAACGCGCGCCGGCTGGCGCGGCTGGTCGACAGCCTGCTGGATTTTTCCCAGATCGGGATGCACGGGCGCAGCGCACTGCTGGCTCCGGCGGATCTGGGCGCACAGACCCGCGAGATCGCCAGCGCCTTCCGCAGCGCGATCGAGGCGGCCGGCCTGACGCTGAACCTGGAGATAGAGCCGCTGCCGCCGGTGCCGGTGAATGCGGCGATGTGGGAACAAGTCGTATCCAACCTGCTTTCCAATGCGCTCAAGTTCACCTTCGAGGGCGGCATCCGCCTGCGGCTGAAAGCGCTGCGCCTGCACGCCGAGCTGGAAGTATCCGACAGCGGCGTCGGCATCCCGGCCGACGAACTGCCGCAGATCTTCAAGCGTTTTCATCGCGTGCGCGGCGCGCGTGCGCGCACGGCCGAGGGCGCCGGCATAGGCCTGGCGCTGGTGCAGAACCTGGTGCAGCGCATGGGCGGCCAGTTCACCGCGCACAGCGTGGAAGGGCTGGGCAGCACGTTCACGGTGTGGCTGCCGCTGAAGAGCATGCGCGCCCAGGACGCGGCACCGGCGCCGGCCGCACCGCCGCGGCTGGCTGCCGCGCTGGCCGACGAGGCCGCGCGCTGGTCGGACAAGGGTGCTGCCGCGTCCGACGCCGGATGCGGCAGCGATCCGCCCGCAGCGACAGCGCCGCGCGCGCGCTTGCTCGTCGTCGACGACAACGCCGATCTGCGCGACTACCTGCTGCGCCTGCTCGGCACGCAGTGGCAGGTGCAGCTGGCCGCCGATGGTGCGCAGGCGCTGGCAATGGCGCAGCAGGAGGCGCCCGATCTGCTGCTGGCTGACGTGATGATGCCGGAGCTGGACGGTTTCCAGCTGCTGCGGCGGCTGCGCAGCGATCCGCATCTGGCGCATCTGCCGGTGATCCTGCTGACCGCGCGCAGCAGCGAGCAGGCCGCGATCGAGGGATTGCAGGCCGGCGCCGACGACTACATCGCCAAGCCGTTCGCGCCGCGCGAACTGGTGGCGCGGGTACAGGCCGTGCTGGAGCGCGCACGCGCCGACGCGGCGCTGCGCGCGAGCGAAGCACGCCACGTTTTCCTGCTGCAACTCAGCGACACGCTGCGTTCGATCGGCGATCCCGCCGCGGCCCAGGCCCAGGCCATGCGCGTGCTGGGCCATCATCTGGGCATCAACGCTGCGCAGTATTTCGAGATCGATCCGGCCGAGCAGCATCTGCTCGCCCGCGGCGGCTACGCCGAGGACGGCGCGCCGCTCTCGGCGCCCATACGCCTGGACGCGCTGGCCATGGAACCGCGCGCTGCCTACGCGGACGGCAGGAGCTTCGTCGTATCCGACAGCGCCGCGCTCTCCGCCGGCGAGGCCGTGCGCAGCGGCTACGCCGCCGGCACGCGCGCCAGCGTCGGCGCGCCGCTGTGCCGGGCGGGCCGGCTGGTGGCAATGCTCGGCGTGAGCAACGGCGAGCCGCGCCAATGGTCGGCGGCGGAAGTGGCCATCATCGAGGAAACGGTGGAACGCATCTGGACGGCGGCGGAGCGCGGCCGCAGCGAAGCCGCGCTGCGCGAGAGCGCCTGCGACCGCAGCTGGCTGATGGCGAAAGTGCGCGCGCTGGTGGCGGCGCTGGATGGCGCGCCGCTGCGCGAGTCCCTGGGCCTGCTGCTGGCGCCCGCGTTGCAGCGGTTCGGCGGCGGCCTGCGCGGGGCCGTCTATCTGGCCAATGGCGAAGGCAGCGAATTGCGCCATATCGTCGGCATGCCGCCGGCCTATGCCGCGGCGGTGGATGGTTTCGTCGGCCCGGAATCGCTGGCCTGCGGTGCGGCAGCGCGCTGCGGCACGGCGGTGCTCACGCCGGATGTGGCGGACGACCAGCGTTGGGAGCCCTGGCGCTGGCTGGCGCGGCGCTTCGATTACCGCGGCTGCTGGAGCTTTCCGCTGCATACGGCGGCGGGTCACTTCGTGGGCAGCTTCGCCGTCTATTCCGACGCGCCGCGCGCGCCGCTGCCGCAGGAACTGGCCTTCGCCACGCGCGTGACGCGGGTGGCGGCGACCATCGTGGCGCAGAGCCGCCCGGCGTGAGCAAGCGGATGCGCCGGGGCGGCCCGGCGTGCGGGTGTGCAGCCGGCGGGCCGTCGTAATGCGGTCATTTCAATAAGTGGATATTGCAGAAACTGAATGTGCGCTGCGCCGCAGTGCCATGCGTGGTCACGCGGCGGCGGCGAAGGCGCGGATCTGGCTGGATCGCACCGTCCCAACCGGTGCCGGCGCGATAACCGCTGCCGCTGCTGCCGCAACTCTGCCTGGGCCGATCCGGCCGCTCAGCCGTCCCGCAGCTGCACTTCCTGGTCCGCGCGCACGCAGCGCGTGCGTTGGACCCGGCCCGCCGCGTCGTAGTCCAGCAGGATGATCTGGTCGTACAGCTCGCGCGGCCACTCCGCCGGCAGGTCCTGCGGCGCGGCGCCCAGCAGCCGGGCCACGCGCAGGATGCTGCTGCGGCGCCAGCTGATCACGGCAAAGTGCCAGTCAGGCAGGATCTGCGGATCGAACAGCGACGACGGCAGTGCGGCGGCGGCGTCCACCTGCAGCACGCGCAAACCCAGCCGGCGTCCCAGCGCCGCCAGGGTCTGCGAAGGCCGCCGGCTGCGCGGCGTGTCGGCGGCGGCGATCAGCCGGTCCGGCGCCAGCAGCCAGCCGTCGCGCCGGGACAGATCGGCCAGCACGTGCGGCAGCGCAAACGCGCGCATATGACCCACGCCGGACAGCTGGCCGGGCTGCTCGCAGCCGCGCTTCTCCGCATGCCGCAGCAGGGCGATGCGCCGCACCGGGCTATCCAGCGGCGCCGCGCAGGCATCGCCGCCGCTCTGCAACTGTCGCTTGGGAAGGCGGCGCAGGCGCATGCGGCGATAGTCAGCCGGCACGGCGGCCTGTGCGGTGGCGGCCGGCGTTATCTCCCCGCACCGGCGCCGTGGCGGGCGTCGTCGGTCCTCGGGTGGGCGGCAGTCCTCCCGGGCGGCTGGCCTGCATGCTCTCTCGTGCGCGTGGGTTTCCGCCGGCGCGGCTGCGCCGGGGCAGTGGTTTCCGCAACAAGCGTGCCATGCGGGCAGTGCGGCTTTTGTGGCGGAAAACGCCCGAAATCCGGCCGTTTTGCCGAGCCGGCGGAAAAAAATTCTTGAAGGACAAAGTTGCAACGCGGCGACGCACCCGGCTGTGCGCCGCCGGCTGGCGCCCGGCTCAGCCGGACTGCGGCGCACCGTTGCCGGTGGTCTCGTCCTCGCTCAGGTCCACGCTGGAAGGCACCCGCTGCAGCAGGGCCTTGAGCTGGTCCAGGATTACCGCGAGCTGGTTCGCCTCCGCCAGCGCCTCGCCGGCTTCTTCGGCGGAAAGCAGGCCGTCCTCGGTCGCAATCCGTTCCAGCAGCGCCTTCTTTTCCTGCAGTGTGCGCAGGCTGCTCCACAGTTTCTCTTCGGTCGCACCGCTGTGCGTCTGCAGCAGGCTGCGCAGGCTGAAGGCGTGGCCGGTATGGCAGAGGAAGCGCAGCGGATCGCGCTCGCGCAGCTCGAACAGTGCGCCGCCGCATTCCGGGCAGCTGTAGCCCGACGGGCTGGCGACCTGCAGGAGGTTCTGCAGGCTCCCGCTGCCCAGGCTGATGCCATGTTCGATGCACAGTGACTGCGGTGCTTTCACGCGCGTTACCTCCGCCAGCGGCTGCGCCAGGCGATTGAGCAGCGGGCCAAGTTCGGCCAGGCCGACGACATGATCGACCGGGCCGCCGGCCAGCGCGGCGCGCGGCATGCCCGGCGCGTAGGCCTCGCGCGGATCCTGCACCACGGTCGTGCCGCCGCAGCGGCGTATGGCCTGCAATCCGGCGGCCCCGTCGTCAAGCATGCCGGTGAGAATCACGCCTATCGCGCGCGCACCGTAATCCAGCGCGGCAGAGCGGAACAGCGGGTTGATCGCTGGCCGCGCATGGTGTTCCTTGGGGCCGCGGAACAGTTTCAGCCGTGCGCCTTCCAGCAGCACGTGGTGATCCGGCGGCGCGACATAGACGTGGCCGGCCAGCGGCTCGCTGCCGTCGCGGACGAAATCCACCGGCAGCGTGGTGCGCGCGCGCAGCAGTTCCGGCAGATGGCTGCGATGCGCGCCAATATGCGAGACCAGTACCAGCGGCGCGGCGATATCCGGCGCCAGCGCGGGAACCAGGCGCATCAATGCATCGACGCCGCCGATGGAAGTGCCCAGAACGATGATGCGCCGGTTTGTTTCCATGGGCTCGCCAGCGGCTGATTAACAGGCGGATGTTGAAGCTAGACTAGCGGCCGTTGTCGTACCGTGAGACTCGATCATGACCAGCGATTCCCGTCCCGGCACTCCCGGCGAGCACGAGGGGAGCGACAGGATGCCATCCGGGAAACAGCCTCTGGTGGTCGGAATCGGCGGCTCTTCCGGCGCACTGTCCGCGCTGACCCAGCTGCTGGAAAACCTCGGCACCGGGCACATCGCCATCGTCGTTGCCTTGCGAGTGGATGCGGAGCGCGAGAACAATGCAGTGGAAATCCTGCAGCGCGCCACCTCGTTCAAGGTGCAGCAGCTCACCCGGCGCGAGCCTCTGCGCCGCGGCCATCTTTATCTGATCGCGCCGGATACCAGCCTGGTGTTCGAGGGCGGCCATATCCAGCCCGCCGCGGCCGATGCACGCAAGCAGGCGGCGGCCCTCGACCTGTTCTTCCGCAGCCTGGCCGAAGCGCAGCGCGAGCGCGCCATCGGCATCCTGCTGTCGGGCGCCGGCCGCGACGGTTCGCTGGGCCTGGCCCAGGTCAAGGAATTCGGCGGACTCACCCTGGTGCAGTCGCCCGCTGACAGCGAGCACAGCGACATGCCGCGTGCCGCCATAGGCACCGGCGCGGTGGACCTGGTGCTGACGGCCGCCGAGATCGGCAGCCGTCTGGACGATGTGGCGCAGATCTTCTTCCGGACCGGCTCCACCGCGCTGAACGGCGACGGCGACGCCCTGCGCCCCGGCGAAGCCGCCAGCGACGACGAAGCCGAGCAGCGCGCCTTCTTCGACGTGCTGACCGCGCTGCGCATACGCACGCGGCATGATTTCCGCCATTACAAGCGCGGCACCGTCATGCGCCGCCTGCAGCGCCGCATGCAGGTCAACAACGTCGGCAGCATCCAGGCCTATCGCGAATTCGTGCGGCGCAATCCGGAGGAACTGGGCCCGCTGCTCAGCGACATGCTCATCAGCGTGACCAATTTCTTCCGCGATCCGGAGGCTTTCGAGGCACTGCGCCGCGACGTCATTCCGCAGCTGATGGAGGGCGTGCCCGGGGGCGAGGAAGTGCGCGTCTGGATACCGGGCTGCGCCTCGGGCGAGGAAAGCTATTCCGTCGCCATCCTGCTGCAGGAATACGCCGACAGCATGCGCCAGCCGCCGCGGGTGCAGGTGTTCGCTTCCGACATCAACGATGCGGCGCTGAACTACGCGCGCACCGGCATCTATCCGTCCAACATCGCCACCGACATCAGCGACACGCGCCTGCTGGGCTATTTCGAGAAAGAGCAGAGCGACCATTTCCGCGTGCGCTCCGCCATCCGCGAGATGATCGTGTTCGCGCGCCACAACGTGCTGACCGATCCGCCGTTCTCGCGCCTGGACCTGATCTGCTGCCGCAATCTGCTGATCTATCTCGACCGCACCGCGCAGTCGATCGCGCTGGAAATGTTCTCCTTCGCGTTGAAGCCCGGCGGCTATCTGTTCCTGGGCAATGCCGAGTCGATCGACTCGTCCGCCCAGGCTTTCCAGACCGTCAGCAAGGAACACCGCATCTATCGCCTGCGGCCGGATGCCTCGTCCGTGATCCGCAGCCGCATCCCGTCGCAGCTGGTCAGTTCGGCCGGAATGCCGCTGCCGACGCAGGCCCCCGCCACCAGTCGTGGATTCGAGCCCATGTCCGTGCACCAGACCTTGTCGATGCTGCATGAACGCGCCCTCGTCAACGCGGCGCCGCCGAGCGTGCTGATCAACGCCGAATACGAGATCGAGCGGGTATCGCCCGGCGCCGGCCGCTTCGTCGCCTTTGGCGAGGGCGTGCCCACGCGCAACCTGCTCAGCAATGTTGCGCCGGATATCCGCGTGGAGCTGCGTGCGGCGCTGTACCGCGCGGCGGAGTCCTGCCGTCCGGTGCGCAGCCTGTTCGTGCGCAAGGACGAAACCGCCGACCAGCGCGGATCGGTCCTGAGCCTGGCCGTGCATCCGGTGCCGAGCGAGGACGGCGCCGCGGGCTACTGGCTGGTGATTTTCGACGAGCCGCCCGACAGCACCCTGCCGTTGCTGCCGGCCGACGAAGCCGACGGCGACAGCTATCAGCTGGCCATGCGGCGCATGGAAGAGGAAAACCGTTCCCTCAAGGCGCATCTGCAGGACACGCTGGACCGCTCGGCCATTTCCAACGAGGAGCTGAAGGCGTCCAACGAAGAGCTGCAGGCGATCAACGAGGAACTGCGCTCGGCCAAGGAGGAACTGGAGACCAGCAAGGAGGAATTGCAGTCGGTCAACGAAGAGCTGACCACGGTCAATTACGAACTGCGCCTCAAGGTGGACGAGGCCGGGCGCAACAACGACGACCTGCGCAACCTGATCGAAGCCTCGGAAATCGCCACCGTGTTCGTCGACCAGGCCATGCGGGTGAAGCGCTTCACGCCGCAGGCGAGCAAGCTGTTCGCACTGATCGCCTCGGATATAGGCCGCCCGCTGCTGGATGTGAAGAGCCGGCTGAAGTACGACGAGATGGTCGAGGACGCCTCGGCCGTATTCAACCAGCTGCGCCCGGTGGAGCGCGCCATCAGCAGCATCGACGACGAGCACTTCTTCGCCCGCATCCTTCCCTACCGCACCAGCCAGGACAAGATCGGCGGCGCGGTGCTGACCTTCGTCAACGTCACCGAGCTGCGCCGCGCCGAGAGCCGGGTCAAGGCGGCCGAGGACCGCCTGCGCGACGCGATAGCCAGCAACAAGGATTTCGCCGTCATCAGCACCGACATCAACGGCAAGGTCACCAGCTGGAACGACGGGGCCAAGCGCATGTACGGCTACGAGTTCGACGAGATCATCGGCCGGCCCATCGATCTCATCTACACCGCCATCGACCGCGCCGCGGGCGTGCCGGAACAGGAGCGCCGCCTCGCCGCGCAGCTGGGCCGCGCCTCCGACGAACGCTGGCACGTGCGCAAGGACCAGAGCACGGTCTACTGCAGCGGCGTGGTCACGCCGCTGCACGGCAACAGCCGCATGGGCTTCGTCAAGATCGCGCTGGACATTTCCCAGCGCAAGCTGGCCGAACTCAAGCTGGGCAGCGAACTGCACGACGAACAGCTGGCCAATGCCAGGCTCAAGGCTGCCTCGGACCTCAAGGACCGCTTCCTGGCCGTGGTATCGCACGAGCTGAAGCAGCCACTGAACCTGATCCAGGTGCATGCGGAGCTGCTGCTGCGCCTGCCGGAGACGGCGCATATCCCGCAGGCCCAGCGCATAGGCCAGTCGATACGGCGCGCGGTCGTCGGCCAGGGCAAGATCGTCAACGATCTGCTGGAACTGTCGCGCGCAGACCGGCAAGCTGTGCCTGGAATACGAGCGCACCGACCTGGGCGCGCTGGTCGAGCGCCTGGCCCAGGCCATTGCGCCGGAGGTGGCGCAGAAAGACATCCGCGTGACGCTCGCGCTGGCGCCGGGCCTGTTCTGCAACTGCGATCCGGTGCGCATGGAGCAGGTGGTGTGGAACCTGCTCGGCAATGCGGTGAAATTCACGCCGCAGCAGGGACGCATCGACATCAGCCTGTCGGAGCACGACGGCCAGGCCCGGTTGCAGGTCAGCGATACGGGCATAGGCATAGCGCCCGGGTCGCTGGATTCGATCTTCGATCTTTTCAGCCAGGCCCTTCCGGCCGGCGCAAGCGCCGGCGGACGCGGTGCCGGCCTGGGCATAGGCCTGGCGCTGGTGCGCGACCTGGTCGGTGCCCACGGCGGGCGCGTACAGGCCACATCGCCGGGCAAGGACAAGGGCGCCACCTTCACCGTCTGGCTGCCGCTGGAGGCGACCGTGGCGGCGGCGCCGGCGCACCAGGCGCCGCCTTCCGGCTTTGCCGGCAAGCGGGTGCTGGCGGTCGACGACGATGCGGAAAGCGTCACGGCGCTGGCGACCATCCTGACCATGGAGGGCGCCACGGTGAAGACGGCCTTCAGCGCGGCCCAGGCGCTGCAGCTGCTGGAAAGCGAGCCCTTCGACCTGCTGTTGTCGGACATAGGCATGCCGGACATGTCCGGCACCGAGCTGATCAGCCGGGTGCGCCAGCTCAAGCTGCCGGCGCGGCTGCACGCCATCGCCATGACCGGCTACGGCGGCAATGCGGATATCCGCCGCGCGCTGGCGGCGGGCTTCGACGCCCACCTGACCAAGCCGGTCTCGCTGGAGGGCCTGTTCGCGGCGGTGGAAGGGCTCTGAGCGCAGCGTCGTTTTCTTTTTGCGTTGCGCCGCGACGATTTCCGCCTGCGGCCGAGGCTGTGCCTGCCGGGTGCATTGTGCAAGTAGTAAAAAAGTCAGGAAGATTTTTCCGGACTTCGCCATGGCCGCGATCCGGCGCCGGGCGCATTGCCGCGCCGGATGCGGAGACAGCGCCGTCAATGCGCTGGCACGGATGCTGCTCAATCCTGCCTGCTGCACGCTGCTGCGTTTGCGCGGCAGATCCGGCCGGGGCTGGGCCGCCGGACGGGGACATGGCCGGTTCAGCACGGCGGGACGCAGCCGGCACAGTCCGCGCAGCGGTGCCGCGCGCCGGTCCAGTCCGGGCGGCGGGCGTCCGGATACGGCAGCGCCCGCGGCAGCCACGCGCGGGACCGCCACCATTCGTGCGGGGAAGGCCCATGCTGCTGCGGACATTCATCCTTCGACACGGCGAGGAACAGCTGAGCCCGGCCTGGACGGATTTCGGCGGCAGCATCGCTGCGCCGGCGCCGGCGGATCTGCGCGGCGGCGTGTTGGCGCTGCTCGATGCGATCGCCGCCGCGATGCGCCGCGGCAACGGCCGCTTGCGGCCGCAGTCCGGCGCCGCCGGTTCCGTGCCGGCGGCGCGGCTGGGGCTGGATGCCTATGCCGCCGGTCTCTCCGCTGCCGCGCTGCTGGATGGCCTGCGCGCCCTGCGCGGCGGGCTGGCACGGCGCTGGCTGCGCGACGCTGCGCCAGCCGCGCCGGCCAGTGCCGAGCTGCTGGATTTCTACGAGGCCTTCGACGCGGCCGCGGCGGCGGCGCTGAACGCTTTTCTCGGCGCGCAGGAGCGGGACCGGGCGCTGGCCCTGGGCGTGGTTGCGCATGATTTGCGCGGAAAGCTGCAAAGTACACTTATGTCCAATTACCTGATGGAGCGCGTACAGGACGCCGCGGTCGGCCGCGAACTCCTGGGCCAGCAGAAGAAGACGCTGGAACACCTGGGCCGGCTGGCCGGCGACCTGGCCGCGCTGGGCCTGCGCAGCGGCCTGGACTGCCGGCCGGAGCCGGTGGAATTAAACGATCTGGCCACGCAGACGATGCAGGAAGTGGCGATGGAGTTCCCGGGCCGCCGCTTCGTACTGCGCTCCTGCGGGAGCCTGCCCGGTTCCTGGGACCGCGCGCATCGGCCAGGTGCTGCTGAACCTGCTGCGTCATGCGGTCCAGCATGGCCGTGCGCAGAGCACGGTGGTATCGACCCTGGACCGCGCCGGCCGCTGCGCGTTGCTGACCATCCACAACGACGGTCCGCTGCTGCCGCACGGCAACGCGGCGGCAGCGCCGGATCCGCTGTCCGCCGGCACCGAGGCACCGCTGCCGCGCGGGCTGGGCCTGTTCATCGCACGGGAGATCGTCCGGCGCCACCAGGGAAGGCTCAGTGTGAGCGCGGACGCCGGCGATGGCACACGCTTTTCCCTGCTGCTGCCGCTGGCGCAGGGCTGAGCCCGGCGCGCGCCGCCGGCTCAGCGCTGGCGCAGTGCGGCGACCAGTTCCTGCATCGCCTCGCAGCGCGCCAGGGCGGTGTCCAGGAAGCCGGCCAGCTCGGGATAGCGGCCGCGCCGGTACAGGGCCTGGACCACGTTCAACTGCATGCCGAGGCTGTTGGCCTGGTTGGCGAGCGTGTGCAGGCGGTCGCGGTCCAGCGCCGCGCCGGCGGCAGCCGGCAGGGCCTGGTGCAGTGCGCACAGCTGGCCCAGCCGCTGGGCTTGCTGCAACAGATCCGGCTGCAGCTGCTGCAGCTGCGCCGGCGCCGCGATGACTTCGATGCAGCCCATGACGGCAGCGCCGTGGATACGCACGCGGCAGCGTTGCAGCGGTCCGTCCGGATTGCGCCGGCCTTGCGCCTGCACCGCATGCAGCGGCGCGATTTCGCAGCGCGCGAATGCACAGCCGGCCGCGGTCACCAGCACGCGCACCAGGCGCGCCGCGGCGCGCTGCGGACAGAGCGCCGCGCGGCGGCTGCGGAACGGCGCCAGCGCGAGGCGGCTGGCCGCGACGAAGGCGTCGATCTCGCAGGCGGGAAGCTCGGGCGGCTGGCTGCTCATCGGACCTCGTCGCAGAGGGAACCCGGCACGGGACAGGCGCTGCGCAGGCGGCGCGCCGCGGGCCGCGCGCGAACGATACTCCAAACCTGCGCGGGCTTTTTCCCGTTGCGCGCGGGCGTGGCCTGTCTGCGCGGAACGGCGCTGCGTCGCGGGCGTCCGTACGGCGCCGTCTGTCGGCCCGAATATGAATGCAAAACTACACGAACGCTGAACGCCGCGTCGTTCATGATCGGGAGGATTTCCGCAATGGAGCAAACCCATGGAACGCCCGACTTTGCTGGTCGTCGATGATGATCATGAGTTTGTCGAAGCCGCCCGCACCTACGCCGGGCTGTGCCAGTTTGAAGCCACCGGTGCGCATTCCCTTTCCGGCGCACGCCGCGCCCTGGCGCGCGGCGCCTACTATCTGGTGCTGATGGATGTGGCGCTGCCGGACGGCTCGGGCCTGGACCTGATCGAGCAGTTCCGCCAGAGCGGATCGACCGTGGCCGTGGTCACCGGCAGCGCGCCGGCGCAGACGGGTACGGCCAGCCTGCCGGCGACGGACTATCTGCTCAAACCCTTGAGCGGATCGCGCCTGGAGACGCTGCTCACCGATGCCTATGAGCGCTGGTATCTGCGCACCGGCGGCGGCGCCGGGCGTCCGCCGGGTTTCATCGGCGATTCCCCGGCGATGAAATGGGTCTACCACCAGATCCGCCGCGTGGCGCCCACCGATGCGACCGTGCTCATCGTCGGCGAAAGCGGCACCGGCAAGGAAGTGGCCGCGCGCGCGGTGCATGAAAGCAGCGGCCGCGGCGGGCCCTTCGTCGCGGTCAATTGCGGCGCGGTCGCGCACGAGCTGCTGGCCAGTCATCTGTTCGGCCACGAGCGCGGCAGCTTCACCGGCGCGGTGCGCCAGCACAAAGGCCATTTTGAACAGGCCGAGGGCGGCACCCTGTTCCTCGACGAAATCACCGAGATGCCGCCGTCGCTGCAGGCGCATCTGCTGCGCGTGCTGGAGACGCGGCGCATCACGCGCGTCGGCGGCTACGGCGAGGTGGCGGTGGACGTGCGCGTGGTAGCGGCGACCAACCGCGATCCGGACAAGGCTATCGCCGCCGGCATCCTGCGCGAGGATCTGTATTTCCGTCTCGGCGAATTCTGTCTTTCCCTGCCGCCGCTGCGCGAGCGTGGCAACGATGTGCTGCAGATCGCGCAGGCCGTGCTGCACCAGTTGAACGAACGCTATGGCGAATCCAAGCAGCTGGATGAAGCCTGCTGGCACAGCCTGCAGAACCACGCCTGGCCGGGCAATGTGCGCGAACTGCGCAACCTGGTGCACCGCGCCTACATCATGAGTTCGGGCAGGAAGGTGCGCGTGATCTGTTCGCCCTACCAGCCGGTTCCCGCAGCGGATGCCTCCCTGGTCAGCTTCCGCGTGGGCACACCGCTGGAAGTGGTCGAACGCGAAATGCTGCTGCGCACGCTGGAGCATTTCCGCGGCGACAAGAGCCGCACGGCACAGGCGCTGGGCATCAGCGTGAAGACGGTCTACAACCATCTGACGCGGCACCAGGATGCCGGTATGGAACAGCTGGATCCGGCGTAGCGGAAATCTGCGTATCCGCACGGCGGTGGCGGAGCTGCGGCCGCAGCGGTTCGTACACGGCGCACTGCGGGAATGCAGGGATGCAACAGCTGCGGACTTCTCAGGCGGACACGCGGACAGGCGGAGCCGATTCCGCACCGCACGCGCGGGGCAGCGTGTTCTTCGCACGCTGCCCTGCGCATGCGGCGCAAAGGGACGAACCCGCACAAACCACCGCCGTTCCTGGCGATGGTTTGCGCTGTGCCGGCCTTTCTCACATCCCTGTCGGCGCCGCGGCTCAGACTGGCGGCGTGCGGTCGGGGCGATGCCAAGCATCGCGCACGGCGGGTTCGGCGCGGTCCCAGCTCAGGCCGGATTTGCCGGCCAGCGTAGGCCAGTCGGCGGCGAGTTCGGGCGAGACCTCGTTCCAGCTGCGGTCGGCAAAGCGCGCACGCGATTCCCAGCCGTAGCGATACGCCGGCGCGTACACCGCGTAGTCCGTTCCCGGCGCGACGTAGGGGCGGGAAGCGTAGTTGGCTTCCCAGTACGCCGCTTCCGCCGTGGGATCGATGGCCTCGGCCACGCCCTTGCCGACCAGGCCGCCGGCCACGGCGCCGACGGCTGCGCCTACCGCCGTGCCCACCGGCCCGGCCACGGTGCCTACCGCCGCACCCGCGGCCGCGCCGCCGGCAGCGGCGCCCAGGCCGGTGCCGACAGGATGCGCGCCCGGCGCGCCGGTGATGGGATCGCGATTGGTGTCGGTATTGGGATTTCTTTCGGTTGCCATGGTCTTCTCCTGAGCAGTGGGTCAGCTCCGGAGACAGGGCAACCCGCATGCCAGTCGCCCGCAGCGCCGCGCCGACGCGGAAATCGCTGTACACAGGCCATTTCCATACCTTCCTGCCCCGCAAGCGCGGCGGGCGCTGCCGCGCAAATCGCCTGCAGGCGCAGGACGGCAGCGCGGAATGCAAGATGCGGCGGTGCGGTCCGGACGCGTGCCGGCGTGCCGTGCGCGGGCTTGTGTGGCAAATTCCACTCTGCAAATTGGCGGCGCCCGCCTGCGCGGGAGGGCTGCGCAGCGTTTTCCGCATGCTGCGGCAGCGGCTGTTGACGCGGGACTCACCCGGCCGTCCGTAGCGTGCATCGGACAAAAACAGCGCAGGTTCGAGGTTTGGCATGGGCAAGGACGACATGGCCCGCAGTTCCGTCAACAGCTGCCGTGCGCGGCTGTTCGATGCGCACGGCGACGACCGCAGCCTCAGCTGCGAGGATCTGGCCGCGCTGCGCCTGCAGGATCACCAGCTGCTGTGGGTGGACCTCGAAGCGCCCGGCAAGGCCGAGCTGGATACGGTCTGCGCCGCGCTGGGAATCCCCCGCCAGGCTGTGGCGGAAACCGCCGCGGCCGCAACCACGCCGTGCCTGCGCAAATTCGGCGACTGCTTCTGCGTGCGCGTGGTCGCCGTCAGCGGCAACGATGGTCTCGCGCTTCAGGGCCAGGTGCTGACCTTGCTGGCGACGCAGAACACGGTGGTGAGCGTGCACGACAAGCCTGTGCCGTTCGTGGATTCGCTGCGCCAGCGCGAGGCCGCCGGATCGGATATCGGCGGCCTCAGCGCGGAGAGCTTCGTGGCAGCGCTGCTGGACTGGCATCTGACCACATACTTCGACGCCGTGGCCGATTTTGAAATGGCGGTGGAGCGCCTGGAAGTGGGCATCCTCGCCGAACTGCAGCGCGATCTGCTGCCCGAGCTGCGCCGGCTGCGCAAGGCCGCATCGCGGCTGCGGCGCATGCTGGCGCCGCACCGCGCGGTCTTTTCCGCACTGTCCCGGCCGGATTTCCGGCCCACCGAGACGGCCGCGGCCAATGCCCATTTCGCCGCGCTGGATACACGCTACGAACGCGCCATGGACGTAGTCGAGAACGCCCGCGACCTGGTGGTCGGCAGCTTCGAGCTGCTCAGCAGCCAGACCGCGCTGCGCACCAACGCGGCGATGCGGCTGCTGTCCTTCATCGCGGTGGTCGTGGGCACGCTGGCGGTGGTGGCGGGCATTCTCGGCATGAATTTCGACGCGCCTTTCTTCCGCACCCAGGCCGCCGGGTTCTGGACGGCGGTCGCGGCCATGGCGGCCATCGCTGCCGGCCTGATCGCCACGGCGCGCTTTCGCCGCTGGTTCTGAGCAGAACCGCAATGAATTGCAGAATTCAATGGATTTTCAATGACTGTCTTGTGCAGTCGCCGCGCCGGCGGCGGGACGGCGCATGAACACCGATCTTATCGGCTGGGCCGCCTCCGCCGTGCTGCTGGCCACGCTGATCCGCCAGATCGTCACCCAGGCCCGCGACCGCCAGGCCCGTGGCGTGTCGAAGTGGCTGTTCCTGGGCCAGATCCTGTCCTCGGCCGGCTTCATCGTCTACAGCATCCTGGTCGGCAGCCCGGTGTTCATCGCGACCCACAGCTGCATCCTGGTCACGGCGGTCGTGGGGCAGATCGTCACGGCGCGGAACCGCCGCGGCTGATCGCCGCGGCGTGCCTCTCCGTGGGACTACGGGCGTTTCGGTTCGGCCGGCCGCGCGAACGTGCCCACCAGCACGCCCTTGGCCAGTACGTGGCCGCGCATCGCGGCGAGCAGGGCTTCGCGGTCCGCACCGGCCGGCAGATCCAGCATCCGGTCCAGCGCGAACACCTGGGTGTGGTAGCGGTGCGGCGTATCGCCCGCAGGCGGTCTGGGGCCGTAATAGCCCGTGCGTCCAGGTGTGTTGGGGCCTTGCCGCAGGCCGTCGGGATCGGTCAGCCGATCCTGCGGCGGCAAGCCTTCGCGCAGCGCCGATACATCGGCCGGAATATTCCACGCGATCCAGTGGATGACCGGCTTGGGCGGCCGGGTGACGTCGGGATCTTCCAGGATGATCGCGTAGGAGCGCGTACCGGCGGGGCCGGCACTCCAGCTCAGCGGGAAGCTTGCGCCCTGGTCGTAGGCCGAATGCTTGAGCGGTATGGGCTGGCCGTCGCCAAAAGCAGCGGACTTCACCTGCAGCGCGGGCGCGTCGCCGCTCTGCGCGGTTTCCGCGCGGGCCTGCGCCAGCGGCACATCCGCGCCGCGCCCGGCCTGCTCCTGCATGGGGCCGGCCGGCGCTGCGGCGGCCGTCTTCGCACCGGGAGCACCGCCCGTGTAGCGCACGCGGTAGATCACGCCGTTGGCATCGTCGGAGAACAGCAGCGAGCCGTCCCCGGCCACGGCGAGGCCGGCCGGCCGCGCGGATTGTCCGCGTTCGCTGAGGAAGCCGCTGACGAAGGATGCGATGGCGCGGGGCCGGCCCTGGTCGAAGTCGATGCGCACCACCTCGTAGCCCGACGCCGGCTTGCGATTCCACGAACCCCGCATGGCCACGAAGGCATCGCCCTGGTATTCCGCCGGGAACTGTGCCGCTGTGTAGAAGGCCATCTGCATGGGCGCCGCATGGGCGGTATAGCCGAGCACCATGGGCGTGCTGCCGGCCTTCCATGCGGCCGGCGGCAATTTGCCGGGCGGCTTCTGGTGCGGGTTTTCCTGGTTGTCGGCGTAGAAGAAGGGCCAGCCGTAGCGCTTGCCGCGCTCGATGCGGTTGAGTTCCTCCGGCTGCGTGTCGTCGCCCAGCCAGTCGATGCCGTGGTCCATGCCCCAGAGTTCGCCGGTCTGCGGCTGCCAGTCGAAACCAATGGTGTTGCGCAGGCCGCTGGCGAAGATCGCGCGGCCCGTGCCGTCGAGGCGGGTGCGCAGCAGTGTCGCGTTCTCGGGGTTGCTCTCGTTGCATTCGTTGCAGGTGGAGCCTACCGAGATGTAGAGCATTTCATCCGGCCCTACGCGCAGAGTGCGGTTATTGTGCTGGCCCGCATCGGGCAGGTCGTGCACCAGCATCTGCAGTTCGGCCAGACCGCCGTCGGGCCTGATGTCGGCGGCGTAGATTTCCTTCGCCGTGGCCAGGTATATCCGCTGCTTGTGGATGGCGATGCCATGCACGCCGGGCCGGCTGGCTACCTGCTGCGGCTGGCCCTGCAGCCTGCCGGCGCCGTCGACGCGCAGCAGCAGCACATCGCCGCTGTCGCGCCGTGTGACATAGACGTTGCCGTTGTCGGCGACCGCCAGCATGCGCGCATTGCCCAGATCCCTGGCCAGCACCTCGACGGCAAATCCCGCGGCGACCTTGAGTTCAGCGGGATCGGGCGGCGGCAGCGCCGCGGGCTGGAAGACATGTCCGGTGACCTGTACATCCGCTACCGGAGCGGCCGCGTCGGCGCCGGCGCAGCAGAGGCCGGCGGTCAGGAACAGGGCGAAGGCATCGATATGTTTCATGGGGTTCTCCGGCAGGTGCAGCGTGTTGCGGCCCGGCGCGACACCGCAGCACGCGGCGTGCCATGGCGCGCCGCGGCCGCAGCTGCAATGAGCGCGGCAGCCGGGATTCGGAATGCATGGGCCGGTGGCGCAAAGTTGCAGAGTGCAATCCGTGCCTCGTCTGCTGTGCACGCCGCTTGTCGTTCCCGCCTGCCGCTTGCGCACCGCAGGCGCAAACCCATATTGCCGCCATGACGTCGCGCACCGATTCCGCTTCCACGGCACAGCCCGGCCTGTTCGGCACCGGGCCGCAGGTGCTGGCCGACGACGAGCGCGGCCGCATCGTCTACACGCCGGAATTTCTTTCCGCGGCACTGGCGCAGCAGAGCTTCGTGCGCCTGCTCGCGGACGTGCCCTGGCAGGCGGAGCGGCGCCGGATGTACGAGCGCGACGTGGCGGTGCCGCGGCTGCTGGCGAGCTATGCGCTGGATGGCGAGCTGCCGGCCCCGCTGCCGCAGCTCGCGCAGCAGGTGCGGGATCACGTGGGCGCGCCCTTCACGCATGTGGGGCTGAATCTCTACCGCGACGGACGCGACAGCGTCGCGCCGCACAACGATCATCTGTACGAGCTGCGGCCCGGCCAGCCTGTTGCGCTGCTGTCGCTGGGCGCGACGCGCGACATGGTAATCAGCACCAAGCTCCAGCCGCGGCGTTCGCTGCGCCTGCCGCTGCAAGCGGGCAGCCTGCTGTTGATGAGCCATGCCACCCAGCTGCACTACGACCATGGCATTCCCAAGGTGCGCGATGCCGTGGGGCCGCGCATCAGCCTGGCATTCCGCGTGCGCGCGGCGGGAGCGCGGCAGGCGCGCTACTGAGCCCGCGCGGTGGCCTCCGGCAGCAGGCCTCCGGTCGGCGCGTGTCCGCCGCTGTCGCCGCCGCGATTACAGCGTCGCGGCGCCGCCCGGGAAAAGGCGACGCCGGCGACGACCTGGGTGTGGATCTGCGGTGATGGGACGGCCGGCATTCCTGCCGCTGTTTCGTTCGATATTTAGCGATCCTGCTGTTCCTGCTGCCGTGCCTGTACGCAGCCGGTGTATTCGTAGCTGGCGATCTTGCCGTCGCGATCCGTGTCGCAGGCCGCGACCAGCACGCTGGCGCGCGGATTGCCGTTCATTTCCTCCGCCGAGACATAGCCGTCGCGATTGCGGTCGAGCACCGCCAGGCTTTCGGCCGGAGTGCGCGGCTGCTGCGCGGCAGTGGCCGCGGGCTGGGCCGGCGGCGCCGTGCCCGGCGCCGGCTGTGTCGTCGTCGCCGCCGGATTGGCCGGATTCGGCACAAGGCCGCTGGCATTCGGATTAGCTGGCTGGGCGGTGGCCGGGCTGTTCGACGAAGGGGCGCTGGTCTGCGGCGTATTCGGCGCGCTGAGTGTGGACTGAGGCGCCGCCGGTGTATTCGACGGCAGCGGATCGCGGATGGGGCGCGGGCTGGGCGTGGGCACGGCCGGCGGCGCATTGGAGCCCGGTGCCGGCGCGACCGGCGCGGGCACCTGCCCCGGCGCCGGTGCCGGGGCCGGTGGCGCGGTTGCCGGAGCCGGCGCGGATGCCGGCGCGCGCGTGTTCGCCGGCGGTGCGGCCGCGCCCGCCGGCGGTGCGGCGCCCTGGGCGAATACCGTCGCGGCGGCGAGCAGCAGCGGCGAAGCAAGCAGCGGACTCAGACGGGAAAGTTTCATGGCCAGTTCTCCGGAGCGGACGAGTCGCTGCAAGACACAGCAGCGGACGTGCCATGGCTGCAAAGGTGCGGCGCTTCGGCCGTTGCCGCCGCCAATCCGGGGAAAAAAGCGTATTTTTCCACCGCCGGCCGCGATAGGCCGCGGCCCGGCGCGCGGTGAAATGCACGATACCGCGGCGCAGTCGTGCGCCCGGCAGCGCTGTGCGGTGGAGCAAGGCCGGCTGATCGGTTCGTGCCGCGGCAGTCCGGCGTCGGGCGTTTCGTACCGGCGTCTGCGCGGTTCCGTCCGCTGCACGTGCCGGGCCCGCCGGCTGCGGATGACTCACCGCGCAGCGTGCGGCGCGATGCGTTGCCGGAAGACGCCAGTTGCGAGAAATCGGCCGATGCTGCTGCGCACCGGCGGTCTCCGTAGCGGTGCAAGCGACGCCTTGCCGATGCAACAGCGCCGCACAGGCCATGACAGCCGATGCGGCGCTGGGTTTGCTTGCGGCGCGTGCTGCGGATCAGGCGGCGTGCAGCGCCGCCGGCGCGGGTACGGCAGGCGCGCTCAGCACCTTGCCCTCGCGCCGCCAGGCATAGAGCTGCAACAGTGCAAGATCCAGCACGAACAGCGCCTGGCCGACGACGACGACCTTTCCCCAGAAGGTCGGCGCGTACCAGCCGCCGAAGGCGACGGCGAAGCTGGCGATCACCCACAGCAAGTTCAGTTCGATCAGGGTCCAGGCCAGCGCGCGGGGTATGCGTTCGGCGCGCTGCATGATGAGCAGCAGAGTGGCATAGCCCAGCAGGATCACCGCCGAAACGACAAGCAGGCGCTGGCTGAGGCCGAACAGCTCGGCCAGCGGCGCGGCGGCGACGAGCAGGGCCAGGCTGGTGATTGCGCCGGTGGCGAAATCCAGCAGCAGCAGGCGGCGGAACAGGGTGGGGCGGCGTTCGGTAGTGGCGTTCATGGCGTTCTCCTGTCGAATTCGACGCCATTTCGCCGCAGCCGCCGCGGCGCGTCCATTACATCGCAGGTAATGTGCCGCCGCGCCGGGCTGGTTTACAGTGGCCGCATGAACAGCACTGCGATCCGCCCCGTGGGCGAACAATTGCGCGACTGGCGCCAGCGCCGGCGCATGACCCAGATGGACCTGGCCGCCGCCGCCGAAACGTCTACCCGGCATGTGAGCTTCATCGAGACCGGCCGCTCCCTGCCCAGCCGCGCGATGCTGATGCGCCTGGCCGAACACCTGGCTGTGCCGCTGCGCGAACGCAACCACTTGCTGACCGCGGCGGGCCTTGCGCCGATGTACCGCGAAAGCCGGCTGGATGCGCCGGCGCTGCAGCAGGCCCAGGCCGCGGTGGAACTGGTGCTCAAGGGCCATGAGCCGTATCCGGCGGTGGCGCTGGACCGGCACTGGAACATCGTCGCGGCCAACCGCGCGGCGACGCTGATGCTGGCGGACGTGGATCCCGCGCTGCTGGCGCCGCCGGTCAACATGGTGCGGATCAGCCTGCATCCCGGCGGCATGGCCGGGCGCATCGTCAATTTCGCGCAGATCCGCGCGCATCTGCTGCACAACGTGCAGCGCCAGATCGACCTGACCGCCGATCCGCAGCTGCGCGAGCTGCAGCAGGAACTGCTGAGCTATCCGGTACCGCCGGATGCCGACGCCGCGCAGCCGCCGTCGCTGGCGGACAATGTCGCGCTGCAGCTGAAGCTGCGCAGCACGACCGGCGTGCTGTCCTTCATCAGCACCATCACCGTGTTCGGCACGCCGCTGGATATCACGCTGGCGGAACTCGCGATCGAATCCTTCTTCCCGGCGGATGCGCATACGGCGCTGGTGCTGCGCCAGGCCTTGCCGCGCGAGGATGACGGCACGACGCGGCAGTGACGCGCGCGCCGCGGGTACCGTCTTCGGCTGACGCATCTACGTGACGGGACCGGCGGCAATGCCCTGCCGCCGTCGTGCCGCGGAAGCCGCATGCCGCCGTTGCGCCGGCAGCACGCTACGGCTATGCCGCTTCGACTTCCTGCGCCGCCGGCACCGGCGCCGCACCGAAGGCATACAGCCGCGCATTCGGCACCCAGCCGTCGTCGTCGGTGGCGAGGGCGTCGCCTTCGTCGTCCAGCAGCAGATGGCCGACCGCGTTGACGACAATCTGGTGCGTCACCAGCAGCACGGGTTCGCCGCCGTGGCGGCTGCGCAGCTGGGCGAGGAAATCGCCGACGCGCTGCACCACATCGGCGCGGGATTCGCCGCCCGGTGGGCGGAAATGGAAGCGGCCCACGCGCTCGCGTTCGGCCGCCAGTTCGGGAAAGCGTTCGCGCACGCCGCGGCGGGTCAGGCCTTCGAGTACGCCGAAGGCCTTGGGCCGCAGCCGTGCATCCAGCGAGAACGCGACGCGGCTGTTGGCGTAGGCGTGGCGGATGATCGCGTCGGCGGTTTCCAGCGCGCGCCGGTACGGCGAACAGATCAGCCGCACCGGCCGCTGCGCCGGCGGCAGCTGGGCCAGGCGGCGGCCCAGCCAGGCCGCCTGCGCGTGGCCGGTGGCGGTCAGCGGCAGATCGGCGTCGCGATAGGCGCAGACCACTTCGGCCAGTCCGCGTTTCTCCGCGTCAGCGCGGGCGATGTTGCCCAGGCTTTCGCCGTGGCGGCAGGCATACAGGCAACGGGTCGGGTCAAACGATGGCATGTGCTCCTCCAATGAGCAGGACGCCGGCAGGGCCGTGCGTATTCCTGGTGATGACGCGGGATTGCGCCGGTGCCGGATACAGCAATGGCCATGCCATGTGAAGTAACGACGGCAAGCGGTGCGAAAGAACATCAAGCCTGCGCCGGCGCTGTCGCAGGAGTTCAGACGCGCCGGCGATCCGCACGCTGGCGCCGTGACGGCCCGTGCAATTTGCGGCGTGCGGCGGGTGTCTGCGGCGGGAAATGGCCGCTGCGCCTGCGCAACACGTTCCCGGCCCGGCGGACCGCAACCGCGCCTGGGCTTCACTGTTTGCCGACGTCGGGCATCGCGCTGTCCGGCGCCACTGCGCGGCTTCCCTGCCGCCGTCGTCCCGACTCAGATCCTGCGCATCGTTTCCGTGAAGAAGGCTGGCGGCGTCTTTTTTGCGTCGGCCCACGCCGCTCACGCGCGCGATGACCCAATGGCCTGAGAGATTCCGGCCACTGGCAGCACCTGGAATCTGCACAGCTGGAAAACGCGCAGAAAGTGCGGCGTTGACGAAGGTGAACAAGGCATCGTCCCGCGTGCTGTTCCGGCAGGGGCTCGCCGGCGGCGCAGCCGGCGCAGCCGGCGAAGGCAGATGCGCGGCACAGCGGCAGGTGGACATGTGGTCTGAGTCGGGAGCGCTTTGCATCGGTGCCGTTGCCGCGCTGACGGTCGCGGGCCGGGTCCTGCGCGAGCGGCCGGCCGCGGTCCGCACGCGAATGCATTTCGCCGTCTGGGCCTGCGCGTTCGCGCTGGCCGTGTCGGCCGCGACCTGGACCCTGGCCGGGGCCAGGCACGTGATCTGGCTGGCGGCCGGCGCGGCGGTGTCCGGCCTGGTACGGATGGCGATTTCGGTCTCCCGGCGCGGCAGCGCCGAATCAGAGCAATGACAGGGGCGAGGAAGCAGACATGGACTGGAAAATTCTGGGTGCGTTGCTGTTCGGCGCGGTGCTCGGCTGGAATGTCTATTTCGTCAACCGCTACCGGCGTGGCGACATCAGCTTCGGCGATATAGCGACGCTGCTTGGCGTCGTCGGCGGCGCGGCCGTGCTGTCGCTGTTTCCGGGCAACAGCGATTTGTTCGGCGCCTACGGCGTGGGTCTGGGCATCGGATTCTTCGCCTATTTCTTCGTGCTGCTGGGATTGGTGAACGCCTCACGGAATTTCGACTTCGACTGGTTCCTCGACGGACGCCGCAAGAACCCGGCGGAGGGCTACGGCTATGGCACCGAAACGCGCCAGACCGTGGCTCCCATGGCGCTGGATCCGACCCGGCCCGCAGCGCCGCCGGCCGCGCCGGGCGTCACCGTGAATTTCCACGGCAGCAATCCCGGCGAGGCAGCCCTGGCGGCCTCGCTAGTGCCGCCGGAGACGCTTTCCCTGCCTAGCTTCGCGGATACGCGCGTGCGGCAGGTTTGTGCCGATGTGTGGTCGAAATCGGGGCCTGGCGGTCCGTTCCGCGAAGGCAGCAACCGCTTCGTCATCGAAGTGGCCCACCACCTCGGCCTCAGTCTGTCCGGAACCTCCGACCAGATTCTCGACAGCCTGGAGCGCAATCCAACCTGGAGGCGGCTGCCCGGCGCCGGCGCGGCACGCGACGCGGCGCTGCAGGGCCGGTTCGTCATCGCCGGCGTGAAGTCGGATGCCGGATCCCCGCCGGCGCTGGACGGCCAGCTCGCCGTCGTGAGCGGAGGACCGCTGAACGCCGGCGGCTGGGCGCCGGCGGGGTATTGGGGCAGTTCCGATCCGGTCGTGGCGGCTCACGGCGGCGGCGGGTTCCCGCTCAGCGAGTGTTTCGGCGCCGAGCTGAAAGACCGCATCGTCTATCGCTGCCGCGACCTGTGAGGCTGCCGCCATGTCGGAAAACGACGTCATTCCCCACGATCACCGCTTCTGTTCCAGTCTCGAAGACATCGGCTTCCAGACGCCCGCCGCCAACGGACTGGTTGCGCGTGCCGCGCTGCTCAATGCGGCGTTCTGGGGGCGGGGCGTCAAATTGCGCGTGTCCTTCCTGGACGGCGCGCCGGAACTGCACCGGCGCGTTGCCGCGCTGGCGCAGGCCTGGCCGCAGGAAACCGGCGCTAACTTCAGTTTTGAATTCTGGATCGGCAACGGTCTCGATCCGGCCGGCGCCGATATCCGTGTCGCCTTCCAGCCCGGCATAGGCAGTTTTTCCAGGCTGGGCCGTTTCGCCCAGGCGGTCGACCGCAGGGAACGCACCATGAACCTGGGATGGATGACGATGGCGCTGCCCGAGGACGAGGCCCGCGCTGTCGTGCTGCATGAATTCGGCCATGCGCTGGGCCTGGTCCACGAACACATGAATCCCGCCAGGCCCATAGACTGGAACAAGGAGAAAGTGCGCCAGGATCTGCGCGCTTCGCAGGGCTGGAGCGACGACAAGATCGACGCCAACATGTTCCATCGCTACGACCCGGGCCAGATCTTCGGCACCGATGTCGATGCGGCCTCGATCATGATGTATCCGATCCTTCCAAGCTGGACCAGGAACGGCTTCGCCGCAGGTTTCAACACCGTGCTGAGCGAGGCCGACAAGGCGCTGATCCGCAAAGCCTACGGCCTGCGCCCGGTGTTCGGAGGCTAGCCGTCATGGCGGACCAGGCCATCGTGATAGGCATAGGCAGCTATCCGAACTTCGGCGCGGACGGCAGTTCGCCGAATGACCTGGCCGGTGCGGTGCAGGATGCCGAGGATGTGGCGGACTGGCTGGTCAAGGTCGGCCAGGCGGACGTCACCTTGATTACCTCCACCGGTGTCAACGGCGCGCCCTGGGCGGTGACCAATCTGCACACGGCCCGCCCGGTGGTGTCGGATGTCGATGCGGCTTTCATTCCTTACGTGAAATCCGCCGCGCCCAAGGTCGCCAACCGGCTCTACGTCTACGCGGCAGGCCACGGCCTGGCGCCGGATCCGCGTTCGCGCTGCCTGATCCTGGCCGATGCCGCCGGCGTGCGCTGGGTGCCGAATCTGGAAGTGCCCGCCTGGATAGACTGGTTCGCCAACCAGACGCATTTCGACGAACTGGTGCTGTGGATGGACTGTTGCGGCACGCAGGCGCTGGAATACAACCGCACCCGGCCCGCAGGCCTCGCCAACACGGCCGAGCGCCCGCCGCCGCCGGCCCGGGTGTTCACGGCATTCGCCTCGGGCTATGGGCGCAAAGCCTACGAAGGCGCCGTCGGGCCCGGCGGCGCCGTGCGTGGGCTTTTCACCCGGCGGCTGCTCAATGGCCTCAACGGTGCGGCGGCGAATCTCCAGGGCGAGGTGCGTTCGGGCTCGCTGGCGAATTTCCTGCGCAACGGCGCACTCGACGGTGCCGCAGGCGAGAGCCAGTTCGCCATGGTGCCGCAGGAGGACGACATGCTGTTTGCGATCCGCCCGCATCCGATCTACCGCGTACGCGCCAGGCGCAAGGACGGGACCCTGGCACCGGACGGCACGGTGCTGACGCTGACCAGTCCGCCCGGCCCGCTGCAGAAGACGGCGCCGGTTATCCAGGGCTGGGTGAGCTTCGATCTGGGCGTAGGCCTCTACAAGCTCGGCGGCGACGGTGTGGACAGGCTGTTCGAGATCGGTGCGCTTACTCCGCGGGACATCGACTAGGAGCACGCCGTGCCGGAACTCGCCGTCTATACCAACAACGATGCCGAAGTCTTCGTCATGGATGCCAGCTTGACCCGCGTGGCGCGGTCGGTCGGTGTCTACAGAGGCAAGCTGCCTCGCGGGCTTTACAAGATCCGCGTGGTTCGCGCCGGTGCGCTGCGCGAGCAGCTGGTCGAACTGGATGAGCGGGCCCAGGATCACTACCTCTTCATCACACAGTTTTCCGCCATCGCGCCGATCGGGCCGATGCTGCGCGACGTCAACCGCATCGAAACCTTCGCGCGCGAGGTTCTGGAGCAAGTCCGCGGACCCGCCATCCTGGTCTTGGCGCACGGGGACGCAGCTGTTGTTGACAGGAAAAGGCCTTTTGCCGGCGCGTCGATCTTTCCGTGGCAGGGCACACGCCACGCGGTGAAACTGGATAGCACGCCGCACAGCGCGCTGATCGGCGAGGAGGTGTGGTCGGCGGCCGCCATCGCCGCGGATCCCGCGCAGGGGCCTTTCGTGCTGGAGCTGAGGAATGGATCGCGGGTATCGCGCCAGTCGGTGCTGGTCGCGCAGGGCTGGCAGACGCGCGTCTTTCTGCGCGCACAGCGCGCGGATGGGCCATCGCCTTTCGACGTTTCGATACAGATGGCCAGGCCGGAGAGCAACGTTGTCTACCACGACCACTGGGAAACCGTGGAAGTGGCGAGAAGCGCGCTGGAACGGGGCCGGGCGATCTTCACCAGCGACCGTCTGGTCGACGAATTGCTGCACCAGAAATACGACAACCCGATTGCCGGGATTACCGGACTGCATCTTTTCCTGGATGCCCGCGCGCGCAGCGAGGCGGGCAATACCGCCTATGAGCTGGGACCCCATGCGGCAGCCCGGGCCGGCGGTGCGGAAGGCATCGTCGCGGAGGTGCTTGCCAATCTCACGGCGTTGCTTCATCCGGATCGCGCAAGATGGCTGGGAGAGCGGCTGAAGTCCTATGCGGCGATACAGGAGGAGCTTGCCCACGAGGACCCGCAATGGCCGGACGCTCCCGATCTGACGGCGTTGCGGCTGAGGGCCGGCCGCCTCAGGGAACAGGTCGCGATTTCCAGCCCGCCCATGTTCCGCGTGAGCTGGGACGTGCTGAAGGCCAGCGCCGCCCGCGACGGCGACACCTGGATAGGCCGCGGGTTGTGGAGCGTCACGGGGGCCGCCGGCGCGGCGGGTCCTTATCTCGCATGGGCGCCGGGCCGGCACTCGGCCCGGCGTACACTGCATGGCCTCGTTGAACAATTGGCAGCTGCGGGACTTTCCGATAGTTCCCCGCCGCGATCCATTGCCACGGATCGTTCGGATCCGGCGCGCGCTGAATCCGCTGCGCGCAGCCCTGATCGCGACCTGGCGGAAACGCTGAAGCTGGACGAAGCCCGGTTTTTGCCGGAGTTCAAGAAGGTGGTTGCCGCTATTGCCGAAGGCAAAGAGCAAGCTTTCGCCGACAGCTTCGGCATCCCCCTTTCGATTTTCCAGGAAAAACTCCGCTGAACTGTGCTGCGCCCGGAGCGTCCGCTTCGAAAAGGCCTGGCAACCGCCGCTGCGCGGTATTCCGCGAGCAGACATAAGTCATTCCGTTTGCGCTCGCCGTGACGGCGCCATTCGCGCCGCGCCGCCGCATAAATTCGGTCTGAACCATCACGCCGAGCCCTGCACGGCAGCAGCCGGAACAGGCGGGTCCGATGCCGATTTTACGCAGCGTTTACGCGCCGGCCGCCGCGTGCATCTGGTCCGTTTACGCGCCTTCGCCGGACACTTTCCCCGCTCCATTCCGGAGTGGAAATGTGCCGGTGGCAATGACTCCTTTCACACCCAACTGTCGCGGCGCCGCTGTGCTGGCCGCTGCTGTGTTCGCGGCGCCCGCGGCGCAGGCGCTGGATTTCAGCGGCTCCGCCGCGCTGACCAGCGATTACGTGTTCCGCGGCATCTCGCAGACCCAGGGCAACGCAGCGCCGCAGCTCGGCGCCAGGCTGGTGCTTGATTCGGGCTTCTACGGCGCGCTGTGGGGCTCCAGCGTCGATTACGGCGACGCCGCAGGCAGCGATGCCGAGGTCGATCTGGTCGCCGGCTGGAACCGCACCTTCGCCGGGCGCTGGAACCTTGATGTCAACCTGACCCGCTTCACCTATCCGGGCACGCGCGCGCCGCTGAATCTCGACTACAACGAAGTGATCGCCACGCTCGCCCTGGACCAGCGCTGGTGGCTGCTGCTGGGCTGGTCGGAGAATGTGCTGGCCAGCGGCGAGCGCGGCATATACACCGAAGTGGGCGCGAAATTTCCGCTCGGCGACCGTTTCCGTTTCGAGACCGTAGCGGCGCACTACGACCTGGACGATGCCTACGGCGCCAGCTACAGCCGCGCCCAGCTCTCGGCCATCTATACCCTGGGAAACGTGGACCTGCGCGCTTCCGGCCATTGGACCAGCGACAGCGCCGAACGGATTTTTCCCGGTGTCGCCGGCAGCCGCTTCGAGGCAGCCGCGAGCTGGAATTTCTGAGCCGGCGCCGCCGGCCCGCCAACGCAAGCAAAAGGGGGCGCCATGAGCGCATCGACGATTTTCCTGCTGCTGCTGAGCCTCGCGCTCGGCGCCTATCTGCTGGTCGCGCTGCTGCGGCCGGACAAGTTCTGACCGGGAGCGTGCCGTGGCTGAAGTCATTCTGATCCTGGGCCTGGCAGTAGTGCTGGCCTGGCCGCTGGGACATTACCTCGCCCGCGTGCTCAAGGGCGAAACGAGCCGCGCCGATGTGGTGTTCGCGCCGGTCGAGAGCATGATCTACGGATTGCTGCGCGTGGACCCGCAGCGCGGCATGAGCTGGCGCGGCTATGCGCTGGCCTTCCTGCTCAGCAATGCCGTGCTCGGCGTGTTCGCCTGGCTGGTATTCATGCTGCAGCATCAGCTGCCGCTGAACCCGGACGGCATTCCCGGCATGCGCTGGGACCTGGCGCTGCATACCGCGATCTCGTTCCTGACCAATACCAACCAGCAGCACTATTCCGGCCAGGCGCAGCTGTCCTACCTGTCGCAGATGGTCGGCATCGTCAGCCTGCAGGTGCTCACGCCGATGATGGGCCTGGGCATTGCCGCGGCCATGCTGCGCGGCCTGTTCGGCGGCCGCAACGCGGCCACGGCGAAAGAAGGCGAGGCGCGCGACCTGGGCAATTACTGGGTCGATGTGACGCGGCTGACCCTGCGTGTATTCCTGCCGCTGGCGCTGCTGGTTGCACTGGCGCTGACCATGCAGGGCGTGCCGAGCACCTTCGCCGGCGCCAAGACCGCGCAACCCATCGACGCCAGCACCGGCATGAGCGAGCAGGTGATTCCGCTGGGACCGGTCGCGGCCATGGTCGCGACCAAGCAGCTGGGCACCAACGGCGGCGGCTGGTATGGGCCCAACAGCGCTGTGCCGCTGGAAAACCCCACGCCGCTGGCCAATGCCATCGAGATCATTGCCATCGTCGTGATTCCGCTGGCCGTGGTGTTCATGCTCGGACCGTTCACCGGCCGGCGCCGGCTCACCGCGCTGGTCTTCGGCGTGATGGCAACCCTGTCGCTGGTATCGCTGGGCGCGGCGCTGTATTCCGAACAGCAGCCCAACGCGGCCACGGCGGAACTGGCGGCGCCGGGGCCGAACCTGGAAGGCAAGGAGGTGCGCTTCGGCGCCACCGCCTCGTCGCTGTGGGCGGCGGTGACCACGCAGACGGCCAACGGCTCGGTGAACGCGATGCACGATTCGCTCAACCCGCTTGCCGGCACGGTCGCCCTGGTCAACATGCTGATCAATTCGATCTGGGGTGGCATAGGCTGCGGCCTGGTCGGCCACCTGGTGTTCCTGCTGCTCAGCATCTTCATCGCCGGGCTGATGACGGGACGCACGCCGGAAGTGTTCGGCCGCAAGCTGGAAACCGGCGAAGTGCGCCTGCTGTCTTTCCTGGTGGTGCTGCAGAGCCTGACCATACTCGGCTTCAGCGCACTGGCGCTGGCGCTGCCGGATGTGGCCGGCACCTCGAATCCGGGCCTGCACGGCATCGCCCAGGTGTTCTACGAGTACACCTCGGCCTATGCCAACAACGGTTCCGGCTTTGAAGGCCTGGGCGATGCGACGTACTGGTGGAACCTCAGCACCTCGGCCACCTTGCTGCTGGGCCGCTATCCCTGCCTGATCGTCCCGCTGATGGTCGCCGGCAGCCTGGCGCGCAAGCGGCAGGCACCGCACACCGCCGGCAGTCTCGACATCGAAAGCGCCACCTTCGGCGCAACCATGATCGCGGTCATCGTGCTGATTACGGTGCTCTCCTACCTGCCGGCCCTGGTGCTGGGCACGGTGGGCGAGCAGCTGATGCTGGCCGCGCCCTGATCGCCGCAGTCCCGCGCAGCTGCGCGGGACGCCGCTCCCCACGCAACGAGAATTCCCATGCAAACCTCATCCCGCCATGGCGTCAAGGCGCATGCAGCCCGCTTCACGGCGCAGGCCGTGCAGGAAGCCGCGCGCGACGCCTTCCTCAAGCTTGCGCCGCGCACGGCGATGAAGAATCCGGTCATGTTCGTGGTGCTGGTCGGCACCGTGCTGACCGCGGCGCTGGCCGTGCAGGCGATGTCCAAGGGCCAGCCCTGGCTGTATCAGATGGTCGTCGCGCTGATCCTGTTCGTCACCGTGCTGTTCGCCAACTTCGCCGAAGCCGTGGCCGAGGCGCGCGGCCGCGGCCAGGCGGCCAGCCTGCGCGCGGCGCGTTCGCAGCTGGTCGGGCGGCGCTGGCGCAACGGCCAGTTTGAATACCTGCCGGCGGCGGAATTGCGTCCGGACGATATTGTCGTGGTCGGCGCCAACGAGCAGATCCCGGCCGACGGCGAGATCGTCGAAGGCGTGGCCTCGATCAACGAGGCCGCGGTCACCGGCGAATCCGCGCCGGTGCTGCGCGAGGCCGGCACCGACCGTTCCGGCGTGATCGCCGGCACCACCGTGCTGTCCAACGAGATCAAGGTGCGCGTCACCGCCCAGCCGGGCGCGAGCTTCCTCGACCGCATGATCGCGCTGGTGGAAGGCGCGCAGCGGCAGAAGACGCCGAACGAACTTGCCCTGACCGTGCTGCTGGCGGCGCTGACGCTGGTCTTCCTCATCGTCGTCGTCACCCTGCCGGCGCTGGGGCAATTTGCCAATGTGCACATCGACGTGGTGGTGCTGGTGGCGCTGCTGGTCTGCCTGATCCCGACCACGATAGGCGGCCTGCTGCCGGCGATCGGCATTGCCGGCATGAACCGCGCGCTGGAAGCCAATGTGATCGCGAAATCCGGCAAGGCGGTGGAACTCGCCGGCGACATCGACACGCTGCTGCTGGACAAGACCGGCACCATCACGCTGGGCGACCGCCGCGCGACCGAGTTCATCGCCGTCGGCGGCACGCGCGTACCGGATCTGCGCGAAGCCGCGCTGCTGGCGTCGCTGGCCGATCCTACGCCCGAGGGCAAGTCCATCGTCGCGCTGGCCCAGGCCCAGGGAGCGACGGCGGGCGACATCACGGGTTCGGTATTCGTGCCGTTCAGCGCGGAGACGCGCATGTCCGGCGTCGACCTGGACACGCGGCCTATCCGCAAAGGCGCGAAAAGCGCGATCGTGGCCTGGGCGCGCTCGGTGCAGGCACAGGTGCCGTCCGATCTGGATGCCGCAGTGGACCGCATTGCCCGCGGCGGCGCCACGCCGCTGGTGGTGGCCGACGCCGGCCGCGTGCTCGGCGTGATCGCGCTGGCCGACATCGTCAAGCACGGCGTGCGCGAGCGCTTCGCCCGCCTGCGCGCCATGGGCGTGCGCACCGTCATGATTACCGGCGACAACCCGCTCACCGCCGCGGCCATCGCCGCCGAAGCCGGCGTGGACGATTTCCTCGCCGAGGCCAGGCCCGAAGACAAGCTCGCCCGCATCCGCGCCGAGCAGGCCGAGGGGCGCCTGGTTGCCATGGTCGGCGACGGCACCAACGATGCGCCGGCCCTGGCCCAGGCCGACATAGGCCTGGCCATGAACTCGGGCACGCAGGCGGCCAAGGAAGCCGGCAACATGGTCGATCTGGACTCCGACCCGACCAAGCTGCTGTCGGTGGTGGAGATCGGCAAGCAGCTGCTGATTACCCGCGGCGCGCTGACCACATTCTCGCTGGCCAACGATGTGTCCAAGTATTTCGCCATCATTCCGGCCATCTTCGTCGCGGCCATTCCGGGCATGGCCGCGCTGGACGTGATGCGGCTGTCCGGCCCGGTCAACGCCGTGCTGGCCGCGCTGATCTTCAACGCACTCATCATCCCGGCGCTGATTCCGCTGGCCCTGCGCGGCGTCTCGTTCCGGCCGGGCAGCGCCGAGGCGCTGCTGCGGCGCAACCTGCTGGTATTCGGCGTCGGCGGCGTGGCGCTGCCGTTCGTCGCGATCAAGCTGATCGACCTGCTGCTCGCCGCCCTGTTCGGCGCGCGCTGAACCGTTTCTGGAGAACATCATGAATTCCACTGCATCCCCGCGTATTCCTGCCGCCGCGCCGCTGGACGACAGCGGCGGCGGCCTGCGGCCGGCCGTACTCGGCAGCGCGCTGTTCGTCGTCTTCTGCGGACTGCTCTATCCGGCCGTTGCGACCTTGCTCGGCGGCTTGCTGTTTCCGCACCAGGCCGGCGGCAGCCTGATCGAACGCGATGGCCGCATCGTCGGTTCCAGCCTGGTCGCCCAGCCGTTCGCCGATGCGCGCTATTTCCAGCCGCGGCCGTCGGCGGCGAATTTCGATCCGAAGGCGTTGTCGGGCAGCAACCTCGCCAGCAGCAATCCGGCCCTGCGCGAGCGCATGGCCCGGGATTCCGCCGCCGTCGCGGCGCGCGAGGGCGTGCCGGCCAAGGCGATACCGGCCGAGCTGATCAGCGCCTCGGGTTCCGGCATCGACCCGCACCTGTCGCCGCAGGGCGCGCAGGTGCAGGTCGCGCGCGTGGCGCAGGCGCGCGGCCTGCCGACCGAGGCCGTCGCCGCGCTGGTGCGCAGCCATACCCAGCGCCGCACCCTGGGCGTGCTGGGCGAGCCGCGCGTCAACGTGCTGGCGTTGAACCTGGCGCTGGATGCGCAGGGCGCGAGGCCGTGAAGCCTGCGGCGCTGCTACCCTTGCGCCCTGGTCGCCGGCGCCGGGATGCGTCGCGCCGTCGTCCTGCGCCGTTGTCCGCCGAGCCCAGCTGATGCCTGAGACGCCGCCTCCCGACCAGCGTTCCCGCCGCGCCAAGGCCGACGCCCTGCTCGAACAGATCGAGCGCGAGCAGGCCGGCCAGCTGAAGGTATTCCTCGGCGCCGCGCCCGGCGTGGGCAAGACCTTCGCCATGCTGTCGGCGGCGCGCGAGCTGAAGCGCCAGGGCTGCGATGTCGTCGTCGGCCTGGTCGAGACCCACGGCCGCGCCGAGACGCAGGCCCTGCTTGAAGGGCTGGAACTGCTGCCGCGCCGCGCCGCTGCTTCCGGCGGCCGCGCCCATGACGAATTCGACATCGACGCCGCGCTGGCGCGCCGGCCGCAGTTGCTGCTGGTGGATGAACTTGCCCACCGCAACGTGCCCGGCAGCCGCCACGAGCGGCGCTACCAGGACATCGAGGAACTGCTCGCCGCCGGCATCGACGTCTACACCACGGTCAATATCCAGCATCTGGAAAGCCTCAACGACGTGGTGCAGCAGATCACCGGCGTGCGCGTGCGCGAGACCGTGCCGGATGCCTTCCTCGACCGTGCGGTCGATGTGGTGCTGATCGACCTGCCGCCGCGCGAGCTGATCGCGCGCCTGCGCCAGGGCAAGGTGTATCTGCCCGAACTGGCGGCCAGCGCGCTGGAGCGTTTCTTCACCGCATCCAACCTGACCGCCCTGCGCGAACTGGCGGTGCAGGCCGTGGCCGACCGCGTCGATGCGGATCTGCGCGAATACCAGGCTGCCCAGGGCAGCGGCCCGGTGCCGGTGCGCCGCCGCGTGCTGGTCGCCGTCGACGGCAGCGAAAACAGCGAATACCTGGTGCGCGTGACGCGGCGCATCGCCGAGCGCCGCCACGCGCCCTGGACCGTGCTGCATATCGACACCGGCCGCGCCGTGCAGGACGCGGATCACCGCGCACGCCTGGATGCGGCGCTGCGCCTCGCGCGGCGCCTGGGCGCCACGACGGAAACCCTGCAGGGCGTGGACGTGGTGGACGAACTGCTCGGCTATGCCGGCCGCAACAGCGTCGCCACCCTCGTCATCGGCCGTACCCGCGAACGGCCGCTGGCGCGCCTGTTCAACCGCACCCTGACCCAGCAACTGCTGATGCGCGGCGCGCATTTCGAGCTGACCATCGTCGCCACGCCGCTGGCGCGGGCGCGCTCGCGCCGCGCGCTGCAGCAGAACGCCCGGGCGCCGCTGCGCGACTACGGCTTTGCCCTGGCCGTATCGCTGGTCGCGCTGGCCCTGGCGCACCTGGCCGACCGCGTGCTGTCGGTTTCCAATCTGTCGCAGCTGTTCACGGTGGCGGTGCTGATCGTCGCGGTGCGCTCGCGCATGAGCGTGGCGGTGTTCAGCGCGGTGATCTGCTTCCTCGGCTACAACTTCTTCTTCGCGCCGCCGCGCTACACCCTGGCCATCGCCAACGGCAGCGACGCGCTGACCGTGGCGCTGTTCCTCGCCACTGCGCTGATCTGCTCGCGCCTGGCCACGCGCCTGTCGCTGCAGGTGCAGATGCTGCGCGAGGCGAACGCGCATGCAGGCATCCTCGGCCGGCTCGGGCGCGAACTCGCCGCGGCGGCCGATGCCGGCCAGGTCACGGCCATAGGCTCGCGCACCCTGGCCCAGGCCTTCGATGCGGAAGTCGCGATACTGACGCCGGATCCCGGCGCCGGCCTGCTCGCCACGGCGGCCGCGGTGCCTGCGGCGCTGCAGCTGAGCGCGACCGACCGCGCCGCCGCGGACTGGAGCCTCACTCACGACCAGCCTGCCGGCCGCTACACCGACACGCTCAACGCAGCCAGCTGCTGGCTGCTGCCGCTGAGCGACGACGGCGTGCGCCTGGGCGTGCTGGCGCTGCGTTTCGATCCGGAACAAAGCGTGCTGTCCTCGCAGCGCCGCGACCTGATCCAGGCCATCGCCCACGACATCGCCCAGGCGCTGGCCCGCACGCGCCTTGCCGACGAGCTGGAGAACGCCCGCCTGCAGGGCGAAACCGAACGCCTGCGCGCCGCGCTGCTGTCCTCGGTCTCGCACGACCTGCGCTCGCCGCTGGCGGCCATGCTGGGTTCCGCCGAGAGCCTGCAGCGCTACGGCGCGCAGCTGGGCGCGGATGAGCGCGCCGAACTGCTCGGCGGCATAGTCTCCGAAGGCCAGCGCCTGGACCGCTATATCCAGAACCTGCTCGACATGACCCGCCTGGGCCACGGCACGCTCAAGCTCGCGCGCGACTGGGTATCGCTGGACGAGATCATCGGGTCCTGCCTGCTGCGGCTGCGCAAGGTGTATCCGGAAACGCCGTTTGAACGCAGCGGCCCGGCGGAAGAACTGCCGCTGCTCTACGTGCATCCGGCGCTGATCGAACAAGCGCTGTTCAACATCATGGAAAACGCGGCGAAATTTTCACCGCCCGGCGCCGCGGTGCGCATCCGCTACGCCCAGCTCGGCCAGGAGATCCGCATTGATGTGACCGATTCCGGCCCCGGCATACCCGCGGACGAGCGTGGCCGCATCTTCGACATGTTCTATTCGGTGGAACGCGGCGATCGCGGCAAGCAGGGGACTGGTCTGGGTTTGTCCATCTGCCAGGGCATGATCGGCGCCCACGGCGGCTCGGTAGAGGCCCTGCCCGGCGCCAATGGCACCGGCACCACGATACGGGTCAGCCTGCCGCTCGGCGGCGTGCCGGGGATGGTGGAGGACGAGGGCTGAGGCGAGACGCAACGTGAAGCGGGGCGGGAGTTGAGACGTCGCAAAGCGGTGAAGTGAGGCGGGGCGAGAGGCTAAGGCGAAAAGCCAAGGCGAGGAAACAAGCCGAAGCGGAGGCGTGCATGACCAGCCTGCCGGCGCCACCCATCCGCGACGTCGTTCGCCATACAAAACCAGGCCCCGGCGCACAGGGCGGGCAACGCCGAACCCCGGCGGTCAAGTTTGAATCTTCACCTGAAAATTCAGCAGGCCGCGGAACGGCGAAACCCCCGACATCGATCCGACGGAAGCGCCGCCCCCAGCCAACCCTCTCCCCGAGCGCGTGAACGCGCTGGGGGGAGAGGGCCAAAGCTGCCGCGTGAACCGCTATTTCTTCGCCTGTTCCGCCGTGTCCTGCCCCCGCACTACGTCCAGCAGCCCCGCCACCGCATCCACCACCGCATCCGGCCGGTCGATCTGGATATTGTGATGCGCGTTGGCCACCATCTCGTGCCGGCCGCGCCGCGACAGGGCTGCCGTCATTTCGTTGGCCCGGCGCCAGCTCAGGTAATGCACTTCACCCAGCGGGTCGGCCAGATCGTAGAAACCGTGGGTCAACACCACCAGCGGCAGATCCTCCAGCGGATGCCGGCCGCCGAACAGGCGGCGGTAGCCGGCATCGGCGGCAGGATTCACCGCATACATGCTGTTGGCGATCTCCGAGGCCTGGGTTTCCTGATAGGCAACGGTCTGTTGCAGGGCCCGGCGTTCTTTCAGGATCACTTCGCCCAGCGGCCGGCGTACCGGATCCGTGCAGCGGCGGTATTTTTCTTCATCCAGGCCACCGGCGCGGGTGGTCTGCGCGCAGTCCTGGAAATGCGCGATGGCCGCGGCCATGTCGGTCTCGTCCTCCCTGGCCGCCGCGCGTACCGGCTTGGCGCCGAAGCGCCGCGCCAGCCCGGGTGTGACACGCTGCCACAGGCGTTCCTCGGCCGGATCCACCAGCACCAGTCCGGCGACCTGCTGCGGATAGGTGCGCGCGTACAGCTTGATGTAGAAGCCGCCCAGCGAATGCCCGACCAGCACCACCGGCCCGCCGATGCCGCCGCGTTCGAGCAAGGCGTGCAGATCTTCCACCGCCGCCTGCGGCGTGCGCGGCAGCGGCGAGGGATCGCTATAGCCCATGCCGGGCCGGTCGTAGGAGCAGGCGCGGGTGCTCCTGGCCACCGTGGGCTGGATCAGCGCCCAGGTGCTGGACCAGTCGCTGAGGCCGGAATCGAATACGACGGTGGGACTGCCTTCGCCCAGGCAGAACAGATTGATGCGGCGGCCGCCGCCTACATCGACGAGCTGGTGCGGCTTCACGTATTCCTGTTCCACCTGTGCCACCGGCACCAGTTCCGTCTTCGCGGCGGCGGCCGTCGCGCCCAGCAGCGCGGCGAGTGCCAGTGCGGCGCAGCGCGGCACCTGGCGCTGCCGTTCGCGTGCGGTGGACATGCGCGGCGCAACTGCGGGCCTGTTAACGGCAGCCTGGGCTGCGCGGCGGGACATGGCGGTGTTTCGCATCGGCGTATCAGATCCGTTTTTGGGTGTCTGCCGGTTCGCGAGGAAGCGGCGGTGGCTGTCGCCGGGATCGGCTTGATGAGGTGCAGCTGTGCCTGCGACAGGAGGATTTCGGTACGGTGTGGTGGTGTGCTTCATGAGCGGATGCGCCAGCCGTGCGGCTGGCGCCGCGCACGTGCATGGAAGTGTTTTCGCGCGGCGTGGATGCGGTGGCCGATGCGGGCTCTGCGCGGTGCTTGCCGCTGCGAAGCCGGCTTCATGGCGTCGCATCCCGTGCGGCCGCGGCGAAGGCATGGATGACGGCGCTCATGTCGCAGTCGCCATGCCCCGCAGCCTCGGCCTGGCGGTACAGCGCCGCGCAGTGTCCGATCAGCGGCGCCTCGGCTGCCGCCGCCGCGCATTGCGCGGATACCAGGTGTGCAATCGTGCGTACATCGCGGATCGCGGCCTGGGCGGAGAAATCCCCCCTCACCAATTTTTCCAGCTTGCCGCGCGATACCGCGCTGGCCATGGGGCCGGCGTCCAGCACCTGGCGCAAGGTCGCCAGATCCACGCCGGCGGCGCGCGCCGCGTGTACGGTTTCGGCCAGCACCGTCACCAGGCCGATCAGGAAATGGTTCACCGCCAGTTTCATGCGCAGCGCGCCGGGTACGGCGCCGCAGCGGAATACGCGGGCGCACAGCGGCGCGAGCAACGGCTGTATGCGCGCCATGTCGGCCTCGTCGCCGGCCAGCATGCACACCAGCTGTCCCTGCTCGGCGGGAACGCGCGAACCGGATACCGGCGCTTCCACATACGCGCCTCCGGCCGCGCGCACGTCGCCGGCCAGCGCCGCGGAGTAGTCCGGCGAAGTGGTGCCGAGTTGAACCAGCGTTTTTCCCGAAAGAAGGGCCGCGAAGCCGGCCGTGCCGCGGGCCAGTACGGCATCCAGAGCCGCTTCGTTGAGCAGCATGACGAACACCGTGTCGCAGCCGCGGAACAGGGCGGCGGCGGATGCGGCGCGCGAGGCGCCCAGCTGTACCAGTTCCTCGCATTTTTCCGCCGTGCGGTTCCACACGCGCAGGGCAATGCCCGCGCGCAGCAGATTGCGCGCCAGCGGCAGGCCCATATGGCCGGTGCCTATGAAACCGATGGTGCCGACGGGCTGGGTCACAGAATGGTCTCCGCCTCGAACAGCGGTTGCGGATACAGCCGCCGGCGCAGGAATGCGAGCACTTCGTCGCGCGCCTGCAGCGTGGGTTCGCCGGCGGCGTCGATCAGATGCGCCGTCAATACGCTGTGCGGGCTGGCGACCACGTCGCGGAAGAAGGGCGGCGGATCCGGATTCGCCGCGGAATCGGGCAGCACGCGCGCGACGAAACGTTCGCCCAGCGCGGCGCGGTAGGCGGCGAAGCGCTCGGCGCGGCAATGGCGGTCGCCTTCGAAGCGATAGGCCAGCACGCTGAGTCCGTCGCGCTCCAGGCGCGCGCGGATCGCGGCCAGTTCTTCGGTATCGCTTTCCAGCGCGGCCGGATCGTCCAGCGGCAGGGAAGGCTGTGCCACTACCGGCGCGAGTACCGCCGGTTCCAGCGTCATGGACAGGGCGAAATTGCCGGTGAAGCACATGCCTACCGCGCCCACGCCCGGTCCGCCGCATTCCTCGCGCACGCGCCGCGCCAGCGCGCGCAGCCAGGCGGTGACGGGGCTGGCGCCGCGTCCGGCCAGTGCATGGAATTCGGCGCTGATGCAGGCGCGGCGCAGTACGGCCAGTCCTTCCTCGGCCCGCGCCACGGCGCCGTCGACGCCGAACAGCGACGGCAGATAGACGCTGAATCCGCCTTCGCGCACCCAGCGCGCGAAGCGTGCGACATGCGGGCTGATGCCGGGCATCTCCGCCAGCACGATCACGCCGGGGCCGCTGCCGGATACGAACACGCGCCGGCTGGCGCCTTCCAGCGTGAAGGTGCGCGCGTGGAAATCGGCGAGATCGTCGTCGTGCTGGTGCTGCGCTGCGGTTTCCATCGTGTCCTCCGCGGATGAGTGTGTGCGCGCCGACCGCAGTCTGCCGTCGCTGTGCATGGTCAGGCTGCTGCAGCGGCGGCGCTGCGCATCCGCGTCGCGGCCGCTGCGCGGTCTTCCAGGTGCATTACAGCCTCGACAGCGCCGCCGGCCCAGTGTCCAATGGGACGTCTTTCGGGCTGGAACGGACATGAAGGATTTCGAGATCCTGGTCATCGAAGGCGCCTACCCCAGCAGCGTGGCCATGAGCCGGGACATCCTGGATGCGGCCGCCCAGGTGGCGTCCCGGTTGGGTGTCGCCGCGCCCGGCTGGGGCCTGTATTCGCTGGCCGGCGGCCGCGTGCCGCTGCGCGACGGCATCAGCGTGGAGACCCGGCCGCTGCCGCCGCGGCGGCGCGACAGCCGCTCCGTCTGCGTGATTCCCGGCCTGGGCGCCGATCCGCAGGCGATCGCCGCGCGCATGGCCACGGCCGAGGGCCGCGCCCTGGTCCGGCGGCTGCGCGCGCAGGTACAGCGCGGCGGCACGGTGGCGGCTTCGTGCTCCGCGGTGTTCGTGCTGCATGCGGCCGGCCTGCTGGCCGGGCGGCGCGCGACCACGACCTGGTGGCTGGCGCCGGCCCTGGCCGGGCTGGCGCCGGATTGCACTGTCGACGCGGCGCGCATGGTCTGCGCCGACGGCCCTGTCGTCACCGCGGGCGCCGCCTTCGCCCATGCCGACCTGATGCTGCACCTGCTGCGCGAACGCTGCGGCCCGGCGCTGAGCGACAGGGTGGCGCGCCTGCTGCTGCTGGAACACCGCCAGTCGCAGTCGCCGTTCGTCGTGCCCGAAGTGCTGGCCAGCGGCCATGCGCTGGTGGCCCAGCTCACGGCGCGGCTGGAAAAATCGCTGCCCGGCATTCCGCCGATCTCGCGCCTGGCGCGCGAGCTGTGCGTGTCGGAAAAGACCCTGAGCCGCCACGTGCGGCGCGCCACCGGCAAAAGCACCAGCGGCCTGATCCAGAGCATCAAGCTGCGCCGCGCACGCACGCTGCTGGAAAACAGCCGCATGACGATAGAGCAGATCGCCGCCGCCGTCGGCTATCGCGACGCGACCGCGCTGCGCCGGCTGATGCGCAAGGCGGCGGGGGCGAGTCCGCGGCAGTTCCGGGCGAATACCACGGTCGCGCGCTGAGGCTTTGCCGCGGAAGAGGCGTGTGAAAATGTTGGCCGGGTTTCAGCGCGGGAATGCCGCGTCGCGTTGACAGGCTGTTGCGCCCCGTGTTCCACTCCGCGCGCCTTCATCGGCTGCTGAATTTCACTGCGTCCGTTCCTGTTTCCAGGGGCGACGCCTGTGCTTGTTCGATTCAGCAGGTTCTTTCCGATGACTTCCTCTTTGTTTCCTTTGACGCCCCGCCTGGCGAAAGCGCTGGCGCGTGCGGGCGTGACCGTCGAGCGTGCGGGACTGGTATGGCGTGTGCGCCGCGGCGACGCGGCCGCCCAGCTGCTGCTGCCCGACGACTTTCCGCTTGAGATCAAGGCCGTGCAGCAGCTGCTCGATTTCGCCGGCGTGGGCTGGCCGGACCGGCCCGCGCCGGTGCGCTGCGCCTGCGCCACGCCGGACTTCCATCCGGGCAGCCTCGCACCGGTCGGCAGCATCGTCGCGACCGATGCGGATGTGGTCGTGCCGGCGGCGATAGGCACCGACATCAATTGCGGCATGCGCCTCATCACCACCGGCCTGACCCAGGCGCAGCTGGCGGCGCACGAAGCCCGCTGGACCGGCGCGCTGACGCGGCGCCTGCTGCATGCGGAGACCGACGTGCCGCTGCGCGCGGGCGCCTTCCGCGCCCTGTTCGACGATGGCCCCGAAGCCTGCCTGGATGCGCTGGACGCGCAGGGTGTCTGGGCCGGCGCCGATCGCACGCGGCTGCTGCGCGAAGTGCGCGACTGCATTGCGCTGCAGTCCTTCGGCGGCAATGCGGCGCATGCGCCGGAGGCCTGGACCGAGGGCAGCGGCACGGTGCGCGCCCCTGATCTGGGCACGGTCGGTTCGGGCAACCACTTCGTGGAATTCCAGATTGTCGAAGCGGTGCTGGACCGGCATGTCGCCTACGCGGCCGGCCTGCGCGTGGGCGAGGTCGTCGTGATGATCCACAGCGGTTCGCGCGGCATGGGTTTCCATGTGGGCCAGCGCTGGATGGACCGCGCCCGCGCCCTGTGGCCGGCCGGCCACAAGCATCCGCAGAGCCGCCTCTACGCGCTGCGCGGCGCCGAAGCGGAGGGCTTCCTGCAGGCCATGGGCACGGCGGCGCGCTATGCCTGGCTCAATCGCGTCGTCATCGCCGAATGGGTGCGCGAGGCGCTGGAAGCCTGCGTCGGCGCCGGCGGCTCGCGGCTGGTGGTCGATGTGCCGCACAACGTGGTGACCCGCGAGCAGGGCCTCAATCTGCACCGCAAGGGCGCGACGCCGGCACAGGCAGGGCAGTGGGCGCTGCTGCCGGGCTCCATGGGCGATGCGTCGTATCTGGTGTCGGGTCTGGGCAATGCGGACTGGCTCTGGTCGTGCAGCCACGGCGCCGGCCGCGCGGTGCGCCGCCAGGCCATGCGGCGCGAAGCGGCCGCATCGCAGGGTACTGAAACCTGGCGCTGCCTCGCGCTGCGCGAAGAGCGCCGCTGGGAGGAAGCGCCGGAGGCGTACAAGCCGATAGGTCCGGTGATCGCCGCACAGGAAGATGCCGGACTGCTGCGTGCGGCGGTGCGGCTGCGGCCGTGGCGGACGTTCAAGGCTTGAGTGGCAGTGAAGTAGGTGGCGCCCCGGAGCAATCCGGGGCTGTCCTCACTGCGTGCGGGGAACGTGCCTGCGCTCAGGCGGGGAACCTTGCCGCAACGCCGCGCCTGTCACTTGCCCGCACACTTCGCCGGCGCCTTCCACGCCGAAATGATCCGTTCGCGCGAATTGTCGGTATGGATCAGGTCCACCGAGTACCAGTAGTCGCGCTTTGGATCTATTGCCTCGTCGCGGTATTCGTAGTTGTGGGTTTCGTCGGTGGTGCCGGCGGCGAGGATGGGATTCCGGGTGATCCTGGCCGCTTCGCCGTTCTCGCTTTCGGCGCGGAATACCTCGAAGCCGAAGCTGTCCTGTTCGCTCGCGGTGGCCCAGCGCAGGCGATTGCCGTGAGGCTTGCCGTCGGCCGGCGGCGGGCAGTCGGCGGCGATGGCGTGGGTGGCGGTCAGAAACAGGGGCAGGCTGAGCAGGAGAGGCAGTCGCATGGGCAGGCTCGGTAGTGAAGCGGTTTGCTGGCGCGGGACCGGCAGGCCGCGCGATGGACAATGAGAAAAAAGCAGGCCGGCGAGAAGTAGCGCAGACCCTGAGCACTGCGCCGGGTTCCGCGGCTGGCGCAGCGTACGGCAATCGAAGTGTGCCCGGCCGATGCCGCGGAGGATCCCGTGCGCCGCGATCAACGTCGGCGCAGAGACCGGCATCGCGGCGTGGATCAGTTCTTGCGCTGCACGTCGAACCGCTTGGTCATGATCTGCCTGACGCCCTCCGCATGGAACGGCTGCAGCAGCTGGGCGACAAAGCCGCGGGCGATCTTGCCCGGTATGCCTATGTCCACCGGCGGGCGCTGCGGCGGGTTGTGGTAGGTGCCGAACAGCTGGTCCCACAGCACCAGGTTCTCGCCGTAGTTGCGGTTGCCTTCGGGCAGTACCTTGGAGTGGTGCCAGCGGTGCAGGGCGGGCGTGGAGAAGACCCAGTCCAGCATGCCGGTGCGCATGACCACGTTGCAGTGGGTGAGCAGGCCGGTCACCGCGGTGACGGCGCTGATCCAGAGGAATACCGGCAGCGGCGCGCCCAGCAGATACAGCGGGATCTGCCCCAGCACGGCCTTGAAGCAGGTATCGACGATGTGGAAGCGGCCGGTGTTGACCACCCACAGCCGCGTGACGCTGTGGTGCAGGGCGTGGAAGCGCCAGAATGCCGGCCATTCGTGCGCGACGCGGTGAGCCACGTACAGGCCCAGCTCGGCGATGACCAGGCCCAGGATCACCTGCGGCAGCAGCGGCCAGTGCGCGGGCCACAGCGACAGCGCCGGCGTGGTCGCCGGCTGCAGCGCACCGGCGGTGACCATGCTGACGGTGGCGGCCAGCGCCGCGCCGATCTGCACCAGTCCCTTGGTGAACAGGGTGTGGGCGAGATTGCTGCCGGTCTCGCCGTCGTCGAGCAGCCATTGCGGTTCATGCGGCATCAGCCGTTCGAGCACGGCGATGCACAGCACCAGCGAGATATAGACCACGTTGAACCAGGCCAGCGGATGCGCGCTGGCCAGGGCGAGATGGCAGCCGTACAGGCCCAGCCCGTACAGCGACGGCCACAGCAGCCATGAAAGCAGATAGGCCAGGCGGCCCGGATTTGCCGTATCCATGTGTATGCGAACTTCCCCCGACGGTACGCGCAGCGCGGCGTGGGGCGGGCCGTCAATTGCGCGTGAAAGCCCAGTCAAGCATAGCGCGCGATCCTGGGCAAGCCGCGGCGCCGGGCGGGAATGGCGGTTTGCGCGGGACGGAGCGGAGGCTGGGTCCAGCGCCGGAGTGCCTGTACGGACCGCGTTGCGGCACCGGCTCGCGACGGTTGCCGGTGGCGTGCATCGGCTGTCGCCGGACGGCAATACGCCGTCGCCTTCCTCGCCGGACCCGGCGCCGCGCGCGCCACCCGTCCCGCGCCGGCTGGACGGGGCCGCCCGGCCCGACCGAGAATCCGGGTTTGCCTTGCCGGAACTGCGCGATGCCTTATTTCCACGACATCGATCCGATCGCCATTTCGCTGGGGCCGGTCGCCATCCACTGGTACGGCCTGATGTACGTGCTGGGCGGTCTGTTCGGCTGGTGGCTGGGCAAGCGGCGGCTGGCGGCGGGACGTCTGCCGGTGAGCTACGAGCAATATTCCGACCTGATCTTCTACGCCATGATCGGCGTGATCGTCGGCGGGCGACTGGGCTACATGCTGTTCTACGGCGGCAAGCAGATCATCGCCGATCCGGTTTCGCTGCTGCGCGTATGGGAAGGCGGCATGTCCTTCCACGGCGGCCTGCTCGGCGTGATGGTGGCGTGCTGGGTCTGGTCGCGGCGCAATGCCGTGCATTTCTTCGACACCATGGATTTCGTCGCGCCGCTGGTGCCGATAGGCCTGGGCTTCGGCCGCCTGGGCAATTTTATCGGCGCGGAACTCTGGGGCGGCAAGACTGACCTGCCCTGGGGCGTGATCTTCCCGCGCACGCTGGAACACATGAACAAGACCCACCAGGAGCTGCTGGCCCTGTACCAGGCCGGCCAGCTCAATCACGAGGCGCGCCATCCTTCGCAGCTGTACGAGATGCTGCTCGAAGGCGTGCTGCTGTTCGTCGTGCTGTGGCTGTTCTCGGCAAAGCCGCGGCCGCGCTATGCGGTGTCGGGCCTGTTCGCGCTGCTGTACGGCATCTTCCGCTTCAGCGTGGAATTCGTGCGCGAGCCGGATGCGCAGCTGGGGTATCTGGCGTTCGGCTGGGTCACCATGGGGCAGATCCTGTCGCTGCCGCTGATCCTGATTGGCCTCTATCTGCTGTGGCGTTCGCGCCGGGTGCCGGCCGCCTGAGCGCAGTGCCGGCGGCGCAGCCGGCGCGCAACCTGCCGCGACCTGGATCAGGTACGGGACGCGGCGCGTTCAGCGCGGCGCCGGTTGCCGCGCGCCCGGGACGACGGGCCGGCTGCGGCGCATGGCCGCGCCGTTCAACGCGCGGCGGCGAGCTTTTCCAGCTGGAAGTTCAGCTCGCCCACGGTCTCGCTGCCGCCATCCCTGCGCCGGGCGATGATGCGTCCGCTGTAGTCGCCGGCCAGCAGCTGCGCCGCCGGCACGGAGAAGCTGAGCTGGCCGTCCAGCCCCGGCACCAGCTTGTCGCGTTCCAGGCGCAACGCGCCCGGCCCCTGTATCTCCACGCGGTAATTGTCCACGCCCTCGCGCGCCAGCTGAGGGATCAGCAGCAGCAGGTTGTCGGCCTGGGGCGGCAGTTGCAGCCGCACCGCGGCGCCGCGCAGCTGGCCCAGCTGGGCCTGGTGCACATTGCCGACACTGGCGGCGGGATTGCCGTGCAGCCAGAGCAGGCCGGCGGGGATCAGGCCCAGCAGCAATGCGGCGGCCATGGGCAGCAGCGGCAGGGGCGGGCGCCGCGCGGCGGCGGCCGCAACGGCAGGGGGCGGGCCCAGGCGCTGCACGCGCTCGCGCAGCTCGGCATCGAGATCGCGCAGGCCCTGGCGCAGCAGGCGTTCGGATTCGACCGCGTCCAGCAGCTGCGGATCGCTGAACAGCTCCAGCTCGAAGTGCTCCAGTTCGTCCTCGTCCAGCTGGTCGTCCAGATAGGCGCGGATGCGCTCGCTTTGCGGCGGGAAGGACACGTTCATCGTCGCGGCTGCCGCGGCAGGCTGGCCTGCGCTCGGGATTCAGGGCGCGGACACATGGTATTTCTCCACCAATTCCTTGAAACGGGTACGCGCGCGGTGCACCACCCGGTCGAAATGTTCGAGACTCAGGGTGAAGGCATGGCACAGCGAGGCTTTGTCGTGCTCCAGCACGTAGTAGCGCCAGAGCAGGTCGCGGTCGCGCGCCACCGGCATCTCGGCGATGACGTGGCGCACGATGTGGTTGGTCTGCTCGCGTTCGAGCACGGCGGCCGGGCCGGCGGCCTCGTCCAGGGTATCGGCGATGCTGCCGCTGTCGGCGTCGGTGCGCCGGCGCGCGGTCTTGCGCAGTTCGCCGATGACCAGGTGGATCGCGGTCTTGCGCAGGAAGCCGGCCAGGCGCTCCGGGTCGTCCATGCCTTCGCCGCGCAGGCGGGCGAAGGCGATGATGAAGGTTTCCTGGGCCAGGTCGCGGGCCAGTTCCGGCTGCTGCGGCAGGCGCTTGTGCAATACCGCCAGCACGGCGCGGGTGTAGCGCAGCACCAGCAGCGTCTCGGCGGCGCGGTCGCCGCGGGCGACGCGCGCGGCAAGCTCTGCATCAGGTGGCGGCGTGGCGGCGGGCACGAGGTCTAGACCGTTCGGCATGCAGGGCGGTCGCGGGCTGGTATCTGCAGCCGATCGTAACCAAACGGTTAAAACCTGCCTAGGCGTGTGGTGGACTTGTGAAGATCTGAAATGTGGCTTATGCCGCCGGGCCGGCGCGGCAGGGCTCGCGATGGTGCGGCGCCGCGACGGCGCGGGGGCGGTGACAGCCAGCATGGGCAAGCTCGGCATTCAGGGGGGCGGCCGGCAGACGGTGCTTTCGCCGCGCCGCTGCCGTCAGTCCCTGGCTGAACTGTCGCGGCGGCGGCGATCCTCGCAGCCCGGCGCCGGGCCGCGGCGGAAACTGCGGACTGCCTGGCAATTCCGGCCGGGTGCTACAGCCACTTGGCCCGGCGCAGCACCAGGAACAGCCCGCCGATGATGGCGACGGTGGCGATGATGAAATAGTGATAGCCGCTTTCCAGCTCCGGCATGTTGCGGAAGTTCATGCCGTACCAGCTGGTCAGCAGGGTGGGCGCGGCGAGCAGGGCGGCCCAGCCGGCCAGGCGCTTGACCACCTCGTTCTGCGCCACCGTGACCAGTGACATGTTCACGCTCATGGCCGCGGTGAGCATCTCGCGCATGGTGTCGGTGGCTTCGTTGATGCGCGCAGCGTGGTCGGATACATCGCGGAAGTACAGCCGCACATCGTCGCGGATCAGGCTGGGGTGGAAGCGCATCAGCTGGTTGAGGATGTCCTGCAGCGGCGCCACGGCCAGGCGCAGGGTGACGAGTTCCTTTTTCAACTCGTACAGATTGCGTATGGTGTCGCGCTTGAAGGTGTCCTCGAAGATGTCCTTTTCCAGGTCCTGCAGCTCGCTGCGGAAATCGCGCACGATGGGCAGGAAGTTGTCGACGATGAAATCGAGCACCGCGTAGAGGCCGTAGCTCGGCCCCAGCGCCAGCAGTTCCGGCGACTGTTCGCAGCTGCGTCGTGCCGGCTGGTAGGAAAGCGAGGCGCCGTGGCGCACGGTGACGAGGTAGTTGCGGCCGAGGAAGATGTGGGTCTCGCCGAATTCGATCTTGCTGCCGACGGCCTGGGCGGTGTGCACGACGATGAACAGGGAATCGCCGTAAACCTCGATCTTGGGGCGCTGGTGCGCGGCGTGGGCATCTTCCACCGCCAGCTCGTGCAGGTCGAATTCCTCCTGCAGCCGCTCCAGCAGGCTTTCGTCGGGCTCGTGCAGGCCGACCCAGACGAAATTGCTCTTGTCCTTGAGCACCTCGCTGATCTCGGCGATGGTGATGTCGCGCAGGCGCTGCCCGGTGTCGGTCGAATACGCCACGCAGTTGACCACCATGGTGTGCGGGTCCACCGGCAGGGGCGGGTTGGCGCTGGGAGCAAGATTCATGGGCGGCTCGCACGTAAAGGCGCGGCAATGATGCCGCAAGCCGCCGGCAGCGCAAACCGCCGCGCGGCCGGCCCGGAGCCGGCCGCGGCCGGGTCTCAGGCGGCGAAGCCTTCCAGCACGATCTTGCCGCGCGCCTTGCCGCTTTCGATCAGCGCGTGGGCGCGGCGCAGGGTGGCGGCGTCGATGCGGCCGTAGTGCTCGCCCAGCGTGGTCCTGATCACGCCGGCGTCGATCAGGCGCGCCACTTCGCCGAGCAGGCGGTGCTGCTCGATCATGTCCGGGGTCTCGAACAGGGGCCGGGTGAACATCATCTCCCAGTGCAGCGACAGCGCCTTGCGCTTGAGCTTCATCACGTCCAGCGGCGTGGCCGGATCGTCGATCAGGCCCAGGCGGCCCTGCGGCCGGAGGGCTTCGACGAAGGCATCGTAGTGCTGGTCGGTATGGGTCAGGCTGGCGACGTAGTCGAGCGCGGACACGCCGATGCGGCCCAGTTCCCCGGCCAGCGGACGGCTGTGGTCGAGCACGTCGTGCGCGCCCAGGCCCAGCACCCAGTCGCGCGTTTCCGCGCGCGAGGCAGTGCCGATCACACGCAGGCCGGTGAGGCGGCGCGCCAGCTGCACCAGGATGGAACCCACGCCGCCGGCGGCGCCGGTGACCAGCAGGGTCTGGCCGCCGCTGTGCTCGCGGCTGACCTGCAGGCGGTCGAACAGCAGTTCCCAGGCGGTGATGGCGGTCAGCGGCAGGGCCGCGGCCTGGGCGAAGTCCAGGCTGGCCGGCATATGTCCGGCGATGCGTTCGTCGACGAGTTGCAGCTCGGCGTTCGAGCCCGGCCGCACGATGGAACCCGCATGCCAGACGCGGTCGCCAGGCTTGAACAGGCTCACTTCAGAGCCGACCGCGCGCACCACGCCGGCGGCGTCAAAGCCGAGCACGCGGGCCTGGCCCTCGGCCGGCGCGGCGTTGCGGCGCAGCTTGGTGTCTACGGGATTGACCGAGACGGCGCGGATCTCCACCAGCAGGTCGCGTGGACCGGGCTGGGGTTCGGGCAGGTCCAGGTCGACCAGGGCATGGGCGTCGTCGATGGGGAGGTTCTTGTAGTAGCCGATGGCTTTCATGGGATGGATCCGGGGTTGGGATTCGGGATTGGCGGTTCGAAGCGTGTGGCTTCGGGGCGTTTGCGGGCGTTCGGGTAACGGATATAGCCGCGTGCGCGGATGCCGGGAAGTGCAGCGCTGGCGCAGGCTGGAGCTGACGGCGTGTGCCTGGAAATCAGGCGGATCTTTCAACCGGCAGCTCAGGTCGCGACGGCCTCGCGCCGCGTGGCGCTGTCCTTGAGCGCCCATTCGGCGATCTGGTCCTTGCGTGCGGCGGCGACGCCGGGTTTGGCCAGGGCGTAGGCGAGGAAATCGTCCAGCGCCTTGACTACGGCGGGGCGGCCGCCGATGCGGTCGTGGGTGCTGAGCGACATCATGCGGCGGCGGCTGCCGGCCTCGGCGTAGAGCTGGTCGAACTCGTCCTTGAGCTGTTCGTAGAACTGGCGGCTGGAGAAATGGCGGCCTTCGATCAGCACGATGTCATTGCAGTGCAGGGTATAGGGCACGACGGCGAAGTCCTTGCCGTCTACCGGCACGATGAAGGGCTCGTCGCGGCTGAGGTCGTCGATGTGATAGATGAAGCCCAGTTCCTGCAGCACCGACAAGGTATCCGGGCTGCGCCGCAGCCAGTTGCAGTTGTAGCCGCGCGGGCGCTGGCCGGTGGTCTTTTCCACCGCTTCAGCGCCGGCGCGGACGAAGGCCAGCTCGGCAGCCCGGCCCAGGCCGAACTGCGGCTTCCAGTCCATGCCGTGGGCGGCGGCTTCGTGGCCGCGGCGCACGATCTCTTTCGCCAGCGCCGGATTCTTCAGCACTGCGGCGCCGACCATGTGTGAGGTCACCTTGACGCCGTGCTTGTCCCACAGGTCCAGCAGACGCGGCACGCCTTCGCGGTAGCCGTACTGGAACCAGGTCTGCGCCGCCAGGTCCGGCGTGCCGGCGGGCAGCGGACTGGCCGAGAACGGACTGTCGGCGCCTTCGGCCGGCTCGCCGCCGGCTTCGAACTGCATGGAGATGGACAGGATGAGACGTGCGCCATTGGGCCAATGCCGGGCCTCGGCCGGCGCAGCCGCGTTGCTGCTGCCGCTGCGCGGCGCGGATGCGGTTTCCTTGGCCGAGGCACTACTGGCCAGGCCGGCCAGCGCGCCGGCGGCGAGACCGGCCTGGCCGGCGGTGTGGAGAAATTCGCGGCGGCCGCGGTCGGTCGGCGTGTTCATGCAAAGTGTTCCTTATGGTCGGCAATGCAGCCGGCAGCAGTGCCGGCGTCCAGCGGTGCGGCCAGTTCCACCACCAGGCCGGGCAGGCGCACGAAGATCTGTGCACAGTTCTCTTGTGGAATTTTCCGCAGCTCGTGGTGCAGGCCGCTGGCGCGCACCCGCGCCAGCAGGCGCGGGGCCGGCTCGTCGGTGCGGAAGGCGATATGGCCGAACTGCACCTGCTCGCCCTGGCCGGTGCCGCGCACCAGGTGCAGCCAGGCCTGGCCGTCGCGGTATAGCCAATCGCCCGGAAACGGGAACGGCGGGCGGTAGCCGGGCTGCAGGCCCAGGATCTGGCCGAACAGTTGCTGCAGCCCCGGGCTGTCGCCGGCGCGCAGGTTGATATGGTCGAACTGCCAGCGGTAGGGCGGGGTGCTGGCGTCGGCGGCGTCCATGGGGCTCTCCCGTGCTGCGATGGCGCTAGCGTGATTGATTGACTTGGCGAGAAAAACGCGGCAATTACCGAATCAGTTTCAATCAATGGTTGAAGATGAGGCCGGCGGCGCAGCGATGAAGGCCCTGATCGAGCTGGAATTTTTCGTCCGCGCCGCCGACAGCGGCAGCTTTTCCGCCGCCGCGCGCAGCCTGGACCTGAGCCCGGCCGCGGCCAGCGCCGCGATCAAGCGCCTGGAAGCCGAGCTGCACACCCGCCTGTTCGTGCGCTCCACCCGCAGCCTGCGTCTGACGCCCGACGGCGAACGTTTCCTGCAGCATTGCCGCCTGGCCCTGCAGACCCTGGCTGAAGGCGAGCAGGCCCTGCGCGGCGCCGCCTCGGAACTGCGCGGCAGCCTGCAGCTGTCGCTGCCTTCGGACCTGGGCCGCAACGGTGTGCTGGCCTGGCTGGACGATTTTCTCGCCGCGCATCCGGCGCTGCGCCTGCGCGTGCAGCTGTCGGACCGTCTGGCCGATGTCTACCGCCAGCCGGTGGACCTGGCGCTGCGCTACGGCGCGCCGGCGGATTCGGCCCTGGTCGCGCTGCCGCTGCTGCCGCACAACCGGCGCGTGCTGTGCGCGGCACCGGCGTATCTGCAGCGCCACGGCCGGCCGCAGCAGCCGCAGGATCTCAAGCAGCACAACTGCCTGCGCTTCCTGCTCAGCGACGAGTTGCACGCACGCTGGCGTTTCCATGGCAGCGGCGGCGACTGTGTGGTGACGGTGGACGGCGACCGCATCAGCGACGACGGCGACGCGGTGCGGCGCTGGGCCGTGGCCGGGCGCGGGCTGGCCTACAAATCCTGGCTGGATATTTGCGCCGATGTCGCCGCCGGCCGGCTGGAGGCGCTGCTGCCGGACTGGCGCGGCGAAGCCGCGCCGCTGCATCTGATCTGCGCCGACCGGCGCCTGCTCAGCCCCGCGGTGCAGGCGCTGCGCGAATTCCTCGCCGCGCGCTGCGCGCAGCTGCCGCCGCCGCCGGGCGGTCGTTGAAATATTCGCAAATATTTCAATCGACGGCCGCGCCGTGGTGCAGGGCTATCGTTCCGTTGCGGGCGCGTTGCCGCAGTGGCGCGCGGTGCGGGCGCGTTCGCCCCACTGCGCCAGACGTTCGCGGTACAGGCGGCCGGCGCGGCCGCGGGCGGCAGCGTCCAGCTGCGTATCCAGCTGCTGCAGCGCGCGCAGGTCGTCCGCGAGCAGGGCGTCGTCCGCGCGGGCGGCCCGGACGTAACAGCCCTGTGCATTGAGCCACACCCGCCAGGCGCGCCAGGACCAGGCCTGTTCGGCTGATGCGCGCACCGGCTCCTGCTGCAGTTCGCCGCCGATGGCGCTGTCGCTGCCGAGATCGGCGGCGCGGCGCTGCCAGGTTGCGGCCAGCACGGGCTGCCGCGGCAGCTTGCCGTAGCCCTGGTTCAGCACCGCGGCCACGAAGTCGGCCTGGCTGTCGTCCTGTTCGCCCAGTTGCAGCAGCAGGCGCAGGCCCAGCTCGCGCCGCGTCGCATCGTCCTCGTTCAACAGCAGCAGGGCGAGATTGCGCCCGACCGCGGCGTCGCTGTTCTGCCGCCACACTTGCTCCAGGCCCTGGCGCAGGCGCGCGAGCAGATCCGGCGTGGCCGGTTGCAGCTGCTGCTGTACGCGCAGCGCTTCGTGCGCATCCGCGTTGGCCCGGCCGGCATAGTCGCGCCGCGCCGTGGCCAGCGTGGCCTGGGCCTGGTTCCAGGCGGCGCAGCGGCGCGCCTGTTCGCGCAGGCGCTGCAGGCGCGCATCGAAACGGGCGCGCAGCAGCGGCTGCAATGGCGCTGCGATGTCCTGCAGCAAGATCGGCGGCGCCGATTGCAGTGCGGCGGCGTCGAACTGGCTGCATTCCTCGTGCAGTGCCGCGGCGGCCTGGGCGGCGGCGCGGTCGCCGCGGGCCAGGCCCTGTTCCAGCGCGCGCGGCAATTGGGCCGGATCGCGCGCGGCGACGGCGGCCAGTGCGCCGAGTTCGCGCTGCAGCAGCGCGGCCGCGGCGCGCTGCTGATTGTCGCGCCATTGCTGCGGAGTGAAGGCGCGGCGCGGATCGTCGGCGGCGGGGATCTCGTCGTCGGTAACTGCTGTTTCACTGCGGCGCTGCGCGTCGGGCCTGGGCGTGGTATTGCCCGGCGGCGCGGTTTCCGCGCGCGCCGCGGTGCGTTGCGGCGACGGTGCGAACGCAGGCTGGCGCAGCGCCCAGGCGAAGACGCCGGCATGCAGGGCGAGCACGGCGAGCAGCAGGGGATAGTTGATGCCTTGCGTGGCGTGAGTGCGCATGGAGGCCGCGGACCGCTGGGGTAGCGCAAGAGTAGCAGGCGCGGAAAAGCTTCCGCGCGCAGCGAATGCAACAGGCGGTGCTGCAATGCAGGCGCTGGATTGCGGTGTTGCGGGCAGATGCCGCGGCGCTGGAAAACCGCGCAAACCGTTCATGCAAGGCGCTTGCGCTGCGCACTGCGGCATTCGCCGGTGCAGAACGCGGCCGGTGGTGCGGCGCGCGCATGCGGAAGGCGAACCCGGCCGGCATCCGTACGGCGTCGCGCTTGTCCGGCCGATGCGCGCATGCGGACGATGCGCGGCGGCGACAGCGCGCCGCGACTGCGCTCACGCGGAAATTCGCCTGCGACCGCCGCGATGCCGGGCACCAAGTCCGGGCGAGTGGGCTACACTCGACCGGCCCATCTCCCAGGTTGCCCGCGTGGAATCCGATCGACTGCCGCGCCGTGATCGTTTGAGTACGCGACTGACCCGCATCGTACTGCTGGGGACGTTGCTGATCGGCGGCGCCCTGTCGCTGGGCCAGGTGCTGGCCGATGCGCGCAGCCACAGCCAGCAGCTGGATCATTCCGGCCATCAGGCGCTCAATACCTTGCACCGCGCCGCGACCGAGGCGGTGTACGAGATCGACACCGACCTGGCCGGCCAGGTGCTGGAAGGCCTGACCGCCTATCCCGGCGTCTACCGCGCCGAGATCCGCATGTTTCCCGACACCGTGCTGGCGCGGCGCGAGGGCGAGCTGCTGCGCAGCCCCTGGCGGCGCATCAGCGACAGCCTGTTCGGCGCCGAGCGCGACTACCGCGGTACGCTGGAGAACCCGCGCGGCGGCGCCGCCCTGGGCGAGCTGCATGTCGGCGTGGACACCTTCGTGCTCGGGCGCGATTTCCTCGCCCGCACCGGCCTGGTGCTGGGCGCCGGGCTGATCTGGGCGGCGCTGCTGGGGCTGGTGCTGCTGGCCGTGGTCAGCCGCGTGCTGACCGGCCCGCTGGAACGCCTGGCCGACGAGCTGGCCGATACCGATACGCTCACGCCGGAGACGGCCTCGGTCAGCGTGCCCGCCGGGCACGAGCACGACGAACTGGGCCGCCTCGCCAAAGCCATGAACACGCTGCTGGCCGGCATCCGCGAGAATCTGGTGCGCCGTGCGGAGGCGGAGGCGCGCGCGAGCTATCTGCAGCAGTTCGATGATCTCACCGGCCTGCCCAACCGCCAGCTGCTGCTGACGCGCCTGGGCCATGCCGTCGCCACCGCGTCCAGCCGCGGCGCGCCGCTGGCCCTGCTGCTGCTGGATCTGTGCGGCCTGCGCGCGATCAACGACACCTATGGCCGCGCGGTCGGCGACGACATCCTGCGCGAATTCGCGCGCCGGCTGGATGCGATCGAAGGCGTCTTCGTCGCCCGCGTGGTCGAGGACAAGTTCGCCCTGCTGCTGCACGAAGGCGGCAGCCGCGCCGCGGTGGAGGAATTGTTCCAGCAGGTGCAGCAGGCCCTGCTGCGGCCGCTGGAGCTGGCCGCAGGGCAGTTCCAGCTGGCCGTGCGCGGCGGCAGCGCCATCTATCCTGACGACGCCGACAGCGCCGAGGGACTTTTGCACAATGCCGAATCTGCCCTGGCCCAGGCCAAGGGCGACGGCCTCGGCGGCGCGGCGTTCTTCGACGCGGCGCGCGACGACGAGACCGCGACGCGGCGCCGGCTCAGCCAGGATCTGCGCCGCGGCAGCCTGGGCGACGAGCTGGACCTGGTGTTCGATCCGCTGGTGCAGGCGCGCAGCGGGCGCGTACAGGGCATGGAGGCGCTGCTGCGCTGGCAGCATCCGCAGTTCGGCCTGCTGCGTCCGGCCAGCTTCATCCGCCTGGCCGAGGAGAACGGCACCATCCCGGTGCTGGGCGACTGGGTGCTGCGCCAGGCCTGCGCGCGCGCGGCGCTGTGGCGCGCCAACGGCCAGCCCGGGCTGGCGGTGTCGGTGAACGTATCCGGTGCGCAGCTGCGCGAACGCAACCTGCACGAGCGCGTCGCCGCCGTGCTGGAGGTGCACAACCTGCCCGGCGCGGCGCTGGAGCTGGAGATCACCGAGACCGCGATCGTCGACAACGTCAAATACGCGGCCGAATCCCTGCGCCGCCTGCGCGCGCTGGGCGTGGGCATCGCCATCGACGATTTCGGCACCGGCCATGCCTCGCTGGGTTATCTCAAGGAACTGCCGGTGACCAAGCTCAAGATCGACATGAGCTTCGTGCGCGACGTGCTCACCGATCTCAGCGACGCGACCATCGTGCGCGCCATCGTCGGCCTGGGCCACAGCCTGGGGTTGCAGGTCGCTGCCGAAGGCGTGGAGACGGCGGGGCAGCGGCGTTTCCTCGAAGACATAGGCTGCGATCTGCTGCAGGGCCAGTTGTTCGGCTGCGGCCTGCGCGAGAGCGAGGCGCTGGGCTATGCGCGGCAGAGACAGGTGCAGCACAGCTGAGGTGGGGCGGCCTGCTGCGGGCCAGGCTCAGCCGCCGTTCGCACCGACTGCGCCGCCGGCACCGGAAAGCCGCCGGTTTGTTACTTCGGATGTGAGCCGGCCGGCTGGTTCTTGTACGTCGCCGCGTTTTTGCAGCCATACAGGACTGGCCGAGCCAAGGCATGCTCAGTCGCCGGCACCGCCCACGCCATGGCGCTGGCGCAGCTGCGCGATGGTGCCGTCGCGCCGCAGCTGGTCCAGGCCGGCGTCGCAGGCGCCGCGCGCCCGCGCGGCGGCGGCGGACTGGCGCGACCAGGCGATATGCAGGGCCGGTTCCTCGATCGGCGGCTGCAGCATTTCCAGCTGCGCGCCGCGCAGCAGCGGGTCGGTGTGCAGCAGGTGGCCGGCCACCCAGCGGTCGATGAAGACCAGGTCCAGCCGGCCGTGGGCGAGCTTGCGCAGGTTGACGCCGTCGCTGGCGCCTTCCTCGCGCTGCAGATAGTCGGCGCGGTCGAAGGTGGCGTTGTTGACGTAATCGCGCACGATGCCGATGCGATGGCTGGCGATGCTGCGCAGGGCGGCGTCGAGATCCTGTCCCGGATTGACCGCGTAGGCGATGTCCGCGCCGCGGCGTTTGTACAGGCCCACGGGACCGCCGGGAAACGGCGCGGAGAAGGCGAACTGCGCCTCGCGCTCGGCATTGCGGTATTCGGGCATGACGCCGGCGACATCGCCGCGCAGGGCCAGCAGCAGCGCGCGCGCCCAGGGCATCAGGTCCAGCTGCACTTCCACGCCGCCGCGGGCGCAGGCCGCGCGCACCACTTCGGCGGCATAGCCCTGGCCGGGCAGCTTCGCGCCGACGTAGGGCGGCCATTCCAGCGAAGCCAGGCGCACCTGCAACGGGCCGGACGCCTGCGCTGCCGCGGTGCAGGCGAACGACAGCAGCACGGCGAGCTGGCGCAGGTACGAGGGCATGCGGCGATTCTAGTGGCCCGCGGCACAAATACCATTGGACGATTTCGCCAACTTTGCGCGTTCACCGGCGAAGCCAAAAAGCGCAGCGCCCGCGCGCCACGCCTTTTCCAATCCCGGGTCCCGGTTCCCGGCCCTCAGCGCCGCAACAGCCGCCACCCCAGCGCCAACTGCGGCGGCAACAGCAGTGCCAGCCAGACCGCGTTGTCCTGCACCGAGGCCGGCAGCAGTTTCAGCGCCAGCGCGGCCAGCGCCGACAGCAGCACCAGCCAGGCCAGGGCGCGGCTGAAGCCGCGGCTGCGCCAGTCCGGATCGCGCGTGCGCCACAGCGCCGGCAGCAGCAGCAGCCACAGCGGATTGAGCAGCAGCAGATTCTCGTTGCGCCAGGCGGAGACGTGTTCGGTCAGGCTCCACAGGCCCAGCAGCAGCAGCCCGGCCAGCGTGGCGACGAGCGCGAAGCCGATGCCGGCCAGTGCGAACAGCAGTCCCGCGCGCGGCCGCTGCGTGCGGGCGAGCAGCAGCAGGCCCAGGGCCAGGGCGGCGCTGATCGCACCCACCGGCAGGGCGTAGCCCAGCGGATACGGGCCGTGGCGGCGCAGAAAGCTGCGTTCGGCCGCGGCCAGTGCGGGCGCGGCGCGGCTGAGTTCCTGCGTGGCGCTGACCAGCGGCCGCGGCCGGCCTTCGTCCTGGCCGATCTGCACCTCGCCCAGGTGCTGGGCGAAAGCGGCGGGGATGAAGCTTTCCTCCCAGAACGACAGGCGCCGGTCCGCGTACGGGCCCAGGCCCAGGTCCATGGGCAGCATCAGTTCGGGAATCGGCGCCATCAGGCTGTCGGCCTGCAGGCGGTAGGTATAGCCGCGCGAACGGCCTTCCAGCGCGCGACGTATCGCGCCGCCGAGTACTTTGTCCAGCGCGTCGCGGACCTTGGTGGAGCAGTTCGAGGTGAAGTATTCGTAGCGGTACTTGGCGTTTTCCGGGCGCAGGTTCCAGCGCAGGAAATCGCGCAGGGCCAGGCGCTGGCGCGGGCTGAGGTCCAGCTCCTGGCGCAGCACGGCGCGGCCTTCGCGGCGGTAGTAGGCCAGTTCTTCCTCCAGTCGCACCACTTCCATGCTGTAGCGCATATGGCCGCGCAGGAAGTTGAGGAAGAAATCCGCCTCCTCGAAATCGAAGATGCCGTAGTTGTAGCTCAGCGTCTCGCCGCTGCGGCGGTCGTGGACGGCAATGGCGTTGTGGCCGAAGCGCTCCCAGTAGATTTCGCCCGGGCCTACGGTCAGCAGTGCGATCTGCAGTTCCGAGCCCGGCTCGGCGGCATCCGCCGCCGTGCCCTGCGCCGCGTCCGGCATTGCCGCCGGCGCCGTCTGCACCTGCGCCGCGGCGGCGCCGGCCAGCAGCCAGAGCAGGGCGAGCAGCAGCGCCGCGCCGGCGCGGCGCGCCTCAGCCCGCATGCACGCGCACGGCGAACTGGTGTACGCGGCGGTCGTCGGCCTTGGTGACGTGGAAGTCGAAGCCGCCGAGGGCGATTTCCTCGCCGACCTCGGGCAGGTGGCCGAACTCCGCCGTGACCATGCCGCCGACGGTGTCGAATTCCTCGTCCAGGAAGTGGCTGCCGAAGCGCTGGTTGAACTCGCCGATCGGTGTCAGCGCATTCACCAGCCACTGGCCGTCGACCTCGGCCAGGATCTGGCGCGATTCGCCTTCGTCGGCGTCGTCATGCTCGTCGTCGATGTCGCCGACGATCTGCTCCAGCACATCCTCAATCGTTATCAGCCCGGCCACGCCGCCATATTCGTCGACGACGATGGCCATGTGGTTGTGCGAGAGGCGGAATTCCTTGAGCAGGATGTTGAGCTTCTTGGACGCGGGAATCAGCGCGACCGGACGCAGCAGCATGCGGATGTCGGCCGGCACGCCGTCGGCCAGGCAGCGCAGCAGGTCCTTGGCAAGCAGGATGCCGAGGATCTCGTCCTTCTCGTCGCCGTGCACCGGGAAGCGCGAATGGCCCGACTCGATGACGATGGCGAGGTTGTCCTGGAACGGCGCGTTGGCCGGCAGGCTGACCACTTGCCCGCGCGGCACCATCACATCGGCGACGGTGAGGTCGGCGACCTCGATGGCGCCTTCGACCATGGACAAGGTGTCATTGGAAAGCAGGCCGTTGGCCTGTGCCTGGCGCAGCTCGTCGAGCAGCTCTTCGATATTGCGCGGTTCGCCCGACAGTGCCTGGCTGAGACGTTCAAACCAGGAACGGTGGGCGGGCGTACTAGGGGAGTCCTCGCTCATCAGCGGTGTATGCGTGCCCAGGGGGGCGGGAGGTCGAGTTTAGCAGAGCGTCGCGGCAGCGCTATTTCAATCGCCGCGCCGCGCCGCATGCTGCGGCGCGGCAGAAAAAATCCCGTGGCTGCAGACACTTGCGGGCGCGGCGGACGCGCCCGGTGCGCCCGCCGCGGGGCTTCAGGCCTGGAAGCCGTTGCGGAAGATCTGGTCGAAGTTCGCCGGCGGCAGGTCGCTGCCCTGGAACACGCCCAGTGGCGCATAGCCGGAATAGCCGGGGAAGGCGTAGTACACATTGGGATTGCGCAGGCGCCGGATCAGCGCCTCGGACATGACGCGGCGGTAGTCGGTGGTGACCTGCACGTCGGCGCCTTCAAACAGCTGCGCGTTGGCCAGCCCGCCGAAGGTGCCGTAGGTCTGGCCGCCGTTCACCGCGCCGCCCAGGGCCAGCATGATGCTGCCGTAGCCGTGGTCGGTGCCGCCGCCGTCGTTCTCGCGCACGCGGCGGCCGAACTCGCTCATCACCACTACGCTGGTGGTGGCGGCGTAGTTGTTCGCGGCCGAGCCGTTGAGATCGGTGAAGAACGCATGCAGCCCGCGCGACAACTCTTCCACTTTGTTGCCGAACGGATCGTAGCTGTTGACCGGGCTGCCCTGGCTTTCGTGGGTGTCCCAGCCGCCGAGGTCGATGGTGGCGATACGCAGGCCCACGTCGCGCTTGATCAGCTGGGCCAGCATCTTGAGGCGATCGGCGAAATCGGTGTCCGGATAGACCGCGCCGTTGGCCGGCGCGTAGGCGTCGAAGTCGATGGGTTTGACGACGCTGAGCGCGTCGAGGGTCTGGCGTCCGGCTGCTTCGAGGGTGCCGGAATCGGTCCACAGTTCGGGCAGCACGCTGAAGATGCCGCGCGCGCCGGCGGGCGCCGTGCCGAGGAAATCCGGTTCCATGTTCCAGGCCCAGGAGCCGCTGTCGATGCGGAAATCCGCGCCGCTGCCCAGGGTGATGGATTCGGTGCTGCCGAGCAGGGCCGTGGCGGTGATGCTGCCCGCACTGACTGCCGGCATGGTCACCGACGGCGGCAGGCCGGCGCTGGCCAGGGCGCGCGCCAGCCAGCCCACGCCGTTGCCCTGGCCGGCCAGGCCCAGTTCCATGTTGAGCTGGGCGTCGAAGTGGCTGCGCGTGACTGGCGCCGGCATGCCGGTGCCCAGCACCACGGCCAGCTTGTTGCCGGTGTACAGGTCGCGCAACTGCGGCGCGCGCGGATGCAGCCGCCACTGGTCGCCGGCGATGGCCAGGCCGGCGCCGGTGCCGGTCAGCGGCACCTTGAGCGAAGGCCGCTTGGTCTCGTAGTCGCCACGGCTGGGGTTGCTGCCGCCGGGGGAAAGCAGGCTGAGGGCGTCCATGCCGCCGCGCAGGAACACCACGACCAAGGTGTCGTAGCTGTTGGCGCGCTCGGCGGCGAAACCCAGCTTGCCCGCGGCGGCCAGGGCCAGCGCGCTGGAGCCTATGCTGCAGGTCTTGAGGAAATCACGACGATCGAACATGGCTAGTGTTTCCTCAGCGGCGCAGCGCGTCGGGGCAGCACAGGATCAGCGCGACGGTGGCGCGCAGCCGCGACTGGGTGTAGTGGTTCCGGAGATTGGGATTGGCGCCGCCGGCCCAGGTCTCGTTCAAGGTCAGCACATCGGTGGGCGCGGCGTTCTGACGCAGGAAATTCACCGCCTTGCTGTACACCGGCTCCGGGCGGAAGCCGAGGATGCGGTCGCACCAGTAGCCGACGATGTTGGCGGCGGTGCGGTCGTTGCTGGCCAGCGCAGTGTTGGTCTGGCCCAGAATGTCGATCAGGAACGGGCGGTTGTTGTCGTAGCCGACTTCCTTGTGGATCTCGGTCAGGCGCACCAGCAGCTTCCAGGTCATGGCCAGGCTGCCGCTGCTGGACCAGGCCGCGAGCTTGTCCGGATAGCCGTTGGGCGATGGCCAGTAGAACTTGCGCTGGCCGCACTGCTGCAGGCGCGAATTGATTTCGTCCTTGGTCGGCCAGGTGTTGGCGCCGTAGGTCGCCAGGGTGGGCGTGTAGTCCGCGCCGGTGGCGCGCAGCGCGCCGGCCAGGGAATTGAAGGGGCGCTTCATCTTGCTGCCCCAGCTGTTCTTGAATTCGCTGCTGAGCAGGACGGCCTGGGTCACCTGTTTGAGCTGGTCCGGCGCCTGCCAAGTGCTGAGGAACAGCGTGGCGATGCTGCTGACCAGGCTCTGCGGCGGCTCGTCGCTGATGAAGCGGCGGCACAGCTTGCGCGCGACGAACATGGCCGTGCCCGGGTGCGAGGCCAGCAGGTCGAACAGCTTGATGCCGTCCTGCTGGCCCATGTCGGGGGCGAAGCGCCGGCTCAGCACGTATTTGGTGAAGCGGTCGTGCCAGGAGAGCCCGCTGGAATACAGCTCGCGGTAGATGAAGGTGCCGTCGTTGTCGCCGGGATAGCTCCAGTGGCCGTTGCGCAGCGTCCAGCCGGTCAGCGCGCGGCAGGCTTCGTAGACATCCTCGTCGACGTATTTGAGGCGGATGCTCAGGCCGTCGCCGCCGGTGCCCATGGCCAGCGAGGGATCGTCCGGACTGAGCACGCCGGCGTAGTTTTCCGCGCCCAGCGTATGCAGCTCGATCAACTCGCGTGCGTAGTTCTCGTTCGGGCCGGCCGCGGAGCTGCCATGCAGGTCCAGGTAGTACATCATCACCGTGGACTTGCACACCGCTTCGAGCAGGGTGCGGAAATTGCCGAACACGTTGGGCCGGATCACGTCGCGGTCGTAGTGCGGGAAGACCGGCGCGCAATCGTAGTCCCAGCCGAAGGTGCTGAAGTGGTCGTGCCAGAAATCCGTCATCACCTCGAACAGCTGGCGCTGGGAGTAGACCGCGCGGATGGTGGTCGCGCATTCGACTTCGGCGATGGGCTGGATGCGGGTGAGGTAGTCCTCGACGCGGTGCTGGGTCCACAGCTGGGGCAGGGTCTTGCCCAGCGTGGTGAAACCGCCGCTGGCCAGGCGCGCATCGCAGGCGCTGTCGCTGATCGCGGCGGGATTGAGCTGGCGCGCGACCCAGTTGCTCCAGCGTTCGTCGTCGCTGGCCCCGGGCAGGGCCTGGAACTGGGCGTATTCGGTGCTGCTGTAGCCGTAGGTGGCCTTCTGCAGCCAGCGCACGCCGGCCGGCGGCAGGCTCAGGTTCGGTTCGGGCTGGGACTTGGCTTCGCCGGTGTCGGCGAGCGGCGCCTTGCCGGGACGGTGCATGGCGGGCGCCGTGTCGGCGCCCACGGCGCCGGCCAGGGCCTGGAACAGGTTGCGGCGGGAAAACACCTGGCTGGCGAAGGCGCTGGCCATGGGCAGGTCCGGAAAGAGCGGAAGGGAGCGCCGCAGGCTAATCCATACGCAAATGAATGGCGTGAAGAGCGTCGCAAATGGCGCAAGGTCCGGGATCGGCGGTAGCGTTCCTCAGACTACGCGCGGCTCTGCTTCCAGCTGCACGCCGAAGCGTTCGGCCACGCCGGCGCGCACCGTCTGCGCCAGCGCCCACAGCTGCGCGCCGCTGGCGCGGCCGTGGTTGACCAGCACCAGCGCATGCTGTTCGGCAATGCCCGCGTCGCCGGCGCGGAAGCCCTTGTAGCCGCTGCGTTCGATCAGCCAGGCCGCGGACAATTTGCTGCCTCCTCCGGCCGCGGGCCACAGCGGCAGATCCGGATACGCCGCCTTGAGCGCCGCGGCCTGGTCCGCGTCGACGAGGGGGTTCTTGAAGAAGCTGCCCGCATTGCCGATGACGGCCGGATCCGGCAGCTTGCGCCGGCGCAGGCGCGAGACGGCCTCGGCGACGAGAGCGGCGCCAGGCGTTTCCACCTGCATCGCGGCCAGTTCCTGGCGGATGCCGGCATAGTCCAGGCGCAGCGGCGCATTGCGGACCAGGCGCAGTTCCAGCGCCGTGACGATGTAGCGCTGCGGCTGCTGCTTGAAGCGGGAGTCGCGGTAGGCGAAGGCGCAGTCGGCCGCGCTCAGCTGCACGCTGCCGCCGCCCTGGCGGTCCCAGGCATGGACGCGGTGGACGAATTCGCCCAGTTCCACGCCGTAGGCGCCGATGTTCTGGATCGGCGCGGCGCCGACCGTGCCGGGAATCAGCACCAGGTTTTCCAGGCCGCCCAGGCCGCGGCCCAGGCACCAATGGACCAGGTCGTTCCAGGATTCGCCGGCTTCGGCACGCAGGATCACGGCATCCGCATCCTCGGCCAGCACGCGGATGCCGCGGGTGGAAAGCGTGAGCACGGCGCCGGCCACGTCGCCGGTGAGCAGCAGGTTGCTGCCTTCGCCCAGCACCAGCAGCGGCGCGGCGCGCAGCAGCGGGAAGGCCAGCACCTCGGCCAGCGCGGCCGCGTCGCGCACATCGACCAGCAGCTCCGCGCGTGCTTCCACGCGCAAGGTATTGCGGCCGGCCAGCGAGGCATCTTCGAGAATGCTGTAGCCGTTGCCCTGCAGGCGCGCGGGTGCCGGGCGGAACCCGCTCATGCGCCGGCCCGTGCGCGCAGCGCTTCCACGCATTCGCCGATCAGCGCCGGGCCGCGGTAGACCAGGCCGCTGTAGACCTGCACCGCACTGGCGCCGGCGGCGATCTTGGCCGCGGCATCGCGGCCTTCGAGAATGCCGCCGACGCCGACCAGCGGCACCTTTCCGCCCAGGCGCGCGGCCATGCCCTTGAGCACCGCGGTCGATGGCGCGAACACCGGCCGGCCGGACAGCCCGCCGGCCTCGCCGGCCAGCGCATGGCCGGCGACGGCGTCGCGCGCGATGGTGGTGTTGGTGCAGACCAGGCCGTCGATCCGCGTGGCCAGCAGCACGTCGGCGATGGCGTCCAGTTCGGCCTCGCCCAGGTCCGGCGCGATCTTCAGCAGCATGGGCTTGCGCGCGCCGTGCTGCGCGGCCAGCTGTTCCTGGCGTTCGCGCAGGGTGCTGATGAAGCGCTTGAGGGTTTCCTCTTCCTGCAGGTCGCGCAGGCCCTGGGTATTGGGCGAGGAAATGTTCACCGTGATGTAGCTGGCGCGGGCGTAGACGCGCTCCAGGCAGTGCAGGTAGTCGTCTACCGCGTTCTCGTTCGGCGTGTCCTTGTTCTTGCCGATATTGATGCCGAGCACGCCGCCGAAGCGCGCCGCCTCGGCATTGCGTACCAGCGCGTCCACGCCGGCGTTGTTGAAGCCCAGGCGGTTGATGACGGCCTGGTATTCGGGCAGGCGGAACATGCGCGGGCGCGGATTGCCGGGCTGGGGCCGCGGCGTGGTCGTGCCCACTTCGATGAAGCCGAAGCCCAGCGCGGCGAGCGCGTCCACATGGGCGGCGTTCTTGTCCAGGCCGGCCGCCAGGCCCACCGGATTGGGCAGCTGCAGGCCGCAGAGCGCTACGCTCAGCGGCGCCGGACGCGAGGCCAGCAGCGGATTCAGTCCGCTGCGGTAGGCCAGTTCCAGCGATTTCAGGCCCAGCTCATGGGCTTTTTCCGCATCGAGGCAGAACAGGAAGGGGCGGGCTAGCTGATACATCGGTCGGCGTTTCTTCTTCAATTGCGGCCTGCCGGGAGAAGCGGGCGGCCGTGGCGCGGCGCGATTATGGCGATTGCGGCGGCGCGGCGCTGCTGCAAAGTCTGCGGGCCGGGCCATTCCGGCGCGCATCGTGCCATGGATGGAGCGCGCCGGCACTGCCGGCCCGGGCCGGCTCCGGCGTGCGGCGCAGCGGGGGCGGCGGTTAACGCGGCGAAGTGTATCGTGCGTGAACGGCCGTGCGCCGCCGTGGCCGCGCGGCCGCGGCGGCGGACTAGCATGCGCGCGGGGGAGTCGGGACCACTGCTGGAGCTTCTCCCTTGAAAAATCACAATGTAAAAAAATCCCGTAGTTTTGTAGTCCGCGGCTTGGCCGCCGGCGTGGTCGGCGCACTTGCCGCCGGCCAGGCGCCGCAGGCCGCCGCCAGCGCCTTCCAGCTCAAGGAAAACAGCGTGCGGGCGCTGGGCCGCGCCTTCGCCGGCTCCGCCGCCGCGCCCGGCGATGCGGCGGTGGTGGTGAACAACCCCGCGGCGATGAGCCTGGTCGACCGCGCGATCTTCCAGGCCGATGTCACCGGCGTGCAGTTCAGCACCGAATTCTCCGGCGCCGGCACCGATGCGGCCGGCCGCCCGCTCACCGGCGGCGACGGCGGCAACGGCGGCGTGACCAAGCCGATACCCGCCCTCTACTACATCGCGCCGCTGGGCGATCAATGGCGCCTGGGCTTCGCCGTCAGCGCGCCGTTCGGCTTCGAGACCGACTACGACCACGGCTGGGCCGGGCGCTACAGCGCATACAAGTCGATGTTCCAGTCGGTCGATCTCACGCTGGCGGCGTCGTACCAGGTCAGCGATACCTTTTCCGTCGGCGCCAGCGTTGCCGCCCAGCACACCAAGGCCGAGCTGACCCAAGCCATCGACTTCGGCGCCGTGCTGGCCGGCGCAGGCGCGCCGGTACTGCCGCAGTCGCAGGACGGCTACGGCCGCATCGAAGGCGATGACTGGGGCTGGGGCTGGGGCCTGGGCCTGCTGTGGAAGCCGACCGAGGCCGACAGCATAGGCCTGAATTTCCATTCCCAGGTCACCCATACGCTGTCGGGCACCGGCAGTTTCCAGGTGCCTGCTGCGGTGACCGCGATCAATCCGGCGCTGGGCAATGCGGTATTCGTGGGTACACCGGGCCGGGCTGGTTTCACCACACCGGCCTATGCCTCGGCCAGCTGGTGGCATGTGGCGAACGAGCGCGTGAGCTTCGGCGCCGACGTGGGCTATACGCGCTGGTCCACCTTCAAGAACCTGGTGGTCGATTACGCCAACCCGTTGCAGCCCAACACCGTGGAAGCGTTCAACTGGGAAGACACCTGGTTCGGCTCCCTGGGCATGGAATACCGCTTCGATCCGGCCTGGGTGCTGCGCGCCGGCGTCGCCGTCGACGGCTCGCCCACACAAGTGCAGACGCGCACGCCGCGCGTGCCCGACGGTACGCGGCGCTGGGTCACGGTCGGCCTGGGCTATGCGCCCAGCGACAGCACGACGATCGATTTCGGCTACGGCCATATCTTCGTCAACGACGCCCAGGTCGATACCCGCACCGCCACCGGCGACCGGTTGCGCGGCGAGTTCGAGAGCAGCGGCAATCTGCTGGGGGTTTCGGCGCAGTTCCGCTTCTGAACCCTGCGGCGCCGGTCTGAAAGGCCGGCGCTGTCGGCGCTGCCTGAAGCGGCGATGCGCGAGCGCAGCGGCGCGAGTCGGGCAGAGCCGTGCGGAGCGGGGAAATTCCGCGCGTGCCGCGGCGAGCCGCCGGGTGCGCCGCTGCGAAGAGTCCGGCCGCGGCTGATTCCCGCCCACCCTTCGAACGAACCGGTCTGCATCAAAAGAAAAGGCCGCGGTCTGCACCGCGGCCTTTGTCTTGCCGCCGCGCCCGCAACGGGCGCAGCGATGAGCGGATCATCCACGCGGCCGCCAGCGGCCGCGCGAGGCTCAGAACTCGAACTTGATGCCCTGGGCCAGCGGCAGCGCGTCGGAGTAGTTGATGGTGTTGGTCTGGCGGCGCATATAGGCCTTCCACGCATCCGAACCGGATTCGCGGCCGCCGCCGGTTTCCTTCTCGCCGCCGAAGGCGCCGCCGATTTCCGCGCCCGAGGTGCCGATATTCACGTTGGCGATGCCGCAGTCAGAGCCCGCGGCGGACAGGAAGGCTTCGGCGGTCTTCACGTTCTGGGTGAAGATGGCCGAGGACAGGCCCTGCGGCACGCCGTTCTGGTAGCCGATGGCTTCGTCGATGGTCTTGAACGGCATCACGTAGAGGATGGGCGCGAAGGTTTCGCTCTGCACCACCTCGTCGGTGTTCTTCAGGCCGGTGATGATGGTCGGCAGGACGAAGTTGCCGGGACGGTCGGTGAGCGCCGCGCCGCCGGTGACGACGGTGCCGCCGGCCGCCTTGGCCTTCTCGATCGCGCCGAGGTAGCGCTGCACCGACGCCTTGTCGGTGAGCGGGCCCATCAGCGTGGTCGGCAGGGTGGGATCGCCGATCTTGCCTTCGACCTGCTTGTAGGCGCTGACCAGGGTATTGAGCACGCCGTCGAAGATGGATTCATGCACGAACAGGCGGCGCGTGGTGGTGCAGCGCTGGCCGGCCGTGCCGACCGCGCCGAACACGATGCCCGGGATGGCCAGCTTCAGGTCGGCGGTTTCGTCGACGATGATGGCGTTGTTGCCGCCGAGTTCCAGCAGCGAGCGGCCCATGCGCTGGGCCACGCGCTCGCCGACCAGGCGGCCGACCTGGGTCGAGCCGGTGAAGCTGATCAGCGGGATGCGGTGGTCGTCGACGAACTTCTGCGCCAGCTCGGTGCGCGCGTCGTTGAACAGGAAGAAGATATCCGGGAAGCCGCCGGCCTTGAGCGCGGCGTTGCAGATCTGCATGGAGGCAATCGCCGACAGCGGGGTCTTGGGCGAGGGCTTCCAGATCGTGATGTTGCCGCAGATGGCCGACAGGAACGAATTCCATGCCCACACCGCGACCGGGAAATTGAACGCCGAGATCACGCCGACGATGCCCAGCGGATGCCACTGCTCGTACATGCGGTGGCCCGGGCGCTCCGAATGCATGGTGTAGCCGTACAGCATGCGCGACTGGCCCACGGCGAAATCGGCAATGTCGATCATTTCCTGCACTTCGCCGTCGCCTTCCGGCTTGATCTTGCCCATTTCCAGCGCGACCAGCGAACCCAGCGCATCCTTGTGCTCGCGCAGCGCCTCGCCGCAGAGGCGGATGGCTTCGCCGCGCTTGGGCGCCGGCGTGGTGCGCCAGATCGCGAAGGCTTCGCGCGCACGCTTGAGAATGGTCTCGTAATCCGCATCCGAGCTGGCGTGCACGCGCGCGATGACTTCGTTGTTGCTCGGATTGATCGATTCCAGCACCCCGGCGTCGCTGGTCGAGGACCACTCGCCATTGCCAAGGTAGGTGCCCGAATTCATCTCGGCCAGGTTCAGGGCCTTGAGGATCTGCTGCGACATGGGAACTCCGGAAGATCGAGGAACGGGAGGCGCGGACAGCGGCGCGAGGGCGCCATGGGTCCGGCGTAAAGGGCGGGGATTATAGCAACCGGTTCTTAGGGCGGTCCCGGTGCGGCCGGCATTGGGGGCGATGGTTCCGGCTGGTCGGTGGGAATTGGCTCCTGCGGCGGGGATTGGCCCCGGTACCCAGGCCCGCGCACCCCAGGCGCACAGCCCTGGCCCACCGCTCGCGGCAGGCCGGCCTTCCATGCGAAAATCCCGCCGCGCTGCAGCACCGGCCTTCCGGATGCCCGCAGCACGCTCCCGCCGCGCTCAGTCAGGCCGCTCCGGCCGACCGGCCCGCTCACGGGAGCCCGCACATCTCAAGGCCCCGTAGCTCAGCTGGATAGAGCGTCCCCCTCCTAAGGGGAAGGTCGTACGTTCGAATCGTATCGGGGCCGCCATTCGAAAATGCTGAAATTCCTGCGGTTTTAGGGCATTTTTGCTCTCGCTGGTGTGCTGCGGACCAGCAGGCGAAAACAGGCCAAAACAGCCAAAAATGAGGCGGAATTTTCCCCAGATTTTCCCCGCGCTGCCGGGTAGGCTGGCCCTCGACTGCGAGGAAAACCATGGGTGCGACGCTCGACCTCCTGCGCGAGATGTTTCCCGGCAAGGCCATGCTGACGGCGGACGACGTCGCCAAGGTGTTGGGGCGGGACGGCAACCGCGCCGGGCGTGAAGCCGTCACAGCAGGGTTGCGGCGGGGCGACCTCTTGCCCGGTCTGCGGAAGGTCATGGGGCGCTGGCTGGTTCCGATCACGGCGCTGGCCGACTGGATCGACGGCTTAGCTGAACCGGCGCAGGTTTCGGCGCCACCAGTTGGCCCGGCTCCGCGAAGCGTCGCCTCGCAGCCGCGGCACGCAATGGACGCGCCGCGGCGAGGTCGACTGCCCAACAAGGTGCGGGAGGCCCAGCGCCGGGCGCGGGCGAATCACTTCATGGGCGAAGTGCTGGCTTTGCTGGAAGCCAAGAGCTTGAGGGCAACGCTCCAGTCCGTTTGACGTCATGGCTCGTCTGGGATTCGCAGCGTCACGGTCCAGCGGGCGGCTCACTGCGGTCGCCGCGGATCGACCGTCGTGGTTCCGGGCGGGAATCGGTCCATTCCGATCATCATCGGCGGTCCAGTCATCGAACAGGCATCACTTTCGTGCCGAAGGCGTTCTTGCTTCGCCGTCCCAGTGGGCTCTACGCCCGTTTCCTTCTTCCCGCTGACATCCGTGTCAAGACAGGCACGCGGTATCTGGTACGCCCCCTGCGCTCGACGGGCGACGCCGCGCGCCTGTTGGCCGCTCGCATGGGCTATGCTTTGGCGCAGGCCTACAAAGTATCCGATGCGTCGGAGGGGGCTTGGATACAAAAGTCAGCTTGAGGGCGCGGTTCGGTCGATGGCCTTCTCCGCCTGCGCCGGCCACGAAATCTAGGTGCCGGAGGTGTTTACGATCAAGCCCTCGGTCCTGTGGGTTGCGCCCGAGTGACAGAGTTCGGGGTCGATACCGGGGGCCTTCCAGGTCTGTGGTTACGTGGGCAGCATGACTTGGTCGCCTCTTTCTTACTGGAAAAATCGACCCGTCGCTAGTCGATCAAAGGGCCGGGAGGCCCCAAGCGTCCCGCCGGTGCGACGAGCCATCAACGGAGAGCGACGAATGCCCGAGGCGACGTTCGGGCGCCATGCATCGATCGACCTGCTGCCTCTCGAACGGGAGGCACTGCGGGAAGCGTTGAACGAGGACAGGCTGGCCCGTCTGGGGCTGAGGGTCGACAGCCGCGGTCGCGTGCTGTTAGCTGGAGGGAAGGAACTGTTCCCGGTGGGTTTTGCCACTGCTCTGCGGAAGATCGCCGCGGAGTTCGGCGCGCCGTCCGCTAACCACTTCGGTGACACCCACTTCAGTGACGTCACCAACATAAGTCTCTGAGTTACCGACTCATGTGACAGATCTACTATCTAATATTCCAGTTTTCCCTAGTACTTCGGAGTAACCGAAAAAACCGTTGCATTGCAATAGTGTTCAAGAGCTTGGCCGCAACTAAACGAGTGGTGTGTCAATCACGATCGTCAGATCGCGTTGCTAATCTAGCAACTCATCGGTCCCGTCTGTATCAGATGCCTGCGCAGGTAGAGCAGGCGGCTGCAGAGTGAGAAGGCTGGGCCGAGGCGGATAGAACCCCTGTCGGCCGTGGGTATGACTGTCCGTGAACTCGATGGCTTTCAGCATTCTTGCGATAACCGGGTCTACGACTTCGTTTTCCAGCACGATGATCTGACCAGGGCCGTCCCAGCGTGAAAGCCAGCGGTAGAAACTTTCGTTGACCGTTGCCGTGGGAATGTCCCTGTCCGTGTCGTCTGGCGACTCCTTCTGAGCATAGGCCTTCAGGGGCGAATCCAGCACAACCGCTCCAAGGTGAGGATGTCCTTGTGTCAACGCATACCGCATCAGCGCGATAGTTAGGGCCGTCCGGAACAGGCCGCGCTTGCCAGCACCGTAACTAAGCCTCCGCCGCCCGTCGACAACTAGATCGCAGACGGCTGCATCGACGTAGACCGATCCGATTGTCGTGAAGCCCCAGTCGACCAGCATCTCCCGGGCGAGCTTGCCGACTTCGGTGTCGTGCGTACCACTATTACGGACGAGGGCTGTTCTTTTCTGCTTCTTCTCCTGCTCCAGCCGGGCGATTTCCTGCTTCAATCGCGTGGCTTCATCGAAGGCTCCGAGCAGTGAAGATAGCCGCGTGTGCTCTTCAGCCAACTGGCGCGGATCCGCATCGAACTCCACCGCTGCCGTTCGCAGGATTTGCGTCTCGTGTTCTTCTAAGTTCTTCAGCGACCACGTCAACTGTCGCACCTCTGCCGTAGCTCCTTCGATCCGGACTTGTTCGTGGGCCAAGGACTGCTGCAAACCACGCCGAAGTTCGCGAATTTTCTCGGCTTCGGCGGCGACTGCATCGCGATACTTCATAGGCGCCCTGGGCTTCAAGTCGCCTGGATCGATCTGTTGCTCAATGGGCGTGCCGCACAGTGGGCAGGGTGTCTCCGACAGCGCCTCAAAGAACGCGATCCCCTCGTCCGTGGCACCTAACCTAGCGAGATCATTGGAATACTTCTGGTCGAGCAGCGTGAAACGCTCGTGGATAGACTTTGCACTGGCCAACCGTGTTGCGGCGCCGCCGAGTGCCTCGCCTTCCACCGAGATTTGTAGGCGAAGATCCCTCAGCAGCGACGAACGGACCTGAAGCTGGGTAGTAAGCATTCCGAGGGATTCATCGACCCGCTCAAGTGCTACTACGGTCGATTCGCGATCAACGTCAGCCGGGATGCCTGCTTGAGTGCGGGCGAGTTCCGCCTCTGCGAGAGCCAGCTTGCCCGCAGCCTGATCCTTTTCGGAGTTGGTTTTGTAGAGCTCAATGGCGGAATCGTCGAGACCAGTCAGAAAAAGCGAAAAAGAAGAGACTCGCTTTGGCGCCGCGGGTCCCGTGCCACTGGTAGCTTCCTTCGCGATCATGTCCGGCTGGGATAGCAGCGCCCAGTGCCTCAGGTCGTCGCCAGTAACTGGGCCTCTCTCACTTCGCGAACGAAGCATTTGTTTGCCGCCGGCTCCGGAAAGCTTCACCAGGAGCTCACCTAGGTCCTGGTCGACTGGTTCCAGGCGGTTCGGCGCCCCGTCTGCAGCATGCACGGGGTCCAAGCGCACAAAGATTGCAGCTGCTCCCCCTGCGATCGCCTTACGGACGAGGTACTCGTACTCACCGTGAGTGAAGACCAGCTCCATCGAGTCGTAGCCGGCTGACTCCGGAAGATGCTCCGGTGCAGCGCTTCCACCTAACAGATACCAAATGCAGTCAAAAATGTGGGACTTGCCTGTGTCGCTCGGGCCGCGCACAAGGTTACGGAGGCGGTCGAAGCCTACTTCCGCGGCAACAACACCTGGGCCGCGAACGGTCAGCCTCTTGAGCGCTATTGCCATGGTTGGCCCCTATGTTGGGCACCTTCGAATTCTGCGCCCCAGAGGTGACCTTGCTGGGTGAACACTACCGTCATCTCTTTCGAGTTTAAAGGCGAAAACTTTTCTGCGGCCCACCGGCATCGCCCTTCCAGCTCGCGCAGATAGGGCGACGTCAGCGCGCCAACCATGGCCCTCGCCACGGCGCCGGCGTAGTAGGTGATGCCGGTCGTGTCCATAGTGACTGCGACGAGGCCGCGGGTGCTCATCAGGTACAAACCTTGCTCGATCAGGCCGCGGCGGCTCAGATACTCGCTGCCGCGGTAGGGTACGGGTGTGTGAAGGCTAGGAGGACCACCGAGGTCATCCGAGTAAACCACCGCGTAGTCGAGCAATACGAGCTTCTGCAGGTCGGCGCCAGCCGGTTGCAACGCGCTTAGCAGATAAACCATCCGAACACCCAGTTCGAACGGCGAGTTGAATGCGGCAACTTGTATGGGTTTGGATTTGGACCTTCCTATTTCACCCACTTGAGCCGCCCTCCATTGACAAGATGATGACAAGTGCCGGGAAGGTCGCCACCACGCAGCTGTGGCGACAGCCGACTTTCTTGGACCTGCAAGGACGACGCCTTGTCTATGGCGGCATCGCACCTGTCCATGCCGGTTTTGTGCTTGAGCTGCGCCACTGTCGGCCTGATGCCAGCATGGACCATATCCAGCAGTCGCTCGAACTCCGGTTCGTTGGGGTAAATGTCCCTGCTGAATCGCTGTAGTCCCTCAGCGCAATAGAAAACTTGCCGTTGGGCGGCGAAATGTTCTTCGTAGGCGCTGCCGACCACATCGCCGCGCGTGACGGACGAAGTTTTGTGTTCTGAGTAGACGCGAAGGAGTTCGTCGATATAAACGTCCTCGTTGCCGGCGGGTTGAGCCGGCATCGGAGCGTCGTCGCCGCGCTCGGCAACAATGCCGAACAGCTCGTAATGGGCCGATTTGTTGCGCGAGTGCCACGCCAGCAGGTCGTGTACCGGGCATTCAACGAAGCGGTCGAAATCGAAGTCATCGATGGCAGCTTGGACCTCCAGGGTCAGCTCGGCGGCCCTTCTCTTCATCCCGGTATTCTCGGCCTTCCACGCGTTCAGAAACGCCGTCTTAAATGCGCTGGCCCCAGCAGCCATTAAGTTGTGAAGGTCATTGCCGACTGCCCTAGGGCAGCAGATGTAGTAGGTCTTCGGTCGAGGGTAGGTCTTCAGCGCAAGCTGCTTAAAGAATTTCGCCATTTCGGGAAATGCATCGCCGGGTGTCAGCCCATGCGCATAGTGCTTAGCTTGATATAGATCCCAACCGTCTTCTACCAGTGCCTGGTCAAAGCGGGCCTCGATATCTCGGCCGCCATCGCCGGCGCCGCCCATGCGCTTCGCAACCGCGTAATGGTTGCCGTCAGCGAGCACTCGCCCTCGTGTCGCGACCAGGATGAACTCTTCCCATTGCTCGGGATTCAGGAGAAGAATCTGCGCCGAGGGCTGAATGACACCGCCCTTGGCAACCAACTGGCTCATTTTTCTATTGCGGGTTGCGCCCGATTTTTGCTGCATAGGTTCCAAACCGTTGCCCGGTCCTCGATTTCTACCTACATAAACGTAACGGTGTAATGTGCAGCAATCCAACTTCCGCACCGTAGCGTGCAAAGTCACATGGTACCCCGCCGAATCTAATCTTGCAGCGCGTGCTCCCGGACGCTCTAGCTTTATTGGCAGATTGAAGCAAGGTACACGTCAGATGCCGGGGTCCATCTTTGCTTCTGCAAGGCTTGGTAGTCCATGCTCATCTGGGCAGCGAGCCGATCGGCATTTAGTTCATAGAACTTTCCCGATTCAACGTGCTTTAGAATGCCATCGTCGAGAAGGCGTTGGACAACCAACGGGCCATATTGGTCTTTTTTCATCATTCTCGCATGGTCGATTTTAGCGGCTAGTCGTCGCAACGATCCCTTGCTATGTGATCTAAACGCAGTAAGCACTCGACGTGTCCGGCGACGCAAGATCTCGATAGCGTCACTGGGTGCATGTGGCGGGGTGGTCGCGTATTGCGACCATGGATACGCCTGAACGCCCGGAAGCGCTACGCTGAAATCTGCGCCATGCACTGAAATGGATGCCACCTTCGCCAAATCAGACTCCACTGCGGAAAGCGCAATGGTGTACGTGCCGTCCTCAGGCTTTCGGTGAGATTTGTAGGCATAGATTTCGCGGGCATTGAACTCTATGCGCGTGGCATCGACAGTGACTGGATCCGTCAAAGTCGCTGAATTGCCGTCGCCAATGATGACCGTGACTGGTGCAATGACGCTGATTCCCGAAAGTGCTGTACTGAACGAGAGTGGGCTGTCCGGATCGCTCGCGTAAGGACCGTACGACCGGCCTTGTGCTGGCACTTCGTCTGAGTCCTGTACAGTTGAGAGATTAAATTCCACTTCAATTTCTGGGTCATCGTCGCCGATGACTTCCAACTCCGGGCGCTCGCGTTGCGATGCCTGCATGCCGAGGAAGGTATAGAGTAATCCGACGTGGGACAAGGGTAGACGGGCAGGGTTGATCGCAGAAGGATCTTCGAGTGCATTGACATATAAATCGAAAACTAGGCCGGAGCCGATGTTCGGGCGAGCGGTAAGTATCTGGCGGGCCTCGTCAGAAATCTTCGCGTTTCGCAAGGCCCACACAAAAACGTACGCGGCGAAAGCCGCGTTGGAGGGACGATTTGCGCCGTCAAGAAACGGATGTTGTGGCGCGAACTCCATGACCATTTTCTCGTAAATCTCACGCACATCTGGATCAGAAATCACAACAGATTCCGACACTGGTGTATGCAAAATCGCTGACGAAAGACGACTTAACTGCTCAGACGGACTGTAGACCGTTGCAATGTCGAGTTGGGTGGGGAGGGGCGCCGTTTCTCTGAGCTGGGCGAGAAGCTTCTCTTGTTCGCGAACAAGGATGGCTTGTGAGATTTTCTCTATAAGCTCTGCTGGCCCTTTTGACGAAAGATCATTCGTGCGTGTCGCCGGATTGAGATTTTCTTCGTCAAGCGTGAAGGAGCAGATGGCATCCAGAACCGGCGCATACCCGGCGAACCTTTTGTCACTTCCCCCAGGCGACTTCATCAGCTTAGTTCGAGTCTCGACCGCGAAATCTTCGAACGACTTAGAGTGTCTAAGATAGGCAGATCGCATCTTTTCGCTTCGCGACGCTATCGCATTCAGCTTTTTGCTTATGAATCTTTTTGCTTGATCCTCATCAAAGAAGTCGATCTGAAGTAGGCAGGTTTTTACCCCGCTGTTGTCCAGGATTAGCCAAGCGTCCTCGGCTGCTGACGCCCTGCCAAAGATGGCGGCGGGAAGTGCGCCGTTGGTGCTGACGATGTTTGCGAGATCCAGCAGTCCTGCCGTAAACCCTTCGGGGCCGGACCGAAGTTGTGCTTCATCAAGGGCATCAACGACCAGGCCAAGTCGGCCAGACATGACCTCAGCGAGAGCGTCGAAACCGAATGCATTTGCGATGCCGCCGACGAAGAAATTGCCACCCAATGGCTCGGTCTTGGCCAAATCGACGATCACTGTTGATGTTTCGGCCGCCAGGATCCTCGCGTAAGTACTTTTGCCGACAGCGCCAGGTGCTGCAACGACCAACACTTGCGCGGTAGTCGGATCGCCTTCGATGACCGTAAGTTGCGGCTCAACAAAAGTAGAGTCGCTGGGGTGGTCAGCTATCCAGCCAGATTTGTTGCTGTTGGCCTTGCCGTGCGCGCCCTTGAAGCGGGTTTTCCAGTTTTCTTCAATTGTAAACATGAGCAGCCTTTTTTTCGTGACCATTAGTGATATAAATTATTTATCACAATATTCAAATTTTACTCGCTCAGTCGCAGTAATTGCTGCGATCCGAGAGCGAACAAAAGCGGTTGCTCGGAGGTTCCAATTGCAGCAGTTGAACATCCTTGCCGCAGATGGCCCGCCCCTCGTCCCATCCGATTACCTTCTTGTTTCGATCGAAATCGACAACAACCGGCGCGCAGGGCGGGTTCTTCCAGATCAGCACCAGCGAAACCGATGGGTCAGGAGTTTTGAAGTCGCCCTTGTCGGTGGGCAGAACCGCCCAAGTTGGACGACCGAGGCGGCCGATGACTTCGGAACGCGTCAGTCCGTTGGCGAGCTGGCCGGCCTTCGTGGACAGGGGCGTGATTTCCTGTGCGCCCTGCAGTGCCACGGAAAGAAGTACTAGCGACGCGATCATGAAGTGGTCCTGTGGGAGAGGGCGGCGAAAAATGTTTGCTCGGACAACAGGGCGCAGCGTCTGCGTCAGAAGCTCGCCCTCAACGCCAGCGCATCCAGTGTCTGCGCGTTGATCGTCCCGGTGACCTTCAGCCCCCGGTCCGCCTGATACTTCTTCAGTGCTGCAATCGTTGCCGCGCTCATGGTCCCGTCCACCTCTCCGGGGTCGTAGTTCTTCAGCAATAGCGCGGCCTGAACCCTCATGACCAAGATGCGCAGCGCGTCGCGCGTACGTGTGCCCTGAGTCGCGGCGCTAGCCGGTGGTTCGACCTCGACGCCGGGCATCGTGTACAGCGGTGCGGGCGTAGATTGGGACGGAGCTACTGAAGGCGATGCGGTGGACTTCCGCGTCGGCGCTACGCTGGTTGCCGGCGCTCGCGAAGGAGCCGTGGCGGGCGCGGGCGGCGGCGAATACACCGGCGCCCGTGGGGCCACGTAGCCTGAGCCGCCGCTGCTCGAATAGTGCGACGAGTGGGACGAATGCGATCGATGGCTCGAATGGCTGCGGTGTCCACGGGCCAGCAGCTGGGAATCGGCGTTCAACGACTGGGTGTGCGTGTACCGGTCCAGATCGGCGTCCGTGTCGAGCGCGGTGGTGGGCGGCACCATCGCGGTAGCGTGCGACGCGCCAGCTGCGCCCAGCCCGACGACCAGCTGAACGAACTGCTGCAAGCGCAGTTTGAGCGGGATCTTGGTGCTCATGCTTCGACGACCTCGGTTTCGTTCAAGGGCCGGATGCCCCGCGGCAGCCAGCCCGGTTTGACCCATTCGAAAAATCCGGCGCACGCGCTCCGGGCGGCGCAGCCCGCGCAGGCGTCCAGGTACCGCTGCTTCCAATCGGAAATGCTTCGGCGCGCGAACGGGCGAAGTTCGGACGGGAGCACGCACAGCGGCAGGTTGTAGAGCGAGACGGTCATGCCGCGGTTGGCCAGGTGGTGCACGGCCTGCGTGAGCGGACCCTTCATGTCGTCCGGGTCGATCCATAGCGGGTCGCGGTTCGCCAGGGCGAAGCCGATGGGTTCGAGTCCCATGAAGGCGACGTGGACCGCGGACGGCACGTGGCGGTACAGGAATTCGGCCAAAGCCGGCAGGCGCGCGACCGTCGGTGCCGTCAGCACCACGCGGATTTCGATCGACAGGCCGTGGCTGGCCATCAGCAGCAATCCTCGCATGGTTTCCTCGAACGCCCCAGCGCTTTGGACCACGTAGTCGTGGACCGACGCCACGTCGGCGTACAGCGGAACGCCCCAGGTCAGGTGCGGGTGCTTCACGGCGCCGACCGCCGCGGCCAGCCCGGTCGTGCCGAACAGGCGCCCGTTGGACAGGACGTGGATCGGCGTGTCGGGTAATCGGTCGCGGCACGCCCGCAGCACCTCGACCAGGCCGTCGCCCAGCAGGGTCGGCTCGCCGCCGCTGATGCCCAGCTCCGGCGTGTGGCGGTCCAGCAGGGCGACCACCTTCAACATGTCCTGCACCCGCCAGTCGTCGTCCACTTGGCGCGGCGGCTGGGAGCACATCAGGCAATAGCTGTTGCACCGCTCCGTGGCGAACAGGGTGTTGGCGTTGGCGCCGCGGCGGTACCGGGTTCGGATCCGGCCCCGCTGGGGCAGCAACTCGATGACGTCGCCGGGTGCCGCTGCAGCGGCATGCGCCAGCCGAACGCGGAGCGAGGAACCGGTGTTCCTCCGGCGGGTACCGGGGACGTCGACGTCAGCCTCGCGGGCGCTGACGACGGCGTCAGCGGGGCCTCCAGGTCCGCTCAGCACGGCACCCCAAGGCAGGTCGGGGACGGCCGAATCCGGTTTCGACGCCAACCAGGCGCACCGCTCCGGCGGGGCGTCGCTGAGCGCGAAGCTCAGGCCGTCCACGACCTTGAGCAGGCGGTGCGTCGGCGCACCCTCGAAGCTGGCCGGGGCGTCATGCGGCTGCATGGAACACCTCCGGTCGCTCCGGCCTCATCTCGCTCGGGTTGCGGCGCTGCACCCAGCTTTGGAACACGCGCAAGACGTCGGGATCGCCCTCGCGCAGGTAGCCGAACAGCAGTTCGAACATCCCGGTCTGGCGCGCGCAGAACGCCGAGGTCGGCCGGTAGCCGTGGACGTCACCCTGGCGCGCGTACGCGTCGACCGGGTCGGCGCCGCAGTAGGGCTGGAACGCGCAGTCGCTGCAGCCGGGCAGCGCTTCCGTGAGGCCGGCGGCCAGGATCGCTTGCATCGGTTCGGACAGCATCAGGTCGCGGTAGGGCTCGTGGACCGATCCCAGGCAGAAGCGTTCGTCGCCCTCCGCGGCGAGCATACGGGCCTCGTCGCTGGGGTAGACCTTGCCGGTGTGGTCGTAAACCAGTACGCCCAGACCGGCGCCGGCGGGCGAGCGCAGGTCCATGTAGCCGTGCGAGAAGGGCGTCAGGATGCTCGTCAGCAGCACGGTCGCATAGGCCTCCGAGATCGCGTGCCCTTCGAGGTTGCGCCGGATCAGGTGCGCCAGCGCCCGACGGTAGAACGTCAGGAACTCCTCGGTCGAATAGCCCTGACGCGCCAGGCCGCGCTTGGCGAAGCCGTAGGGGCTCAGGGGACGCAGGAAGATCGACGTGAAACTCTGCTCGACGTAATGGTCGACGATGGCCTCGGGCTGGGTCAGGCTGGCGCGCGTCAGCGTGGTCAGCGCGTTGACGTGCTCGGCGCCCAAGGCTTCCCTCGCCGCGGCCACGCCGGCCATCGTTCGGGCGTAGCTGTCCCGCGTCGGGAGCGATCGGTTGAGATTGTGGAGCGTCTCGGGGCCGTCGAGCGATGTGGACAGCTCGAAGCGGTACTCGCGGAAGAACGCCAGTTGTTCGGCCGTAACGCCGTGGAGCGTCGACGCGAGCACGAAGGTGATGGTCCGCCGCGCCGTCCGATTCCGTTCGCCCACGTCCTCCACGATCCCGCGGATGCGATCGAAGGCGAGCAGCGGTTCGCCGCCCTGGAATTCCACGGTCAACTGCCGGGCCGGCGATTCAAAGAGCCGATCGACTGCCGCGCGGGCCGTGGCCTCGTCCATGTCGAAGCCGGCGCCGCCCTCGGGCTGCCGGCTGACTTGGCAGTATTGACAGCTGTGGTGGCAACGCAGCGAAACGACGAAGAGGTGGAGCGAGGGGCCTTCGAACACAAAGGCCTTGCGCGTGCGCCAAGCGACCGCGTGCCGGTCGAGCGGGATGGGGCCGTCGCCGCGGTGGAGCAGGTCCAGACCTTCGAGGTCGAGTGCGAGGTGCGAATGGGGGGCGAGCTGGTGGCGGGCGAACGCCAGGAAGTCCGCCTCGCTGAGAAAGGCAAACCGACCGCTGTCTCCGGTGACCAGCACCTCGTCCGGGCGGGAGGACAGGCGGCCAAAGCGGAACGGCAGGAGGCGGTAGCCGGCGGCGGCGGGCGGCTTAAAGGCTTCCGGTGGGCGGAACTTCACGCGCCGGCGCCCGGCTCGCGCAGCGCCGAGCGCAGGGCGGCCTCGACGATCAGTTGGCGGAGCGGTGCGGTCTCCGCCTCGATGCGGGCGCGCAGCACGTCGTCTAGCAGGGCGGCGCGGAATTCGCGCTCCAGTCGCTCGGGGTCATCAATAACGCCTACCAATCGAACCACGGACCGGTCGTCCGCCGTCTCAACCGACAGCGAACACCGGCCGGCGAACCGGTGAGCCGTCCGCTGAACGACCGAATGGGCGGCTTCACAATGCTGAATTGTGAGAAAAAACGGTGTGTTGCTCACGTCAGCCCCCTGAGTAAGCACGGCCACGGTACCACGAGAGAAAAAGGTATCCAACCGTGCAAATGTGCCTCAGGCTCCCGTGCGCCTATTTCCCTTCAGAAGCATTGGGACAACCCAAAATAAAGCAGTACTGCCATTCGAGAATCTAACCTCTCAGGCTGAGATTGGGTTCGAAGGGGGCTATTCGATTACTGCCCACTCCAGAGCCAATTCCTCGACTGCTTCGGCCACATGCCAGTACTTCACGATGCTACGAGTTCGGCGGGTTGATCCTTTAGCAATAGGTATACTAATTTCGTCCTTAAGGAAATGCTCTGTCTCACGACAGCGATACTAAGGAGTGAATGGGGTGGGAAGTTCATCTGGTCCTGGTCTTTACGGAACAGGTGCAATGCTCCAGGCACTCCGATGTATCTGAACTTTGACTGTCACTTGTCTTGTTGCTCACGATGCTGTTTGCAGTTGCGTGCACTTCCGCCCGACTTCTGATGGTTGCTGCCATTGTGCTCGCCTGAGGCAAACCCCCACCGGATTGCGTAATCCAGGTTCACTCTTGCCGGATCTGTGCGGAATCATCCCACCCGCTCGTTCCCGCAAGGTAAGGGTATAGTTCCGCCGCGGGGCTACTCGCGGTCCCGGTGCCAATTTGGAGTTGAATCATGAAGATGCGACTTGCCGGCCTTGCGGCCGCGCTGCTGGTTTCCCCGCTGTTGCAGGCGGCGGCGCCGCTGGAGGCTTCCAGCGAGGCATTGCGTGTGGACAAGGCCGCCGCGGCGGTGCGTGAGCAGTGGAAGGCGGCCACGACGGCGGGGGCGGCGGTGCCGCAGCTGGGGCTGCCGGCGCTGGCGCAGGAGCGGGTGGAGGCGATGCAGCGGCGCAATCGCGAGTCGCAGCAGCGCCGGCTGCAGATCGGCATTACGCGCAGCATCGCCAGCGAGGCGGTGGCCGATGTGCCGGGCGCCGAGCTGACGGCGGTGGCCGGTGGCAATGTGCTGCGGCTGGACGTGGTTTCGCCGGGTGCGGCCGGCCTGCGCACGGCGCTGCGCGTGGGCAGCTGGCCGGACGGCGTGCAGCTGCGCGTGGCGGGTGCGGTGTTCGGCGATCACATTTATGCAGTGGACGGCAAGGCCGCGCGCGCCCAGGCCGATGCCCAGGGCGTGTTCTGGACCGCGGCCACCGACGGCGAGCGCCAGCGCCTGGAGCTGTTCATTCCGGCCGAGGTCGACCCGGCCAAGGTGGTGCTGGCCGTGGGCGCGCTCAGTCACCTCGTCGTCGCGCCGCAGACCGGCGCCGGCCGCAGCAAGGCGCTGGGCGATTCCGACAGCTGCAACGTCGACGTGGTCTGCCGCGTCGGCACGCTGGGCGAGCCCTTCGTCAGCATCAAGAACTCGGTCGCGCGGATGATCTTCCAGTCCGACGGGGCCGCGTATACCTGTACCGGCACCCTGCTCAACGACCAGGACGCCGCCACCCAGATCCCGTATTTCTTCACCGCGCACCACTGCATCGGCAACCAGAGCGAAGCTTCGTCGCTGATTACGTTCTGGAACAACGAGACGCCCAGCTGCGGCGTGGACGCCAACGGCCCGAACACCCAGGTCGGCGGCGGTGCGCAGCTGCTGTATTCGCAGGGCAGCACCGACGGCGCGCTGCTGCGCCTGAACAACACGCCGCCGGGCGGCGCGGTGCTGGCGGGCTGGAATGCGAATGCGCTGACGCCGAATACGGCGGTGATCGGCGTGCATCATCCCTCCGGCGACATCAAGAAGGTCAGCCGCGGCAATCACAGCGGCACGCGCGCGAACGTCAATTTCGGCGGCCAGAACGTGGACAGCACCTGGAAGTCGTCCTGGTCGGAGGGCACGACCGAGCAGGGCAGCAGTGGCTCGGGCCTGTTCACGCTGAATGGCTCCGGCTACCAGCTGCGCGGCGGCCTGTTCGGCGGCGGCGCCTCCTGCGGCAATACCGGGCAGAGCGAGGCGGCGGGCAATGTGGATTTCTACTCGCGCCTGGACCAGATCTTCCCGTCCATCCAGCAATACCTGACCACCCAGGCCGCCGGCCCCACGCGCGACTACAGCGGCCAGTGGGACAGCCCGGGCGAGGGCGGCCGCGGCCTCAGCCTGTTCTCCTACGGCAACGTGCTGTTCGCGCTGTGGTTCGTCTACGACGGCCAGGGCCGCGCGCAGTGGAACCAGCTGGATCCGCAGTGGGTGGGCGCGGATGCGGCGCAGGGCAAGGTGCTGCGCTGGACCGGCCCGGCCTGGGGACCGAACTACGATCCGCGCCAGCTGGTGCGGCGTGACATCGGCACCTTCAGCCTGACCTTCACCTCGGCCACGGATGCGACCTTCACCTACAACGTCGAGGGCGTGAACCGCACCATTCCGATGAAGAAGCTGCCGTACTGATCCCTGCCCGGGCCGGCCCTGCCATGGGCCGGTCCGTCCGCCGGGCGCTGGCGGAATTGGCGCTGGCCAGGCGGCTGTCAACGGTGGGATGGTTGCGGCTTTCACGCCGGAGCCGCCCATGAGCCTCACCGTGTTCGATACCGTCAAGGTCACCGTCAACCGCAATCTCGGCGTGCTGGACACGCTGCTGGAAAAGGCCGCGGCTTCCGCCGCGGCGCGCAATTTCGATGTGTCCGTGCTGCTGAATGCGCGCCTGGCGCCGGACATGTTCGCGCTTACGCGCCAGGTGCAGCTGGCTTCGGATTTCGCCAAGGGCATGGCCGCGCGCCTCTGCGGCGTGGCGCCGCCGTCGTTCGAGGATGTGGAGACCACGCTGGACGAACTGCGCCAGCGCATCCGCCGCACGCTGGATTTCGTCAACAGCCTGGACGCGGCCGCGTTCGCCGGCGCGGAAACGCGCGAGATCCGCATACCTACCCGCAGCGAAGAGCTGCACTTCCAGGGCCAGGACTATCTGCTCGGCTTCGCCCTGCCGAATTTCTACTTCCATCTGAGCGCGGTCTACATGATCCTGCGCCACAACGGCGTGGAGCTGGGCAAGCGCGATTTCCTCGGCGTGCCGAATCCGCGCTGAGCGGGTTTTGTGCAAGGCCGCGTGGTCGAAAGACGGCGCGGTTCTTGTGCGAATGAACCGGCAGGTCCCGGCTCGAAGCTGCCGGGTCTGAGGCGTCCTGATCCGCGGACGCGCCGGCACGCCGCGCCTGTCCGCGGGTTACACGAGATTCAGCCGCCTCGGGCACAATGCGCCCCGCTGCGGGACGACCCGCGGCCTTGGCCGATTCTGGGGACGACCCCGCTTACACGACGGGGTTTGCCATGTATCACTGGATGCTGCTGATTCTTGCCGGTCTGTTCGAGATCGGCTGGGCCGTGGGCCTGCGCTTTAGCGATGGCTGGTCGCGCCTGGGGCCGTCCCTGCTCACGCTCGCCGCGATGGCCGTCAGCTTCGGCCTGCTTTCGCTGGCGCTGCGCGGGCTGCCGCTGGGCACGGCTTATGCGGTCTGGACCGGCATAGGCGCGGTCGGCACCGCGATCGTCGGCATGCTGTTCCTGGGCGAGAGCGTGAGCCTGCTGCGGCTGGCCTCGATCGGCGTGATCGTGCTGGGGCTGATCGGGCTCAAGCTCGCCACCTGAAAAATTTCTTGTACTGAACCGTATCGGCTGGCCAGTGCCTGTGTGGCAGGAGTAACCTGCCATGCAGGCCGGCCCGTCACTGCGCGCGCTGCTGCGCAATCGGCGGACGCCGGCCCGTGTCGCCGCAGCGACTCGCCGCTGCGGTGCCCAGCGCCGGCGGAGTCCGGCGTCCGCTCGCACAGGCCGGTCCGCGCGGAGGCGCCCCGGCTACGGAGGCCAGGCCATGTCCGAACCCCGCCTGCAGCAGTTCCTGTACGACCAGTGCATAGGCTTTGAAACCATCCACCATGCGCGCACCGCCACCGCGCACGACACCGCGCTCAGCGCACAGATCCCCGAACAGGCGATGGCCAAGACCGTCATGGTCAAGATCGATGGCCGCATGGCCATGGCCGTGCTCAGCGCCGCGCAGCGGCTGGACCTGGGTGCGCTGCGCCAGGCCACCGGCGCGGCCGTCGTGGAGCTGGCGCTGGAAAACGAATTCACGCCGCTGTTTCCCGATTGCGAGGCCGGCGCCATGCCGCCGTTCGGCAATCTGTACGGGCTGGATGTCTATGTCGACGACAGCCTTTCCGATGACGAGGAAATCGTCTTCAACGCCGGCTCGCATACGGAGCTGATCCGCATTCCGTTCGCCTTGTTCGAGCAACTGGTGCACCCGCGCCATCTGCGCCGCATACACCGCCTGACGCATTGAACGGTGGGCGCGCCCTGCGCCGGCCGGCGGACCGAAGACCGCGCCGGCCGCCGTGCCGCGCGGCCAGGCGGAGCGGCTACGGCTTTGCGCCGGCCGCGGCGTGGCCGCCGCCCAGCGCGCCCAGCAGGTCTTCGATATAGGTCCGGCTCGCCCGCACGGTGCTGCCGTCGCGCAGATGCAGCTGGGCGTCGCGGTTGGACAGCGGCTGCAGCGAGGCCACCGCCTCGATGCGCACGATGGCCGAGCGGTGTATGCGGACGAATTTCGCCGGATCCAGCCGCTGCGCCAGCTTGTGCAGCGCTTCGCGCAGCAGCCAGCTCTGCGTGCCGGCATGCAGCACGGCGTAGTCGCCGTCGGCTTCGATCCAGCTCAGCTGCTGCACCGGCACGATGAGATTGCGCCGCCCCAGGCGCACGCTCAGGCGCTGCACGTAGGCGTCGGCCGGCGCGGCGGGAGCGACAGCCGGTGCACGGCGCAGCGGCAGCAGCCGGCGCGCGCGCTGCAGGGCTTCGGCGAAGCGTTCCTCGTCCAGCGGCTTGAGCAGGTAGTCGATTGCGCCCAGCTCGAAGGCGCGCACGGCGAAGCTGTCGTAGGCGGTGAGCAGGATCACCAGCGGACGCTGCGCCGGCTCCAGCGCGGCCAGCATGTCGATACCGCTGAGCTGGGGCATCTGCACGTCAACCAGGGCCAGGTCCGGCGCCAGTCCGCGCAGGCCGGCCAGGCCGCTGACGCCGTCGCCGAATTCGCCGACCAGCTGCACATCGGCCTGTTCGCGCAGGCGCGCCGCGACGCCGGCGCGGGCCAGCGGTTCGTCGTCGATGACGACGGCGCGCATCAGCGCGCCTCCCGCGCCGGCCGGCCCGGCGCGGCTTCGCGCCAGGGCAGTTCCAGGCGCACTTCAAAGCGATCGGCGGCGACCAGCGCTGCCTGCAGGCTGGCGGCACCGCCGTAGAGTTGCTGCAGGCGTTCGACCACGTTGCGCAGGCCGATGCCGGGCTTGCCGTTTTCGCGCAGCTCCTGCGCGGCGGATTCTTCCATGTCGTTGCTCAGGCGCAGCTGCAGGCGCGCGCCTTCGCGCCGCACGGCGAGTTGCAGGCGGCCGGGCTGCAGCCGCGGCGCCAGGCCGTGGCGGATTGCGTTCTCCACCAGCGGCTGCAATAGCAGATGCGGCACCAGGGCGTGCAGCGTGTCCTCCTCCACCGCGCGCTCGATGCACAGCCGTTCGCCCAGGCGCGCCTGTTCGATGGCGAGGTAGCTGTCGGTCAGGGCCAGCTCGTCGGCCAGGGCAACTTCGTGCGTGCCGGCGGATTCCAGCGTCGCGCGCAGGAAATCGCCGAGGCGGGCGATCATCTGGCGGGCCTCGCGCTCGCGTCCGGTCGCGACCAGGGCGGAGATCGCGTTCAAGGTATTGAACAGGAAATGCGGCTGCAGCTGATAGCGCAGCGCGCGCAGTTCGGCATCGCGCAGCCGGGCCAGGGCATCGACGCGGCGGGCCTGTTCGTCCTTGAGCGCGGCGTAGTAGCTCACCACCGCGTGCACGGCGCAGAACGCGACCAGGGCCAGCCAGACGCCGTCGGCGCCGCGGCCGCGCAGCAGGGCCGCGGGGCCGAACGTGGCCGCCGTCTCCCAGCCGGCCAGCACGCCCAGCAGCAGGCTCAGGCCGTTGGTCGCCAGCGCCATGGCATAGGTGGCCGCGAGCAGCAGCGGCGCGGCCAGCCACCAGGCCAGGCGCGGCCACAGCGCGCGCTGCAGCGCGGTCAGCGGCAAAGTCCAGCCAAGGAAGGCCAGCAGATAAAGCAGGCGATAGGCCGCGGCGTGGCCGTTGCCCAGCACCGGCAGCGCCATCACGATCATGCATACGCCGATGGGCAGGCCGGCCAGCAGCGGCAGCCAGAACGGCGGCCGGGACTGTGCCTGGGCCTGTGGCGGGACGGACATCGCGTTGCGGGCTCCTGCGGCAGCCAAGGGTAGCCTCAGCCGGGCCGGTTGACGGAGTAGATCACCGAGCTGATCTTCCAGCCGGCGTCGGTCCTGACCAGGTGCCAGGCTTCCTCGCCGCGGTTGACCTCGCGGCCGTCCTCCAGGAACACGAAGTCGAAGTGCACCGAGGCGATCGTGCCGTCGGTGTGGATTTTTATATCGCTGAACGTTTCCTCGATGCGCTCCGGCTGCGCGATCACCCGGGCGATGAATTCGGCGTGGTTGCCGGGTTTCACGCGCTGCGCGGCCACCCCGCGGGCGCGCCAGGCGGCGAGCTGGCGTTCCGAGGCGACGCTGAGCCAGGCGTTGTCCTGGGCGAGGAACAAGGCATAAAGGGTGGCGCCATCCTTGGCTGCCAAAGCGTACTGGAAGCGATCGACGATGCGCCGGATCTCCGCCTCTGCCGGATGCGCGGCATCGGCCGGCGCCGCGGCGGACAGGCACAACAACAGCAGGGCGGTGCGGCGCAGTGCGGGCATGCGGGGCTTCCGTAAGGAGACGGCGCCATTGAAGCGCGATCCCGCGCCGCCGCCCAGTCTCGCGGCCCGGCAGTGCTGCGGGACGGTGGCAGCCTGCGCCAGGACGGTGAAGCGGCGGCGCGCGGCCGCTGCCGCAATCATCAAATTTGCAAATATCTCAAGAGATCCTCGTCGCTTTCTTGCCTTCCGGCCGCGGCTGACGGCTACCCGCGGCCACTCCTGAGGAAAACCCCCGGTTGTGCGGCGGCGGGCGCCGGGCATCATGAAATGGCCCGTCCAGCCGCCGGAGCGCGCCGTGATCGTCCGCAAATACCATGTCGTGTTCGATGCCCAGGCCGGGGACTGGCAGCTGCGGCAACTGGACGCCGGCGCCTCGGCCGCGCTGCTGGCCCATTTCCCGACGCGGGAAGCCGCCGTGGACGGTTGCAAGCAGCATTGCCGCGAATCGCGCCGGCTGGGCTGGGTGGCCGATGTGCTGGCCTTCGACCGCCAGGGCCGGCTGGCCTTCGAGCAGCTGTTCGAGCCCGGGCTGCCCGCATGAGCCAGCGCCGCCTGCTGCCCGAAACCGCGCCGCCGCCGCCGCGCAACCGGCGCCGTCCGCCGCCGCCGGCCGTCCGCAGCTGGCCGGCCCTGCGCAGCTGGCCGCTGCAGGTCCGCGCCGTGCAGGAATCCGTGGGGTTGGTGCTGGTGTCGCTGCTGCTTTCCGCCGGACTGTTCTGGCTGCTGGCGTTGCGCTGAGCCGCGCGAATCCGGATCAGGCCGGCATCGGCCGGGTCTGCTCCGGGTGGCCGGTCCATCGCTTGATGCCTGTTTCCGCCTGCCGGCGTCGCGCTGAAACGGGCGGCACTGACGCGGAATCCGCTGGCGAGCGGCCGTCCGCTTCCCAGGCCCGGCGCCATTTCTCTACCGCCTGGCCCGCTTCCTGCTCTAATGCCGTAGCAGGCATTGCGTGCATTGCGGGGAAGCGTCATGAAACGAATGCTGGCCGGGCTGATGGCCCTGTGTGCGGGCTGCGCGCCGGTGCACTACCGGCCCATCGTCGACAGCGGCATCAGCCGCGGCGACTACGAACTGGACCTGGCCGACTGCCAGAACCTGGCCGCGCAACGTCCCGCCGGCGCCCAGGCAGCCGGCGCGGCCACCGCCGGCGCGGCGATAGGCGCGCTGTTCGCCCTGGCCGTAGGGCTGCGCGGGCGCGACGTGGCCCATGTCGCTGGCTGGGGCGCGGCCAGCTACGGCATCGCCGGCGGCGTGGAAGGTTCGCTGCAGCAGCGCGAGATCGTCGCGCGCTGCATGGACGGACGGGGCTACAACGTGATCGCGGATTGAGTGCCCGCCGGGCGGCGGAAACGCTGCCCGGCGGCTTTCCTTGCGCGCCTCGGCGGTCAGGCCGGAAGGCCGCGCTGGTACAGCCCCGGCCGGTTGATCTCCATATAGCCCTGCGCGTTGGCCAGGCCCGCAAAACCGTAGCGGCGGTACAGCGAATGCGCATCGCGCGTGACCAGTACGCTGCGCCGCACGCGGCCGAACAGCGGATCGGCCATCACCTGCTGCATCAGTGCCTGGCCCAGGGCCAGGCCGCGGTGTTCTTCCAGTACGTACACGTCGCAGAGATAGGCGAAAGTGGCCTGGTCGGTGACGACGCGGGCAAAACCCACCTGCGCGCCGCGCGGGTCGTACAGGCCGAAGCACAGCGACTGCGCCACCGCCGCGGCGACCAGTTCGCGCGGGATGCCGGGCGACCAGTACGAGCGGCTGAGGTAAGCGTGGACGGCGTCGAGATCCAGGCGCGCGGGGTCGGTGGAAATGCGGTAAGTGCCGCGCAGCGTGGGGATCCCGGTATCGGTGCCGTTGTGTCCGGCGGCGGGAGCCGGCGCGGCTGAATCATCGGCAGCCCTGGTCTGCACGGCCTGGCGCGTACCGGCGTGCGCGGCCGGCACGTCGTCCGCGGCGGCCTCGTCCGGCAGCGGCATATCGACCATGCCTTCGAGATAGAACACGCAGCCGCCTTCCAGCTCCACCCGTCCGTCGCGCAGCCGGCAGCGGATCTCGCCGCCGCGGGCCGAGGCCTGCCAGGCGTGCAGTTCGGACTTGCCCAGCCGCGCGCCCCAGAACGGCGCCAATGCGCAGTGGGCGCTGCCGGTGACCGGATCTTCGTCTATGCCCTTGGCCGGCGCGAAATAGCGGCTGACGCAGTCGTAGCCGTCATCGCCGGCGGCGGTGACGATCACACCGCCGCGGTCCAGTGCGGCCAGCGCGCGCAGGTCGGGGCGCAGCGCGCGCACGCGCTGCGCATCGTCGAGCACGGCCAGATAGCTGTGCTCATTTACATGTACCTCGCGCGGCTGGCAGCCCAGCGCCTGCACCAGCGCCGCCGGCGGCGCGATGGCGTGCAGTGGCCGGGCAGGGAAGTCCATCACATAGCCGCCGGCGCTGCGTTGCACCGTCAGCAGGCCGCTGGCGGTCTCGAACACGACTTCGGTGCGGCCGGGCTGCAGGCGCTCCAGCACCACCGCGGCACTGGCCAGGGTCGCATGGCCGCACAGCGGCACTTCCTGCACCGGAGTGAACCAGCGCAGCCGGTAGTTCTCGCCGCTGCGTACCAGAAACGCGGTCTCGGCCAGATTGTTCTCGGCCGCCACGGCCTGCATCTGCGCGGCGGGTGGAAAGTGCGGCAGCACCAGCACCGCGGCGGGATTGCCGGCGAACAGCCGGGTGGCGAAGGCATCGAGCTGGAACAGCGGCAGGCGCATGAGGGTGGGACGGCGCGGCTGGGGAAGGGCCAGTCTCGGCAGCGGACCTTGCCGTGTTAATGTCCAATTCCGGATTGGCTATGTGGAGGCGGCGCGATGGCGCGGGCGGCTGCGACAAAAGAACCTGAGTTCAAGGCCGATCCGGATTCGGCCGAACCGCTGTATCTGCAATTGGCCGGCCATATTGAAAGGTCCATTCGCAGCGGTCGCATCCCGCTGGATACGCGCCTGCCGTCGGAGCGGCTGTACGCGCAGCAGCTGGGCCTGAGCCGCACCACGGTGACCGCGGCCTACCAGGAGCTGATGGCGCTGGGCCTGGTGCGCGGCCATGTGGGCCGCGGCACCGTCGTCATCGCCGACGAGGCCGACGCGGCCGCGGGCGGCGCCGTGGCCTGGCCGCAGCTGGCCTCGCGCCTGGCGCGGGCCGCGCCGGCGGCGAGCCAGGAACCGGCGCCCGGCGTGGTTTCCCTGGGCAACGGCTGGCTGCATCCCAGCCTGGTGCCCGCCGCGGCGCTGGCCGCCTGTGCTGCAAAAGTGCTGCAAAGTACAGAATGCGTGACTCGTGCGGCGCCGCTGCACGGCCTGCCCGCGCTGCGCGCGGCCCTGGCCGGCTGCCTGCGCGCCGACGGGGTGAAGGCGGCGGCGGAGGAATTGCTGATTACCGGCGGCGCGCAGCAGGGCCTCAACGTGGTCGCGCGCAGCCTGGTTTCGCCGGGCGATGCGGTGGTTTGCGAGAGTCCGACCTGGCACGGCGCCTTCGCCGCGTTCCGCGCCGCCGGCGCCGAGGTGGCCGGCGTGGCCATGGACCGCGAAGGCCCGCTGCCGGCGGCGCTGGAAGATGCACTGATCCGCCTGCGGCCCAAGTTCGTCTATCTGATTCCGAGCTTCCAGTGTCCCAGCGGCCGCCTGATGAGCCTGCCGCGGCGCCGCGCCATCCTGGACCTGTGTGCCCGCTTCCGCACCCCTATCCTGGAAAGCCATGTTTATGCCGAAGCGCATTTCGGCGCACCGCTGCCTTCGCTGAAAAGCCTGGACAGCGCCGGCATCGTGATTCTGCAGGGCAGCGCCTCCAAGCTGCTGGGACCGGCCCTGCGCCTGGGCTGGCTGTTGCCGCCGGCGCCGGCGCTGCCGCTGCTGGCCGCGACCAAGGCCGGGCTGGATCTGTCCACGCCGCTATTGAACCAGGCCATCCTGGCGCGCTTCCTGGCCGAGGGCGGCCAGACTCGCCACCTGCCGGCGTTCCGGCGCGCGCTGCAGGCGCGGCGCGATGCGCTGCTGGCGGCGCTGGCGCGGCATTGTCCCGAACTGCGCTGCCTGGCGCCGCAGGGCGGCATCTATGTCTGGGCGCAGCTGCCGCGGCCGCTGGCGGCGCAGGAACTGGAGGCTGCGGCCCTGCGCCATGGCGTCGCGGTCAAGGCCGGCGACGCTTTCCTGCCCGAGGGCGGCGCCTCGGGACATATCCGCCTGTGCTATGCCGCGCCGGAGGCCGGCGAGATCGAGACCGGCGCGCAGCGCCTGGGCCGGGCGCTGCGGGAACTGCTGCAACAGCAGCGCGCGGCGCCGGTGGCGGCGGATCTGGCGCCGGTCTGAGGCGCATGGCTTCGTTCCGGCCGCGCCCGGCACTTGGGCGTGCGCCGCGCACCGGCTCGATCTGTCCGCCAATGGGGCGAATCCTGGCGCCGACAGCCGCGCCGAGCGCGTGCCGGCATCCTGGTCGCGCAAAAGAAAACGCCCGCCCCGCGTAGCGGGACGGGCGTCCGGTCAAGCGATTTCGTGCTTTCGCAGCGGGCTCAGCCGCCGCTGACGCTCTTCTTCAGCACGGCGCCCGGCTTGAACGCCGGAACCTTGCTGGCAGCGATTTCGATGGTGGCGCCGGTCTGCGGGTTGCGGCCGGTGCGGGCGGCGCGCGAGCGGGTTTCAAAGGTGCCAAAACCCGGCAGGACCACCGATTCGCCAGCGCCGAGAGCCTTGCCGATCTGGCCGATCAGGCTGTTGACGAAGGCCTCGGTCTCGGTCTTCGGGCGGCCGAGTTCTTCGGCGATGCGGGCGATCAGGTCCGACTTGTTCATTGGCATTTTCCTAAAGGGTGGCCGGCTATTGTGGCATGGACCGCCGCCGGGGGCGTAGTGCGGCCTGTCTCAGGTTGTGAAATTGGTTGAATTTCAAGGCGATGGCCCGCGGCCCCCGGCTTGGGGCCGGCGCGGCAGCAGGCCGGTTCGGCCCGGCGCACGCGGCGGCGCAGCGGTTCCGGGCCGGATGTTTTCCGGCCGCTCCGCCGTTTCCCGGCCAGCGGCCATTTGCGGCAATTGTCCGTCGCGGAAGAAATCCCGAGGCGGGGTCTTCGTCCGTGGCGTCAAGCCGGGCCGGATCATGCACCGATGCGTTTCACGCGAGCGTGAAGCCGGTTGCGCGCAGTGTCCGGCGCTCTGGCGATTCCGCACAGCGCCGGTTGGACTGCGGATTCGCCGCCGCACGCGAGTGCCGCCTGCGTTGCCGCCGTGTTGAATTCCGCCGAAAAATTCCAACGCGAGGCCAGGGCGCCCCAGGCCTCCACCGCAAGCGTGCGCCTGTCGCGTCGACGGTATTTTCATTGGCAGAGCTTGCCCGCCAGTTGCGCGGTCAGTCCGCCGGGATCCGGCTGGCCGTAGACGGACAGCTTCACCCCCTTGCTCCGCGCCCAGCGCGCCAGCCAGGACGGCCCGAAGCGGCCGCTGGCCGCTGCCGGCAGGGCATAGGCCTCGTCGCGCAGCGCGTCTTCCAGCGGCACGAAGCGATAGCCGAGTCCGCGCAGCGCGGCCAGGGTGCGCGGCAGGGTCTCCGCATTCAGGCGGTTGGCATGGAGCAGCAGCACCTGCGGAATCTGCCGGCCGAACAGTTCGGACGACATGGTTTCGAACACCGCGACGGATTCGCGCAGATGGGCCAGGTATTCCTCGACCACGGTGTCGCGCTCGCGCCGCTGCGCGGTGTCCTGCAACTGCTCGTAGACGCAGGCGTACAGATAGTCGTCGTGCTCGATGGTGAACGGCGCGACGGTATAGCCGCGCGCCTGCAGGAATTCCTCGAAGGCGCGCCGCTCGTCCTCGTTGCGGCCGGTCTGGTTGTAGGGATGGCGGTAATAGCGCAGCGGCGCCTGATTGCGCGCGGCAAGCCAGCGCGTGATGGCCTCGCCCTTGACGACGGCGTCCTGCACCTGCGCCAGCGACGCTTGCCCCAGGCCCAGATGGCCGAAATTGTGATTGCCCAGCTCCATGCCCGCGTCCAGCCAGGCCTGCAGCACGGCCACGCCGGCGTCGATACCGCCAGGACGCAGCAGCTTGTCCTCGTTGACGAAGCCGATGGCCTTGGCCTTCTCGTCCTGCAGCGCGCGCAACAGCTGCTGGTTCAGGGCCTGGGTGGCGGCCATGTCCAGCGGTTTGCGCGAATCCAGCGGCAGATCGTCGATGCTGATTGCGATGCGCTTGCCGGCCGGCGGCGCGGCGGCCTGCGCCAGGATGGCGGCCGGAAGCGCGGCGAGGAGCAGCGCCGCGGCGAGTTTCCCAAGCTGTCTGTGCACAACGAATCCTGTCCGTATCGCGCCGCGCGTGCGGCGGCGACGGCCGTGCAACGGCCGCGGCGCAGTCTAGCCGCAGCGGCGGCGCCGGTTGTGCCTTTGGTTGCGGCAAGCAGGCCGCAGTCGTACCGGCAGCCGCAGCGGCAGTTGCAGAAGCGTGACGTCCAATGTGCACCGATCACCTGCGCCGTCGCTCTTGCGGCGACGAACAGATCCTGCCGCCGCTCAGTCGATGCGATACACCCGCGCTTTCGGATAGTCCTCATCCACCTGCAGGAACCAGCGCCCGGCCACGCCGGGTACGACCAGGATCTCCGGCGATTCCAGCGCCTTGCGCAGCTGGATCTCGCCCTTGAGCACCTTCCAGCGCTGGCCGTTCTCCAGCTGGAACTCGGTGCCTGGCGCCCAGCCGCTGACTGTGCCCTTGAGGCGGCTCCTGATGGTGCGGATTTCCAGTTCCATCAGCACGGCGCGCGGTGTTTCGCTGCCGGCGACGACCGCATCGGTTGCCGGCTGCGGCGTCGTTTTTGCGGCAGAGTCCACCGCCTGTTCGGCCTTTTCCCGCAGCAGGCGATTGAGCAGTTCGAGCTGTGCCGGCGTCAGCCCGTCCAGGCCGGTGTCGCGGCGCTGCTCCGGTGTGAGCTGCTGTTCCAGCGGCACATAGGCCGCAGCCGCGAAGACGACGGCCGGCGCCAGCGCGCAGGCCAGGGCCAAAGTGAGGCGTGCCAGTGCCGGCATGACGATTCTCCGCGCGGGGCAGCCGGCCGCGGCGGCCGGCTTTGTCCAGGCGGGGCAGGGTAGAGCGCACCGATGGCAGTTTTGTTACTGCGGCGGTGGTGCGAGTCTGTGCGCTGTCGCTGCGAAGGGCGGTGCGGCATGCCATCTGCGTGGCGGGTTTCCGTGCCCTGCCAGCGCAACGCAAGATGCCGCAACTGGCGCGTGCCCCGGTTTCCCGGTACCGCAATCGCGCGGACGCTGCCGCTGCCCGCGCGATTGCCGCCGCTCAGGGCCAGTAGTCCTTGCCCGCGCGGCCCTCGGCCACGACGACCACATAGTCGTAGCCGAACACCACTTTCTCGAACTCGGTCCCGCCGGCCTTGCGCGCCTTGCGCTGGCGCCGCAGCGGTTCCAGGTCGTACAGGGTCCAGCCTTGCCTGTGCGCGTTCTCCACGAAGCGCATCGCGCCGAAGTCTTCCATCTCCGCCTTGACGTCGTAGCGCTGGGTCCGCAGTCCCTTGTCGGCGACGAAGGGCAGCCAGCGGTTGACCGTGCCGCCGCCCGCCAGCACCAGGATATGCAGCGACTCGCGGCCGTTGCTCGCGGCGAATTCGCTGACGAAGTTGCCGATGTCGAACAGGTTGGTCGGCGTGATGCCGCGGATCATGTGATACGCGCCGAAGCGCAGCAGTGCGCGCGGCTGCTTTTCGCCGGCACTTTCCGCAGCGCGGTAGTACTCCATGAAATGCCGCTTCATCAGCTGGCCGCGCTGGTTGTTGGAACCATAGCCGTCGGTCTTCTGGCCGCGGTAGATCGCGTTGCTCACATCCAGCTCGTCGATCAGCCGCGAAGCCTCGCTGCCCGGCGCGGCGGCGACGCCGGCGCGCAGCTCGGCGAAATCGGCCGGCTGCATATTCAGCAACAGGGCGGCGCCGCCGTCGTGCTTGCCCATGACTTCCTTGTCCGCCGCGGTGCAGCGTCCGATGAAACGGTCCACCGTCTCGCGCGGCTTGCCCGGCGCCGCCAGCTCGCGCAGCCGCTCGAAGATCAGGCCGCAGCTGAAGATGAATTCCTGGTCCAGGCCCCAGATCACATCCTGCTTCTGCCCCTTCTGCCAGGCCACGGCCAGGGCGCCGTCCTCCTGCAGATTGAAGAATGGCAGCGCGCCGGGATAGGCCAGGGCGAATTCGCGCATCTTGTCGTCACGCGCCGCGGCCGCGGCGCGTGACGCTGAATAGGGGCCGACTTCGTAGACCAGATAGCGCGGCGCATCCGCGCCCAGCGACTTGCCCAGGGCGACGACGAACTCGGGCACGTCGGCGAAACCATGGTCTTCGCCGACCAGCACGAACTGGGCCGCGCGTGCGCGCTTGAGCAGCGGCTCCAGACCGGCGCCTTGCAGGCCCGCGGCGCCGACCTGCAACTCGCTGCGGTGTGCCTGCAACAGGCGGGTGAGCGCCTGTTCCGGTGTTTCCTCCGGCGCCTGCGCCGGGGCTTCGGCGGCCTGGACCGACCAGCCCAGGGCGAGTGCAGCGAGCAGGGCGACGGCGCGCCCGGCCCGGCGAAACGGTAATGACATGGTTGTTCCCCATTGAGAATGACGGTGCCGGCCGCGGCGCATACGGGCCGTGCGGCAGTCGGATGCGGTGGCGGCGGGGAATGGTTTAAACCGTCAGCGTGCGGCGGCGGCGGCCTGCGCCGGACCGGCGGGAACGCTCGCCGCAAAAATCATACAAAACTTTTTTCGGTCCACTTGCCCTTGCGAAGGCGGGGCGCACGCCGCCTCAGTCCTCATCCAGCTCCTGGAACCGCGCCGCCAGATAGTCGATCAGCGCGCGTACCGAAGGCACCAGCCCGCGCCGCGAGGCGAATACGGCATGGATGATCTCGTGCCGCGGCGCCCAGCCCGGCAGCAGGCGCACCAGTTCGCCGCGGGCGAGCTGGTCGCGGATCAGCATGTTCGGCAGCTGCACCACGCCGACGCCGGCGATGGCGGCGGCGCGCAGGGTGAGCATGCCGCGGGTGACCAGGCGCGGCTGGTGGCGGATCTGCGCCTGGGCGCCGTCGGGGCCGTGCAGGTTCCACACGTGTTCGCTCTGCGGCAGGCCCAGATCCAGCGAGGGCCAGCGCGGCAGGTCGGCCGGTACTTCGGGATGGCCCAGCTGCTCCAGCAGGCGCGGGCTGGCGACCAGGCATTGCTTGCGTTCGGCCAGGGTGCGCAGGACCAGGTCGGTGTCCTGCAGCGGCGGCGGACGCACGCGGATGGCGAGGTCCATGCCTTCGCCGATCACGTCGACGCGGCGGTTGGTCGCGTCCAGATGCAGTTCGATCTGCGGATACGCGGCGAGGAAGCCCGCGATCATGTCGCCCACGCGCATGTCCAGCAGCATGACCGGACAGGAAACCCGCACCACGCCGCGCGGCTGGGTGCGGCCGAGGTCGATGGCTTCCTCTGCGCTGTCGGCGGCCAGCAGCATGGCTTTGCAGTGGGCGTAGTAGGTCTGGCCGATCTCGGTGACGGAGAAATGCCGCGTCGAGCGCTGGATCAGGCGCACGCCCAGGCGATCCTCCAGCAGGGCGATGCGCCGGCTGAGCTTGGACTTGGGCATGCCCAGTGCGCGTCCGGCCGGTGCGAAGCCGCCGTGGTCGACGTCCTGGGCGAAGTAGTACAGATCGTTCAGATCGCGCATGGCCGGCCAGCGTTCTTCGGATAGGACGCTGAGGCTAAATCCTGCCGCCTACCGGCGCCAGCGCCGCGGCCCTATCTTGGCCGCAGCAGACGGGCAGCTCGCCCGGCGAACAGGAGAACCGCATGAAGAAGATCCTCGGCGTCTACAGCGCCCCGCGCCAGCATTGGGTGGGCGACGGATTCCCGGTCCGTTCGCTGTTCAGCCATGCCAGCCACGGCCAGCACCTCAGCCCCTTCCTGCTGGCGGATTATGCCGGCCCGATCCGCTTTGAACCGGCGCAGCAGCGCCGCGGCGTGGGCCAGCATCCGCACCGCGGCTTCGAGACCGTCACCATCGTCTACCAGGGCGAAGTGGATCACCGCGACTCCACCGGCGCCGGCGGCCATATCGGCCCCGGCGACGTGCAGTGGATGACGGCGGCGGGCGGCATCCTGCACGAGGAATTCCACTCCGATGCCTTCACCCGCGCCGGCGGCGTGCTGGAGATGGTGCAGCTGTGGGTGAATCTGCCCGCGGCGGACAAGCTGGCCGAACCCGGCTACCAGACCTTGCCCGATGCGGACATTCCCGCCGTCGCGCTGCCGGACGGTGCCGGCCAGGTGCGCGTGATCGCCGGCGAATTCCAGGGCCGCCGCGGCCCGGCACGCACCTTCACGCCCATGGACCTGTGGGACCTGCGCCTCAACGCCGGCCACAGCCTGCAATTCGGCGCGGCGCAGGGCCGCACCCTGGCGTTGGTGGTGCTGCGCGGCACCGTGCTGGTCAACGACAGCGAGATCGTGCGCGAAGCCCAACTGGTGCTGTTCGACCGCGAAGCCGGCGACGTGCAGCTGGAAGCCAACAGCGACGCGCTGCTGCTGGTGCTGGGCGGAGAGCCGATCAACGAGCCGGTCGTCGCCTACGGTCCGTTCGTGATGAACACGCCGGAGGAGATCGTGCAGGCAATGGCGGATTTCAATGCGGGGAAGTTTGGCGGGATAGCGGCGTCAGAAGGCGCAGTGCGTATGCCGCCTGAGAAAATCTTGCCAGGCGCCGCGTGAGAAAACTCCCTCTCCCCCAAGCGCGGACGCGCTTTGGGGGAGAGGGCTTTTGCGTCTTTGGCGCGGTGGCGCTGCACCCGTCTCACGCCTTCAGAAACGCCAGCAGATCCGCATTGAGCTTGTCCTTGTGCGTATCCGCCAGCCCGTGCGGCGCACCGGGATAGACGATCAGTTTGGCGTTCTTCACCAGCTTGGCCGCGGCGCGGCCGGCCGTGTCTATCGGCACGATCTGGTCGTCGTCGCCGTGGATGACGAGCGTGGGTATGTCGAATTTCTTCAGGTCTTCGGTGAAGTCGGTCTCGGAGAAGGCCTTGATGCAGTCGTAGGCGTTCTTGTGGCCGGCCTGCATACCCTGCAGCCAGAAGGTGTCGATGATGCCCTGGGACTTTTTCGCGCCGGCGCGGTTGTAGCCGTAGAACGGGCCGCTGGCGATGTCCCGGTACAACTGCGCGCGATCGGCGACGGAGGCGGCGCGCATGCCGTCGAATACGCTGATCGGCAGTCCGCCGGGGTTCTTCTCGGTCTTGAGCATCTGCGGCGGCACGGCCGAGATCAGGCCGGCCCGGGCCACGCGCTTGCTGCCGTGGCGGCCGATGTAGCGCGCGACCTCGCCGCCGCCGGTGGAAAAGCCGAACAGGCTGGCCTGCTGCAGATCGAGCTTTTCCATCAGCTGGGCCAGGTCGTCGGCATAAGTGTCCATGTCGTTGCCGTTCCAGGGCTGGCTGGAACGGCCGTGGCCGCGGCGGTCGTGGGCGATGCAGCGGTAGCCGTTGGACGCGAGGAAAAACATCTGCGATTCCCAGCTGTCCGCATTCAGCGGCCAGCCGTGGCTGAACACGACGGCGGGGCCGCTGCCCCAGTCCTTGTAATAGATCTGCGTGCCGTCGCGGGTGGTGAAGGTGCTGCTCATGCGGCGTGCTCCTGTGGGGTTGGACGAGGCGGTGGCTGCGCCTGCCGGTGCGGCGAGCAGGCCCGGTGGCGCCAGCGCGGCGGCGGTTGCGGCGGCCGTGCCGATCAGCAGGCGGCGGCGCTCCTGGTCCACGGCGGGCTTGGCGGGCTCTTGCGTCATGACGGCGCTCCTGGGCGGGTCTGTCCAGCTTGGCGCGAAGCGGCGGCGTTGGCACGCCCGGGCGCGGTAGGCCGGTCTACCTCGATCGGGTAGGCCATTCTTTTTCCACAGCGTTGCTGAATAGCAAGTTATACCCGGTCCGGCCGCGTCGCGATTGCATGCGCCGGACTGAGCGCCACGGCGTGCGCCCTGGCTGGCGCGGCCGTGAAATTCACTCTTTCGGGTAATCCGCCGGCGCCGCCGTTGCCGCATGCTAGGTAGCGCGCGGAACCGCCGCGGCCGCATGCCGCCGGGCCGGAGAACACAGGCATGAACCAGGCACAGGCACCGATACGGCTGCTCACGGTCGACGACCATCCGCTGCTGCGCGAAGGCATAGCCGCGCTGGTGCAGCATCAGGACGACATGGTCGTGGCCGGCGAAGCCTGCGACGGCGCGGAGGCGCTGGAACAGTTCCGCCGCCTGCGCCCCGACGTGGTGCTGATGGATCTGCAGATGCCCGGATGCGACGGCATCGCGGCAATTGCGGCGATCCGCGCCGAAGCCGCGCAGGCGCGCATCATCGTACTGACCACCTATCGCGGCGATGCGCAGGCGCTGCGCGCGCTCAAGGCCGGCGCCAGCGGCTATCTGCTCAAGACCAGCCTGCGCCGCGAGCTGCTGGACACCATCCGCTGCGTGCACGCGGGCCGCCGCCGCGTGCTGGGCGAGGTCGCCGCCGACATCGCCGAGCATGCCGCCGGCAGCGCGCTGTCCGTGCGCGAGACCGAGGTGCTGCGCTGCGCCGCCGACGGCGCGGCCAACAAGCAGATTGCGCTGCAGCTGGGCGTGACCGAGGAAACGGTCAAGGTGCACATGAAGAACATCCTGGAGAAGCTCGGCGCCAACGACCGCACGCACGCGGTGACGATCGCGGTGCGCCGCGGCATCTTCGCACTGTAGCCATGCCTGCCGTGCCGGTCTGGCAGCGGGCGCTGTGCGCCGTGCTGATGCTGCTGGTCAGCGCGCCGGTGCCGGCGCTGGATCCGGCCGTGCGCGTGGACGAGCTGCTGCATACCGGCTGGACCGTGCAGGACGGCGCGCCGGCCGACATCACCGCGCTGGCGCAGACCGGCGACGGCTTTCTCTGGCTGGGCACGCCCACCGGCCTGTACCGCTTCGACGGCATACAGTTCGAGCGCGTCGCCGCACCGGCCGGCAGCGAATTTCCGTCCCAGGCGGTTTCGGCGCTGTGGGCCAGCGGCAATGCATTGTGGATAGGCTTCCGCTACGGCGGCGCCAGCCTGCTGCGCGACGGCAGGCTGTACAACTACGGCGAAGCCGAGGGCTTTTCCACCGGCACGGTGTTCGGTTTCGCCCAGCAAGACGACGGCCGTGTGTGGGCTGCAACCTACCGCGGCCTGTTGCGACGGCACGGTGAAACCTGGACCTGGATCGGCGCGGCGCAGGGCTTCCCCGGACGCCAGGCCCGCGCCGTGCTGGTCGATAGCGCCGGCGCGGTCTGGGCGGCGTCGGAGGACGCGGTCTACCGCCAGGCGCCCGGCGCGGCGCAGTTCCGGGAAGTGGCGGCCGGTGACTACCCGGTGAGCCGGCTGGCCGAGGACAGGCAGGGCCGGATCTGGGCGGCCCAGCCCGGCGCCGGGCTGCGGCGGTTGAAGGCGCAGCCCGGCGAAGCAGCGCCGGCCGCCGCCCTGGCGCTGCCGGCGCAGGACCTGGCCGTGGACCGCGACGGCGGCTACTGGATCGCGACGCCGGGCGACGGCCTGCGCCGGCTGGTGCAGGGTTTCGCTGCGGAAAATCCAGCGGTGGAAACCTATACGGAAGCCGAGGGGCTGACCGCAAACTTCGTGCGCAGCGTGCTGGAGGATCGCGAAGGCTCGCTGTGGTTCGGCACTGCGGCCGGCCTGGACCGGCTGCGCCGGGTCAATCTGCTGCGCGCGCCGTTTCCCCAGGGCGCGCACGATTTCGCCCTGGCCGCCGACAGCGACGGGTCGCTCTGGGCCGGCACGCGCAACGAGCCGCTGCTGCGACTGCGCGGGCGGCAGGTGGAGCGCAGCGTGGACGAATCCTTCGGCTGCGCCTACCGCGATGCGCACGGCCAGATCTGGCTGGGCGGCCGTTCCGGCATCTGGCAGGTGCGCGACGGCAAGGCCCAGCGCGTGGCCGCGCTGCCGCCGCAGGCGGCCGCCACCGCCGTGCAGGCGCTGGCGCGCGATGCGGACGGCGTGCTGTGGGTATCGCTGAACGTGCCGGGCGTGTTCACGCTCGCCGACGGCTTATGGACGCACCGGCGCGACGCGCCCGAACTGCTGGCGCGGGCCTCGCCGCTGACCTTGCTGGTGGATCGCGCGGGCCGGCGCTGGCTGGGGTTCTCGCATAACCGCATCGTGCTGATCGGGCGCGATGGCGCGCGCGTGCTGGACGCGGGCGACGGACTGGACCTGGGCAATGTCAGCGCCCTGCACGAAGGCGCGCAGCGGCTCTGGGCCGGCGGCGCGCGCGGGCTGGCCTACGCCCAGGGCGAACGCTTCCGCACAGTGCAGGCGCGCGAGGACGGACTGTTCCATGGCATCTCCGGCATCGTCGAGACCGTGGACGGCGATCTCTGGCTGCATGCGGCGCGCGGCGCGCTGCGCATACCGGCGGCGGAACTGCGCCGCGCGCTGGATGAACCCGGCTATCGCGTCGCGGTGGAAATCCACGATGCGCTGGACGGTATGCCCGGCGCGCCGGCGCAGTTCCGGCCGCTGCCGACCCTGGTGCAGGACGGCGACGGCCGTCTCTGGTTCGCCACCACCGGCGGCGTGGCGATGCTGGATCCGCGCCGCCGCGTGCGCAATGTGCTGGCGCCGCCGGTGCTGATCCGCTCGCTCGATGCCGGCGGCGCGGTGCTTTCGCCGGGGCCGGACCTGCGCTTTCCGGCGCATACCACGGCGCTGCGCATACGCTACGTCGGCAACAGCCTGGCCGTGCCCGAGCGTGTGCGTTTCCGCAGCCTGCTGCAGGGGCTGGATGCGGACTGGCAGGACATGGGCGGCCGGCGCGAGGCGGCGTACACCAACCTGGGGCCGGGCCGCTACCGCTTCCAGGTGATCGCTGCCAACGACAGCGGTGTATGGAATACGCAGGGCGCCGGCGTGGATTTCGTGATCGAACCGGCCTGGTTCCAGACCGGCCTGTTCCGCGCCGCGCTGGGTGCCTTCCTGCTGCTGGCCGCCGTGCTGCTGTACCGCTGGCGCCTGCGCCAGATCGCGCGCCGCCTGCGCGCGCAGAACGAAGTGCGCCAGGAGGAGCGCGAACGCATCGCGCGCGAACTGCACGACACCTTGCTGCAGGGCGTGCAGGGGCTGCTGCTGCGGTTCCAGGCGGCGGCCGAACGGGTGCCCGATGCGGCGGCGCGGCGCGGGCTGGAACAGGCTCTCGATGTGGCCGAGCAGGTGCTGGCCGAAGGCCGCGACCGCGTCATGGAACTGCGCCCCGCCGCACCGCCGGGATTGCCGCTGGCCGAGGCGCTGCAGGCGGTGGCGCTGGAACAGACGCCGCTGCATGCCTGCGGCTTCGAACTCAGCGTGGCCGGCCGGCCGCGGGCCTTGCTGCCGGCTTTCGCCGGCGAGGTGTACTGCATCGCGCGCGAGGCCCTGGTTAATGCGTATCGCCATGCCGCGCCAGCGACGGTGCTGGTGCTGATCGACTACGGCGAGCGCGAATTCCGCCTGCGCATCTGCGACGACGGCCGCGGCCTGGACGACGCCGTGCTGCGCGCCGGCGGCCGCAGCGGGCATTTCGGCCTGGCCAGCATGCGCGAGCGCGCCGAGCGCCTGGGCGCGCGGCTGAGCCTGCGCAGCCGCGCCGGCGCCGGTACCGAAATCGAACTGCGCAGCGCCGCGGCACGCAGTTATGCGCTGGCGCCGCGGCGCGGATTGCGCTGGCGGCGGTAGGCCTGCGCGGTACGGCGCGCGTTGCGCCGGCCCGCACCGCACCGGAATTACCGGCTAGATGCCGGGCCGCCGCAGCCAGCTCCAGCGCCGCGGGCGATCGCCGAAGGCTACCTGGCGCGGCACGTCCAGGCGTACCTCGGTGCCCTGCGGCGTGATCCGCTGCAGCGACAGGCGCGCACCCAGGCGCTCGGCGCGTTCGCGCATGCCGACCAACCCCCAGTGGCCGTCGCGGCGGCCCTGGCGCAGCACGTTCTCGTCCAGGCCGCGGCCGTCATCGCGCAGGCGCAGGGCCAGGCTGCGCAGGCCGTAGCGCAGCTCCAGCGTGATCTGGCTGGCCTGGGCATGCAGGAAGGCGTTGCGCAGGGCTTCGCGGGCGATGTCGAGCACGTCCTCGCAGACCGGCGGGCACAGCGGCCGCTCGTGTCCCTGCACCTGCAGGCGGAAAGCCGTGCCGTGGGTGGCGGCAAGTTCTTCGCCGATCGCGCGCAGCGCCGCGGACAGCGGCAATTCCGCGCTGACCTCGCCGCGCAGCGCGACGATCTTGTCGCGGCCTTCCACGGCCATGGCGCGGGCCTGTTCGACGGCCTTGTCCAGCGCGGCGCGGCGCGGGTCGTCCTCGTCCATGGCGAAGGACAGGGCCTGCAGGCGCAGCAGCAGGCCCTGCACGCCCTGCAGCAAGGTGTCGTGCAGCTCGCGCGCGATGCGCTCGCGCTCGCCGGTGCGTTCCTCCAGGCGCAGCCGTATGCGTTCGGCCATCAGGCGCAGCCGCCACAGGTACAGCGCCGCGGCCAGCGCGGCCAGCAGCAGCGCGCCGAGCAGGTAGAACCAGGCGGTCTGGAAGAAGCGCGGCGCGATGGAGAATTGCAGGGTGGCGCCGTCCTCGTTCCAGCGGCCGTCGTCATTGGCCGCGATCACCTGGAAGCTGTAGTCGCCGGGGCCGAGATTGGTATACGTGGCCTCGCGCCGGCTGCCGGCCTCCTGCCACTGCGTATCGACGCCGCGCAGGCGGTGGCGGAACACGACCCGGTCGGGCACGGCCAGGCTGGTTGCGGTGTATTCCACACGTATATTCGTGGTGTCCTGCGGCAGGCGCAGGCCGGGCACGGGCGGATGGCGCCGGCCGGCCGCGTGCACCGCGTCGATCAGCAGCGCCGGCGCCACCGGATTGCGGCGCAGATCGGCCGGATCCAGCCAGGCCAGACCCTGGTTGGTGACCACCCAGACCTTGTGCGCGCCGTCGCTCACCGCGGTGGGCACGGTGGGCTCCTGCAGCGCGATGCCGTTGAGACCGTCGCGGTAGTCGTACAGGCGCAGCGCCGGCGCCCGGCCCGGTTCGCTCCAGGCGCGCTCCAGCTCCGCCGCGGCCAGATGCACTACGCCGCCGGCGCTGTTGAGCCAGATATCGCCGTCGGCAGCACGTACCAGGCCGGACACGCCGGTCAGCGCATGCGCATCGGCCGGCATCAGGGTCTCGAAGCGTTCGCCGCGAAGGCGCGCGAGGCCGCCGTCGCCGGCGACCAGCACCTCGCCGCCGCTGGGCGCGATGACGCCGATATTGCCGACGGCCAGCCCCTGCGCGTTGCCATAGCGCTGCACCACGCCCGCGCGCAGTCGCAGCAATTCGTCGCCGGCATAGCCCAGCCAGACCGTGCCGTCGGCCGCGGCGGCCAGCGCGCGCGGCGTGCGGCCGGCGTAGGCGGCGCCCAGCTCGACGCGCTGCCAGGCGCTGCCGTCGTGGCGCAGCAGGCCGGGGCCGGAATAGGCTGCCAGCAGCGCGCCGTCCGGCGCGGCCGCGAGCAGGCGCAGATCTTCCGGCGTGGCTGCATCGGGCAGTGCGAGTTCGATCGCACGTCCCTGTTCGAAGCGTGCGAGACGGCCGAAGCGGTCCAGCCAGACCTGGCCCTGCGCGCCGAGCACGATGGCGCGCACTTCGCCGAGGTCCTCGGCCAGCACCGTATCGCCGCGGCGCAAGGTGCCGGCGTGGGCGGTCCACAGCGCGCCGGCCGCATCGACGGCGGCGGCCGATTCGGGCAGGCGCGCGGCGCCGCTGCGCTGTAAAAAGTGCACATTGTTGCGGTGCAGGCTGTTCAGCCCGAGATTGGTGCCTATCCAGATCGTGCCTTCGCGGTCTTCCAGCAGCGGCACGGCCACATCGGCGCTGAGGCCGCCGGCGCGGTTGTAGGCCGTGATTTCGGCCTGGGTATCGTCGAGACGGACGCGGTAGGCGCCGCCGCGGCCGGCGTCGCTGCCCCAGAGATTGCCTTCGCGGTCGAACAGCAGGCGCAGCGAATGCGCGGCGTAGCGGCGTGCCGGCTGCGGCTGCTGCGGCGCGACGCCGGCCAGCGGCGGCAGCGTGCGTGTGCCGCCGGCGTCGGACAGCCAGATCGCGCCGTCGGGCGCCTGCGCCAGCGTGGCGTCCTTGCCCGCGGCCACGCCGCTGTCGACGAAGCGGCGCGCGCCGCGCGGCAGGTAGAAGACGTGCGCGGCATTGCTCACCCACACGGTGCCGGCGCGGTCGGCCATGACCCAGTCGGCACGCCGGCCCGGGTAGTTCCAGTGTTCGCCTATGCGTTCGGCGCGGCCCTGGTGCAGGCGCGCCAGGCCGCCGCGGCCGGCAATCCACAGCGCGCCTGCGCTGTCTTCGGCCAGCGCGATGACCATGCCTTCGGGCAGGCCCTGCGTAGTGTCGTAATGGGTGAGTTCGCCGCCGCGCAGCAGGCTGACGCTGCCCGCGTAGCTGCCCAGCCACAGGCCGCCGGCGGCGCTCTGATGCAGGGCGGTGATGTTGTTGCTGCGGAAGGCGCGGCCGGCCGGCGGATCGAAGCGTTCAAAGCGCACGCCGTCGAAGCGATAGAGGCCGTTACCCGTGCCCAGCCAGAGCAGGCCGTCGGCGGACTGGGCCAGGGCCCAGATATCGGCCGGCGCGCCCTGCTGCAGCGACCACGCGGTCAGGCGGTATTGCGGCGCCGCGGCGCTAGCCCGCGCCGTGACCGCGAACAGGCCGCAGGCGAGTGCGGGCAGCACGATCCGCGCCAGTGCAGCAAAGGCCGCATTCACCGGGAAAATCCTCCTGCGGGGGCTGCCGATTCACCCGATCGGGGCATTGAACGGGCCGCGATCGTAGCGGATATTGCCCGGGTGCAGTGGCCGCGGCGATCCGCGCGCCCGCGCCGCGAGCGAGGTCGAAGGCATGGACGGCGAGAACGAAACGATCCGGGTACTGGTCGCCGACGATCATCCGGTCATGCGTGACGGCCTGCGTGCGGCAATCGAGAGCGCCGCCGATCTGGCCGTCGTGGGCGAAGCCGTGGACGGCGCCGAGGCGCTGGCGCGTTTCCGCGAACTGTTGCCCGACGTCATCCTGCTCGACCTGCAGATGCCGCAGATGGACGGCCTGCAGGCCATCGCCGCGATACGCGGCGAATTCCCGGCCGCGCGCATCGTCGTCCTCACCACCTATCCCGGCGACGTGCGCGCCAAGCAGGCGCTGGCCCTGGGCGCGACGGCGTATCTGCTCAAGACCTCGACCCGCGCCGAAATCCTCGGCGCCCTGCGCGCGGCCGCCGCGGGCCGGCGCGTGATCGCCAGCGAAGTGGCCAGCGAAGTCGCTTCGCACGCGGCCTCGGAAATGCTGACGCCGCGCGAACTCAGTGTGCTGGGCCTGGTCGCCTCGGGCCATTCCAACAAGCGCATAGGCGAGCTGCTGTGCATTTCCGAGGACACGGTCAAGGCGCGGCTGAAGAATGTCCTCGCCAAGCTGGGCGCTTCCGACCGCACCCATGCGGTGACGATAGCGCTGAGGCGCGGTTTTCTTGCTTCGTAGCTTTGTGCGCAATACCTCGATCGGGTAGGGCAAGTTCACCCGATCAAGGATGCCCGGGGCGCGGCATGCGGCGCAGACTGCATCCCGCGCAACGCCGCCCTGATCCGCCACGCTGGAGGAACGACCATGTCCGTCAATGCCACGCCCACGCCCGCCCAGGGCCTGCTGTCGCCCGTCAATCACGCCCTCGTGATGATCGACTTCCAATCGCAGATGGCCTTCGCCACGCATTCCATCGACGCCGTCACCCTGCGCAACAACGCCGCCCTGGTCGCGCATGCGGCGGCCAGCTTCAAGGTGCCGGCGGTGCTGACCACGGTGGCGGAGAAGAGTTTTTCCGGCCCCATGTTCGAGGAGATCACGCGCGCTTTTCCTGGCCAGGGCCTGCTCGATCGCACCTCGATGAACACCTGGGAGGACGAGGGCGTGATCCGCACGATCAACCAGATCGGCAAGCGCCGCCTGGTACTGTGCGGCCTGTGGACTTCGGTCTGCATCGTAGGCCCGGCGCTGTCGGCGCTGGAGCAGGGGTTCGAGGTCTATGTGATCGCCGACGCCTGCGGCGATGTCTCGGCCGAGGCGCACCAGCGGGCGATGGAGCGCATGATCCAGGCCGGCGTGCGGCCCATGACCGCGCTGCAATACCTGCTGGAATTGCAGCGCGACTGGGCGCGCGCCGAGAGCTACGACAGCACCACCGGCATCGCCAAGATCTACGGCGGTGCCTATGGCCTGGGCATCATCTATGCCAAGACCATGTTTGGCGCGCACGAAGGCTGACCGACTATCGCCGCTGCTGGAGCTCGTAGGATGAAGCCATATCTGTTTGCGCTGGGCGCCGGTCTGCTCGTCGGCATCATCTACAGCCTGCTGCAGGTGCGTTCGCCGGCGCCGCCGGTGATCGCCCTGGTCGGCCTGCTCGGCATCCTGCTCGGCGAACAGCTGCCGCCGTTGCTGCGGCACTGGTTGCAGCCGCAGCCGCCGGCGACGAGCTGGCTGCACGACCAGGTGCGTCCGCACGTGTTCGGCGAGCTGCCGCAGTGCGCGCGCCGCACCGATTCCACCACGCCGGGAGACCAGGCATGAACGCGGCGGCGCCTCCGGACCTGATCCTGCACAGCGGCCTGTTCACCACGCTGGACAAGCGCAATCCCACCGCTTCCGCCGTCGCGATCAGCGGCGGCCGTTTCAGCCAGATCGGCCAGAGCGCGCAGATCCTGCCGCTGGCCGGGCCGCAGACGCAGGTGATCGACCTGCGCGGCCGGCGCGTGCTGCCGGGGCTGATCGACAATCACCTGCACATCATCCGCGGCGGGCTGAATTTCAACCTGGAACTGCGCTGGGACGGCGTACGCAGCCTGGCCGATGCCATGGCCATGCTGCGCCAGCAGGTGGCGCGCACGCCGGCGCCGCAGTGGGTGCGCGTGGTCGGCGGCTTCAGCGAACACCAGTTCGAGGAAAAGCGCCTGCCCACGCTGGAAGAACTCAATGCGGCCGCGCCGGACACGCCGGTGTTCATCCTGCACCTGTACGACCGCGCCCTGCTCAACGCCGCGGCGCTGCGCGCGGTCGGCTATACCCGCGACACGCCGGATCCGCCCGGCGGCGAGATCCTGCGCGATGCCCAGGGCAATCCGGACGGACTGCTGCTGGCCAAGCCCAACGCGGGCATCCTGTACGCGACCCTGGCCAAGGGCCCGCGCCTGCCGCCGGAATACCAGCTCAATTCCACCCGGCACTTCATGCGCGAACTCAACCGCCTGGGCGTGACCGGCGCCATCGACGCCGGCGGCGGCCTGCAGAACTATCCCGAAGACTATGCCGTGATCCAGCAGCTGGCCGACGCCGGCCAGCTGACCATACGCCTGGCCTACAACCTGTTCACGCAGAAGCCCAAGCAGGAGAAGGACGACTTCCTGCGCTGGGCGCAAAGCTCGCGCTACCAGCAGGGCGACGACTATTTCCGCCATAACGGCGCCGGCGAGATGCTGGTGTTCTCGGCGGCGGACTTCGAGGATTTCCGCCAGCCGCGGCCGGACATGCCGGCGCAGATGGAGGACGAACTCGAAGCCGTGGTGCGCATCCTGGTGCAGAACCGCTGGCCCTGGCGCATGCACGCCACCTATGACGAAACCATCAGCCGCGCGCTGGATGTGTTCGAGCGCGTGAACCAGGAGCTGCCGCTGGCCGGGCTGAACTGGTTCTTCGATCACGCCGAGACCATTTCCGAGGCGAGCATGGAGCGCATCGCCGCGCTCGGCGGCGGCGTCGCCATCCAGCATCGCATGGCCTACCAGGGCGAATATTTCGTCGAACGCTACGGTGCCGGCGCGGCCCAGGCCACGCCGCCGGTGGCGCGCCTGCTCGAATCGGGCGTCAAGCTTTCCGCCGGCACCGATGCGACCCGCGTGGCTTCGTACAACCCCTGGGTTTCGCTGGCCTGGCTCATCACCGGCCGCACCGTCGGCGGCCTGCAGCTGTATCCGCAGCGCAATTGTCTGGATCGCGAGACCGCGCTACGCCTGTGGACCGAGAACGTCACCTGGTTCTCCAACGAGGAAGGCAAGAAGGGCCGCATCGAGACCGGCCAGCTGGCCGACCTGCTGGTGCCGGACCGGGATTTCTTCGCCTGTGCCGAGGCCGAGATCGCCGACACCAGTTCGCTGCTCACCGTCGTCGGCGGACGCATCGTCTACGCCGCCGGCGAGTTCGCCGCCCACGACACACCGCCGCCGCCGGCCATGCCGGACTGGTCGCCGGTGCGCCGCTATGGCGGCTACGCCGCCTGGAATGCCCAGCCGCAGGCGCGCGAGGCCGTGACCTGTGGCTGTGCGCGTTCCTGCGCGGTGCACGGCCATGACGACGCCTGGGCGCGCACGCCGCCGGTCGCCGCGGCCGATCTCAAGAGTTTCTGGGGGGCGCTGGGCTGCGCCTGCTGGGCGGTCTGACGTGGCCGCGCCGATGCATTGGCTGCGTGGCCTGGCGGGAGACCGGCGCGTGCACTGGCTGGCCCTGCTGGCGCTGTGCGGCGCGTATCTGCAGGGCGGCCTGGTCAAGGCGCTGGATTTCCCGGGTGCACTGGCGGAAATGCGGCATTTTGGACTTGTACCAGAAGCGCCGTTCGCCGTCGCCGTGATCGTGCTGGAACTGGGCGCCGCGCTGCTGGTGCTCAGCGGCCGCGGCCGCTGGCTGGGCGCGTTGGTACTGGCCGGCTTCACCGTCGCAGCCAGCTTCGTCGCCAACCGCTTCTGGCAGGCGCCGCCGGAGCAGGCACTGATGCTGGCCAATGCCTTTTTCGAGCATATGGGCCTGGCCGGTGCTTTCGTGCTGGTGGCCTGCCGCGACCTGGCGGCCGTCGCGCCGGTGCCCGCATGAGCGCCGGCGGCGGCGGGCTGGCGCCGCTGCGCAACACCACGTTTGCCGTGCTGTGGGCGGCAACGGTGCTGGGCAATGTGGGCAGCTTCATGCGCGACGTGGCCAGCGCCTGGATGGCGACGGAGCTGTCGCCCAGCCCGACCGCGGTCGCGCTGATCCAGACCGCTGCCAGCCTGCCGGTATTCCTGCTGGCGATACCCGCCGGCGTGCTGTCGGATATCTGGGACCGGCGCCGTTTCCTGATCGCCGCGCAGCTGCTGCTGGCCATGGTCAGCAGCAGCCTGCTGCTGCTGTCCTGGCGCGGCGCGCTGACAGTGGAATACCTGATTGCGCTGACCTTCGTCGGCGGCGTCGGCATGGCCCTGGTCGCACCGACCTGGCAGGCGATAGTCCCGGAGCTGGTACCGCGCGAGCAGATCCGCGCCGCGGTGACGCTGAATTCTGTCGGTGTGAACATTGCGCGCGCGATCGGCCCGGCCCTGGGCGGCGTGCTGCTGGCGGCGCTGGGCGCGGCGGTGGCATATGCGGCCGACGTATTGACCTACGTGTTCGTGATCGGCGCGCTGCTGTGGTGGCGCCGGCCCGCGCCGGCCGGCGACGCGCTGCCGGAGGATTTCCTCGGCGCCTTCCGCGCCGGCCTGCGCTATGCCCGGCGCAGCCGCGAGCTGCACCGCGTACTGCTGCGCGCCGCGCTGTTTTTCGCCTGCGCCAGCGTGAGCTGGGCGCTGCTGCCGCTGGTCGCGCGCGGCCTGCTCGGCGGCGGCGCGGGTTTCTACGGCGTGCTGCTGGGCGCGGTCGGCGCCGGCGCCATCTTCGGCGCGCTGCTGCTGCCCGCGCTGCGCGTGCGGCTGTCGGCGGACCAGTTGCTGCTGGCGTCGGCCTGGATCACCGCCGGCGTGCTCGCTGCGCTGGTACTGCGGCCGCCGCAGTGGCTGGCGGTGCTGGCGCTGTTGCTGCTGGGCATCTCCTGGATCGCCGCGTTGACCACCTTCAACGGCGTGGCCCAGGCGGTGCTGCCCAATTGGGTGCGCGGACGCGGCCTGGCCATCTATCTCACCGTGTTCAACGGCGCCATGGCGCTGGGCAGCCTGGGCTGGGGCCTGGCGGCACAGCGCCTCGGCGTGGCTACCACCTTGCTCGCCGGCGCGGTCGGCCTGGCCGCGAGCAGCCTGCTGCTGTACCGGCTGCGTCTGCCCACGGGCGAAGCCGATCTGCAGCCGTCGAATCACTGGCCCGAGCCGCTGGCCAGCCCGGATCTGGAACATGACCGCGGCCCGGTGCTCATCCAGATCGAATATGAGATCGACGCGGCCGATCGCGCCGCCTTCCTCGCCGTGGTGCGGCGCCTGTCGCAGGCGCGCCTGCGCGACGGCGCCTATGCCTGGGGCGTGGCCGAGGATGCCGCGGCGCCGCGGCGCATCGTCGAATGGTTTCTGGTCGAATCCTGGGCCGAGCACCTGCGCCAGCACCGGCGCGTATCCAACGCCGACGCCGATCTGCAGCGCGAGGCCTTGCTGTTCCACCGCGGCGCGGAACCGCCGAAAGTGCAGCACTTCCTGAGCCTGCGCGCCGGCCGCGGCGACGGCGGTTGAGTCATGGCGCGGCGGCGATACGGGTTCCGGTGCTGGCCGGCGCTGGCGGTCTGCCTGGTGTCGGGGCTGATGCTGGGGCGGGCGGCTGGAGCACGGCAGGAAGCGCAGCGCAACGCGCAGTCCCAGGCACAATCCCAAGCGCAGTCCGAAGCACAGTCCCAAGCACAGTCCGAAACGCGGCGGCCGCTGCCGCAGTCCAATCGCTGGCAGGAGGATTGGTCCGCGTATGGAAGAAGTGGCAAATGCTGTGCGCCCGCGGACAGGCTGAAATACATCGCGCTGCCCGCCCTGAGCGAACAAGCCTTTCTTTCGCTGGGCCTGAACCTGCGCGAACGCTGGGAATCCGCCGATGCGGCCGGCTTCGGCGCCGCCGGCCAGAGCGCCGACAGCTGGCTGCTGCAGCGTCTGCAAGCCCATGCCGACCTGCGCTTCGACGCGCACTGGCGCGTCTTTGTGCAGATCGAGGACGTGCGCAGCCTCGGTAAGCGCGCGCCCGGTCCGGCCGACCGCAATCCGCTGGACCTGCGCTTGGCCTTTCTCGCTTATGTGCGGCCTCTGGCCGACGGCTGGCTCAAGCTGCGCGCGGGCCGGCAGGATTTTGCCTTCGACCTGCAGCGCTTCGCCTCGCTGCGCGACGGGCCGAATGTGCGCCAGTCCTTCGACGCGCTCTGGGCGGATGTGGAGCGCGGCCGCTGGCGCCTGATCGCGTTTGCCAGCCAGCCGGTGCAGTACCGGGCGCAGTCCGCTTTCGACGATCGTTCAGACCGCGGCCTGCGCTTCCATATGTTCCGCGCCGAGCGCCAGCTGGCCGGCGGCAACGAGTTGTCGGCCTTCCATGCCTGGTATGCCGAGGATGGCGCAGGCTGGGCCGGCGTGAGCGGCAACGAACGCCGCCGTGTGACGGACCTGCGCTTCGCCGGCAAGCGCGGCGACTGGGACTGGGATCTGGAAGCGATGGGTCAGCGCGGCCGCATCGCCGAGGGGCGCATCCGCGCCTGGGCCGTCGGTGCGCGTCTGGGTCTCACGTTCGCCGACAGCGCACTGCAGCCGCGTCTGGGCCTGCAGATGGATGCGGCTTCGGGTGACCGGCGCGCGGGCGATGCTCATGTGGAAACCTTCAATCCGCTGTTCCCCAACGGCGGCTACTACTTCACGCTGGCGGGCTATACCGGCTATGCAAATCTGCTGCATGTGCGCCCGTCGTTGAGCCTGCGGCCGCTGGCGCCACTGAAACTGTCACTGTCCTACGGCCTGCAGTGGCGGCAGAGCCGCGCCGATGCGGTGTATCTGCAGCCGGCAGTGCCGCTGGCCGCTACGGCGGGTGCAGCTTCGCGCTGGACGGGTGCGTATACACAGGTGCGCGGGGATTGGACGTTGTCGCCGTATCGGACTTTCGCGATCGAGGCGGTGCGTTTCGAGGCCGGCGCGGCGGTGCGGGCGGCGGGAGGGCGGGATGCGGGGTATCTGGGGGTGGAGTACAAGTGGGCGTGGTAGACGGCGGATGGCGGGCGCGAGAGCGTGCCTGAGAAAAGCCCTCCCCCCAAGCGCGTTTACGCGCTTGGGGGGAGGGAGTTTTTCGCTTTTTCTCAAAGGGGCCGGCAAATTTCACTTGCCAAAAAACGCATTCCGCTGCACGTCCAATGCGAATCCCGAATCCCGAACCTCAGGGCAGATCGAACACCAGCACTTCCGCCGCCTTGCCGTTGCCCAGCCGGATGCTGCTTTCGCCTTCGATGCTCAAGGCGTCGCCGGCCTTGAGCGTCTGGCCGTTGACTTCGATTTCGCCGCGGGCGACGTGGACGTAGCCGCGGCGGCCGCTGGCGAGCGGGTGTTCGGCGTTTTCCGTGCCGTCGAACAGGCCGGCAAGGAGAAAGGCCTGCTGGTTCATGCGCAGCGAACCGTCGCGGCCGTCGGGGGAGACCAGCAGGCGCAGGCGGCCGCGCTTTTCCGCATCGGTGAAATGCTTTTCCTCGTAACTGGGCGCGTGGCCGTTGCGGTCGGGGAAGATCCAGATTTGCAGGAAATGCACGGTTTCGTCCGGCGAGTGGTTGAACTCGCTGTGACGCACGCCGTGGCCGGCGCTCATGCGCTGAACATCGCCGGGGCGCAGCACCGAGCCGGTGCCCAGGCTGTCCTTGTGCTCCAGCGCGCCGGCCAGCACGTAGGAGATGATTTCCATGTCCTGATGGCCGTGGGTGCCGAAGCCCTGGCCGCCGGCGACGCGGTCCTCGTTGATCACGCGCAGCGGGCCGAAGCCCATATGGCGCGGGTCGCGGTATTCGGCGAAGGAGAAGGTGTGCCGGGAGCTGAGCCAGCCATGTTCGGCGCGGCCGCGTTCTTCACTCTTGCGAAGCTGCATCATGGGCGTTCTCCGGTAAGCTGTGCGAAAATTTCGATGCTTGATCGTTTTGCCGGATTCATCAGCTTTGCGGGAAATTCCCTGGGCCTGATCCGATGGCGCACAGTATGGGCGCGTGCAGCCGGTTCAGAAAGCGAATGTTTTTGCCTTCTATCATCGAAAAATTCGAATGTTGCGCATCAGCCTGGAAGCCCTGGAAATCCTCGATGCCATAGACCGGCGCGGCTCCTTCGCCGCGGCCGGCAAGGAACTGCACCGGGTGCCGTCGACGATTTCCTATACCGTCGCCAAGCTGGAGGAACAGCTGGGCGTGCAGGTGTTCGAGCGCCTGGGGCCCAAGGTCGCACTCACCGCGGCCGGGCTGGAGCTGCTCCGGCAGGGCCGCCACCTGCTGCGCGCGGCGCAGGATCTGGAGCTGCGCGTGCGCCGGGTCGCCTCGGGCTGGGAGACGGCGTTCGCCCTGGGCATGGATTCGTTGTTCGCCCCGGCGGCATTGGCGGATGACATTCAGGCTTTCTATGCCGTGGCCGATCGTACCCGGCTGCAGCTGCAGCAGGGCGCGCTCAGCGGTCCGTGGGAGGCGCTGCTGGACCGGCGCGTCGATCTGCTGATCGCTGCGGCCGGGGAAGGGCCGTCCGGCGGCGGCTACGTGGCCGAGGCGGTGGGCCGGCTGAGTTTCGTCTTCGTGGTCGCGCCGCAGCATCCGCTGGCGCGGCTGCGACGCCGCCTGGGCCGCGACGAGCTGCAGGAGCATCGCGCCGTCGTCGTCGCCGATTCGGCGCGCCAGCTGCCGCCGCGGACGATAGGCCTGCTCTACGGCCAGGACGCGCTGACCGTGCCGGACATGCGCAGCAAGTTCGCCCTGCAATGTGCCGGCCTCGGCTTTGGTTTCCTGCCCGAGCCATACGCCCGCGCCGCCATTGCCGCGGGCCGGCTGGTGGTCAAGAACGTGGAGGAACCCAAGCCGGACGAGACCTTCCATCTGGCCTGGCGCTCCGGCGAGACCGGCGCGGCGCTGGACTGGTGGCGCGAACGCGCCCGCGGCGGACTGTTCCAGCGGCTGCTGGAGCTGTCCTGCGATTTGTAAATTTTGCAGGGTTTTCAACGCGACGCAGGCGGATCGCTGCGCTATCCTGCCCCGGGCGCCGGCCGGTAAAAAACCCGCTTCATGTTGCTGGAACGCAGAAGCCCGCGCAGGGCGCGGGCTTCTGGCGGGGGATAACCGAAAAATCACAATCGCCGCGATGCGGTACGGTATTGTGGCTATCTGTACTATTTTCTTTGTCGCCGGCGTGACGGGACGCCGGCGACTCTTTTCCCGCAGCGCTCGGGCCGTCGGCCTTTACCGCTGAATCCGGCAGCCCGCCCCCGATCCGGTCAGCGCGGAACCGACTCCCGGCCCCGCGCTTCCAATCCCGAATCCCGACGCTTACGGCTTGGCCAGGCCAAACGCATTCAGGATGAAGGCGTACACATCGGCCGTCTCGGCGATCTGCTTGCCGGTGGGCTTGCCCTGGCCGTGGCCGGCGCGCACGTCGATGCGGATGAGGTGCGGCTTGCCCTTGGGGTTGGCGGCCTGCAGCGCGGCGGCGAACTTGAAGCTGTGCGCCGGGAACACGCGGTCGTCGTGGTCGCCGGTGGTGATCAGGGTGGCCGGATAGGCCACGCCGGGCTTGATGTTGTGCAGCGGCGAATAGGCGCGGATGGCGGTGAATTCATCCACGTTCAGCACCGAGCCGAAGTCCGATTCCCAGGCCTTGCCGATGGTGAATTCGCGGAAGCGCAGCATGTCCAGCACGCCGACCGCCGGCACTGCGGCGGCGAACAGCTCGGGGCGCTGCAGTTCGGTCGCGGCGACCAGCAGGCCGCCGTTGGAACCGCCGCGGATGGCCAGGCGCTGGCTGCTGGTGTACTTCTGCTCGATCAGGTATTCGGCCGCGGCGATGAAATCGTCGAACACGTTCTGCTTGGTCAGCTTGGTGCCCGCTTCATGCCATTCGCGGCCGTATTCGCCGCCGCCGCGCAGGTTGGCCACGGCGAACACGCCGCCCTGGTCTAGCCAGCCCGCGACCGAAGGCGAGAAGCCCGGCACCTGCGGAATCTTGAAGCCGCCGTAGCCGTAGAGGATGGTCGGGTTGTTGCCGTCCAGCACCAGGTCCTTCTTGCCGGTGATGAACATGGGCACGCGCGTGCCGTCCTTGCTGGTGTAGAACACCTGGCGCGTTTCGTACAGGCTGGAGTCGAAGGCCATGGTCGGAGCATGCAGCAGCGTGCTCTTGTTCTTGGCCGTGTCGTAGGCGTAGATCGAGGTCGGCGTGGTGTAGCTGGCGAAGCTGTAGTACGCCACCTTGTCGCCCGGGCGGCCTTCGAACGCGGCCACGGTGCCCAGGCCGGGCAGGGCGATGTCGCCCTTGGCCTTGCCGTTCATGTCGAAGCGGCGCAGGCGCGTGCTGGCGTCGTGCAGGTAGTTGACGACCAGCATGCCGCCGACCAGATCGGCCGACTGCAGCGAATCGTCGCCCTGGGCGACCACGGTCTTCCAGTTCTTGCGCGCCGGCTTGGCGACGTCGATGGCGATGATGCGGCCGCGCGGCGCGTCGTCGTCGGTGCGGAAGTACAGCTTGGTGCCGACATTGCCGAGGAAGTCGTATTCGGCGGTCCAGTCGCTGATCAGTTCCTTGAGCACAGTGCCCTTGGCCTTGAGGTCGCGGTACAGCACCAGGTTCTTGCGCTCGGTGCCGCGCGAGACGGACACGATCAGGTAACGGCCGTCCTCGCTGGCGTCGGCGCCGAAGGACCAGTCCGGCTGGTCCTTGCGTTCATACACCAGCGTGTCTTCGGACTGCGGCGTGCCCAGCTTGTGGTAGTACAGCTTCTGGAATTCGTTCTTGGCCTTGAGTGCGTTCTCGCCCTGGGGCTCGTCGTAGCGGCTGTACCAGAAGCCCTTGCCGTCGCGGCTCCAGTCCACGGCGGAGAACTTCACCCACTTGAGCACGTCCTCGGTGGGCTCGCCCTTGGCGACGTTGAGCACGCGCCACTCTTCCCAGTCCGAACCGCCGCTGGAAAGGCCATAGGCCATGTACTTGCCATCGGCGCTGAACGCGGTGTCCTTGAGCGCGATGGTGCCGTCGGTGGACAAGCTGTTGGGATCCAGCAGCACGCGGCCTTCGGCCTCGGGCTTGTCGCCGACGTAGAGCACGGACTGGTTCTGCAGGCCGTCGTTCTTGAACCAGAACCACTGCTTGCCCTCGCGCTGCGGCACGCCCCAGCGGTTGAAGTTCCAGATCTCGGTCAGGCGCGCGGCGATGCGGTCGCGGCCGGGGATCTTCTCCAGGAAAGCGTTGGTGACGTCGTTCTGCGCCTTGATCCAGGCGGTGGTGTCGGCCGAGTCGATGTCCTCCAGCCAGCGGTAGGGATCGGCGATCTCCTGGCCATGGTAGGTATCGACCTGGCCGACTTTCTTGGAGACGGGATAGACGAGGCGGTCGGCGGCGGCTTCCTTCTTGACTGGCTGGCAGGCGGCCACCAGCAGCAGGGCAGGAAGCAGGATCAAGGGCAGGCGCATTGGCGCTAACTCCGGCAGGGTATTAGAAAAAGACCGCGACAATAGGGCGCTTGTCCGTGCGCGTCCAGTAGCTGAACAGAATCTCATGACGGATTGCGCACAAGCCGTTGCGGAGCCCGGCGCGATAGGGGCTAACACGTAAAACGGAAGCGTGGCGGCGCGCGGCCGGGCCGGCCGTTCGTCGGTATCGCAACGCCGCCCGGGTGCGCTCGGCGGCGGTTGGAGCGCATCGCCGGCGATGCCGGCGGACCGCACTCTGCCCGGCAGCGGTCGGGGTGGCACCGGACTCTGCCGGCCGCGGCGGCGGCTGGCGCCGCGGCCGCCCTGGCCGCCCGCTTTCAGCCGGCCGTGGGCTGCGCCAACAGTCTGGCGCGGCCGTAGGGCCCTGCATCCAGATGACCGTTGCGGATCCAGTCCACCAGCAGACGGAAATAGCCGTCGGCCGCGCGCGTCATACGGCGCGTGCCGTCGGCGTCCTCTTCGAATTCGAGGATGCCGTGGTCGGTGTCGGGGAATTCCAGCAAGGTCACGCGGCCGCTGCGGCGCGCTACATCGAGCAGGCGTTCGCGGGTCTGCTCCGGCGGGGCTTCGCGGTCGGCGCCGGCCAGTATCCACAGCAGCGGCGGCTTGAGCGCCAGCAGCGGCGGCAGGGGATCGTGGTTCCAGCTGGTGCCTACGTCATGCCAGGGACCGGCGATGCGCAGCACCCAGCCCGGCCAGCGGATCATCGAGCCGGTGAATTCGCCGCGCAGATCCTTCCACCACGGTTCCTTGTCGTAGCGCGCGGCGACTTCGGCCAATTTTTCATAACCGTCCTTGAAGCCCGAGGCGACCACGGCGCCGGTGGCCGCAGTGACTTCGCGCGCCTTGGCCAGCACATCCTCGCCGTGGCCGGCGCGGCGCAGTTCCAGCAGCACCTGGTCGCGGTCCTCATCCAGCGGGCTGCCGGCCAGGCCGTAGGCGACGGCGGCGAATTCGGCATCGCTGCGTCCGGCCGCCAGCGGGATGATCCAGCCGGCCTGGCTGCCGCCCATGAAACCGACGCGGCCGGCGCGGGCACCGGCCAGGCGGCGCGCCTCTTTCAGCGCGGCTGCGGCGTCGGCGGCGAGCAGGTTGAAATCCTGCGTGTATTTTCCGCTGCTCGCGCCGGTGCCGCGCTTGTCGTAGACGAAGGCGCCGATGCCGTTGGCGGCGAACAGGTATTGCTGCCAGCCGTAGGTGATGGCGGAGTAGTCCTCCGAACCGTGCACCAGCACGGCGATTGGCACGGGCTGCGAGCCGGGCGGCAGCAGCAGGCGGCCGGCCAGTTCCACGCCGTCGCCGGCGAAGCGGGTGTCCTGGGTGGCGAGTTCCACGCGCTTGCCGGCGAGCTTGTCCACCTGCAGCGTGCCGTCGCCGCACGGGGCAGGCTGCACGCTGGTGCTGCGGTCCTCGTTGTTGGTCCAGCCGATCTTGCCGCTCCAGCTGCCGTCGTCGCCGCGGCTGATGCGGCTGCTGCGTCCGTCCGGCAGGCGCCAGCGCAGGCCGTTGCCGCTGGTGAGCAGGGTAAGGGTCAGTACGCGGCCGTCTTCCAGGGCGTAGGCGCCGGCCAGGCAGGCCAGCTGCGGATCGGGCCTGGGAAATTGGGGCTGGGCGTACCACACGGCGCCGGCGGCGGCGGCCGCCAGCAGGCCCAGGCCGAGAATCCGTTTCCAGCGCATGACCTGTCTCGCAGCATTCGGTGGTGCATGAGTATCGCACCGCCGGCGCGGCGGCGGCGACGGGATTTGTCCACAACGGCGCCGGTGCCGCCATTCATTCCGTTGACTTGCCTGGGCCCCGGGGGCAATGTGGCGCGGGCCAGATTTACGGGTGTCTTACAAGGGAGTGAGAACAGTGAATTCGAGTGTATTGCGCGTTGCATCCATCCTGTTTCTGCTGGGGCCGGCTGCGGCCCTGGCCGACGAGGTGACCTGCGAATCCAAGGACAGCCGCCAGGTCGAATGCGATCTGGATACCCGCGGTGAAGTGCGCCTGGTGCGCCAGCTGAGCAAGTCGCCCTGCGTCGAGGGCGAGAGCTGGGGACTGTTCAAGCATTCGATCTGGGTCAAGGACGGCTGCCGCGGCGTGTTCGCCTCTGACGACGGCAAGCGGTTCGACGACGGCGGCCGTGATGGCCGTGGCGACGATGGCCGCGGACGCGGCGACGGCTACGGTGCCGGCTATGACGGCCGTGGCCGCGATGACCGCGGCCGTGACGACAGCGACAGCCTGCCCGACCGCGTCACCTGCGAATCGCGCGACAACCGCCAGGTCGAGTGCGACATGAATACGCGCGGCAATGTGCGCGTAGCGCAGCAACTGAGCAAGACCGCCTGTGTCGAAGGCCGCACCTGGGGCCTGAACCGCCATTCCATCTGGGTCAAGGACGGCTGCCGCGCGGTGTTCGAGCGCGATACCTCCGGCCCGCGCGACCGCGATTACCGCCGGTCCGGCGACGGCCCCGACGCCGCGCCGGACGCGGCCGTGCGCGGCTGCGAGCGCGCCGGCAGGGGGCGCAGCGAAGTGCTGACCACTTCGGCGCTCAAGCCCGGCTACTGGGAAGTGATTCTGCGCTACGACGACGGCCGCTACGTCTGCAATGTGGACGATCGCGGCAACGTTTCCGAGTTCACCCGTATCCGCTGATCCGTCCGCCGCCGCGGCTTGCGCGCCGCGGCGGCGGTCTTCCGACGTCCGACAGCAGGAGGGCCATCACCATGAGTTACCGAAATACCGGGCTGGGGCTGGCGCTGGCGCTGGCCTTCGCCGGCAGCGCCGCGGCACAGAAGCCGGCGGCCGATGCCAAGCCCGCCGACCCCGCGGCGCGTCTGCTGCACCGCATGGACCGCAATGGCGACGGCAGGATCAGCTTCGAGGAATACCGCAACGCCATGCTGCGGCGCTTCGACGCCCGCGACAAGAATGGCGACGGCAAGCTCGATGGCGAGGAATTTCCCAAGTCGTGGCTGGCCGGCGCCGGCATCGAGGATTCCGGCCATTCGATCAGCCGCGACGAATTCAGCGACCAGCTGGAGCCGACCTTCAACCAATTCGACGCCGACCGGGACGGCCAGCTCGCCGGTGCCGAACTCGAATCCTTCGTCGCCGCGCGCAAGGCGCGCCGGGAGTCCCAGCCATGAAGCGCCTGACCGCGACCCTGCTGTTCTGCGCCGGCCTGCTGTTCGCCGGCTTCAGCGAAACCAGCCGCGCCGACACTGTGCGCTGCGAATCCACCGACGGCAATTACCGCTCCTGTTCCATCGACGGGCGCGGCGGCGTGCGCCTGAGCCGCCAGCTCAGCTCGCAGGGCTGCTGGGAAGGCGATACCTGGGGCTATGACCTCAACCGCGTCTGGGTCGACCGCGGCTGCCGCGCCGAATTCCAGGTCGGCGGCAGTTCCAGTTCCTCCAGCAAGGACAACGCCGTCGCCGCGGCCGTGGTGCTGGGCCTGGTCGGCGCCGCCATCATTGCGAACAAGAACGACCGCGACCGCCGCCGCGACGATTACTACGACGACCGCTGGGGCGACCGCTGGGGCGATCCGCGCCGCACCTTCCGCTGCGAGTCCAACAACAATCGCCTGAACTACTGCGGTATTCCCGGACGCGGACATGTGGAGGTGTACCGGCAGATCAGCTCCAGCCGCTGCGTATACGCGCGGACCTGGGGCGTGGACCGCAACCGGGTCTGGGTCAGCAACGGCTGCAGGGCGGATTTCGCCGTGTACTGATGAGCGGGGATTCGGGATTGGGGATTCGCAGCGACAGCGGCGTCGATTTCACGAATCCCCGATCCCGAATCCCGGACGGTCCGTTATTCCCGCCAGAGAAAATAGCCGTCGCTGACGCGCAGCGTGCCGCCGTCGCTCGCGTTCATCGTGCCGCTGAAACGCGCCTCGATCACGTCGGCGCCGGCCTGCAGCAGTTCGATTTCGATTTCATAGCCCAGCGGTCCGCCGACCAGATAGCGCTGCTCGCTGAGATTGGCGAGCTGGATCGCGCTGCTGGTGATGCCTTTCAGGCTCAGGGTATTGCCGCTGGCGACATAGCGGCCGGGGCCGCCGACGCCGGTCAGATTGAGGTTGAACACCTGCTCGTTCTTGTCCTTGGGGCCGAACGAGGCGGCCATCAGCACGGCGCGGTCCAGGCCGGGCGGATGATAGGCACCGAAGAATTCGCGGTCGGCCCGCCAGGGTTTGCCGTCCAGGGTGAGGCGCAACTGGCTGGAGCTTGCTGCCGTCTTTGCCGTACTAGCGGGCTGCGCCGCGGCGGGTGCGGCAGATGCCGCGGTATCCGGCGAGCTTGCTCCGCCGCCTGCGGTAGCGGGCGGCGCGGGCTGGCAGCCGGCCAGCACTACGGTACAGGCGAGCGCGGTGATGCGGCGGATCATGGCGTCTTCCCGGGGAGTGGTTATTCCCGTACCTACGCCGTTTCGGCGCGGAGCTGACAGGGCGGAATTTCCGCCGGTGCCTGTGTACTTCTCCGGCGCCGCTTCTTGCAGGCGTCGCCGGACGCGCCGGCGTGTGCAAGCCGGTGAGAAGCGGATCGCCGGCCGGTGCCGCTTCCGCCGCCGCCCGGCCGGCATCGGCATGAGCTTCAACCAGGCCGGCGAGACAGCGCGGCCCGCTGATGCCGGTTCAGAAGCAGATGCTGCCGTGCGTGTTGATGCTGCGCCCTACGTCATTGCTGACGGCGTTGCAGGGCGCGATGCGCGGCGGGGCCTACCGTCGGCGCCGGCTGCGGCTGCGTTGCGCGGGCTGCCGCGGCGCGCTGCCCGCGCCTGCTCCACATGGGCGGGCAGGCGCGGCGCGGCTCAGCTGACGACGGTGCTGGTGTGGTCGCCCTTGCGGCGTTCCTCGACCAGCGGCTTGGCGTGTACCAGGAAATACACGTTCTCGGCGATGTTGGTGGCGTGGTCGCCGATGCGTTCGATGTTCTTGGCCATGAACAGCAGGTGCGTGCACGGCGTGATGTTGCGCGGGTCTTCCATCATGTAGGTGAGGAGTTCGCGGAACATGGCCGTGTACAGCGTGTCCAGCTGCACATCGCGCTTCCACACTTCCACCGCGGCCTCGGCATCGCTGCGGCGGTAGGCGTCGAGCACGTCGCGCAGCATGTCGTTGGCGACCTGGGCCAGGTGCGGCAGGCTGGCGGCCGGGCGCATGGGTGCGTTCTGGTTCAGTGCGATGGCGCGCTTGGCCACGTTGGCGGCATAGTCGCCGATGCGTTCGATATCGGCGGCGATGCGCAACGCGGCCAGCACGTCGCGCAGGTCGCGCGCGATGGGCTGGCGCAGGGCGAGCAGGCGCAGTACGTCGTGGCTGACGTCGTGTTCCAGCGCGTCGATGCTGTTGTCGCCCTCGACCACGCGCGCGGCGAGGTCGCTGTTGCGCTCTTCCACGGCCTCGGCGGCCATGGCCAGCTGCTCGCGCGCGAGCTGGCCCATGCGCGTGATTTCGTCGAGCAGGCGGGCCAGCTCGGCGTCATAGCTCTTGATGATGTGTTCGTGGGTTTCGCTCATGGTGCGTTTCGTCCGTATGCGTGGAGGCTCAGCCGAAACGGCCCGTGATGTAGTCTTCGGTCTGCTGCTTGCCCGGGCGCGTGAACATGGTCTCGGTCTCGCCGAATTCGATCAGCTCGCCCAGGTACATGAAGGCGGTGTAGTCCGAGCAGCGCGCGGCCTGCTGCATGTTGTGGGTGACGATGGCGATGGTGAAGTCCTTCTTCAGTTCCTCGACCAGCTGCTCGATCTTGCCGGTGGCGATGGGGTCCAGCGCCGAGGTCGGCTCGTCGAACAGGATCACCTCGGGCCTGAGCGCAATCGCGCGGGCGATGCACAAGCGCTGCTGCTGGCCGCCGGAAAGGCCCAGCGCACTGCCCTTGAGCTTGTCCTTGGCCTCGTCCCAGATCGCCGCCTGGCGCAGTGCCTGCTCCACGCGGATGTCCATGTCGGCGCGGTTGAGCTTCTCGTAGTGCTTGATGCCGTAGGCGATGTTGTCGTAGATCGACATGGGGAACGGCACCGGCTTCTGGAACACCATGCCCACCTTGGAACGCAGCCGGTTGAGCGGGTAGCGCGGATCGAGGATGTTCTCGCCGTCGAGCATCACCTCGCCGCGCGCTTCCAGCTTGGGATAGATGGAATAGATGCGGTTGAAGATGCGCAGCAGGGTGGACTTGCCGCAGCCCGAGGGCCCGATGATCGCGGTCACGCGCTTCTCCGGAATATCCATCTGGATATTTTTCAGCGCGTGGAAGCCGTCGTAGTAGAAGTTCAGGTTGCGCGCCGTGATCTTCGCGGTCGACGTGCCCTGGACGGCGGCGGGCGCGGCAACGTTGAGCGAGGTTGCAACGGCCAGGTTGAGATTAGTCATTGGCTACCTTCCGGCGGGCGATGATGGCGCGGGCGATGAGGCTGATGCAGAGCACGAATACGGTGACCATGAAGGCGCCGGCCCAGGCCAGCACATGCCAGGTGTCGTAGGGGCTCATGGCGTACTGGAAGACCACGACCGGCACGCTGGCGAGCGGGCCGGCGATGTCGTGGCTCCAGAACTGGTTGTTGAGTGCGGTGAACAGCAGCGGCGCGGTCTCGCCGCTGATGCGCGCAAGCGCCAGCAGCACGCCGGTGACGATGCCGGGCAGGGCGGAGCGGTATAGCACCTGCACCGTCACCTTCCACTGCGGAATGCCCAGCGACAGCGCCGCTTCGCGCATCTGGCTGGGCACCAGCTTGAGCATTTCGTCGGTGGTGCGCACGACCACCGGCAGCACGATCAGGGCCAGCGTGATGGCGCCGGCCAGGCCGGAGAAATGGCCCATCTGGCGCACTACCAGGGTGTAGACGAACAGGCCCAGCACGATCGACGGCGCCGACAGCAGGATGTCGTTGACGAAGCGGATCGCCTCGCCCAGCACGCTGCGGCGCGCGTATTCGGCCAGGAAGGTGCCGGCCAGGATGCCTACCGGCGTGCCCATCAGGATGGCCAGCAGACTCATCAGGATGCTGCCGAAGAAGGCATTGGCCAGGCCGCCGTCTTCGCCCGGCGGCGGCGTCATCTGGTAGAACAGTTCCGGCTTGAGTGCGCCTATGCCGTTGACCAGCGTCGTCCACAGGATCCACACCAGCCAGAACAGGCCGAACAGCGTGGCCGCGCTGGCCAGTGCCAGCGCCAGATTGTTCTTCAGGCGGCGGCGGCGATACAGTTTTTCCGAGATGGCGCTCATCGGTTGCCCTCATTGCGGTTCAGGCGCATCAGCATCAGCTTGGCTATGGCCAGCACGACGAAGGTCACGATGAACAGCAGGAAGCCCAGCGCGATCAGCGAGGACTGGTAGATCTGGCTGTCCGCCTCGGAGAATTCGTTGGCGATGGTCGCGGCGATGGAGTTGCCCGGCATCAGCAGCGACGCCGTCAGGTGATGCGCGTTGCCGAGCACGAAGGTCACCGCCATGGTCTCGCCCAGGGCGCGGCCCAGGCCGAGGAAGATGCCGCCGATCACTGCCGAGCGCGTATACGGCAGCACGACGTTCCAGGCCACTTCCCAGGTGGTGGAACCCAGCGCGTAGGCCGATTCCTTCAGCCGGGTCGGCACGGTCAGGAACACTTCGCGCATGACCGAGGAGATGAAGGGAATGACCATGATCGCCAGCACGATGCCGGCGGTGAGCATGCCTATGCCCAGCGGCGGACCCTGGAAGAGCGGGCCGAGCAGGGGCAGGCCGCCCAGATACTTGTTGAGGAATGGAATCACCGTGCTGGACATCACCGGCACGAATACGAACAGGCCCCACATGCCGTAGATGATCGACGGAATGCCAGCCAGCAGTTCTATGGCCGAGGCCACCGGCGTGCGCAGCCAGGGCGGCGCGACCTCGGTCAGGAACAGCGCAATGCCGAAGCTGACCGGCACGGCGATCAGCATGGCGATGATGGCGGTCACGAGCGTGCCGTAGATCGGCACCAGGGCGCCGAACTTGTGCCCGACGGCGTCCCAGTCGGTGCTGGTGAGAAAGCTGAATCCAAAGGTGGAGAAAGCCAGTTTGCCGCCCCATAGCATGGACAGGGCGGCGCCGGCCAGGGCCAGCAGCACGAAGATGCCGGCGCCGGTGACGAGGTAGCGGAAGGCGCGGTCGGCGCGGCGGTCGGTTTCGGCGCGGCGGGCGGTAATGTCTTGCGGCGCCGGTGCGGCGCTTGCGGCTAGGACTTGGTCGGTGCTCATGCGTCAGTCGCGGGGCTGGCGGTGAGAAACACAGAAGGGGCGAAGCGCTTGCGCGCCCCGCCCCGGTGCATGAGCGCTATCAGGCCTTGATCTCGGCGGCCCAGTAGGCTTCGATCTGCTTGACCAGTTCGTCCGGCAGCGGCACGAAGTCCAGCGCTTCGGCCTGGCTCTTGCCGTTCTCCAGCGCCCACTTGAAGAAGGCCAGCGCGTTCTTGCTGCGCGCGGCGTCCTTGGGCTGCTTGTACATCAGGATGAAGTTGGTCGCGGCAATCGGCCAGGATTCGTCGCCCGGCGCGTTGGTGATGATGAGGAAGAAATCCTTGGCGTTCTTCCAGTCGGCGCTGGCGGCGGCGGCCTGGAAGCTTTCGCGGCTGGGCTGCACGAACTTGCCGGCGGCGTTCTGCACCGCGCCGTAGGTCATCTTGTTCTGCAGCGAGTAGGCCAGCTCGACATAGCCGATGGAGCCCGGGATCTGCTTCACGTAGGCGGCGACGCCTTCGTTGCCCTTGCCGCCCACGCCGACCGGCCACTGCACCGAGGTGCCTTCACCGATCTTTTCCTTCCACTCCGGCGACACCTTGGACAGGTAGTTGACCCAGTTGAACGTGGTGCCCGAACCGTCGGAGCGGTGCACGACGGTAATCAGGGAATCCGGCAGGGTGACGCCGGCATTGACGGCGACGATCTTGGGATCGTTCCACTTGGTGATCTTGCCGAGGAAGATCTCCGCCAGCAGCGGGCCGGTGAACTGGATCTTGCCCGGGGCGACGCCCTGGATATTGACCACCGGCACCACGCCGCCGATTACCGACGGGAACTGGCCGAGGCCGGCTTCCTGCAGTTCCTTGCTTTCCAGCGGCTTGTCGGAGGAGCCGAAATCCACCGTGCCGGCCTTGATCTGGGCGATGCCGCCGCCGGAGCCGATGGACTGGTAGTTGATCTTGTTGCCCGTGGCCTTGCTGTAGTCGGCCGACCATTTGGACATGACCGGATAGACGAAGGTGGCGCCGGCGCCGGTGATGTCGGCGGCCTGGGCGGAGACGCCGGCAGCGGCGATCAGGCCGGCAAGCGCGATGCGCGAGAAAGTCTTGAACACAGTGAACTCCTTGAGAGCGGCTGGCTGCAGGTATCGCCGCGCTTTGTACGCGCGCTGTGTTGCAGTCGCGTGGGAGTTTTGTTTCAGCTGTGTGACAGGCCCTGGGGCGTTGCCGGCGGTCGCCCGCCTGGGGCTTGGATTCCAGGCAGGTCAAGGGGTTGGGGTGTCATCGGGGTGAAATGTTCAGGAGCGGGCGGGTGTCGGGAGGAGGGGACGGTTTCCGGATTGCCGGCTTTGAGGGCGAGTGCGCGAGTTGCCGGGATCCGAAAGTGGGTGTCCCGATTCGGGCTGGGTGTCCCCATTCGGGCTGAAAGTGGGTGTCCTAATTCGGACTCAATTCGGACTGGGTGGGTGTCCCGGTTCGGCAGCGGCAGCGATCGGGCTGGCGGACTCAGGCGGGGACCTGAGCCGACCGTAAGGGCGGATGTCCCCGGACGAGATTGGTTTCGCGAACCGATGAGTTGGGCGTGGGGCGCCTGCCCGGGCCTCGGAAAAGTGGGTGTCCCGAATGAGCCCAGGAAGATAGGTGTCCTGAACTAGCCTGCGAACTGGCCTGACAGGCGTCTCACTCTGAGCAGATTTCGGAAAGTGGATGTCCTGAATATCGCTGAATCTCGCTAAGTTGTTGAGACGAAGAGAAATCTGCTCCATGCCCGTCCGGCCGCAACAGCCGCCGCTCCCGGGCGCCCATGCGCCCGGAAACCCGGATGAAACCAGGATCCAGGCGATCAGCTCCCGCTGAACACCGCCTTCCGCTTCTGCAGGAAGGCCTGCGTTCCTTCCTTCATGTCCGCGCTGGAGCAGCACAAGGCGAAGGCCTGGGTTTCAAATTCCAGGGCCGGGTCCAGGGCGCAGTCGGCGCCGAGGGTGACGGCGTCGAGGATGCCGGCCACGGCGATGGGGGCGGAGGCGGCGAGCTGGTCGGCTACCGCGGTGACTTCCGCGTCCAGGGTCTCGGGCGCGACAACCCGGGTCAGCACGCCCAGGGCCAGGGCGCGGACGGCGTCGATGGGCTGGCCGAGCAGGCACAGCTCCAGTGCGGCACTGCGGCCGGCCAGACGGGTCAGGCGCTGGGTGCCGCCGAAGCCGGGGATCACGCCGAGATTGATCTCGGGCTGGCCCAGTCGCGCCTTCTCGCTGGCGATGCGCAGGTGACAGCTCATGGCCAGTTCCATGCCGCCGCCCAGGGCGAAGCCCTGGATGCGTGCGATCACCGGCTTGGTCTGGCGTTCCATCGCGCGCATCAGGTTCTGACCGGCACGGGAGAAGGCCTGGGCCTGGATCGGGCTGAGCGCGGCAAGCTCGGCGATATCCGCGCCGGCGACAAAGGCTTTCTCCCCGGCGCCGGCCAGCACCACCACCCGCACGCCGGCGTCCTCGCGCGCGGCGCGGAAGGCGGCGTCCAGTTCCTGCAGGGTGGCGAGGTTCAGCGCGTTGAGCTTGTCCGGGCGGTTGATGGTGATGGTGCGGACGGCGCCGCGGTCGCTGACGAGGAGGTTCTGGTAGTCCATGGCGGCTCCGGGCACGAAAAACGCGGATGGTAGCAGGCGTGTGCGGGCTGCGTTCAGGCTGAACGCGGCAGTCTGCGGCGGGTTTTCGCGGCTCCGGGGGCGCCGCGGCCGCCGGCGGGACGCGGTAGCAGCGTGCCTGCGGCTCGGCTATCATGCCCAGCTGTTTTTTTGCGGCCGCCCCGCACAGGCCGGTCGTTTCCGCAGGTTTTCATTGGAGGTAAGCATGAATTTGCGTTGGTCTGTTGCCGCAGTGACCCTGCTCGCGGCCGGTGCCGTTGTCGCCCAGGACACGACGAGTGAAAAAGGCAAGCTGAGCTACTCCATCGGCTATCAGATCGGCAACGATTTCGTCGAGCGCAAGATGGACGTGGACATCAACACCATCATCCGCGCGATGCAGGATGGCTACAGCAAGAAGAACCCGGCCATCTCGCAGGAAACCATGCGCGACGTGCTGGGCAAGATGCAGCAGAAGATGATGACCGAGGCCAAGGCCGAGTTCGACAAGATCTCGTCCGAGAACAAGTCCAAGAGCCAGAAGTTCATGGCCGAGAACAAGGCCAAGAAGAACGTGGTGACGACCCAGTCGGGCCTGCAGTACCGCGTCATCGAGGAAGGCACCGGCGCGCGCGCCACGCTCAACAGCGACGTGACCGTGCACTACCGCGGTTCGCTTGCCTCGGGCCTGGAGTTCGACAGTTCCTTCGCCCGTGGCGAGCCGGTGCAGTTCAAGGTCAAGGACGTGATCAAGGGCTGGCAGGAAGCGCTGCCGCTGATGCGCGTCGGCGACCACTGGCAGCTGTTCGTGCCGCCGGATCTGGCCTACGGCGAACGCGGCCAGCCGCCGCGCATCGGCCCGAACGAGGCGCTGGTGTTCGAGATCAAGCTGATCGAAGTGAAGTGATGAAGAAAAACGCCGCGCTCTGCGCGGCGTTTTTCTTTGTGCGGGAAGAGACGCGCAAGACCGGCGGCGGCTCAGCCCAGCGCGGTGTCGCCGGCCAGTTCCTCCAGCGCCAGTTCCATCTCGGCCTTGATGCGGTTGATCAGGCGCATGGCCGGCTCCGCATGGGCCGGGTCCTCGCCCTGGCCGCTGGCGCAGGCGGCGCCGCGGGCGATGATGTCGGCTTCGCCGTCATCGACAAATTGCGCAAGGTATACATAGCCGCGGGCCAGGCCTTCGCGCAGTTCGGGATAGTCCGGCGCGACGTTCTGCAGCAGGAAGCGCAGCGCGGTGCGGATGCGGTCTTTGGGATAGGGCAGCAGGGATTGCGGCAGCCCGTACACGCCAGGGGAGACGTGGGCGAGTACCTTGCCGTAATCGCTGACGACCCGGGTGGCAAGTGCGAGCATGCTCAACCGTTCCGCAGTCAGGGTTGTTGTAATCTAGCAACGTAATCGCCACATTCCCACGACGATGTTCTCAGTACAACCCCCTGGCGTGATCCTCACTCCCTGCATAGGCGTGTGCAGCCTCGACGCGCACGGCTATTGCGAGGGCTGCCACCGCACCGGCGCAGAGATCGCCGCTTGGCGCGGGCTCAGCGATGCCGAGCGGCAGCGTTTCATGCTGGAAGTGCTGCCGCAGCGCGAGCGCGAGCGTTCATGAGCCGCCTTGCCGACGCGGGCCGGCTGCTGTCTTCGCTGCGCGCGCTGGACGATCCGCCCACGCTGCCGGGCTGGAATCACGCCGAACTGGCCGACCTGCTCGGCGACGCACAGCGCACGCCCGCCGCCGTACTGCTGCCGCTGGTGCGGCGCGCCGACGGCGACTCCCTGTTGTTCACCGTACGCAACGAAGGCCTGCGCACGCATGCGGGCCAGGTGAGTTTTCCCGGCGGCCGCATCGAGGCCGCCGATGCCGACGCCGTCGCCGCCGCGCTGCGCGAGACCGAGGAAGAAGTCGGCATACGCCGCGAGCTGATGCAGCCGCGCGGCTTCCTCGACTGCTTCGAGACCATCAGCGGCTTCGGCGTCACGCCGGTGGTGGCGGAAATTGCGCCGGACTATGTGCTCGCGCCGGATCCGCGCGAAGTCGCCGATGTGTTTGAAGTGCCGCTGCCTTTTCTGCTCGACGCGGCCAACCTGCGCCGCAGCGAGATCGACTGGCGCGGCCGGCGCCGCGAAATCTACGAATACGCTTACGCGGGCCGGCGCATCTGGGGCGCCACCGCGGCCATGCTCGTGAATCTGTTGCGCCGGATGGAGGCCATGCCATGACGTTCACCACGCTGATTTCGCCGCAGGAGCTGGCGGAGATCTGCGGTTCGCCGGACCTGATCGTGATAGACAGCCGCTTCGAGCTGTCGGACACGGGCAAGGGCGAGCGCGCCTGGCTGGACTCGCATCTGCCCGGCGCGCATTACGCGCATCTGGACCGGGATCTGTCGGATCTGCGCAAGAGCGGCCTGGGGCGCCATCCGCTGCCCGACATGGCGGATTTCAGCCGCGCCCTGGTGCGCTGGGGCTGGCGGCCGGATGCGCAGGTGGTGGTCTACGACGATGCCAATGGCTCGGTCGCCGCGCGCCTGTGGTGGATGCTGCGTCTGATCGGCCACCGCCGTGCGGCGGTGCTCGATGGCGGCTACGCGGCCTGGAGCGCGGCCTGTCTGCCGCTGACCAGGCTGGCGCCGCAGATGGCCGGCGGCAGCATCGACATCGGCTTCGATCCGGATGAAGTGGTGTATTACGAGGAACTGCAGCGCGGACTCGGACAGGGCAGCCTGCTGCTGCTCGATGCCCGCGGTGCGGCGCGCTTCCGCGGCGAGGTCGAACCCATAGATCCGGTCGCCGGCCACATTCCCGGCGCGCGCAACCGGCCTTTCAGCGACAACCTCGAATCTTCCGGCCAGTTCAAGCACGCCGACGAACTGCGCGACGAATTCGAGGCCGTGCTCGGCGACTACGCGCCGGAGCAGGTCGTGCATTCCTGCGGTTCCGGCGTTACCGCCTGCCACAACCTGCTGGCGATGGAGCATGCGGGCCTGAGCGGTTCGCGCATCTTTGCGCCGTCCTGGAGCGGCTGGATTTCCGATCCCGCCCGAGCCGTCGCCCGCGGCGACGCATGAGTGCGGAGTCTGCGCTGCCGCAACGCGGCCGCCGCTTCGGCGCCGACCTGCTGCGCGCCAGCGCCGTGCTGCTGGTGCTGGTCTCGCACGTCGGCCTGATCCTGCTGCCGCTGAGCGGCTTTCCCAAGGCGCTGGCCATGCTCGGCCATTTCGGCGTCGAGCTGTTCTTCGTGCTCAGCGGTTTCCTGGTCGGCGGCCTGCTGCTGGACGGCGAAGCCGACGGTCCCGGCGGCTGGCGCCGTTTCTGGGCGCGGCGCTGGTGGCGCACCTTGCCTTTGTATTATGTGTTCCTGCTGGTCAATTTCCTGCTTGCGCGCAGTCACGGCGAGGCGACCACCGACGCCGGCCTGTTCACCGTCTTCGCGCAGAACCTGGCCTGGCCCAATCCGATCTGGTTCATCGAGGCCTGGAGCCTGTCGGTAGAGGAATGGTTCTATCTCGGCGCGCCGCTGTTGATCGCCCTGGCCGGCGGCAGCCGCCAGCCGCGCCGGCTGCTGTGGGCATTGCTCGGGTTCATCGCCGCGGCGACCGTGGTGCGGCATGTCTACCTGGCCTGGGCGGCGCCGCCGTCCTGGGATGAGGGCGTGCGCAAGGTGGTGCTGGCGCGGCTGGATGCGATCGCCTGGGGCGTACTTGGCGCCTGGTGGGTGCGTCATGCCATGCCGGCGGCTGGCGCGCGGCGCGCATTGCTGCTGGCCGGGCTTGCCGGCATGGCGGCCATGCTGGCCTGTTATCTGAGCCTGGACCTGGACCGCGGCGGCTTTGCCTATTGGCTGCTGCCGCTGTTCGGCGTCTCCCTGCTGGCGACCTTGCCCTGGCTGCAGGCACTGCCGCGGCCCGGCGGCCGATGGACCGCCGCGATCGAGGCGGTCGCGCTGTGGTCGTATCCGCTGTACCTGATCCAGCTCGCCGTGCTGCGCCTGCTGCGCTGGACGTTCGACTGGCAGCCGGCCACGCCGGCTGGTTGCATTGTGCAAATCGTGGTTTATTTCACAATGGCGATAGGCGGCGCAGCCCTGCTGCATCATTGTCTGGAGCAGCCGCTGCTGCGCTGGCGCGACCGGCATTGGGCGCGCGGGCGGGAAGTCGGGCTGCACAAGCCGCGGTGAGCAGCACAGCGTAAAGCCCGGGGCGATTGCCGCCTGTTCTTCGCGCGGCGTGCGGTGCTCTGTCGCGGAGGTGGAGAAACGGGAAGCGCGGTGATCGTCACGGTCCGCGCCTCCCCGGCTTCTCCGCGCGCGGCTACTGCTTGGCTTTCAACTTCGCGACCAGGGCGCTCAGGATCCGCTGCGATTCCTCGCTGAACCAGCCGTCGACGAATTCGTCCACATTCATGGTGTCGACATCGCCGAAGCTGTCGGCCAGGTCGGCGCGGGCCAGCTGGCGCGTGCCGCTCATGGCGCGCGGGGGCAGGTTGAGCAATTCCTTGAGCCAGAGCTGGGCGCGGGCGACGACGTGGTCCACGTCGACCAGTTCGTCGACGAAGCCGGCAGCCAGGGCCTGTTCCGAATCCAGCATGGCGCCGGCGACCATCAGGCGCTCCGCCCGGTAGTTGCCGACCAGGCGGCGCAGGCCGCGCTGTATGGGCTCCGGCACGACCAGGCCGACCTGTACCTCGTTCAGGCCTATGCGGTAGGCGCCGCGCGCCATGACGCGGTAGTCGCAGAAGATCGACAGCACCGCGCCGCCGGCGGGGCTGTGGCCGGTGATCGCGGCCACGCTGGGGATCGGCGAGCGCGCGAGCGCGGCGCAGGTGCCGAACAGGTCGCGCCAGGTCTGGCCCATGCCGGCGCGGTCCAGCTGCAGCAGCGAGGGCACGTCCAGGCCGCCGGAAAACATGCCGGCGCGGCCGGAAAGAATGATGCCGCGGACGCCGGCGCCGGGCGCCGCTTCGATGTCTTCGCGCAGCGCGCGGATCAGGCCGGCATCCAGCGCATTGACCGGCGGGCGGGCCAGGCGCAGTTCGAGGATGTCGTCATGGCGGATCTGTTCGAGCATGGGTATCTCCACGGGCGGGCGCGGCCATTGTGCGCTGCGACCATAGGACGCAGGGATGGTCGCGGAGGCGGGGGCAAACAGCATTTATCATAGCGACAAACCTGTGTGCGCAAGGGAGACAGCGATGCGGTTTCTGCGTAAATGCCTGGCTGGCCTGTTGCTGGCGGGGCTTTCGTCGGCGCCGGTGCTGGCCGCCGGCCGGCTGGTGATAGAGAACCCCTGGATACGCGCCGCGCCGCCGGCGGCGCCGATGCGCGCGGGCTATGCCGTGCTGCGCAACGCCGGCGATGCGCCGCTGACGGTCACGGGCGCGAGCAGCGCTTTTTTCGCCGATGTCAGCATCCATGCCACGCTGGTCGAGGACGGCGTCGCGCGTATGCGCGAACTGCCGGAAATCCGCCTGGCGCCGGGCGAAAGCGTCGCGCTGGAACCAGGCGGCAAGCATCTGATGCTGATGCGGCCGGAACAGGAAATCGCAACCGGCCTCGTGGTCGAACTGCGTTTTGAAATGCAGGACGGAACTTCAACAGCCGCCGGATTCGTCGTGCGTGAAGCCGGCGGCGACGCGCACGCGCACCACTGAGCGGCGCGCATGCAGCCGGATCCGGTGTTCGAGCGCAGTGCAGACGGCATCCTGGTGCGGCCCTGGCGGCCGGACGACCTGGATGGTCTTTACCGTGCAGTCGATGCCTCGCGCGAACAGCTGGCGCGCTGGCTGCCCTGGTGTTCGGCGGATTATTCCCGCGACGACGCGTCGGCCTGGATCGCCTTCAGCCAGCGCGCCTGGGCCGAGCGCAGCTTGTTTCCGCTGGGCATCTTCGATGCGGCCGGCGGCGAAGTGCTCGGCGGCACCGGCATCAATCATCTGGACTGGCCCAACCGGCGCGGTGCGCTCGGCTACTGGGTGGCGACTCCGCATGCCGGTGCAGGCATAGCGCGGCGCGCGGCGCGGCTGGCGCTGGACCTGGCCTTCGAGGAATTCGGCCTGGAACGCATCGAGATCATCGTGCTGCTGGACAACATTGCCAGCCACCGCGTGGCGCGGGCCCTGGGCGCGCAGTGGGAATGCGATGCGCGCCGGCGCCTGGTGCAGCAGGGCAGGGCGCAGACAGCATCGGTGTATGCGCTGCTGCGCAACTGAGTGCCGTGCGGACGGCGCTTTTGCGTTTCGCTGTTTTCGGCCTTCGCCGCATCGCGTTGGGGGATGAGAGGCTGCCCGCCGTTTTTACGTCTGAATCGGGAATCCCCGGCAGACGAGGAGTGCGGCAGTGTCACCTATCCGGAATTCCGCGGCGGCGCTGGCCGCCGCATTGGCCTGCGCCCTGGGCGCGGAGGCGCAGGCGCAGTACCTGCAATCCGCTGAGTTGAACTATGTGGACGAGATTCCGCATGTGCGGATGCGCTGGATCTGGTCGTCTCTGGATGATTCCATCCAGGCTGTCGCGACCTTCGACGGCACCAAGGTGCGGATCAACGTAAGCAGCCCCGCGGAGAGCGGTTTTTCCGTGCTTATGCCGTGGGAGGCGAATGTCCCGCTGCCGCCGACAGGCGGCGGCCAGTTTCCAATCGAGATCCTTTTCCACGGTGAACCGGTGGGCGGCATACATCCGCTGGTGTTCGACTCGCGGCCGGCCGGAACGGTGTTCTCGAACGGTTTCCAACGCTGAGCGGGGTGTCCCGGCTGCCGCGCGGCGGCAGCCGGGACCTTGTCAGCGGGCTCAGGCGGCTTCTTTCTTCTTGCCGCCCGCGGCACCGTTGCCGGCGAGCAGGCGCGCAAGGAAACGCCCGGTGTGCGAACGCTTTTCCTTGGCGACCTGTTCCGGCGTACCGGTGACCAGGATCTCGCCGCCGCGGTGGCCGCCTTCGGGGCCGAGGTCGATCAGCCAGTCGGCGGTCTTGATCACGTCCAGGTTGTGTTCGATCACGACGACGGTGTTGCCATCCTCGGCCAGGCGCTGCAGCACTTGCAGCAGCTGTTCGATATCGTGGAAGTGCAGACCGGTGGTGGGTTCGTCCAGGATGTAGAGCGTGCGGCCGGTATCGCGCTTGGACAGCTCGCGCGACAGCTTCACGCGCTGGGCTTCGCCGCCGGACAGCGTGGTCGCGCTCTGGCCCAGCTTGATGTAGCTCAGGCCTACGTGCATCAGCGTTTCCAGCTTGCGCGCCAGCACCGGCACTGGCTCGAACAGCTTGAAGGCGTCCTCGACGGTCATGTCCAGCACATCGGAGATGCTGTGGCCCTTGTAGGTGATGTCCAGCGTCTCGCGGTTGTAGCGCTTGCCGTGGCAGAGATCGCAGGGTACGTACACGTCGGGCAGGAAGTGCATTTCCACCTTGATCATGCCGTCGCCTTCGCAGGCTTCACAGCGGCCACCCTTGACGTTGAAGCTGAAGCGGCCGGCGCCGTAGCCGCGCGCGCGCGCCTCGGGCACCTGGGCGAACAGCTCGCGCAGCGGCGTGAACAGGCCGGTGTACGTGGCGGGATTGGAGCGCGGCGTGCGGCCGATCGGCGACTGGTCGATGTCGACCACCTTGTCGAACAGGTCGAGGCCCTGCACTTTCTTGTACGGCGCGGGCTTCTCGCTGGCGCCGTTGAGTTCGGCCGCGGCCAGGCGGAACAAGGTGTCGTTGATCAGGGTGGACTTGCCTGAGCCGGAAACACCGGTGATACAGGTGAACAGGCCGGCCGGAATCTCCAGATCCACATTTTTCAGGTTGTTGCCGCTGGCGCCGATGATCTTCAGCATGCGCTTGGGATCGGCCTTGCGCCGCTGCTTCGGTATCGCGATGCGGCGCTTGCCGGAAAGATATTGCCCGGTCAGCGAGCGCGGGCTCTTGAGCAGTTCCTTGAGCGTACCCTGGGCGACGATTTCGCCGCCGTGCACGCCGGCGCCGGGACCTATGTCGAGCACATGATCGGCCAGGCGGATGGCGTCTTCGTCGTGCTCGACCACGATCACGGTATTGCCCAGGTCGCGCAGGCGGGTCAGGGTGCCGAGCAGGCGTTCGTTGTCGCGCTGGTGCAGGCCGATGGAGGGCTCGTCCAGCACGTACATCACGCCGACCAGGCCGGCGCCGATCTGGCTGGCCAGGCGAATGCGCTGTGCCTCGCCGCCGGACAGCGAATCGGCCTGACGGTCCAGGGTGAGGTAATCCAGGCCCACATCGACCAGGAAGCGCAGGCGCTCGCGGATTTCCTTGATGATCTTGGCGGCGATCTCGCCGCGCCAGCCGGCCAGGGTCAGCTGCTGGAAGAAATCCAGCGACTGGTCGATGGGCAGTGCGGTCAGCACCGGCAGATTGCTGTCGCCGACGAAGACATTGCGCGCGGAGCGGTTGAGGCGCTGGCCCTGGCAGTCCGGGCAGGGACGCGCGCTGATGAACTTGGACAGTTCCTCGCGCACCGCCGGCGACTCGGTTTCCTTGTAGCGCCGTTCCAGATTGTTGACGATGCCTTCGAAGCGATGCTTGCGGCTGAGGTTGGTGCCGCCTTCGGTGAGGTAGCGGAAGTTGATGACTTCCTCGCCCGAACCGTACAGCACAGCCTGCTGGTTGGCTTTGGACAGCTTTTCCCAGGGTGTGTCCACGTCGAAGCCGTAGTGCTTGGCCAGCGACAGCACCATCTGGAAATAGTAGGCATTGCGCCGGTCCCAGCCGCGCACCGCGCCGGCGGCCAGGCTGTGCTCCGGATGCACCACGATGCGCGCGGGATCGAAGAACTGGCTCACGCCCAGGCCGTCGCAGCTCTGGCAGGCGCCCAGCGGGGAATTGAACGAGAACAGGCGCGGTTCCAGCTCCGGCAGCGAGTAGTCGCAGATCGGGCAGGAATAGCGCGAGGAATACAGCAGCTCCGGCGCCTTGGGCGCATCCAGGTCGGCCACCAGTACCAGGCCATCGCCCAGGCGCAGCGCGGTCTCGAAGGATTCGGCCAGGCGCTGCTTGAGGTCGGGCTTGGGCCGGAAGCGGTCGACCACGACTTCGATGGTGTGCTTCTGGCGCAGCGCCAGCGCGGGCACCGCGTCCAGCTCATGAACCACACCGTTGACGCGGGCGCGCACGAAGCCCTGGGCGCGCAGCTGCTCGAACACTTGTACATGCTCGCCCTTGCGCTCGCGTACCACCGGCGCCAGCAGCATGTAGCGGTGCTCCGGATCCAGCGCCAGGGTGGCGTCGACCATCTGGCTGACGGTCTGCGCCTCCAGCGGCGTGGCATGGTCGGGGCAGCGCGGCGTGCCTACGCGGGCGAACAGCAGGCGCAGGTAGTCGTAGATCTCGGTGATGGTGCCGACGGTCGAGCGCGGGTTGTGCGAGGTCGACTTCTGCTCGATGGAGATGGCCGGCGACAGGCCTTCGATATGGTCCACATCGGGCTTTTCCATCACCGACAGGAACTGCCGCGCATAGGCCGACAGGGATTCCACATAGCGGCGCTGGCCTTCCGCGTAGATGGTGTCGAAGGCCAGCGAGGACTTGCCCGAGCCGGACAGGCCGGTAATCACGATCAGGCTGTCGCGCGGCAGGTCCAGGTCGATGTTCTTGAGATTGTGTGTACGCGCGCCGCGGATGCGGATCGTATCCATTGCTGGGAAGCCTCTGAACGAGTCGGAGTGTGGCGATAGCGGTTGCGGCCCCGCAGCGCGGGGCGGCCGATCGTCTGCGGAGCAGGCGGCCGGCGGGATCGAGGTAACGGACAGCGCGGCGTCGACGCCGCGCTGTCCGCGTCCGTCCGGGCCGCCTGCGCGGCCGGACGGCGCGGCAAGCGCGGAATTATGCATCGGCGTCGGGCGTCGGCGCGTGACAGGTGAGGGCGGCACGGCGAAATCCAATCAGGGCAGAACCGAACCTATAAGGTCGAATGCGGACAGATTCCGCCCTGTTTTGCGGGATCGCGGGTACGGGCGGCGTTCGGTGCTGGAGGCGGGTGAGGATCGGCCTGCGACCGGGTCCATGCAGCAAATCCACCTGCGGAGGTCGCATACATTCTTGACCGTCCGCCAAGCGGTCGGCCAAGCGCTTGTTTTTTTGAAGAAACTGTTGCATAGGGTGAAGTCCTCGCGGGACGGCGGTCGCATGGGGCGATATGAACGGGTGCCGGCGAGCAAAGGAGCAGTCATGTACGTGAAAGCAAACGCGGCGCTGGCGATGGCCCTGGCGCTGACCGCGGGCATCGCAGCCGCCAAGCAGGCCGACACGATCCACGCTGTGCCGAACGCGCCGGTGCCGAACGCCAGCGAGGACTATCCGGTCAGCTATCCGGGCGGCAATCCGCCGGCTGCGGTCAGCGGTGCGCTGGATGCCGACGACTCGACCTACAACCGCCTGACCGCCAACTGTGGTGGCGCGTCCGGGGTCGGCACGGCCGTGTTCTACGACACGATCACCGTGACCTATACCGGCACGGGCTCGGGCTCCATCACCCTGACGACCACCGGCGGCGACACGTTCCTGACCGCCTACAACGGAACGTTCAACCCGGCTTCGCCGACGACGAACTGCGTGGGGGCCAACGACGACACCACCGGCGTGTCCGGCAATGGCAGCCAGCTGGCCAACGTCACGTTCACGCCAGGGCAGACCGTGGTCTTCGTGGTCAGCTCCTTCGACAATGCGGCCGAGTTCAGCTGGAACGCCGATTTCACCGGTACCACGCCGGTCGCGCTGCAGTCGTTCCGGATCGACTGACCCCGGCGCTCCCGCCGTCGCGACAGCGGGTGGTTTGACTGGAAGACCTGTCCGGCGCTAATATCGCCGGCCCTTTTCCGGCCGGGGTCTCCGGCCGGGCCGCAACACCGGTTTCTTTCGAGAATAACTACAGAGGAATTCCCATGTACGCAGTCATCGTCACCGGCGGTAAGCAGTACCGCGTGATGAAGGGTGAGACCCTCCGCGTCGAGCTGCTCAAGGCCGACGTCGACTCCACCTTTACTTTCGACCAGGTCCTGCTGGTCGGCGAAGGCGATTCGATCAGTGTCGGCGCGCCGCTCGTCTCGGGCGCCAGCGTCACCGCCACCGTGAAGAAGCACGGCCGCGCGGACAAGATCCGCATCGTCAAGTTCCGCCGGCGCAAGCACTTCCGCAAGGAAACCGGTCACCGTCAGCATTTCACCGAAGTCGAGATCACCGGCATCAACGCCGGCTGAATCTGAGGAGTAGCAGTCATGGCATCAAAGAAGGGCGTAGGCTCAAGTCGTAACGGCCGCGATTCGAATCCGAAGTATCTCGGCGTCAAGGTCTATGGTGGCGAAGCCATCAATGCAGGCAACATCATCGTGCGCCAGCGCGGCACCCAGTTCCATCCGGGCACCGGCGTCGGCCTGGGCCGCGACCACACCATCTTCGCCCTGATCGACGGCAAGGTGGAATTCGCGGTCAAGGGTCCGAAGAACCGCCGCACGATCAGCGTCGTTCCGGCCTGATCAACGCCGCACCGCGTTACGCAAGAGCCCCGCTTCGGCGGGGCTTTTGTTTTGCAGCAATCCTTTGCGCGCTTGCCGCGGCTTTCATCGCCGCCGGCGCAGGCTCGCGCTAATTTATCGCCTCCGGTTCACGCTCACTGTCCGCCCCTATGAAATTCGTCGACGAAGCCGAAATCCATGTCCACGCCGGCAACGGCGGCAACGGCTGCGCCAGCTTCCGGCGCGAGAAATTCATCCCGTTCGGCGGCCCCGACGGCGGCGACGGCGGCGCGGGCGGCAGCGTGTTCCTGGTCGCCGACGAGAATCTGAACACCCTGATCGACTTCCGCCACCAGCGCGTCTACCGCGCCGGCCGCGGCGAGAATGGCATGAGCCGGCAGATGCACGGCAAGGCCGGCGAGGACCTGACCATCCGCGTGCCGGTGGGCACGGTGGTGGTGAACATCGACACCGACGAGATCATCGGCGACCTGACCGGGCACGGCCAGCGCCTGAAGGTGGCCCAGGGCGGTGACGGCGGCCTGGGCAATATCCACTTCAAGAGTTCGACCAACCGCGCGCCGCGCAAGGCCACCTCGGGTTTCCCGGGCGAATCGCGCGAACTGCGCCTGGAGCTGAAATTGCTGGCCGACGTCGGCCTGCTGGGCTTTCCCAACGCAGGCAAGTCGACCTTCATCCGCGCCGTGTCGGCGGCGACGCCGCGCGTGGCCGACTATCCCTTCACCACCTTGCACCCGAACCTGGGCGTGGTGCGCATCGACACCGACCAGAGCTTCGTCGTGGCCGATATTCCCGGCCTGATCGAGGGCGCGGCCGAGGGCGCCGGCCTGGGTATCCAGTTCCTCAAGCATGTCGCGCGCACCAGCCTGCTGCTGCACCTGGTCGACATGGCCCCGCTGGACGGCGAGACCGACCCGGTTGCCCAGGTCAAGGCAATCGAGGCCGAACTCAAGCAGTTCGACCCCGAGCTGCTAAAGCGTCCGCGCTGGCTGGTGCTGAACAAGGCCGACCTGCTGCCCGAGGACGAGCGCGAGAAAACCGCCAAGGCCATCGTCAAGCGCCTGAAATGGAAGGCGCCGTGGTTCCTGGTCTCGGCCATAGGCCGCGAAGGCACCTGGCCGATCTGCCTGGAGGCGCAGAAGTTCTTCGACGAGGCCCGGCGCGAGGAGCGGGAGGCGCGGGAGGGCTGATCGCGGGCTGCCCGCGGGGCGGGGTTGGGCATACGCGGCACCGCTGTGCCGCGTAGTCCGGACGGGTATTGCGCCGACGGGAAAAGCGCCGGTGATGCAGTGATTTCGCCCGGTTTGCCTGACAGAGGGGAGCGGATTTCCGCAGGTCGGGTCGCCGCAACGTCTCCGCCGCTATCCGGACATGAAAAAAGCCGGCTTTCGCCGGCTTTCTTCGTTCAACTGGAACTCACCGATACTCAGGCCAGGGCCTTGATATGGTTGGTCAGGCGGCTCTTGTGGCGGTTGGCCTTGTTCTTGTGGATCAGGCCGCGGCTGCCATAGCGGTCCATGATGGGTTCGGCGATCTTGTAGGCGGCTTCGGCGCCGGCCTTGTCCTTCGCTTCGATCGCCTTCACGACCTTCTTGATCGCCGTGCGCAGCATGGAGCGGGCACTGACGTTGCGCTGACGGCGCACTTCGGCCTGCTTCGCGCGCTTCTTTGCGGATTTGATGTTAGCCAAGTTGAAACTCCAGACGCACGGCGTGGAAAAAGACGCGCGAGTTTAATGAGAGGTCGCCGGCACGTCAACCGTTCGGCGGGTCGGGCGGCAGCAGGGAGGCGGCGGCGCGTGGCCGCCGCAGGCTTTAGACTACGCGGTTTATGTGCCCGTCCAAAGTGCCGGCATTGCCTTCCGGCCGGCCTGGGGACGCGCACTGCCGCTCACTGCCGCCTGGGCAGCTCAGAAACGGAACCGCGTGAGTGAAAGTCCCCAGCCTGTTGCGTTCCCTGGTTTCCTTCAGCGGCATGACTTTCATTTCGCGCCTGCTCGGCCTGGCGCGCGAGGTGGCCATGTCCGCGGCCTTCGGCGCCGGCATGGTCACGGATGCGTTCAACGTCGCCTTCCGCATTCCTAATTTCCTGCGCCGGCTGTTTGCCGAGGGTTCGTTCTCGCTGGCCTTCGTGCCGGTGCTGACCGAGGTCAAGGAAAAGGAGTCCGAGGAAGCCCTGCGCGAACTTGTCGCCCGCACCGCCGGCACCCTGGGCGCGATCCTGCTGGTCGTCACCGCCGTCGGCGTGATCGGCGCGGACTGGGTGGTGCGCCTGTTCGCTGCCGGCGCGGTGGACGAGCCGGAGAAGTTCGACCTCACCGTCAACCTGCTGCGGGTGACCTTTCCATTCCTGCTGTTCGTCTCGCTGACCGCGCTGGCCGGCGCGGTGCTCAACGCCTACCACCGCTTCGCCCTGCCGGCGCTGGCGCCGGTGATACTCAATCTGTGCTGGATCGCCGCGGCGCTGTGGTGGGCGCCGCATTTCGACGTGCCCATCATGGCGGTGGGCTGGGCCATCTTCGCCTCCGGCGTGCTGCAGCTGCTGTTCCTGCTGCCGGCGCTGCGCAGGCTCAATATGCTGGCCTGGCCCAAGTGGGGCTGGAGCCATCCCAAGGTCCGCCGCATACGCCAGGTCATGCTGCCGACCCTGTTCGGTTCCTCGGTGGCCCAGGTCAACCTGCTGCTGGATACCTTGATCGCCTCCTTCCTGATTACCGGCTCGCAGACCTGGCTGGGGCAGAGCGACCGCCTGCTGGAATTTCCGCTGGGCCTGTTCGGCGTGGCCCTGGGCACGGTGATCCTGCCCAGCCTGTCGCGCCACCACGTCACCACGGATGCGGCGGGCTTTTCCCGCGCGCTGGACTGGGGCCTGCGCACGGCCCTGCTGATCGCGCTGCCGGCCATGCTCGGCTTGGTGCTGCTGGCCGAGCCCCTGGTCGCCACCTTGTTCCTGCACGGCAAGTTCACCGCCCACGACGTGGCCATGGCCGGCATGAGCCTGGCCGCGCTGAGCTTCGGCCTGCCTGCCTTCGTGCTGATCAAGGTGGTCGCGCCGGCGTTCTACGCCCGCGGCGACACGCGCACGCCGGTGCGCGCCGGCGTGGTTGCCATGGCGGCCAATATGCTGCTGAACCTGATTTTCGTCGCGCTGCTGTTCGCCCTGTGGCACCGGCCCGAGGACTTGCAGGCCGGCTGGCTCGCCGCCCTGGCCAAGGTCCCCGGCCTGCACATGGCCCTGGCCCTGGCCAGCGCGCTGGCCGGCTATCTGAACCTGGCCCAGCTCTGGCACGCGCTGGCCAAGGCCGGCGTCTACCAGCGCCAGCCGGGCTGGGCGCGGCATCTGCTGCGGGTGGGATTGGCCTGCCTGGTGATGAGCGGCGTGGTGCTGGCGGGGCGCCATTTCGCGGCGGACTGGACTACCGTCCCGACCCTGCAGCGCGTGCTGCAGCTGGGCGCGGTCATCGGTACGGCCGGCCTGGCCTATCTGCTTGCCCTCTTTGCCCAGGGCTTCCGCCTGCGCGAGCTGCGGGCGAGCTGAGCGGTCCGGCCTGGCCCACAGCGCTGATGCCAGTCGCTATACTCGGAACAATGCATACGTTGTCCCGTGACGTCGCCGGCCCCGTGCTCGCGCCGCGCGGCAGCGTGGTCTGTATCGGCGCATTCGACGGCGTGCATCGCGGTCATCGCTACGTGCTCGACCACGTCCGCCGCCGCGCCGCCGAACTGGAGCTGGACCCGGCGGCCATCAGTTTTGAACCGATCCCGCGCGAATTCTTCGCCCGCGGCAGACTGGCGCGCCTGTCCTCGGCGCGCGACAAGATCGAGCAGCTGTTCGGCGCCGGCGTGCACCGGCTGCTGCTGCTGCGTTTCAACGCCGCTCTGGCCGCGATGCCGGCCGAGGCCTTCGTCGAACAGGTATTGGCCGCGCGCCTGAATGCCCGCGAGGTACTGGTCGGCCAGGGTTTCCGCTTCGGCCACGACCGCGCCGGCGATATGGCCTTGCTGCACCGGCTCGGGCCCCAATATGGTTTCCGCGCGGTGGAATTGGCGCCCTACGCACCCGCCGGCGAGCGGCTGTCCAGTTCCGCCATCCGCAGCCTGATCGCCGCCGGCGATTTCGAGGCGGCCGCGCTGGCCCTGGGCCGGCGTTTCGCGATCGGCGGCAAGGTGGTGCACGGCCAGCAGCTGGGGCGCCAGCTGGGCTATCCCACGGCGAATATCCGCCTGGGCCGGCGCCTGGCGCCGCTGCAGGGCATCTTTGCGGTGCGCGTGCACGGCATAGGCGGGGTGGTGCGCCCGGGCGTGGCCAGCCTGGGCGTGCGCCCGACCGTGACCGGGGTGGATCCGCAGCCGCTGCTGGAAGCGCACCTGTTCGATTTCGACGGCGACCTCTACGGTCGCCGTATCAGTGTGGAATTTGTAGAAAAATTGCGCGATGAGGAAAAGTTCCCGGACTTGGCCAGCATGGTCCGGCAGATAGACCACGACGCCGCGGCAGCGCGGCGCATCCTAGGCGTTGCCGCCGTTGCGGCCGCCGGAGCCTGAACGTGACCACCGACTACAAGAACACCATCAACCTGCCCGAAACCAGCTTTGCCATGAAGGCCGACCTGGCCAAGCGCGAACCCGCCATGCTGGCCGAGTGGGAGGCGCGCGGGCGCTATCGGCAGATCCAGCAGAAGACGGCGGACCGCGAGCGCATCTTCGTGCTGCACGACGGCCCGCCCTACGCCAACGGCGTGATTCATCTGGGCCATGCGCTGAACAAGATCCTCAAGGACATGGTGGTCAAGTCCAAGCTGATGGCCGGCTACCGCTCGCCCTACGTGCCGGGCTGGGATTGCCACGGCCTGCCCATCGAGATCGCGGTGGAGAAGAAGATCGGCAAGGTCGGGCAGAAGGTCGATGCGGTCACCTTCCGCCAGAAATGCCGCGAATACGCCAGCGAGCAGATCGACCTGCAGCGCGCCGATTTCAAGCGCCTGGGCGTGATCGGCGACTGGGAAAACCCGTATCGCACCATGGACGCCAAGTTCGAGGCCGACATGGTGCGCGCGCTCGCGACCATCTATGCCAACGGCCATGTGACGCGCGGCTTCAAGCCGGTGCACTGGTGCTTCGACTGCGGCTCGGCCCTGGCCGAGGCGGAGATCGAATACCACGACAAGACCTCTCCGGCGATCGACGTGGCCTACGACGCCATCGACAAGGAAGCCGTGCTCGCCGCATTCATCGGGCCGCGCAGCAGCGGCGATGCGCTGTGGCAGCAGTTCGACGATCTCATCGTCGCCGTGCCGATCTGGACCACCACGCCGTGGACGCTGCCGGCCAGCCTCGCGGTCACGCTGGGCCCGGAACTGGAATACCGCCTGATCGAAGCACCGGCGCGCGGCGGCCGGCGTGTGCTGGCGGTGGTCGCCGCTGCTCTGGCCGACCGCGTCGCCGTGCGTTACGGCAGCGCCGTCGACGGCGCCGCGCGCAGCTTCGGCCAGGCCGTGACCGGCAATGCGCTGGAGCATCAGCGGCTGCAGCATCCGTTCTATGACGAGCGCCAGGTACAGGTGCTGGTCGGCGATCACGTATCGGCCGAGGACGGCACCGGCGCGGTGCATACCGCTCCCGGCCATGGCGTGGAAGACTTCGCCGTCGGCCAGAAATATGGACTGGTGGAAAAGTACAGTCCGGCCGTACTCAATCCGGTCGGCGGCAACGGCGTCTACCTGCCGGGCACGCCGCTGGTCGAAGGCCAGTTCATCTGGAAGGCCAACGACTCCATCATCGAGCTGCTGCGCGAGCGCGGCCGCCTGCTGGTCGCCACCAGGATCGAACACAGCTATCCGCACTGCTGGCGCCACCGCACCCCGGTCGCGTTCCGCGCCACGCCGCAGTGGTTCATCAGCATGGAAAAGGCCGGCCTGCGCGCCGATGCGCTGGCCGCGATCAAGCGCGTGCGCTGGATCCCGGGCTGGGGCGAGGAACGCATCACCAGCATGATCGCCGGCCGGCCGGACTGGTGCATCTCGCGCCAGCGCACCTGGGGCGTGCCCATCACCCTGATCGTGGACAAGAACACCCAGTTGCCGCATCCGCGCAGCGTGGAGCTGTTCGAGCAGATCGCCCGGCGCATGGAGACCGGCGGCATCGACGCCTGGTTCGCGCTGGATATCGCCGAGCTGATCGGCGACGAAGCCGCGCAGTACGAGAAGGTCAGCGATGTGCTCGATGTCTGGTTCGACTCGGGCACCACCCACCGTGCCGTGCTGGCGGAGCGTCCGGAACTGGCCACGCCGGGGCCGGACGACAAGGTCATGTACCTGGAAGGCTCGGACCAGCACCGCGGCTGGTTCCATTCCTCGCTGCTCACGTCCACGGCGATGTACCGCCATGCGCCGTACAACGAGGTGCTCACCCACGGCTTCACCGTGGATGAGAAGGGCCGCAAGATGTCCAAGTCGCTGGGCAACGGCGTCGAGCCCCAGGACGTGATGCGCAACTATGGCGCCGACATCCTGCGCCTGTGGGTGGCCTCGACCGACTATCGCAACGAAATGTCGATGTCGAACGAGATCCTCAAGCGCGTCGCCGACGCCTATCGCCGCATCCGCAATACCGCGCGCTTCCTGCTGGGCAACCTGCACGGCTTCGACCCGGCCCGGCATCTGGTCCCGGTCGAGGAATCGCTGCTGCTGGACCAGTGGGCGGTGCAGCAGGCGCATGACGCGCAGCAGGCGATCGTTGCCGCGTACGAGCGCTACGACTATCCCGAGATCGTGCAGCGCCTGCAGAACTTCTGCACCAACGAGATGGGCGCGCTGTATCTGGACATCACCAAGGACCGCCTCTACACCATGCCGACGGCCAGCCACGGCCGGCGTTCGGCGCAGAGTGCGATGTACCGCATCCTGGAAGCCCTGGTGCGCTGGCTGGCGCCGGTGCTGAGCTTCACCGCCGAGGAAATCTGGGCGGCCATGCCCGGTGCGCGCGACGAGTCGGTGCTGTTCGAGACCTTCTACCAGGGGCTGGCCGCGACCCAGTCCTCGCCGCAGCAGCGCCAGTGGTGGAGCGATCTGCTCGCGATCCGCTCGGCCACGTCCCGCGTGCTGGAAGGCATGCGCGTGCTTGGCGTGATCGGCGCCTCGCTGGAGGCCGAAGTCACGATCTACGTCGATATCGACGAGCGCGAGCGTTTCGCCGAAGTCGCCGACGAACTGCGCTTCGGCTTCATCACCTCCGGCCTGACCCTGGCCGCGCTGCGCGACCGGCCGGTGTATGACGTGGTCGCCGCACGCCTGGGCTTCGAGGCCTTCGTCGACGACGAGGCCAACCCGCGCCAGCTCGCCGCCAGGGCCGACGTGGCCGAGCACGAGGTCTGGGTGGTGGCCAAGGCCAGCAGCGCGCTCAAGTGCATACGCTGCTGGCATTACCGCAGCGACGTGGGCAGCCATGCCGAGCATCCGGAGATCTGCGCGCGCTGCGTGGAGAACGTCGCCGGCGCCGGCGAACAGCGGCGTTATTTCTGATGGCGGCCTCGCTGTCTTCCGCGCCGCGCGCCAGTGCGCTGAGCTGGCTGGCGCTGTCGCTGGTGCTGATCGTGCTGGACCAGTGGACCAAGCACATCGTGCTCGGCGCGCTGCACGAAGGCGTGCCGGTGCCGGTGATCCCGGGTTTCCTGAACTGGCTGCTGGCCTACAACACCGGTGCGGCCTTCAGCTTCCTGGCCGACGCCGGCGGCTGGCAGCGCTGGGGCTTCAGCGTGCTGGCCGTGGTGATCAGCGCGGTACTTACCGGCTGGCTGGCGCGCACGCCGCGCGGCGACTGGCTCACCGCGCTGCCGCTGGCCCTGGTCATCGGCGGCGCCATCGGCAACCTCATCGACCGCCTGCGCTTCGGCCATGTGGTTGATTTCATCCAGGTCTATCACCAGGACTGGGCTTTCCCGGCGTTCAACGTCGCCGATTCCGCCATTTCCGTGGGCGCGGTACTGCTGGCCCTGGCCAGCCTGCGCAGTGGGAAAGGGGAGGGCGAGCGGCGATAATCCGGGCCTGTCCTGCGGATCCGTCCTGCCCATGGAAGTACTGCTTGCCAACCCGCGCGGTTTCTGCGCCGGCGTAGACCGCGCGATCGAGATTGTCGAACGCGCCCTGGAAGTGTTCGGCGCGCCGATCTACGTGCGCCACGAGGTGGTGCACAACCGCTTCGTGGTGGAGGGGCTGCGCGCCCGCGGCGCCATCTTCGTCGATGAACTGGACGAGGTTCCCGACGGCGCCACCGTGATCTTCAGCGCCCACGGCGTCTCCAAGGCCGTGCGCGCCGAGGCCGACCGGCGCGGCCTGCGCGTGTTCGACGCGACCTGTCCGCTGGTGACCAAGGTACATATCGAGGTCTCCAGTCACTGCAAGGCCGGCCGCGACGTGGTGCTGATCGGCCATGCCGGCCATCCCGAGGTCGAAGGCACCCTGGGCCAGTGGAACAGCGCCGGCGCCCAGGGCGAGATCTACCTGGTCGAGACCCCGGAAGACGTCGCCAGCCTGCGCCCGCGCAGCCCCGAGCACATCGCCTACGTGACCCAGACCACCCTGTCGGTGGACGATACCCGCGCCGTGATCGAGGCCCTGCGCACGCACTTCCCCAAGGTGCTGGGACCGCGCCACGACGACATCTGCTACGCCACCCAGAACCGCCAGGACGCCGTGCGCGTGCTGGGCCAGCAGTGCGACCTCGTGCTGGTGGTGGGCTCGGTCAACAGCTCCAACTCCAACCGCCTGCGCGAACTGGCCGAGAAGCAGGGCGTGCCGGCCTATCTGATCGACAGCGCCGACGACATCCGCCACGAATGGCTGGCCGGACGCGAGCGCATCGGCGTCACCGCCGGCGCCTCGGCACCGGAAAAGCTGGTCAACGACGTCATCGCCGACCTGCGCCGGCGCGGTGCCGGGCGGGTGTCGGAGCTCGAAGGCGTGGCCGAGCTGGTGCGCTTCGCCCTGCCCAAGGAACTGCGCATCGTGGTGCTGCCGGGCTGAGGGAAAACCCCGCAGGAACAGGGCATTGCCCTTTCCGTCTGTCCGACAATCCCTACCAATCGCTGCCACGCTCGTTGTCAGTCTCTTAACGTCTGGGTAGTTTGCCGAGATAGCCGGCAAGCTGACGAGGTGTGTCATGACGACTGAACAACACGGGCGCCGCCTCAAGCGCCCGCCGCCCCGCCGCAGCCGGGGCTTCACCCTGGTGGAGCTGATCATCACGATGGCCATTGTGGCCATCCTGGCCGCGGTGGCCATGCCCAGCTTCCGCGAGTTGCGCATCCGCACCAACATCACCCAGACCACCAACGACCTCATCATCGACCTGAACACGGCCCGGGCCGAGGCCGTCAAGCGCGGCTATCCGGTGGCCGTGATCGCCAAGCCCGGCGGCTGGGCGGCGGGCTGGCAGGTGCAGTCGGACAACGACATCAACGGCACCTTCGGTAACGCCGGCGATGAACTGCTGCGCGACCACGCCGCCGTGGCCGCCACCTACGACCTGCGCGGCGCGCCCAAGGTCGCGGGCGGTCCTGCCGATCGCGTGATCTTCAATTCCTCCGGCTTCTCCACAAGCGGCGATTTCGATTTCGTGGTCTGCCGCCCGGATACCAACAACGACCAGAACCGGGCCGTCCTGATCCAGACCGCCGGCATCGTCAGCAATCGGCGCAAACCGCTGGGCCTGGCCGTGGCCTGCAACTGAAGAGCACGGAGTAGCGCGATGACACGTAGCAAGAACCGCGGTTTCAGCCTGCTCGAAGTGCTGATCGCGCTGATGATCTTCAGCGTGGGCCTGCTTGGCCTGGCCGGCCTGATGGTGGTCTCGGTCAAGACCAACAACGGCGCCTACCAGCGCACCCAGGCCGCTTTCCTGGCCCAGTCCATGGTCGACCGCATGCGCGCCAATTCGATGGGCGTCTGGGGCGGCAACTACAACGCGACCGTGCCCGGCGGCAGCAACCCGACCTGCCCCTGCACCGTGGCCCAGCTGGCCCAGCGCGACCTGTACTGGTGGGGCCAGGAACTGACCAATTTCCTGCCCAATCCCGCCGCCACCGTACGCTGCGTCAACAACAACAACGTGGGCGTCAACGACCGGCGCCGGCCGCCGTACAACGGCACCTGCACCATGACGATCACCTGGACCGAGGGCTCGCTGGACCGTGCCGCCACCGGGCCCGGCTCGCAGACCTTCACCTGGGTATTCCAGCCGTGATCCGGAGGCCGACGCACATGAATGGACACGAATCCAAGCCCGCTTCCGGCCGCGGCCAGCGCGGCTACAGCCTGATCGAGCTGATGATCGCGATCACCCTGGGCATGCTGCTCAGCCTGGGCATCGCCACGCTGTTCACCAACACCAACAACACCTACCGTTCGCAGGATGCGATCGCGCGGCTGCAGGAAAACGGCCGCTTCGCGATCAGCCGCATGGTCGACGATATCCGCTCCGGCTTCGCCCAGCCGCTGGCTACGGCAGTGAATGCGAAAACCCAGCAGAGCACGCCCAACGGCATCGTGGTCCCGCCGATGGCGCCGGATGTGTACGTCGCCGATCTGGAAACCTACCTTCCGCGCTGGGCGCCCATTCCCACCGGCACGGTCGTGCGTCCGACCGGCTGGCCGGTAGGCACGATCTATCCCTTCAGTCCGCGCTGGCTGCTGCAGGGTTTCGAATGCTCGGTAACCGGTTCGTCCTGCAATCCCACGGTCCCGAGCTGGGCTCCGCCGGTCGGCACCACCGCGGGCAGCCGCGTGCAGGGCGGTGACGTGCTGACCCTTCGCTTCATTTCCGCCCAGGGCTGGTCCATGGTCCGCGCCGGCGGCTCGTATGCGGCCTGCAACAGCGGCAGGACGACCACCACCGCCATCCACGTCCTTCCGTCGACGGATGAGCCGCCCAACAATTTCGTGCCTGGCGATATCGCCCTGGTGTGGAAGAACGACCGTGGCTTCATCTTCAAGACCGGCGGCACTTCGGGCGTGCTGCTGCCGGTCGACATGGTCCAGCCATCGGTGACCTTGCCCTGCCTCGCGTCGGCGCAGAACGAGTCCATCGTTCTCTACAACCTGTCGCGCGACTTGCGCACCATCACCTATTTCCTGCAGTTGGTCGCCGACCCGAACCCGGACGCCACTCCCGGCCGCGTGGTGCCTACGCTGATGCGGGTGGAAGGCAACAATCCGCCGGAAGCCGTGGCCTCGGGCGTGGAGCGGCTGGATTTCCTCTACGGCGTCGAGGGCCGCGACGGCCGGCTGCGCTTCCTGTCCGCGGACCAGGTGCATTCCGATGAAGGCGCCAACGGCGTGAACTGCAACAACCCGCCGGAGCAGTACGGCGATCTGCCCAAGCCGGCCCCGCCGCTCTCCGCCATGGAGCCGGGTTGCCTGTGGCGTTCGGTCAGGACGATAGAAGTACACCTGCTGCTGAACACCATCAACGACAACCAGGCGCTGCTGACGGCCGACCGTGCCTACCGCTACAGCGTCAACGGCGGCACCGTGACCTATGCCGCGCCGGTGGTGCCGGGCGCCAGCATGCCCAACGGCCTGGTGCCGGGCTACATGATGCGGCGTGAATTCACTGCGCAGGTCACCCTGCGCAACAACATACCTTGACGATTCGAGAGGCTCGCATGAATCGCATATCAAGCACTGGCGGCATTTCGCGGAAAGCACAGCGCGGCGCCGTGCTGTTCGTCGCGCTGATCTTCCTTATCCTGCTGACGCTGCTGGCGGTGGTGGGGATGAACACCTCGCTGCTGCAGGAGCGCATGACCGGCGGCATGCGCAACGCGCATCTGGCCCAGATGGGGGCGGATTCCACCGTGCGCGCCGTCGAATTCCGCCTGTGGAATGCGCCGGCGAACAATGAAAACATCGAGTGCACCTTCAATTCCGACACGGCCTACGGCGTACCGTGCTACTCGCGCGGAGATACCCAGTACTCCGGCTCGAATCCGGTGGGCGCCCTGGTCAACCCGAAGATCCTGCGTTTCCGTGCCGCCCGCACCTACATTTCCCCGTCGATAGACGGCGCGCATGATGCGCCTGCCGACTACTCATCCACTTCCACGCCCGAATCGGCGCGGCTTGCCCAGCGTCCGCGCTATCTCATCGAGGAACTGGGCGAACTGCAGGCGGACATGCCGCACAGCGGTTTCAAGCCGCTGCAGAGCGGCCCCAGCGGCGGCGTGCAACCGTTCAAGGCCTTCCGTATTACCGCCCGTTCCACCGGCGGCACCCAGTCCGTGGTGCGCATGGCCGAAAGTGTCTTCATCACGCAGGTGCAGCCGGCGATCGTCACGCCGTAAGCGGGAGAGAACCAATGCTCAAGCATTTCCTCGACAACAAATCCCTGCCCGCGCTGGCCGCGGCGCTGGCCACCGTACTGGCCGGCCTGAGCGCGCCCACGGCGTTTGCGACGACCGTGGACCTGGGCAGTTCGCCGCCCGACATCAGCAGCGCGGTCAATCCCAACGTGGTGGTCACCTTCGACGACTCGGGCTCCATGGGCGCCACCGCGCTGCCCGATTCCATGTCGGACGACTACAACAAGAAGTACTACTACGATCCGCGTCAGAACCTGATCTATTTTGACCCGTTGAAGGACTATCCGCCGCCGCTGCGGCCGGATGGCACGGCCTTCCCGGATGCGACCTACACCGCCGCCTGGCGCGACGGTATCTGCGCCAACTGGTCCGGCAGCTACTGCTACGGCGCGGCCAACACCAGGAACCTCAGCACCCAGTTCCACCAGAATTTCGCCAACGAGACGTCGACTACCAATCGCCCCAACAGCACGACCACGACCCTGGCGGCCATCCCTACCGGCGTGCGCGGCAGCATCACCGCCGGCTTCTGGTTCGAATGTCCGACCAGCCTCAGTGAAACCGGCTGCGTGATGAAGGTCATAGGTACCGCGGCGGATCCCAAGCCGGCGCCTGCGCCGCCGGCCGTGGCGGTGCCGATTACCACACGCTTCGCCAATTGGTACGCCTATTACCGCACACGCAATCTGATGACGCGCACGGCGCTGTCGCGCGTGTTCGGCGGCACCTCGCTGGACAACAAGGTGCGTGTGATCTGGCAGACCATCAATGCCGACTACGGCAGCACGCCGGCGATCAGGTCCCGCGAGGTGCAGGACCTGACCGGCACCTGGAAGCAGAACTTCTTCAACTGGATGTTCGACGTCACCAATAACGGCGGCACGCCCAACCGCCGCGCCACGATCGAAGCCGGCAAGGTGTTCGAGCGTACCCTGACTTCGAACTACATGAATCCGTACTGGTATCCGCCGCTGGTCGCCGGAGGTACGGGGCGCAGCCTGGAGTGCCGTCAGAACTTCCATATGCTGGTGACCGACGGTTACTGGAACGAAGGCGATCCCGGCCTGCCTACCCCCTACCTCAAGGTGTCCGACAGCTTTACCTTGCCCGACGGCAAGGCCTACGCGCCGGGCACTGCCGACACCAAGGTCTATTCCAACGTAGGCAACTACGACTCGTCGATAGCCAACATCGGCTTCAACTACTGGGCGCGCGACCTGCAGCCCAGCCTGGATAACAAGGTGCCGGCGTTCTACACGGACCGCACTGCGCCCAGCGGCGTGGTGGTGCCGCCGACGGATCCCGGTTCGGTCGCCGCAGTGTACTGGAATCCGGCCAACGATCCGGCCACCTGGCAGCACGTGGTGCAGTACATGGTGACCCTGGGCATCGCCGGCAATCTCAGCTTCCCCGGCGACTACGCCGCGCTGCGCGCGGGCACCAAGGCCTGGCCGACGCCGTCGAACAACTCGCCGCCGGCGGTGGACGATACCTGGCACGCGGCGGTCAATTCGCGCGGCGAATATTTCAGCGCGAAGAATCCGACCGAGCTGGTCGACCAGATGACGACCATCCTCACCAGCATCCTTACCCGCCGCGGCGGCTCCACCAGCCCGGCGGTCAGTACCGGCGTGCTCACGTCCAATACCTTGGCTTTCTCGGCCGGCTACGATTCGGCCGACTGGTCCGGCTTCCTGCTGGGTCAGGAAATCCTGTCCGACGGTACGCTGCTGTCGCCGCCGAAATGGGATGCAAGCTGCCGCCTGACCGGCGGGCCGTGCGCGTCCACCGGCAACAGTACCAACGCCGCGCCGAATCCGACGCCGGCGAACCGCGTCATCCTCACTTCCGATTCCACGGTGGGCAGCGGCAAGCCTTTCCGGTGGAGTGCGCTGAGCGCAGTACAGCAGGCCGCGCTGCAGCTGATCTCCCTGCCCAGCACCCTGGATACGCGCGGGGCCGAGCGTGTCGACTACCTGCGCGGCGTGCGCACTTCCGAATCGCTGGCAGGCGCGCAGGCGCTGCGCAAGCGCGGTTCCGTGCTTGGCGCGGTGGTCAACGCGCAACCGCGCTTCTACGGCCCGGTCGAGGGGACCTTCACCGACGATTTCCCGGTCGGCTCGCCGGAATACAACGCCGCCACCAGTGGCACCGGCGGCAAGTTCTCCGATTTCCGCCGCGCCCAGCTTTCGCGCAAGCCCCGCGTCTACATGGCCGCCAACGACGGCATGCTGCACGCATTCGATGCCAGCGACGGTCCTGACGGCGGCCTGGAGAAGTGGGCCTTCGTGCCGAACACGCTGATCATGAACGGCAAGATGAAGAAGTTGACCGAGCCGGCCATTGGCCTGCTGCCGACGGTCGACGACCGTCCGGTCATCGGCGAGGTGTTCCGCAACGGCTCCTGGCGCTCGCTGCTGGTCGGTTCGCTGCGTTTCGGCGGCCGCGGCATCTATGCGCTGGATATCACCAGCCCCGATGCTACGGAAGCCAACGCGGCCAGCAAGGTGCTGTGGGAATTCAACAATCTGTCCCCGGGCGGTGCCAACCTGGGCTATACCTACGACAGCGCCAATGTTGCGCGCCTGCGCAACGGCAAGTGGGTGGTGCTGGTGTCCAGCGGCTATTTCCCGGCGGTCGGCCCCGATTCAACGGCGCCGGCGGCCCTGCTGGACCGCACTTCGCTGTTCGTCATCGACCTAGAAACCGGCCTGCTGCTGCGTGAAATCCAGACTCCCGCCGGCGTGCGCAGCTACGGCCTGTCCGGCCCCGAAGTGGTCGGCTACGGCAATGGCGAGTTCCGCAACGTGGATGACTTTGCCGTTGCCGGCGATCTCGCCGGCAACCTCTGGCGCTTCGATCTGACCGACGCCAGCCCGGCCAACTGGTCCGTCGACCTGATGTTCTCGACCTACGACAACGTCGCGGCCGATGTCGGCAAGCAACCGATCACGGTCACTCCGATTGCGTTCGGCGACAAGCGCAGCACGGTAGGCAAAGGCGCGATCCTGGTGTTCGGCACCGGCAAGTATCTCGGCGACAGCGACCGCCTGGCAGCCGGCACGCCGACCCAGTCTTATTACGGCATCAAGGACATGGGCAAGGGCATGACGCGCATCACCAAGGCCGAGCTGGTGGAGCAGACCATGGTCCGGCTGCCCTCGGGCACGCGCACGCTGACTAACCTTCCGGTGCCGGGATCTTCCAAGGGCTGGCGCTTCAATTTCCCGGTGCTCGGCGAGCGCAACGTGGTCACGCTGACGCCGGTGTTCGCCAACGGCACGGCGATTTTCTCCACCGTCATTCCTGCCGGCGACAACCCCTGCGATCCGGCGCGTACCGGCGCGATCATTGTCGTCGACGCGCAGAACGGCACTGGTCCCGGCACCTTGCTCAACGAGGCCTTTGGTGGTGCCAGTGCAACTGCAAACGCGGCGGGCAAGGATGTCGCGAATCCGCCGGCTGCCGGCGCGCTCGGTGCAGTGACGGCGATCGGTGGCGGCGCCTATACAGCCCTCGGCCTGACCGATGCCGCGGGCAACCCGATCAGCCTGAACGTGATTCCGGTCTGGCGCCGCGGTTCCTGGCGCGAAGCGCTGGATTTCAACAACTAGCGCCAGCTTCAATGCGCCGGGATGGGAACGCAAACCGCTTGCGTTCCCGTCCCTCCGGCGTGATAAAACGCTCAATCAAGTTGCAAGGGGACAGCTCGTGAAACGGAAAGCCATCGCAGGATTCACGCTGATCGAAGTGCTGGTCGTCGTGGCGATCATCGCCATCCTGGCGGCGATCGCCGTGCCGAACTACACGCGCTACACCCAGCGCGCGCGGCGCGCCGAAGCGCGCGATCTGCTGATGCGCGTCGCCGCGGCGCAGGAGCGCTACTACACCAACTTCAACAATTACGCCGCCAGCGTGACTGGCGCCCCGCCGGCTGGGCTGGGCTTCAGCAATGCCTTGTCCGAGCAGGGCTTCTATCGGGCCGCCATTGTCCTCGGCCCGGGCAACCAGACCTATACGCTGAGCGCGGCTCCCGTCGCCGGTACGCCGCAGGCGGTGGACAAGTGCGCCACCCTGACGCTGACCGGCGCCGGCGTGAAAGGAACCATCGGCGGCAACGAGAGCAACGGCAAGTGCTGGTAACCGCAAGCGGCTGGCCAGCTTGCCCGGCGGCCGCCTAGTCACTATACTGCGCGGCCTTCCGCCGACGTAGCTCAGTTGGTAGAGCAACTGATTCGTAATCAGTAGGTCGGAAGTTCGATTCTTCTCGTCGGCACCAGGTTGACCGGGGCGCGCGGACTCCGTAAAGTCCGCGTCCCTTCGGGCGGTTAGCTCAGCGGTAGAGCACTGCTTTCACACGGCAGGGGTCACAGGTTCAAATCCTGTACCGCCCACCAGATTCAGTGTGCAGACAAAGGCCCTGGAAACCGGGCCTTTGTCGTTTTGCGCCTGCTTGAACCAGCGGCGCGGTCCGGTGGCGTCCAGACGGGCAAGCAGCCGCGGGCCATTCTTGTCCGCTTGCGTGCCGAGCTTTCCGGCCGCGTTGGCGTGCCCAGCTACGCAAATCCGTCAGAGCGGCGCCGGGGTATTTCCAGGTTGGTCGAGCCCTCGCGGGGAAGGGTCGCGCGTGCTATGTCGCGGCGACTTGGACACTGCGGGGTTCGCACGGGCACGAATCGGGAATCTGTTCCGGGCCTTCGCGTGCGCGTGCTGCATCATTTGTCCATGTTTCCATTTGATGCATTTGTCGGCAGCTGTAAGCATCGTGCTGAACCGGGCCGCATCGGCCGGGTATTCGTCATATGGAAAGCGCGGCAGACCGGAGGGAGCTGCGCGATCTGGCGGTTGCCGCGCGACAGGATGAAACCCTGACGGCCCTCATCCGCGGGCATGTCAAACGCGGCCGCAGACCGAAGATCGTTCCGCTTGCGCGGCGATGCGGCGCCCCGGGCAGCCCGCGCCGCTTGTGCGTCGATTCCAGATGCAATGTCAGCGCTCGCGCGGCGGTCGGCCGCGACAGCTATGTCGACGTTTGCCGCCGGAGAAGAAGCCGCGGCTTCGGCCTCGGCATGCCGAGGCAGACCATACTGCAGGAACAGACGAATGCTCGTTCCGATAGCGGGCGGATTGGCCGATACGCCTCGGAAATACGGTGACGTGCCTGCGCAGTTGCCGCACCGGATTGCGCCGCGCTCTCTACATCGTGGCTGTCTGCGAAAACAGAACACACCGAGTGGTGCAATCGCAGATCCGCGTGCCGCAACCGGTTCTTCGTGTTATCGCTGCGTGAACGTTGCACCTTCGTTGCACGGCACTTGCCCGCTGCACGTGATCGGTGCCGCGCAACCTAAAAATTTCTTCACGCGCGATCGGAAACTCCCCTGACTGTCGTCACATGCGCGCGGCTGTGGTTTTGAGCGAAAAGATTGCTGTTCGCCGTTACGGCAGAAAGGGAGCAGGACGTGCTGCGATGGCATGGAAGGACAGGCCGGTCCGCGGGGGCGGATCGTGCCGTGTCCGTCCAGCAATACAGCGTGGTGCTGGAGGGCACTCCGCTGGATGGTGATGATGTCGCGGCGGTGCATGTGCGCCTGTCGCAGGATGGTTGGGCGCTGGAACTGGTCAACTCTGTCATCGTCCACGGCATCTGGCCCGGACGCGGCCAGTTGTGGCCGCCGGATCCGCAGGCGTGCATCAGTCTGCAGGCGGGCGAGCCCGATGGCGCGGGGCGGATACGGCAGCGCCGTCTGCTGGTGCACAGCAGCCTGTCGCGTGAAGAAGTCCGCTATCGCCTGCTGGTGGCCTTGTCCGAGGATCGCCTGATCGCCGTGGAACTGCCGCAAGAGCACGGCTGAACAATCGCGCGGTCCGGCCGGGGAAGAAACCTGCTGACTGGCGAAGCGCTGAACTGCTGACGGCGACGGTTTCCGCCGTTGGCAGACCCGCTTTGGATAGTCCGCTATGGAACGCGGTCGCTGCAGATGGTGCCGGGCCGTCTCCTCATCACCTTGCACCGCCCCAGTCGCACCGCAATCGCGTTGGTATGCACCATCCGGAGCCGGCCCGGCCAGGGCGCTGCGCCGGTTCCGCCATCCCGCTTGGCGTCCTGCCGCCAGCATGATCCTGTTTGCCCCGCAGTGACGATTGAAGCTATGTGGCATCGCTGCTTCAGCGCAGCGGCGCGGCGGCTCTGTCGCGTCTGCTTCGGCCGGCATTGACCGCAGCCGGCCGGCGACGGCGCGCCGCCCGGCACGCACCATGCAAGCAGCGCAAAGCAATTGCAGTGCGGCAGATTCCGCTGCGACGGAAAGTTTTTCTCTGTGTACTTGAATGCCTGAATGAACAAGTACACAGCGGGAAAAGCCCGTACAATCGGCGGCTTGATCCAGGGGGTTAGGTCCGATGTACTTCGAGATCCAGCGGGTGGCCGCCGTAGTGCGGCGGGCAGCGGAGGCACAGTCCCGGGGCGGTGCGGCGGCCAATGAATCGGCGGCGTGGCGGGCTGAGCTGGGGCTGGTTCTTTCGGAATTCCAGCCGGAAGCCATTCCGCCCGGCCTGCGCTCTCCGCTGGCGGCGGGCACGGTGCTGGGGCCGGATGCGGCTTACTGGGCGCGCGAAGTGCTGGACTGGCTGGCCAGCGAATGCCGGCGGGATACCTTGCTGTAGGGATTCGGGATTGGAGATTCGGCAGGCGCATGGGGCTCCGTTTCCCGGTGCTGCGTTGCTCTGTGCCGATTTCGTAAAGTCTTGCCGTTTTCTGGAATCCCGCGCCGGGCGGTATCCGATTCTGGTTTCTCTTGGCCGCCAATCCCGGCCACAGACTCTCGCGGCGCGGAACGGGTCGAATATCGACGCCTGCATACCGGCCTCCGGTTGCGTCCATCCCGGATCACCAGTCCCGCCCTCAAAACTCCACACTGAGCTGGACGAGATCCCGATACTCCCCAGGCTGCACCCATTGTCCCGGCGGCAGCAGCGCATGGACCGGCGCACGCACGCCACTGTTGCGCCCGTCGCCGGGCTTGGGCGCCAGTTCCAGCGGCGCGCCGTCCCACCAGGGACGCTGTAGATCCGCATCCTGGAAAAGTGAATAACGCATCGCCATACCGCCGCCTTGCAGCTGGCGCTGTGCCGGGCCGGACAGCCGCAGCCGCACTTGTGGCGCCAATGTGCTGTCGTCGCCCTGGCTGCAGGAAATCGCGATCTCGCCGCGGGTCAGGCTGGGCCGGGCGCGGGCCGGATCGTAGGCGCCGAAATTCACCGGGACCACATCGACGCGGCAGCTCTGGCCCAGCGCGGCCGGTGTCCACAACAGCAGTGCGAGCCAGGCTGCTCTCCCGGCGGCTGCGCACAGCGTGGCGTAGTTGGCGGCGGGCGTCAGGTGGCACTGGCCGGAGCCGCGCTGCACCGTTTTCATGGCAACTCCGCGCAGCGCCATGTCGTTGACGCGACCGGCACCAGACGGCACTGGCCGAAGGTGCCGCGCAGCTCCCAACGCGCCGAGGCCGTGGCCGCTTCCACATGTACCAGGCCGCCGTAGCCCACGCTCTGGCGGGCTTCGCCGTCGATCAGCAGCAGGCTGCCGGGCGGCGCCGGACGGCCGTCGGGCAGCTGCAGCACCCAGTCCTGCGCGGTATCGCGGCGCACACCGAAGCTGGCCAGGACGCCGCCACCGCGATAGGGCCGCAGCAGCAGCCGGTCCTGCGCCGGTTGCACGTCCGGCGGCAGCTCGCGCGGCTCCAGTGCGATGCGATTGGTTTCGAAGGCGCGCAGCTGCGGCACCAGCAGGCGGCCGCGCCCGTCACTGCGGCCCAGCCATTGATTTTCGCGGTAGATGGACACGTCCACGGCCGGGCCGGCGTCGACCACGGCGAAGGCTTCGCCGAGCTGGCGCGAGGCGTAGACAGCGCCGCCCATCCAGGCCAGCGCGCCTTCGATGCGGGCGCGCCGGGCGTTGCTGCCGGCGGTGTGTTCGGCTTCGACGCTGAGATCCGCCCAGCTCCGCCGCCAGTGCAGGCCGGCGCGCTGCTCGCTGCGCTGCAGCGCGGTTTCGAGGTAGTAGCCGAAGCCTGGTCCGGCCGGCGGCGGCCGCTGCAGGCTGGCGTAGCCGCGCTCGCGTGCGCCGCCGGCATTGCCGTTCAGTGCGAACGCGGTGGCGCCGTCGCCCAGCGGAACCAGCAGGCTGAACAGGATGGCGTCGTCGTCCGGCCGCCCGCTTTCGCGCACGCGCTGCAGGCCCAGCGACAGCCAGGCCTGGCGATGCAGGCGGCGTGACCAGGAAAGGGCGTCCAGGTGCAGCTCGCCTTCCGCATCGTCGCGTTCGATGCGGCTTAGGTTGAACTGGCCGATACGGCTGTCCAGACCCAGTTGCAACTGGGCCTGGCGCTGCGGCAGCGGCTGGCCCTGGCGCACGGCCAGGTCGCAGTAGTCCGCGTCGTTCCACTGGTGGCTGCTGCGCAGGCTGATCAGGCCGCGCTGCCACTCGGTGGAGAAATTCCATTGTGTTCCTTTGCAGCCGCCGCCGTCGCTGCGGCCGGCGGCCAGCTGCACGCTGCCGAGCTGGCCCACGCGCCGCACCAGGCCGGCGCCGGCGATGCGCAGGCCGGCGGCGGCCTGCAGCTGCGCTTCCACGGTCAGTTCATCGCTGACGCCGTAGCGCCCGGCGAACGCGGCGAAGCCGTCGCCGTAATCATCGGAATAGCCGCGGCGCAGCTTGCCGGCGTCGAGGGCGTAGTCGGCCAGGCCGGCGCGCAGCAGCCGCGTGCTGACGAAGAACGGCAGGCGATGCACCTGTTCCCGGCCCAGCGCGTCGGCGACTACCACCAGGGCCTCGCCGCCGCCGGTGAACACCGGCAGGCGCGGTATGGCGAACGGGCCGTCCGGCGTTTCGCTGTGCTGGGTGCGCAGGCCGTTGACGATGACATCGACGGTGGACGGCGCCGCCGCCTGGCCGGCGAAGGCGGGCAAGGGGTAGGTGATGAGGTCCGGCCGCAGGCTGTAGTCGCTGCCCCAGTGCACGCCGCCGAAGTACAGCGCCCGGCTCCAGGCCGGGCCTTGCGTCAGCGCGTCGCCGATGCGCAACTGGGCGGGCCGCTGCGGGAAATCGCTCTGCCACCAGGTTCCGATGCGGCGCCAGCGGCGTGCCTCCGCGCTGTTGTACAGCGCGTCGTGGCTGAAGCTGCCGTAGGGGCCGAACAGGCGCGGTGCCAGGCGCGCGGCGAGATCGGTGTCGCCGCCGTCGCCGCGCAGCAGGTTGATTGCGTAATCCAGGCTGGCGCCGGGTGCCAGCCGCTGCGGCGGCGGCAATTCGTCCGGCGCAGCGTGCAGCATGGTCAGCGGCCGTAGCGCGGCGGCCAGGCGCAGCGACAGCTGTTGGTGCGCTTCGTCCACGCTGGCGCTGAGGCCGTCGATGCTGTCCAGGCGCACCCATTCGCCGGCTGTGGCCGGTGCGGCCAAGCCCAGTTCCTGCAGCAGCCGGCGCGGCGCGTACAGCGCGCCGCCGCTGTGGCGGAACTCTTCCACTTTGCCGGTGGCCTCGCCTTGCAGCAGCACGTCGTAGACCAGGCGTTCGCCGGCGTCCGCTCCGGCCGCGGCGCGCGCGACCAGGCCGAACTCAAGGAGCATCCAGCAGGTCCACGCGCGCATCGATGGGCCCTGCGTCGCTGTCGCCATGGATGCGCAGCGCGCGCACGCGCTGGTCCAGCCAGTCCGGCCGCGGCAGTTGCAGGCTGCGGCGCGTGCCGGGCAGGAGATAGATCAGCCGCGGCACGGGCGGCGTCTGCGCTGTATCGGCCTGGGCCGGCGCCAGGCCCAGGCTGGAAATGCGCACATGGCGATTGCCCTGATTGGCCAGCTCCAGCTGCACGCCGTCGCCGCTGCGCCGCGCCTGCCAGCGCAGATCGGTGCTGGCGGGCTGGGCGCCGGCGACAAACAGCGGAATCATCAGGCGTATCGGCAACTGCACGCCGCCCGCGACCGGCGCGCCGGCGGCGGGCAACTGGTCCACGGCGATGCGGTAGCTCAGTTCAGCGGCCGGCGCTGGATCGCGCCGGTAGATGCGCACGGTCTGGCTGGCGCCGGGCGCGAGGCTGAAGCGCGGCGGGCTGACGATGATCGCGTCGGTGGGCTGGTAGCTGTCCTCGCCGTCGCGTTGGCTCCAGGCCAGCGCGCGCACCTGCACGTCGCCGCGCTGGGCGCCGGGGTTGGTCAGGGTCAGCACTTCGGCCTTGGCCGTAGCGGCGATATCCAGCCGTACCGGCGCGGCGACCAGGCTCATTGCGCCGGCGGCGGTCGGTGCCGGCTGGCCCGGTGCGTTCTGGGTCAGCGCGTTCTGGGCCAGCGCGAGCAACAGCGCGGCGGCTGCGGCGACGCCGGAATTCCTTCCCCTGGGGCGTTCCACGGGAACTCAGTAGAAGACGGTCACGCCGACCGTGTCGAGATAGGCGCCCGGCGCGGAGAACTGGCCCGCTGGAATGCGGCCATAGACAGTGTGGGTGTTCGGCAGCACCGCGCCGGTGCCGGCGACGGTGTCCGTGCCGTCGGTGATGCCCCAGTTCTGGGTATGGGCTGCGTCGCGCCAGAGCGTGTAGTCCAGCGTGTTGACGCCGAAGGACAGCTTGCGCGTGGTCACGGTGGCACCGGTGCCCGCACCGGCGTCCAGCCGCACGTTGTAGGTCGTGCCCAGGGTGCAGGTGACGGTCAGCGTTGCCTGGGCGTCGAGCTGGGCGCCGGAGTAATTGCCGAAGATCAGCGGTGTGGCGACGACGATGCAGGTCGCCAGCACGGTCGCGCTGACCGGCAGGGTCGTGGTGGCGGTGGCGGCCTGGGCGGCGGGCGCGACGCCGGCGGCGGCGAAGGCGAGGGTGAACAAGCCGGTACGGAAGACGTTCATGGAGCCTCCTGCGGCGACAGGTGACGCCGACGACATGCGGCGCCGTAGGTGTTGCATGTGTTTATCTAGCACCGCTTCGTTTACTTGTAAACAAATTTAATCATCCGTTTGCGCGCTTTGTGGTGCGGCATGGATGAGCCTGCTGCGGGCGGAGGAAGTTTTTTTGCGGTAACGGCGGTCGGCCGGGCCGCTGTTGGTCGTTTTGCGACAAGCGAAAGTGAAAAGGAGCGCGTTGAGCGCTCCTTTTTGCGATGTTCACGTAGTCCCCGGTCGCCGGAGCCGCAGCGGTTGCGGCTGGCACCGGCTTTTCCCGCGAACCGATAGGACGCCGTCATTGTCAACCGCCGCCGCAGCGCAGACGGCTGCGCAGCTTGCCCGAGCCGGGCCGGCCTGGTGCGGCTGGCTGGACCCGCCTGCGCCTACAGCCCCGCCAGCCACTCATCGTCCGAGCCTTCGTTGACGCCCTCGAACAGGAAGGTGGACAGGTAGCGCTCGCCGGTGTCCGGCAGCATGGCCAGGATCACCGCGCCGGGCTCGGCCGTGCGCGCGACTTCCAGCGCCGCGGCAAACGTGGCGCCGGCGGAAATGCCGCAGAAGATGCCTTCCTGGGCGGCGAGCCGGCGCGCCGTGTCGCGGGCCAGTACGTCGTCCACCGGCAGCAGGCGCTGGGCCAGCTCGCGCTTGAGCACGGCGGGGACGAAGTCCGGCGTCCAGCCCTGGATCTTGTGCGGCTTCCACTCGTTGCCGGCGAGCATGGCCGCACCCGCGGGCTCGGCCACGACGATCTCCACCTCGGGCCGGGCCAGGCGGATCATCTCGCCGGCACCGGTCAGGGTGCCGCCGGTGCCCCAGCCGGTGACGAAGGCGTCGAGGCGGCGGCCGGCGAAATCCTGCAGGATTTCCGGGCCCGTGGTGCTGCGGTGATAGGCCGGGTTGGCCTCGTTCTCGAACTGGCGTGCGAGGAAGGCGCCGTGTTTCGCGGCGAATTCCTCGGCCCGCCTGACCATGCCGCTGCCGCGCTCGGCGGCCGGAGTAAGGATCACCTTGGCGCCCAGCGCGCGCATGATCTTGCGCCGCTCGATGGAGAAGGTTTCCACCATGAAGGAAACGAACTGGTAGCCCTTGGCCGCGCAGACCATGGCCAGGGCGATGCCGGTATTGCCCGAGGTCGCCTCCACGATCATCTGCCCCGGCTTGAGCAGGCCGCGCGCCTCGGCGTCGAGCACGATGGCCAGGGCCAGGCGGTCCTTGACCGAGGACATGGGATTGAAGGCTTCCAGCTTGACGTACATCTCCACGCCGGGCGGCGCCAGGCGGTTGATGCGCACGATCGGCGTACGGCCTACGGTTTCGAGAATGGACGAATGGATCATGGCGGCGCGCTCGCAGGGTGGACATTGGCCACCCTAAGGCAGGTTGGTGCGCGAGCCAAGGGGCCGGGGTTGGCGATTCGGGATTTGCGGGGCAGGCGTCGCCGCAAGCGTCCAATCGGGCGGCGCCCGAAATCCCCGGCCGCGACGGCACCTGCGCCCGCTTTTTCTTTTAATCCCGAATCCCGAGCCCTGCCCCTCAGGCCAGAATACGCGCCAGCGCCTGCTTGGCCGCCTCGAACGAGAAATGTTTCTGCACGTTGGCCAGGCCGCCGGCCGACAGCGTGTTCCACAGCGCCTCGTCGTGGTACAGGCGGATCACCGCCTCGGCATAGGCCTGCGCATCGGCCGCGACCAGCACATCGCTGCCGGCCTGTACGTGCATGCCTTCGACCGCGGCCGGCGTGGCGACCACGGGCAGGCCGTAGCTCATGGCCATGTTGACCTTGCCCTTGACGCCGGCGCCGTAGCGCAGCGGCGCGACGGAGATGCGGCAGCCGTCCATGTAGGGCTCCAGGTCGGCCACAAAGCCGTGCAGGATCAGCTGTTCGTTCGCGAATTCGCGCAGCGATTCCGGCACCGGCTGGCCGATCACGTGCAGGCGCACCGCGGGCAGGGCGGCGCGCACCTGCGGGAAGATGTCGCGGGCGAACCACAGCATGGCGTCCTCGTTGGGCGGATGCTGGAAGCTGCCGACGAAGACCAGGTCGCGGCGCTCGGCGAAGGGCCGCCGGCAGCCGAACACTTCGTGCACATTGGAAAGAATGTCGACCCGCGCGCGCGGCAGCTCGCGTGCAAGCAGGTCCTTTTCCACCGGGCTGACCACCAGGGTCGCATCGCATTCGCGGATCAGCTTCAGTTCCTGCGCGCGCGTGCGCTCGGCGCGGCGGCGCAGGTCTTCGCTGCCTTCCAGCTCTGCCGCGCGCTGTTCGCGCAGGTAGTGCAGGTCCACCGTGTCGAAGATCAGCCTGGCCTTGGGCGCATACAGCCGCGCCAGGCCCAGGTAATTGATCGCGATGTAGTGGCGCGACAGCAGGATGGCGTCGAACTCGGCGCCGCGCTGGCGGAACAGGCGGATGGGGTCGTTCATGTAGGGCGCGTACAGCGCCTCCACGCCCAGCGCCTGCAGCGCCTCGGTATAGCCCTTCTCGTACAGGCGGTTGTCGGCGAAGAAGGTCACCTGCCAGCCCAGCGCGCGCAGCAGGCGCATCAGGTTCACCATGCGCAGCGAGCCCGAATCCTGGTCCGGCGTCGGCGTGCAGGCGTCGATGATGAGCAGGCGCCTGTTCGCGCGGAAGGTGGCCGCGCGCGGCGCCAGCGCCGCGTCGTCGATGGGCGCGGGCTGCAGCGCCAGTGCATCCTTCCACTTTTCCAGGAATTTCTCGCGGTTGACCACCTGGTAGCGCTTGGTGCCGCTGCCCACGTCGGTGCCGGCGGTGATGCCCTCGAAATGGATCACGGTGGAGCGCGGTTCGTAATACACCTTGAGCCCGGCCGCGCGCACGGCGAAGGCCAGGTCGGTGTCCTCGTAATAGGCCGGCGCGTAGCGCTGGTCGAAGCCGCCCAGGCGCTCGAATAGCGCGCGGCGCAGCAGGATCGCGGCGCCGGAGCAGTAATCGGCCTCGCGGCGGAAGTTGTAGCGCGGGTCGGCCGGATCCTCGAAGCGGCCGAAATTCCAGCCCGAGCCATCGCGGAACACGATGCCGCCGGCTTCCTGCAGGCGGCCGTCCGGATAGACCAGCTTGGATCCGACCAGGCCGGCGTCGGGCTGTTCGGCGAAGCAGCGCAGCAGCGCTTCCAGCCAGTCCGGCGTGACCACCGTGTCGTTGTTGAGGAACAGCACGAACTCGCCCTGCGCCGCCGCGGCGCCGGCATTGCAGGAGCCGACGAAGCCCAGGTTCTGCGCATTGCGGATCACGCGCAGGTTTTCCACCTCGGCCAGACGTTCCTGGGTGTCGTCGCTGGAGCAGTCGTCGACGACGATGACCTCGAAGCTGGCGCTGGCCGCGTGCTGCGCCAGCGACTGCAGGCAGGCCAGGGTGTAGGCGATCTTGTTGTAGACCGGGATGACGATGGACACCTGCGGCTGCGGCCAGCTTGGCAGGCTGATGTCGACCACGTCCTGCTGCGGCTGGCCGGCCACCGGCGCGATCGGCAACGGGCCGCGGCGGAATTCGCGCAGGGCGCGCTGCAGCGTGGCCTTGAGGCCGCGCCGCGCCAGGCTGCCGCGCAGGCGCCGCCACAGGCCCAGGCTGCGCGTGGCCATGAAGCCGGCGCGGGTGCGCAGGTCGCGCAGCTTGCGCATGACGAAGCGCAGCGGCTTGGTCAGGCGCCAGGACCAGCTGGCGTAGGCGCGGTCCAGTTCGCCGCGCATATCCAGCGCCCAGCGTGTGCGTTCCTGGAATTCGCCTTCCAGCGCGGTGAAATCGTCCTGGGTGCGCTTGAGCCATTCGGTGCGCTGTTCGACTTCGCCGTGTACGCGCTCGATCTCGTCCTTGGCCGCGTCCAGCTCGCGCTGGTTGTGGCGCAGGTCGCGCTGGGCGCGGCGCAGGTCGCGGTCCAGGCCGGCGGCCCAGTCGGCGCGCGCATCCAGTTCGCGCTGCTGCTGGGCGAGCTGATTTTTCTGCTGGCCGAGCTGTTGCTGCAGGCGGCCGAGTTCGCCGGCCAGGGTCAGCGCTTCCACTTGCGAAGCCGCAGCGGCATGCGGCGCGGCGACGGCGCCGCGGTGTTGTGCCGGCAGTTGCGCCTGGTAGTCGCGCGCCATGTCCTGCAGGGTGCGCGGCGGCAGCCGGCGCAGCGCGTCGCGCACGCGATCGAGCTGCTCCGGCGCGGCGGCAACGGCGGCGATGCGCGCAATCACGGCCTCCGGCGTGGGATCGGCGAGAAAGCCGTCGACGCCATCCTCGATGCGCTCGGCCAGCGCGCCCACGCGCGTGGCGATCACCGGCAGGCCCAGGCTGCGGCATTCGGACAAGGTATAGCTGAAGGTCTCGGCCACCGTGGGCAGGATCAGCGCCGCATCGGCCTGCACCGTGGCCAGCAGCCGGGGCAGTTCGTCGCGCTGGTAGTCCAGCAGCACGTGCACGTCGCTGGCGCCGAAGAAATCATGGCCTTCGCCGCCGGCGCCGAGCAGCACCAGTTCGGCATGTTCGCGCAGCTGCGGCAGGATCGCCTGCAGCAGTTCGGCGCCCTTGCCGCGGCGCACGCGGCCGGGCACGACCAGGCGCAGACGCCGGCGCGGCGTTTTTGCAATGGCGGCCGGCGCGGCATCCGGCCAGCCGGCGGTGCCGTGGGCAATCACCCGGGCCGGCAGCGCGGCCAGCTCCGGCCCCAGGCGCAGCACATTGGCCAGCGCCGCGTTGCTGGGCGCGAACAGGTGAGCACCGGCGGCGAGCGCCGCCTGGACGTAGCCGTCGCGCAACCGTTCCCAGTGCGCCGGATCGCGGCTGGCGAATTCGTAGTCGGCATCGGCGGCGGCCAGGTCCGCGCTGCGCTGGGCAGCGTCGAAGCGCAAGGCCGGCGCACCGAAATCGCGATGCAGCAGCGGCCACAGCGGATAGCAGTCGTGCGCGACGATGGCAGTCGGCAGGCCGCTGCGCAGCGCGTCCAGGCTGTGGCCGATCAGCGAGGAAAGCAGCAGGGCGCCGACGGCGTAGTCGGCCGCGGCCTGGCGCAGGAACTGGCGCCAGTCATAGTGACCGAGCGCGGTGTCGGCGATGGGCTGGGGCAGTACCAGGCGGCGCAGCGGCGGACCGCGCAGGCTGCCGTCGCAGAGTTCCAGCACCTCGCCGAACCGCCGGCGCGGGAAACTGCCGCGGGCGATCAGCACCAGGTGCGTGCGCGTGGTGTCGGCGGCGGCCAAGTCGCGCACGAAGCGCTCGGCACCGCCGCCCCAGCCGTGCAGCACGTGCAGCAGCACCGGGCGGCCGTCCAGGCCGAACCAGGCGGGCTGGAAGTCATCCAGCGCCAGCGCCTGTTCCAGCTGCCGGCGCAGTTCGCCCAGGGCGGCAGCCGCAGCCGGGTGCTGGTGCGGCGCGGCGGCCGAAGCGATGTACAGATGATCCAGCCGCAGGCAGCGCCCGGGCAGGGCGGCCGGCTCGCTTGTGGCGAGCGCCAGCTGAGCGGGTTCCAGCGCGGCGAGGCGCGCGCCGTGCCAGGCGCTGGCCAGCGCGGAAACCTCGCCGCTGGCCAGGCCCAGGCGGCGGCCGTAGGCGTGGCAGAGCGCGTCCACGCGCTGCGGGTCGGCGTCGCCGGTTCCGCTCAGCGGATGCCAGGCCGAGACGTCGTCCAGCGGACTGACGGCCAGCACTTCATCCAGCGCCAGCGCGGCGAGCAGGCGCTCGCACCAGTACGGCGGCAGGCGGCAGCCGGCGCGCAGCAGCAGCAGGTGGCTGCCGGGCCAGCGTTCGCGCCCCAGTTGCAGCAGGGCGGCAGTGTCGGCGGTGTCGCCGGCCAGTCTCTCCACCGCCGCGAGGCCTGCAGGCGCGGCGCCGGCGGCCGCCTCCAGGCCGGCGGGCAGGCCGTGCAGCAGCTGCTGCCACCAGTCGGCGGAGGCCTGGCCATGGACCAGCAGGCGGGGCGCGGGGGCGGTGGATTCGGTCGGGGACACGGTCGGCATAGATCCTTGTTGCGCAAACGAAATCCGCGCACGCCAAAAGGGCGGATTATCGCGGATAGGCGCGGACGGGGAAACCGCCGCGCGCGCCAGGACGGGCGAGGCCGCCGCGGCGACGCATCGGGTACACTGCGCGCGCCGCGCCGGTCCCTGCCGCCGCGGCAGCAGTCTTGGTGCCGCAGGCAGCGCAGGCCGCCGGCGGTTGGCCCCATCGGTCCCTGGCGTTCTTTCCTTTGTCCTTCATCGCTCGCTGCGCCGAGCTGGCGCGTCTGGTCTGGCGCTGGCTGCGCGCTCCGTTCTGGTTCGCCCTCGGTTTCTGCATCGCCTTCCTGGTGCCGTATACGCTGTACCTGGATGCCCAGGTGCGCCAGCGTTTCGACGACCTTTCCTGGGAGACGCCGACGCGCATTTACGCCCGCGCGCTGGAGATCGCTCCCGGCCTGCCGCTGGATGTGCCCACCCTGCGCGCCGAGCTGGAAGCCGCGCGCTACGACGAAGTCACCGGCGCGCGCGCGCCCGGCAGCTTCATGCGCGACGGCGACCGTTTCATCATCTCGCGCCGCGCCTTCGCCTCGCTCGACGGCATGGAGCAGGCGCGCCGCATCGAAGTCGTGCTGCAGCGCTCGCGCGTGTTCAGCATCAAGGACATCGAAAGCGGCAAGCCGCTGCAGCGCCTGCGCCTGGATCCGGCGCGCATAGCCACCCTGTACGGCGCCGAGCAGGAAGAGCGCCGCGTGGCCAAGCTGGGCCAGATGCCGCCGCTGCTGGTCTCCGGCCTGCAGGCGGTGGAAGACCGCAACTTCAAGCATCACCGCGGCGTGGACGCCATCGCCATCCTGCGCGCGACCTGGGCCAACCTCAGCGCCGGCCACGTGGTGCAGGGCGGTTCCACCCTGACCCAGCAGCTGGTCAAGAACCTGTTCCTGGACCGCGGCCAGAATTTCCTGCGCAAGGGCAATGAAGCGCTGCTGGCGCTGCTAATCGAGGCGCGCTACGACAAGCAGCGCATCCTTGAGGCTTACGTCAACGAGATCTTCCTGGGCCAGCAGGGCGGCCAGGCCGTGCATGGCTTCGCCGCGGCCAGCGAGTTCTATTTCGGCCGCGAACTGAACACCTTGCGTGCACCGGACGTGGCTTTGCTGGTCGGCCTGGTGCAGGGCGCCAGCTACTACGATCCGCGCCGCAATCCCGAGCGCGCGCTGGGCCGCCGCAACCTGGTGCTGCAGCAGTTCTTCGACACGGGCCTGATCGACGAGGACGAGCTGGCCCGCGGCAAGGCCAGCCCGCTGGGCATTGCCGAGACGCCCGGCCTGCCGCGCAACCGCTTTCCGGCATTCCTTGACCTGGTGCGTGCGCAGCTCAAGCGCGACTACGACGACGACGCGCTGCGCGGCGCCGGCCTGAGCGTGCTCACCACGCTGGCGCCGTCCACCCAGCTCGCCGCCGAGCAGGCGCTGCAGGACAGTCTCAAGGCTATGGGCAAGAAACAGGAGGACACCCAGGCCGCCCTGGTCGTCACCGGTGCCCGCGACGGCGAAGTGCAGGCGGTGATCGGCGACCGCGCGCCCGACCAGCCCGGCTTCAACCGCGCGCTGCAGGCGCGCCGGCCCATCGGTTCCCTGGTCAAGCCGTTCGTGTTCCTGGTCGCCCTGGCCCAGCCGCAGCGCTACTCGCTGGCCAGCATTGTCGAGGATGCGCCGGTCAGCCTGCCCCAGCCCAACGGCAAGAACTGGATGCCGCAGAACGCGGACAAGACCGCCCATGGCCGCGTCGCCCTGGTCGATGTGCTGGTGAATTCCTGGAACCTGTCCACGGTGCGCCTGGGCATGCTGGTCGGCGTGGATCGGGTGCGCGCCCTGGTGGAATCCTTCGGCTTCGGCCGCGAGATCAATCCGAATCCGTCGCTGCTGCTGGGCGCGCTGGACCTGTCGCCGCTGGAAGTGGCCCAGCTCTACCAGTATTTCGCCGCCGACGGCCACGCGCTGCCGGTGATCGCCGTGCGCGGCGTGCTCGACCGCGACGGCCGCCCGTTGCGCCGCTACACCACCAAGCCCGGCGCCGGCGATTATGTCGAGGCCTCGCGCCTGGTCACCTACGCCATGCAGCAGGTCAACCTGCGCGGCACCGCGCGCGCGGTCGGCGCCAGTCCGCTGGCGGGGCTGAATTCCGCCGGCAAGACCGGCACCAGCGACGATTCGCGCGACAGCTGGTATGCCGGCTTCACCGGCGATCACCTGGCCGTGGTCTGGGTTGGCCGCGACGACAACAAGCCCACCGGCCTGGTCGGCGCCACCGGCGCCCTGCGCATCTGGATGGGATTGTTCGACAATCTGCCGACGCGGCCGCTGGACCTGGATCTGTCGCACGGGCTGGAGCTGGCCTGGATCAATCCGGAATCCGGCCAGCGCAGTCCGGCCGACTGCCCGGGCGCGCGGCAGCTGCCCTTCGTCGCCGGCTATCTGCCGCAGGACGAGCAAGGTTGCACAATGGAACGGTTGCGGGAATGGTTCGGCGGCGAACAGCAATAATGCTGGCGCAGGGAAAGAAATTCGGCGAGAGAGGGAATATGAAGCGCACGACCACGGCAGTGAATTGGATGGGCTTGGCGGCGGCACTGGTGCTGCTGGGCGCCTGCGGCGGCTCCAGCAGCGGCGGCACCGTGGGCAAGGCCACGCGCGCCGACCGCAGCCTGGTGGAAACCATCCGCGCCGCCGGCCGCAGCGCCGGTTCCGCGGTGGAAGTGGCGCCGCTGCGCGATCCGGCGGTGGACGGCTTCCTCAAGCAGGCCGGCGAGCTGGAAAACGCGGACAAGTTCGAGGACGCCGTGGCCGCGGTCGACCGCGCCCTCAAGCTGGCGCCGGATGCGCCGGACCTGCTCCAGCTCAAGGCCGAACTGCTGGTCGGCCTGCGCCGCTTCGGCGAGGCCGAGACCCTGGCGCGCAAATCATTTGAACTCGGTCCCAAGCTCGGCGGCCTGTGTGCACGCAACTGGCAGACCGTGGTCGAGGCGCGCACCGTGGCCAAGGACGAAGCCAGCGCTGCCAGCGCGCGCACCCAGCTGGCCGCCTGCAAGGTGCCGCCGCGCCAGAGGCTGTAATCCGGGTGGCCCACGATGTAGCCGAACTGCTGGGCGCCGACGGCGTATTTGCGCGCGAGGTGCCGGGTTTCGCCCCGCGCGCGGCGCAGCAGCAGATGGCCGCGGCCGTGGCCGAGGCCATGGACGAGCGGCATATCCTGATCGCCGAGGCCGGCACCGGCACCGGCAAGACCTTCGCCTACCTGGTGCCGGCAGTGCTGTCGGGCAAGCGCGTCATCGTCTCCACCGGCACCAAGACCCTGCAGGACCAGCTGTTCCACCGCGACCTGCCGCGCGTGCGCCAGGTTACCGGCGCGCGGCTCAAGGCGGCCCTGCTCAAGGGCCGCGCCAACTACGTCTGCCTGTACCGGCTGGACCAGACCCACCGCGATGGCCGCCTGGCCTCGCGCGAGCAGGTGGCCCAGCTGCAGGAACTGCGCGCCTGGTCCCAGCGCAGCAGCAGCGGCGACCGCAACGAGATTGCCGCCGTGCCCGAGGATTCGCCGCTGTGGCCGCGGGTGACCTCGACGACGGAGAACTGTCTGGGCGCGGACTGCCCCATGTTCAACGACTGCTTTGTGGTCAAGGCGCGCCGGGCGGCGCAGGAGGCCGACCTCGTCGTAGTCAACCATCACCTGCTGTTCGCCGATCTGTCGATCAAGCAGGAGGGCTTCGGCGAGATCCTGCCCGGCGCCCACGCCTTCATCCTCGACGAGGCGCACCAGATTCCCGAGCTGGCCGGCCAGTTCTTCTCGGTCAGCTTCTCCACCCGCCAGCTGCAGGAACTGGGCAGCGATGCCGAAGCCGAATGCGGCTCGGTCACCGGTTCCTTCGCCCTGCTGCGCGAGCCGATCGCGGCGACGGCGTCGGCCATACGCCGCACCCGTCTCGCGCTGGACAAGCTGCCCGCGCGCGGCGCCTTCACCGCCATCGAGGAAGATCGTTTCGCCCTGGCCGAATTGCGTGAACTGCAACAGGCGCTGCAGGCGCTGGAAGCGGTGCTGGCCAGCCAGGCGGAGCGCTCGCGCGGCCTGGGCGCGCTGCACGAGCGCGCCCAGGGCTTGGTCGAGCGCCTGGACCAGGTACTCGACGGCGGTGCGCGCGACTGGATCCACTGGTACGAACTGAGCAGCCAGGGCTTTTCGCTGCACGCCACGCCGCTGGATCTGGCGCCGCCGCTGCGCAGCCTGCGCCAGCAGAGCCGGGCGGCCTGGATCCTGACCTCGGCTACGTTGTCGGTCGCCGGCGATTTCAACCATTTCGCGCGCCAGCTCGGCCTGGACGATCCAGTCACGCTGAGCCTGCCCAGCCCCTTCGACTACGCCCGCCAGGCCCTGACCTACCTGCCGCGCGGATTGCCCGATCCGAATACTCAGGACTATACCGACCGCGTCGTCGATGCAGCCCTGCCGGTGCTGGCCGCTTCGCGCGGCCGCGCCTTTCTGCTGTTCACCTCGCACCGCGCGCTGCGCCGCGCCGCCGAACGCCTGGCCGCGCTGCCGTATCCGCTGTTCGTGCAGGGCACCGGCCCGCGCCACCAGCTGCTGAATGCGTTCCGCGCCTCCGGCAACGGCGTGCTGCTGGGCGCGGCCAGCTTCTGGGAAGGCGTGGACGTGGTCGGCGAGGCGCTGTCCTGCGTAATCATCGACAAGCTGCCCTTCGCCGCACCGGACGATCCGGTGCTGGAAGCGCGCCTGGCCGCTATGCGCGAAGCCGGCGGCAATCCCTTCGTGCAGTGGCAGATTCCCACCGCCGTGATCGCGCTCAAGCAGGGCGCCGGGCGCCTGATCCGCGACGTCAACGACCGCGGCGTGCTGGTGCTGTGCGATCCGCGCCTGACTTCGCGCCCCTACGGCAAGCTGTTCCTGAAAAGCCTGCCGCCCATGCCGCTGACGCGGGAACTGGGCGATGTGCAGGATTTCTTCGGCTAGGAACTGCTGCTGATTGCGGGAAAAGCCGCAGCGGTTCAACGCCGCTGCGGAAACCTGCACTAGGACAGGAACTGCCGCAACTCTGCCGGCAGCTCGCCGCGCCTGCCCGGCGCCCGCGGCGCGATCTCTCCGTCACTGCGCAGTGTTGAGGCAGGACGGGGCAGTCGTCAGATGACGGATCTCAACCCTTGCAACACCGCCAGGTCAGACTGGCCGTGTCCGCAGCCGCGGACAATTCGCCGCTGTTTTTCCCGTCACCGTAGTTCATTCGCTGAAATTTCCGGAGATTTTTCGCAACTCCCGCAACGGTTGCATGCCAGGAAAAAGCCTGTTGCTCATAGGCTGCAGTCACCACAGATTTTCGCCACAGATTCAACCTCACAGGGGCGCGCGCAGGTCACTGCGCGCAAGCATCGGCACCGCAGATTTGTGTGTATTCCACTGCGTGCCGTCCGCGGCTCCCGTTCCGCTTCCCATTCATCTGCGAAAGGAATCCCGCATGCGTACAACGCGGCTTGCTGTCGGCTGCGCCAGTTTCTTACTGACGCTCGGCACAGTTCTCTCCCCATTACCGGCGTCGGAATTGCCGGTCGATCCCGAAACCGGCCAGGAAAGCGCCGAAGTTCCCAACCTGCCCCAGGCCGACCCGGAACAGGTTGCGGCGGCCGATCTGCCGGCGCATGACGAACCGGCCGGCACCCTGGCTGGCGAAGCCGGCGTCGACGGCGGCGCCGCGATCTATTCGGTGCCGCTGGCGGTGCCGCCGGGACGCGCCGGCATGCAGCCGGCGCTGGGCCTGGCCTACAGCAGCCGCAACGGCAACAGCATCGCCGGTGTGGGCTGGACCCTGACCGGCACCAGCAGCCTGCACCGTTGCCCACGCACGCCGGAGCAGGACGGCGAAACCCGCGGCGTGAGCTATGACAACAACGACCGGCTCTGCCTGGACGGCCAGCGCCTCATCGCCGTCACCGCACCGGGCGGCAGCAACCCCGGCACCTACGGCGCCGCGGGCACGCATTACCGCACCGAGATCGACAGCTTCGTCCGTGTGATCCAGGTCGGCGGCAATCTGGCCGGCAACAGCGCCTGTTTCCGCGTCGAGGAAAAATCCGGCCGAATTCTGCACTACGGCGCCGTGGCCAGCGGCACCGATCCGGCAGCGCCGACGACCTGTACCAGTGCAACCTCGGCCCGCGTCCAGCCCAGCGGCGCAGCCGCCACGCTGAGCTGGCTGCTGGAGAAGGTCGAGGACCGCGTCGGCAACAATATGCGCTACGAGTACACCGTCTATGGTGCGGGCGAGAACCTGCTCAAGCAGGTGCTCTACACCGGCCTGGGCGCGCAGGCCGGCGATCGCAAGGTGGTGATCGACTACAGCGCCCGCATCGACATTGGCTCCAGCTATCTGGACGGCGGCCTGACCGAGCAGACGCAGAAACTGAGCAAGATCACGACCAAGATCGGCGACACCACCGTGCGCACGCTGACACCGGCTTATGTCAGCGGCACCTTCAGCGACCGCCTGCTGCTGAAGGAACTGACCGAGTGCGCGAACCGCAATACCACGGGCACGACGCTGAGCATGGTCTGCCATCCGAAGACGGTGTTCGGCTGGAATGACGGTACGCCCAACGTCGTCCTGTCTTCGCTGACAGCTGCCAACCTGCCGGGTGCCAGCACTGGTCTGCCGGCGGGCGGCGGCGTTGCGGGCTCGCGCCAGCTCCGCGTCGTCGGCGATCTCGACGGCGACGGGGCGCGCGAAACCGTCCTGGCCGTTCCCCAGGGCAGCGGCAGCACTGCGGACGTCTATCTGGTCCAGCTGGCCGCCGACCGCAGCGTGCGCGCCGCGGTCAATTTCACCGGCAAGCTGAGCGTACTGCCGGAGCGCTATGCCGACATGGACGGCGATGGCCGCGCCGAAGTGCTGAGCCTTCCCGCCATCGGCGCGCCGCAGGTCGTTTCCCTGGGCATCTGGACCCTGGGCCGCGGTGCCGCGGTCACGGCCAATGCTTTCCATTTCGTGCCGACGACGGTGGCTTCGCCGGCGTCCGTCACGGCCGGTTCGCTGTTTACCGCCGATGTCGGCGGCGACGGCAAGCTGGACCTGATCACCACCGCTCCGGCGGCCAGCTGCGGCAGCGATGTGCTGGGCACCAAGACCGGTGTTTTCATCCATACCAACGCGATGACGGGGCGGCTTTCCACCAGCTCCACCACGGCCAGCTTCACCAGCAGCGCCACGCCGCTGTTCTGCCTGAGCCGCAGTGCGACGACCTCCACCAACGTGACGCTGGACGAACGCATCGAGCGCATCGCCGATTTCAACGGCGACGGCTTGCCCGACTTCTTCATCAGCAACAATGGCACCGGCAACAACAAGACCTTCAGCCGCATCCTGCTGGGCCAAGGCGTTGGTACGCCGCAGAGCATCAGCTGCAGCAGTCTGGGTAGCCCGGCCCTGTCCACCGACGAATGCGACCGCGCCAAGGGCTATGTGGCCCAGTGGCAGGACATCAACGGCGACGGGCTGGACGATTTCGTGTTCGCCAAGCCCGGCGGCAACTGGCAGCTGCGCCTCAACAAGGGCGGCAGCCTGGGGGCGCTGATCACCACGGCATCCAACGCCGGACTCAAGATCCACACCACCGCTGCCGGCGCGCGTTTCCGCTACGCCGACCGCCTGCCCGCCATGGACGTCGACAACGACGGCAAGACCGACCTGCTCGCCGTCACCGGCGACTACCAGGGCTTTGCCATGAAGATGTGCGTGGCCGCCCTGGTCGGGCAGCTGCCGTCAGGCGAGTGCCCGGATTCCACGCGCGACGTCGAGGCTGGCCAGTGCCTGGCCTATGCCTGCCCGCAGGATCCCGGTTCCGGCACGCTGAACATGCCCGCCAACGGAGTGAACACACCGGGCTACCCGGCGGTCTGGAAGTTGCCGGGCGGCACCACGGTGCCCGTGTTCGCGATGTACGACAGTTCGACCCTGGACTTCAGCGGCAACGACCAGAGCGCCTACTACGTCGACCAGCTCAAGTTCGTACAGACCGGCCCGAGCAGCTTCACCGTCCAGAACCTGCCCACGGCCATGGTGACCAAGCTGCAACAGTCCGCGGCCGACGACGTGTTCGGCGATGGCCTGTCCGATCTGGTCACGGAGCTGGGCTGCCAGTTCAAGCAGATCACGCATAACGGTGCGAACCAGCCCGGCTGCCTCGTGATCGGTGAATCCGCGACCTACGGCAACAGCTACGGCCCCACTCACCTGCCCAACGGCCGCCCCGTCAGCGATTTCAACGCGATCCTGAGCGGCGGTTCGTACATCTCGGTGCTCGAAGCCGCGGTCAACGAAAATCGCGGCGTGTATCTGTCCAGCAACGGCGAAGGCCGCAACACTGATGTCCCGCTGGACCTGGGCCCCGAGGCACCGGTCGCCGCCGCCACCGCCGCCGCGTCGCCCGTGCTGCCCGACGTGCTGCGCAATGCGACCGACGGCATGGGCGATATCGCGGCCTGGAACCTTGTCGCCATGGCCTTTCCGGCCGTGCAGAACCAGATTCCGCTCTACAGCGTGCCGTCGGACCACGGCTACGCCGATTCGCGGCATTACTACTTCGCGAGCACTATGCCGGTCGTTACCGGCTTTGCGCAGCATTCCGGGCTGCGCGACAGCGGCGGCAAGCCGGATATGTCGGGCTGGCGCAGCGCGGTCTATGGTTATCGCGAAGCGATGTACAACCATTTCGGCCGCGGTTTCCAGGGCTTCCGCGCCATCGTCTCGGACAGTGCATTCAACCAGGCGACCAAGCAGGTCCGCACCACCACCACGTTCCAACAGAAGTTCCCGCTGACCGGCCGCGTCGAATCGGTCGTGGTTACGGTGCCCAATACCACCCAGCGCATCTCCGAGGAACTCAATACCTGGAAATGCGGCCGCAGCAACCGCGGCGACTGCCTGCTCGGCGACAGCCTGGCGACGCCCACCGGCCTGGTCGCCCCGTTCCTGGACCAGCAGCGCGTCAATGCGTACGAGCCCGACAGCGGCGTCCTCAGCCACCATACCCTGACCGTCAATGCCGGCAGCGTCGCCGGCGGCGTTTCCGGCTGGGACAACTACGGCAATCTGGTCGAGCAACTGGTGATCCAGGCCGACGACGGTGCCGACAGTTTCCTGACCGAGCACAGCACGCGCACGGTCAATGTCTACGATCTTGCGTCGGCCAACATCGCCCAGTGGTGGACCGACCGCCTGAACAGCAGCAGCGTCACGCGCCAGATCAGTTATGCCGGCACCCACAGCCTGCCCAGCGGCGCCAGTGCGCCGGCGCAGACTGTGATTGCGGATACGAGCTGGAATGCCGATCGCACTCTGCTGTCGCGCAGCATCCAGTCCGGTGTGGCAGGCCAGCAGTCAACCACCAGCTACAGCTATACCAGCGGCGGCCTGCCCAGCCAGGTCGTGGTCACCCTGCCGGACCTGCCGGCGGCCGACCCCAGCCGGGTGCGCACGGTCAACTACACCTATTCCAGGGATGGCGAGAACCCGGCAGCCGATGGCTACTTTGTGCTTGATACGTCGAACGCGCTGAGCCAGGTCAGCACCACCAAGACCTTGCCGCGCGACGGCCAGGTGCGGGAGGCGAAAGATCCCAACAACATCCGGACCACCACCACCTACGATGCCTTCGGCCGTGCCACCCGTGTCGACTACGTCGACAGCACCGGCGCTGTTTTTGCCTCGCCGATGCAGATGGCGCTGACCCGCTGTACCGCCGGCGTCTGCGGGGGCGGTGCCGCCGCCGAAGACTTCACGCCGGCCGTGGCCGTGCTGCGCCAGACCACTGTCCGCGCCGGATATCCGACGACCATCGACTGGACCGACGTGCTCGGCCGCAGCGTCAAGCAGGCCAGCGGCAGCTTCGCCGGCGATTTCAGCCTGACCCTCACCACCTACGACCTGCAGGGCAAGGTGGCCAGCCAGAGCACGCCGTTCTTCAAGACTCAGCCGGTCAACTACACCAGCCTGCAATACGACCGCGTTGGCCGCCTGACCCAGAAGACCGCGCCGGGCAGCAGCCTGGACGTGACCAACGGCAACGTGGTCAGCAGCTACACCTATACCGGCCGCAAGACCAAGGTCATGGTGCGCGGCAGCACTGTGATGCCGAGCGGCGGCAATTGCCCGGCCCAGCCCGCGCTGCCCGCCACGGCAAAGCTGTGCCTGCAGGTCGAACGCAGCAACGACGCGCGCGGCGCGCTGATGCAGACCAAGGATGCCGCTGGCTTGATTGTCGACTACTGGACCGATGCCCAGGGCCAGGTCGCTGCCATCAAAGACGACACCGGCCTGATCACGGCCACCTACAACGCGCTGGGTCATCGCCTGACCAGCAAGGATCCGGACCAGGGCTACTGGCAGTTCGAGAGCAACGCCCTGGGCGAGCTGCTCAAGCAGACCGACAGCCGTGGGGCGGTTACCCGGGTCACCGTGAGGGATGTGCTGGGCCGAGTGAAACAGCAGACCACGGTGCCGCCAACGGTGGTGCCTGCGGGCATGGACGCCAATGCGTTCCATGACGAATGGGAATACGATCCGGCCAATGCGCTGGGTGCGCTCTACCGCGTCACCCGCCGCCGCGGCGCCAATGTCGCTGCGCCGGAAACCAATACCCGGGTCTGGCGCGAAACCTATACCTACGACTCCGCCGCGCGGGTCATCGACACCGCCACGTCGATCAACGAAGGCAGCACGACGGCGTTCTCCCGCACACAGAGCTATGACCCGGTGACCGGGCGTCCGCTGACCCGTGTCTATGCCAGCGGTCTGGCAGTCAAGACCGAGTACACCGCCTACGGCCAGCCCAGCAAACTGAGCAACGCCGTCAACGGTTTCGTGTACTGGGCCGCGACCGCTCACAACGCCTGGGGCCAGGTCAGCGGCGAAAACCTCGCCAACGGCATCAGCGGCACCTACGCCACGGATCTGGCGACCGGCCAGCCCACGCAGCGGCGCTGGACCAAGGGTGGAGTGCCGCTGGATCAAGTCGACTATACCTACGACAGCTTCGCCAACCTCAAGAGCCAGCTGCGCGCCGGCAACGCCGAAACGTATGCCTACGATGTACGCCAGCGCCTGGTCCGCAGCAGCCGTACCAGCGGCGGCATCGTCGACTACCGCTACGCGCCCAACGGCAATCTGGAGCGCAAGACCGACTACAGCGCGGATGTGGCCAATGCCTACACCTATGGCCTTGGTGTAGACCTGGGCAATGGCAACTGCGGACCCCACGCCGCGACCAACGTCGCTTTGCCTGGCAGCGGCCTGGACACCTACACCTGCGACCGTAACGGCAATGTCGTCGGCGGCAACACACTGAGCCTGCGCTTCGCCGCTGACAATCGTCCGGTCTACAGCGCCCGTCCCAGCGCGAGCGGCACCACGCAGTGGGCCTACTCGACCGACGGCTTCCGCTACTACGCCCTCTCCAGCCGGGGTGTTACTTACTTCGACCGTGAAGGCTACGAAAGCACGGGTGCCGTGGTACGCCACGAACTCGGCCCGGTCATCGTTGAACGCCAGAACGGTATCGACACCGTCACTGCCGTTCTCACCGACCGCCTGGGCTCGACCATCGCCACCGTCGACACCACCACCCAGACCCGCGCCTACGACGCCTTCGGCCAGGTCCGCAACGGCGACCTCACCAACAAGCCCAACGGCACGCTCAATCTGCCGGGCAGCATCCGCGGCTTCACCCAGCACGAACACGCCGACGACGTGCGGCTGATTCATATGAAGGGGCGGTTGTATGACTACCAGGTTGGGGCGGTTTCTAAGTGTGGATCCGTTGGTGCAGTTTCCGACCAACAGCCAGAGTCTGAACCCGTACAGCTACATCATGAACGATCCGTTGGCGGGGACGGATCCGACGGGGTTTGCCATCAGCTCGGTTTCGTGCATGGGCAATCCCGTGTGCCAAAGCAATGCAAATCAGGAGTTCCTTGCTGGGCCAGTTGGGCGATTCAGGTCGTCTGTTTCGTTCGGCGGCGCACCGCAAGGAATGTGGAATGGATGGGAAGAAAAGCAAAAAGCACGGAAGAAGCAAATCAACTCCTCTGTAGAAATAGGCGCTATTACGTTAGATATATCAGATGGAACGCAAGTTGCACAAAATTCTCCAAAAGGAATTGATCCGGAAGTATGTGCAATAGTTCCTGAAGCTTGTAAGGAGCGGAGTGATCAGCAGGAAAAAATCAAGGAAGTACAGGTCAATATTGAAACCGGCACTAACGCTGTCGATGCGGTAGCGGTCACAACAGTAAAAGAGGCGAGCAATCCGATCAATTACGCAGCGGCCCCCTTGCGTGCCCTGAAGGGGGTATGGGAGCTCCGAGTTATTTTGGCTACTAAAGCAGCGCTGAAGTACAAGGCAGGATTTTTGGCGAAAGGTCGGCCGATAATACTTGACGAAAACCTCTCCGCTGCAGGTATGGCTGGAGCCCTTCGTGCCAGGGGCTACAACGTTCGTTCGGTAGAAGAGATATATGGAAGAGGTGGTCTCCAAGATCCAGAGATACTGGATCTTGCAAGATCAATTGACGCAAAAGTGCTTACCAGAGATAAGGGGCGTCAGATCGATGGCGGTTTTTTCGAGAAAGCGATAGTGGTCGATCATCGCATTAGAAGTCCCGAAGCAGTCGCTCGAATATTGGAGGAAGGGTTGAAATGATTTTCCTTTATGAAAGTAAGAATCATGTGAATCGATGCCATGTTCGCTGGATAGAGAAGACAAACCGCGATCTCCGCCGACCAGATAAACCTGATGAGTGGGTCTGGAATCAATGTGAGGGTTGCCGCTATTGGGTTCCAATAATTGGAAAGTTTTCTGGAGACTGGGGTGTTTGTTCTAACGAAAATTCCGCCTCAGACGGCATTGCGAGATTTGCACATGATGGCTGCGACCATTTTGAAACAACCGCAGAGGATTCTATTGATGGAACTATTGTCGACAGGCCCTAGGTTCATCGAGCTGCGGCGCGATCGATGCGGGTAAATTGGGGGGTAAATTGGGACACGGGGTAAATTGGGGCACTCACGAATATCAGTTCCAAGGGGGGTAAATTGGGACACCCACGAATATCAGTTCCAAGCAAGCTGCTTCCTCGTCTGTGACGAATGGCGGTTATGAACGACGGGCTGTCTTTCGGTCAGTGGGGTTTGGCGGAGAGATCGCAATTTCTACGCCGCCCCACGCCCCGGTCGTGTTGTGCTACCGCCGCCACGATTCTTGCAGGAGTCGTGGCGGCCTAATTCAGCAGCCAGGCCAGCCGAATACCTTGCAGCCAGCGCTGGCCGATGCGCGCGGCGAGGTGGATCAAATCCTGAGCACAACCTGCTGCGCGAGCCCAGCCGCCACTGTGGCCGCGAACACGCATAGCCCACCGTTCGGCATCCCTGTCGATCACAGACAGGACCGCGGGAGCTCCTTCGGTGATCCTGCCACGCTTGCCTGGCGTCAGCGCTCTACCAGTCCAGTCAGGGATTTGCAGATAGTCAGCTGTGCTGATAGATAGGAGACTGGCAGCGTTCCAGCAACGGGGCGCAGGGAGGCGGTTGGCGGCAATCCGTCGTGCGCATGATCAATGCGCTCGCTGGCACTGGTATGTACCGATGTACTGACCCAGTGAAAACCTGCTCAGGTGTAACCTTAACCAAGGAGACACCCCATGAGTGCAGTGATGGAAGAAGACATCAAGCGTTGGACGGCGCGGCGCAAGTCAGCGCTGGTGCTGGAGATCATCCAGGGAAAGACGACAGTGGCGGAGGCGAGCCGG